>CAWABH010000052.1:0-31732 GCA_963780095.1 uncultured Alphaproteobacteria bacterium
GTGGCCCACGCACTCCTTGTCCGGCTGCGAACGGTTACCACTCTTCGACGTTCAGCCCGGTCTCGGGCAGTCCTTTCGCTTCCCATGCTTCCCGGCCACCGCGATACCAGTAGATGTTCCTATAGCCGAGCGCAGCGAGGCGTAGCGCAAGGTTGTGCCCGTCGAAGCGTTCCGAATTACAGCCGACCGCTACAATCGATCGATCAAGATCGCCGCCGGTCAACGTGCGGATTTTGTGACTGAGGCGGTCCTGGGTTCCATCCGTAAAGCTTCCGCCTATCCCTGCGTGCCTGAGTCCGATGGCGCCCGGGATTGAGCATCCCCAGAAACTCAAGGTTGTATCAATGACGACAGGACTTTGCTCGTTGCGGACAGACTGGAATGCCCTGGTCCCAATTGTGCTCCCGCCTGCCACCGTCCTGGGAGTGAAGCCGGCGAGGTCCGAGCGCAGCATATCGTCCGGGACCACGCCGAAGTCGGAATCTTCCTCCGCATGATCGCGTAGTCCGGCGATGCGAAGCCCTTCCTGGTAACGCCGCATCTGTGCGACCAGTGCCTTGCTCCATGGATTCCGCGGTGAACAGGAGCGCACTGTGGCCAATGGCCACATCCGGTTCGCTTCGACGATTGCACGGCGCGCTTCTTCGATATGATCGCCGAGCGCCCAGGCGGACGCCATTTGACGCAACCTTTCGGAATGGAAATAAGGTGGTGCGTCAGGGTAGACAGAAAGCGCGCGTCGGTGCCACGTGATCGAGTCTTCGTAGCGGCCTGTAAGTTGCAGGGCAAAGCCCATGCGCCAGTACCGGTCCCACAGATATTGATCGCGTGGATTGAGTTCGATCGTCCTTGCCAGCAAGGGGAGCGCTTCCTCTGCGTCCCCGGTGGCTATTTTGCCGCGCGCCAGATAAAGATAACCGAAAACGCTGTTCGGGTAGTTGTCGATCAGGTTTTGGGCAGCAACCAACAATTGCTGCCATTTCTCCTGGACCTCGAGGAGTCGAACAGTGCATGTTAGGACGCCCTCGTCGTGTGGTGCAATGGATTGAGCGTGTGCATGAAGACTGATGACGCGTTGCTGGGTGTCCCCGTCTATCCAATACAGACGGTCATTGAACTGGTTCACCAGGACGCGGAACAGACCCAGCATGGCACGGAGCGACGTGGGATCGATCACCAGCGCCTGTTCGTACAGCGACCGGGTTGCCTCGTTGCGCTGCATGCTGAATGGCTGATTTTGTAGCGATATTGCCCGGAGGACGAGGTCAAATGCATCCGGGTTGGTTGGCCGCTCACGCACACTGCGCTTACTTTCGACATCGACCACCTCGATGCCGAGCGCAGACCCGATCCGGCAGACGATCGCTTCTTGGCAGGCCGCAAGATTCGCAATCTCTGCATCGAAACGGTCCGACCAGAGATTTGCTCCGGTTTCGGCCGAAACCAACTGGGCGTTGACCCGCAGGATTGCGCCGATCCGGCGCACGCTGCCTTCGACCGCGTAGCGTACACCGAGCTCGGTGCCGATTTTCCTGATGTCCTCTGCCTTGTGCCTGCAGGCATAGGCGGAAGCGCGCGCGACGATGAAGGCACCTGGGATGCGCGACAGCTCGCCGGTCAGATCATCCGTAATGGCGTCGCCAAGATAGTCTTCCTTGGGATTGCCGCTCAGGTTCTGGAACGGCAGGACGACGATCGAGAGGCGGGGAGCACGCTGCGTATCCTCCTGCATGCCCATGTGGTGCGGCATCGCCGTTCCGGCGTCCGAGTGTCCACTGGCCAGGCGCACCGGCGTGACGAGCCGGTACCCGCGTGCCGGCACCGTCTGGATGCAGCTTCCTGCGGGCCGGTCTCGGTCGAGCACGCGACGCAGAGCCGAAATCTGCACGGTCAGGTTGCCGTCTTCCACGGCGGTGCCCGGCCACACCGCGTCCATGATCTCATGTTTGGAGACGAGCTCACCGCGCCGTCCGACCAGCACCGAAAGCACATCAAGCGCCCGCGACCCGATTTGCACCGGTATGCGGGCACCGCAATCGTCGATCAGAAAAAGGCCGCCGCCGCGCGGGTCGAGCAGAAAGCCTCCGAAATGAAAGACATCAGCCGGTGCACTGGAACTCACGGCAGGCCCCCCTAAGGTTGGGAGCCGCAACATTCCGGCCCCTCCTGACACGTCTTCCGGCGAAGGCAATATCGCGGATTTAAGATCGCTTTGTAGCTTTTTGCAACGCTTTGGTGTCAGCACGTGGCGCCTTAACCGGGCCCTGGTGTTTCTCAAGGCGCAGCAACGGCACCATAGAACAACGGCGATCAGACTTCAGCACTGTTTCGATCTATCAGTCGGAAGCAGGGCAGAGGAACCGAGATCTGGGAGGAACTCAAAATGAATCGAATACTCGCTATGGCCTGCGTTGGCGCCTTGTCGGTTGCCATCTCAGGCGGCGCGGCCGCCGAAACGAGCAATTTCACCGTGATCGCCGGGGGACTGGATGGTCCGCGCGGTCTCAGATTTGGTCCGGACGGGAATCTCTACGTCGCCGAGGCGGGAGTAGGCGGCCCCAACACCACGGTCGGTCTCTGCACACAGGTCCCGGCGCCGTTCGGTCCATACAGCGGGGGCCCGACTGCCCGGATATCGATGATCCGACCGGACGGCACGCGAAGCATCGTGGTGGACCATCTGCCCTCTACGAACAATCCTCCGCCGAATGAAACGACCTCGGATGGTGTTGCCGATATCGAGTTCATCGACGGTAGGCTCTATGCGCTTATAGCGGGCGGCGGATGCTCCCACGGAAACCCTGACACGCCCGCATCGGTCATCAAGGTCGACCGGGACGCAGGGACATGGACTCAGGTTGCCGACCTGAGCGAGTTCGTCATGACGCATCCCGCAGCAAACATTCAGCCGGCCGACTTCGAACCGGACGAAACCTTCTACAGCATGATAGCGGTGAGGAAGAAGTTGTACGTCGTCGGGCCGAACCATGGTCAGGTGATCGAAGTCGATCGCGATGGCGCTGTTCGCCAGTTGATCGACATTTCTGCCTCTCAAGGTCACATCGTGCCGACCGCCATTACCTTCCATCATGGCAAATTCGAGGTGGGAAATCTCGGGAACTTCACCAGCGCGGCGGGAACCTCGAAGGTTCTCGACATATCGCGTGAAGGCAAGATTCTGGATTCGACTGCCGGGTTCACCGCGATCGTCGGGTTGTCGTACCATCACGATCAGCTCTATGTGCTGCAATTGACGACGCCTCTTGGTGCGCTTTTGACGGGGCAAATTGCGGGAAACGGAAAGGTCGTTCGGCTGGACCCGTCCGGCTCCGTGGAGGATGTCGTGACCGGTCTAACGCTGCCGACCGCGATGACCTTCGGTCCGGATGGCGCCCTCTACATTTCGAACTTCGGCACGGGATTTCCGGGAAACGGCGAGATTGTCCAGGTTGCGGCGGACACGTTCGAACGGGTGGGGAGAGACGCAGAACGATAATACTACATCGGGCCGCCTGACCGTGTTGACCGACATCCGCCCACACGAGGAAATCGCAGGTCGTTGGGCATCCGGCACGGTGCGGCGGGCATCTGCTTCATGCCGATAGACGAATGCCTGCTACGGATCGGCACTCGATAGGAACCGTTCGATTCCAACGACGAAATTTCGAGCGATCGCCGATCCAAGCGGCAGCGCGAACAAGCAGCCATGCCGATAAAGCGGATCAGCCGGTGGGTTCGGGCTGGCACTTCGGACAATGGTAGCTCGTGCGGCCGCCGCGCTTGTCGATCATCAGCGGCGTGCCGCAACGCGGGCAATGACCACCGGCGTGACGCTCGGGCAGCAGGAACCCCTTCGGCAGCCGATCGGTGAAGTTCTCGGCGCCGGCGCCGCAGTCGATCGCTGTCTGCAGAGCATGCTTCATCGCAGCGAACAGACGATGCCGCATGCCCGCATCGAGGCTGTTCGCGGCAATGGCGGGATGCAGCCTTGCCTGGAACAGGATTTCGTCGGCGTAGATGTTGCCGATATCCGGCCATTCGCGCCTGATCCATCAGGACCGCCTTGATCGCCTGTCTGCGGTTGGCAATCGTCGCGACAAACGCCTTTTCGTCGAACGCCGGATCGAGCACGTCAGGACCAAGCTGCTGATCGGCGATGAATGTCGCGGCACTGTCAGTCGCGCTTACACGACCGATGCGCCGCGGATTGATATAGGCGAGCCTGTCACCCTCGGCGAACTCGAACTGAATGCGAACATAGGACGGCTCCTCCGCGTCACGCGGAACGTGTTGCAACGAGCCATTGGTGCCGAAGTGCATGGCAAGCGTGCCGGCATCGTCAAAGCCGACAAACAGGACCTTGCCGTGCCGTCGGCATGACGCAAGGCGCGTGCCCTTCAGCCGCCTCTGCAAGCCCACGGCGGTTGCGGCCTCCAGGCTGCCCGGATCCGGCAATATCCGTGCGCGCAACGACGCGACCGATGCAGTGCTGCTCGACCAGGCGCTTGAATATCTCGACATCCGGCAACTCAGGCATCGACGGTTCTCCGGGGCAGCTCACGTCAGGTTGCCAAGCGTGATCCTTGCACTACCATGGCGGCAAGTACCCGGAGGACAACGACATGATCACGAAATTCGACAGCCTCTACGCGGGCCACGTCGATCTGGACAACGTCGGCTATGCCGGCACGCCGATCAACGACCGGCGCTACGACAACGCGCATCTCGCCACCGCGCTCGACAAGGCGCAATCCATGGCAGTCCTCATGGACGGCCTCGGCTACAACGCGTTCTGGATGGCGGAACACCACTTCCAGCGCGAGGGCACCGAATGCATTCCAAACGTGCTGCTGATGGCGCTGCACCTCACGCACGTGACGAAGAACCTGAAGATCGGCTGCGGCTTCAACATCACGCCGATGTGGCATCCGCTGCGCCTGGCCGAGGACTATGCGATGGCGGACATCCTCAGCAACGGGCGGGTGATCTTCGGCCTCGGCCGCGGTTATCACACGCGTGAGGTGGAGACCTTCGGTTCGCCCCTGATCGATCAGGCGGCCAACCGCGAGCTGTACGAAGAGCAGACCGACATCATCTTCAAGGCGTTCAACAACGAGTCGTTCTCCCACAAGGGCAAGCACTACACGCTGCCGCCCGAGGTGCCGTATCGCGGCTACACGCTGAAGGAACTGACGCTGGTGCCGCGCCCGCTGCGCCTGCCGGTGGAGACCTGGCAGCCGATCCAGGGCGGCTCGGCGCGCGCCCTGGAGTTCATGGCCAAGCACGGCATCCAGGGCATGGTGGGCGGCGGCTCGGCCGAAGGCGGCGCGATGCACAAGGTCGTGCTCGGCTGGCAGGAGGCGCATGCCAAAATGGGCAAACACATCGAGCTCGGCGAGCGCCTGTGCTTCGGGTTCCACTTCTACATGGCCGACAGCAAGGAGCAGGGCATCCGCAAGGCGGCGAAATACTACGAAGAAAACATGAAGATGTTCGGCGAACTGCGCCTGGTGCGGGCGATGACCGACGAGCAGATCGAGATCATGCGCGATCCGAAGCGGGCGCCCACGGCAAAGCTGCCGCGGATCGAGGACGCGGTGGCTGCCGGCGGCTTCCTGACCGGCTCGGCCAGCGAGGTCATCGATCACCTGAAGACGCTGGAGGAAAAATATCCGGCGCTGGACCGCGTGTCGGTGAGCCTGTCGGTCGGCGTGCCGAAGTCGGAGGCGCTGGAGCAGTTGCAGCGCTTCGCGGAGGAGGTGATGCCGGCGTTCCGGAAGGCGAAGGTGCCCGAGCCCGCGCTGGTGAAGTAGTCGCGCCGTTTTGGCGGCCCTCATCGTCATGGCCGGCCTGGTGCCGGCCATCCACGGCTTCGCAGAGGAAGTGATGCCAGCGTCCCGGATGGCGAAGGTGCCAAACCCGCATTGGTGAAGTAGTCGGCGCTGCGGCCCCCCATCGTCATGGCCGGCCTTGTGCCGGCCATCCACGTTTGCGGAGGAAGTGATGCAGCGTCCCGGATGGCGAGGTGCCAAACCCGCATTGGTGAAGTAGTCGGCGCTGCGGCCCCCCATCGTCATGGCCGGCCTGCAGGTGCGATGTATCGCGCGCGGCCATCGTCATGGCCGGCCTTGGCGGCCATCCGCGAGGAGGGATGCCGGCGTCTCGGAGGGCAAAGGTCCCGGAGCCCGGACTGGTGAAGTAGCCGCTCAGCGCGGCGCGGGACGCTCATGCTGCTTCTGGCAGCGGAACGCGTGCTTCTACCCCCGCCGCCCGGCGCGTAGAGAAGATTCTACTTTTTCGGCCGTCTAGCTTGAATTTCTGAGGAAATCCTTCTCTGTTTCTCCCCGGATCACCCTATATTCGGTGATCCGGGGCGCAGCAGGGGGCAGGGTTTTCGATGGCCGACGAGGTCTTCTTTCTCGAGATTGCGAACCGAGAGGCGACGGTGATCCCCGTCGCGCTCGATCCGGCGGCGCTGCCGATCGCGGTTGCCGGCCGCGGGGCGGTTGCGTTGCGCCGATTCCTCGCGTTGCGTTCCGGCGGCGCGCGCAATCTGCTGCTGTTCTCCGACCAGCCGGATCCGGACCTGACACACTCCGCAGGTCATGCGTTGCGGGACGTCCTGCCCGCGCGGGCGGATCTGGCGGCACTGCGCGCCCTGTGGATCGCCGGTCTGCCCGATGATCGTGCCGCCGAACTCGCCGCGTCGGCGCGGTCGGAGCGGGTGCTGGTGAATGTCGAGGACCGGCCCGCGCTGTGCGATTTCCATAGCGTGGCCGAGGTCCGCCACGGCGACCTGCTGCTGACCGTCTCCACGGGCGGCGCCAGTCCTGGCCTCGCCGCCCGTATCCGGGCACGGCTGGCCGCCGAGTACGGGCCGGAGTGGGGCGAGCGGCTCGCACAGCTCCGCGGTCATCGCGCGGCCTGGCGCCAGGACGGACGGAACCCGACCGAGGTGACCGCCCTGACCGACGCGCTGCTGCAGGCGAATGGGTGGCTGGCATGACCCCTGCCCTGGGCACTGCATCCGCCCGGCTCGACGGCACCGGTCTTCGAGCCCGGCACCGTGTGGCTCGTGGGCGCCGGCCCCGGCGATCCCGGGCTGCTGACGCTGCATGCCGCGCACGCGCTGGCCGAGGCGGACGTTGTGCTGCATGACGCGCTGGTGTCGCCGGACATTCTGGCGCTTGCGCCGCAGGCACGTCTGGAGCCGGTCGGCAAGCGCGCCGGGGGTGTCCGGACGCCGCAACTCCGGATCAACGAGCGTCTGATCCGCCTGGCGCGGGACGGCCATCGCGTGGTGCGGCTGAAGGGCGGCGACCCACTGGTGTTCGGCCGAGGCACGGAGGAGGCGCTGGCGCTGGCGGCGGCGGGCGTGCGGTTCCGCATCGTCCCTGGGGTCAGCGCGGGCATCGGTGGCACGGCCGCCGCCGGGATTCCGACCACGCATCGCGGCCTCGCGCATAGCGTGGCATTCGCCACCGGACACGACGCCAGCGGCGAATTGCCCGCCGATCTCGACTGGGACGCGCTGGCACGCGGCGCCGACGTACTGGTCCTGTACATGGCGCTTCGGCGGATCGGCGTGATCGCGGCACGCCTGCGCGCGGCAGGCCGCAAAGCCGAGGAGCCGGTCGCCTTCATCACCGACGCGACCACGCCACGCCAGCGCGTCGTCGTCACCACACTGGCGCAGGCGGAGGCCGCTTCCGCCGACATTCCACGCGACGCACCGACGCTGATCGTCGTGGGCCCGGTCGTCGCCCTACGGCCGCTGATCGCCGCGTGGCAGGACGCCGCACCGATGTCCTGCGCGCCCACATCGAGCCGCGCGACGGCCTGAGGGAGAAGACCATGCCAAGCCTGCCAATGCTGCCGGAGACCGCGCCCTTCCCGGCCGACCAGATCACCGCCCTGAACCGCATCATGTCCGCGACCAACGCCGAACAAAGAACCTGGCTGAGTGGCTTCCTGGCGGGCTACCAGGCAGCAACCGGACCGCAGCCGGCTGCCGCCGCGCCGCCGGCACGACGTGCGCCGCTCACCATCCTGTTCGGCACGGAATCCGGCAACGCCGAAGCGCTCGCCGACGCGGCGCGCAAGGCGGCCGGGAAGCTCGGCTTCGCCGCGCGCGTGCTCGACATGGCGGATGCCACGCCCGCGCAGATCGCCGGCGTGCAGAACCTGCTGGTGATCGCCAGCACCTGGGGCGAGGGCGATCCGCCGCAACGGGCAATCGATTTCCATGCCGCGCTGATGGCCGACGATGCGCCGCGGCTGGAAGGCGTTCGCTATGCCGTGCTGGCGCTGGGCGATCGCGCCTATGCGAAGTTCTGCGAGACCGGCCGGCTGTTCGACGAACGCTTTGCCGCACTCGGCGCGACGACGGGTGGCCGATCGGATCGACTGCGATCTCGACTACGAGACGCCGGCCAATGCGTGGATCGGCGGGACACTGACGCAGCTGAAGGCCGAACTTGGCGAGCCGGACGCGGAATCCGCGGTCATCCATGTGGACTTCGCCCGCGCTCCGGCCGAGGCCAGCGCCTACAGCCGGACCCGCCCGTTCGAGGCCGAGATCACCGAGCGCATCAAGCTCAGCGGCAGCCGGTCCTCGTCCGAGACCTGGCACGTGGAACTGTCGCTCGAGGGCGCCGGCATCGCGTATGAGCCGGGCGATTCGCTGGGCTTCCTGCCGAGCAACGACCCGGCGCTGGTCGATGCGGTGATGGCGGCGTCGGGCCTTGCGGGCGATACGGCATTGCATGCAGCGCTGTCGGAGCGGTTCGACATCACCACGCTGACGCGCAAGCAGGTCGAGGACTATTCCCGGCTGACCGGCGACGCATCGTTGGCAGCCGATGCGGCTTTCGTCGAGGGACGCCAGGTGATCGACCTGCTCGAGGCGGCGCCGCACCGGCTGAGTGCGGAGCAGCTTACGTCGCTGCTGCGGCCTTTGCCGCCGCGCTACTACTCGGTTGCATCCAGCCTGAAGGCCGTGCCGGACGAGGCGCATCTGTTGGTTGCGGCGGTGCGCTACGAGACGCATGGCCGCGCGCGCAATGGCGTCGCGTCGGTCGACGTCGCGGACCGTCGCAAGACCGGCGATCGGCTGAAGGTGTTCGTCAAACCAAATCCGCATTTCAGGCTGCCGGCGGATCCCGAGCGGCCGATCATCATGATCGGTCCGGGCACCGGCGTCGCTCCGTTCCGCGCCTTCATGCAGGAGCGCGATGTTTTGGGCGGCAAGGGCAAGAACTGGCTGGTCTTCGGCCACCGCAACTATACGCACGACTTCCTGTACCAGTTGGAATGGCAGGACCTGCTGAAGCGCGGCGTGCTGACGCGGCTGGATGTCGCCTTCTCGCGCGACCAGCCGGAGAAGCGCTACGTGCAGCACGCATTGTGGGATGCGCGACGCGAGCTGTACGGATGGGTGCAGGACGGCGCCACGATCTACGTGTGCGGTGACGCAAACGCCATGGCGAAGGACGTGCACGCCACGTTGCAGCGCATCATTGCCGATCAGAGCGGCAAGGACGGGATTGCAGCGCTCGACACGCTGCGACGCGAGGGAAGGTACCTGCGCGATGTCTACTGAAGCCCCTCGACCTTCTCCCAACGAGGCGATCAAGGAGAACAGCCGCTTCCTGCGCGGCACGATCGCCGAAGGGCTGCAGCGCGTCGAAACCGGCGCGTTGTCGGACGATGACCAGCAGCTGACAAAGTTCCATGGCATCTACGTGCAGGATGACCGTGACCTGCGCGCGGAACGTGGGCGCAAGAAGATGGAGAAGGCGTTCATCTTCATGGCAAGGATGCGCGTGCCGGGCGGTGTCCTGACACCACAGCAATGGCTGGCGGCCGAAACCATCGCGCGCGAACGCGGCAACGGCACGCTGCGGCTGACCACGCGCCAGACGATCCAGTTCCACGGCATCATCAAGAGCAACCTGCGCCTGGCAATCCAGGCGATGAACGACGCGATGCTCGACACCATCGCCGCCTGCGGCGACGTGAACCGCAACGTCATCGCGACGGCGAATCCGTGGGAAGGCCGTGCGCATGCCGAGATTGCCGAACTCGCACAGGCGATCGGCACGCATCTGTTGCCGAAGAGCCGCGCCTGGCACGAGATCTGGATCGACGGCGAGAAAATGTCCGGCGGCGAGGAGGAAGACGAACCCATCTACGGCCGCACCTACATGCCGCGGAAGTTCAAGATCGCCGTGGCCCTGCCGCCACACAACGACGTGGACGTGTTTGCCCACGATCTCGGCTTCATCGCGATCGAAGAAGCCGGGCGCATCGTCGGCTACAACGTGGTCATCGGCGGCGGCATGGGGATGACGCACGGCGAGCCGGACACGTTCCCCCGCACCGGCGATGTGATCGGATTCTGCACGCCCGACCAGGTGTTGGATGTCGCCGAGAAGGTGGTGACCGTGCAGCGCGATTTCGGCGACCGCTCGGACCGCAAGCATGCACGGCTCAAATACACGATCGAGCGCATCGGCCTGCAGCAGTTCAGCGAGGAACTGGAGCGACGTTTGGGCTTTCGTTTGTCGCGCGCCCGTGCGTTCGCCTTCACCGACAACGGCGACCGTATCGGCTGGACCGAGGGCGACAATGGCGCGTGGCACTACACGCTGTTCGTCGAGAACGGCCGCGTGCGCGATGTGGCGGAGCACCGGCTGCTCAGCGGACTGCACGCGATCGCCGAACTGGGTGTCGGCCGGTTCATCATCACGCCGAACCAGAATCTCGTTCTTGCCGACATACCGGCGGAGCGGCGCAGTGCGGTCGCGGCGTTGCTCGAGGAGCATGGGCTGGGCGCGCCGATCAGCGGATTGCGCCGCAATTCACTGGCCTGCGTCGCGCTGCCGACCTGCGGCCTCGCGCTGGCGGAAAGCGAACGCTACCTGCCGTCACTTTTGACCCGGCTCGAGGACGAGTTGGAGCGGCTTGGACTGGCGCAGGACGATATCACCATCCGCATGACCGGATGCCCCAATGGCTGCGCGCGTCCTTACCTGTCCGAGATCGCGCTCGTGGGGCGCGCACCGGGACTCTACAACCTCTACCTTGGCGGCGCGTTTGACGGCACGCGGCTCAACAAGCTGTATCGCAAGGACGTCGATGACGACGCGATCGTCGAGGCGCTGGCGCCACTGCTGCGCGAATACGCGGAACGGCGATCCGATGGCGAGCGGTTCGGCGATTATGTGATCCGCGCCGAGCACGTGCGCCGAACCACTGCCGGCAACACATTCCACGCCGATCTGGCCCCCGATCTCAGGAGCTGACAATGCGCCAATTGCTGCATGCGACCCGCGATCTGGCCTGGCCATCGCTACGTCACACCGAAGGCAGGCTGCTTGGTCTGCCCTTTGTTCTGGCCGCTTGTGCACCGGGCCTGGTGTACGATTGGTCTGTCTGCATCGCTGCATTGATGATCGCGAGCGTGGCAAGCTTCCTGGTCTTTGTCCCACTGACGGCGTTGGCGCTGAATGGCGGCGTGGCGCTCGGCGACGACCAGCCACTCCCGCCGCTGACGACACGCGCCTACGCGCTGCTGTTCCTGCTGTGGACGACAAGCGCGTGGCTGGGAGCGGCACTCACTTCGCTCCGCACCGTCGCAGCCTGACCGACGGCGATCCGGCGCGTCGCCGCACCGTTGTGGTTGTTCCCAAGCTGTCATGGCCGGCCTTGTGCCGGCCACCCACGTCTTTGTTATGTGCGTGCACGTAGGTCGTGGACGGCTGCCACAAGGCCGGTCATGACGGGAGAGAGAGAGACAGACGCTCTCGTCGCTATTTTCAGTGGCGATGAATAGGTTCTATTGGGGATCAGGTCCGTGAACGGCCGCATAGCCCTTGCCGAATGCGGCGTCACGCTTCTGGAAGGCAAACTTCACCCCGTGTTCGCGCATCGTCTCGCGGAACGCGCGCGCCTTTGGTGCGAGATGACCCCGCGCGTCGATCTCTGCCCCGATACGCTGCATGGTGCGGGCGCCCATCAGCTCCAGTCCGAGATTTACCAGCCGCTTGTTGGCTGACAGCAGATGCGGATCAACCAGACCCATCCGTTCGGCCAGACGCATCACCTCGGCTTCCAGTTGATCAGCCGGCACAGACTTGAGTGCCAGACCGATCGAGGCCGCATCGGCTCCGGTCACACTGTCGCCGGTCAGCAGCAGCCGCTTCGCCCACTGCGGGCCGCAATGATAGAGCCACATGCTCCCCGGCGGCGTTCCCAGGTCGCGCACCGGCGGAAAACCGATGCGCGCGTCATCGGCTACCAGCACCATGTCGCACAGCCACGCGAGGTCCGTGCCGATACCGATGCAGGTGCCGTGAACCTGGGCAATCACCGGCTTGTGCATATCGAATAACGTCAATCGCAGGCGCTGGCCCTGTTCCAGTCGCCACACGTCGTCGTCGATCTCCTGCCGGCCGCGATAGGCCTCGCCCCGGCCCGACGAGGTACTCGCTGAGATCGGCGCCGGCGCAGAAATGCGGGCCGGCGCCGCGCAGCACGGCGCAATGCACCGCGTTGTGTTCATCGGCTTCAAGCAGTGCCGCGGACAGTTCCCGCAGGATCTGCGCACTGAGTGCGTTGCGCTTCTCCGGCCGATTGAGCGTGACGATGGCCGTTGTGTTCTTCACCTCGTAGATGATCTGTTCGAACTGCATGGTTTCCCCCGTGCGTTGCCGGTCTCGCGGTCGGCGCGTAAGCTCGACTGCAACCATGCGCCGGGTAGGAAACGGAGGCCAGTCATGAAGATCGCACGCGTCGAGACGTTCCTGTTCGATCCCGGGACCGCCAAGAACCTGTTGTTCTGCCGCGTCGAGACCGATGACGGGCTGCACGGCTGGGGCGAGGCCTATGTGACGCTGGGCAAGGAGCCCGTCATCGAGCAGTGCCTGCAGGCGATGGCGAAGCACGTGATCGGCCGCAGCCCGTTCAACATCCGCCACACGGCGCAGATCATGTTCGACGACTTCGCGATCCGCCGTGCATCGCTCGATCTGCTGTCGGCATGGAGCGCGCTCGAGATCGCGATGTGGGACATCGTGTCAAAGCACGCCGGCCTGCCGTTGTACAACATGCTGGGCGGAGCGTCGCGCGAACGGGTGCGGGTGTACGCCAACGGCTGGTCGAACGGATCCGAGTCGATCGAGGCCAACATCGAGCGCGCATTGAAGGTGAAGGAGATGGGCTTCACCGCGCTGAAATGGGACCCGTTCCCGGGCGCATGGCGCAGTTGGATCCATCGCGAGGACGAGGAGCATGTGGTGCGCTATGTCCGCGCGATGCGTCAGGCGCTGGGTCCGGATTTTGGCCTGCTGGTCGAGGTGCATCGCAGGCTCGCGCCGATGCATGCGATCCGCATCGGCAAACGGATCGCGGAATTCGATGTTGGCTGGTACGAAGAGCCGTGCCTGTGCGACAACATCGAACTGGTCGCCGAGGTGCGGCGCAATGTGCCGATCCCGATCGTGACGGGCGAGGCGATCTATTCCAAGGAGGCTTTCGCTGCTGCGCTGGCAGCACGCGCCGCCGACATTCTGAACCCGGATATCTGCAACTGCGGCGGCATCAGCGCCATGCTTGACATCGCTGCGATGGCGCAGCCGCACGCCGTGGCGATCGCGCCGCACAACTACAACAGCACGCTGGTTGGCGCTGCGGCGACGGTCCAGTTGTCGGCGATGATTCCAAACTTCTGGATCGCCGAGTTCTTTGTGAATCTCTGGCCGGCCTGCGACGAGATCGCGGTGAAGCCATTGACCGTGAAGGACAGCTTTGTCGAGCTGCCGACAACGCCTGGCCATGGCATCGACATCGACGTGACACGGCTAAAGGCGCGGCCATACCACGATCGCGCGGGGAAAGGGCTGCGGCAGTACTGGGAGGAATTCCCGCGCAAGAACTACGTGGCGGGCGCGATCCACACAGGGCACTGAAGCGGGCCCTTTTATCAATCAGCGGAAATGAGGCGTGGACAATTCCAATCGTCATGGCCGGGCGTGACCCGGCCATCTCCGCCGGCAGAGTGCTGGTATGGATGGCCGGGTCAAGCCCGGCCATGACGATTGGGGACGGCTGGTGTGACCAACCCGGGAGTAGGTTGGCTAGTCGCGAGCACGCACCAGATAGGCTTCGGCGTCCTCGTCCAACAGCAGCCTGTCGCGTCGTAGCGCATCGATCACACTACTTACACGCGCGAAATACGCTTCGTGGTTCGGATAACGTTCCACAAGCGATGGGCGTGGATCGGCCGCCTGTTCGCGTTCGCCCGGTGTCGCGGCGAACGCCAGGTACGTGCCGTCGCGATCTGCCAATTCGCCTGCCGGCAGCGGCGCCTTGTAGAGATTCCAACCCGGTGAACGTGCCGCGCGGAACCGCGATGTCCGGGAGCCTGATGCCCGCCACCTCGTTGCCGTCCGTATCCACCTGCGGCACCAGAGCGCGCCAGGCGCGTGCCGGCGGCTTTGGATTAGTCCAGTCATCAAGCGGCACGACGTCGTTGGCCGCGCGCGGCGGCACCAGCGTGGACAGCTTCGGCCATGCAACGGACTCCGCGCGCACCAACGTACCATCGTCGATGCGCGGCAGGCGCGACGGTGGCGGCTCGCGTCCATTCGCCACCCACTCATCCAAAGCGATCAGCAGCGCGCGGATGGCCGGCATCGGATCGTGCCAGTTGCGCGGATTGGTGCATGGACCCGGATCGCGCGGCATCCCGGCCTTGCCGCCGTGCTGCGTGCCCGGCAGATAGTAACCGCGCACATTCGCCGGCAGTGCCACGTCACGGGTCCCGCCCGGATCGGTGTGCAACAGCGACGCACCCTTCTGCCAGTATTCGGTCGAGGTGTTTGTCTCGATCAACTTGGGATCGCTGTCGTCGCCGCGCAGCACAGCACCGGTACCGCCACCGATCGGATCGTCGAGCGTGGCAGACGAGAACGGGAATTGCACCTCGGGAAAGTCGTGGTCCTCATGCCAGGTCCGCGTGCGCGCGGGCTGACCGAACTCGGTGTTGTGGAAGACCCGCCCGATGCCTGCGACATGGGTGAACACGCCGTCGAATACGCGCGCTCCGTCCTCGTCACGGTTGAAGCCTTGTGCAATGTGGTCGCGCAGATAGCGTCCGGCCTGGGAGATACCAAACGCCACCGCATGCTCCATCGCGCGACCGAGCAGGTCTCGCCCTGCCGCCGCGTGACGCAGGTGGCTCACAAGGTCGCGCGTCGCGGCAAACCCGATGCCCAGGACACCCGGCTTCGTCGCCTGGTAATGGAGTTCGTAGATCGAGCCGGGCTCCGGCAGCGTGCCCTCCGGCAGCAGCTGCACCGTGCGCACGTCGACGAATCGCCACGCCGAAACCTCGTGCCGCGGCGCTGTCTGTGTTCGCCGCACGGTTAGTCGCGCGTCCTTCGGGTCCAGACTCGCCGTCTCGTAAGACAGGCGGAAGCGTTCCAGCACTCCACCCCGCGTGCCGGAAATGAATTCTTCGCGGATGCGCCGCACGATCGGCGCGCCGTTGTTCGATGCGACTGGCGCATCCAGGCCGAGGCCACCGTTGGTGCGCGGCGCACCGGGGTCCCATCCGGACCAAACCAGCGTGAAGCCGCGCCGCAACGGCAGGGCATTGCCGAGGTCGGCCGCCGTTTGCGGCCGGTTGCCAACCTTGCCGGCGCACAGATTGGCGAACAGCATGATGCGGCCGCGGTTGTTCACCTCGTACAGGATGCGGCCATTGCCGTGCTCCGGATTGGCCGGGCGCAGAATGCAGATGTCGCTGCGGTACTCGACGCAGCCCTTTGCATTGCGCGGAGCCTTGTCGATGTTGACAATGCCGGCGTTGCCGAGATGCGTGGGGTCGGTCTCCCCGATCGCGACACCATCCAGCCGCTCGTACGCACCCACGTTGCCGAACGAAGCACCGCCGACGAAGGGGGCACGCGACGTAATTTCGAGAGCAGTAATCATCGAGGAAGCTCCTTCAGCGAACGAAGCCGGCCAACTCCTCTTCCGCCCAGGCGATCACCTGCGGGATCGACTGGCCGCTGAGCAGCTTGCCCAACATGGCGGGCTGCGTGCCGCGACTGTAGATCTGCATGGCAATGTCCGGCGCCGCCGGTGTGCCGGCGACGTGCGGATGCGCGTGGTGCGACGGGCGGATCGGATAGTGATACACCGTGCCACGCGGCGGCTCGACCTCGTTCCAGATGGTGAAGTCCAGCATGCTGTCGAACGGCGGAATGTCAAAGCCCGATACCGCGTTGGTGCGCTCCTCCACCTGTTCGCGCTGGCAAAGATATTCCAACAGAACCTTCGCCGCGGACTTGTTGCGGCTGAACGACCAGAGTCCCCAGAAATACGGATTGTAGGCGACGAACCGCCCCTTCGGCCCGCGCGGGGCGGAGAACGTCCAGCAGTCCTGCGCAACCTGCGGCTGGTCTCGCTTTGCCACGGCCCAGGCAGAGGGCGGGTTGAAGATCAGCGCGCTCTGCCCCGAGATCAGCGCGCGATTGTTCGATGCGCTGTCATAGCTCAACACGTCGCGCGGCAAAAACCGCACGAGTTGCTGACCGTATTCCAGTACCTGCCGCACCTCGTCCGAGTGAACGGTGACATTCCCCTTGGCATCGACCAGTTCCGCGCCATACGCCGCGAACAGCGCACCGCAGAAATCGACGCAGTCACCAGCATTCGACAGCCCAAGCGCGAACGGCATGCCCGCCTTTTGACACGCCTCGGCCGCCTTCAAATGCGCGTCCCACGTCCAGGCATCGGCGCCAGGCGTGTACTCGTCGTTCGCCGGATACATCGAAAGCACGTCCAGCCCGGCCTTGTCCTTCAGCACACCGATGCGGCCAACGGGAGGCTGGTTCTGCGAACCCGAGTTGCTCGGCACCGCCATCCAATGGCCATTCACCTTTGCGAGATACTCGTTCACCTCGTTGGTCGGACCGTATTGCGCAATCAGCTGCTGCACCACATCATCGACCGGCTCGAACGCGCGGGCGTGATTGTGCACTTCCCAAACCGGCAGCGCGATCGCGTCGTGGCCGGTCTTCGCCTGCTCCTCGGCCGCCGCGGTGATCACCAGCTTGTTGCCGGCGCTCATGTAGTCGGTGGTGACTTCCACCTGGTTCTTCTGCGCCCAGGCGGTGATCTGCTTCGTCATGACGTCGTTGCCGCCAGGCACCCAATGGTCCCAGAACGCGAGCGCCAACCTGCCAGCCGCATGGCCGGTCCGGATATGCACCAGAGGCAACGCGGCAGCACCGATCTGCAGGGCATGTCGACGGGTGATGCGTGTCGTCATTGCCGGTTCCTCCTGCTATGCGGAATGAAGTTTGGCCTCGGTGCGCGCCTGCAGCGCCTCGATGGTCATGCCGGTAACCATGTCGCGCACGACAAACCCGCGCGGCGTCACATCCAGCACCGCAAGGTTGGTATAGACGCGTGTCACCACGCCCTTCGCCGTCAGCGGATACGTGCAGCGATGCCGCAGGCGTGGTTCTCCCTCCCTCGTGGTGTGCTCCATCACCACCCACAGCCGCTTTGCGCCGATCGCGAGGTCCATCGCGCCACCGACCTGCTTCACCGGTTCATCGGCCGAGCGTGCCCAGTTGGCGATGTCGCCATTTTCAGCCACCTCGAATGCGCCCAGCACGCAAAGATCCAGATGCCCGCCGCGCGCGATCGCAAAACTGTCGGCGTGATGCACATAGCTGCCGCCGGTGCGCAGCGTCACGTGCGTCGTGCTGGCATTGATCAGGAACGGATTGACCTTGTCCGGCGGCGGTGCCGGGCCGACACCGATCACGCCGTTCTCGGCATGGAAGATCACCTCGCGATCGATCGGCACGAAGTCGGCGATGTGCGTCGGAATGCCGATGCCGAGATTGACCAGCCAGCCTTCGGGTATATCGCGTGCCGCACGCTCGGCAATGCCGTTGCGATCGAGCGGGGAAAATTCAAAGTCCGCCATACGCTATTCCTTTAGGGGCACGTGCAGCACGCGATCGACGAAGATGCCCGGCGTCACCACGCTCTCCGGCGAAATCTCGCCCAATTCGGCGACATTGCGCGTCATCGCGATGGTCAGCGTGGCGGCCATCGCCATCACCGGATTGAGGTTTCGTGCACTGTCGCGATAGGTCAGGTTGCCCCAGCGGTCGCCGCACCACGCCTCGATCAGCGCGACATCGCCCGGCAGCGGATACTCGAGCAGACAGAGCCTGCCGCCGATCTCGCGCGTTTCGCGTCCCTCCGCGAGCAGTGTGTCGGCGCCGGTCGGCGTATAAAATCCGGTGATGCCGGCACCGGCGGCGCGCATGCGTTCGGCAAGCGTGCCCTGCGGCACGATCTCCACCTCCAGGTCACCACGTTGGAACAACCGGGCAGCCAAACTCGCGGGACGCACGAAGCTGCAGATCAGCCTGCGCACACGGCCGAGCGACAGCAACTGCTCGATCGCGCTGCCGTCACGCCCGCCGGCGACGGCGACGATCGTCAGGTCGCGCGCGCCTTGCTCTATCAGGCCAGTGAGCAGTGGCGTGGGAATGCCAACGTCGCCGAATCCGCCGAGCAGCACGGTCGATCCATCGGCGATTCCCATCATCGCATCGGTCATCGAATGCACGAACTTGTCGATCATGCCGCGAGCCTAGCTTACGGCTTTGCCCCGGTCGAGGCAGCGCGGCAACCACCGAGGGTTTCCAGCCTACGTGCCGCTCCCTATAGTTTCGTTCGATCTTGTGGGGGATGTCATGCAGCAACTCGCGCAGCCCATGTCGAAAATGGGGACGACGGAAGATGCCGTGGCGATACGCCGCGCCGTCATTGCCTGCGCGATCGGACAGGTATTTCGAAATCTTCGACTTCGTGATCTACGGCTTCTTCGCCGTTGCGATCGGGCGCGCGTTCTTCCCCTCCACCGATCCGATCGCCTCGCTGCTCGCAAGTTTCGCCACCTTTGCCGTCGGCTTCCTGATGCGTCCGGTGGGCGCGATGGTCATCGGCTGGTACGGCGACCGTTTCGGCCGCCGAAAGGCGCTGGTGGTGACGATCGGGATGATGGCCGCCGCCACCGGTGTCACGGGGCTGATCCCGCCCTATGCCTCGATCGGTCTGCTGGGGCCGATCCTGCTGGTGATCTGCCGCATGTTCCAGGGCTTTTCGACCGGCGGCGAATGGGGCGGCGCGGCGGCGTTCCTGGTCGAGCATGCGCCCGCCGGCAGACGCGGGCTGATCGGCAGTCTGCAGCAGGCGGCAACCGCGATCGGCGCGATGTGTGCGACGTTCTCGGCGGCGATCCTCACCACGACGCTGAGCCCGGAAAGTTTCTTCGCCTGGGGCTGGCGCATTCCGTTCCTGATCGGCTTCGTGCTCGGCCCCGTCGGCTACTATCTGCGCACCCGCGTCGCCGAAACGCCGGCGTTCCAGCGCGCGGTGGCGACGCAGACGATCACGCGCATGCCGCTCGTTGACGCGTTCACCACCCACGGCTGGGTGTTCCTGTCCGCGTTCGGCCTGTCGATCATCGGCTGCGTGATCAACTACGTGTTCCTGGTGTTCCTGCCGAGCTTCGCCTCGCAGACGCTGAAGATCGACCTGAGCTACGCACTGTGGTCCACCACGCTGGCCCTTACGATCTACCTGATATTGACGCCGGTGGTCGGCCATTGGTCGGACCGCGTGGGCCGCAAGCCGATGATGCTGGCCTGCGCCGTGCTTGCGTTCATCATGGCGTACCCGTTGTTCCTGTTCCTCCAGACGCATCCGAACTTTTGGGGATTGCTGGTGGTGCAGGCGACGGCGCAGACCGTGCTGACGCTCTACACCGGCGTGATCTCGACGATCCTGTCGGAGATGTTCCCGACCAACGTGCGCTACACGGCCTTGTCGGTCAGCTACGGCTTCGCGGTGGCGATCTTCGGCGGGTTCGCACCGTATATCGCGACGTTCCTGGTGCACGTGACGGGCAATCCCCTGGCACCGAGCTTCTATGTGATGGCGGCGGCCCTGGCGAGCGGCATCGCGGTGCTGTTCGTGCATGAGCGGTTCCGCGCCCCGGCACTTGCGTAAGGAGACGACAATGGCAGCAATCGTATTGATCCACGGCGCGTATCAGGGCGGCTGGATCTGGCAACGCGTGGTGCGGCGGCTGACGGCGGACGGGCATACGGTGTTCGCGCCGTCGCTCGACGGCTGCGCCGAACGCCGTCATGCGCTGCGGCCCGGCATCACCACCGAAACGCACGGCGCGGAAATCGCGGAGCTGCTGTTCTTCGAGGACCTGCATGACGTCGTGCTGGTCGGCACAAGCAGCGGCGGCATGGTCGTGTGCAGCGCGGCGGAGCAGGCGCGCGAGCGGATCGGGCGGCTGGTGTTCGCCGATGCGCTGGCGCTGTTCGACGGCGAGAGCATCCCCGACATCGTGAAGCGTCCGACCGCGGTGACGACAGACCTGACGACCGGGCCTTCGCGCGAGGACGCGGCCGGCCGAATGTTCGCCAGCCTCGACGATGCGACGAAGGCCTGGGCGCTGGAGCGCTACACGCCGCATCCCGTCGCGGCGATGCGGGACAAGGTCAAGCTGCCCAACTTCTGGCAGCAGAAATGGCCGGCGACGGTGATCTGGTGCCGTCAGGCCGTGAACCCTGGGCAGGCACACCAGCGACGCGCCGCCGATCGCCTCGGCGCGACGTGGCACGAACTGGATACCGGGCACTATCCCATGGTCACCGCGGCTGACGAACTGTCGCGGCTGATCGTGCAGGGATAGTGCCGCGATCGGCCTCGCGACCTGCCGCTAATTCATGTCCTCGCACAGCGGCAGCTTCGTCCAGAACCCGGGACTCAGCCCGACCGAGGGCGGATTGCTGAACACCATCAGCGATCCAAGATCATCCGCAACGCCGACACTGCTAACCACCGATAATCCGGTAAGGTATGTCCGCAGTGTGTAGCTCGACAGTCCCGAGGTCGGATTGGTCGTCACCTTGATCTGCACGACAGGGCCAGCGTTGGTGCCGAGATACATGTAGCTCGCCATGGCTTGCCAGGACGCTCGTCTGGGTGATCGACGGTGACACCAGCGCACTGTTCGACGCGGCATTGCCACAACCGTTCGACCGATTATGCGCGAATGCGTCGGCGAGCGACAGGGAGCCATTTGTCTGCCAGATGCAGTTCGGCCAGGCGTTCTTCGATGTTCCGCCGGCGGGTTGCCGAAACTGGTGACGAAGCCGCCGTTGGCAGTGCGCTGACCGGCAAAATACGGCTGGCTGTCAGGCCCGATCGCGGTCGTCAGATCAACCGGCAGGTTGTTGTTGCCGACCGACATGCACTGCACGGCTGCTGGCTGACGGGACGAAGAAGCCCGGGTTGAGTGGCTTCGCCGGATCGCCTGGATCGCCGAGTGGGTTCAGGCAGGCAAATACCGCCGGCAGCCGCTTGAACGAAGTGGCGATTACCAACTGCCCGTCCTTACTGACGGCAGCGCTGGTCAGTGACTGATTGCCCTTGATGGCTGAGTAGAAATCGGTCAGGCCGACTGCCTTGCCAGCGTCCCCGCCGACCGTCGGGTTAAAGACGTTGTCGAGGCGGACCGAAAACAGTCCACTCTTGATGCCGGTAACAAACAGAAAGGAGCTCGCCGTCTGCGGCGTGGTGGCGACGCCCTGAGAGATCGAGCAGCCGAGCTGGTTGAAGTAGGTGTTGGCGGGGTTAGGCGCTCCCGGAGCGCTCAATCTGGTGGGATCGCAGGTTGGCGTGATGACGTCTCCCTGGAACGGGATATCTCCGAAGTTGGTGACCCGACCGTTGGAGATGATCGGGAGAAGGACGCAGTTGGTCGACGAGTTGGGTGGGATCGCCCATCCGGTTGCGACGGCACCACTCGGCCCGGTGTCGGTCTCTTTGCAGAGCGTCGAGCCCTGATCGAACACCCAGTTATGGCCGCCGGCGGTCAGAGGCTGTGCCGGATCGTTGTGCTCGTTCACGGACGAGTCGGGGATGAACAGCGAGCCGGCGGGCTCGGTGAACACATTCGGCGACCAGTTGTTGGCGACCGGAACCGGTGCACTGCCGATCACGAACCCGCCGGCGGGGAATGTGCTGCCGTCGGAGCAGGCCGCCCAGGCGGCGTTCTGCGCGCCGAGAGAGAGCGCAGCGGTTGAGGCCAGCAGCGTCCGCCGCCAACTGCGCCGCGACCGGGGGTTGGCAAGGCTGCCGCCACGAACTGTCGTGGCAGGTGTTTGGTGCGACATTGTCATGGCTCTCTTTCCGGGTGGGTTCCTGAAGCGCGGGCGGCGAGAAGGCCGGCGGGCCGGGGTGGCGGTGCCAACCGTTTACAGACCGTTACATAATTGTCAAATCGTTACGGAGTCAAGCAGATTTGAACGTCCCACCGCCCTCTCGCCCTCCCCATCGCGCGGAGCAGGCTTGGACGAAAGACGATCCGTCGCCGGTGGCGACGCCCCGAGAGATCGAGCACCCGAACTGGTTGAAGTAGGTGTTGGCGGGGTTAGGTGCCCCCGGAGCGCTCAGGTTGGTCGGATCGCAAGTGGGCGTGATGGCGTCTCCCTGGAAGGGGATATCGCCAAGCACACCCCTGTGCTGCCATCCGAGAAGACCGCCCAGGCGGCGTGATGCACGCCGAGCGACAAGGCCGCCGCAGACGCGAGGAGCAACCGGCGCCATCAGTGCCGGCGGGCGGAGCGGGCGGGGCCCTCGATAAGAGCCGTGTGGCGAATCGGGTCGTGCGGCGTGGTCATGGTTTTCTCCGAACAGTCCAACACCCGATATCCCTCGGCGCCGCATTTCTTTCAGAGTAGCAATGACAGGTGAAGCAAAGTAGGAAACGGTATAGTAATTATACCGTAGCGTGATAGAATAATCGCCGATGCGCCAGGTGAGGCTTGCCAGCCCCCTCCCCTGCCCCGATCCTCCCGCCGCAACGCCGAGGACCCGCGATGCCCGAGCCAGTCCAGTCGGTGATCGCCGCCGCCCGCGAATTCCTGGGCGAGCGCATCACCACCAATGCCACGCTGCGCGAGCACCACTCGCACGGCCAGGACACCCAGCCGCCCGTCCTGCCGGACGCCGTGGCATTCGTCGAAACGTCCGAGGAGGCAGCGCGCCTGCTCTCGCTCTGTCACGCGGAGCATGTGCCGGTGGTCGCGTGGGGCGCAGGCACCTCGCTGGAAGGCCACGTGACGCCGGTGCGCGGCGGCATCACGCTCGACCTCTCGCGCATGACCCGCATCATCGACGCCAGCCAGGCCGACATGGACTGCCGCGTCGAGGCCGGCGTGACGCGGGACCAGCTGAACGAGCACCTGCGCGACCAGGGCCTGTTCTTCCCGGTCGATCCCGGCACCGCGCTCTGCACCATCGGCGGCATGTGCGCGACGCGCGCCTCGGGCACCAATGCCGTGCGCTACGGGACGATCCGGGAAAACGTGCTGGGGCTGACGGTGGCGATGGCCGATGGCCGGCTGATCCGCACCGGCGGCCGCGTGCGCAAGTCGGCGACCGGCTACGACCTGACGCGGCTGTTCATCGGCTCGGAGGGCACGCTCGGCGTCATCACGGAGATCCAGCTCCGGCTGCACGGCATCCCGGAGGCAATGTCATCCGCCACCTGCCAGTTCCCCACGCTGGGCGGCGCGGTCGAGACGGTGATCGCCATCCTGCAGACCGGCATCCCCGTCGCGCGGATGGAGTTGCTGGACGAGGTGCAGATGGCGGCGTGCATCGCCTATTCGAAGCTGGAAGGGCTGGAGGCTCTGCCGAGCCTGTTCTTCGAATTCCACGGCAGCACGGCGGCGGTCGCCGAGCAGGCGCAGCAGGCCGAAGAGATCGCCGCCGGCTACGACGGCGAGGGCTTCCGCTGGGCCACCGATGCGGCCGAACGCGGCAAGCTGTGGAAGGCGCGGCATGATGCGCTGTGGGCGTGCCTCGCGTTGAAGCCCGGCCATAGGGGCATCGCGACCGACGCCATCGTTCCCATTTCCTGTCTGGACGCGGCGATCCTTGGCGCGAAGGAGGATATCGCTGCCTCGGGGCTGACCGCGCCGATCGTCGGCCATGTCGGCGACGGCAATTTCCACACGGTGATCCTGGTGCCGCCGGAGCCGGATGGGCTGCAGCGCGCGTGGGAGTTGGACAAGAAGATCGTCGCCCGTGCGCTGGCGTTGGGCGGGTCGTGCAGCGGCGAGCACGGCGTGGGGATCGGCAAGCGCGAGTTCCTGGAGCAGGAGCATGGCGCCGAGGCGCTGGCGGTGATGCGCTCGGTGAAGCAGGCGCTGGATCCGCGGGGGATTTTGAACCCGGGGAAGATGTTTTTGAATTGAGGCACGGGTCGTAGGGCGACGATCCAGGACGTGGCGGCGGCGATCACGGCGAAAGGTGCGTGGATTCCGGCTCTGGGTGGATATCGGCGGTTCAGCCTGTCGGAAAACGAGCACACGGCCGGTGCGTAAATCAGAGAATCTCGCAGCGGCATCCGATTTAACAGAATGCAGGTTCTGCCACACCACAGATGGAAGCCAAAACGTTGTGAGCGACCTTTGGCGCTAATTTAGTTTACTAGCCCGAGCTTGCTGCACGCGCCAGTCTATCATAGATGATCTTTTGGTAGAGACCCTCGGCAAATGCAATTGGGTTAGAAGAATATATTTGTGAGTGTATATCTTCTATTAGTAATCGCGAGCGAACAGACTGACCCCAGTATGTGTTAATCAATTTTCTGTCCTCTTCCGGCAAAGAAGAAACCTCAGATGATTCAAATGCGATAATTCGAGTGCCATTTGCGGATATTTCAGATTTGTTTTCGAAGTCCTTTAGTGTGAGTTTGATATCTATGTAGTTACCCTCTCCGATTGACACACGGAGAAGCGCAGGTACTTTTATGGCGGTATTCGAACGGCCAGAATTAATCAGGGATGCGGAAACTGTAAAAAACGAGCGGCTATCGATAAGCTCCTTTCGCACAACGTCCACCCTGCGCTCAGCCGTGGGAATTGTGGTTTGCAGCTCAGCATAAAGCTTTTCGTCTTCTTCAACGCGCTCTCGATACACCCGTCGAAAGTTCTCGAGCACCTGATCAACCTTTGAGGAATCGAACGGGATTTCCGGGGACAATGGTCGATTGAATTGATCGGCGTCGTATTTTGAGAACGTCTCGGCAGTCATAGTTCTAAGGCGCTCTGTGGTTCTCTTTTGTTCTTCGATTTGTGCCGGCAGTTCGCGAAGGCGCTGCCTTCTGCTTGCCAGTCTTTCATCTATATCTTCAAGGGTGTGACTACCACCACCCCGCCTCCCCAGTTGTAAGCGGCGGCCGCCAATGGTTGAACTTCGCGAAAATGTCAATAACTGATCATAATAATCGGAGCCGGAGGAACCACGGAGTGCGCGGAGTTCGGGATCGTCATCAATTGAGACGACAGCGGTGGGGCTTATTGTTCGTATAACGGAACTGATCTCCACAGATAGCTTTGGGGCGTTCACAAAAAGCGCCTGCCACAGCGGGACAGAGAAAGCGACGAACAACCCGAGGATGGCTGATGCCAGGGGGATGAGTGAGGCGTGTATCCCCGTGACGTATGCAATCAAGTAGCCCGCCGCCGTTCCCAACGCGAACGCGACCGGAATCAACACGAAATCGAGGATTGCCGAGACGGAGGGCCATGGAATAAACGCCTCAAAGGTCTTTCACATGGGTGGGGAGTGCCAAGGTTCAAGGATATGGGGGCAGAGCGTCGGTTGTCGCGAGTTGCGAAACTCAAAATATTTGCATACCCATCTGCCCCTATCGGCGCGGCGCTGGCCGATATGAGGGCCTGCGAGCAGATGGGACCCAATTGCGACCGCTCCAGTCGAGCTTGGTGGGAACGTCGCTGCCGGTTGAGGTCGAAAATTGCTTGCAAGCCGTTAGATAAAGTTCCGCCGGGCCTCTCTCCAGAAACTCCCGGAGTTCCTCGGCTTGTGCCACACCATCGGAGATGCCTTGTAGTTCACCGTGTAGCTTCCAGCCATCGACGACCATGGTGAAAGAGAAGCGGTCACCTCCGCCTCGACGCGGTTTTGAGGCAATCTGATCTTGCGGAGCCGTGGTTTCCTCAGACGATGAATCGACGTGTCGGATTGATAGCTCTTTTGCATCTGGCGTGCGAACGATTGATGAGCCTGTGGGATTCTCTAAACTGGTTATCGTAAACGTAGGTTCGCGCCGCTCAGCAAGCTTTGTTCGCTCGGCAGGAGAGAGCAGAATCTCTTTGAATGCTTTCCATAGTTCTTTCCCGATCTCGCTCAAGAAGGCGGTAGCAACGGCACCTGCGCCTGCGGAAAGCCCCGCTAAAATAAAGTTAACTGTAGTCCCTGCGCTTCCAGAATGCAGGGCAAATTCTTGTTCCAGCCTGTATCCGTCCAGTCGTTGGTCGAGGGCAGCGGCAATGTCATCCAGCCCGCCCCTGATCGCATACCATGTCGATCCACTATCCACACTGACGGTGAACGTTGGTTGCTCTTGGCCAGCTAACGTCCCAGGGCGAATCACGCTCCTGAAATTGATGCCTTCGGCTTTTTTGTCCTCGGGACTTATTCCGGCCAATTGAAGACGGTCAGAGCCGCTGACGGTGCCCACCATGAGAAGCGCCTTTCGTTGTCGCACTCTAAATCTAGTCCCCAACGTCATCTCAGGGGAGTCTACGGTCGGGCACGTGGGTCGCAATCTAGCGCCGCAAGATGCCTCGGCCCTGAAATCGGCGTCGGACGTTCGCGGTAGGGACGCCTCTCTCGAAGCGCCCACCGGGTCGTCGGGGGTGGTCACCCACCCCCAACTCCCACAGAACGTAGCGTGCAGATTTGCTGCACTACGCTCTTCGGGCGCTGGTTCACAGGTACTGCGAGAGCCTGCAGCGCCTTGTAGGGCAACCGCAGCTTTGGTCGCAGCAGCGGGTTCTTCTCCTTGAGCTGATTGAAGTCGGTCCAGGTGAGGCGTCGGCCCGCCCAGCTGCGGCTGCGAAGCATCCCACACCAGTAACGCTCGACGTGCCGGTACACCTTCTGCAGTGCGCGGAAATTTCCGGCAATGCCGTAGTATCCGTAGTGACCGCGTAAGGCGTCGTTGAGCTCGTCTACCTGTTGTCCGATTGTGAGATGCCTCATCTGCCGCATCTTCTCTTGCAGTGACATGAGGCTGCGCCGCAAGCGTGACTTCTCTGTGCGCATCCCAACCTTGAAGTCGCCCTTCCGGTTGCGCGTGCAGTAGAGCGTGAAGCCCAGGAAGTAGATGGTTTCCGGGCGCTTCCTGCCGTGTTTGCCCGCGTGTCGCTGCGCGAACCTCCCAAACTCGACCAACTTGGTCTTGGTCGGTTCCAGCGTGAGGCCGAACCTTTCCAGCCGATTCCGCAGCGCGTCCTCTAGGCGCAGAGCATCCTCGCGATATTGGAAACACACCACAAAGTCGTCGATATACCGCACGAGGCAGGCTTCCCCTCGCAAGCGAGGTTTAGCCACGCGCTCGAACCATAGGTCGAGCACGTAGTGCAGATATACTGAGGTGGACCCCATCGGTTGGACAGGAATCGGGGTGACTTAAGAGAGAGTCCCACCGCGTTTCCGATGTCCCTCTCGATCCGAGGGGATATCTGATCGTAAGTATAGCTACCATTCTACATTGGTCAATACCTTCCTGTTGCTGTTGTGCCCGTAATCATGTGGGTAACGCGGGAGCGCAGCGGGAGCGTTATCCACATGATTACGGGCGGCGTCTTCGAAAACAGCCCGTGGCGTCCGGTAGTCCAACGCCTGGTGCGGCCGATCGTCGTTGTAGAACGCGAGCCACCCGCCGATGCCCAGACGTGCTTCGCGCGCCGAGCCGTACGCCTTGATGAACACTTCCTCGTACTTCAGGCTGCGCCACAGCCGCTCAATGAAGATGTTGTCCAGAAACCGCCCTTTGCCATCCATGCTGATCCGCACACCCTGGGTCTCCAGCTCGGTCAGGAACGGTGCGCTGGTGAACTGCACGCCTTGGTCGGTGTTGAAAATCTCCGGCTGGCCGAACCGGTGCATCGCGTCCCGCAACGCCTCGACGCAGAAATCCGCTTCCAACGTGATCGACACCCGCCATGCCAGGATCCGCCGACTGAACCAGTCCATCACCGCGATCAGATACGCGAACCCTTTGGCCATCGGAATATACGTGATGTCAGCGCACCAGACCTGGTTTGGTCGATCAATGGTCAAATTCCGTAACAGATAAGGGTACACCTTGTGATCCGGATGCTTCCGGCTGGTATTGGGCTTCTGGTAGATCGCTTCCAGCGCCATCACCCGCATCAATCGCCGGACGCGCTTGCAATTCACCGCCCAGCCCTCGCGACGCAGCACCGCCGTCATCCGCCGCGATCCATAGAACGGTGACGCCAGATACAATTCGTCGATGCGGCGCATCACCGCCAGGTCGTCCGCACTCACCGGCGCCGGCCGGTAATACAGCGTCGAACGCGCGACTTTCAGCAGCTGGCATTGCGCCACCACCGGCATGGCCTGGTCATCATGGTCCACCAGCGCCAGCCGTTCAGGCCTGCTCATGGCCCAGACCTTTTGCGAAAAAAATCCCGCTCCACCGTCAACTGACCGATCTTCTCATATAACGGTGCCAACTGAGCCTCGGCCGCCGCGTCGCCACCATTGGTCGCGGCCCTGTTTGGCGCGAACAGCGACGCCGTTCCGTCCAGCAACGTCTTCTTCCATGCGTGAATCTGGCTGGCATGCACACCGAACCGGCCCGAAAGTTCGGCGACCGTACCTTCCTCCCGGACCGCCGCCAGCGCCACCTTCGCCTTGAACTCAGGACTGTGCTTCTTCCGAGTATTCGACAAGTCTCACCTCCGGCCAACCGGCCGCTCCCAAGCGGAGACTTTCTCTTAGCAACCTGTCCAGTTTTCGGGGGCCACCTCACTGGGGTGGAAGTGTGGTGCGCTTGGCTGATGGAGCTGGACGCGATTACCGGCGAGGTGTCTGCGGCGCCTGAGAGCGCTCATACGAGCAGTCATAAGAGCGCTCGTAGTCCACGGATTGAGTTGATTACGCGGGGCGAGCGGCGTCGCCGCTGGACCACTGAGCAGAAGCAGACGATTGCGGCACAGAGCCTGGCGCCCGGTGCAACACCGACAGAGGTGGCGCGCCAATACGGCATCAGCAGCGGGCAGCTATATACATGGCGGCACGCGTTGCTGGCGGCACAGCCTGAAGCCGCGACGCACACCGCTGGGCGGTTTGCCCGCGTCGAGTTGAAGGCGACGCGGATGTTGGAGCGCGTGAGCCAGGAAGGCGCCATCGAGGCGCCGTCGCCAGTTCCGCAGTTGTTGGCCAACCCGATTGCCCAACCGTCGAGCCGAATCGAGATCGTGTTGGTGGATGGCACGACAGTGCGGATGGACGCGCACGTCGATGAACTGGCCTTGCGCCGTGTGCTGGCGGTACTGCGCGGATGATCAGCTTGCCCTCCGGCGCGCGCGTGTGGCTGGCTTGCGGTCGGACCGATATGCGCAAGGGCATCGATGGTCTGGCGATGCTGGCGCAGCAGGTGCTGGCGACGGATCCGTTCGATGGCGCATTGTTTGCGTTCCGTGGCAAACGTGGCGGGCTGGTCAAGCTGCTTTGGTATGACGGGCAGGGCATGTGCCTGTTCAGCAAACGCCTGGAGAAGGGGCAGTTCGTCTGGCCTGTGACCGAGACCGGCAGGGTGTCGCTGACCCCGGCGCAACTGTCGATGCTGCTGGAGGGGATCGACTGGCGCATGCCGGTGCGCGTGCGCCGCCCTGAATTGGCGGGCTGAGTGCGGTTGCTCACGCCAAATTCATTGGCTCCAATTCGCAACGACGCCGCAGGCTGCGCGCGTGTTCACTGCCCCCACGGTCCTGCCCGACGATCCGGCGGCGTTGCAGCTGATACTGCATGCGGCGCTGGCCGAGATCGAACGACTGCGGTTGCTGATCGCGGGTCTGCAACGCAATCGGTTTGGCCGCCGCTCCGAGCGGCTCGACGACGCGGCGTTCCAACAAGCGGTCGAAAACTTGGAACAGTCGCTGGCCGAGCAGGTGGCCAGGCTGGATGCGGCGGCGTCAGCCGCGGCAATCTCAACGCCGGAGCCCAAACCTCGTCCGCCTCGCACAGAACCAGCCAAACGCAACCGTGGAGCGTTGCCGGCGCATCTGCCGCGGATCGAGGTGGTGATCGCCCACTGGGGCTTGGGGCCCACAAGCCGCACGCCAGTACGGTCCGACTGGTAGTGAACCTTCCAGTCAGTCGTAAAGATCATCTCGATATCGGATGGCGTAAAAAACTCGGGCTCGCCGTGCGGACCGTACAGGCACGCCAATCTCCCACTGCCGCGAGTAGGCCGGCTGATGCGCGGTCTCGATCTGCTTATGCGATACGCTCTCTGCGCTTTTCGACGCCGGCAGACAATGCACCACATCGCCTGCACGCAACGCGCGGCCCGCATGCCCGCCGAAGCCGCCAAGCATGAACGTTGCGCGGCTTGAGAGAAACTGCGGCGCATCGATGCCGCCCGCAATCGCCAGATAAGCGCGCGCGCCGCCGTTCTTTACCGCGCCAAGCCGCAGCGTGCTCCCCGCCTTCACAGTAAACGACTGCCAGCGCGACGCAGCCTTGCTATCGAGCGTCGCATTCATCTCCGCGCCGGTAAGCGCGACCGTGGCGTCCGCATCGAAGCGCAGCCGCGCGCCCATTGTTGTCATCTCGAGAGCAGGCGCGCTCTCGGGGTTATTCACTAACCGATTCGCAAGTCTAAAAGCCAGCGTGTCCATCGGCCCCGATGGGGGCACACCAACATGCCAGTAACCAAGCCGTCCCGGGTAATCCTGAATCGTGGTCTGCGTTCCGCCTTCGAGCACTTCAAAGGCGCGACGGCCTACTTCAAAGCTGCCCAGAAAAGCCGTCGTCATCGCGCCCGATGCAAATATTTCGGATGCAGTGACCGCTCGCAGATATCTGAGATTCGTCTCCGTGCCGTAGAGCGAAGTTTCATCCAGCGCGTGCGCCAACCGCGCGACAGCATCGGCACGGTCTTTGCCGGTGACGATGATCTTCGCGATCATCGGGTCGTAGAAAGGCGTAATCTCGGTGCCGTTCTCCACCCATGTTTCAATACGCGTTCCTTCAGCACGAGCTAACTCGCCATTGGGAAAACGAACCTGCGCCAGCCTGCCCGGCGCAGGCTGAAAGTTCCTGGCTGGATCTTCGGCGTAGACGCGCGCTTCGATCGACCAGCCTTTCGGCTCGACACGCAGTGATTCGATTGGCGGCAACTCTCCCGCGGCTTCGCGAATCATCATCTCCACCAGGTCCAGCCCCGTTACCTGCTCGGTGACCCCGTGCTCCACCTGCAAACGTGTGTTCACTTCGAGAAAAAAGTACGCACTCGTATCCGCGTCATAGAGAAACTCCACCGTCCCCGCCGACGCGTAGTTCACTGCCCTGCCCAGCAACTCGGCCGACGCGCGCATCTCGCGCCCAACCGCTTCATCGAGCCCCGGCACCGGCGTCTCTTCAATCACCTTCTGGTGGCGCCGCTGCGCAGAGCAGTCGCGCAGGCCGAGCGTGAGAATGCCGCCCTTGCCGTCGCCGAAGATCTGCGCCTCAACGTGCTTGGCCCGGGCCACAAACT
>CAWABH010000053.1:0-255451 GCA_963780095.1 uncultured Alphaproteobacteria bacterium
CTGCTGGAGCGGCTGCACCAACTGCCCGACCTGACGGACGTCGCCAGCGATCTCCAGCAGCAGGGCCTGACGGTGAACCTGGTGATCGACCGGGAGACCGCGGCACGCTTCGGCATAACGCCGGCAACGGTGGACAACGCGCTGTACGACCTGTTCGGCCAGCGCATCATCTCGACGATCTATTCGCAGTCCAACCAGTACCGCGTCATCATGGAGGCGGACCCGGCGTTGCAGACCTCGCTGGATGCACTGTCGGCAATCCGCCTGCCATCGTCTGCCTCGACCACCGGCCAGGTGCCGCTGTCCTCCATCGTGCAGATCGAGCAGAAGCCGGGCCCGTTGCAGATCAGCCACCTCGGCCAGTTCCCGGCGACGACGATATCGTTCGACACCAGCGCGGGTTCGTCGCTGGGGGCCGCGGTGACCGAAATCCGCCAGGCGGAACAGGATATCAGCCTGCCGGAGAGCTTTGTCACCGCCTTCCAGGGGGCGGCACAGGCGTTGCAGGCGTCGCTGTCGAATGAACTGCTGCTGGTGCTGGCCGCGATCGTCACCGTCTACATCGTGCTGGGCGTGCTGTACGAAAGCTTCATCCACCCGATCACGATCCTGTCCACGCTGCCGTCCGCCGGCGCCGGCGCGCTGGTGGCGCTGCTGATCGCCGGCGACGACATCGATGTGATTTCCATCATCGGCATCATTCTGCTGATCGGCATCGTCAAGAAGAACGCGATCATGATGATCGACTTCGCGCTGGACGCGGAGCGCGAGGAAGGCAAGCCGCCGCGCGAGGCCATCCATCAGGCCTGCCTGCTGCGCTTCCGCCCGATCCTGATGACCACGATGGCGGCGCTGCTCGGCGCGCTGCCGCTGATGCTGGGCAACGGCACCGGGTCCGAATTGCGCCGGCCGTTGGGCGTGGCGATCGTCGGCGGCCTGATCGTCAGCCAGGTCCTCACCCTGTTCACCACACCGGTGATCTATCTCATGTTCGACCGCCTGGCGTGGCGGCTGTCCGGCAGGGGCGTGGCCCGGCGGAATTCCCGCACTGGCAACGCTCCCACATGAACATCTCGGCCCCTTTCATCGGGCGTCCGGTCGCCACCACGCTGCTGACCATCGGCATCGCGCTGGCCGGGATTTTTGCCTACTTCAGGCTGCCGGTCTCGCCGCTGCCGCAGGTGGATTTCCCGACCATCTCGGTGCAGGCGCAGCTGCCCGGCGCCAGCCCCGACACGGTGGCGACCAGCGTCGCCAGCCCGCTGGAACGCCATCTCGGGCAGATCGCCGATGTGACCGAGATGACTTCGGCCAGTTCGGTCGGGCAGGCGCGCATCGTCCTGCAATTCGGGCTGGATCGCGACATCAATGGTGCGGCGCGCGACGTGCAGGCCGCGATCAACGCCGCGCGTGCCGATCTGCCGACCAGCCTGCGCAGCAACCCGACCTACCGCAAGGTGAACCCGGCCGATGCGCCGGTCCTGATCCTGGCGCTGACCTCGAAGACACTGACCCGCGGCCAGATGTACGACGCGGCGACGAATGTGCTGTCGCAGCGCCTGTCGCAGATCAGCGGCATCGGCCAGGTGATCATCGGCGGCGCGGCGCTGCCGGCGGTGCGGGTGGAACTGAATCCGCAGGCGCTGTTCAAATACGGCATCGGCCTCGAGGATGTCCGCGCCGCCCTTGCCTCCGCCAACGCCAACAGCCCGAAGGGCGCGATCGAGGCCGATGGGCTGCATTATCAGCTCTACACCAACGACCAGGCATCGCATGCGACGGACTACCGGCCGCTGGTGATAGCCTACCGCAACGGCGCCGCGGTGCGCCTGTCGGATGTGGCGGACGTGCAGGATTCGGTCGAGAACCTGCGCAATGCCGGCCTCGCCAACGGCAAGCCCGCGGTGCTGGTGATCCTGTTCCGCCAGCCCGGCGCGAACATCATCGACACGGTCGACAGCGTGAAGGCGGCGATCCCGCAGTTGATGGCGGCGATGCCGCGCGACATGGACCTGCTGATCGCCAACGACCGCACCACGACGATCCGGGCCAGCCTGCACGACACCGAGATAACCTTGCTGATCGCGGTCGCGTTGGTGACGCTGGTGGTGTTCCTGTTCCTGCGCAACGGCCGCGCGACCCTGATCCCGGCGATCGCCGTGCCGGTCTCCATCATCGGCACGTTCGGGGCGATGTATCTGCTGGGCTACAGCCTCGACAATCTGTCGCTGATGGCGCTGACGGTCGCCACCGGCTTCGTGGTGGACGATGCGATCGTCGTGCTGGAGAACATCTCCCGCCACATCGAGGACGGCATGCCGCGCCTCCAGGCGGCACTGCTCGGTGCGCGCGAGGTCGGCTTCACCGTGATGTCGATCAGCTTCTCGCTGATCGCGGTGTTCCTGCCGATCCTGCTGATGGGCGGCATCGTCGGCCGGCTGTTCCGCGAGTTCGCCGTGACATTGTCGCTGGCGATCCTGGTGTCGCTGGCGATCTCGCTGACCACCACGCCGATGATGTGCGCGCTGCTGCTGAAGCCGCAGACGCGGCGTGCCGGACCCAGGCGGCGCACGTTGTTCGATCGCGCGCTGTCGCTTTACGAGCGCAGCTCTCGGCTGGTCGCTGCGCCACGGCGCGCTGGTGCTGCTGGTGCTGCTGGTCACCGTCGGGCTGAATATCGTGCTGTATGTGATGGTGCCGAAGGGCTTCTTTCCGCAGCAGGATACCGGTCGGTTGACGGGCAGTCTGCAGGCCGATCAGAGCATCTCCTTCCAGGCGATGCAGGGCAAGCTGGCGCAGTTGATGGACATCGTGCAGCACGACCCGGCGGTGCAGGACGTGGTCGGTTTCACCGGCGCGGGCGGTGGCGGCGGCGGCGGTCAGACCAACACCGGGCAGGTCTTCGTCTCCCTGAAGCCGCTGTCGCAACGCGCCGGTATCGATCAGGTGATCGCCGGGTTGCGCCGCAAACTGTCGGTGGTGCCGGGGGCCAGGCTGTTCCTGGTGCCGATCCAGGACATCCGCGTCGGCGGCCGGCAAACCAACGCCGCCTATCAGTACACGCTGCAGGCCGACAGCACTGCCGTGCTGTACGAATGGGCGCCGAAACTGCTTGCCGCGCTGGAACACAACCCGGTCCTGCGCGACGTCAATTCCGACCAGCAGCAGAAGGGCCTGGAAACCGACCTGGTGATCGACCGCGCCACCGCGAGCCGGCTCGGCGTCACCGCCAGCCAGATCGACAACACGCTGTATGACGCATTCGGCCAGCGCCAGGTCTCGACGATCTACAGCGCGCAGAACCAGTATCACGTCATCATGGAGGTGGAGCCGCGCTACTGGCAGACGCCCGACACGCTGAAGGGCATCTATGTCAGCACCTCCGGTGGAAACGCCAGCGGCACGGAGACGACAAACGCGGTGATCGGCACGGTCGCGGCCGCTGCCGCGAAACTCACCAGCGCAACGAGCAACGCCACCACCGCGGCAAGCATCGCCAGCAGTTCGGCGCGCAACGCATCGACCAACGCGCTTGCCAACACCGGCAAGGGCAGCGCTTCGTCCGGCGCCGCGGTCAGCACGAGCCAGGAGACGATGGTGCCGCTGGCCGCCTTCACCAAGTACGGCCCCGGCAACACGCCGCTGGCGGTCAATCACCAGGGGCTGTTCGTCGCCGCCACGATTTCCTTCAACCTGGCGCCCGGCAAGTCGCTCAGCGATGCCACATCGGCGGTGGCCGAGGCGGTGCGGCAGATCGGCATGCCGGCGAGCATCCATGGCAGCTTCCAGGGTACCGCGCAGACCTATCAGCAATCGCTGAACAGCGAGCCGATCCTCATCGCCGCCGCGCTGATCGCCGTCTACATCGTGCTGGGCGTGCTCTACGAAAGCTACATCCACCCGATCACCATCCTGTCCACCTTGCCATCGGCGGGCGTGGGCGCGGTGCTGGCGCTGCTCGTGTTCAACACCGAGTTCAGCATCATCGCCCTGATCGGCGTCATTCTGCTGATCGGCATCGTCAAGAAGAACGCCATCATGATGATCGACTTCGCGCTGGAGGCGGAACGCGCGCACGACATGGATCCCCGCGATGCGATCTTTGAAGCCTGCCGGCTGCGGTTTCGGCCGATCATGATGACAACAAGCGCGGCCATGCTGGGAGCACTGCCGCTGGCTCTGAGCTTCGGCGATGGCGGGGAGCTGCGCCGGCCGCTTGGCATCGCGATCGTTGGCGGGCTGCTGGTGAGCCAGATTCTGACGCTCTACACAACGCCGGTGCTGTATCTGTATCTCGACCGTTTCCGCCTGTCGGCGCGACGCCATTGGCAGCAAGCCTTCCCGCGCCTGTCAACGACCCCGGGGCCTGCCGAATGAAGCTTGCGCCGGCTGCAGGTGCACTGGCTCTGTGCGTGTTCGCCTCCGGGTGCATGGTCGGGCCGGACTACAGCAAGCCCGATGCGCCGATGTCGGAGCAGTTCAAGGAGCTGAGCGGCTGGAAGCCTGTCCATCCGGAAGACGATGCGGACAAGGGAGTTTGGTGGGCGATCTATCGCGATCCGGAACTGGATCGGTTGATGCGGAAGGTGGAGATCTCCAACCAGACTGTGAAGTCGTTCGAGGCGCAGTATCGCAATGCGGTCGCACTGGTGGGCGAGGCGCGTGCCAACCTGTTTCCCATAGCCACGCTGAACGCTGGCGTGTCGCACACCGGGACCGGTGGCAGCAGTCTGTCGAGCCTGGCGCGCAACAATCAGTCAACCACCACATCCGGCGCCGGCACCAGCAGCAGCAGTGGCAGTGGTGGCAGCGGCGGTCGCAACGGCACGCTGTACACCGTCAGCGGCACAGTATCCTGGGACCTGGATGTGTGGGGCAGTGTGCGGCGCCAGATTGAAAGCAATGTCGCCGGAGCGCAGGTCAGCGCCGCCGACCTCGCGAACGCCCAGTTGTCGGCGCAGGCAACGTTGGCGACCGACTATTTCGATCTTCGCGCCGAGGACTCGCTGGAGGTACTGCTGCGCGAGACGACGGCCGCGGATCGGCGCGCCCTGGAGATCACCGAGAACCAGTATCGCGCCGGCACGTCATCGAGTGCCGATGTGGTGACCGCGCGGGCACAGTTGCAGTCAGTCGAGGCGCAGCTTGTCGGCGTCGGCGTGCAGCGCCAGCAATTCGAGCACGCCATTGCCGTATTGACCGGACAGCCGCCGGCAGACCTGACGATCGCGCCTGCGCCGCTGGCCAGCGCGGTGCCGGTGGCGCCGGCCGGCCTGCCGTCAGCACTTTTGGAACGCCGCCCTGACATTTCGGCGGCCGAACGGCAGATGCAGGAGGAAAACGCGCTGATCGGCGTGCAGATCGCCGCGTACTATCCGACCATTTCGCTGTCGGCACTGGGCAGCTTCGCCGGCGATCCGCTGTCGCAGCTGTTCACCGTCGCCAACCGCGTATGGTCGCTCGGCGCATCGGCGAGCGAGACGGTGTTCTCCGGCGGCGCCCGCCCGGCGGCGGTCGCGGCGGCGCGCGCGACCTACGACCAGTCGGTCGCCAATTATCGGCAGACTGTGCTGACCGCGTTCCAGCAGGTTGAGGACGCATTGTCCTCGCTGCGCATTCTGGAGCAGCAGGCCGCGGCGCAGGCGATCGCGGTCGAATCGGCACGTCGTGCGTTGGAGGTGACATTGAACGCCTACCGCGCCGGCACGGTAGCCTATACCAGTGTGATCACCCAGCAGACCTTGCTGCTGGGGGATCAGCAGACCTTGCTCTCGATTCAGCAGAGCCGTCTGGTCGCCAGTGTGGCGTTGGTCGAGGCGCTGGGCGGCGGCTGGTCCACCGCGGAACTGCCTGAACCACAGGAGGTAAAGGCAGCCAATCCGGTACTGCCGTAAAGCGGCGGTTCTGTCAGGCTTCCGCGGGGGAGTGTCGCATTGCGCTTGAGCCGGCAGAGGAGCAGTGGTGCCGCGACGGATGGCCGGGACGAGCCCGGCCATGACGGAAGGAAAGAGTGGCGGAAGGCCATTTGTATCGGATGGCCGCAAGACAGCCCGGGACCGCATAGAGCGCTCCGCGCCGCCACTCGAAGCAATGAAATTGGGATCATAGATGGCACAGCCGCTGGACGACCTGATGGCCATAAGCAGGAACATACGCGCCCGTGCGAAAGAACTGGAGGCCGCGAACAGTCCGCAAAAGGCAATCATGTTGGCGATAGAGGGCGAGTTGGACATTGCCGACAACGAGGCGGCGGAGTCGGTCACCGACGCAGACCGCTATGAAGCCGGGTATCATCAAGGATGGGCGGATGCAATTCGGGTGATTCTCGGTGCAATGAGAGGAGGGGGCAACGGCGCCTGATGGCAGGTTCCACCTCGCACGCGATCAGGCAGCCTCGGCAAACTGTCGGTTGCCCGCCGCGGGCTGTGGCGACCTCCGCCCATCCGATCTGCGTTGCCGACCGGCGCGGGTCGTACGGAAAGCGCACCGTCGCGCTGGTGCCCACGACAGGCATGCTTTCGAAGCAAAGCTCTGCCCCGATCGCGTCCGCCAGCCGTCGGCTGAGCGCCAGCCCGGCGCCCATGCCTTCGAACTGACCGGGGGTGCTGCTGACCGCCTGGCGGAATGGCCGCCCGACGAGGGACAGCACGTCTTCCGGCATTCCTTCGCCGGTATCCGTTACGGTTACTGTAACCGCACCCTCCGAAGGCATCACCGAGACCTTCACGGAACCACCCGGTGGGGTGAACTTCACCGCATTGTCGAGGATGTTCTCCACGATGCGGCGCGCCGCCCAGGCATCGCCCGTCAGCGACGGCAATCCCTCCGCGATATCGGTGACGATTGTGACGTGCCCTTCCGTGGCCTGGTCACGGACCTCTTCGACAGCACGTCGCAGTACCGCGCCGAGATCGACTGGCTCCGAGCGCGGGATATGTTCCTCGAACCTGGTCAGGTCCACCAGGTTGCTGATCGTTGCCAACAGCCGCCGGCTGGCGAGCCGCACGACGCCGAGCGGCTCGCGCTGGTTCGGCCGGCAATCAGCGCTCATGAGCTGCGTCAACCCGATGATCGCGTGCAGCGGCGCCCGCAGATCATAGCCAAGATTGGTGAAGATCTCGGTCTTCAGCCGCTCGGCCGTTTCCGCCCGCCTGGTTTGCTCGGCCAAGCTCTCCCGCACTTGCCACGCATGGCTGACCAGACCGGCCGTGACCAGGATGGCGACAACCGACAGCATTCGATTGCCGATCAGGTCGTAGAGGCTCGGATGAATGTCGGGGATGAACGTTCCAACCACCACCATGAGAATGGCGAGGCCGGCCAGCCACCAGACGCTGCTTCGGTTGCGGTGCAGCACGGCGGTGCAGACCATGGGGATGTAGAACACACCGAACGCAAGCGTGTCGATGTGGGTCAGGTCGGCCACGAACGCCAGGGCACAGGCGAGAAAGATCAACGGGCTCAGCCGTCGAAGCCACTCCCCGGTCGGAGCCCGGGCGCTGGACGGCATCGGGGATTGCGGCTCGGTCACGGGATTCACCGTCACCTATGCCGGTTCCGGCCCCGCCGAGAACGCGAACTCGCGAAGTCTGGGAATATCGTGCAATATCACCAGCTTTCCATGTGTTTCTACGCCGAGCTCACGCAGGCTGGAAAACGCTCGGGAAATGTTCTCGGGCCGACAGCCGAGGTGGGCGGCGAGAAGCTGCTTGCCGATGGGAAGGCGCAGCTGGGCGCCTCGGGCGTGATGCTGTTGCGACAATTCAAGCAGATAGCAGCCAAGCCGCTGAGCAGCCGTGCGGAGCTTGAGATCGCAGACCTGGCGCACCATGGCGCGGAAGTCCAGGGCCTGTCCGCGCATCAGACCGTCTGCGAGTGCGGCGTCCTCGCGCAGCAGTGCGTGCAGTCCGTTCGCATCGATCACCAGCAGACGCGAGGTGGCAATCGCCTCCGCGGTCACTGCGTAGGGGAGTTTCGCCAGCACCGTGGCGAGCACAACGTGGCGGGTCGGCCGGATCACCTCCACCAAGGCCTTGCGGCCGTTCGGCGCCTCCGCGCTCAGGGTGACCAACCCGTCGAGCAGGATGTGGAGGGATCTGGCTGTGTCTCCCTCGCGGCACAGCTCCGTTCCCTCGTTCACGCACGCATGTTCCGTTACCGAACCAAGCCGGGTGAGCAACTGATCGTCGAGCTGCTCAAACATCGGCACCGTGCGCAGCAGTGCCGGTGCCGGCCGGTCTCGCGGTGGCAACGGATAGTGCTGGACGTCCGTGTTGGCTGCGGGCATGGCGGCACTTTCGGATAAGGAACGTTCCTGACTAGAAGCGATCTCGACGACAATCAAGAGATTTTATCGCTGCTGTCCCATGCGCCGAGCCGATCGCGGTTAGAAGTGCAAGGTTTCACGGGCCGAGACGTCGGGAAAACGTGCCCATACCGCACGGGCGCGTCTGTTGACCCCTCCCCCCGCTGGTCTTAGACCAACGGCCCGAACCAATGACCTTCCATCGCCACTCGGTTCTTCCGTCATGGCCGGGCTTGTCCCGGCCATCTGTCGAGGCAGGGTGCCGCTTCTGATGGCCGGGACAAGCCCGGCCATGACGAATGGGACGAGCGGTGACGGAACGTGCTCCGCTTGGAGCGCTTATCCCGCAGCGGACTCCTCAGCTGCGCGCTGGCTCGTGGGGTGCCGTGCGGCGTAGCTCGCAGATCGCGGCGTGGATCTGTTGCCATTGGTCATGGGCAGCCAGATCGTGCTGCTGGCGCATTTCCGCCGCGCGCTCCAGCGCAACGGCCTGTGCCCGCAATCCGTGCAGACGGATCATCTTCAGAGCCGTCTCCTGCGCGTCGCGCTGAACGTTCTGTACCTGCATGGAACATCTCCCTTTGGACGGTTGTCGGGGAGACGTATATGCGTAGCCTCGAAAGCCCGCGCCAATCGCACGGCCGTCAACCGGGTGAAATTCCGGTCATCGGCAATCCACCGGATCAGCGGCGGCTGGTGTCGAACCCCAGGAAGCCCGCGTTGGGGATAGGTGCCCCGCCATCCCCACTGAACAACCGCGCCGTCTGCTGCGGCGCCGGCGCTTTCGTCGCAGCGGCGGCCTTGGTCGGCGTCGCCGTGGATCGTGCCGCCTGCTTCGTCGCCTTGGCCGGTCCCGGCTTCGCGGAGGCCACCGGCGGCTGCCGGCCTGCCCCGTCATCGGCGCCACGCATCGACAGCAGCAGGAAGGAGATATCGTTACGGCCCAGATCGACCGACAGCTCCATCGGCGTCATGCCCAGGATGTTGTGCCCGTGCAAGTCGGCACCACGGCTGATCGCATCCCTGCGCGGAGCCGATGTCACCGCGGTTGATCGCGTCGAACAGCGCGTCGGTCGGTTCCAGGTCGTTGGATGGCCGGTAGGAGGGCGCGACGGCGCTCGCATTCGGGGCGGCCCCAGGCAGGGCGGGTGGCGGCGCCACCTTGGGCGCAGCCGCCGCCGATTTGCCGCCGATGGCGTTGAACCCCTGGGCCCATGCAAGCGACGGATCCGCCCGCTAGCAGCACAGTAGCGATGAAGGCGCGTGAAATGACGATTCCCATCCAGACAACCTACCTCAGGTCGGATTGAGCCACCAGAAGCCGGCCGTCAGATAGGTCGCGTAGCCAGCCCAGGCGAAATAGGGCACCAGAAGCAAGGCCGCCAACCGTCGCACCCGCAGGAAGGCCCTCGCCGTCAGCGCGATCAGCACGAGCAGAACCAGATTGACCGCAAACGCCAGCGGCGGGCTATGCATCGCGAAGAAGGCGGGCGCCCATAGCGCGTTGGCGGCCAGCTGCCACCCCCAGAGGCGAAGCGGCCGGGTCGCGGTCGAGCGCCGCCATACGAACCAGCCCGCGATGCCGATCATGACGTAGAGCACGGTCCAGACCGGTCCGAACAGCCAGTCGGGCGGTGTGCCGGGGGGTCGGGTGAGAGACAGGTACCACCCTCGCGCCGGGCCGGCGACGATCGCCCCGTCAGCGGCACCGACCAGCAGACACAGCCCGACGAAACCCACCAGCGCCAGTGTCGGTGAGACCGGCGTAGACGATCCGGGGTAGGACCCCCATTCGTTGGGATCAACGTTCTGGAAGACACAACCCTTTCAGAAAGGCCCAACTTACCAACGTCTGATTTAGTCCCCCGTGCGGCGTTGCGAAAGGGCTTTCGTGGCCGTCCTACCAACCGTTTACCCGGGACCAGATCCCGATCACCTCGTCGCCGCCTTCCACCACACAATACCGGTCGTGCGCCGCGGCTGTCATGCACGTGTGGTTGGGTGCAATGCGCAGCTTGGCCCCGATCGGGAGGTCGAGCGGATGACCCGGATCGGGTTCGATCACACCATGCTCCTGGTAGGCGCGGCGCACGATCGCGTCGCCCAGGCTACGCCGGCCGTCGACATCGAGCACAAGACCGAAGCCGTAATCCTTTGGCGCCGCCTCGGTGCTGCGGTCCTTGGAAAGTGCCAGGCCGCCGGCGTCCACCAGCAGCTGCCCCGGTCTGCGGCCGATCACGCTGGTGAGAACCGTCAGCGCGATGTCTTCCAGCGTGTGGGTACCGATCTCAGCCTGGAACAGGTCGCCGAACATGTAGACACCCGCACGCACCTCGGTCACGCCGGCAAGGCTCTGGGCGTGCAGCGCGGTGGGGGAACTGCCCATCGACACGATCGGCGCGGCATGGCCGGCCGAGCGCAGCCGTTCGGCGGCACGCACCACACCGGCGCGTTCCGTCTCGGCGATCCGCTTCATGTCGTCCACGCTGCGGCCGGCGTATGAATGTCCGGCATGCGTCATCACGCCGGCAAGACACGGGCCGAGGCGGTTGGCAATCTCCAACAGCATGTCGTCGTCCGGTGCGATGCCGCCCCGCGATTCGCCGGTATCGATTTCGATCAGGGCACGTGGCGGCCGCGCATGGGCGGCGATCGCGTCCGCCGTGTCGAGATCGTCGGTCAGCACGACGACGGCTGCGCCCACACTGTTCAGCTTGGCGACCTGATCGAGCTTCTGCGGCGTGATGCCGACCGCGTAAAGGATGTCGGCGATGCCGTGGCCGGCGAAGTACTCCGCCTCCGCCAGGGTGGAGACGGTGATGCCGCCGGGCTGGCCCGCCGTCGCAAGACGCGCCACGTCGATCGATTTTGCCGTCTTCATATGCGGGCGCAGCGGCACGCCGTGGCGCGCCAGGGCCCGCGCCATGGTGCCGATGTTGCGGAGCAGGATCGCCCGGTCGAGGACCAGGCACGGCGTCGGCAGGTCGGCGAGCTTCATGCCACCTCCGGTGACCAGCTTGCGGTTTCATCGATCGGCAGGACGGGACGCGGCAGGTGCTGCCACGGGAAGCGCGACAGGATCGGGCTGGTCAGGCCAGGCGCGTCAACCTCGATTACCTGCTCGTGGCGGAAGAATTCGTCGAACCCGCCGCGGAAATGGCCGCGCGATTTCACCACCACGACGCGCGCCTTGCCGATGTCGAGGCCGAATGCCTCGAAGAAGACGGGGTCGGCACACTGGAAGCGGTTGGAGATCACCACGACAGTGACGCCGTCGATCTGCAACGCAGCGGACGGGCCGATGTCGAGCGTGTTGTCGGCGTAGATGCCACGTCGGCCACGCACCGTCGCGTCGCGCAGCACGCGCACGGTGGCCGGCGCGCTGAACGGCTTGGAGAATTCGTCGCCACCCGAGCGATTGAAGCGCGCGGTGAAACTGGCGCCCTCACCGACCTGATGGGCCTCCGCGGCCAGCGCCGGATCATGGATCACCCCCATCAGCGCATCCTTCACGCCTGCCTCAAGGAATGCTTCGAGGATCCACATCGTGTTGCCCCGGCCGCCACCGCCCGGATTGTCGGCGACATCGGCGAAGATCAGTGCGGGTTTATCATTGTGCGCCGTGTTCATGGCGAACCGCACAGCATCATCGAGTGACGTGAGCGCGGCACGGAACCGATCGCGCCGGGCCCAGCCGGCCTCGGCGATCTCCCGTGCCAGCGCATTCGCCGCCGTCGGGTCGGTTGCGGTGACCACGACGGTCAGACCGTTGAACGGCGTGTCGGCGTACGCGAAGCCGCCCATCACCGAAACGTTCAGCACACGTCCCGCGTAGGGCGGCTCGTGCATGCGCCGCTGTCCGAGGTCGATCAATTCGCCATACGGCCGTTCGTGGGCGTCCTTGCCGGTCAGCATGCTGACGGTGGGAGGCACGATCGGCAGGCGGACATGTGCGAGATGGGTCGTCGTCCCCGACAGGAGCCGCCGCATCATCTGTGCCGACTCGGCGCCGCGCTCGCGCATGTCGAGATGCGGGTTGGTGCGGTAGCCGATATAGGCGTTCACCAGATCGACATTGGCGTCGGAGACGTTGGCATGCAGGTCGTAGCTGGCGACCACCGGCGCATTGGGCCCGACGATGCGGCGCACGCATCGCGAGAATGGTGCCTTCCGGGTCGTGGTCGGCGGTAGCGAGACCGGCACCGTGCAGCACACAATACACGCCATCGAGCCGTCCCGCGTCACGCAGGCGGTCTTCCCATTCCGCCATCATGCGGTTGAAGAACGCCTGCTCCACCGGACCGTTCGGTTCCGCCATCGCCAGCAGGATGGGGACGGGCTCCCAGGGGCCGGCGGCATCCATGTCGGCGATGAAGCCGGGGAGTTCGCCAAGCATGTGCGGGGCGGCGGAGCGGGCGTCCGTTATCATCGCATCGCCGTGCATCAGCGTGCGGCCGGCAAAGTCGGCCTCGGTTGCCACCGGCGCGAAGCGGTTGCATTCGATCGAGAAGCCGAGAAGCGCGATGCGTGGGTGGGTCATGCTCAATCCTCCCCCTCCCCTTGCGGGAGGGGGTAGGGGGAGGGGTACGGCGGTGCGCCAAGTCCGCGAGGTGTCGTCGGTTCCATCAACCCCTCCCCCTACCCCCTCCCGCAAGGGGCGGGGGAGAATCGTAACTCACTCCCAGCAGTTCCGCGATGCGGGGCGTCGCCTTGAGGCCGCTGCCGGTCAGCACCAGTACGGTGGTCTGCTCCGCCGTGATCGTGCCGGCGCCCAGCAGCTTGGCGAACGCGGCGACCGCCTGGGCCGATGTCGGCTCGACGTAGATCCCGATGCGCGCAAGATCGAGCGTGGCGGTGCCGATCTCCGCCTCGCTCAGCATAACGGCCCCGCCACGCGTCTCACGCAGCGCGCCAAGCACCTCGGCCAGGCGGATCGGCTGCGCGATCGCGGTGCCTTCGGCGATGGTCGGCAGGATCTCCGTCTCGACCGGAGCATCGCTGCCGGCGATGAAGGCCGCGGCGATGGGTCCGCAATTCACCGGCTGGACAGCGAAGATGCGCGGCATGGTGTCGATCTCGCCGGCGCGCAGAAGTTCGGAGAAGCCGATCTCGCAGCCGAGCACGTTCGATCCGGCGCCGCAGGGCGTGATGATGTTATCGGGTGCGCGGAAGCCGAGGTCCTCCCACAGTTCGTAGGCCAGGGTCTTGGTGCCGTGCAGGAAGAACGGATGCCAGTTGTGGCTGGCATAGAAGGTGGTTTCGGAACGGTGAACGGCGGCATCGGCGGTGTCCTGCCGCGTGCCGGGGATCAATTCCACGGTGGCGCCGTGCGCGCGCATCTGCACCGTCTTGGCCGGGCTGGTGGAGGCGGGCGCCATGATCGTCGCGCTCAGCCCGCCGGCGGCGGCGTAGGCGGAAACCGCGGCGCCACCGTTCCCGGAGCTGTCCTCCAGCACAGCGCGGATACCCTGCGCGCGCAGCAGCGACAGCATGACGCTCGCGCCACGGTCCTTGAAGCTGCCGGTCGGCATGAACCACTCGCATTTCAACAGCGCCGGCGCGCCGTGCAGCGTGCGGCGGATCAGCGGCGTGCAGCCTTCGCCCATGGTGATCGGTTCATCCACCTGCATCGGAAATGCGGCGCGGTAACGCCAGAGGCTGCGCGTCGCGGCGTCGATCTGGGAGCGGGAGACGACCGGGAGCGGTGTCAGCAGCAGCGGTGCGTGGTCGGGGCCGCACCAGCGAGGCTGGTCGAGCGGGAAGGTCTGACCGGAGCGAGGGTCGAGATAGGCCGGGATCATGGGGGTAGTGTGCGCGGGGGGATCGCCGGTCTCAAGGGTGATTTGCCTCGCCGAGCCAGTTGCGCAAGCGGGTGGTGTGCGAGCGGCAACTCGACTAGCCTTCACAACATGCGACGCGACGAAGTCCTTGCCACGCTGCGTGCACACGAAGCGGAACTCCGCGGCGCAGGCGTGCTTGCACTCTCGGTATTCGGCTCAGTCGCCCGTGACGATGCCGGAGCGGCTTCGGACGTCGATGTGCTGGTGCGTCTCGACGAAGGCGTGCGACGCAGCGGCTTTCGATATTTCGGCCAGCTTGCCACGCTCGGCGAACGGCTGCGCGACATGCTCGGCATCGAGGTCGATGTTGTGGCCGAGCCGGTGCGCAAGGAGCGCCTGCGCCGTGCGATCGCCAGGGACAGGGTCGTTGCCTTCTGAGCACCCTGCGCGCCGCTTTGCTGATATCATCGACAATATTGAGCGCGTCGAACAATTCACGGCCGGTATGGACCTTGCGACATTCGTCAGTCAGGGCGCCGTGGCCTATGGCGTCCAGTACGCCCTTCTGATCATCAGTGAAGCGGCCCGCAAGCTCGGCACGCACGCCGAGCGTCTGGCACCGGATCAGCCCTGGGCCGACATCCGCAGCATCGGCAACATGCTGCGCCATCAATATGACGATGTAGATCCTGAGGTGATCTGGTGGATCGTGCAACGAGATCTCGCGCCGCTGAAGGCTGCAGCGCAGCGGGCGCTGGCAGCTCTCTCGGCGGATCGGGCGGAGTAGGAGCCAGCGTAGCCCACGAACGCCGCCGCATGCCGGGCTGGTGATGCAAGCCGCCTTTCCGCTGGTCATCGATCTTGATCGAGGTTGTCCGCATCGGACTTCCGTCGTGGCGCGCCCTCACCCCACTGGCACGCCGATCTTTACGCATGGCAGGCAGGGGCGCGACAGTGCCTCCCATGTCCACCTCCCTCTCCGCTCGCCTCGATCGCATTATCGAAACCCTCCCCCGCACCTACCCCGGACCGGGCGGTGCAATCGCCGTGCTGCGTGACGGCGAGGTGCTGGTGCGCCACGCCTGGGGCTGGGCGAATGCCGAGCGGCGCATTCCGTTCACACCGCGCACGCTGTTCCGCATGTGCTCCATCACCAAGCAGTTCACCTGCGCCGCGGTCCTGGACGCTTTCCCCGATCCGTCGGTGCTGGACGACGACGTGCGCGCACGCCTGCCGCTGCTGGAGCAGGCGCCTCCGGGTACGCTGCATTTGTGTCACAACCAGTCGGGCCTGCGCGATTACTGGGCGGTGGCGATGCTGCACGGCTCGCCGGCGGAGGCCCCGTTCGGCGACACGGAGGCAGCCCGCGTGATCGCCGGCACGCGCACGCTGCACTTCGCGCCAGGCACCCGCCACTCCTACGTCAATCAGAACTTTCGAATTCTGTCGGAGATCCTGCAGGAGCGCACCGGCCGCAGCTTCGCAGAGCTGCTGCGCACCCGCGTCTTCGAGCCCGCCGGCATGGAAACCGCGCTGCTGGCCGCCGACACGCGCGCCATGCCCGACGGCACCGAGGGATACGAAGGCACCCCGACCGGCGGCTTTCGCGCCGCTGAAAACCGCATCGTGTGGACCGGCGATGCCGGCCTCGGCGCGTGCCTCGACGACATGATCGCCTGGGAGCGCCACATCGACGCGACGCGCGACGATGGGCATGCACTGTACAGCCGTCTGTCAGCCCCGGTGAGCTTCGGTGACGGCACGCCCGCTGTATACGGCTTCGGCCTGAACCGGGCCACAGAGCTTGGCCGAGCGGTCACCGGCCACGGCGGCGCGCTGCGCGGCTGGCGCAGCCACCGGATGTACGTGCCCTCGGAGCGCGTTTCCGTCGTCGTCATGTTCAATCATTTGGCGGACGCCCATGACGCGGCGGTGGACCTTCTGGCCACGGTGACTGGGCGAGGACCGACCGCCGCGTACTGCGCCAATCCAGGCACCGGACTGGCTCGGCGCCTACACCGAGCCGGAGACCGGACTGGCAGTGCGCATCGACGCTCCACTGGATGGGCAGGTGCGTCTGCGTTACGGCCATTTTCCCGAGCTTCTCGACCTCCAGCCCGACGGAACGGCGAGCAGGCCCGGCGTTCGGCTGCGGCCTGCCGATGGTGGCCTGTGGATGGACCGTCCGCACGAGAACCAAAGCTCGCGCTTGCGCCCCTGCGATGGTGCATCTGGCACGGATATCGCAGGACGCTATCGCTGCGAGGAACTGGACGCGGAGCTGACCGTAGCCGATGCCGGCGGCGTGCTGTATGGCGGCTTCTCGGGTTTTCTCGGACAGGGACGCATGGAACTGCTCGGCCCGGTCGGAGGCGATGTCTGGGTGCTGCCATGCCCGCGTGCGCTGGATCACACACCGCCCGGCGACTGGACGCTGGCCTTCCGGCGCGACGGATCTGCCCAGGTCGCCGGCGTCGAAGTCGGCTGCTGGCTGGCCCGTCGCCTCAACTATGCACGCGTCGGCTGACGTGAGGATTGCACCGCGATGACCGATTTCGAGAACGCTGTCATTACCCTGGCGCGCGACCTCGTTCGCATCGACAGCCGCAGCTTCATCTCGAATCTGCCCGTTGCCGATCGGATCGAAGCCGAACTCCCCGGCTTTGACATCGAGCGCCTCGACTACACGGACCCGGCCGGCGTTCCCAAACGCGCGCTGGTGGCGCATCGCGGCCCGACCGGCGGCATCGCGCTGTCAGGCCACATGGACACCGTGCCAGACACCGGCTGGCAGGATGACCCCTGGTCGGCGCGCATCGATCCCGACGGCGTCTTGCATGGCCTCGGCTCCACCGACATGAAGGGCCCGGTGGCCGCCGCCATCGTCGCGGCGCGCGCGCTGCCCGCGGCGGTGCCGATCACGCTGCTGATCACCACGGACGAGGAAACCACCAAGCAGGGCGCGCGGCTGATCGCGCAGACGTCGGAGCTGGTGCGCCGCGTGAAGCCGCACGGCATCGTTGTGGTCGAGCCCACCGGCATGGCGCCGGTGCGCGGCCATCGCAGCCACATCGCCTTCACCTGTGTGGCGACGGGCGTTCAGGCACACAGCAGCACCGGGCGCGGGCGCAACGCCAACTGGGACCTGATACCGTTCCTGATGGAGATGAAGTCGGTGTCCGAGCGGCTGCGCACCGACACCAGCCTTCAGGATGCCGATTACACGCCGCCGTTCAGCGACTTCAACGTGGTGATCGACAACCACGGCGCCGCGATGAACGTGACCGTGCCGAAAGCCACGGCGCGGATCAAGTTCCGCTACTCGGCCAAGGTCGATCCAGAGCCGGTGCTGCACGCGGTGCAGGAGGCCGCCAAACGGTTCGGCATCGAGGTAACCGACGCACGCGAAGGGTTCCCGCCCGAACTGCCGGCCGACCATCCGCTGGTGCGGCTGTGCGTCGATCTGGTCGGCAGGCCGCCAGACACGGCGCCGTACGGCACCGACGCTTCGGAGCTTCAGGCGATCGCACCCTGTGTGGTGCTGGGGCCGGGCGACATCGGCGAGGCGCACACGCCGACCGAGAAGGTGCGTGTCGCCGACCTCGTCGCCGCGGTTCCGGTGTTCGGCAAGCTCGCGGCGCGGGGGAATGTCTGACGGATCTATGGCGCCGACGACATCCTGTCGGACCGGCCTCCGCTTATCAGCGTGCGACGTTCCAGGCTACGTCGCGGCCTTGCTCATCGGCATCGCTGCCGTGGGCTATTTTCTGCCATCAACGACGATTTCGGGCAGCGGCGGTTTCTGGGTCAACCCTGGCGGTGACCTTGCGGAGAATCTGACAGGACACCTGGCATTCCAGTCCGTTGGATGGCAATGGCCGCCGCTGGTCGCACCCAACATGGCCTGGCCTCACGGCACCAGTGTTGCGATGACCGACAGCAATCCGCTCGTTTCGTTGGTTGCCAAGGTGGTCGCTGCGATCCGAGGCAAACCGGGCAATCTTCTGGGCCTCTGGCTGACAGCCTGTTGGCTGCTGCAGCCCGTCGCCGCGGTGTACGCGTTGCGTGGATTCGGCTGTTGGGCATGGGAGGCGGAGCTTTCCGCAGCCGTCTTTGCCATCTTGTTCCCTGCGATGCTTGCACGCATTGGGCACATCAACCTGATGGGCCACTTCCTTTTGCTGTTCGCACTCGGCATGAGCTTGCGAATGGTCAGAGCCAGATCGTTCCCAGCACGCCGTTGGTCCGGCGTGGCTGCACTATTGACAGCCGCCGTCTTCTGCCACCCCTACCTGTACGTTTTTGCGGCTGCTGCATTCATCGCCCCGGCTCTGCAGGGTGTGATCAATCGGCAGGCCAACGCGGGCAGATCGATCGTCTGTTACTTGGCCGCTGTCGCGGCACCAGTCGCCCTTTACGCCGTTTCAAGCGGTACTCTGGGAGGCGGGGACCGGGGATTCGGGTTCTACTCAATGAACATGTTGTCACCATTCTGGCCTCAACGCTCCGGCCTTTTTGGTGCCGCTCGACCAGTTATCGACGCGACGGGCGGTCAGTACGAAGGGTTCAACTATCTTGGAGCGGGAGGTCTTTTGCTGATCGCCGTTGCAGCAGGTCCTGGTTGTGCTGCGACGCGACTTCGACTGGAGCCATGGCAGCGCGCTGGTCATGATCCTAACAGCGCTCACTCTGTTTGCGCTGAGCCCACAAATATATGTTGGCCACACGCTGGTGCTGTCTCTCGGCATCAAGCCGTGGGATCAGGTGTTTGGTGCGGTTCAGGCCAGTGGCCGCGCATTCTGGCTGGTCGGCTACACGTTGGTGTTGGCATCCATAGCGAAAATAACGCGTGACCTGCCGCGGCTCGGCCTTCGCGTCGTGCTGACCGCTGCGATAAGCCTGCAGCTCATCGACACTGCACCATTGCGTGCTGAAGCCCGGGACTATTTCGCGGGGCGCAGTCAGCAACCGGCCGCAATTGGTACTCTGCCAGGGGCCCATTGGTTGACGATTGTACCTGTTTGCGGTCATCCAGGCCGGGCTGCGGAAGTTGCCGGGGAACTGCGTCTGGGTGCCGTACGGGCAGGCATGTGGCTGCGTGACATGCGGGTCTCGCGTCTGCCGCGCTGGTTCAATTGCGAAAGCGCGCTGACCGATGGAGTGGAAATGCCGCTCCTGCCCGGGGAAATGCGGGTATTTCTCGAGCCGCCCGCGACCACTCTGTTTCGTCAAGCCGCACTCGGGCCAGACATCTCCTGCCGGAGCGTCGCGCAGCTGATCGTTTGCGCACGCGATCTGGCATTGCACATCGGTGCCGCGGTGGCACCGGGCGCCCCACTCCCCGAGCTCGCCCTACCGGCATCGGACGTGACTGGTGGCGCTCTCAAGAAACTTTGCTCCTATGGGTGGCATGAGGATGATCTGGGGCTTTTCTGGTCCGAAGGTCCACGCGCCAGTTTGCTATTTCATGTCTTACCAACCCAACCAGCCGGTGCGCTGCTCTTGCACCTGCAGATCGACGGTGTCGCCCGGTCGCCGGGCGCAGAACGACTGATCACTGTGCGAGTTGGTGCCGCTCCGTCAGTCGACATTGCTTTGCCGGACATGCAGACAACGACAGTGGATCTTCGAGTGCTCAATTCATCGGTTGCCGACGGTATCGTTCGCGTGGCCTTCGACATCGATCACCCTGTCGATCCTCGGGCGCGCGGCCTGATGGCCCCAGTCGGACGTGCCGGCGTGCGTTTGTACGCTGTCGGTGCAAGGTGGGTCGAGGGACTTTCCGACCAAACGCTGCGATCATTCGGAGACTAGCGGGGCTGAGTGCGGCGGCCGGCAACGTGCGACGGGACCGAGAACTGCGTGTCGCGGCGTACGTGCTGCCTTGCGCTCAGCGCCAGGCTGATTCGGTGCCCTCCGGGGACAGCACCCGGTAATCGGCCGATGCCTCGCCGCGGTCGGCCTGTGCCAGGTCACGCGCCAGGCGGTCGGCAATCCCGACACGGTAGTGCAGCGCATCCCAGAAGTTGTCATCCGCCGCGGTGATCGGGCTCGGCAGCATGAAATCGACGGCAAGCGTGTTCGGGACCCGTGCGGCCAGCCGGGCAACGCGCCGCTTGCACTCGTTCCAGGCAAGCGCGCCCGGTGTACCCGGCATCGACATGAGGACATGGTTGTACGGAACGAAGAACAGGATCTTCCGTGTGCTGTCCGCCAGCAGCGACAGGTCGGATCCAAGCTGGTCGATTGCCGGATAGCGCCATGTCGTCGGAGCGCCGCTTCGCTCGCCGGGTGGGATCTCCGGCTCGGCCGCGCGCAGATGCATCGCCACACGGGCCGGGTCGTACTCGCTGTCCGGCGGCACGAAGCTGGTATAGCCGTCGCGGCCGTAGCGCCGTCGCTTGATGCCGGTCAGGATGCCGAACTGCTGGCCGGCTTCCTGAACGGCATACAGGTTGAACATCTGACCATAGCCGAGCCACCGATTGCTGTCGTACATCCACTCGGGGAAAGGCCGCAGCGTCAGCTTTTCGTAGTCGTCGCCGGTGACGCATCGGCGCACATCGAGCCCGACCAACACAAGTCGCGCCGCGGGGTGTGCGTGGGCAAACACCGACAGCATGCGCGACTGCTCATGGACGGTGGCGTCGTTCATCGCAAGGTTGACAAAGCGCGCGCCGAATTCCGCATCGAGCACCGCGGGGCGCAGCAGCCGGCTGGTGGATGTGCCGAGGATGGCGCTGTCAAATTTTTCCGAGCGCGCGAGCGCGGGAAACGAAAACCGCGCGTTCGTCGCGACCGGCGCGCGATCGGCGGGTGGCGACAATGGCAGGGTGTCGAACGGATCCACCAGCACGACGAAGGCATAGATCATCGCGGCCACCAGCGCGGCCGTCCCGACCGCGGTGCGGAGGAAGCGGCGCCAAAGGGAAGTGGCGTCAGAACTGGAAGTAGATGAAGACATTCGGCAACCGGCCGCCGACCAGCAGCAGCAGATAGGCAAGCGCCAGTCCCGCCGGCATTGCCAGCCACGGTTTCGGCTGGAGCTTTGCCAGCGCGGCCTCCTGGCTGGTCGGACCCAGCAACGCCACCGCTGCGCCACCGATCAGCGCGGCGACGAACTCGCGATCGAGCGACAGGCGACCCAGTCCATGCGCGCCGACCATCGATCCGAGGATGTCGCCCGCGGTGGCGAAATCGGCCGAACGGAACAGCACCCAACACGCCATGACGAACAACAGCGTTACAGACCCAGGCGACGGCGCGCGGCAGGCGCAGTCCCCAGCCCTCCCAGACATGGTTCACCGCCAATGCCAGGCCATGCAGCCCGCCCCAGGCGACGAAGGTCCAGTTCGCGCCGTGCCACAGCCCGCCCAGCAGCATGGTTGCGACGACGTTCACCGCCTGGCGCGCCGCGCCGCATCGGTTGCCGCCGAGCGGGATGTAGAGGTAATCGCGCAGGAAGCGTGACAGCGTCATATGCCAGCGACGCCAGAAGTCGCGGATCGACACGGCGCGGTACGGCGCGTTGAAGTTCATCGGCAGGCGCAGGCCGAACATCAGCGCCAGGCCGATGGCCATGTCGGAGTAGCCGGAGAAGTCAAAATAGATCTGCAGCGTGTAGGCACCGGTGGCCGCCCATGCTTCCGCCGCCGAGAGCGCTGCGCCTGCCGCCTTTCCAAACAGCGGATCGGCGACCATCGCCAGCGTGTCCGCCAACGCGACCTTCTTTGCGACCCCGATCACGAACAGCACGAAGCCGCGCGACAGGTTCTCCCACACCTCCGGCCGGCGCGGATCGAGGGCGAACTGGTGGATGATCTCGTTGTGCCGCACCAGCGGGCCGGCGATGAGCTGCGGGAAGAAGGTGACGAACATGCAGAAGTCGAGGAAGCCGTAGATGTGTCGGTCGCCGCGGCGCAGATCTATCAGGTAGGAAATCTTCTGGAATACGAAGAAGCTGATGCCGAGCGGCAAGATGAGTTGCCACGGATGAAAATTCTCGCCGAGCAGAGCGTAGGCAGTGCCACGGAAGAAGTCCGCATATTTGAACAGGCCCAGCACCGTGAGATTCAGTGCGACCCCTAGCACGGGAATCCACCTGGCGCGGCGCATGCCGAACCATTGCGCGATCAGCCAGTTGGCGACGGTGAGGCCAGCGAGCAGCGGCACGAAGCGGATGTCCCACCAGCCGTAGAACGCCAGCGAGGCGAGCACGACCACCGCCTGTCGCGCCATGCGGTGCGACGCGACGGCGTAGTAGAGCCCCAGCACGATCGGCAGGAAGCCCGTGATGAAGACCTGCGAGTTGAACAGCATGGAGCGAGGGTCAGTGCGTGCTTAGATGCCCCCTCCCCAACCCTCCCCCGCTTCGCGGGAGAGGGAGAAATGCACTCCCTCGCCTGCGAAGCGGAGGAGGGAGAAAACCACTCCCTCTCCCGCGAAGCGGGGGAGGGTTGGGGAGGGGGTGCATCGTGACGCCTCGCTATTCCAGCGTCTCCAGCAATCCAGCCATCAGCGCGGCTCGCGGCGCCAGATGCTGCCACAGGATGTGCTCGTGGCTGGCGTGCGCGCCGGAACCGGGACATCCGAGCCCATCCAGCGTCGGCACCCCCATCGCCGCGGTGAAATTGCCGTCCGAGCCGCCACCGCGATGCTGGCGCGGCAATGCGATACCCACCTGCTCGGCAATGCCGCGCGCCTTGTCGTACAGCGCCAGGATCCCCGCATCCTCGGCGAAGGGCGGGCGGTTCATTCCACCCTTGACCACCACGCGGCACCCAGGCGTCAGTGCCGTGGTCTCCAGCAGGGTGCGCTCCATATGCGCGCCGTCCTCGACCGAATTCACCCGCAGATCGATCTCGCATCCGGCGTCCGGCGAGATCACGTTGGGCCGCGAACCGCCCCACACAGGCGCCGCGTTCAGCGTGATGCCGCGATCGAGATCCACCATCTCGTGAATCCGCACGATCTGCCGCGCCAGTTCGACCACCGCCGATGCACCGTCCTGGAAGCCGCCGCCGGAATGCGCGCCGCGCCCTGCCACCTGCATCACGAAACGCCCAACCCCCTTGCGCGCCGTGACGCAGGCGCCGCCCTGGCCGGCCGGCTCGGGGATCAGCACGCAGGCGGCCTGACCTGCCTCGCGCTCGATCCATTCGCGCGACGTCGGGCTGCCGACCTCCTCGTCCGGCGTCAGCAGCAGCACGATCGGCCGGCGCGTCGCAACCTTCTGGTGCAGGATGGAGCGCACCGCATGGAAGGCGAGGAAGCTGCCGGCCTTCATGTCGTAGATCCCGGGTCCGTGCGCCTTCTCACCGTTCACCTGATACGGCATGGCATCCAGCGTGCCATGCGACCAGACCGTGTCGAGATGACCCGCCACGAACACCGGCTTGCCCACGCCAGGCGTGCGCGCGATCAGGTTGTCGCCATAGCCGTCGCGGCCGGGAATGCGGGTAAGCGAGGCACCGGCGCGATGCAGGTCAGCTTCGGCGATGTCCATCAGGCGATTGACGGCGGCGGGGTCCGTCGTGGGGGTCTCAAGCGCCACCCATTTGGCGAGCTCGGCCAGAAGATCCTCGGAGCGTCCCACGTCGGTGTGCGGCATCGGTTCGTCCTGCGCGGTTGGGGATGGCGGCTATGCACCCGCTGAGCTATGTTGTCCACGGAGCAGAGTGCCCCGCTCCTCTGGGCATCTCATCGAGTATTGAAATTGACCAGTGCAATTCCCGGTTAATTTCATTGCGGCCCACCCAGGTAAGAATGCCATCAACGTTAACAGTCTGATGAACATTGCATATCTGACACAACTCACAAATATTAGGATTAGCGACCAGAATCCTCTGTCATATCTCTCTGACCTGGACAAACCTGGGTTCGCCGACGTTCTCTGCCCGAGAATGCGTTAGACCAGTTCGTTGAGCAACGCACGGAATCCTTTATCTCGGGCTTTAGGGACGTTCTGAATGGAATTCCAATAACAGTTTTCGACAGCCGGAGTGCGCCCTCGTGACCTTCTAAGTGTGAAGCGCCATGTTCTGGAGACTCCCCCACCTGGGCCGCGCAGCGGCAGGAAGTGCCGCTCTGCCCGCGGCGATGTGAAGCAACCTCCTGCCGCACTCTCCGTTGGGGTCTGGCCTGAACGGAGGAGGGACATATGCGACGTGGATTGCTTTACGCTGCCGCCCTTGTGCTCGCAGCCACGGTGGCGCAGGCCGAAACGGACAAGGACAAGGACGCCCAGCACACCGGCGGGACTGCCAAGGGTGCGGCGGTCGGCGCGCTGGCAGGCCACGAGGTCGGCAGCGGACACGCGGTTGCCGGCGCGGCGACGGGTGCTGCGATCGGCCACCACGACAAGGCGAAGGCCGAGAAGGAGCAGGGGAAGCAGTAACCGGACGCAGTAGGCCCGGACGCGGCCCTTGGGTTGATTCCTGGGGGCGCTTCCCGCAGAAGACCCCCGCACAACCGCGGGACCCCCCAATGACAACCGGCCATTTCTTCGAGGACCTTCAGATCGGCCAGTCGGCCAGCCTGGGCAAGACCATCACCGAGGCCGACATCCTGCTGTATGCCGCGGTCAGCACCGACACCAATCCGGTCCACATCGACGCCGAGGCGGCGAAGCAGTCGGTGTTCGGCGAGCGTATCGCGCATGGCATGCTGTCCGCCGGCCTGATCAGCGCCGTGCTGGGCACGCGCCTGCCCGGGCATGGGACGCTCTACATGCGACAGTCGCTGCGCTTTACCGCGCCGGTGAAGATCGGCGACACGGTCAAGGCCACGGCCACCATCACCGCGCTCAACTCCGAGAAGAAGCGGGCCACCCTCAGCACGGTCTGCACCGTCGGCGACGAGGTGGTGATCGACGGCGAGGCCTACGTCCAGGTGCCGTCGCGGTCGTGATCCGGATCTTCCATGACTGGCGGGAGCTTCCCGCCGATGCGAGAGGCGCCACCGTCGCCCTGGGCAACTTCGACGGCATGCACCGGGGCCACGCGCAGGTGGTCCGGGCGGCGCATGCCGCACGCCCCAAAGTGCCGCTCGCCGTGCTGACCTTCGAGCCGCATCCCCGCGAGCACTTCCGTCCGGACGGGCCGCCGTTCCGCCTGACGCTGTCGGCGGAGCGGGCGGACGCGCTTGCGGCACTGGGCGTGGCCCTTGTTTATGAACTGCCGTTCAACCACGAGTTCAGCCTGATGCCGGCGGAGGCCTTCGTGACGGAGGTGCTGCATGGCGGCCTGGGTGCGCGGCATCTGGTGTGCGGCCCGGACTTCGCGTTCGGCCATCGGCGCGGCGGCGATACAACATTCCTCGCCCAGCGGGCGGAGGAGCTTGGCATGGGTCTCACGCTCGTGCCGCTGCTGGCTGACGCCGGTGGCCCGATCTCCGCCACCCGCATCAGGCGGGTGCTGCAGGACGGCTATCCGGAGCGGGCGACCACCGATCTGGGGCGTCCCTGGACGATCCGCGGTGAGGTGGCGCACGGCGATGCGCGCGGGCGGACGATCGGATTTCCCACCGCCAATATCGCCCTGGGCCGCCATCTGGAGCCGGCCCGCGGAGTGTATGCGGTGACGGTGCGGCTGCCGGATGGGAGCTGGCGGCGCGGGGTGGCCAATATTGGTCGCCGGCCGACCGTGCAGGAGGGGCCGGAGAGCCGGCTCGAGGTCAACATCTTCGACTTCGACGCCGACATCTATGGCGTGGAGCTTGCCGTGGCGCTGCATGCGTATATCCGCGAGGAACGGCGGTTCTCCGGCCTCGATGCGCTGAAGGCACAGATCGGCGCGGATGCAGCGGAGGCCCGGCGGCTGCTGGCGGCGGCCTATACCGGTGCCCCGAGTCAATGACCTTCCGTCACCGATCGTTCCTTGCGTCGTGGCCGGGCTCGACTCGGCCATCCGTCGCGGCACCATGCCGGTGGGGATGGCCGGGACAAGCCCGACCACGACGGCGTGAGCGCAGCGGGGAGAGTTAACGGTAGCGGCGCCTGCTAATCGCTGCGGCTCGTGCGCCGGAACTGCAGGAACCGGCGAACCGCCGGATCCGATTCCATCCCGATTGCCCGCTGATACGCCGTATCTGCCGCAGCCGCTTCGCCGATGCGTGCCAGCAATTCGGCACGTGCGGCCCAGTATGGTTGATACTCGCCATCATCCGGCCGATGTCCTCGTGGGAGGCGGCCTGCAGCCCCGCTTCGCTGGAATGGATCAGCAGCAAGCCTGCATGGTGGTTTTCCTTCACCGGTTCTCGCCGGGCATCATGCTCCGACAAGCCCGTGACGTTCGAGCTGGGCGGATTTCGACAGGCGCAGCCGGTAGTTCTGCTGCTTGACCCAGCCCCCACCCCGTCCCCATAGTCCGCTGCATGGCCCAGGTGTATAGGCAGGCGCGAATTACCGGCCCGGCGGCTCGCTGAGCCCCGGGACTATCGACGCCCCCCGACCACCCCAAAGCGGCATCAGCCGTCCGGACCAGCCATGAACGACGCCCCATCCGAACCGCAACGCGACTATCGCGACACGGTCTTCCTGCCGCAGACCAGCTTCCCCATGCGCGGCGACCTGCCGAAGCGGGAGCCGCAGATCCTCGCCCGCTGGGAGGCCATGGACCTGTGGTCGCGACTGCGCGCGGCCTCGCGCGGTCGGCCGAAATTCATCCTGCACGACGGGCCGCCCTATGCCAACGGCAACATCCACATCGGCACCGCGCTGAACAAGATCCACAAGGACGTCATCAACCGCACGCGCCAGATGGCGGGTTACGACGCCGACTACATCCCTGGCTGGGACTGCCACGGCCTGCCGATCGAATGGAAGATCGAGGAGCAATACCGCGAGGCGAGGAACAACAAGGACGCGATTCCGGTGCTGGATTTCCGCGCCGAGTGCCGCGCCTATGCCCAGCACTGGCTGGAGGTGCAGATGGCGGAGTTCCGCCGCCTCGGCGTGGAAGGCGCCTGGCGCGAGCGCTACGCGACGATGGACCATCCGTCGGAGGCGGCGATCGCCGCGGAGATCTGCAAGTTCCTGCTGAACGGCGCACTGTATCGCGGGCTGCGTCCGGTGCTGTGGTCGCCGGTCGAGAAGACCGCACTGGCCGAGGCGGAGGTGGAGTACCACGACCATACCTCGCATACGATCTGGGTGCGTTTTCCGGTGGTGCGCGCGCCGGCCGATACGCTGCTCGGCGCTTCGCTGGTGATATGGACCACAACGCCCTGGACGATGCCCGGCAATCGCGCGATCGCGGCCGGCGCCGAGTTCGACTACGCGGTGATCCACGTCGACGGCGTGAACCCTGGCTCGCGCGCGCGCGTCGGCGAAAAGCTGGTCGTGGCCTTGGAGTTGCTGCCGCAATTCTGCAAGGACGTCGGCATCGCGACGCATCATGTGGCGCATGTATTCAAGGGCGCGTCGCTCGTCGGCACGGTCTGCCACCATCCGCTGCACGGCCGCGGCTACGATTTCGACGTGCCGCTGCTGCTTGGCGACTTCGTGACACTCGAAGCCGGCACCGGCCTTGTGCACATCGCTCCGAATGCCGGCGAGGACGACTTCGTGCTGGGTCGCCAGCATGGGCTGGAAGTGGCCGACACGGTCGGCGACGATGGCACCTTCAATTCCTGGGTGCCGCTCTTCGCCGGACTGCACGTCTACAGGGCAGATGATCCGGTGGCCGCCGCGCTCGATGAGGCGGGCGGATTGCTGGCACGCGGCAAGCTTGTGCACTCCTATCCGCATTCCTGGCGATCGCGCGCGCCTTTGATCTTCCGCGCGACGTCGCAGTGGTTCATCCGCCTGGACGGACCGGAGCGCATTCGCGAAAAGGCGCTGGCCGAGATCGCGAAGGCGGATTTCGTGCCGGAGCAGGGACGCAATCGCCTTGCCTCGATGGTCGCCGGCCGGCCGGATTGGTGCATCAGCCGTCAGCGCGCCTGGGGCGTGCCGATCACGGTGTTTGTCGACAAGCGCACCGGCGAGCCGCTGCGCGATCCGGCGGTGGTTGACCGCATCGTCGAAGCGTTCAGGGAGGAAGGCGCCGACAGCTGGTATTCGTCACCGCCTTCGCGCTTTCTCGGCAATGACCGAAATCCCGACGACTACGAACAGGTCATGGACATCGTCGACGTATGGTTCGAGGCGGGCTCGACCCACGCCTTCGTGCTGGAGGCGCGCGGCCTGCCATGGCCGGCCGATCTCTACCTGGAGGGCTCGGACCAGCATCGCGGGTGGTTCCAGTCGTCATTGCTGGAAGCAGTCGGGACGCGCGGCGCCGCACCGTTCAAGGCGGTGCTGACCGATGGCTTCGTGATGGACGAGCAGGGACGCAAGATGTCGAAGTCCCTGGGCAATGTCACAGCGCCACAGGAGGTGGCGGACAAGTACGGCGTCGACATCCTTCGGCTGTGGGTGATGATGTCGGACACCAGCGAGGATCTGCGCATCGGACCGGAGATTCTGAAGCAGCAGGCGGAGCTTTATCGCAGACTGCGGAATACGCTGCGCTGGCTGCTGGGCAGCCTTGCCGGCTTCACCGAGTTCGGAACGCGTGCCGTACGACGAGATGCCGGAGTTGGAGAAATGGGTGCTGCACCGGCTGACCGAACTTGATGCACGCATTCGCGCTTCTGTGCAGAGCTATGACTGGATCGGCGTGTATCCGGAGCTGCACAATTTCTGCGCCACCGATCTGTCGGCGTTCTATTTCGATGTGCGCAAGGACGCGATCTACTGCGACCGACCCGACAGCCTGCGTCGCCGTGCCGCTCGTACCGTGCTGGACCATCTGCATCGCTGCCTGACGGCATGGCTCGCGCCGGTGCTGTGCTTCACGGCGGAGGAGGCATGGTGCGCACGCTTTGGCGAACGCGACAGCGTGCACCTGCAGCTTTTCCCGGACTTGCCGGCGGAGTGGCGGGATGCTGCGACTGGCCGCACGTTGGGTGCGTATTCGGCGAGCGACGACGGATCGTCACGGCAGCTCTGGAGACGATGCGCCAACAAGGGCATGATTGGTTCGTCTCTGCAGGCGGAGGTCGCGCTGTTCTTCTGACGAGGGTGAGGATACGCTGTTGAACGAAGACTTATGGGCCGAGGTCGCTTATCGTGCCGCGGTCGTGTTTGATCGCGCCGACCGGTTGACAATTCGACAAGCGCCAAGGTAGCGCGAGGGGATCAAGTGCGTGCGTTGCTGGCGCGTGCTGCCCGAGGTCGGCGCTGCAACCGCAGCCATCCGACGCTCTGCGCGCGCTGTGCCGACGCGGTGGAGTCGGGGCTTGTCTGCCGACCTGCGGCGTGATGTCCCCTTTCCGTCATGGCCGGGCTTGTCCCGGCCATCTACGCCCCGCCGGTCCGCGCGGAGATGGCCGGGACAAGCCCGGCCATGACGTACTGACGCAGATAACCAGCAACCGCCTGACCCTGCTCGGCCTTCTGGCCGCGGTTGTGGTGCTGGCGGCGGACCAGGCCAGCAAATGGTGGGTCCTCGAAGTGATCCATCTGCCCGAGGTCGGGCAGATTGTGCTGTTGCCCGTGTTGAACCTTACCATGGTGTGGAATCGCGGGGTCACCTTCGGCCTGCTCAACGGCTTCGGCCAGTGGAGCTCCGTGGCGTTGGCCGGTGTTGCGCTTGCGGTGGTCGCTGCCCTCGGCGTCTGGCTGCGCCGCGCCGAGTCGCCCCTGGTGGCGGTGGCACTCGGCACCATCGCCGGCGGCGCGGTGTCCAACGTGATCGACCGTCTACGCTTCGGCGCGGTGGTGGACTTCATCCACGCCCATGTTGGCGGCTGGTCGTGGTATGTGTTCAACCTGGCGGACGCGGCCATCGTGTGCGGCGTGGCGGCGCTCGTGCTGGAAAGCCTCCTGCCACGCACACGAAAGTCTCGCTCGCCGGAGGACGCATCGGTCCGCTGACGATCTTGCGAAACGCCCCCTTCCGCGGTTAAGAAAGTGGCGTGATGCTGACATCGAACAGATATTGCGGAAGAATCGGTCTGTTGGCCATTTGCGCATTTGCGCTCGTCGGCTGCAACAGCGACAAGCTTGGTCGCACCTTCGGCTTCATCCGCGATGCGCCGGACGAATTCACCGTGACGACGCGGGCACCGCTGGCCATGCCGCCGACCTTCGCGCTGCAGCCGCCCCGCCCGGGCGCAATTCGGCCCCAGGAGCAATCCGAGCGAGAGAAGGCCGAGCAGGCTCTCGTGCCGCAGATGGCACTGGGCACGCCCCCCGGTGACCCGAGCCCGGGTCAGCAGGCGCTGGTACAGGCCGCCGGTCCGCCGGCATCGCCCGGCATACGGGCCACCGTCGACCAGGATGCCTTGCTTGCCAGACCCTCCGAGGGTTTCGTCGACAAGCTGATGTTCTGGCGCAAGCCCACCCCGCCCGGGATCGTGGTCGATCCGCAGAAGGAAGGCCAACGCCTGCGCGAGAATGCCGCACTCGGCCAGAGCCAGGAAACCGGCGATACTCCGATCATCCAGCCGAAGCAGCAGGGGTGGCTGGAGGGCATCTTCTAGGGGCCGAGACGGGCTTGGACGCCCCGCATTTCATCCAGGTCGGCGATGTGTCGCCGTTCATCGGCACGGGCATCGGCGACCTGCTCTGCCGGTGCGGACAGTCGATCCTGATCAAGGGCTATCTGCCCGCCAACTTCCTGGCCATCCGCATCAAGTGCTTCCGGTGCGGCGCCATCACAACTACACCCGGTCTGCCTGAGGGCGAGATCCTGCCGCGTTCAGCCGTCGCCATCGCGCCAAACGAGGTGCCCGCGGTCGTATCGACCGATGTCAGGCGCGGCGCGGTGCTCGCCTGCCAGGATGCGATCGCGCGCTCCTTCGGGCTGACGCGGCCGCGCGACGCGCCCGCCGAGGCGACACTGCTGTCGCGCTCCGTGCTGGAATCCGTCGCGCAGGAATACGACAGGCTGACCGATGGCAGCCTTGGCGCCCACATGGACGCCTCGCCGCCTGCGATGGGAACGGTGCAGGGTGACTATCCCTTCGCCTGGGCGATATTGCGGCTGCGCCAACGGATCGACCAGCCCGGGTGGAGCTGGCTGCAACAGAACGACGATGCGCTGGCGACGATGTTTGTCGTGGCCGTGCAGGATTTCTTGCATTGCTGGGGGCAGCATCCGTCGATTGCGCGCCTTGCCTCCCCGCTGGCGGAACCAGGGCATTTCCTGCGCACCATGACCGGCTTCGCGACGGCGAAGCTGCTGTTCGACGCCGGCAATCGCGTCGGGTTCGTCCCACCGACGCCTGGTCACGCCGACGTGCAACTGCACTTCAGCACGGCAGCCGGCGAGCGCGCTCTCGCTGGCGATGCTCGCGCCGGATGCGCTGCAATGGAAAGAGCGCGATCGCCGGAGCCCACAGGTCATCCGCTCCGCCGTCGTGGATGCCCTGGCAGCGGCTCAAGGTCGGGTGAACAGCCGCAACCCAGGGGTCGTGGTGCTGTCCGTGTCCATCCTGCAGCCGGATTTCGACCAGGCGCTGGTCGACGGTATTCATGCCGCCTTTCGCGCGGTCGGGCGGAAGCATCGCGGTGTGGCGGCGGTAAGCGCCATCATGCCGAAGGTCATGCCGGCGGGACAACCCGATCGGGTCGGGTTCGGCTACGCCTTCTACCCGATCCGCAATCCGCATTTTGCCGGCGAGAACCCGATCAGGCTTGGGTCGGAGCGTGATTTCGGCGCGATCCATGGCAGATCGCCATATGCAGCAGGATAGGGCGATGCTGGAGATATGTCCTCCCCCTCCCCTTGCGGGAGGGGGTTGGGGGAGGGGAGAAGCGTGCTCCAGCAGTGTCAGACGCGCCGGCGAAGGAACCTGCCGAATGCCGCGAGGCTTGCGTCGGACACATGATGCTCGATGCCCTCGGCGTCCTGTTCGGCCGTCTCGGCCGGAACGCCGACAGCGATCAGCAAATCCACCACCAGCCTGTGCCGCGTCCGCACGCGGTCGGCCAGCCGTTCCCCTGCATCGGTGAGGAACACACCGCGATAGGGCTTGGCCACCGCCAATCCTTCGCGCTTCAGCCGGCCGATCGTCTTGATCGCGGTGGCATGCGAGACGCCGAGACGGCGCGCCATGTCGGTCGGGCGTGCCTCGCCGCCGTTGGCCAGCAGGTCGGAAATCAGCTCGACGTAATCCTCGGACAGAGCGCCTGACTGCGCTGTCCGCGCCTTGCCGAACCGCTGCGCCTGGGTGGGTTCGGCGGGCAGGTCGGTTCGCCGCGCGTTCGGCGCCGAGATTGCCACAGCGACTCCTGTTACGCGTCAGTTGGAGCCGAGGAAGGATACCGGTATGCCGGCGGTCTGCAAGAGCAGAACCATGTTCAGCGCCAGCACCACGGTGGCCGCGATCACCGCGGCAACCTGGGTCACGCGCCGGCTGACGAACGAACCCATCACGTCACGCCGGCCGGTCAGCACCAGCAGGGCGATCATCGGCACCGGCAGCACGAGGCTCAGCACGACCTGGCTCAGCACCAGCGCCTGCGTCGAGTCCACGCCCAAGGCAACCACGACGATGGCCGGCACCATGGTCGCGAGGCGACGCACGGACAGCGGGATACGGAACCGGACGAAGTCCTGCATGATCGTCTGGCCGGCCATTGTGCCAACCACCGAACTCGACAGGCCCGAGGCGAGCAGCGAGGTCATGAACACGGCCGCGGCGCCGATGCCGAGCAGCGGCACCAGCGTGTGATAGGCCGTTTCGATCGCCGCCACCTCGGCGTGGCCCTGGCTGAACACTGTGGCCGCCATCGCCATCATCGCCATGTTCACCAGTCCCGCGACGCCGAGGGCGACCAGCACCTCGCGGTTGGAGTAGCCGATGATCCGGCGGCGCTCCGCGTCGTTGCGGGCGGGCACGCGGGACTGGGTCAGGCTTGAATGCAGGTAGATCGCGTGCGGCATCACGGTCGCGCCGATGATGCCGACCGCCAGCATGACGCTTTCCGGGCCGGCGAGCCCGGGCACCACGGCGTGGAAGGCGAAGGCGGGCCAGTCGGGCGGGGCGACGAACAGCTCGATCAGGTAGCAGACGGCGATCACGCCGATGAACGCCGCGATCACCATCTCGATCGGCCGGAAGCCGCGTCCCTGGAGCAGCAGCAGGATGTAGGTCGCTGCGAAGGTGATCAGCAGGCCGATGAGCAGAGGCAGGCCGAACAGCAGGCTCAACCCGATGGCGGCGCCGAGCGATTCCGCGAGATCGGTCGCCATCGCCGCAACTTCGCTGGCGATCCACATGGCGTAGACCAGGGGCCGGGGGAAATGCGTCCGGCAGAGCTGCGCCAGGCTCTGGCCGGTGACGATGCCCAGCTTGGCCGAGAGCGCCTGGAACAGCATCGCGACCAGATTGGCCAGCACGACGACCCAGAGCAGGAGGTAGCCGAACCGGGCGCCGCCCTGGATGTTGGTGGCGAAGTTGCCGGGGTCCATGTAGGCGATCGAGGCGATCACAGCGGGTCCGGCGAACGGCAGGAAGGCCCGCATGCCGCGCCGGCGACCGGCCAGCACCTCGCGACCGGCGGCGACGGTCCGGTCGGACAGGCTTGCCCGTTGCACCAGGCTTTGGCTCATGCAGCAGTGACCATACTATGCACCTGCTCCCACAGAGTGTAGCCTTGGCTACACTTCGGGGTATAAATAGCATGGGCGGCGGTCCGTCAACCCCGAGGGTGCGGCTGGAGAAGAGTCCTCCCCCTCCTTGTGGGAGGGGGTTGGGGGGAGCGGATCGCGATACGCAATCAAGCTTTGTATTTACCCGACCGTATCGCCTTGCGATGGTGCAACCCCTCCCCCAACCCCCTCCCGCAAGGGGAGGGGGAGAATTACACTCCGACCTGTGCCTGTACCTGATCCGTGTGGGGGCAAGCCCGGCCATGTCGGTTCAGGTGCGGTGGACAGGCAACGACAACGGCGGCTCCTCCCCTTGCGGGAAGTTAGCTGGTCAGCCGCCTGTCAGGGACAGGACGGCGCTTTCGTATAGTCCCGCCCCCATCTCGCCCCTCGCAAAGATCTCGCGTTCGGCGATCCAGTTGAACGCCTGCTCGAACACCTCCTTGGTGTAGGGCTCGAATACCAGCCGCTCGCCTGGCCCCCAGCGACGCGTGTCCATGACTGCGTGGAAACGCTCGGGGAATTCGTGCCGGTAGTGCTTTGTGCAGAGCTCCGGACGCAGGTCGATGTCATGCTGGGCACGCCGCAGCGCACCGAAGTAGCGGCGCACGTCCTCGGGATCGGGATCACCCGTGATCATCGACGCCATCATGAAGGTCGTGTCGATCACCTTGCGGAAGCCAAGCTGCTCGGCGAGGTAATAGGGCCCGCTGAACAGTGAAACGGCTGGCACTTCGCGGTCGATCAGCTTCTCCATCCGGCGGAACAGCAGGCCATCCGCGAATGACAGACTTATGTCGGCCCGCGGCATGTACTGCTCGAGTGCCTGGATCGTCGCGTAGTGGCTGCCTGACTGATAGCCCACCGAGATCGCCACGCCCACAAGCTGGTCGGGCGCGGTGATAGGCGAATTCGGCGGCACGAAGATCCCCGCCGGCGCCACGGAATAGCAGTCCGCATAGAGCTTGCCGTGCCCCACAGAGGCGGCGACGTTCACTGTCCAGTGACAGGCGCAGCTCACGTCAGAGCCGCGGCCCTTCTCGAAGGTCTGGTAGGCGCCGACCCGGTCGCCGAGGTCGTGAAGCCGCCCTGTCGCGGACCGCAGCTCATCACGGAACTCATAATCCAGCCCCGCTTCGGCGAAATAGCCCTTCTCCTCCGCCACCCACTCGTGCAGCCGCATATGCGGTGCGATCACGAATCGTGCCATGAATGCTCTCCTGTCGCGGCGGTTGTATCGTCGCAATGCCTCACGGATACAGCATCGCCAGCCGTGCGTGATCGGTAAGCCAACAGTGGCCGTACCGCCGCACCAGCGCGATCGAGTCGAGCAACGCAATCGCGCCGTAGGGCCGGCCAAAGATGTGCGCGTGCACAGTGATGTCGAGACAGGCGAACGGACTGCCCAACCGATGCCATCCCTCCACGATCCGCGCCAGTGTGCGGGTGAACGCCTCGGGCTCGTTGCCGTAGCGCACATAGAGCGGCATGTCGTTCACCTCCATGGTGAACGGCACACCCAGCAGTGGGCCATCCTCGGTATCGATCCGGTACGGCACGTCCGCATCGAACATGTCGGCGTGCCAGCGGAACCCTCCGCGTGCCAGCAGCCGTGACGTCACAGCGCTCGGCGTGCAGCGCGGGCTCAGCCAGCCCGGCGGATGCCGACCCGCGGTGCGGCTCAGCACATCGACACACCGGACGATGTCCGACTGCTCCGCTTCCGCGGTCAGGTAGGGCGGCAGCGTGCCCTGGCTCCAGCCGTGTGCCGCCACCACATGGCCACGCGCCGCGATCGCCGCCGGCAGGTCCGGATAGCGCTCCGCCACCACGCCGCTGGTGTAGAACACGGCCCGCACGCCTTCGCGGTCCAGCAGATCGAGCAGCCGCCAGGCGCCCACCTTCGGTCCGTACTCCGCCCAGGACAGCGCCTGCAGATCCGGCATGCCCGGTCTCAACGGGTTGCCCATCGGGCCGATACCGGGAGCGCTGCCTTCGGCCCAGCCCTCCAGCATGACGTTGACCGATATGGCGAGCGGACGCTCTGCGGGCCAGCCGGACGGCACCGGCGCGTCGGTCACGGCCAACCAAGCCACTCGCACACTGCGCGGTCGGCGGCCGGGATATGCATCTGCGCATCGACAATCAGCATCGTTGGTCTCCGGTTGGCGCATTCCGCGGTGTCGATTTCCGCGCAACGTGTGATCTAGGTCAACGACGGCGGATTGGGAACCTGCAACATGCCCATGATCGGACGGCGTGCCATGCGCCGATGGGCAATGTGACGAACAAGGGGATTTGTCATGTCGGGTGGCGGACAACTGGAGACTGCGAACGTTGTGCGGCAGGAGCTGCGCCTATTCCTCAGCATGGCCGATCTGATCCGGATCGATGCTGATCGTCAGCGCCGGTTCCTGCGATTGTCGCGGGATGAGTGGCAGCAATTGCTCGCCATTCTGCGGGACGAGCCGGTGCCGCCGCATCCGGCACTGCCGTTGCTGCTACGCCATCTCGGCTACCTGACCAGTCGCCTGGATCGCGCGACGCGGGCGGCGTTCGTGTAGGTCGTTCCAAGCGCGATCAACGGCTGTGCGGGGGTGACGACAGTCTGCGCGGCGACTACCCGTCGAGGAACGCCGCGACCGCCGGGCGCCGGCGGAGCGCTTCCAATTCCTGCGCGTTTGGCAACTGCGGTTTGTCCCGCTCCGCGTTCACCATGCACATGAACCCAAACAACTCACCCTCGGTGGCACGGAACTGATGCCAGGTCCACGACGGGATCGTGACCAGATCGAAGGGCTTGACCGTCCGCACCTCCTCGCCCACCAGACACCGGCCGCGCCCGCGCAGGATCATCACAGCATGCATGTGCTCGTGACGCTCCAGTGTCGAAAAACCGCCGGCATCCATCTCGAAATAGCGCAGCTCGCAGCCCAGGTCGGGTTCTTGGAACAGCACCTGGCGCGAGATCGCCTTGAACGGTGCGGCGCCGTCCTCCTTGTAGGGAAGATGGGCAACCTCATCCCACCGGTAGTCCTCGCGGAATTGTCGAATGTGCGACTGCTGTCCGATGTCCATGTCGTTTACCGGTAGATGTGTTGCGCCACCGCACGGGTGAAGGCGGCGGTCTCGTCGGTGAGCCGTTCGCGCGCGGCGAGCAGGCTGCCGCCGATCAGCAACATCGCGTCCGGTCCATAGAAGTCAAGCATCTCGGGCACGCGGTCCAGCGTCATGCCGCCGGCCGGAACCGGAACGCTGGGGCGAATCCCGTGCAAGTCCGCTCGGGCCTGTTCGGCCAGCGCCCGACAGGTATCCGGCGTGTAGCCGAACCGGCCGCCATGATTGGGGAATATGACCGCATCCGCACCCAGCAGCCGGAACAGTTTTCCCACCAGCAGTTCCGATGCAATGCGCGCGGCGCCGCCCATGGTCGGATGCGCGAAGAAGGCGATGTCCGGAAAGGTCTTCACCAGCGTCTGGAATGTCGCCCAGCCCGCCAACATCGGAGAAATCAGCACCGTATCGATCCCGGCCGCGCGCGCCGTCGCGATCTGACGCCGCATTCGGTCGAGATCGCCGGACAGGCTGGGCACATAGCGCGTGGCACGTCCCGTTGCCTGCGCCGCCCGCTGGACCGCGGCGGCGCAGGCCGCCACCCGGTCGGCGAATGGCGAATAGTCCTGGTCCGCCAGGCCGTGGTCGTCCTTCACGAAGTCGATGCCGCCGCGCGCGAAACGCTCCGCCAGTTCGGCGAGGCGCGCCGGTGGCACGCCCTGCGGCTTTATGGCCGAGCAGGTGAACGCGCGCCCCACCGCGCCGACGCGCTGGCGTAATCCGTCGATGCCGTGGCGCGGGCCGCCGAATGCCGTCGCCAGTTCGGCTGGGATTTCGACATCCTGCAGAACAACATCTTCGTACAGCGAGGCATTGCCGAACACCATATTCAGGAACTGCGCGGCCTCCAGGCCGGTGGTGGCGAGCGCAAGGCCGATGCGCACATCGAACAGCCCGCCGCCACGGTCCTCGATCGCTTCGACGCGCCCGACGATGTCGGCGAGGATCTCCGGTTCGGCGATGGCCGAGACCGGCATCTCGACGCTCTGCTCGACGGCGATCGCTTGCGCGCGCGCCGCGATCGAGCCGGCATCGCCCCGGACGCGATAGATTGTCGTGAACCTCGGTGCCGGCACTGCGTTACTCTCTGGTGTTCCACGCAGTCTTGCACCGCCAACGGGACGGTCAATCGCTGCGAGTACGGAGTTTTGCGAATTACGCGGCGCCTCGCCCCTGTGGCAGCATGCGCCGTGTGCCTTTGCCAGGATTGCACGCCATGTCCGACACAGCCAGACGTACCCATCGAACCCGCGCCCGCGCCTGGGTTGCCGCAACGACCTCCACGCAGTCCAGCCTGATCGCCACGGCGGGATTCGCCGTGGGCCTTCTTGCAATTTGGGCGCTGCTCGTCAGCATCTGACCGGCGGTTCTCCCTCTCCCGTGTCGGGAGAGGGAGGCTCCGATCATCCGATGGAGATGCGCCGCGGTTGGGCTTCCTTTGCCTTCGGCAGCGTCAGTGCCAGCACTCCATCATCGAGTTGAGCGCTGATCCTCTCCTGGTCGATCTTGCTGGACAGCGTGAAGGACCGCGTATAGTGGCCCACGTTGTACTCCGTGTAGACCGGTTCCAGGCCCTCGTATTTCGCGAAATCGATCTGGGCGTCCACGCGCAGCACGTTGTTCTCCAATGCGACGTTGAGGTCCTTTCGCTCGACGCCCGGCACCTCCATCACAACCGTCAGCGCGTCTTCAGTTTCGTGGATGTCGGCATACGGAATGTAATAGCGGCCGGGTACAGTCTTCTCCTCCTTGCTAACCAGTTCCTGCTTGTCGCGAACAGACAGTTCCTGTGAAGCTGCCATCGTACCCTCCGTCCCACGATCGGTGTTGCCACTCATGTCACGCCACCTGGATCGACTTTGGCTTGTCGCGCTCGGCGCGCGGCAGGAACAAAGCCAGGATCCCATCGCGGTATTCGGCCTTCACCCCGTCCGCGTCGATTTCGACTGGCAATGTCATGGCTCGGTCGAAACGGCCCGCCAGTCGCTCTCGACGATGCAGGCTGGCCTTCTCGGGGTAGTTCACCGATTTGGTGCCGGCCAGGCGAATGGTATTGCCCTTCACCTGCACGTCGAGGTCCGATTTCTTCACCCCGGGAACTTCCGTGATGATGACGAAGTCGTCACCCTTGCGGAACACGTTCATGGGCGGATAACTGCCGCCGCCGCTTGGGCCCGCTGTCAGCCATTCGCTTGCCCGGAACGTGTCCAGAGCCCGCTGCAGGCTTGAGAGCGTATCAAATGGATTGGGAAACAGTGCCATGGTTCCACTCCCTCCTGACTGCTCAGCGGCAGGAAGCGCGCACGTCGCCCGACAGCCACGCCGTCAGCCGTGCCGACCCTCTTGGCGGCGGCTTGGCACTCCCTGACCACGAGTGCCAAGCGAGTTAGGAAAGGAAATGGTCGGCGTCAAGAGGCGCGAACCGATTGAATATTGATTGGTTTGCAGCCGATAAACCGGATCAGCCCTCGCCGGCCTCCACCGGCACACGCCAGATCTCTTCGGCATATTCGCCGATGGTTCGGTCGGACGAGAACCAGCCCATGTGCGCGGTATTCAATACGCTGGACCGCCACCAGGCGCGGCGGTCGCGCCAGCGCGCCACGACATCGCGCTGCGCCGCGAGATAGGCGTCGAAATCCGCCGTCACCATGAACCAGTCGCTGCCCGTCAGATCGGCGAGCAGATCATGGTAGCGGTGCGGCTCATCCGGCGAGAACCTTCCGGACCCAATCGAGTCCAGCACTTGCAGCAGCGCCGGCGAGAAAGCCCTCGGCAAGCCAGGCTGCCGGCGGCGCTCCTCCACCTCCTGTGCGGTCAGACCAAACGTGAACATATTCTCCGCGCCGACACGGTCGCGGATTTCAAGGTTCGCACCGTCCAGCGTGCCGATCGTCAGCGCGCCGTTCAGTGCAAGCTTCATGTTGCCGGTGCCGGAAGCCTCCATGCCCGCGGTCGAGATCTGCTCGGAAAGATCGGCGGCCGGGATGATCGCCTCGGCCAGGCTCACATTATAATCCGGCAGGAACACGACCTTCAGCAGACCCCGCACGGCCGGGTCAGCATTCACCACATCCGCCACGTCATGGATCAGCTTGATGATCAGCTTGGCGCGCCGATAGCTGGCGGCCGCCCTGCCGGCGAAAATCTTCACGCGCGGCACCCAGTCCCGGTCAGGCTCGTCGCGCATCGCGTTGTACAGCGCAATCGTCTCCAGTATGTTCAGCAACTGCCGCTTGTATTCGTGTATGCGCTTGATGTGCACGTCGATCATTGCCTCGGGGTCGATCGCGATCTCCAACCGCTCGGCGACCAGCCTGCCCAGAGCCTCCTTGTTGGTGCGCCGGGCGGCGATCAGCTGATCGTGCAACGCCGGATCGTCCGCCAACGGGACAAGCCGCTCCAGCGCCATCGGATAATCCATGACCTCCGGTCCGATCGCATCCCGGAGCAGCGCGGTAAGATGTGGATTGGCGGTGAACAGCCAGCGGCGGAATGTAATGCCGTTGGTCTTGTTGACGATCCGGTCCGGATAGAGCTGGTGCAGCGCCTGGAATACGGTGCGTCGCATCAGTTCGGTGTGCAGTTCCGACACGCCGTTCACATTGTGGGAACCAAGGAACGCCAGTGTGCCCATGCGCACGCGCCGATCGCCGCCCTCGTCGATGACCGACACCTCGGAATGCGTCATCTCCGGCTTGCGCGAACCCGCCAGCGAGTCGAGATGAAGTTTGTTGATCTCGTAGATGATCTGCATATGGCGCGGCAGCAGCCGTTGCATCAACGGGACCGGCCAGGTCTCCAGTGCCTCCGGCAGCAGCGTGTGGTTGGTGTAGGAGATGGTGCTTGTGGTTATCCGCCAGGCCTCCGCCCACGGCAGGCCGTGCTGATCCACCAACAGCCGCATAAGTTCTGGCACCACGATCGCCGGGTGGGTGTCGTTCAGCTGAATGGCGCACTTGTCCGGCAGGTTGTGCAGTTCGCCGTACTGCTGGATATGCCGGTGCAGCAGGTCCTGCAGCGAGGCGGACGAAAAGAAAAACTCCTGGCGCAACCGCAGCTCCTGACCGGCTGGCGTCTCGTCGCTCGGGTACAGGATCTGCGTGATTGCGTTCGCCTGCGAACGCGCAGCCAACGCGCCGACATGATCGCCGCGGTTGAATGTCTCCAGCGCCAGCGGGTCCGGCGTCCGAGCCGACCACAGGCGCAGCGTGTTCGCGTGCCGGCCGCGCCAGCCGACCACGGGCGTGTCGTAGGCAATGGCGACCACCGTCTCGTGCGGGTGCCAGACTGCGCGGGAACGGCCGTCAACAGCGTGCGCCGAGTCCACCCAACCGCCGAAGCTCACTTTGTAGCTGACATCGGGTCGTTCGAACTCCCACGGATTGCCGAGGGATAGCCAGTTTTCGGGGTATTCGTGTTGCCAGCCGTCGCGGATGACCTGCTGGAACAGTCCGAAATTGTAGCGAATGCCGAAGCCATGGGCGGGAATGCCCAGGCTCGCCATGCTCTCCATGAAACAGGCGGCCAGGCGCCCAAGCCCGCCGTTGCCGAGCGCCGGATCGGGCTCGACGGCGCGCAGGCGTTCGAGGTCGACACCGAGTTGGCCGAGGGCGAGCCGCATCGGCTCTGTCAGGCCCGCGTTGTTCAGCGAGTCCAGGAACAGGCGGCCGGGGAGGAATTCCAGCGACAGGTAATACACGCGCTTGCGGTTCTTGCTGGAGTCGTTGCGTGCGCTGTGCAGCCAGCGATCGACGATCCGGTCGCGCAGCGCGAGCGCCGCCGCGACGAACCAGTCGCGATCGGTTGCGGCCATGGGATCTCGCCCGGTGGCGTATGTCAGCTTCGACACGATCAGATCGCGCAGCGAGTCGATCGCCGCCTCATTCGCCGGCGGGGCAATTGGCGACGCAATGCCGTCGCGCGCGGGGGAAACCAGCATTTCAAGAACGTCCATGGAGCCTCACCGGAACTGGATCGCGGCGACACCGAGGCTCGTGACATAGCCCGGCCGTGTGATGGCGCCGGGAAGGTCGCCGGTGTCGTCCGCTTTACTGTCAAAACAGCAAGGCGCGGAAATCCAATAGACAACCGCGCCGCGCCGCCATTCGGCTCGCGTCATCAGAACGTCTTCCCTGTGTCACGTGTATCGAACCGCCGCGCGTTCATGCAATGGCAAAATCAAGGAATTGCGATGGCACCGAGATGTTCTTGTTGTGATGCCGCGAAATCGCCGCATTGTCGCGCCGTTTTGTTGCGAGATGGGCCAAATATCAACCTATAGTTACTTATCTAACCCCATATTCAACCTATTCTGTCGCGCTGCGGAGACCGGCGCCCGCGGCGAGAGGACATAGCGGCAGGGCTGCCGCCAGCAGCGCGGCGAGCAGGAGCAGATGTGGGCGCGGGCTGAGGCCGCCGGACGCTGCGTCTGCCGCGCCCACTCCGAAGATCAGCACGGGTGCGGCGAGTGGCAGGATCAGCAGCGGCAGCAGCACGCCACCCCGGCGCGCGCCCAGCACGATCGCGGCCACGGTCGTGCCGAGCAGCGACAGCAGCATCGTCCCGGGCAGCAATCCGATCAACAGCGGCAGGATCGCCAGTTCGGGCATTCGGAGCATCACGGCCACGGGCGCGGCGGCGAGCAGCAACGGCAGGCCGGTGACGAGCCAATGCGCCATCGCCTTCGCCATCGCGATCGCCGCGGGCGGCAGGCCGCACAGCATCAACTGGTCGAGCGAACCATCTTCGAAATCCGCGCCGAACAGCCGGTCAAGCGGGAGCAGCGCGGCCAGCAGCGAGCACACCCAGACGATGCCGGGCGCGATCCGGCCCAAGGTTTCCGGCGCCGGGCCGATGGCCAGTGGGAACAGCGAGGCTGTGAGCAGAAAGAACAACAGCGCCGCCAGCGTGTCGGCGCCATGCCGCAGCGACAGCCGCAGTTCGCGCGTTACGATGGCGACAAGAATAAGAGGGCTCCCCCTCCCCTTGCGGGAGGGGGTTGGGGGGAGGGGTGGCGGCCCATCGACTGGCGCGGCCCCCTCCCCCCGACCCCCTCCCGCGAGGATGGCAGGGGGAGGCCGGCCTGCATGCTGGTCTGCATGTGGGTTCATGCCAATTGCAATTCGGCGGCTTCGGGACCGGCAACGTCAGGTGAGTGGCGGCGACCACCAATCCGCCGCGTTTGCGGTGCGCACCCAGCATGCCGCCAAGCCGCTCCACTGACGCCGCGTCCAGCCCCAGGGTCGGTTCATCCAGTAGCCACAGCGACGCACGGGACAGGACGAGCCGTGCCAAGGCGAGCCGCCGCTTTTGCCCGGCCGACAGCATCCGTGCCGGGAGATCGGCGAGTTCCTCAAGGCCGACTGTCGAGAGCGCCTCGCCAACGTCCGCGCCGCACAGCCGAGCCGCGAAATGCAGGTTCTCCGCAGCCGTCAGCCCTGGCTTCACCGCGTCCTGGTGCCCGACATAGGCCACCCGCATGGCGTGCGCCGGCAGATCGGCCAGCGCATCCTCGCCGTCCCATGTCATCATCCCCGCCGCGGGCCGCAACAGGCCGGCCAGCAACCGCAGCAGAGTGGACTTGCCTGACCCGTTCGGCCCGGTCAGCAGCAGCGCCCCGCCCGCGGCAACCGCGAAGTCGAGATCGCGGAACACCAGCCGCTCGCCACGAAATGCCGCCAAGCCGGCCGCCTGCAACAAATCCGCCCTCCCCGCCCGTGGACGCTGGCGGGCTGGTGTGTAAAAACCCGCGCCACAACCATTGCATCCGCGGCACGCACCCTCAACCGTGCCGCACAACGGAAGGCGAACCGGCCATGAAGGCAATCGGTCAGGACACCCTGAAGACGCGCCGCACACTGACGGTCCAGGGCAAGCAGTATGATTACTTCTCGCTTCCCGAAGCGGCGAAGTCGCTGGGTGATATCGCTCGCCTGCCGGTCACGCTGAAGATCCTGCTGGAGAACGTCCTGCGCTTCGAGGACGGCCAGAGCTACACGGTCGAGGACGCGAAATCGATCGTGGGCTGGCTTGACGCCGCGCACTCGGACCGCGAGGTGCCGTTCAAGCCCGCCCGCATTTTGCTGCAGGATTTCACCGGCGTTCCCGCGGTTGTCGATCTCGCCGCGATGCGCGACGGCATCACACGGCTCGGCAGCAACCCGCAGAAGGTCAATCCGCTGGTGCCGGTCGATCTGGTGATCGACCACTCGGTCATCGTCGATGTTTCGGCGCGACCCGACGCGTTGACCCGCAACGTCGAGATCGAATTCGAGCGCAACGGCGAACGCTACCGCTTTCTGCGTTGGGGACAGGAGGCGTTCGACAACTTCCGCGTCGTGCCGCCGGGGACCGGCATCTGCCACCAGGTGAACCTGGAGTATCTCGGCCAATGCGTGTGGACCGGCCAGGCGGACGGCGCGACGATCGCCTATCCCGACACGCTCTACGGCGCCGACAGCCACACAACGATGGTCAACGGCCTCGGCATTCTGGGCTGGGGCGTCGGCGGCATCGAGGCGGAAGCGGCAATGCTCGGCCAGCCGATCGCCATGCTGATCCCCGACGTGATCGGCTTTCGCATGACCGGCAAGCTGCCGGAGGGCGCGACTGCCACCGATCTCGTGCTGACGGTGACGCAGATGCTGCGCCGCAAGGGCGTGGTGGGAAAATTCGTGGAATTCTTCGGACCAGGGCTGGACGAACTGGGTCTCGCCGATCGCGCGACGGTGGGCAACATGTCGCCTGAATACGGCGCGACCTGCGGGTTCTTCCCGGTCGACAAGGTGGCGCTCGACTATCTGCACCTGACCGGACGCGACGAGCACCGCATCGCGCTGGTGGAAGCGTATTTGAAGGCGCAGGGCATGTTCCGCGAACCTGGGACACCCGAACCGGTGTTCACCGATACGCTGGAACTGGACCTGTCCACGGTGGTGCCAAGCCTGGCCGGCCCGAAGCGTCCACAGGACCGCGTGGCATTGAAGGACGCATCATCGGCGTTCAAGGCGGAGCTGACCAAGGGCCTCGGCGTGCCGGCCAACGATGTCGATACGCGGGTGAAGGTCGAGGGCAAGAACTACGAAATCACCCATGGCGACGTGGTGATCGCCGCCATCACGTCGTGCACCAACACGTCGAACCCGTCGGTGCTGGTCGCCGCCGGCCTGGTGGCGCGCAAGGCCCGCGCCAAAGGGCTGACGCCGAAGCCGTGGGTGAAGACCTCGCTGGCGCCCGGCTCGCAGGTGGTCACCGAGTATCTGGAAAAATCCGGGCTGCAGGCCGATCTGGATGCGCTCGGCTTCAATCTGGTGGGCTACGGCTGCACCACGTGCATCGGCAACTCCGGCCCACTCGACGAAGCGATCGCCGATGCGATCGAGGACCATCGGCTGGTCGGCGTCGCGGTGCTGTCCGGCAACCGCAACTTCGAGGGCCGCGTGCATGCCAATGTGCGTGCCAACTACCTGGCGTCGCCGCCGCTGGTGGTGGCGTATTCGCTGCTGGGCAAGATGACCGAGGACATCACCACCGCCCCGCTCGGCACCGGCAACGACGGCAAGCCGGTCTATCTGCGCGATGTCTGGCCCTCCAACAAGGAGATCGCCGACGTCATCGCCGCCTGCCTGTCGCGCGAGCAGTTCCTCAAGCGCTACGGCGAGGTGACCAAGGGGCCGAAGCAGTGGCAGGCGATCGAGGTCGATACCGGCAGCGAGACGTATCGCTGGACCGACGGATCCACCTACGTGAAGAACCCGCCCTATTTCGAGGGCATCACGATGGATCCGTCGCCGGTCGCCGATGTGAAGGGCGCGCGCATCCTGGCGGAACTGGGCGATTCGATCACCACCGACCACATCAGCCCGGCCGGCTCGATCCGGAAAACCTCGCCGGCCGGCGAATACCTGCTGGAGCGGCAGGTGCTGGAGCGCGATTTCAACAGCTACGGCGCGCGCCGGGGCAACCATGAGATCATGATGCGCGGCACCTTCGCCAACATCCGCATCCGCAACGAGATGCTGACGAATGTCGAAGGCGGCATGACGAAGCATTTGCCGTCCGGCCAGCAGATGCCGATCTACGATGCGGCGATGCGTTACAAGGCCGAGGGCGTGCCGCTGGTGGTGTTCGGCGGCAAGGAATACGGCACTGGTTCGTCGCGCGACTGGGCGGCAAAGGGCACCTTGCTGCTCGGCATCAAGGCCGTGATCGTCGAGAGCTTCGAGCGCATCCACCGGTCGAATCTGGTCGGCATGGGCGTGCTGCCGTTGACCTTCAAGGAGGGCATGGACCGCAAATCGCTCGGCATCACCGGCGAGGAGATCATTGATATCCTTGGTCTGGAGAAGGACATTTCGCCACGGATGGACCTGTCGCTGGTGATCCACCGGCCGAATGGCAAGGTGGACACCGTGCCGGTGACCTGCCGCATCGATACGATCGACGAAGTTGCCTACTACCGCCACGGCGGCATTCTACATTACGTGCTGCGCGGGATGGCGCAGGCTGCTTAGGGTCTGACGGGAAACAATCGAATCATTTCCGGACGTGCCTCGTGCCTCATCGTCATGGCCGGCGAAGCATGCCCCGGCGAAGGCCGGGGGCCGGCTATCCACGTCTTCTCGTTGCGCCGGCAGCGAGGACGTGGATGGCCGGGACTGATCCCCGGATCAAGTCCGGGGACGGCCATGACGATGGAGGTGCGGCCGTTGCGCCACTTGGAGCACTGATTTTATCGCAAATCCTTAGTCACACCAGGCACCTCTCCGATGTTGCACGCCTGTGGACGCACGATGGCCGCGGCAGGCCCGGCCATGACGCGAGAACCAGGGCTGCCGATATCATTCCGCCGGCGCCGGTTCGGCGCCCGGGCGCGAGAAGCGCGAGCGCAGCCGCTCGAAGGCGAGATAGATCGCCGGCGTGGTGTAGAGCGTGAGGAACTGGCTGAGCAGCAGCCCGCCGACGATGGTGACACCGAGCGGCCAGCGCAGCTCGGATCCCGCGCCGCGCTCAAGCATCAGCGGCAGCGCGCCTAGCAGCGCCGCCATGGTCGTCATCATGATCGGTCGGAAACGCAGCAGGCAGGCCTCGTGGATCGCCGCCTGCGATGTGATGCCGCGCGTTCGCTCCGCCTCGATGGCGAAGTCGACCATCATGATGGCGTTCTTCTTCACGATGCCCATCAGCAGCACGATGCCGACCAGCGCAACCAGCGAGAGGTCCGTCCCGCACAACATCAGCGCCAGCAATGCGCCGATGCCCGCGGACGGCAGCGTGGACAGGATGGTGATCGGGTGGATCCAGCTCTCGTACAACACGCCCAGCACGATGTAGATCACCACGACGGCGGCCAGGATGAGCCAGGGCTCCGCGGCGAGCGATCGCTGGAATTCCGCGGCATCGCCGGAATAACTACCGGAGATTGTCTCCGGCATGCCGATTGCCTGTTCGGCCGCGGCTACCGCCTTCACCGCATTGCCCAGCGAATAGCCGGGCGCAAGATCGAAGCTCAGCGTTACCGAGGGGAACTGTGCCTGGTGCGTTGCCACCAGCGGCGCAACGGTGCGTGTCACCGTGGCAATGCCGGCCAAGGGGACCTGCGCGCCGCCAACGCCCGGCACGCGCAGCAGGCGGAGCGAATTAGGATCGGCCTGCCACGATTGATCGGCCTCCAGCACCACGCGGTACTGGTTGGACTGGCCGAAGATGGTGGAGATCTGCCGCTGGCCGAACGCGTCGTACAGTGTGTCCTGGATCGCCTGCATCGACACGCCCAACCGCATCGCGGCGTCGCGATCGACATTGATGTAGGTTCGGAAACCGTTGTTCTGCTGATCGGTGGCGACGTTCGTCAGCTCGGGCGCAGCCGCCAGCGCATGCAACAGTTTCGGCGCCCACTGCGCCAGCTCCATCTGGTCGGTATCCATCAGCGTGTACTGGAACTGCGTGCGGCTGACGCGCGTGCCGATCTGGATGTCCTGCACCGGCTGGAAGAACGCCGTGATGCCCGGGATGCCAGCGATCGCCTGCTGCATGCGGGCCATCACCACCGCAACCGGATCGCGCTGGCTGATCGGCTTCAGCGCGATGGTGAGGCGGCCGGTGTTGGGTGTCGCGTTGATCGTACCGGCACCGACGAACGATACCACGCCTGTCACCGCAGGGTCGCGCTCCACGATCCGGGCGACCTGTGTCTGCAAATCGACCAGCCGAGGGATCGACACGCTCTGCGCCGCCTCGGTGACGGCAATCACCACGCCGGTATCCTGTTGCGGCAGGAATCCCTTGGGCACCACGATATAAAGACCGATCGTGCCGGCCAGCGTGGCGGCGGCAACCGCCAGCACAAGGCGATGGTGACCGAACGTCCAGAGCAGGCTCCTGCGGTAACCGGCGAGCATCGCGTTGAAGCCTGCCTCGCTGGTGCGAGCGATGCGGCCTGGCCGCTCCTCGCGCGCCGGCCGCAGGATGCGGCCGCACATCATCGGCGTCAGGGTCAGCGAAATCACCGCCGACACCACCACGGCGACTGACAGGGTGACTGCGAACTCCTTGAACAGACGGCCCACCACGCCCGTCATGAACAGCAGGGGGATGAACACGGCGATCAGCGAGACGGTCAGCGATACGATGGTGAAGCCGATCTGCGCCGCGCCGCGATAGGCGGCCTCCAGCGGGCGCATGCCCTGCTCGATGTAGCGCACGACATTCTCGATCATCACGATCGCATCGTCCACCACGAAGCCGGTGGCGATCGTCAGCGCCATCAGCGAGAGGTTGTCCAGCGCGTAGCCCAGTTGCTGCATCACGCCGAACGTGCCGATCAGCGACAGCGGTAGTGCGACCGCGGGAATGAAGGTGGCGCGCGGCGAACGCAGGAACACGAAGATCACGCCCACCACCAGCACGACCGACATGATCAGCGTGATCTGCACGTCGCGGACCGAGGCACGGATCGTCTCGGTGCGGTCGGTGACGATGGTGAGCTTGATGGCGGAGGGAATCGCGCTTTGCAGGCGCGGGAGCGCATCCTTCACCAGTTGCACGGTCTGCACGATGTTGGCGCCGGGCTGGCGCTGAATGTCGAGGACTGCCGCGGGCTGATCCTTGTACCAGGCGGCGACGCGGTCGTTCTCCACGCCGGCGATCACGCTGCCGACGTCGGATAGCCGCACCGGGGCGCTGTTGCGCCAGGCGACGACCAGGTCGCGATAGGCATCCGCGTCGATCAGCTGGTCGTTGGCGCCGAGCGCGAAGGCAAGTCGCGGTCCGTCGAAGCCACCTTTCGCGCCGTTGACGTTGGCGTTGGCGACCGCGGTACGCACGTCCTCCATCGCCAGCCCATACGCGGCAAGCCGCGCCGGATCGACGCGCACGCGCACGGCGGGCCGCAATCGTCCTTGCACCGTGACGCGGCCGACGCCGTCGATCTCGGAAAGTTTCGGCTGCAACAACGTGTCGGCGGCATCGCTGATCATGTCGATCGGCATCGAATCCGACGTAAGCGCCAAGGTGAGGATCGGCGCATCAGCCGGGTTTACCTTGGCGTAGACCGGCGGATAGGGAAGGTTCGCCGGCAGTGTCCCCGCCGCCGCGTTGATCGCCGCCTGAACGTCCTGTGCGGCGGAATCCATGCTGCGGTTGAGGGCGAACTGCAGCGTGATCTGGCTGGTGCCTTCCGAACTCTGGGAGGTCATCGTGACCAGGCCGGGGATCTGGCCGAACTGGCGCTCGAGCGAGGCAGTGATCAGCGTCTCCACGGTTTCCGGGCTCGCGCCAGGCAGTTGCGTGGTCACCTGCACCGTCGGGAAATCGACCTCCGGCAGGGCGGAGACGGGGAGGGCCCGGTAGCCGAGAACGCCCGTGAGGAGGATCGCAATCGCCAGCAGCCAGGTGGCGATGGGGCGGGCGATGAACGGTGCGGAGATGTTCATCGGGGGTTACCCCGCCCCCCGGCCCCCTCCCCAAAGGGGAGGGGGAGAATCGCGCGTTGCCGTACCTACTCCCCCTCCCCCTTGGGGAGGGGGTTGGGGGGCGGGGTCTTCCACCCGCATCAGCCCGCCCCGCCCGACTGCCGCCGCCTGGTTCCCGGTGCAGCCGGCTGCGCAGCGGTCGGCGAAGCCCCTGCCGCGGCCGGCTGGACAATGGTCACCTTGCTGGCGTCCGACAAACGCGAGGTGCCGTCGATCACCACCTTGTCGCCCGGCTTCACGCCCTCGGCGACGATCGATCCCTGCGCGTCTTCGTGGCTGATGGTGACGTTGCGGCGGCTCGCCGTGTTGTTCTGGTCGATCACATAGACATAGGCGCCGCGCGGACCGCGCTGCACGGCCGCCGATGGAATGACCACCGCGTCCTTCGCCGTATCGACCTGCAGCTGCACGCCGACGAAGGCCCCGGGCCAAAGCCGGTCGCCGGAATTAGGAAACGTCGCCTTCAGCTTGATCGTGCCCGTGGTGGGATCGACCTGATTGTCCAGCACGGCGAGCACGCCGGTATCGAGCACGCCGGCCGGACTGCCGGCGGCGCCCTGCACATAGGCCAACACCTTGGGTGCATCGCCGCGCATCGCATTCGCGACCGCGGGAAGCGACTGCTGCGGCAGCGTGAACATCACGGAAATCGGATGCAGCTGAGTGATCATCACCATGCCCGTCGTATCCGCGGCGTGCACGATGTTGCCGGCATCGACCTGGCGCATGCCGGTGCGCCCCTCCAGCGGAGCGATGATCGTGGTGTAGCCAAGCTGCGTGCGGGCCGTGTCGATCTGCGCCTGGTCCTGCGTTACCTGCGCCTCAAGCTGGGCCACCTGCGCCCGCGCCGTATCGGCCTGCTGGGCAGAGCTGTAGTTGTTGGCCACGAGCTTCTGATAGCGCGTCAGATCAAGCCTCGCATTGGCAAGCTGCGCCTCGTCCTGCGCCTTCTTTCCCGCCGCCTGGTCGAGCGCGGCCTGATAGGTGCGTGGATCGATCTGGGCGAGCAGGTCGCCCTTCTTCACATCCTGGCCTTCCACGAAATTCACCTTGACCAGCGGGCCATCGACCATGGCCCTGACCGTGACCGTGTTGTAGGCCTGCACGGTGCCGAGCCCGTCGAGGTAGATCGGTACGTCCTTCTGCTCGGCCGCGAAGACCACCACCGGGATCGGCTGGTTTGCGTTGCGATCGCGCGCCGTCTGGCTGGTCGAGCCGGCCGGCCAGAACCAGATCGCGTAGCCGATGCCGGCGACCACGAGCAGGCACAGTCCCAGCATGAGCCACGAGCGGGACCGGGTACGGGTCAGCAATTCGACCGGTTCGCGGGTCAACGAGTCCATTGTGTTCCTCGAGACGAACCTCGTCCCATTTGGCCGCGATATCGGGACATCCTTGGGCGATGGCAATGGATCATCGGACGTTGCCCCCAACAGGCAGCGCGACGCCGCCGGGCACCATCCCCGGCTTCAGGCCGGGGAACTGATCCGGGATTGGCCCCGGCGGCTGAACCCAGCCACCGCCAAGCGCCTTGTAAAGTGCCAGCAGTGCCTGGAAGCGCGTCAGCCGCACTTGCGCCAGAAGGTCCTGGTCGTTGAACAGGGTGGTCTCCGCCTGCAGCACGGTCGTGATGTCGACCGTGCCGGCGATCATCTGTGCGCGGGCGATGTCGGCGGCCCGCTGCGCGGTGGCCACCGCCTGGCGCTGGAGCGCCTCCTGCTCGGTGGTGAAGCGCCAGGCCGTCAGCGCATTCTCGACGTCCGTGAACGCCTGGATCACCGCCTTGCGGTAGTCGGCCAACAGCTCGTCGTATCGCCCCTTCACCTGTTCGAGCTGCCCGCGCAGCGTGCCCGCATCGAACAGCGGCTGGGTAAACCCGGCGGCGAGCGCCACAAGCGTGCCGCCCGGGCCGAACAGGGTGTGGAGCGCGGCATTGGCGAAGCCATAGGATCCGGTGAGCTGCACCGATGGGAAAAATGCCGCGCGCGCGACCTTGATATCGAAGTTCTGCGCAATCAGCTCCGCCTCGACCTCGGCCACATCGGGACGGCGCTCCAGCAGGCTGGATGGCAGGCCCGGAGAAACCGGTGGGAGCGACAACGTATCAAGCGAACCGGGCCGGACAGTGATCGCCTCAGGCGGACGGCCCACCAGAATGCCGAGGCCGATCAACTCCTGTTCGAGCTGGTTGCGCAGGCCGGGGATCACCGCCCGCTCGCCGGCCACCAGCGCCTCCTGCTGTGCGAGATCGAGTGCGCTTGCCGTGCCGGCGTCGAGCCGGCCGCGGATCACGGCCAGCGTGTGTTCGGCATCCGCCAGGTTGTTCTGCGCGACGACCAGACGATCGGCCAGCCCCAAGGCGGTGAACCACGTATTGGCAACGTTGGTTACCACCGTCAGCGCGACCACCTGCTGATCGAACCGGCTGAACATCGCGCTGGAGACGGCGGCCTGCCGGGCGGCGGCGTTCCGCCCCCAGAAATCCACCTCGTAGGCGACATTCAGGGGTGTCAGGCTGTAATTGTGGATGTCGATCGTCGAGGTCGTGCTGCCGCCGCGCGAGACCCCCGAAAAGCCCTTGGTGGCGCCGACCTGCTGCCAACTGGCGCTGCCGGTCGCTGTCACCGTGGGCAGCAGCGGCGCGCCGGCGATCCTGACCTGGGCGTCGGCCTGGCGGACTCGGGCGACGGCGGCGGCAATGTCGAGGTTCTGGACGCGGGCCTGCTCGATCAGCACATCCAGGTCGGGCGAGCTGAAGCCCCGCCACCAGTCCTCGGATGGCCAGGCGGCAGCCTCGGTCGCCGATGTGGCGCGGAATTCGACCGGCATCTCGAGCTGTGGCCGCAGGTAAGCGGGACCAAGGTCGCAACCTCCGAGCAGCAGAACGAGCGGGATCGCCCGGCGTGTCACGAGGCTACTCATGGCGTGGTTGCTACCGTGTTGTCTGCCTGGCCGCCCGCCATTGTCGATGCACCACGCGATCTCCTGCCGCTGTCTACCATGCCACGCGGAACACGGCGCAAAGATGTCGCTGCTGGGGCGGGTGGAACCCGCCGCCTGTGCTGGCATGAAGGATATGGGCATGGGGGCGGTCAATCCCGCAGGGCGGCTTCACCCAGCGGACGGCAAAGCGAGGCCCGGGTTTGGTCCGGCCTCGCTCTTCCTGTCAGTCTGCTTGGGTCACGGCTTTATGCGCGTTCCGGCGTAGCCCGCTTCACGGCGCCGACGATCACGCTCGGATTGACCAATCCAGGAACTCATGATCCAGCGATGCATCGGCACGTCGCCAATGCGTATGGCAGCGATATGCGCCTCCAGGTTTGCGTCCTCGATGGGATTGGACTCGACGAAACCCAGGCGGTGACGGAGCAGATCGATATCAGGCGGCTTGCCGGTGAGCAGAAGCCAACCCGGCCCCGCACCGTAGGTCTTGGCGTAGGCCGCCAGCACCTGCGGGCGTGTCGCGCTCGGGTTGCAGCGTGATAGAATAAATGAAGATGTCCTTGCCGACGCGAGGACCAAGAAGGTCCTGCACGGCGGAAAGGTTCTCCATCACCAGCGGGCAGAGAGCGTCGCATCCGGTAAAGAAGAAGTTGACGAGGACGACCTTGCCCTTCAGCAGATCGTCATAGAAACGGAATGTTCGTCCGTCCTGCGCGGTCACCTCGACATCGGTGAACCACGCCACGCCGTCCTGAGGGAGCGCACGCGCCTTGCCTGACGGCAACAGGACCAAAGGCACAACAGCAGCCGCGGCGGCCCCGACGAAGAAGTCTCGTCTGTTCATGATGATGATCCTTGGATGTCTGACTGGCTTGAGCGTTATCGCCGGGCACACAGCCATCAGGAGAACGGTGGCGTGCCGATGTCCCAGCGGATCATCATCGCGTGGTCTTCATGCACGACGTTGTGGCAGTGCATCACGTAGCGCCCCTGCATGTCGCGGAAGCGGAAGAAGATCCGAACCTCATTGTTGAAGTTCAGCGGAACCACGTCCCGTCGGGCGTAATCGATGGTGCCGTTGACCTGCGGATTGATCTTGCTGCCCGGCACGATCTGAGGAATCGGCACGCCGTCGCGCGTCAGCACACGGTGCTCCTCGAAGTGGATATGGACCGGGTGTCGCCAACTGCCGCCCGAGTTCTGAATGACCCAGACCTCTTCGGACTCTTGTGCGGGATTGTCGCTGACGACGTCCGGGTCGAAGAACTGGCCGTTGACCTGCCAGGCACCGCCGCCTCGTTCGAAGTTCCAGGTGCGGGTCTTTAGCGTCGCGGCGAGTTTCTGCAAGGCAGCGAAGTCGGGATCAGGCAGAGGTCGCAGCGGGATGCCGATGATGCCGCCGCCACTGCCCTTCGAGGGATCGACGCTGGGATCGGACACCGTCCCGCCGGTCAGGTTGATCTGTACGATCGGCGTTCCCGGCGTGAGAATGTTGCCGGTGGGTCCGCGGCCATTCACCTGCTCCAGCCGGTTGACGAGATACAGGCGAGACGCGGTGATCTTGCTGAAATCGACGATGATATCGGCGCGTTCGGCAACGCCCAGGCGCACGCTGCTGACCTGCACCGCGTTCGGCAACAGGTTGCCGTCAGTCGAGATCTGCCAGAATGGCAGGAAATTGGTGCCGTCGAACAGCCAGAATTCGTACCAGCGCGACGGACCGGGATTGTAGAGCCGGAAGCGGTAGCGGCGCTTGCTGACGTTCAGGAATGGCTGGATCGCCCCGTTCGCGCAGAACTTGTCGCCAAGAATGCCATCGAGGTCGAACAGGTCGAACACCGTCTGGAAGTTCTGGTCGAACAGGAAGTCGTTGAAGAAGATCGGGATGTCGAACTGGCCGCTCGGCAGGTGCAGCGCATTTGGATTTGGATCGTTTTCGTTGCCGGAATCCAGGGCGTCGAACAGATTGTAACACCCGAACATGCCTTTGTAGACATTCTGCGCGGTGAAATCGAGGTGGTGGTCATGGTACCAGAGCGAGCCCAATGCCTCGGTCGGGTCGCCCGCGGGGGTTGCGATGCTATTTCCGGCTGCGTTGCCCAGCTTCGTATAACCGGCATAGACGTTGGGATAGTGCTGATCCCTGAAACCGAGCGGATTGACCGGTTGATTTGTTGTCGGATCGATTGGACCGGCATCGGCGCTCGAGTTGAAGAAGTCGACCGGGTTGCCGTCGCTCTCGAACGGCGTATGGCCGTTGTGCAGATGGGTGGTTATCTCGGCGATGCCGAAGGCCTGCGGCACTTTGACCGACGGCAGGTTGTTCTGGAACCGTACCAGCACCGGTTCGCCATAGGTGGCGCGGATGAGCGGGCCGGGAACCTGTCCGTCGAAGCCCCAGATTGTGGTGGGCTGATAGGCGGGATTGAAGGTCTGCTGGGCCGGTTTCATGTCAAGCTGGTAGAACTTCTGCGGTATGAAACTGCCGGATATTCCAGGCCCAAAGACAACCTTGCCATTGACGTTGGTGGCGCTGAAGAACTGCTGCGGGACCCGTTTCGTTGCCCCGTCGATTATGCTGGTGCCATCGGGCGGGACAATTTTCGTCGGGACGCCGCTCGGGCCATCCGGACCAGCGGTCATTGCGTTGGGGTCAACCGACACCTTCACCGGCAGTATCGGCATCGGCTGTGCCCACGGCGTGCTCGGTGGGCTTGGCGGGCCGTCGACCCCCTGAACAGCATTTATGCTGCCGTCATCGGCGAGGGCCTGGCCCCAGCGGGCGCTCAGTCCCTGCTTGACGATGAGCGTGCCGCCCGCGGTCAGCAGCCCCATGCGCATCATCTCGCGGCGGTTCAACTTCGCCTTGACGATTTCCTGTCGGTTTTTCTGGGCTGTCAGCGCCAGCTTTTCTTTCCAACCTGCCATGTTCATTCCCCATTACTACGTTTCGGCACCGCACGACTGTTGTCATTGTTATAAGGTTTCGTTAGGAGAATGATACCGCACAATCCCGCCGACTGGCGCACGAACTCGTTGCGCGGCTGGTGTAACTCCGTGAACGGTTACCGAAGAAAGGAAGTGCGACATCCCGGATTTTGGGACATCCAACGCGGCAAACGCTTTATGGGTTGATAAATTCCATTCCCGCTCGCCTTCTTAGATCACTATATCGTGACTCCAGTCCAGAAAGTATGGATCTGTCGCGAAAGCAGCTCTCGATCGTCGGGCGGCATGCGACGCGCCTGCCGATCGCTTCCGGCATCGACCGGAGGCCGGGATCGGCTCGCCAAAACTGGTCATAGTCGAATGCACCGGAACTGATGCGGGCCCCCTGGCAACGAGCGCTCCATCAGTGGCTGTAAACAGCGCAACAGGCAGTATCTCATCGGCGATGCAGCCGAACCTCGAGAATTCCTGCCGTTTGTTATTCAGCGTCCAAGTCGGTCAGGCCTTCAAGTGTTCCATCTACTTCCCCCTCTCGATCTCTTGGACAATATTGGACCGGTCGGCAGCCATTGCATTGCTTGAGAATATGCGAGCACATGCCGGCCGCTCGGGTGCAAGGACGCCGACGGCCACGGTCATTTGGTTAAACCTGTGCCGACCAAAAGAGGTGTGATATCTGCATTTTTGGGATGTCCACGCCAACGAAGGCGCGATGTTGCAAGAGCGACGCCGGGAATAATCAAACTTCTGCCACGTTTCTACACGGCGACTAAGCTGCAGCACGCGGGCCACGAAAAGCCTTAATCATATCCAGCGCATCGCCAGCACCGCAGCGCTGACGGACGATCGAGCTTGGCGCTGGCCCGCGCACCGGTCGGTCTGCCTGTCGGACTCCTCGGGTCGCCTGTCAGGCGTGCTCCGGGATCACCCGCTTCACCATGCGGATAAGCGCCGGCGGGCTGAGCAGCGCAGGACTCATGGCCCAGCGGTGCATCGGCTCGTTGGCGACCCGCACTGTGCCGATATGCTGCTCCGGGTCGGCGTCCTGGGCCGGATCGGAATCGACAAATCCCAGGCGGTGGCGAAGGAGTTCGATGTCGGTCTTCGTGCCAGTGAGAAACAGCCAGCCTGGCCCGACGCCATAGGTCCTGGCGTAGGCGGCCAACATCTCCGGCGTGTCGTGCTCGGGTTGAAGCGTGATCGAGACCATGAAGATGTCCTTGCCCACGCGAGGGCCAAGCAGCTCCTGCACGCGGACAAGGTTCTCGGTCATCAGCGGGCACACCGCGTCGCACGCGGTGAAGAAGAAGTTGATCAGCAGGATCTTCCCCTTCATGACGTCATCATAGAACCGCAGCGTCCGCCCGTCCTGCGTCGTCACCTCGACATTGGTGAACCACTCGGCGCCATCCTGGTCGCGCGCGTTTCCCGACGATGCAAGGGCGAACGGCCCAAGAGCGATCGCGGCAGTCCCAACAAGCAGCTTTCGCCTGTTCATGTGATCTGTTCCTGAATATCTGGGTGGAGTGGCGCTTTCGGGCGCCACTCCAGTTCCCTCACACCGGCGGCGGTGTCGTGCCAATGTCGAAGCGGATCATCATTGCATGATCCTCATGCACGACATTGTGGCAGTGCATAACGTAGCGCCCCTGCAAATCGCGGAAGCGGAGGAACACCTTGGTTTCGCTACTGTCTTCCAGCGGGATCACGTCCCTGCGCGCGTAGAGGATGCTGCCGTTGACCTGACCCGTGTTTTGCGTGATGGGCGTACCGTTGTGCGTTAGTGGGCGCGCCTCTTCGAAGTGGGCATGGATAGGATGGCTCCAGCCACCGCCGCCATTTTGGAAAATCCAGACCTCTTCGCCCTCCAGCGCAGGGTTGGCGTCGATAACGTCCTCGTCAAAGAACTTTCCATTGACCTGCCATGCGCCATTCCCTCGCTCAAATCGGAAGGTGCGGGTTTTTGCCTTGGCAACCGCTGCCGCAAGCTGAGCGTCGGTATCGGGCAGATCGCGCAGATGGATGCCGATTTGGGGCGCGGCGGTTATCGCCAGACCCGGATTGCTCGGATCACTGCCCACCAGCGGCTGCATGTTGATCTTGATAATGGGCGTCCCCGGAGTGAGAACCTTGCCGGTCGGCCCCCGGCCGTTCACCTGCTCCAACTGATTGACAAGAAACAGTTGAGTCAGTGATCCAAACACGGGACTACTGAAGTCCACGACGATATCGACCCGTTCCGCGACGGACATGCGCACACTTGTGACCTTCACCGCGTTCGGCAACAGATTGCCGTCGGATGAGATCTGCCAGAACGGAAAAAGCGTCGTGCCTGTGGGATCGGTCAGTGCAAACTGGTACCAGCGCGATGGGCCGGGATTGTAGAGCCTGAAGCGGTAGCGACGTTTCTGGACGGTGAGCTTCGGCTGGATTGCCCCGTTCGCAGCGAATTTGTCGCCAAGGATCCCATCAAGATCAAACAGGTCGAATACCAATTTGTGGTCCTGGTTGAGCAGGAAGTCATTGAAAAAGATCGGGATGTCGAAATCGCCGCTCGGCAGCTTCAGCGCGCCCGGGGTCGTATCGTTTTCGTTGTTGTTATCGACATTGTCGAACAGGGTGTAGCAACCAAACATGCCTTTGTAGACGTTCTGGGCAGTGAAATCGAGGTGATGGTCATGGTACCAGAGCGAACCCAACGCTTCATTCGGGTTGCCGGGGGCCGACGCACCGGCAATCTGGCCAAGCGTTGCATAGCCCGCGTAGACATTGGGATAATGATTATCCTTGAAACCAAGCGGATCGAGCGGTGTCGGATCATTGATCGAGTTGATGAAATCAACCGGATCGCCGTCGCTCTCAAACGGCGTATGGGCATTGTGCAGGTGGGTTGAAATCTCGGCAATGCCAAAGCCGTCAGGCGCCGGCAACTTGACCGACGGGAGATCATTGTAATACCGAACCAGGGTTGACTCCCCGTAGTTGGCACGAATGAGCGGGCCGGGAACCTGACCGTTGAAGCCCCACACGGTTGTCGAGTTTGGCGGATAGTCGGGATGAAGCTGCACATTGGCCTCCCGCATATGCAGCTCATAGTATTTCTTCGGCGGAAACGTCGTGAACAGCTGTTGCGGATGCACCTTCGTTGCGCCGTCGATCACGGTGGTCGCAACGGGCGGGCCGCCTCTGACGAACTGATTGGGATCAGTGAACCCAGGCAGGACCGGGAGGCGCGGCATCTCTTGGACGAACGGATTCTGGATGGGTGGGCTGGATGGGCTGCCCCCATCGGCGAAGGCCCTGGAACTGAGTCCCTGCTTGACGACGAGCGTCCCGCCTGCTGTCAGGAGCCCCATTCGAATCATATCCCGCCTGCTGAGCTTGGCCTTGATGATCTCCAGCCGATTTCTCTGGGCCGTCAGAGCCAGTCTGTCTTTCCAACTTGCCATATTGATTTCCCCAATATTCCTTTCTGGCACTGCACGACTTCTTCATCTCCGTATCATTCCCGTACAACAAGGAAGCCGTATGATGCGTCGAGCCGACCGCGCAAGCGAGGCTGCGCAGCCCTGAGTCCCTGCGTGAACGGGTAACATTCAAAAGACGTGGAACGTCCTGGTTTTTGGACATTCAGGAGGTAGACGCTCTATAATTAGCTGAATTCCAGTGACACACCGATATTTTTCTGCACGAATGCGTGAGGTGTATCCACACAAATGGACTTGTCGTGAAAGTGGTTCGAGGAGGCGCCTGCCAACCCTGGATTGCAGTTCAACGTCACACCGAAAAGAAGTGAACCGCACACGGACGCAGTCGAAAGCTGCCATTATGCGCGTGGCGCACTGGCTGCGGTACGCCCGCTGGCCTATAGTCAGGTACTTCGCGGCACCGGTCATCCGCGACGAAACCAACGGCGGACCAATGTTCCTGACCCGCGCCGAACTGGGGACGTGAGATGACGCGCTCGTTGCCGACAGGACGGGCGGGGCAACTGCTTGCACTTGGGCTCACCACACTGGTGTTGGTGGTGCTTTGGCTGGGTGTTGTCGCGCCCCTGATCGAGTGGCACGGAGAGCGCGCCGAGGCATTGGCGCAACAGGCGGCGCTCGTGGAGCGCATGGAAGCCCTGGCGGCGGCGCTGCCGAGCCTTCAGGAACAGTCCAAGGCTGTGGCAGCCAGCGGCACCGGCGAAGCCGCCTTGCTCGAGGGCGATAGCGACACAATGGCGAGCGCGTCGCTGCAGGAACGTCTGCAGGCGATGCTCCTGAAGACGGGTGTCCAGTTGCACAGTGTGGAGACATTGCCGGGCGATGACGCCGGCCCCTATCGACGCATCGGCCTGCGTGTCTCATTCAACGCATCGTGGCCGGTCCTGATGGACCTGCTGAAGGACATCCATGTTGCGACGCCGTCGCTTTTGGTGGATGACCTACAGGTCAAGCCCGCGCTGCATCGGATCAGTACGGCTCCGGGGACGTTCGATGTGACGTGCGCGATCTTCGCGTTCCGATCTGCAGCAACCCGCTCGGCCGCTCAATGAGCCGCGTCCTGGCCAGCGCTCTGGTCGCGGCCGTCGCCCTGGCGGGTACGATCTACTGGGAGGTGCGGAGTTATTCGGACCCCAATATTGCCACCGTCACGTCAGGTCGTTCGCCGCTGATGGGGACGGTCCGCGCGGCACCTGGGCTTGCCTCGATGGATGTCGTGCGGGGCTGGGTTGCCACCGCGCTCGGCCGCCCGCTGTTCCGCGAGGACCGGCGTCCACCAAAGACGGCGGATGATGTTGTCCTGAAGGCGGATGCGCCGACGCGCCTGACGGCCGTAATCACGGGGCCGTTCGGCAATCGCGCGATCTTCACATCAGGGGAGAACACGCGGCCGATCGTGGCAAAGGAGGGAGCGCATGTCAGCGACTTCGTGGTTCGCTCGATCCAGCCGGATCAGGTGGTCGTGGAGTCTGATGGCAATGTCCGCACGTTGAAGCCGTCGTTCGCCGGGGATGCCAAATCGCCGCGTCGCTGACCAGCCGAGCGGGCGCCAAGGGGATCGTGTGCACCTAGGTTGGACGCCCATGCCGTGATCACAATCAACAGCGTCGTCGGCTGCGCCCGCTTGCGACACAGCGCGCGCATCAGTTCCATCAACGGCACGCGGAGCGGCACTTGAGGGCGACGCCAGTGCCGGGCAAACTCGCCGTCCAGTGTTGGCACCCGTCGCGGCCAACATGACCGGCTGGACCCTAAAGGAGAAGTCTCATCAGGCCGTGGCTGTCCGGCGCGCCCATTCCCCTGCGGCGCGCTCTGATCGTCTTCGCCTTCATCGTGCCCGCGTGGTTCGTCGCGCACGCGGCAGAGCTCGACGGCGTACAAATGCCGGACACGCTACAGGTGGACGGGAAGACGTTGCATCTCAATGGCTTCGGGCTACGCACCTACTCGATTCTGGGGATCCACATCTATGTCGCGGGCCTCTACCTGGAACATTTGAACACCGATCCCGAGCAGATCCTTCAGTCACCGGAGACAAAGCTGCTGCGGGTCAGGTTCCTGCGCAGCGTCAGCGCGGAGGATGCTCGCAAGGCCTGGCGTGAGGGCCTCGCGAACAATTGCCAGGCTCCCTGTCATGTTGAACCGGACGATCTCGAGAGGTTTCTTGCCGAGGTTCCCGCGATGCAGAACGGTGACGACTTTTCCCTGCTCTTCACGCGGAACGGCGCCACCGTGACGGTCAATGGGCAACAGATCGGCACCATCTCCAATCGGCAATTCGCCGAAGCGATGTTGGCCACCTTCCTCGGCCCCAGGCCGGCGTCGCCGAAACTGAAGCAGCAATTGCTCGCGGGTCACGCGTGAAAATCACGCTGAATCGCTCGGGCAAGCGGCGCCCGTCCGAGATTACTGCCGTTAACGATTTGATTACCATTATCAGTTGAGGTTGGGCAGGAAAAATCACGCAAAGAGCGCAAAACGCGCATTGAGCTTGATCACGGGCTGTGCGAACATTCTGCTAACTCGTGCGGGCAATCTCCGGCGTCGCCGAGGAAGCCTTAGAAGGCTATGGCCCATGCACGAACACAAGCTGGCTGTGATAACGCCCCAGGGCCTCACCGGTCTGATCGAAAGCCTTCGCTCCGAGGGCTTCCGGGTGATCGGCCCGACGCTACGCGACCAGTCGATCGTCTATGACGAGATTGAATCGGTTGCCGATCTGCCGGCCGGCTGGACGGACGAACAGGATGGCGGACACTACCGCGTCCGACGGCGCGACGATGCGGCGCTGTTCGGTTACAACGTGGGTCCGCATTCATGGAAGCGCTTCCTGCACCCGCCAATGTTGGGGCTATGGCGCGCGGAGCGGACGGACGACGGCCTGACTGTCACCGGAAGTGCGGCGCCGGCGGAGAAATACGCCTTTCTCGCCGTGCGTTCCTGTGAGTTGCATGCGATCGCCATTCAGGACCGCGTGCTCCTGCAAGGCCCCTATGTCGATCCGCACTACCAGGCACGTCGGGAGGGGGCCTTCATCGTCGCTGTGAACTGCGGCCAGGCCGGCGGGACCTGCTTCTGCGTCTCGATGAACACCGGCCCCAAGGCGGCGGCAGGCTTCGATCTCGCGCTCACCGAGTTGCTCGCCGATGAGCACGAATTCCTGGTGGAAGTCGGCAGCGAACGCGGCGCCGCCCTGCTCGCCAACATTCCGCATCGCACGGCCGAGGCGAAGCACTCCGCCCTGGCCGCGGATGCCGTCGCCCATGCGGAAGGCAACATGGGACGGCACATGCGCGCGGACGATGTGCGCGATCTGCTGATGGCCAATCTGGAGCATCCGCGCTGGGACGACGTGGCCGAGCGCTGCCTGACCTGCGGCAACTGCACGATGGTGTGCCCGACCTGCTTCTGCACTTCAGTGTGGGACGAGAACGACCTCACCGGCAACGTGGCCGAGCGCAAGCGGCGGTGGGATTCGTGTTTCACCATGGACTTCTCCTACATCCACGGTGGGTCCGTGCGCAGCACGGGGCGGTCGCGCTACCGGCAATGGATGACGCACAAGTTGGCGACCTGGGTCGATCAGTTTGGCACCTCGGGCTGCGTCGGCTGCGGGCGCTGCATCACATGGTGTCCGGTCGGCATCGACATCACCGAGGAGGTGCGCGCCATCCGAGGCGAAGGAGGCAGCGATGGAAGGGCTTGAGCGCATCGTCTCCGAGCACAGGCTGTTCGAGGGACTTGGCGAGGGGTTTGTCAATCTCGCGGCGGGATGCGCGAAGAATGTGCGGTTCAATGCTGACCAGTACCTGTTCCATGCCGAGGACCCGGCGGACTGGATCTATCTGATCCGTCACGGCCGCGTCGCACTGGAAATGGCAACGCCAGGCCGTGGCGCGGTACAGTTCGAGACGCTGGGCGAGGGCGACATTGTCGGGCTGACCTGGCTGCTGCCGCCGTATCGCTGGGGCTACGACGCGCGCGCGACCGAACTTGTGCGTGCAATCGCGCTCGATGCGAAGTGTCTGCGTGACAAGTGCGAGGTGGACCACGATCTCGGCTACGAACTGTTGAAACGCTTCCTGCCCGTGCTGGTGCAACGGCTGCAGGCCATGCGACTGCAGCTTCTGGACGTCTATGGACCGCCTCGCTGAACGCCCGCCGTTGGTGGCCGCCGATGCCATGGTGCCGCGAATTGCGCGTGTGGCTCGGCGCGTGCGCGAGCTGCCCGACACCTGGACACTTGATCTGGTCTCGCCGGATGGCAGTCCGTTGATGCGCTACGCGCCCGGTCAGTTCACCATGATGTACGTCCTTGGCGTCGGCGAGATCCCGGTCAGCATCAGCGGTGACGCGTCGGATGCAACGCGGCTCGTGCAGACCGTTCGCGCGGTCGGCAAGGTGAGCGAGGCGGTCACCAAACTGTCCCGCGGTGACACGCTCGGTCTCCGCGGTCCGTATGGCACCGCCTGGCCGGTGGCGGATGGCTATGGCCGCGACGTGGTTGTGGTTGCCGGCGGGCTGGGCCTCGCGCCGCTGCGGCCGGCGCTGTACCAGCTCCAGGCGGAGCGCAGGCGCTTCGGCAAGCTCGTGCTGCTATACGGGACGCGCCGGCCGGAGGACATTCTCTTCCGCCGGCAACTCGCGGGCTGGCGGCGACAGCTCGACATGGCGATCGAGGTCACGGTCGATCGCGCCGGCACCGACTGGCGTGGCCATGTTGGGGTGGTGACCAAGCTGATTCCGCGCCTAGGCATCGATGCCGAAAATGCAATGGCACTGGTGTGCGGCCCGGAGGTGATGATGCGCTTCGCCGCGAGCGCGCTGAGCGACATCGGTATGCCGGACGAGACGATCCATCTATCGCTGGAACGCAACATGAAATGCGCTGTCGGCCTGTGCGGCCACTGCCAGTTTGCCGGCAGTTTCGTCTGCAAGGACGGCGCCGTGATGCGCTACGACAATGTGCGCCGGTTGCTGGCGCTAAGGGAGATATGATGGCCGACCACCGCAAGCCCAAGCTCGCCGTCTGGAAATTCGCCTCCTGCGATGGCTGCCAGCTTTCGCTGCTCGACTGCGAGGACGAAATTCTGGCGGTGGCCGGCGCAATCGACATCGCGTATTTCCCCGAGGCAACCCGCGGTGTCGTGCGCGGGCCGTACGACGTGTCGCTGGTCGAGGGCTCGGTCACCACCCCGCATGACGCCGAACGGCTTCACGCGGTACGGCGGCAGACGCGCACGCTGATCACCATCGGCGCGTGCGCCACGGCGGGCGGCATCCAGGCGCTGCGCAACTTCAAGGACGTGCGCGAGTTCACTCAGGCAGTTTATGCGCGACCCGAGTTCATCGACACTCTGGCAACCTCCACGCCGATCAAGGCGCATGTCAACGTCGATTACGAATTGCACGGCTGCCCGATCAGCAAGCAGCAGCTGCTCGAGGTGCTCACGGCCTTTCTCAACGCACGCAAGCCGAACATCCCGCCGCACAGCGTCTGCGTCGAATGCAAACTCCGTGGCACCGCCTGCGTTCTTGTGCGCGGCATCCCGTGCCTCGGCCCGGTGACACACGCCGGCTGTGGTGCAATCTGCCCCGCCTACAACCGCGGCTGCTATGGCTGTTTCGGTCCCATGGAGACGCCGAACACCGTATCGCTGAGCCGCAAGCTGGCTGCGTGCGGCGATGAAGGAGCGCGACCTTCAGCGCGTCTACAGCACGTTCAATGTCGGCGAGCCGCCGTTCCGCCAGGAAAGCGCGCGGCATGAACCGTAAGACGATCAAGGTCGATTACCTCGCCCGCGTGGAGGGCGAGGGCGGCGTGCGCATCACATTCGAGGACCGCATCGTGCGCAACGTCGAATTGCGCATATTCGAGCCGCCGCGCTTCTTCGAGGCCTTCCTGCGCGGACGCGACTATACCGAAGCGCCCGACATCACCGCGCGCATCTGTGGTATCTGCCCGGTCGCCTACCAGATGAGCGCGGTGCACGCGATGGAGGACGCGCTCGGCGTCACGGTCAGCGAACCTGTGCGGGAGCTACGGCGGCTGCTGTATTGCGGCGAATGGATCGAGAGCCACGTGCTTCACATCTACATGCTGCACGCGCCCGACTTCCTGGGCTACCAGGGCGCGATCGAGATGGCGAAGGACCATGGCGACGTCGTGCGCAAGGGCCTCGAACTGAAGAAGGTCGGCAACGAGATTCTGGAACTTCTCGGTGGGCGCGCGATCCATCCGGTCAATGTGCGGGTGGGCGGCTTCTACCGCACGCCTTCGCGCCGCGAGTTACGGCCCCTGGCCGAGAATCTGCGGCGCGCGCGCGACATCGCCCAGGCAACGGTGCGCTTTGTGTCCGGCTTCGATTTCCCCGATTGCGAGCGCGACTACGAGTTTGTCGCACTCGGCGCGGCGGGCGAATACCCGTTCAACGCCGGCCACGTCGTGTCGAACAAGGGCTTGGACATCACGCCGCAGGAGTATGACGCGCATTTCGAGGAGTTGCATGTAAAGCGTTCCAACGCGCTGCACTCGCATTTGCGCGGCCGGCCCTACCTTACCGGCCCGATTGCGCGCTACAGCCTGAATTCCAATCTGCTCTCGCCGCTGGCGCGCGAGGCGGCGAAGGAGGCCGGGTTGGGCCCGACCTGCAACAATCCGTTCCGCAGCATTGTGGTGCGCGCGGTGGAGGTGGTGTACGCGTGCGACGAGGCGCTTCGCATTATCGATGCATACCAGGAGCCGGAGCACCCGCATCTCGATCTGTCGCCGCGTGCCGGGACTGGCTATGCCTGCACCGAAGCGCCGCGCGGCATGCTGTATCACCGTTACCGGCTGGACGCAGACGGAACCATCCAGGATGCCAAGATCGTGCCGCCGACTTCGCAGAATCAGCCGAGCATCGAGGACGATCTGAAGAACTTTGCCGCCGACTGGCTGGACATGCCGGAAGAAGCGCTGCGGATCCGCTGCGAGCAGGCGGTACGAAATCATGATCCATGTATCTCCTGCGCGACGCACTTTCTGAAGCTGGAAGTTGTGCGTGGCTGAGCGGCTGGTGCTCGGCATCGGCAATCCTGATCGAGGCGACGATGCAGTGGGCCGGCTGATTGCGCGAACCCTGCGAACGCGAGTGCCGGCGGATGTGCAGGTTTCCGAACAGGACGGCGAAGCGACGGCGCTCGTTGCCGAGCTTCAGTCAGCGCGACGTGCGTGGCTGATCGATGCTGCCCGATCCGGCGCCCCACCCGGCACGATCCAGCGCATCGATTGTTCCACCGCCGATCTTGCCACCGCGCTCGGCACCGTCTCGTCGCACGGCTTCGGTGTAGCCGAGGCGATTGCGCTCGCGCGTGCGCTGGAGGTGCTGCCGCTTCAGTGCATTGTCTATGCTGTCGAGGCGGCGGACTTCACCGACGGGGCTGTGCTGACGCACGCGGTGGCGAAAGCGATGGATAATGTCGTGGAGCAAATTCTGGCGGACCTACGGAGCCCCTCCCCGACCCTCCCCCGCTCGCGGGAGAGGGAGCCCTAAACTCTCTCCCGCGAAGCGGGGGAGGGTCGGCGTGGGGGTTACTCCGCCGCCGCCTTCACGCCACCGCCGGCGGCATCCAGCGCCTGCGACAGATCGGCGATGATATCGTCGATGTGCTCGATGCCCACCGACAGCCGGATATAGCCCGGCGTCACACCCGTCGCGAGCTGTTCCGCCGCTGTAAGCTGCGAATGGGTCGTGCTGGCCGGATGGATCGCTAGGCTCCGCGAATCGCCGATGTTCGCCACGTGGTAGAACATCTTCAGCGCATCGATGAACGCGCGGCCCGCTTCGATGCCGCCGGCCAGCTCAAACCCGAGCAATCCGCCCTGACCATGCGGCAGATACTTCGCCGTGCGCTCCGCCGCGACGCCCTTGTGAAACGCCGGATGGATGACCCGTGTCACCTCACTGCGTCCCGATAAATACTGTGCCACCGCCAGCGTATTCTTGCAGTGCTCGCGCATGCGCAGCGGCATGCTCTCAAGACCCTGGATGAACAGGAACGCATTGAACGGGCTCATCGCCGCGCCGAGGTCGCGCAACAGCACGACGCGCATGCGCAGGATATAGGCGATCGGCCCCAGCGGCTTGGCTGCTTCAGCCCAGACCGCGCCATGATAACTGGGGTCCGGCGTGTTCAGCAGCGGCTGACGTGCCTTATGCTGATCCCAGGGGAAGTTGCCGCCATCGATCACCACGCCGCCGATCGAAGTGCCATGGCCGCCGATGTACTTTGTCGTAGAATACATCACCACCGCAGCGCCATGATCGAACGGCCGCACCAGGATCGGCGCGGCGGTGTTGTCCATGATCAGCGGAATGCCAAATCGCCGCCCGATCGCGGCAACCTCGGCGATGGGAAACGCGATCAGTTTCGGGTTCGGCAGCGTCTCGGCGTAGTAGGCGCGCGTGCGGTCGTCGGTGGCGCGTGCGAACGCCTCCGGGTCGGTTGGATCGACGAAGCGCGTCTCGATCCCCTGGTCCTTCAGCGTGTTGGCGAAGAGATTCCAGGTGCCGCCATACAGGTCGGTGGAGCTGACGATATTGTCGCCGACGCGTGCCAGGTTCTGCACCGAGAAGCCCGACGCCGCCTGGCCCGAGGCGAGCGCGAGCGCCGCGACACCGCCCTCTAGCGCGGCGACGCGCTTCTCAAACACATCCTGCGTCGGGTTCATGATGCGGGTGTATATGTTGCCCAGTTCCTTCAGGCCGAACAGGTTTGCCGCGTGTTCGGCGCTGTCGAACTGGTAGGACGTGGTCTGGTAGATCGGCACTGCGACGGCATTGGTTGCAGGATCGCGCCGCCAGCCGGCGTGCAGCGCCAGAGTCTCCGGATGCTTCATCTCATTGGACATGGTGTGTTCCCCGGTTGAATTTCGCCGACTATAGCCGACGGCGGCCGTGGGTGCGTGCGCCCGCTACGCCGCCCGCTGCCGCAGGATCTGTTGGCCTTTGCGCAATGCCTCCGCCATGGTCTCCGCCGGCATCGCGCCGGAGAACAGGCTGTAGCCGTCGAGGAAGAAGGCCGGCACGCCAGTCACGTCCGCCTCGCGGGCCGCCCGGTCGGCCGTCAGCATTTCATTCGCCGCAACATTGCCAGCCAGGAAGTCGGCCACCGATGCGCGGTCCATTCCGGCCTCAGCGGCACAGTCTGCCAGCACGGCGATGTCGCCGATGTCGCGGCCCAGGGTGAAGTAGGCCGCAAACACCGCCTCCATCACGGCGTCCTGCACGCCTTCCTTGCCGGCCAGCCAGATCAGCCGATGCGCATCGAGTGTGTTCGGTGTCCGCAGCATCAGGTCCTGGCGGAAGCTCAGGCCGACACCGGCCGCCGCGGTGGCAACGCGTTCATCCAGTTCGCGTGCCCGCTCCGCGCTACCGAACTTCACTGCGCGATAGGCCATGCGGTCGCGGCCTTCCTTCGGCATATCGGGGTTGAGCTGGAATGGATTCCAGTGGACCGCGAAGCGCAGCCCCTCGGGTGCCAGCAGCGCCAGCGCGCGTTCGAGCTGTCGCTTGCCGATATAGCACCACGGGCAGATCGCGTCGGAGACGATGTCGATCCGAGAACCAACCGATGTCGCGGTGTGCGCCGCGCCTTCCGATATGCTGCCGTCCATCGCTTTCACTCCTCCGTGTTTCCGCCAACATGGGCGCGAACGGCCCATGATTCCAGCGGGAGCCGGCCGAATGGCAGGATGGTATCCGGCATTGGGTTCACTTGCCACATGCTTGCTCTCATGCGGAAATTGGCCATTCGAAGGTACGGCGCCGTGAGATTCGCCGAACAGGAGGAGAGACCATGACTGTTTCGGCGATATCACCACGCATGCGCCGCATGCAGTGGATAGCGGTCGGGCTTGTCACCGCTGCGATCGCCTTGAACTACATAGACCGCTCGACGCTCGCCGTCGGCAACGTCAAGATCCGCGAGGAGTTCGGTATCAGCGCCACCGCGATCGGCGCGCTGCAATCCGCCTGGTCGATCACCTATGCGCTGTGCCAGGTGCCGATCGGCTATTTCCTCGATCGGTTGGGTCCCCGCTACCTGGTGGGCGTCGCGTTGATTCTGTGGTCGGTCGCGCAGGGATTGGGCGGGCTGGCGGTCACCTACATGCAGCTGCTGTGGGCGCGCGTGGCGCTCGGCGCCGCGGAATGTCCGGCGTTCCCCGCGGCGGTGCGGGTGACCAGCGACTGGTTCCACGTGAAGGACCGCGGTCGCCCGACCGGCCTCTACAATTCCGGCGGAAGCATCGGGCCGTTCATCGCACCGCCGCTGCTGACCGGACTGATGCTCGCATTCGGCTGGCGCGTGATGTTCATCACCATGGGCGTTGTCGGCGTGCTTGGTTCGCTGGTGTGGTTCAAGCTCTATCGCGATCCGGCGAAGACCGAACTCGAGCCGCGGGACGAAGCGTATCTCGCGACCAACCGGGCGGCCGAGGGCAGGGTGGAGGCGCGCAACTGGGGCAGGCTGTTCCGATTTCAGTCGATGTGGGGCCTGATGCTCGGCGCATTCTGCACCGGTTATGCGGTGTGGATGTACCAGACCTGGCTGCCGGCGTATCTCGAGATGCAGCAGCACATCAGCATCGCAAAGACCGGCTTCCTGGCTTCGATTCCGCTGTTCTGCTCGATCCTGGGAGCGTGGTCGGGCGGCTGGTTCACGGATCGGCTGAACGCGCGCGGCATGGAGTTGGTGGCGAGCCGCCGGCTGCCGAGCATCATCGGCCTGCTGGCATCCGGGGCTTTCACCGTCCTGGCGACGACAGCAGGCAACGGCACACAGGCGATCGTGTTCATCTCGCTCGCGATGTTTTTCCTGGCACTTGGCATTGCCGGGAAATGGACGCTGATCACCGCGGTTGCGCCGCAGTCGTATTGCACCTCGGTTGCCAGCATCCAGAATTTCGGCGGCTATATCGGCGGCACCGTCTCGCCGATCGCCACCGGTGTCGTGGTCGACGTCACCGGGTCGTTTGTCATTGCATTGGCGATCGGCGCGGCGATCACCATTCTGGGCGCAGGAATCCTGCAGCTTTTGGTACGCTCTCAGATCAGCGCCGGCGAGTTGGAGGGGACGGTTGCGGCGGTCCCAGCGGAATGAGAATTCGCGGCGTACTACATGCTCCCAGGGGCGCAGCGATCGGACCTACATCGTCATGGCCGGCAACGGCCGGCCATCCACGTCGTTCTCTTTGTGCTGGCAGCACGGACGTGGATGGCGGGGCCAAGCCCCGCCATGACGATGAAGAATAGGGCGCGTCCGGAAATTGTTCGGTTGTTTTCCGGCCAACTCTAGGCGGCGAGCGGACGGTAGGTTCACAGCTCGGCGCAGCAGGTGATTACGAACTAGGCTCCCTTAGGGTCGACGGAGAACGCCGCGGTGTCGTGGCCGATGCCGAGATTGACCCACCCGGTGTTGTCGGCGATGTCGTAGATGCCGTACGGCACCGCCTTGCCGAGTTCGGGAATAACGAAGTCGTGCACTCGAACTGGCTCGGGTTGTCCCTTGGGGCGCAGCTCACGGCCGGCATTCTTGAAGTCTCCGACGAGCTCTTTCTTCTTGGTGTCGACCGAGATCGCGGGTTCACCGGCAGCCTGGAACGCCTTCACTTCGGCGTTGATGTGCTCGAATTGGGCGTTGCGGTCGGGGTGGCTTGCGCCTTCGCGCGTCTTGCTGTTGGCCTGGAGGCTGAAGCCCAGGCGGCGCAGCAAGCGGCCTACCAGCTTCTGGCCGGCGATGAAGCCCTGCTCCGCCAGCGCCGCAGACAGACGACGCTGGCTCTTGCTGACCCACAGCAGGGCAGCTTCGGGATCACCGCGAATGGACGACTGCACCAACTCGTTCAAGGCTTCCAAAAGTCCAGGTTGGGTTCAATCGCCGGCTTACCGCCACCTCGCGCCGACGCACCCGGTTGCCAACGCGTGGGCGCGCAGCAGGCGATTACGAGCCACGCCGATTGAGGGGCGAAGCAGTGTAGGCGGCTCCGACAAGGTCCATCGCGGCCGCCATGTCGGCGAGATCTGCGATTGGTTTTTCTCCGCAGGCGAAGCGACGGAGCGTGTCCTCGACGAACGTCGGGTAAAAGAACGAATTGGTGAGAGGCATCGAACGCGTCTCCCGCCTGCGTGAATTGTCGAGTATCTCCAGCGTCTGGTTGTCGCGCGCGGCGAAATAGTGGCCTTCGGTGCGGATCGAGTAGTGCAGATCAAACACTGAATTCGGTGCGGGGTAGAGATAGCCGGTCTCCACCATGCAGGTTGCGCCGTCGCCGCGCATCAGCACAACCGCGTGGTCCTCGATGTCAAGTCCGGAAAAATTGTTCGACATCGCCGAGCCAACGACCTTCAGCTGTGTGTCCGGCAGCAGCACGCGGCAAAGATCGATGAAGTGCACGCCAAGATTGAGCAGCGGGCCGCCGCCGGCGGTCGCGCGGTGCAGCATCCATTCCACCCGCTGCTCGCGATAGCGGTCGATCATGCCGCCGACGAACTTGAACACGACGTACTGCACAGCCTCCCCAGCTGCAACCGCCCGGATCGTGTCGATCAGGGGGCTGTAGCGGATCACGAAAGGCACCGCCGCGAACACATTGGCCTGCGCGGCGCGAGCGGCGATGTCGTGCGCGTCCGCCGCGGTGACGGCGCAGGGCTTCTCCATTGCGAATGGAATGCGTTCGCCGATCAGGAAGCGCGCCTCGTCCGCCATGTCGCAATGCCGGCCGAGCGCGAACGCGAAGTCGGGCTTCAGCCGCGCGCACATTTCGCGGTAATCATCGAACGCCGGGCAACGCGCCTTCACGGCGACCTCCCGCGCGCGGGACAGGCCGGGGTCGCTGACCCCGACCACCGACACATCTGGAAGTGTCAGCACCGGGTCCAGGTAGAACGGCGTGTGCCAGTGCGACACACCGATCAGAACAACGCGCATGTGCGCCTCCTTTGTCGCCGCAGCCTCGAGGTCCTACCATCCGCGCGACCAATGTCCAGGAGGATATGGATGGCGATCCGGCTCTCGGAGAACTTTCGTGCGCTTTTCTACGCGCCGTTCTATGCCGCGCACGCCATCGGCGCCTACCAGTCCGAGGGCGTCGACGTAACGCTGCTGCCCTCGTCCGATCCCGCGCGCACGGCCGCCGCACTCCGCGCCGGCGACATCGACGTCATGTGGGGTGGCCCGTTGCGCGTACTGCTGACACATGCGCGGGAGCCGGCATCCGATACTGTCTGCATCTGCGACGTCATCGCGCGCGACCCGTTCTTCGTCATCGGCCGCGAGCCGCGCCCGGATTTCCGCTTTGCAGATCTTGCCGGCATTCGGTTCGCCTCGGTCGCCGAAGTGCCCACCCCGTGGCTATGCCTGCAGGATGACATACGCCGCGCCGGTATCGACCCCGCGAGATTGGACAGGATAAGCGGCCCCAGCATGGCCGAGAATGCGGAGGCGCTGCGTGCAGGTTCGATTGCTGCCGCACAACTATTCCAACCCTATGCCGAGGAGTTGATCGCATCTGGCGCAGGCCATGTCTGGTACGCCGCCGCGGATCGCGGCCTCACCGCCTATACGGTGCTGGTCACGCGTCGCCCGCTGCTCGACACGCGACGTGCCGAACTTCTCGCGATGACGCGCGCGATGACGCGCACACTCCATTGGATGGCCGACACGCCGGGAAATGACATCGCCCGCGCCCTGAGCGCTTTCTTCCCCATGGTTGCACCCGACATTTTCGGCGCGGCAATCGACCGTTACCGCAAACTCCAACTTTTCGCGCCTGATCCGGTGCTGAAACGCGAAGGCTTCGATCGGCTGCAGGCTGCGATGCGCTCCGGCGGAGCACTCGACCGCGCAATTCCATTCGAGGCCTGCGTGGACAATTCACTCGCGGATCTGGCGATTGCCGACACTCGTCTTGCCGGATAACGCTTCGCAACCACATACCGCCCGGGATGCCAGGGAGGCGTTCGATGAACCGTCGAGGACTGATCGCAGGGGCCGGCGCGGCGGCGCTGGCTGCCGGTTCGGCAAGAGCCATGGAAAGGCCACGCTGGATGAGCCCGCTGCTGCCCGATGGAACACGGGATGAGGCGGTGGTCGAGACGCTGCCCGGCAAGCAAAAGCTGATCCGCCTCACCGACCGGCCGCCGAACTATGAAACGCCGATCGACGTCTTCCGGACCGCGGTCACACCGAACGAGGACTTCTTCGTCCGCTACCATCTCGCCGGTATTCCGCCGATGGCGGACCTGGGCAACTGGTCGCTGAGCGTTGGCGGCGAGGCAGCCGAACGGCAGATCACTCTCAGCCTCGACGATCTGCGGACGAACTTCGAACAGGTGGAGGTGGTCGCGGTTTGTCAATGTTCGGGCAATCGCCGCGGCCTGTCGTCGCCGCATGTTGCCGGTGTGGAGTGGGGCTACGGTGCGATGGGCAGTGCCGCGTGGAGTGGGCCGCGGTTGAAGGATGTGCTGGCCAAGGTCGGCGTGAAGGCAGGCGCGGTGGAAGTGTGGCTGGATGGCGCGGATGGGCCGGTGCTGCCGACCACGCCGGATTTCCACAAGAGCCTGCCGATGGACAAGGCATTGGCCGATGAAGTGATCATCGCCACGACGATGAACGGCGAGAAGCTGCCTCATCTGAACGGCTATCCCGCACGCGTTGTCGTTCCCGGATGGACCGCAACCTATTGGACCAAGCACGTCACCAGCATCCAGCTCAGTACCAGGCCGCTCGACAACTTCTGGATGCAGAAGGCGTACCGCGTGCCCGCAGGCATGTTCCCGGTGGATCATCCTTTCCCGACACAGGACAATCAAACCACCTGGCCGATCACCGACATCGTGGTCAATTCGGTGGTCGCCGGTCCCATTGAGGGTACGCGCCTGACCGCTGCCGGATTTACCGTGCAGGGCGTGGCATGGGACCGCGGTCACGGCATCAAGCTGGTCGAGGTCTCGCTCGATGGTGGGAAGACGTGGAAGGAGGCAAGCCTTCGCAAGGACCTGGGCCGCTTTGCCTTCCGCGCCTTCACCTTCCCTACGGGAAGGCTTTCCCCCGGCAACTACGTCGTCTCGTCGCGCGCCACCAACAATGCCGGCGAGACGCAGGTGGACAAGCTGAAGTTCAATCCCGCCGGGTACCATAACAATGTGCCGCAACAGGTCGCCGTGACCGTGGCATAGGGAGGCGCGCATGTTTCGCTTTCTTCTGGTTGCCCCGCTGCTTTGCGCCACGCCCACCCTGGCGCAGGAGGAGGTGGCGCTGAAGCCCGGTCCGGGACTGGATGAGGTCACGACAAGCTGCGCCGTCTGCCACACGCTGAACTACATCAAGATGAACTCGGTGTTTCTCACGCCCGACGCCTGGAAGGCGGAGGTCACCAAGATGCGCGAGGCCCTCGGGGCGCCGATCGACGACGATACAGCGAACACCATCGTCAAGTACTTGTCCGCCACCTACGCGGCGCAGCCGAAGTCCTGAAACTGGCGGGACCTACGCTATTCCCGTCATGGCCGTCCCCGGACTGGATCCCATAGGCGCTGACTTAGGGCCCTGGAACCGAGGTTTATCGTCATGGCCGTCCCCGGCCTTGATCCGGGGATCAGGCCCGGCCATCCACGCCTTGCTTTGCTGCGGTTCCCGAAGACGTGGATGGCCGGCACGAGGCATGTCCTCGGGCGGGCCTTCGGCCCGACCCGGGGGCCGGCCATGACGATGAGACAGCGATCCGTACGCTTAGGTTAGCGCCTATGGGACTGGATCCGGGGATCAGTCCCGGCCATCCACGACGTGTTGTCACGGACTGCTGAAAAGACCCGGCCATGACGGTGAAGGGGCGGTATTACAACAGCTGCCCGCCGTCCACGACGATGGTCTGGCCGGTGATCCAGGACGCGAGGGGCGAGGCGAGGAACAGCACCACATTCGCGACTTCCTCCGGGTGCCCGAGGCGCCCGAACGGAATGGAACGCAGGATCGCGTTATAGAGATTCGGATTGTCATCCTTCCGCCTGGCCCACACGCCGCCGGGAAATTCGATCGAGCCAGGGGCCACGCCGTTCACGCGAATGCCGTCCTTCGCGTACATCGCGGCCTGTGTCGCCGTGTAATGCATCACCGCAGCCTTGATCGCGCCATAGGGCGGCTGCCGCGCCGATGTCCGCATCGCTGAAATCGACGAGGTATTCACCACATTGCCCTTGGCGTCCCTGAGGAATGGCAGCGCGGTCTGGGTAGCGTGAACGATCGCCATCATGTCGACGGCCATGCTGACCGACCAGCCGGCCTCGTCGTCCGTCGAACCGAAACCGGATGCGTTGTTGACCAGAATATCGATCCCGCCGAGCGCCCGGGCCGCCGCGCCGATGTAGCCGCGGATTGCCGCGCCATCAGCGAGGTCGCAAACGCCGGAATGCGCCGTGTGGCCGAACTTCGCGATCTCGGCGCGCGTCTGCTCGAGCGTCTCCGCACCACGGGCGCAGATCGAGACGGCGGCGCCGGCCTCGGCCAGGCCGAGTGCGATCGAACGTCCGATGCCGCGGCTGCCGCCGCACACCACGGCGCGCCTGCCGCTGAAATCGAAGGCCATGGCATCATCCCCTCATTGGCTCATATGCGCGAGCGCATCCCGCATGGCATGACTGGAAATCACGATCAAGCCGTCGAAGGGCGTGTCCATCTCCGTGATGATGAACAGGCAGGCGGCGAGTGCGACCGCGCATATGAAGAAGGCGCTGATCACCGTCGCGTTGAGCGGCGCATTGTAGCCGAAACTGACAAAGATCAGGACGATCCAGGCGATCAGGATTACCAGGAAGACGGGCTGGATCGAGCTTTCGGCACGCTCGATCAGCAGCCAGCGCGTTTGCAGGATACCGTCCATCAGAGCAAGCGCACTGCCACGCAAGGCCTGGCGGGACGGATCGTTCGCCGGCAGCTCGACGATGGCAAGGTGTGCATCATGCAGCAGTTGCCCGGAGTTGGTGTCCTCCATCAGAACGCGCTGGCCGACCTCCTGCGGCCACTGGTCCTCGATCGCCCGCGCGGTGTAGTCGTGGAGCAGCTTCCGCGCCTTGCCCGCGTCCGGACCGTAGTCGCGCAGCGTCTGGTCGAGCAGGATCAGGTTGGCGGCGAACGTGCGGATCTGCCCGTCGGTCGCGTCGAACGAGTTCTTGATGCTGGCGGTCAGCAGCCCAAGCACCAGCGAGGCCAGTACGGAGATCATGCCCGTGCCGAGCTTGATGGCATCATGCGAGGACGCCGAACGGTGATTCTCCGGCAGCCACGCATTCAGCCATAATCCGACCATCGAGCCGGCGAACACGCAGGCAAAGACGATCGATGCGAGCAGGTAGGAATCCATGGAGGGGCGGCCACCCGAGACGTCTTGCTGTCACTCTGCGGTTACGGCTGGAGTCTGTCCAAGGGAGCACCTAGATGTGACGGCCCAGGCAGCCACCTGTCGCAGTTGTTCAAGGAACTGAAATGATTTCTCAGGTATCCTCCGGCTCGTGACCTTCATCACCGATCTCGCGGATCAGGCTGTCGTTCTGCCGCTCGTCCTCGCCATTGGCATTGCGTTGCTGGCGCAGGGCTGGCGGCGCGGTGCCGCGGCCTGGGCGGTGACGGTGGTCGCGACTTTCGCCGCGATGCTGGCGTTGAAACTCATCTTTCTTGCCTGCTCGCACAGCTTCGGCCATATCGATATTCGTACCCCGAGCGGCCACGTCGCCGCCGCCACGGTCGTCACTGGCGGCCTCGCCGCTCTGCTGCTCCGCCGGCGCGCCAGTGTCCTGCCCCTGGCCGCCCTCGCCGCGATCGTGGTCGGTATTTCGCGCCTGGCGCTCGGCGCCCATTCGCTACCCGAGGTTGTGCTCGGCGCGATTGTGGGGTTGGCCGGTGCGTATGCTTTGCCGCTGCTGGCAGGTCCGCTGCCTTCGGGGCTCGATGTGCGACGCATTGCCATCGTTGCGGCGGCAATCGTCCTGGTGTTCCACGGACTGCATTTTCCCGCCGAGGCGCATATCCGTGCCACGGCATTCCGGTTCGCACATATTCTTGCGGTTTGTCAGTCCGACGACGTTCGGTTGTAGACGTCGTCGAGGCGCACGATATCGTCCTCACCGAGATAGGCGCCGGACTGCACCTCGATCAGCGTAAGCGGGATTTTCCCGGGATTTTCCAGGCGGTGAACGCAGCCCAGCGGCAGGTAGACACTCTCGTTCTCGCGCACCAGCAGGGTCTCGTTGTCGCGCGTAACCAGGGCGCTGCCGCGCACCACCACCCAGTGTTCGGCGCGATGAAAGTGCTTCTGCAGCGAGAGTTTGCGCCCGGGTGACACGACGAGGCGCTTCACCTGGAAGCGCTCGCCCCGAATCAGGCTCTCGAAAAAGCCCCAGGGACGGTACAGCCGATTGTGTGCAACTGCCTCATGCCGCCCGGCGGCCTTCAGCCGGTCGACGACCTTCTTCACGTCCTGCGCCCGGTCACGATGCATGGCAAGCACCGCGTCTTCGGTCACCACGACGACGGCGTCGTCCAGGCCGACCACGGCGGCCAGCATCCCATCGCTGCGGACGTAGCAATTGCGGGCACCCTCCAGCAGCACGTCGCCGACCGCGACATTGCCGTCTGCGTCCTTGTGTCCCAGTTCCCACAGCGCACCCCAGCTGCCGACATCCGACCAGCCGATATCGGCCGGCACGACGGCAGCGTGGGTCGTGCGTTCGGCGACGGCATAATCCAGGCTGATCGAGGGGCTGGCGGAGAACGCCTCGACGCCGAGGCGGATGAAATCAAGGTCCTCGTGCCGCTCCGCGACGGCCAGGCGGACGGCGCGAAGCACGTCCGGCGCGTGCGTCGCCATCTCGTCGAGCAGTGTCCGTGCGGTGAAGACGAACATCCCCGAATTCCAGAGATGCTGCCGGTCGGTGGCGAGGCGCGCCGCCGTTGCCGCATCAGGCTTCTCGATGAAGCGGGCGACCGCGAACACCCCCGGCGCATCGTCCAGAGCGGCGCCGATCTCGATATAGCCGTAACCGGTTTCGGGCGCGGCCGGACGCATGCCGAATGTCACCACGCGCCCGGCGTGCGCCGCCACCGCAGCCGCGGCGAAGCTGCGGCGCAGCGAGGCGGTATCGGCGATCACATGGTCGGCGGCCAGCATCCACAGAATCGCGTCCGGGTCGTCTTCCGCGACGAGGACCGCTGCCGCGGCGATCGCGGGCGCGCTGTTGCGCCCGACCGGCTCCAGCACGATGCGGGCATCGTTTATGTTCACGGCGCGGAGCTGCTCGGCGATCAGGAACCTGTGCTCCTGGTTGCACACGACCACCGGCGGGGCGAAGCCATCGCCGTGCGCCCGCAGCGCCGTCTCCTGAAGCAGCGTGCGGTCCGAGACGAGCGGCCAGAGCTGCTTGGGAAAGCTCTCGCGCGAAACCGGCCATAGTCGCGTGCCGGAGCCGCCGGACAGGATGACCGGGATGATGCGGTGCTCGCTCATGGGGCAACAGTGTGCCTCAACAGGGATGGATTCACCACAAAGGCATTACCGGCGCGAGGGAGACACGGTCCCTACGGTTCTTCGGTTTCGATCGCGAATGCCTGCTTGCCGCCTGCGACGGCAGGTGCCACGGTGCCGCGGCTTCCCAAGAAAGGAGATCACAGGATGCAGGTCGAAATCGAATACTGCGGGGCGTGAGGCTATGAGCCGCGCGCCCGTGCGGTGCGGGACATGATGATCGGCAGGATGCCAACAGCCCAGGTTGCCCTGCGCAAGTCTGGTGGCGGCGTCTTCGAGATCACGGTGGACGGGAGGCTTGCCTATTCCAAGAAGGCGAGCGGCCGGTTCCCGACAGACGAGGAAGTGCTTGGTACTCTCGGCTGATCAAGTGTCCCCCAAACGGCGCCGGTGCCTGCCGCGTGACGGCGGCAATTCAGCGAAGGTGGTCTCGCTGGCGACAGTCAGAGACAACGCGTGACATTCGATCCAAATTGGGTGCAGAGGCTCGCGGGCCGGCCGGAGTTGCTGCCTCCGGACGACATGGCGCGTGCAGACGCTGCGTCGCCCTCGCTCGGCGTGCCTGGGCCGACGCTGATGGAGAATGCCGGCAGGGCGGTGGCGCGCGCCATTCGAGCACGGTTTCCCTCGTGCCGGACCATTGTGCTGGCGGGCCCTGGCAACAACGGCGGCGACGGCTACGTCGCCGCGCGGCTACTTCAGCAGGAAGGATGGCCGGTCACCCTTGCGGCATTGGCACCCCCGCGTGCGGGCTCCGACGCGGCCGATGCCGCTTCTCGCTGGCACGGACCATCTGCGTCCTTCGCGCCGGCCGAGTCAGCGCGTGCGGAACTGGTGGTCGATGCCGTGTTCGGCGCCGGCCTCGCGCGCGATGTGGACGGCATCGCCGCCGACACGTTGCGTGCGGCCCGGCGTGTCGTGGCGGTCGATGTGCCGAGCGGGCTCGACGGCGCGACAGGCGCGGTGCGCGGATATGCGCCGGAGGCAGCGATGACGGTCTCATTCTTCCGGCTCAAGCCAGGACATCTTCTGCTGCCAGGCCGCGTGCTCTGCGGCGAGATCGCGCTCGCCGATATCGGGTTGCCTCGGGCCGTTCTGCAGCAGGTACGGGCAAGCATTTTCGCCAATCTGCCGGAACTGTGGCGCGTGCCGACGCCCGAACCGGACTCGCACAAGTATTCGCGCGGTCATGTCACCGTGGCGGGCGGCGCGACCATGACCGGGGCGGCAAGGCTGGCTGCGGATGCGGCACGGCGCGGCGGTGCCGGCCTGGTGACGATCGCCGCATTCGGCCGCGGCGATATCTATCGGTCGGGCTCGCCGGGCGTCCTGGTCAGCGATTCGTCATTGGCCGAACTGCTCGAGGACAAGCGGCGGCATGTGTGGGTGTGCGGACCTGGACTGGGGCCGGATGCGGCTCGCGCCACGTTGCCGTTGCTGCTGGCTGCCGGTCGCTGCGTCGTCGCAGATGCCGACGTGTTTTCTGCCTTCGCCGGCGATCCCGACGCATTGCGGGGCGCCGCCGTTCTCACGCCGCATGCCGGCGAATTCGCCCGCACCTTCGGGAGTATCGGCGAGGACCGGATCGCTGCCGCTCGCGCTGCGGCCGCACGCACCGGTGCGGTCGTGCTGCTGAAGGGGGCCGACACGATCATCGCCGCGCCCGACGGCAAGGTTGCGATCAACGCCTCTGCGCCACCGTGGCTCGCGACCGCTGGGTCAGGCGATGTGCTGTCCGGCCTGATCGGGGGCTTGCTTGCCCAGGGCATGGCTCTCTGGGACGCCGCGGCCGCGGGGGCCTTCCTGCATGGCCGCGCTGCCGTGCTCGCCGGGCCGGGACTTGTGGCGGAAGACCTGCTTCCCGCGCTCACACCTGCGCTGGCGGCGACAACATCTCAATCGCATCTGTCGCGCAGGTCGCTATGATCGTCGCCCAAAGCGAGGAAATGCCTGCATGAGCGATATCGCCGTCCCCGGTCTGCTCGACCGGGCCATTCGCCGCATCACCACGGTCTGGCGTGACATGGCGGCTGGCGTGCAGGACGAGTCGATCACAGCCCAGATGCGCGCCTGTCTGGGCGGACGCGGCGGCGAAGTGAGCGCCCGCAATCGCGCCGCCAAGCTGGCTGAAACATATCAGGGTCTGGACGAAGCAGGACGCCGGGAATTCCTGCGCACCCTGGCCAGCTTCGATTCCGATCCTGATGCCGTGGCAACAGCCTACGGCGCGGTGCAGGCCGCGACCGACCCTGCCGAGCGCGCCACCGCAAAGGCCGCCCTGCGGCGCGCGCTGGAGCCGCCGCGTCTGCGGCTGCTGACCCAGTTCACCACCATACCGGATGGGCGGAAATTTCTGGTCGACCTGCGCGGCTTCCTGCTGAAGATACGCCGGGACGACAAGCTGCTGGCGGCGTTGGAGGCTGACCTGCGCAGCCTGCTCGGCGCCTGGTTCGATATCGGTTTCCTCGAGTTGCAGCGGATCGACTGGAACAGCCCCGCCGCGCTGCTGGAGAAGCTGGTGGGCTACGAGGCGGTGCACGAAATCCGCTCCTGGCGCGATCTGAAGAACCGGCTGGATTCCGATCGACGGTGCTACGCCTTCTTCCACCCCCGCATGCCCGGCGAGCCGCTGATCTTCGTCGAGGTGGCGCTGGTGAAGGGGCTGGCCGGCAGCGTGCAGCGTCTGCTCGACGAGAAGGCGCCACTGCTCGATCCGCGCGAGGCGGATACCGCGATCTTCTATTCGATCAGCAACTGCCAGCAGGGACTGGCGGGGATCAGTTTCGGCAATCTCCTGATCAAGCGCGTGGTCGAGGAACTGTCGCCCGAGTTCCGCAACCTGAAGACGTTCGCAACGCTGTCGCCGATCCCCGGCTTCCGTGCCTGGCTGGACGAGAAGCTCGCCTCGGACCAGCCAGGCCTGCTGTCGGACGAGGAGGCTGCCAGCCTCGCCTCGGCGATGCCGGCGCCGTCGGGCGATCAGGCGCTGGCGAAGATCCTGGCGAAGCGCGGCTGGTGGCGCGAGGTGGGGCTGCGCAAGACGGTGGAACCCGTGCTGGTGCGGCTCTGTGCGCGGTATCTGCTCGTCGAGTCCAATGGCGGCAAGCGGGCGCGCGATCCGGTGGCGCATTTCCACCTGTCGAACGGTGCGCGGGTGGAACGGATCAACATACTGGGCGATACGTCGGAGAAGGGCGCCAAGGAAAGCGCCACGCTGATGGTCAATTACCTGTATGATCCGGCGAAGATCGAGGACTGGCACGAGGACTACGCCGGCGAGGGCAAGCGCAACGCGTCCACCACCGTGCGCAAGCTGGCGCGGGGATGGAGTTGAAGGAGACGACCATGTCCGAGGCAATCCTTACCCAGTTGCCGGTGACGATAGGCGAGTTCGACGCGTTCCTCGACGGGCAGCAGGACGACAGGTCGTGGGAGTTGGTGGCCGGCCAGATTGTCGCGATGACGAACCCGACGGAGGTCCACGAGCAGATCGCCAGCAACATCGGCGCACCATTGAAACTGGCAATGGACCCGAAAGGTTGCCGTGTCTACCAAGGCGGCATCGGGGTACAGCGGTCCGACAACGAGCGAGGCATCGATCGGCCGCGACCGGATGTCCTGGTGCGGTGCGGGCGTTTGGGTACGCGCAATTTCGTCACTGATCCGCTCGTCGTCGTGGAGGTGCTGTCACCTTCCACCATGGATGTGGACCGGGGGGACAAACTGCGCTTCTACAAGGCGCTACCGACATTGCGGCACATCGTGTTGGTCTATCAGGATCAGATGCGGGTCGAGCATTACCGCAAGACTGATATCGGCTGGGAGTTGGAAAGCCTCACGCAACCTGAAGAATTCCTTCGGTTCGAAGCAGTGACATTCGAGATCGCGCTGGAGCACGTCTATTTCGGCGTTGAGCTGAACAATATTCGTCGTTTGTCGGCGCGATGAGGACAAGCGCGGCGCGGCAATCACGGCGCGGCAGCTGGGCTGATTCCACGCGCTCGGGACCCGGCGCCAGCGTATTTCCGCGACGTCTGAAATCGTACCGAAATGATGGGTTCACCGAGCACTTTCGCCGAAATCGTCGCCCGTTGCTGCTTTCACGCCGGATCGCGATAAATCCGGTGCACAGCATCTCGATCACACGGGAAGGAGCGCGAGTCGCTCCCATTTATTGCGGAACTGGTCTTGAATGTAAGCGCGTCGATCTAGCCAATAGGAAAGCTTGCCGTCTTTCTCATGACGAATGGCTTTCTCTCTGACCTCGTCTGCGAGCATGATAAATGCGACAGGCTCCTCCGAGCGAGCGCCGTTAATTATAATCCAATACTGACCGATGATGTTGTCGAGCGTCCTTCCAAGCGGGACCCCCGGGTCCTTTGATAATGACTTGACCTGTATGCTCAAAAAACGCGAGGCATCCGGCGAATAAGCAATGATGTCGATGCCTCGCGCATTTCTGGTTGTCGGCATCACGTTCCAACCAAGGTGCGATAGACGATAACACGCATAAATCAGCCCAATGTTCCCGACTACCTGGTTGCCGTCGCTCATGCCGCCCTGCTTCGCCCGAGGCAATGCGTGCAACACCATGACCATGACCTGCGATGGCTGATACCAAGCGCCCTAAAGGTTGACTCTCCGGGCAGGTGCGGCGTCACCGCAAAACCGTCATGGCCGGGCTTGACCCGGCCATCTTTGCGGCAGGAGTGCCGGTACAGATGGCCGGGTCAAACCCGGCCATGACGTCTGTGTGGGCAGTGCCGTGCGTCAACATTTAGGACGCTTGGTATGACATGCCATGCCATGCCGTCTCTGTACCATTATCATCGACCAGCGGCATTGAGATGGGCCAATGCCGAACGATGGGTTGGCCGATGCTGGCGCTGTACGGTGACCAAGTGCTGGCGGCGAGTTCTGGCGAAGCGCGGCTGGTGGCGCGATGAATATCCAGCTCAAACTCAACGTTCCGACAGAGAGCAGTACCCCACAACGCACGATCCTGTAGCTTGATATGTCCGCGGCGCAAAAGATGGTGGACTCCTGGACCGCGCAAAGCCTGCGCGATTACGACGGAATATCTACGATGCCGTACCAATCCCGGCCTCTGACCGCGCCCATCGGGATTTCCTCGCCCGCACTTGTCACCTTCCGGGCTCCGGGCGATGCGGCGGTGCTTCAGAACCCAAGGGGGCTGCGCTAACCATCAGGGTTGCGCTAAGCTGCGACTGGGTTCGCCCCGGGAGATCAGAACGTCCATGGATACGCCGCTCGCCACCCTCCCTTCGCTCGCGCCGGCCGACTCCCGCCAGGTGCACATCCTCAAGCAGGTGGAAAAAAAGCTGCTGTGGCTGTCGTCGTGGATGATCCACAACGCCAACCACATTCGGCCCAATCGCGACGGGCTGAAGGTGGGCGGGCATCAGGCGTCCTGCGCGTCGGTCATCTCCATCATGGCGGCGCTGTATTTCGAGATCGCCCGTCCGCAGGACCGCATCGCGGTGAAACCGCACGCCGGGCCGGTGTTCCATGCGATCAACTACCTGTTCGGCCGGCAGACGCTGGAGAAGATGCAGGGGCTGCGCCAGCTTGGCGGCGTGCAGTCCTATCCGTCGCGGGTCAAGGACGGACCGGAGGTGGATTTCTCCACCGGCTCGGTCGGGCTCGGCGTGGCGATGACCACGTTCGCCGCGCTGATGGCCGACTACGTGCGCCTGCACGGGCTCGGCCGCACCGATCTGCCGCCCGGGCGCCACATCGCCATCGCCGGCGATGCGGAACTCGACGAGGGCAACATCTACGAGGCGCTGCTCGAGGGCTGGAAGCACGACGTCCGCAATCTTGTGGTGGATCATCGACTACAACCGCCAGAGCCTTGATTCTGTGGTTCCCGATCGGCTGTTCGGCCGCATCGAGGGCCTGTTCCGCGACATGGGCTGGAACGTCGTCACCATCAAATACGGCCGCAGGCTGGAGGCCGCCTTCGCGCGCGAGGGCGGCGAGGCGTTGCGCGCCTGGATCGACGACTGCCCGAACTCGCTCTATTCCGCGCTGACCTTCCAGGGCGGCGCGTCCTGGCGTCAGGCGTTGCTGGCCGACCTGGGGCGGTCGAAGGCACGCGCGATCATCGACACGCTGTCCGACGACGACCTCGGCGCGCTGATGACCAATCTCGGCGGCCACGACATCGAAACGGTGATCCAGACTCTGCGAGAAGCCGCGGCCGATGGCGATCAGCCGACATGTTTCATCGCCTACACGATCAAGGGCATGGGGCTGCCGTTCGCCGGCCACAAGGACAACCACGCCGGCCTGATGACCAAGGAGCAGATGGAGCTGTTCCGAACCTCCATGGGCATCCGGCCCGGCCACGAATGGGACCTGTTCGAGGGGCTCGGCGTGGATGAGCAGGACCTGCGCGAGTTCCTGGATGCGTGCCCGTTCGCGACCCCGTTGACGCCGCAGGGCCGGGCGCTGTCCGCGCCGCTGGTCGCCGTTCCGGCCGCGCTGCCGACGCCGCAGCTTGCTGGTCGCAGGCTCTCCACCCAATCGGGGTTCGGCGACATCCTGGCCGAGATCGGCCGCGGACAGGGCGAGCTGAAGGCGCTGGCCGATCATATCGTCACCACCAGCCCGGACGTGACGGTGTCGACCAATCTCGGACCGTGGGTCAACCGGCGCGGCATCTTCGACCGGCACACGCGCAACGACGTGTTCCGCGATGCGAAGCTGGCGAGCGCGCAGCGCTGGGGCATGTCGCCCAAGGGCCAGCACATCGAGCTCGGCATCGCGGAGCAGAACCTGTTTCTGCTGCTCGGTGCCGCGGGGCTGACGCCGGCGATGACCGGCGCGCGGCTGCTGCCGGTCGGCACGGTGTATGATCCGTTCGTCAACCGCGGCCTCGATGCGCTGCTGTACGGCTGCTATCAGGACGCGCGCTTCCTGCTGGTGTCCACGCCGTCCGGGCTGACGCTGGCACCGGAGGGCGGACAGCACCAGTCGGTCAACACGCCGCTGATCGGCATGGCCGCCGACCGTTTGGCAAGCTTCGAGCCGGCGCATGTGGACGAGCTGGCAATCATGCTGCGTCACGCCTTCGACCACATGCAGCGCGCGGATGGGTCATCGGTGTGGCTGCGCCTGTCGACCCGACAGCTCGAGCAGCCCACGCGTGCGCTGGACAAAGACGCGGTGATCGCTGGAGCCCATTGGGTGGTGCCGCCTGCGCCGGGGACGCGCATCGCGATCGGCTATCAGGGTCCTGTCGCGCCGGAGGCGGCCGCTGCCTTCGCCGAACTGCAGACCGAAGAGCCGGGGGCGGGGCTGCTCGCCATTACCAGTCCCGACCGGTTGCACGCCGGCTGGATTGGTGCGCTGCGCGGGCGCCGTGCTGGTACCAAGGGGGCCCTGTCGCATATCGAGCAGGTTCTTGCCCCGCTCGCGCCTGATGCGGCGTTGGTCACCGTGCTGGACGGGCATCCGGCGACGCACGCCTGGCTGGGAAGCGTGCGCGGCCAGCGCGTGATCCCCCTCGGGCCGGACCATTTCGGCCAGAGCGGCGACATTCCCGACCTGTATCGCGAATATGGCATCGACGCGGATGCGATCCTGGATGCGTGCGCGCAGGCACTGCTGGCGGGTTAGGGCGGCAAGCCGCTTGACGCTGCACCTGGGATCTATGCGATGGCGGGCCGTTTCCTGCCTCTCCGCCCTCAACCCGCACGCGGCTCGCGTTGCAGCAGCGCAATCACCGCCGCCCCCGCCAGAATGCCGCCCGACAACAGCAGCCCACCAGCCACGCCGTAGCTGCGATCCGACACCTCGCCTGTCAGCCAAGGGCCGATGCACTGGCCGATCGCGAACCCCGTGGTCAGCATGGCGATCGCCGCGGTCCAGGCATGCGGTGGTGCCGCCTTGCGGGCGAATGCCGTCACCGAGGTCGGCACGATCAGGAACGACCCGCCGAACAGCACAGCCGCGAAGAACACCGCCGCGTGCGTCGGCAGCAGCACCGGCAGGATCGCGCCAAGCGCCACCACGGCGTTGGCCGCCGCCACGCCGCGTCCGCCTGACAGCCGCGCCAGCAGCGGCCCCCACGCCAGACCGGCGAACGTCGCCGCCGCACCGGCACAGCCCCAGAACAGCGTGACCTCGGCAGCGCCGAAGCCCAGCCGCGAACGCAGATATGCCACGATGAAGGTGGTGAAGGCGATGTAGCCGGCGCCGAACAGCACGTAGCTTGCAAGCACCGCGCGCAGCCCGCGTGTCGCGAGCGAAGTGAAGGCAGGCGGGCGCCAGGTTCCCCGTGCCGCCATTGAGGGCGCGCGGGCCAGCGCCGGCAGCGCCGCCGCGGCACCCAACAGCCCGAGCGCACCCAGCGCGAACCAGCCGCTCCGCCAGCCGACCGAGGCCACCAGCGCCGGCACGGCGAACGCCGAGACCACCATGCCGAACCCCGCCCCACCGAAATAGACGCCGAGCGCCAGCGTCGGCCGTCCTCGGCCGCCGCCACCGCCGGCGGACGCAGCCAGAGCGCCGCCAGTGACCAATGCCAGCGCGCCCGCGGCCCCCGCCACCACGCGCAGCAGCGCAAGTGCCACGGTGTCGGTTGCGAGCCCAGTCGCCAGCAACGACGCCGCGGTCAGCAGCACGCCCGCCAGGAAGCAGCACTTGTCGCCGACGCGCGCGGCGATCGGGGCCGCCGCCAGCGCGCCGACCAGATACCCCACCGCGTTGGCGGTGTTCATCGCGCCCGCCACCGCGTAGCTCCATCCCAGATCGGCGCGCATCGCCGGCAGCAGCAGCGCGTAGGCAAAGCGCCCGAGACCCAGCCCAACGGCCGGCCCCATCGCAAGGCCGGCAACGATGCCCAGATGGGTCGTACCCTCGCCCGCCAGCGGGACAACAGCGGCGGCAGGTTCAGCCATGCGCCGCATCCCAAGGCACCAGATGAGGAATGTGGCTGTTGCAGTTGGTGTCCCAGGCCTCGACCCGCATGCGGATCACCCGTTCGACCCGCGCCTTGTAGTCCGGATCGCGCACGCGCTCCAGCAATTCGGGATCATCCTCGATTGCCTTGCCGCGTCCCCAGATCTTCAGCCGAGTGCGCTCGGCGTAGTCGAGCAGCAGCAGGAACATGCGGTCGTTGTCGGCCAGGTTGCCGACAGTGATGTATTGCCGGTTGCCGCTGTAGTCGGCGAACGCCAGTTCAGACGGCCCCAGCACCTTGACAAATCCCGGTGGCCCGCCGCGATGCTGCACGTGCGGCCAGCCATCAAGGCTGGCAGTGCCGATGATCACGCTGTTGGCGCGAGCGATCCTGCGCTGCATCTCCTCCGACAGGCTGGCCCGGTCCGGTTCTCTGGCGGCGGCTCTCTCGTTGTGCTCGCGCGAGCCAAGGCGAAGCTGCGCGGCGCGCACGGACGGCGAAAACGCCAGGGTGGTGAAGGCGCGGGCCATGTTGCGGCGCTCCTGGCGCTGTGAGTGTCATGGACGGGTAGACCCTGAGATAGGCTGGACATCGCCCACAGTGTAACGATAATTCCTCACACGACCGGTCAATCGGGCTCACATCACATGACGCCACGCCTGCCGCCCTTGCATACGCTGCGCGCCTTCGAGGTCGCCGCCCGGCAGCTCAATTTCAGCCGTGCCGCAGCCGAACTGAACCTCACGCACGGCGCGATCAGCCATCAGATGAAGGCGCTCGAACGCGAGTTGGGTGTAAAGCTGTTCGAACGCCGCAGCCGAGGCGTCGCGCTGACCGAACCGGGCAGGCAGCTTGCGGCCTCGGTGCGGGAAGGACTGGATCGCATCGCCCGCGGCGTCGCCGCGTTGCGCGTCCACCCTGCGCACAGCCTGACGGTCAGCGTGCTGCCGGCCTTCGCCACGCATTGGCTGATACCGCGCCTGGCGGAATTCAGTCGGCGCCATCCGGACATCGACATTAATGTGCGCGCCGGCCAGGCGCTGGCGGATTTCGCGACGGACGGCGTGGATCTCGCCGTCCGATATGGTGAAGGGCGTTGGCCGCACCTGGTTGCGGTGCAACTGGCGCACGAGGATGTATTCCCGGTGTGCAGTCCGCGCTTCGATGGCGGCCGCTTGCCGAGGACACTGGGCGACCTGGCGAAGGCGACGCTGCTGCATACGCCGCTGCAGCCTTGGGACGAGTGGTTCCGCGCCCTGGGGGCGGATGTGGTGCTGTCCCGTCGAGGGATGACGTTCAGCGAGACGGATCTTCTGCTGCGCGCCGCTATCGACGGACTGGGCATCGCCCTGTCGCGCCGCATGCTGGCCCAACCGGACCTGGATGCGGGACAACTCGTGAGGCCGGTGAAGTTCAGCGTGCGAGCACAGCGATCGTACTTCATCGTTTATCCCGACCATATCGAACCGCCGCCACGCCTCTTGATCTTCCGCGACTGGCTGCTGGAGCAGGCTCAGGCGACGATCGGGCTGCCGCCCCGGAAGCGTGCGCGTGTACCGACGCGATCTGCCATTCCCGCGCAAGCGGGAACCCGGAGCCGCAGCTGATTTACGACCCGCCTGGGTGCCTGATTTCGCGGGCATGACGACGGCGCGTGCGGCAAGGCGCGTCCATCTGTCACGCACCTTTGCCCGTTCGCCCGGTGCGCGCTATGGGTGCGCCGGAACAAGCGAGGTTCCCGGATGGAAGACGACACGGAGCCACGGCCGGAAAGCCTGCTCCCCTACGAGGACTGGATCGAGTCGGCGATGCGCCAGGTGGTGGCGCAGGCGGTTGCTCATGTCGCCGAGAACGGCCTGCCCGGCGAGCACCACTTCTATTTGACATTCCGCACCGATCATCCCGGCGTGGTGGTCCCGCCGCGGCTGCGCGCGCAATATCCGCAGGAGATGACCATCGTCCTGCAGCACCAGTTCTGGGATCTGAAGATGGACACCGAGGCCGGGCTGATCAGCGTCGGCCTGTCGTTCGGCGGCGTGCCCGCGTCCCTGGCGATTCCGCTCGGCGCGGTGACCGGCTTCGCCGATCCGCACGTGCGCTACGGGCTGCGCTTCCGCGCCGGCACCGAGCCGGACGCGGCGGAGACGCCGGAACCCGACGCAGCGGAAACCGAAAAGCCGGACGCGACGCCACAGGTGGTCAGCCTCGATTCGTTCCGCCGCCGCCCGCCGACAAAAGAATAACGGAGACAGATAGCGCCCGATGAACGCCCCGATGCAGCGGCCCTCAGGTTTCCTCTATTCGCCGATGTTTCCGCTGGGACCGGATCGCACGCAGTGGAAGCGGCTGCCGATCGACGGCGTGCGCACCGCGACCTGCGACGGACAGACGGTGCTGCGCATTGCCCCCGATGCGTTGAGCGAGCTGGCGTTCCAGGCATTCCGCGACGTGTCGCATCTGCTGCGGCCGGGCCATCTGACGCAGCTGCGCGCCATCCTCGACGATCCGGAAGCAAGCGCGAACGACCGGTTCGTGGCGCTGGATCTGCTGAAGAATGCCAACATCGCGGCCGGCGGCGTGCTGCCGATGTGCCAGGACACCGGCACGGCGATCGTGTTCGGCAAGAAGGGCCAGCACGTGTGGGTGGATGGCGACGAGGAGGAGGCGCTGTCCTGGGGCGTGCATCGCACGTATACCGAGACCAACCTGCGCTATTCGCAGATGGCGCCGCTGTCGATGTTCGAGGAGGTCAACACCGGCAACAACCTGCCGGTGCAGTTCGACATCATGGCCGCGCCCGGCGATCATCATGCCGATGAGTTCCATCTGATGTTCGTCGCCAAGGGTGGTGGGTCGGCAAACAAGTCGTTCCTGTTCCAGGAGACGCGGGCGATCCTGTCGCCGGAGCGGCTGTTGAAATATCTCGACGGCAAGATGCGCTCGCTCGGCACATCGGCCTGTCCGCCGTATCACCTTGCCATCGTGATTGGCGGCACCAGCGCCGAGATGACGCTGAAGACGGTGAAGCTGGCATCGACACGGTGGCTGGACACGTTGCCGACCGTCGGCAGCAAGGCGGGTCACGCGATCCGCGACATCGAGATGGAACAGAAGGTGTTGGAGCTGTCGCGCCAGCTTGGGATCGGCGCGCAGTTCGGCGGCAAATATTTCTGCCACGACGTGCGGGTGATCCGCCTGCCTCGGCATGGCGCTTCGCTGCCGGTGGGGATCGGCGTTTCATGCAGCGCGGATCGCCAAATCCTGGCGAAGATCACGCCGGACGGTGTGTTCCTGGAGCAGCTGGAGACCGATCCGGCGAAATACCTGCCGGAGACGCGTGACGAACATCTCGGCGACGATGCGGTCCTGGTGGATTTGAATCGGCCGATGGCGGAGATCCGCCGGGAGCTGTCGGCGTATCCGGTGAAGACGCGGCTGATGCTGACCGGCACGATGGTGGTGGCGCGCGACATCGCGCACGCGAAGCTGCAGGAGCGGCTGGATCGCGGCGAGGGACTGCCCGACTACATCAAGGACCACCCGGTATATTACGCCGGGCCGGCGAAGACGCCGACGGGTTACGCCACCGGCAGCTTCGGTCCGACCACGGCGGGACGCATGGACAGCTACGTGCCGGCGTTCCAGGCGGCCGGCGGGTCACTGGTGATGCTGGCGAAGGGCAACCGTTCCAAGGCGGTGAAGGACGCGTGCAAGTCGAATGGCGGCTTCTATCTCGGCAGCGTCGGAGGGCCGGCCGCGCGTCTGGCGCAGGACTGCATCCGCAAGGTCGAGGTGCTGGAGTATCCCGAGCTTGGCATGGAGGCAGTCTGGCGGATCGAGGTGGAAAACTTCCCGGCATTCATCGTGATCGATGACAAGGGGAACGATTTCTACGATGGGCTGGAATGATCCGGTTCAGCGTGTGTCACGAAGCAAGCAAGTATTTTAACACGGAGAAGCAGGGAGGACCACGGAGTGCACGGAGAAGGAATTTATGCGCTTCGCGCGGCTGTGGACCGTCTTGCTTGCCCGCAGGGCAAAAGAAATCTGCTCCGTGCACTCCGTGGTTCTCCCTGCTACTCCGTGTTAAATACCTTGCTTTCCTGCGAACAGCGACAGTGGATCAAATTGAAGAATAGGAAATAGCCTGATGCGCTTCACCGTCGACCGCATCGACCACCTCGTCCTCAATGTGAGGGACGTGGAGATCACCGCCGCCTGGTATCAACGTGTCCTCGGCATGGAACGCGAGGAGTTCGGCGCGGCCAACCGCACCGCGCTGAAATTCGGCGGACAGAAGATCAACGTGCGGCCGAGCGGCACCGATCCACGGTCCTGGCAGACCGGCGCGAATGATGCACCGGGTGCCGGCGATCTCTGCTTCATCACCGCCGTGGGACCCGAGGACGTGATTGCGCATCTGCACGACTGCGGTGTGGCCGTATTGTCCGGACCGGTGGAACGGGCGGGTGCGCTGGGGCCGATGCAATCGGTGTATTGCCGCGATCCGGACGACAATCTGGTCGAGATCTCAACCTATCTCCCGCGCTGATGGATACATCGCCTCGCACCCGTATCGGTCTGGGGGCGTTCGTCTGCTTCCTGGCCTCGGTCCCGCTTGCCAACTGGATGATCCTGCATGTCGGCACGGTCTGCGTGCCGCAAGGACCCTGTCTTGTCCCGGTGGCTCCAGGCCTGCTTGCGCCGTCAGGCGTCCTGACGGTCGGCGCGGCGCTGGTGTTGCGCGATGTGGTGCAGCGCTGCCTTGGGCTCACCTGGGGGTTGGCAGCGATCGCGGTCGGCACGCTGCTATCCTCGCTGGTGGCGCCGGCGTCGCTGGTGCTCGCCTCGGGCACTGCCTTCGCACTGAGCGAGCTTGCCGATTTTGCCGTTTACACACCGTTGCAGCGCAGGCGGCTCACGCTGGCCGTGGTCGCCTCGTCCGTCGTCGGGCTGGTGGTGGATTCGCTGGTGTTCCTGACACTGGCCTTCGGCAGCCTGGAGTTTCTCGCGGGCCAGGTCGTGGGGAAACTGTGGGCGGTGCTGATCGCAATTCCATTGGTGCGCATGCTGCGTCGGGTCGCGCCGACGCCCGCCTGATGCGGCTTGCCGATTTCGACTTCGACCTGCCGCACGAGCGTATCGCGCAGCATCCTGCCCGTCCGCGCGATGCCGCGCGTCTGCTGCATGTTTCGCATGACGGGATGGCGGATCGCGTGGTGCGCGATCTGCCGAGGCTGCTGCGCGCCGGCGATGTTCTGGTGGTCAACGACACGCGCGTGATACCGGCGCAACTGACCGCGCAACGCGGCGCGGCACGGATCGGTATCACATTGGATCAGCCGCGCGCCGATGGTGCATGGCATGCGCTGGCGCGCAATGCGCGTCGCTTGCACGCCGGCGACGAACTGACGTTCGAAGGCAATGCGAATCTGCGCGCCACCGTGTTGGAGCGCGACGCGGATGGCGGTGTCACGCTGGCATTCAACCGGCATGACGCCGCGTTCGCCGAGGCGCTGCGGGGGGCCGGGGTTCTCGCGTTGCCGCCCTATATCGCTCGTCCCGGGGGCCCGCTGCCCGCGGACCAGGACGACTACCAGACGATCTTTGCCGAGCGCGAAGGCGCGGTTGCCGCACCGACCGCCGGGTTGCATTTCACACCGGCGCTGCTTGCGGAACTGGAGCGAAGCGGCATCCAGCGCGTCACCCTCACGCTGCATGTCGGCGCCGGCACCTTCCTGCCCGTGCGCACGGACGACATCACGCGGCATCACATGCATGCCGAGCGCGGGGAGATCACGTCACGCGTCGCGGCCGCGATCAATGCCGCGCGCAGCGCGGGCGGACGGGTGGTGGCGGTCGGAACCACCAGCCTCCGCCTGCTGGAAACCGCTGCATCCGAGGAGGGCTGCGTCCGTCCCTTCGCAGGCGATACCAGACTGTTCATCCTGCCAGGCTACCGGTTCCGCGCCGTCGATCTGCTGCTGACCAATTTTCACCTTCCCCGCTCTACATTGTTCATGCTGGTCTGTGCCTTTGCCGGAACCACGCGGATGCGCGAGTCCTATGTGCACGCGATCGAAGCGGGCTATCGCTTCTATTCGTATGGCGATGCGTGCTTGTTGGAACGTGATGGCTGACTTGCCCCCAAACCGTCATGGCCGGGCTTGGCCCGGCCATCCACGACTTTCCTTGCGCACACGAGCAGCGCCGCCCGTGTCGGTGCAAAGACATGGGTGGCCGGGCCAAGCCCGGCCATGACGGTGTGGGAGCGGGCGTTGCCGACATTCTCCCATCGCATCGTCGCCAGCGATGGGGCCGCGCGCGCGGGCGTGCTGCACACCGCGCATGGCGACGTGGACACCCCCGCCTTCATGCCGGTCGGCACCGCCGGCACAGTGAAGGCGATGACCGCCGACGCGGTGCGCGCCACCGGTTCCGGCATCGTGCTGGGCAACACCTATCACCTGATGCTGCGGCCTGGCGCCGAACGCATCGCGCGGCTCGGTGGACTGCATCGCTTCATGGACTGGCCCGGCCCGATCCTGACGGATTCCGGCGGCTTCCAGGTCATGTCGCTGGCCAAACTTAGGAAGCTCGACGCCGACGGGGTGACGTTCCGATCGCATCTGGACGGCTCGACGCATCGCCTGACGCCGGCGCGCTCGGTCGAGATCCAGCATCTGCTCGACGCGACGATCACCATGGCGCTCGACGAGTGCACGCCCTTCCCTGCCACGCCAGAGCAGGCACAGACGTCCATGCAATTGTCGATGCGATGGGCGCGAACGATCGCGCGAGGCCTTCATTCCACGGCCAGGCTACGCACTGTTCGGCATCGTGCAGGGCAGCATCTATCCGGAACTCCGCGAAGCATCCGCCCGCGCGCTGACCTCGATCGGCTTCGACGGCTACGCGATCGGTGGCCTGGCGATCGGCGAAGGCCAGGCCACCACCTTGGCCGTCCTCGATGCCACCATGCCGCACCTGCCGTCGGTTGCGCCGCGTTACCTGATGGGGGTCGGAACGCCAGACGACATCATCGGAGCGGTGCAACGCGGCATCGACATGTTCGACTGCGTTATCCCCACGCGTGCCGGCCGCACGGCGCGCGCCTACACCTCCCGCGGCGTTTTCAACCTGCGCAATGCCCGCTTCGCCGACGACACGCTGCCGCTCGATCCCGACTGCGACTGTCCAGCGTGCACGCGCCACAGCCGTGCCTACCTGCACCATCTGTTCAAGGCCGAGGAGATGCTTGGGCCGATGCTGCTCACGTGGCACAACCTGAGCTACTATCAGGCCCTGATGCGCGGCCTGCGCGCCGCCATCGCCGAGCGCCGGCTGGACACGTTCGCCAGCGTCGTGCGTGCCGGCTGGGCGCAAGAGGAACCGACATGACGGAAGAGAACTACACCGGCCTGACCCAGCTCGGTCACCATGTCGAGCAACCCGCCAGCCCCGGCGCGGCGACGCTGGAGCGCGTACCAAATCCGTCGCGCGGCAAGCACTATGTCGTGCGCTTCACCTGCCCCGAGTTCACCTCGCTCTGCCCGATCACCGGCCAGCCTGACTTCGCCCACATCGTCATCGACTACATCCCGCGCGACTGGATCGTGGAGAGCAAGTCGCTGAAGCTGTACCTCACCGCGTTTCGCAACCATGGCGCATTCCACGAGGCCTGCACGATGGCGATCGCCGAGACGGCTGACGGCATTGCTCGATCCGGTGTGGCTGCGCATCGGCGGCTACTGGTATCCGCGCGGCGGCATTCCGATCGACGTGTTCTGGCAGACCGGCGCACCGCCCGACGGCGCCTGGATCCCGCCACAGGACGTGGCGCCGTATCGGGGACGCGGGTGATGCCCTAGGATTGAGCGCGGAGGTCGGGAGGGATCCACGATGAATGTCGCCTGCGCCAGCCGGTCATGTCGCTCGAGGAATTCCTGGCCTGGGACGATCGCCAGGAGGGCCGTTGGGAGTTTGACGGCTACCAGCCACAGGCAATGGTCGGCGGTACCGTGGCTCACAATCAGATCGCTGGCGCGGTTGAGTTTGCGCTGCGTCAGCGGTTGAAGAGCCCATGCCGCGTCTATCACGAGGGGATGCGTCTGCGGTTGGCGCACACGATCCGCTACCCTGATCTCATGGTCGCATGTACGCCGGTGGCGAACGCCGCCACCGAGATCACCGACCCTGTCGTCGTGATCGAGGTCCTAAGCGCCAGCACATCTCGGACCGATCGGATCGCCAAGAACCGCGAGTACGAGGCAACCCCCAGCATCCGGCGCTACATCCTGTTGGAGCAGGATGCCATCGCCGCCGAGGTGTACGCCCGCGAAGGCGACCGATGGGTGCGCTCCACCGTGATCGGCGACGGTGTTCTTGCGATGCCGGAGATCGACGTGGAAATCCCGCTGGCCGACGCTTATGCGAACCTGGAGCTTGGCACCGAAGCTGGCTGATTCGCGCAATGCAGCCGAACTGATCCGCGACCGCGCGCTGGCGCTTGGCTTCGATGCCATCGGCTTCTGCCGCGCTGAACTTGGTGCCGAAGCACGCACGCGGCTGGCGGAATTCCTCGCCGCCGGGCAGCACGGCGACATGGGCTGGCTCGCGCGCCGCACCGAACAGCGATCGCATCCGCGGTCGCTGTGGCCGGCGGCACGCAGCGTCATCGCGCTCGGCCTGTCCTATGCGCCGCAGGACGATCCCCTCGCCACACTGTCCCTGGCCGATCGCGGCAGCATCTCGGTCTATGCCCGCAATCGCGACTATCACGATGTGCTCAAGGGCATGCTGAAGCATCTCGCGCAGTTCATCGTGTCGCGCTTCGGGCCCGACGTGAAGGTGTTCGTCGACACCGCGCCGGTGATGGAAAAGCCGCTTGCGGAACGCGCGGGGATCGGCTGGCAGGGCAAGCACACGAATCTTGTGTCGCGCACGCACGGTTCGTGGCTGTTCCTGGGCGAGATCTACACCACGCTCGACCTGCCACCCGACGATCCGCATGCGGACCGCTGCGGAAGCTGCACGCGCTGTCTCGACATCTGCCCGACCGATGCGTTCCCCGCGCCCTACCGGCTGGATGCGACACGCTGCATCTCATACCTCACCATCGAGCACCAGGGGCCGATCCCGCACGAGCTGCGCCCGCTGATGGGCAATCGGATCTACGGCTGTGATGACTGCCTCGCCGTCTGTCCATGGAACCGGTTCGCGCATGCAACGCCGAACGATAAACTGGTTGCACGCGATGAACTGACGGCACCGCGGCTCGCTGAGTTGGCCGCCCTGGACGACGCCGGCTTCCGCGCAATGTTCACCGGGTCGCCGATCAAGCGCATTGGCCGCGACCGCTTCGTGCGCAACGTGCTGATCGCCATCGGCAACAGCGGCGATCCAGGGCTGACCGCAGTCGCGGCGCGGCTGACCGCCGACCGCAATTCGATCGTCGCCGAGGCAGCCGCCTGGGCGCACGATCGCCTCGCTGGAGCGGGCAGATGAGCACGACACGCACCGAAACTGGCAGCTTGGTAAGGACAAAATCCAAACGGGGCCCGCGACGCGGGCTGAGTGGCGGAACATCAGAAATGGCGGCGTGATCGAAACCGGAACCGGGCCTATCGTGGCCGCCACACTGTCCAACGGATGAGGACCACCTCAGCCGGGAGGCCGCAACTGAGTGGACTGATCAAGCGAAGCTTCTCGCTCGCCGGTCACCGCACCAGCGTCGCTCTGGAGGAGGAGTTCTGGGCGGCGCTGATGCAGATCGCTCGCGGGCGCAACCAGACGCTGACGGGTTTGATCGCAGCCACTGACGCCGATCGCGACCCGGGCCGGCCACTCGCCTCCGCTTTGCGGGTGCTGGCACTGCGCGAATTTTCCCAGCGCGCTTAACCTATCACTAAACCGTGAGTTGCAATATCGGAAAAGTTACACAGGCAATTATAGCGAAGGTTCGATTCCATGAGGCACGCATCGACCATGAGCGCAGCAGCGAAGCCCGCATACAGCGAGCTTGTCCTCTCCGATCGGTTGATAACGCTGGCCAAGGATGCGGACCGCGCCGGCTACACCGATACGGCGGAACACCTGTTGACGCTCGCATGCAGCGTATTCGACGAGGCGCAGAAGAAGGCGCACTGAAGCGGCCTGCCGAAGGGTTGTCGCAGCCGCGGAGGTTGGCGGATGGTGGGCGCGACAGGGATTGAACCTGTGGCCCCCGCCATGTCAAGGCGGTGCTCTCCCGCTGAGCTACGCGCCCATCCGTCGTCGCGAACCGGGCTTCTAACGCGTCATCGGCGCGGCAGGCAAGCTTGGCTCGTGACAGCGGTCGCCATGCCGGCTTCAATAAGGGAATGGATGTCCCGGTTGTCTCGGAAATAGCTTCCCAGCCCCCCATCGTAGTGCTGCAACCGGCACGCCAGACCATACCGGTGATCTTTGCGTCGCCGCACTCGGGACGGACATATCCCGCCGACTTCGTTGCCGCCGCCCGCCTCGATCCGCTCGGTCTGCGCCGCAGCGAGGACAGCTTTGTCGATGAGTTGTTCGCCGCGGCGCCCGAACACGGCGCGCCCCTGCTCACGGCCACATTTCCGCGCGCCTATTGCGACGCGAACCGCGAGCCATGGGAGCTGGATCCTGCGATGTTCGCCGACGCGCTGCCGCCCTGGGTGAACACCACCAGCGCCCGCGTCGGCGCCGGACTCGGAACGATTGCCCGAATCGTTGCCTCGGGCGAGTCGATCTACCGCGGCAAGCTGTCGTTCGCCGAGGCGGAACGGCGCGTCCGCACATGCTGGCAGCCGTTCCACGACACGCTTGCCGGACTGATCGCGGCGACGCGGGCCGAGTTCGGCTTTTGCCTGCTCATCGACTGCCATTCCATGCCCTCGCACGGCCATACCGTCCGATCTGGCGGAAAGCCGGGCACATTCGTGCTCGGCGACGCGCATGGAACGGCCTGCGCACCGCGTACGGCCCGCCTGGTCGAGGATCTGCTGTCCGAACTCGGGCATCCTGTGCGTCGCAACGATCCTTATGCCGGCGGATATATCACGCGCCATTACGGCAGGCCGCGCGAAGGCGTCCATGCGCTGCAGATCGAGATCGCGCGCGAACTCTACATGGACGAGAGCCGCATCGAGCGCCTGGCGGGCTTCGCAGCGGTCCGGGCCGCCGTGACCAGGTTCATCGCCGGACTTGCCCGCAATGCTGCGACACTGGCCGAAGGCTGAACCGGCGGCGCAAAAAAATGGCGACGCTTGTGGCGCCGCCAAGTTTAGGGAGGAAACGTCCAAGAAAGCAGACAGCGCGACCAGGGGCCGCATTGCTGCGATGCACAATCTAGGCGACCGGTCGTTCGTCTGCAAGTGATATTTTGCAATGCAGCATTGTTCGCGGGCGGGGACCCTTGGTGCGTAAAGCGAACGATGGCAACGGCCTGCTAACCGTTGGCGGTTATCGTCTGGCCATGCGCCGACTCTGCCTCACCTCGCTGGTTCTCCTCGGGCTCGCGGCGTCTCCCCTCCGCGCTGAGCCGATCCTGCCCTCAAGCAGCGCAAAGGGGCTGCTTTGCCGCTCCGCGGTCGAGGCGACCGAGCGCGGCAGCGGAATACCGCCCCATTTGCTGGCTGCGATAAGCCGTGTCGAGAGCGGTCGACGAGATCCGCTCACCGGAGACTGGCATCCCTGGCCATGGACCGTGAATGCCGAAGGTCAGGGCTCTTTCTATGACAGCAAGTCGGAGGCGATCGCCGCGGTTCGCGGCATGCAGGCGCAGGGGATTCGGTCGATCGACGTTGGATGCATGCAGATCAACCTGATGCACCATCCGGACGCCTTCCCCACCCTGGAGGCGGCGTTCGATCCGCAAGCCAACGCTGCCTACGCCGCGCGGTTCCTCAAGGAGTTGTTTGCGCAGTCCGGCGACTGGACCAAGGCCACTGCGACGTACCACTCGGCGACGCCCGAACTGGGCGCCGATTACCAGCGAAAGGTGCTGGCGGTCTGGCCTGAGGAATCGCGTATGGCGAGCAGCGTTCTGGGATCGCCCTTGGCCCAGGCCTGGGGAGCCACCCTGTCCACGGCCCCGCCAGCATTCACGCGCGTGCTGCGACTCCAGCCGACCGGTATGGCCGAAGGGCCACACATGATCATGCTGCCAACCATCGGCGGTGCGACGCCGCCCGGGCGCAGCCTGGAAACCTATCGGGCTGCTCCAATCGCGCTCGCCTACCAGCCGCCGCCGCGCCGTAGCGGCGGGTAATATCAGGCTGCGAACTCGACGCGAATGGCAGCCGAGTGCTCTCCAATGGCTGGCACCGGCCCCAACGGCCGCACCCCATCGCTGAACAACACCGGCGGCGCGGCGATGGCCACATCGCCGTTTGGTGTCTGAACGGTGGCGCGGCGAAGTGCGGGGTGGTGCGCGAGCGCCGCCACGTCGTTGACGAAGCCAAAGGCCGTATTGGCGGCTTGGAGCTTCGCGGCGGCCTCGTCCCGGGTCAGGCGGACAAAGGCCGCGGCAATGTGCGCATCGACCATCGGACGGTTGGCGACGCGCTCAACGTTGGTCTCGAACCCGGCGCGTCGCGGCAGATCCGCCTCATCCAGGAAGCGGGCACAGAACTCGGCCCATTCACGCTCGTTCTGGATGGCAATCAGCACCAGGGCCCCGTCGGACGTCGAAAACGCGCCATATGGGCAGATGGAGGGATGCGCGAGACCCAGCCGTTCCGGGGCCTTGCCGGTGCCTTCGTAGAACAGCAGCGGCACGTTCATCCAATCCGCCATTCCGTCGAACAGGCTGACCTTCAGGCCCTTGCCGCGGCCGGTGACGCCGCGCTCGATCAGCGCCTCCAGCACACCGGCATGCGCGGCCATGCCGCAGGCGATATCGCAGGCCGAGACGCCGACCCGGCCCGGCCCGGCGGGATGGCCGGTGATCATCGCCAGCCCGGATTCCGCCTGCACCAGCAGGTCGTACGCCTTCATCGTCGCGTAGTCGCCGCTGTCGCCGTAGCCGGAAATATCGACGGTGATCAGCCTTGGATGCCGCTCACGCAACGTGTCCGAGCCGAGGCCCGCGCGCGCGGCGGCGCCGGGCGCCAGGTTCTGGATGAACACGTCGGCGCGCGCCAGGATGCGATGCAGCAGGGCTGCGTCCTCTACGCGCTTGATGTCGGCCACAAGGCTCTGCTTGCCGCGGTTCAGCCAGACGAAATAGCTGGAGAGCCCATTCGCCGCCTTGTCGTAGCCGCGCGCGAAGTCGCCCTCCGCCCGCTCGATCTTGATCACCCGCGCGCCCGCATCGGCCAGGCGCGAACTGCAATAGGGCGCGGCGACCGCCTGTTCGAGCGAGACGACGAGCAGGCCGGACAGCGGACGAGAGCTTGTCATAGTCGGTGAGTGACATGAACGCCGGCAGGACTCAAGCGAGGGACCGGACCGCCCGGCGGCCTCAATTCACGATGTGAAGGCCGTTTTACGCCGGCCCTGACGCCATGCTAATCAACCAGTCGGTTCGGCCTTCGGGAATTCATCTCCGGGGGAAACAAGTGCCTGATTCGGCGGAACCACTGGTGTTTCGGTTTGACGATTTCCTGCTGGACAGGCCGGCGGGGGCGTTGCTGCGCGTGCACCCGGACGGCCAAACGAGCCGTGTCTCCCTCGGCACCCGCGCGTTTCGGATCCTCAGCCTCCTGGTCGAGCGTCGTGGAGCGATCATAACGCGCCAGGAAATCATGGACGCGGTCTGGCCGGATGTGATCGTGGAGGAGAACAATCTTTCGGTTCAGCTTTCCAACCTGCGACGGGTCTTGGATGCCGGGCGAGAACTGGGTAGCTGCATCCAGACGCTGCCCGGGCGCGGCTATCGCTTTCTACCGGCGGTCACGCTATCCGGTCACCGGCTCGCCGATCGAGCCGAGACGGCCGATCCCGCACCGTCAAGCATCGCCATCGCTGAACCGGCACCTGATCCATCGAACGCCGAATCGGCGCTGCCGCCTTGTCTGCGTCGTCCGACGGACATAGCATCGCCTCGATCCCGCCACCCAGGCGGCGTCGGCGGGCTGGGACATAGCGGCCTGCGTTTGTCTGGCCGTACTGGGCGCGTCGATCGTTTGGTCTGCCGCCCTCGCACCTTTCATCGGTGTCGCATCCAGGACCGCTACCACCGCCACACTGGATGCGCCGCGTGGCCGTACGAAAATACCACCCCGATCCCTATAGAGCGGCCGCGGCTATCCTGGTCGTGCTGCCATTCGACAAGCTGGGCGACGATGCGGACGAGCACGCCGTCGACGCCATCGTCGAGGACCTGACAACCGAGTTGTCGCGCTATGCGGCCTTCGGATAACGGCACACAATTCGGCGACGGGGAAGCGGGTCGATATCGAACGCACCGGCCAGGAACTCGGCGTGCGCTATGCGGTTGCAGGAAGCGTGCGCAAGCTGGACGGCGCGCTGGCGTCAATGCGCAGCTGGTATCGGCGGAAACGGGGGAGCAGTTCTGGGCAGAGCGCTTCATAGTCGAGCCAGATGCGACTGGTGATGGCGTGGACCTCGTCGTTTGGCGGATCGCGTTCCTGGCGCAGCGCCGGGTGTTCGAAACCGAAAGCGCCAGGAGCGTGCGCGAGCGGCCCGACCATCCGGACGCCACCGACGCCCTGGTGCGTGCCCACGCTCTGTCCGATCTGCCGCCGAGCCCGCAAAAGCAGACCCAGCTTGTGGGGCTCTACCAGCGTGCCGTCGAACTCGCTCCGTCCTCCGCCCCGGCTTTGGCTGGCCTCGCCGAGGCGTTGCTGGACAGCCTGCCTGCCGTCTCGAGCGACGATCGACGGCGCCGACCAAGCTCCGTCGCGCCGAGGAACTTGTCAGCCGGGCGGAATTGGTCGATCCGAACGAGATGCACGTCATGTTCGCCAGGACGTTCCTGCTTGGGAAGCAGGACCGGTGCTCGGAATTGATCCCGGCTGCGCGGCGCGCCATCGAGGCGCATCCAAACAGCGGCGGAACCCGACAGTGGTTCGGCGTTTGCCTGTTGCGCGACGGCAGAGCGGCTGAAGCGGTCCGCCACTTCGAGCAGGCGATTCGGGTCAATCCGCGTTCCCCGCAGATCGACAATCGCTATCGTCTCTTGGGACAAGCGTTGCTGGCAACCGAGCGATACGACGAAGCCATTTCCTGGTTCCGCAAGGCGCTCGCGGCCAATCCCAGTCTCCACGCCCAGACGCGCGGCTTTCTCCATGCCGCGATCGCCTCCGCTCAGGCACTTTCAGGCGACCTGGAGGCGGCGCGGACTAGCGCCATCGAAGCCAACCGTCTCTGGCCAACCCTCACCGCGCAGGGCTTCCTGCGGTGGAAGACCACGAACCAGGTCGCAATTGGGGAATGCGACCGCTCCCGTGAGGGGTTACGGGCGGCCGGGATGCGCGACCGCGCGGATGAGGACGCCGACCCCGGCCTGACGCCGGATGACATCCTGCATTCGACCTATGAAGCTCCGACACCGATCACGGTCCCCGGCGCGCGAACGATCCGAACGTCTGAGTTGGCCGTGATGCTGGAAGTGCACCGGCCGCTGGTGCTCGACACGACCTACTGGGGCGGCTCGATCCCTGGCGCGGTTGCGCTTTGGGGCGCCGGTGTAGGAGGCAGCTTTTCCGATGAATATCAGGATCGGTTGCGCCAGAAGATGGACCAACTGACGCACGGGAACCGGAGCGCGCCAGTGGTGACAGTGGGCTGGAACTCGGAGCGCTATCAGGGTCGCAACCTGGCCCTGCGGCTCGTCGCTCTCGGTTACACCGAAGTCTACTGGTACCGTGGGGGCCGGGAGGCATGGATGGCGGCTGGACTGCCAAGCGCCGAGGTAACTCTTCAGGACTGGTAGTATGTTTCCCTGCTCACCGCCATGAAACGTTCCTGAACCTCCCGGGCAAATTCACAAGCCTAAGCCAAAATTAGCCCGCGCGTCGGCGCCGGTCTTATTGCGCTAAACGCCAAGCGCCGTGCATTCCGTCGGCCAATTCGGCAGGGAGCGTTCTGACGTGCGGGTTCATCACGGACGGCCCGCGAGGCCACAACAGGAATAGGAAGAGCGCGGAGGAAACGATGCTGAACCGCTGAACCTGCGCAGAGCGGCAATCAGCCCTGCGCAGTCCAATCGCTAGAATGGGAGCACACAACATGGCCAAGCACGGGAAAACGTCAAACACGTTCTCTGGCAGCCCGGAGACCTTCCAGCACGATTCGGTCGGGACGTTCACGTACAGCAGCTTTCCGACAGGCTGGTTTGATACGGCGCAGGTTACCTCGGACTCAACTGCACCTCAGCCTTCCGCAGTGGTGATCGAGACGACCGACGCGTTCGGTCACCCAACCAAAGCGCTGGCGACCCTTCCCAACGTAGGCCTCAGCCAAGGCATCTATCGTCCGATTGAACCATCGGACTTCTACATGACGCGAGCGGACGTTCGGGTTGACCAATTCAGCGATATCGATCCAGCGGTCGCTGTGGAGGACCCCAATAACCCCGGTTTCCTCCTTTGCGGCTGTCCGGTTGGAACAGAGAATATCCTGGATTGGCCGATGCAGGTTACCTTTGCTTATATCGACGGTAGCATTGACCCTGCCGATGCGCCTGCTGCGGGCATTATCGCGTCGGCAGAGACCCGGTCCTGGCACCTATTTTCGGCGACCGCCAACGTTGTCGTCAACATCGACCTCGGTGTCCAAGTCGAGGAAGGCAAATGGTACAGCGTGGAGACCGATTTCAACGCCTCAAATGGCGCTTTGCACGGTGAGGTAATCGACGCAACAACCGGCCTTACCCTGGCTGATAAAATGGTGTTCGTGACTGATCCCAAGTATGCCTTTGCAGGTGGCACATACGATCCGAACGTCGATGGCGTCTTCAACACCGAGGCGTATATCGATGGCGAAGTGTCGCTTAGCCACACTAGTGACCCGACATTGACGCTGCCCGGACTTGCCGTAATCGACAATATCGACGCGTTCAACCAGGATCCAGGCAATACCTATGGTCATGGCTATAGTCATGATCATGGCGGCAATACCAAGTGGCTGGATAGCATCTTGTCCGACCACGGATGATCTTTGTTGCTACTCTATGGGCACAAGGGCGAAGCGATTCGCCCTTGTGTTCTGGCGAGGCAAGTCGACAGGTCACAGGCCCCAGTGATCAGCAAACCGACCGACTGCACCTGCGAGCTCCCGGCCATGAGCTCACTGCGGCCAGTAGCAGCACCGTCATCCGGACCTGGCCGCGTCTGTTTCCGGCGGGAACGCGACACCCTCGTACAATTCATTGACCGGGATGCTGATGCCAATTTCCGGCATCCCCAGGTCCGCGTCGGCAATCAGGAAATCGGCCACCCAATCGTCGCCCGCGCGTGAATATACGGTGGTCGCGGGACGCGATTGCTACAGGATGACGTAACGCTGGATCGACGGCGTGGCACGGTGTTCCCGGTTCTTCTCGATGCGATCTTTGTAGGACGTCCCTGGGCTGAGGATTTCGAACACCACAACCGGATCGTGGACCACTGTCGCACCCGACGAAACAGTTGAGCAGACGATGAAGGCATCCGGATAGCGAATGCGCCCGGCAACCTGGATCTTCAGGTCACTGCCATGCGCCTGACAACGGTCGCCACGCAACCGGTTGAACAGCAACCCCAGCAGGTTACGCTGGATTGTGGAGTGCGCGACGGTCACTCCGGTCATGGCGACCGGCTGAAATCCGTCGAACTCGTACTTCAACTCCTGCCGGCTTTCCCAGTCGAGGAATGCCTCGAGGCTCATGGGTTCCTTCAGCGCCATACTCATCTCAGTAGCTGCGCGGCAGTCCGAGCACATGTTCCGCAATATACGAAAGAATGAGATTGGTGCTGATCGGCGCCACCTGATACAGCCGGGTTTCCCGGTATTTGCGCTCGACGTCGTATTCCTCGGCGAAGCCGAACCCGCCATGCGTCTGCAGGCAGGCCTCGGCCGCAGCCCACGACGCGTCCGCGCCGAGCAGCTTGGCCATGTTGGCTTCCTCGCCGGGGGAGAGCCCCGCCTCGAACTTCGCGCACCCTTCGCGGATCATCAGTTCGGCCGCGCGCATCTGCGCGTAGGCACGGGCGAGCGGGAACTGGATGCCCTGGTTCTGGCCGATCGGCCGCCCGAACACCTGCCGATCGCGCGCATAGTCGGTGGCCTTCTTCAGGAACCACCTGGCGTCGCCAATGCATTCCGCCGAGATCAGCAGGCGTTCGGCGTTCATGCCGTCGATGATGTAGCGGAAGCCCCTGCCCTCCTCGCCGATCAGGTTCTCGGCTGGGACGATCATGTTGTCGAAGAATATCTCCGTCGAGTTGTGGTTCATCATCGTGCGGATCGGCCGGATGGTCATGCCCTTGCCCAGTGTTGCGCGCATGTCGACGATGAAGGTGGACAATCCGTCGGTGCGCCTCTTGGCCTGGTCGCGCGGCGTGGTGCGGGCGAGCAGCAACATCAGATCGGAGTGCTCGGCGCGGCTGGTCCACACCTTCTGGCCGTTCACCACGTAGTGGTCGCCGTCGCGCTTGGCGAAAGTGCGGAGCGAGGTGGTGTCGGTGCCGCTGGTCGGTTCGGTGACGCCGAACGCCTGCAGGCGCAGATTCGCCGGTAGCGATCTTCGGCAGGTACTCCTGCTTCTGTCTGGGCGAGCCGTGCCGCAGGATGGTGCCCATGATGTACATCTGCGCGTGGCAGGCGGCCCCATTGCAGCCCTCGGCATGGATCGTCTCGAGAATTGCCGCGGCGGCGGAGAGTGGCAGGCCGGCGCCGCCATACTCCTCGGGGATCAGCGCCGCCAGGTAGCCGGCCTCGGTGAGGGCGCGGACGAACTCGGTCGGATACTCCCGCTGTCGGTCCAGCTTACGCCAGTAGTCGCCGGGGAAGCGGGCGCAGAGTTTCGCGACTTCCTCGCGGATTTCGGCGTGCGGGTCGGTGGGCAGGGGCTGGTCCATTTCGGTCTCCCGAGACGCTCTGCAGTTGCTTAGGCGTCGGCTTTCGGGCGTGCAAGCCTAGGGAGATAAGGCCGTGGAGCAGTGCTGCACGAAACGCAGATCATGACCAATCTGCTCCTGAGCGCTCTGCCAGCCTGGCCCGCTGCTGAATTTCAACGGCGTTGAGGGATCGTCTGCGGTGGTTTGTGTTGTCGGCGTTGGCGTATCGTTCAACGCACCGTCTATGCGGTTCGCTCTGTCGTAATTTCAACACGGAGGAAGCAGGGAGGACCACGGAGAGCCGCGGAGAAGGCAAGTATTGCGCTTCGCGCGAAGCGCTGAAAGCTTCTTCTCCGTGGCTCTCCGTGGTCCTCCCTTCTGTCCTCCGTGTTAAACACTGAACAGCCATCACCAGCCGCACGATCGCCGCGACGTACGCACCAACATCAGTGCGGCACCAGCGACAGCACGATCTCGACCGCGATCAGCACCAGGATCGCGATCTCCAGCAGCTCGGCCCGCGCCCCGGCCGCCTCGCTGTGCAGTGCCATGTAGGTCTCGCGGATGATCGCCAGCTTGCGGTCCACCGCGGCACTGACGCTGCGCACTCGAAACAGCTCGATCGCCGCGGCATAGACCCGCGCGAGGTAGACGTCCTCGGTCACCTGCAGCGCATTGTCCACCCGTTCGGCAAGCTCGGTGACCTCGGCCACCAATGTGTGCAACCGCCGGGCAAGCCGCGCATAGCGGCGCGAGGCCAGCAGGTTGGTCCGCCGTCGCGCCGCCTCGACCAGATCCCGCACGCGCGGCAACTCGTCATCCAGCGTCTCGTCGTAGGTGCGCATTTCCAGGAGCTGGGCGTTGGCCATCTCCAGCACGTCCGCCACGTCGGTCTCCCGCTGCGGGTCGTAGATGAAGGCGCGGTCCCAGGTGATCACCGCCAGGTCGTCCGGGTGGTAGGAGAAACGCTGCCGCAGCAAGTCACGCCGGGCGCTGTCGGACAACGGCTGCTCCTCGCCCGACAGCAGCGGCACAAGGTCCACGCGCTCCAGCAGCGCATCGGCCGTGAGGTGCTCGTCGAAGCTGTCCACCACGGCAACCAGATAGTCCTCCTGCAACGGCGCCGCGGTCGGGCGGTCCAGCGCCTCTCCGAGCAGACGCCGGAGTTCCGCCAGGAGGGTGTTCCAGACCTCGGGTTCGGCAGCCGGCCCGATTGCCAGGTCGGTCTGGTTCACCAGCCGGGTGAAGCCGGTCCAAGTTAAATCCCGCACCGGCAGACGCAGCGCCAGGGCAGCAATTCCAAAATCGTACAGACGAACAGTGGCGACGGCTTGGACCGGTAGGCCATCGACCTCCAACATCACAGGCTCAAGCTCGAGCGCGAGCGGCGGCACGCCGAAGGACACGGCTTTTGGGGGAGTGCCGACCAGCCGACTGCGGGCGCTCGCCCCCTGGGCCCGCCGCGCCCAGAGTCCTTCGGCACGCCGCAGGTCAATCTCATAGGCCAGGTCGAACAGGCGGAGCGCGATCACGTGCCCCGACCGCACTCCCAGTTCACCCTGGGCCATTCGATGCTCCTCGGCGCTGGCGGCCACGTCGGATATTGCGTGATCGAGCGCCGGGACCCGATGCCGATTTGCTCCCTCGCGCGACTAACACCAGCGCCCGACCCGGGTGAAAGCGAGACCCCAGCTTGTCGAGTTCTCACCTAATCATCGCCGGACCGCTGTTCGCTAGGGTGCCGGGTCGACGCGGACAGCGATCTCGGCGCCATAGGCGACGTCCACCTGATCGCCCGCCTTCAGGTGCCGGACGAAGGCCTGCATTCCAGGGTCTAGCACGTCGATAGTGTGGGTCACGCCGTTCGCACCGGTGAAGGTGACGGTGGTTCCGTCGGCTGCCGCGGAGACGATGGTTACGCGCGCAGCGGCGTTGATGCTGGGTCCATTCACCGCGGCCGCCGACGCACCGGTGCCGACCGGTGGAGAGCCCGGCGTTGCCATCTGTACGGCAATCGCATCGTTAATGGTAAAGGTAAGTCTGTCGCCGGGTTTAAGTCGTCCGAGGTTGGTCACTTCCGGCCCGGCGACGACCGTGGCGTGCCGTCCGTCCGGAGTGCTCAGCACCACTTCGCGGGTGGTCATGTCCACCGAAACGACGGTAGCCACGAACTGCTCAGTGTGGTGGGACACGGTAGGGGGTGCAGGGGGCGGTGGAGTCTGGCAAGCACTGAGGGCGCCCACCAACCCCATGCCGAGCGCGAGCAGCAACCTGGAACAGAAGGTCGCAGAACGTAGCATCTTAGGTTCCCCTTGGTTTTGTTTTGTCAGGCAGCGTAACGGAAGCAGCTGAGACACACGTGACAAGGCGATCGTTGCGAGCCAGCGGAGCAGACGGTGCAGGCGTGCACAGGAATGATCCGCCCTCGAGCATCTTGCGAGGGGCTGGACTGAGTTGCGTTCAGCCTTATCGGACAAGATCTCGCGTCGGGGCAAGCCTTACGATGACGCGCGCCAAACGATCAGTTTTGCGGTTGTGCTGGTGCACCGCCGCCGCCACGGCTTCACGACTGCCGTGGCGGAGATCCTCGAGCAATGCGATGTAGGCTTGTGTGAAAATATCCGACAACCTATGCCTGGACAGGTTGCAGACTTCATCGGCACCATTGAACCTGGTCCGGCAGCAGGGGCAGAGAAGAATCCTCCGATGGCATATGAGTACCCGACTACGGCGGGCATCCTCCGCCTGATCGAGGTTCAGGGACGCTGGCTGCTTCATTTCGCCGATCGACGGTCCGGTCGCTGGTCTTCGCCGGACATGGCAGCCAAGGCCGTCGCCCGGCATCAATCGGGCCTTGCCGAATGGGATCGCCACTGGGACGAAGCGCCCGAGGACCTGCTGGATTGGCGACCCCTTGGGGACTCGCTCTAGCGGACGCCGGCCGGTGTCGCTCCTATCCCGAAAAGGGGGGAGCGGTGACGCAGGCGCATTGCTCGCGCCGTTGGATCTAAGCGGCTCTGTCAGCCCGTGACTGCGCGCAGGCGCGGCGCGGTTGCCGTGCAAAGCTCCTCGTAGAGGTCGAGATAGTCCTCGGCCATGCGCCGTGCGGTGAATCGAAGCTCGAACTGCCGGCGCACCAGATCGCGGTCCAATTCGCCCAACCGGTCGACAGCGGCGATGGCGGTCATCTCGTCGTGCACGATGAATCCGGTCAGCTGGTCGTCGATCACTTCGGGCACCGAGCCGCGGTTGAACGCGATCACCGGCGTGCCGCAGGCCATCGCCTCGATCATCACGAGCCCGAACGGTTCCGGCCAGTCGATCGGGAACAGCAGCGCATGGGCACCCGACAGAAATGCGGGCTTTTGGCTGTCGTTGATCTCACCGATGAATTCGACCCACGGGCTGGCGTCGATCAGTGGCTTTATCTCGTTGTCGTAGTACTTTCTATCGGCGTTATCGACCTTCGCGGCGATCATCAGCTTCATGCCGGCGGCGCCTGCGATGCGGATCGCCTTGTCCACACCCTTTTCCGGCGAGATGCGGCCGAGAAAAGCCAGGTATTGCTGCTTCACAGGCTGCGGTGTGAGCAGACCCGCCGGCATGCCGTGATACACCGTGCGGATCCAACTGAGGCGCGGTATCGGCCGGCGCTGGCTATCCGAGATCGATACCAAAGGCGTGTCGAACAGTTCGTAGATACCCTTGAATTCCGGGATGTCGAGCCGGCCGTGCAGCGTTGTGAGGAACGGCGTTCGCTGGCGGCTGAACAGCGACAGCGGGAAGTAGTCAGTATGGAAATGCAGCACGTCGAACTCATTTGCGCGGCGATAGATCAGCTCCATCATCCGCATGTAGATGGCGATCCAGTCGATGACCGTCGGATCGAGCCGCAGCGCCCGGTCGCGCATCGGCGCCAGCGTCGCTGACGTGATTGAATCACCACTGGCGAACAGGGTCACGTCATGACCCATCGCGACCAGTTCCTCGGTGAGGGAATAGACAACGCGTTCGGTACCACCGTACAACTTTGGCGGCACCGCTTCGAAAAGCGGAGAAATTTGAGCAATGCGCATGACAACAGGCCCCGACTTATATTTACGTCCAACAGTATTCAGCGCTGCTTTTCTGACGCTTGACTTTGCACAGGGCCCGCGCTTATCAATTACTCGTTATAGATAGGGAATGTGGCAAAAAATCGGCGGGTCCTCTGCCGAAAATGGCCACCGGGCCGGGTGAAATGGTGGAGAATGCGGCGGAATTTGGGCAAGGCGCGGCCGAGCTGTCGCACCTGCGCGCGCGCCCGGCAGGGTTCCTTTGGCGGTACGTGCGGCTGCATCCCTGGGGTCACGCGATCGTTTTCGTTTCAGTGCTGGTGGCCGTCACCTGTGCCGTCTCCGCACAGTACGGGCTCAAGCATCTGATCGACATCGTCGCCGCCGGCCCGACCATGGACGGCCGCGTCTGGTGGGCCTTCGCCTTGCTGTGCTCGCTCGTCGCCGCCGACAATCTGCTGTGGCGCGTCGCCGGCTGGGCAGCCGCCTATACATTTGTGGCGGTCACCGGCGATATCAGGCGTGACCTGTTCGCTCATCTCTCCGGTCACTCGCCGAGCTATTTCGCCGAGCGTCTGCCGGGTGCTCTGGCGAGCCGCATCACCGCCACGTCCAATGCCGCGTTCACCACCGAGAACACCGGGTCCTGGAACGTTCTGCCGCCCTGCGTCGGGGTGGCCTGCGCCATCATCTTCATCAGCTTCGTGAACCTGATGATGGCGGCCGCGCTGGTCGCCTTCGCGGCCGGTCTCGGCGCGCTGATATTCCACCTCGCGCGTCGCGGGACGCCGTTGCACCGCAGCTTCGCATCCAAGGCAGCGGCGGTTGATGGCGAACTGGTCGACGTGATCGGCAACATGGGCGTGGTGCGCGCGTTCGGCGCCACGTTCCGCGAGCAGAAGCGTATCGGCGCCACGCTCGGCGTCGAGATGGGCGCGCGCCGCACCAGTCTGCTTTACCTGGAGAGGCTGCGCCTGATCCACGCCGTGATCACCGCGGGTTTGATCGCCGGTGTGGTCGCCTGGGGCATCCTGTTGTGGCAGCAGGGCCAGGCCACGGTGGGCGATCTGGTGCTGATCACCGCGCTCTCGCTCGGCATCCTGCATTCCACGCGCGATCTCGCCGTGGCCCTGGTCGATCTGACCCAGCACATCGCCCGGCTGGAGGAAGCGATCGGTTCGCTGCTGACCGAGCATGAGCTCCCCGACCGGCCCGATGCCAGGCTGCTGCTGCCGGGCCCCGGCGAGGTGACATTCGAGCAGGTCCGCTTCGCCTACCCCGGACGCGCATCGGTGCTGCGCGAATTCGACCTGACGATCGAGCCGGGACAGCGTGTCGGCCTGGTGGGCTATTCGGGCGCCGGCAAGTCCACCGTGCTGGCGCTGCTGCAGCGCTTCTACGACATCGAGGGCGGGCGCATCCTGATCGACGGACAGGACATTCGCGACGTGACGCAGGAGAGTTTGCGCGCCACCATGGCGATCGTGCCGCAGGACATCAGCCTGTTCCATCGCACGGTGCTCGAGAACATTCGATACGCGCGCCCCGATGCGCCGGAGGAGGAAGTGCTGGCCGCCGCCGAGATGGCGCATTGCCGCGAGTTCATCGAGGCGCTGCCCGATGGCTTTGCCACCATGGTCGGCGATCGCGGCGTGAAGCTGTCGGGCGGACAGCGTCAGCGCCTGGCAATTGCCCGCGCCCTGCTGAAGGACGCGCCGATCCTGCTGTTGGATGAAGCCACCAGCGCGCTGGACAGCGAAAGCGAACAGGCGATCCAGGATGCGCTCGACCGGCTGATGCAGGGACGCACAGTGATTGCCATTGCGCATCGCCTGTCGACGCTGACGCGGTTCGACCGAATCATCGTGATGGATCACGGCCGCATTATCGATGATGGTCCCCCCGATGTGCTTGCATCGCGGCCAGGTCCGTATCGCAACCTGCTGCGCCGGCAGCAACTGCTGGAACCGATCCCGGAAGCGGCGTAGGCGAGCTTATTCCGGTTCGCCCCCTGCTTGCCGATCGCTGTTCCTGAGCGCGTTGTGAAACCTTGATGTTATGGTGGTCTGGCATCGAGAAAATGACCCTATGTCCGCAACCGACCGTCTGGGGCTACTCGGCCCGACACATAACATTCAGGGCGAGCTCGAGTTTGAGGGACCTGTCGCCACCAGCGGCCTGACCCTCTACGGCAAGTGCCGCATCGGCCGCTTCACATACTTCAATTACGATTGCGAAATTTCGGACACGGATTTCGGCCGCTACTGCTCGGTCGGCCAGCGGTCCATTATCAACCCCGGCGAGCATCCGACAAACTGGCTTTCAACGCATCCATTCGTCGGCGACCCGTCGGGGGTATCATGTGGCATGGCCGGCGAGCCAGCCTATGCCGCAATAGCCGGTGCGGCACTCAGTGCCCCTCGGCCGACCGAGCGAGTGACGATCGGCCATGATGTGTGGCTGGGGGCCAACACGGTTTTGCTCTCAGGTGTGAGTATCGGCGACGGGGCGGTCATCGCAGCCGGGGCAGTGGTCAGCCGGGATGTCGCACCGTTCGCTATCGTCGGAGGCGTTCCAGCCCAGGTCCTCCGCTATCGCTTCCCGGCAGACATGATCAGACGCCTCGGGGAACTTCGCTGGTGGGACTACGATCTCGGTGCTGTTCGGGATGCAATCGACTATTCGGACATCGAACGGGCCGCTGCCATGCTTGAGGCAATGAAGGCGCGCGGCGAACTGCAGCGCGTCGAGGACCGCTTCGTACGCTTCCAACAACAGGTCGCGCGACAGACGCCCGCAGCCTCGGTCAACTTCGGCAGTGTGAGGTCCAATATGAAGCGGGCTGCCCGAAAATTGCGTGCCGCTCTGCAAGGATTGCGAACTTAAGATCGAGGTCCAAAAATGTCCCGTCTGGTTGTCGTCTCCAACCGGGTGGCGCCGATCACGGAGGGTGAACCGACGTCCGGCGGACTGGCGGCCGGGGTGCTCGACGCCCTGAAGCAGAACGGCGGCCTATGGTTCGGCTGGAGCGGCGAGATCACCGACGCCCCCGCATCCACGGCGACGGCCGAACGGACGGTGGGGCCGATCACGCTATTCACCGTGGATCTCTCGCGTCACGACTACGACGAGTTCTATCGTGGCTTCGCCAACGGAACGCTGTGGCCGACGCTGCATTATCAGGTCGGCCACGCGCATTTCGACTGGGCCGAGTTCGCCGGCTATCGCCGCGTGAACGAATTGTTCGCCCAGACACTCGCAAAGCTGGTGCGACCGGATGATCTGATCTGGGCGCACGACTATCATCTGCTCTGCCTGGCCGAGGCGCTGCGGGATGCGGGACTGCGCAACCGCGTCGGGCTGTTTCTGCACACGCCGTTCCCCGCTCCCGCGGTCTTCATGACCAATCCGGCGCACGCGGACCTGATCCGCGCGATGTGCCGGTTCGACCTGCTGGGCTTCCAGACCGAAATCGACCGCACCGCATTTGTCGACTACGTGCTGCGCGAGGCCGGTGGCACTGCACTGGATGCGGAATGTTTGGGTGCCTTCGGCTGCACGGTGCAGACCGGGGTGTATCCGATCGGCGTTCATGTCGACGAGGTGCGCGAAGCGGCTGCGGCACTGACCCACCGCCGTTATGCGTCGCGGCTGCGCGCCAGCCTGTTCGGACGGCCACTGATCCTCGGCGTTGATCGGCTGGACTATTCCAAGGGCCTGCGCCAGCGCTTCACCGCGTTCGAGCGGTTTCTGGAGCACCACCCACAGCATCATGGCGAGGTGGTGTTCATGCAGATCGCGCCGCCGTCGCGTGGCGATATCGAGACCTATCGCGAGATCCGTCGCGAGTTGGAAGCCGAGGCCGGACGGATCAACGGACGCTTCGCCGAGGTGGACTGGATGCCACTGCGCTACCTGAACCGCGGCTTCGCGCGCAACGCGCTGATGCCGCTCTACGCCGAGGCGCGGATTGGACTGGTGACACCGTTGCGCGACGGGATGAACCTGGTGGCGAAGGAATACGCTGCAGCACAGGATCCAGATGATCCGGGCGTTCTCGTGCTCTCGCAATTCGCCGGCGCGGCGCGCGAGCTGGACGCGGCGCTGATCGTCAACCCTTATGACGAGACGGGGGTTGCCGCTGCCTTGGACCGTGGTCTGACGATGAATCGCGACGAACGGCGCGAGCGCCACGCTGCGATGCTCGCGGTGATGCGGCGCAACAGTCTGGACGTTTGGCGCGACCGGTTCGTGGCAGATTTGCGCGGCTGACGCCCTCCCCGACCCTCCCCCGCTTCGCGGGAGAGTGGGATAAAATGCGCCCCCTCTCCCGCGAAGCGGGGGAGGGTTGGGGAGGGGGCGCCGGACGATTAGCAACACTCGACGACCGGCCGCTATACTGCCTGGCAGCTTCAGACAGGAGCGTCGAACGATGAGCATCAGCATCCGTCAGGTCCATCCGGTCTTTGTCGGCGAGGTGTCCGGCATCGACATCTCGCAGCCGCTCACGAAGGATCAGGTCGCTGCCATCGAGGCGGGCATGGACCGCCATGCCGTCCTGGTGTTCCGCGACCAGCCATTGACCGACGAACAGCAGCTCGTGTTCAGCCGCAATTTCGGCGAGCTGGAGGTCACGCTGGCCGGCCAGATGGCCAAGCCCGAGGACCGCCGGCTCGGCGACAGGCTGGAACTCGGCGACATCTCCAACCTCACGGCGCAGAACGAACTGCGCGCGCGTGACGACAGCCGCCGGATGTACGCGCTGGCCAATCGGCTATGGCACTCCGACGCATCGTTCCGCACAGTCGGCGCCGGCTATACGCTGCTGCACGGGCGCGTCATTCCGGGCAAGGGCGGCAATACCGAATTCGCCGACATGCGCGCCGCCTACGACGCGCTCGACGATACGACCAAGGTGGAGATCGAGGACCTGGTCACCGAACACTCGATCGTCTTCTCCCGCGAGCAGATAGGCTTTTCCGACTATGGCGAAGGGAACGCCGACAAGCTCCGTCCGGTGCGGCACCGCCTGGTGATCACCCATCCGGTGAGCGGGCGCAAGTCGCTGTATCTGTCATCGCATATCGGCGGCATCGTCGGCTGGCCAATGCCGGAAGCGCGCGCCTTCATCCGCGACCTGATGGAGCATGCCACCCAGCCGGAATTCGTCTATGCGCATGAGTGGCGGGTGAACGATCTGGTGATGTGGGACAACCGCACTGTCATGCACCGTGCGCGCCGCTTCGATGACATGCGGGAGGTGCGCGACCTGCGGCGCACGTCGATCAAGGGGACCGGACTCGACAGTGGAACTGGCACCGGTGCAGGCTGCGGAGTAATCGCCATGACGATCGGTATTCACCAGATCCATTCGGTGTTCGCGGGCGAGGTGTCCGGCGTGGACATCACACGTCCGATCGCGCGGGACGAGGTCGCGGCGATCGAGGCGGGCATGGACCGATACGCGGTCCTGGTGTTCCGCGACCAGCGCCTGACCGACGAGACGCAACTGGCGTTTACGCTGAACTTCGGCGACCTGGAGCATACGCGTGGCAACGCCATCACCAAGCCGGAGGAGATGCGTCTCGATCCGGCGTTCGCCGACGTGTCCAACCTCGACAAGAACCATCGGCCGCTGGCGCGCGACAGCCGGCGCCGGCTGTATGCGTTGGGCAACCGGCTTTGGCACTCCGACAGTTCATTCCGGGCCGTCCCGGCGACGTATTCGCTGCTGTCCGGCCGTATCGTCGTGGACAAGGGCGGTGAGACCGAGTTCGCCGATCTGCGCGCCGCCTATGACGCGCTGGATGCGGCGACCAAGGCCGAGGTCGAGGATCTCGTGTGCGAACACTCGCTGATGTTCTCGCGCGGGCAGTTGGGGTTCAGCGAATTTTCTGCTGATGAACGCGAGGCGATGCGGCCGGTGCGTCAGCGCCTGGTGCGTACGCATCCGGTGACCGGGCGGAAATCGCTGTTCCTGGCAGCGCATATCGGCACAATTGTCGGCTGGCCGACGCCGGAGGCGCGCGCCTTCATCCGCGACCTGATGGAGCACGCGACGCAGCCGCAGTTCGTCTATTCGCACAAGTGGCGGCAATGGGATCTGGTGATGTGGGACAACCGCCAGGTCATGCACCGCGTGCGCCGGTTCGACGATTCCAAGGTTCGCGATATGCGGCGCACCACGCGTCGGCGGCACGGTGATGACGGCGGAACAGGAAGAGCCCGCGCCGCCGAATGACATCGCGGGAGATGAAGCCGTGACCATCAGCATTGGACAGATCACACCGGTGTTCGCCGGTGAAGTCTCCGGCGTCGATATCACGCAGCCGTTGTCGCGCGACGAGGCGGCGGCGATCGAGGCGGGCATGGACCGCTACGCCGTCCTGGTGTTCCACGACCAGCGCCTGACCGACGATGCGCAGCGGGCGTTCACGCGCAACTTCGGCACGCTGGAGGCATCGCCCGGCGGCAACATCACCAAACTGCACGAACGCCGCCTGCCGCTCGACATGCAGGACGCGTCCAATCTGGGCACGGATGAGCAACCGCTGGCACGCGACGACCGGCGGCGGATGTTCAACCTCGGCAACCGGTTGTGGCATTCGGATAGCTCGTATCGTGCTGTGCCGGCGAAGTATTCGCTGCTGTCCGGGCGGATCGTGGTGGACCACGGCGGCCATACCGAATTCGCCGACATGCGTGCCGCCTACGATGCGCTGGACGATGACACGAAGGTCGAGATCGAAGACCTGGTCTGCGAACATTCGCTGATGTTCTCGCGCGGTTTGCTCGGCTTCACCGAACTGTCGGCGGAGGAGCGGGCGATGTTCAAGCCGGTGCGCCAGCGCCTGGTGCGCACGCATCCGGTGACCGGGCGCAAGTCGCTGTTCCTGTCGGCACATGGCGGCACCATCGTCGGCTGGCCGGTGCCGGAGGCGCGCGCCTTCCTGCGCGATCTGGTGGAGCATGCGACGCAGAAGCGTTTCGTCTATTCGCACAAGTGGCGGCAGTGGGATCTGGTGATCTGGGACAACCGCCAGACCATGCACCGGGTCACGCGGTTCGATGAGACGCAGGTGCGCGACATGCGCCGCACCACGGTCGCCGGCGATGCGATGACGGTGGCGCAGGCGGCTTAGTCGCCTATGCCTCCTTGCCCCACGTCAGGGTCACCTTGAATTCGGCTTCTCCATCGCCGGACACGATCCACAGGTCGCACTCGCCGCTGATGGAGGCACGGAATTCCATCTCGACCTTTTCCGGCCGATGCGGCATTCGGCCGATCTTTTCCTCCATCATCGAAACAAGGTCACCGAGCGTTCCAAGTGCGGATTTGAAGCCATCGGCGGTGGCCTTGGCAACATCGCCAACCAGGGAGACCTCGGAGAGGCCGGTGACGGCTGCTCCGCGGCCGAGGATGAGTTTGTTGCCGTTGGCGAATTCCACTACCATCGGTGCGGCCATCCTGTTCTCCTGTGTGTCATGGTTGAGACGTCGCTGGTATATATACACCGGATACGACCGACGAAGACATTCGTCGGCTGCGGTGTGCTTGTGACGGGCGATTGCATAGCCACCTGCCGCCACGTCTGGCGGGCCGCTACGGCGGAGTTCCACAGCGACGCGGATGGTCAGCCGAGGGCGCAGGTGGAATTCCCGCAATTCTGGCGCGACGGCACGCGGATGACGTGTGGCGTGTCGCTGGCCGATCCGTGCCGTGCAGGCCCGGACGGGCCCGAGCCGGATCTCGTGCTGCTGCAACCCGACGCGGTTCCCGAGAGCGCAGTTCGGCTGGCCCCGGCCAGCGCGGAACGATACGAGACCGGCAACGGCTATGCCTTTGCCGGCCTGCCGGGGCGCGATCCATCGAATCCCTCGCTGGTGCAGGAAGTGAATGTTCCCGGGGTCATTGTCAGCACGTTGCGCAGCGATCGGCGCCGCCAGTTCTCCGGGGCGAACCCGCAAGGCTACTGGACAGACCGCGGATCGAGCGGTTCTCCGGTGTTCCTGGAAAAAGGCGAGCAACTGGCGGGGATCATCAGCCTGTCGGAGACCGGCAGGAAGTCCGGAGAAAGTCCGATCCACGAGGCATTCGTGGTACCCGGCACACTGATCCGGCGATATCTGGAGGCACTCGCCGCTGTCAGGCGGGTTGCAGAAAGCGAACGGGTTCCTGCTGCCCGGTTGCAGCCCATTTTAGATGCGATCGGTGCCGCCGATACGCCGCCGGACCAGATGCCCGAGCGGCTGCATCAGTTCGTCGAGGCTGCGAGGGCGCGCGGCGCGGAACAGGTGCGGCTGTCGAATGAGGGTGCCGACATCGACGCAGTGATCGGTGCGGCGCGTGACAAGCTTGGCGCGCTGGACGTCGCGGGTGCGCGCGGCGTGTTGCAGGCGAAGATCGCCGAGGAGGATGACGCCAGGCGTGTCCGCATGCTGCCGCTGCTGAAGGAGCGTGCGGCGATCGAGCGGTTGGCGTTCGACCATGCCGCGGCGCAGGCGACATTCGGCGAGATCACGCGGCTTTCGCCGGATGATGTGTGGGCCTGGATCGACCTGGGCCGCGAGTGGCTTGCGACCGGTCCGCTGGACAGTGCCCTCGGAAGTTTCCGCTCGGCGCAGGCGGCGGCCGAGAGCAGCAACAACCAACGGGACCTGGCTGTCAGCCGCAATTGGATTGGCGATGTGCTGGTGGCGCAGGGCGACCTGCCGGGCGCCCTGGAGGCCTATCGCAAGAGCCTCGCAATCGCGGAGACGCTGGCCGCGCGCGATCCGGGTAACATCCAGTGGCAGCACGACCTGTCGATCAGCCACGAGAGGCTCGGCGATGTGCTGGAGGCACAGGGCGACCTGCCGGGCGCGCTGGATGTGTATCGCAAGGGCCTCGCGATCAGGGAGACGCTGGCGGTACGCGATGCCCGCAACACGCAGTGGCAGCGCGGCCTGTCGGCAAGCCACTTCAGGATCGGCGATGTGCTGAAAGCGCAGGGCAATCTACCTTGCGCAATGGCCGCCTATCGCAAGTGTCTGGAGATCGCAGATAAGCTGGTGGCGCGCGATCCCAGCAACACACTTTGGCGGCATCATCTGTTGATTAGCCATGAGAGGGTCGGCAATATGCTGATGCAGCAAGATGATCTGCCGGGCGCGATGGCCGAGTATCGCACGCGCCTGGAGATCGTAACGGCGCTGACGGTGCTCGATACCCACAACACATTTTGGCAACGCGAGCTGGCAGTCAGCCACAACAAGATTGGCGACGTGCTGAAAAGGGAGGGTGACCTGCCGGGCGCACTAGAGGCCCATCGCAAGAGCCTCGCGATCAGGGATACGCTGGCGGGACGCGATGCCGGCAACACGCAGTGGCAGCGCGACCTGTCGGTCAGTCTCGGACGAGTCGCAGATACTCTGATCGAGCAACGAAATATCACCGAAGCACGACCTCTGGCGGAGCGCGCCCTGACACAAGTCCGCGCCGCGATCGCCAGGTTTCCCGACGATCCACGCATCGCACGGGATTTGCCCTATTACGAAAGTCTGCTCCTCCGCGCTGGTGGCACACCATGAATCCCAGATGGCGCGGGCTTTCCCGCCTTGCGTTCGCATATTTCATGGCTCATGTCGCGAGGATACCAAATGCCTGCCGAGCGCCGTGAGGTGGCTCCATAACGGGCACAATCGAGTAGCCCACACCCGCATGAATTCGAGTTTCAAGGCCAGCATGCCGCAATGCAGGACGAAGTGCCATCCCGTATCATCGAGCCGGCGTCGCTGCGTTGCCATCTCGCTTTGCTGGCGGCGCTGCTGCCAATCGAGGAGGATTTTCCGCCAATCCACGAGCTACCACCTGAGCCGGTCGATTTCTGACGCGCGCTACCTGTCAGATACCAACATCGTGTTTGGTCTGGCACCGCCGCGCAGGCGGCGTAACTCCCGCCAGTCAGAACAAGCGGCGAAGATCGCGCCGTCCATCGATAATGCGGACGATCTCCACCACATCGACTGCTATGTCGCTGCTATCCGGATGCATTGCAAATAGCAGAGATTTGGCCGATGCACCAAGGCGCGAAGGCCCGGCCTGACATCCGAGCGCTGCGGCCCCATACGCGGAAACATCGCAAGCGTCTCGATCCTTGCCGCGATGGCACGCACGACCCTCGTCGCCGCCCGAGTGCTATCGGCTGCGATTGCCAGCCAGATGTCCTCAAGATCGCGTTCAGCCCGAGCCGTGACGACAATGCGCGTCACTCGGCTACGGAGCGGGTCTTTCTGGCGTGTGCGGATGCCAGAATCCGCTCAACGTCAAATGGCTGCGTCGCACCATCGGCGCGGCCTTCATCCCACAACGCACGAAGGCGTTGCACGTCCTCCTCATTCAGCGCGTGCCTGACCTGCCAGTCGCTGATTGCTTCCTGAACGATTGCGTCAGTCGTTGCGTACCCACCAGCATCGACGGCTGCTGAAGATCGGCAAACTGCGTCTCGGTGAGTTCAATAGTCACGGTTCGGACGTTCGACATGTCAATGCGGATCCCGGTATCGCGCAACTATAATGGTTGGTGACCACCGACGTCCACAAACGCTGTGGTGCGATCACTCGACAGTTGCCTAACATCGCACCAGCATCTACGCGAACCAATCCGAAGGGAAACGCCAATGGCAGACAACCCGCGCTGGACCAACCGACCCGCCGGCTCCACCTGGGGCGATTTCGGCGCCGATGACGAACGCGGCCGCCTGAACCTGCTGACGCCGGAGAAGGTCCTGCAAGGCATCGCCGAGGTGAAGGTCGGAAAAACGTTCTGCCTCTCTTTGCCGCTCGACTATCCGGGCGGCGCCATTCTGTCCCCACGCCGCTTTCCGCCCGTGCTGAAGCCGACCATGCGCGGCGACAAACCCAACATGAACTACCCGCTGCGCTGCGACGACCCCACCGCCACCGACATCGTCTGCGACGATCAGGTGATCCTGACGCTGCAGTACTCGACGCAATGGGACTCACTTGCCCATGTCGGCCAGATGTTCGACGCCGACGGCGACGGCCGCACGGAAGACGTGTTCTACAACGGGTATCGTGCCGGTCGCGACATCATCGGACCTGCGTACTACGACGCGCAGGGCAACATGACGCCGTGCGACGAACCGCAGGGCGCGCGTCATCTCGGAGTGCAGAACATGGCGGAAGCCTGCATGCAGGGCCGCGGCGTGATGATCGACCTGGAAGCGCATTTCGGCCGCAGCGGCCATATCGTCTCCCACGCCGAACTGATGGAGGTGATGCGGAAGGACCATGTCACCGTCGAACCCGGCGACTTCGTATTGTTCCGCACCGGCTTCGCGGAAATGCTGCTCGAGATGAACAAGCAGCCGGACCGCGAGAAGCTGATGGCCGGCACCGTCGGCCTCGACGGTCGCGATCCCAGCCTGCAGCAGTGGGTCACCGACAGCGGCGCCGTCGCGCTGATCTCCGACAATTTCGCAGTCGAGGCGATGCCGGCGCGCCCCTGCATGGACGATGTCTGCGCCACGCTGCCGCTGCACGCGCACTGCCTGTTCAAGCTCGGCTGCTATCTGGGCGAAATGTTCTACCTGACGGAACTCGCGGACTGGCTGCGCGCCAACAACCGCAATAGGTTCCTGTTCACCGGCCCGCCGCTTCGCCTGCCCGGCGCGGTCGGTTCGCCGGCAACACCGGTTGCCACGGTGTGACGCTACGGCAGGGCGGCGCCGCCGGACAGGTCGGCGGTCTTCTGGTTGAGGCTGTCGATCAGGGCCTGGGCGCCGCCACGCGCCACCAGCCGGCGGAAGTCGGAGCGCTGTACGGCGACGCGGCTGATGGACCCGTCAGCCAGCACGTCCACGGCCTTCCAGCTGCCGTCCTGGCGCATGACATAGTCGAGTTCGTGCGACTCGCCCGAGGCTGACGTGATGCGCGTCTGCACCAACTGCTCGCCGTTGGGCAGGCTCTTGACCTCGGGTAAGGTGTCGAAGTGCTGACCGTTGTAGTTGTTGAAGCTGTTGACATAGTTGGCGATCGTGTACCTGCGGAACGCTGTCAACAGCACGGCGTGCTGATCCGGCGGCAGGCTGCTCCAGACCGGCCCCACAGAGACCTGCAGGATCGCCGACAGATTGAACACGCGATCGATCACCGGCGCCAGCATCGCAAAGCGTTGCTCGAACGGTGTGGAGTTGCCAGCCTTCATGATGCGCAGCAGGGCGTCGCAGAGCTCCTTGATCGGGGCGACGGGCGCCTGTTGGGCCCTGGCCTGACGCGTGCCGACCGCCATGCCGATCCATGCCAAGGCAACCTGCAACCCGCGCCGGCGGCCAATGGAGGCTAGCGGCATGATCTCTTTCCCCGTCTCAACGATGCGCCAGAGGTGCCCCGGATAGGAGGCCGGGCCGAACCGCTAGGCTTATCCTCCGGCCAAGACCGCGGTCAACTCAGCCGCCCCAATGGCAGAAATGTCCTGTTGGGCATGGCGGATGCGTGCCTGAACGCGCTCAATCTGTTCACGATCCTGTGCGTCGCCACAGGCGACGCGCCCCGGCGTCATAATGTTGGTGAAAGCAATAAGCCAAATCAACGGCTCAAGGAGAAATTCGGTTTGCCGGTCCACAGCTCTGTTCTGAACATCGCGGATGGCGTTGCGGATGCGCTGGGGATCCTTCGCCAGCCCCTGGACGCCGATGCCCTACTTGCGGTTGCACAGCGGGGCAGTGGGCTCCGGGACTTCGGCGATACCTCGTTCGTCGATCCGTTGCGACGGCTCCTGGCCTCCTGCGCCGAGGAGGCATCGCTCAGCCTGGTCGGTCGCATGGCAACGCGGTGGGACGTGTTGCGGTTTCTCACCAACCTGTTGCGGTTCCATGACGCGGAGCGGCGCGACCCCGGCATACTCCATCAGCCGATCCACCAACCGATCTTCATAACCGGCCTGCCACGCACGTGGCACCACGTTCCTGCATCGGCTGCTGATGGAGGATCCCGACAATCGAGCCCCGCTGGTCTGGCAGACGATCTATCCATATCCGCTGTCGAAGGGGGGCCATGGTGAGCGTGATGTGCGTCCGTCACGCGTGGCGCGACAACTGCGGGCCTTCGAGAGGCTGGCCCCCGATTTTCGCGGACTTCATCCGCTCGATGCGGATTCACCGCAAGAGTGCAGCGAGATCACTGCACATGTGTTCCGCAGTCTGCGCTTCGACACGACGTATCGCATTCCGACGTACCGTCGCTGGCTGGATGACGACAGCCATCTGCCGGCCTACGAATTCCACAAGCGCTTTCTCCAGCACCTGCAGAATCAGGTTGGCGGTGGTCGATGGGTGGTGAAATGCCCTGATCATCTTTTCGCTCTGGACGCCATCCGCGCGGTCTATCCCGACGCGCGGCTCGTGTTCGTGCATCGCGACCCGGTGAAGGTGCTGCTCTCGGTCGCAAAGCTGACCGAGGTGCTGCGTCGTCCCTTCACGCGGCGGATCGACCCTGGGGAGATCGGCGTGCAGGAGAGCGGCCGGTGGCTGCAGGGCACCCGACAGATGATTGCGGTGGGAGACGACGCCGGGCTGCCGGAACCGGTCCATCATGTACAGCACAAGGATCTTGTGGAGGATCCGGTCGGCACGGTTGCGGCGCTCTACCGGCATTTTGGCCTGACGCTCGCTCCGCGTGCGGCCGCTGCGGTCGGGCAATATGCCCGGCAGCGGCCGAACGGCGGATACGGCCCACGCGCCTACCGTTTCGAGGATCACGGGCTGGACGGCGGGCTGGAGCGTGCGAAATTTCACGGCTATATGTTGCGCTTCGGCATTGAGCCGGAGGGTGACGCGGATGGTCGCGCGGACGAACCGCGTGCTACGCCAAGCCGACCGGCCGCCGGTCCGATGCGTCAGGCGATCAACTGATCCGGCGGAGCCTGCGAGTAACCCAACCGTTGCTACAACACCGTCGTGGCCGGGCTTGTCCAGGCCAGCCGCGGGATTACATCCGTCAGGAACGCCAGAACGGCTTATTGGCCTCCGCCTCAGCCTCGGCAAAGCTGACGCCGATATCCTTCAGCATATGGCTGTCAAGCTGCGCGATGTGCTGGCGCGAACGGTAACGCCTCCATGCGGCGCGCATGCCCTCCCAGGACAGTGCGGCGCGTGCCGGGCGGTCACGAACTGCAAGCCATTCCTGTGGCAGGAGCCGCACGATTTCGGTTGTGAGCAAGCGATTGGACATCGCAGCCTCCTCTTGGATTCTCTCTCAAGGCCGACACTGCTCCGACGAGCGAAATCAGTAAAACGAATTGCATTGATACGAATCATTAGATAACTTGATGCCCATGACGCTCCCCAGGGCAATGGACACCGACCTGCTGCGCGCCTTCGTGCTGATTGCCGAGGGCCACAGCTTCACGCAGGCCGCAGCCCGTGTGGGGCGGACGCAGTCCGCCATCTCCATGCAGGTGAAACGGCTCGAAGAGATGCTTGGCCAGCCGGTGCTGCACCGAGGCAAGGGCGGTGCAGTGGAACTGACGCCGCACGGCCAATATCTGCTGACCCGTGCCCGACAGATCCTGGCGCTGAACGACGAGGTGCTGACGACGTTCCGCGCGCCGCAGATTGCCGGGACGGTCAGGCTCGGCACGCCGGATGACTATGCATTCGCCTATCTTCCGCCGATCCTGAAGCGCTTCGCCGAGACGCACCCAGCGGTCCAGGTGGACGTGGTGTGCTCACCGTCGGGGGAACTGATGCGCCGGCTCAAGGCCGACGAGATCGACCTGACGCTGATCTCGGGTGGCCATGAGCCCGCGGGCTGGCCCTCGGTGCAGCTCTGGCGTGGACCGCTCGTGTGGGTGACCTCCACAAGGTTTGCGCCGCATCGGCAGGATCCGTTGCCGCTGGCGCTGGCCGATCGTGAGCCGTTTCTCGCCCGCGGGCAGGATTGCGAGTGGGCCGGTGCGGCGGTGCGGGCACTGGAGAAGGCCGGCAGGCGTTACCGCATCGCCTACACCTCGGCCTCGCAGATCGGTACGCATGCGCCGGTCCTGGCCGGCCTGGCGGTCACCGTGTCCACCTTGTCCTGGCTGCCGGAAGGGCTGCGGCCGATACGCCCCGAGGAGGGAATGCCCAAACTGCCGGAATTCGGCATCCTGATGCTGAAGGGCAAGCGGCCGCACCAGCCCGTGACCGATGCCCTGGCGGCGCATATCGAGGAGAGCTTCATGCGGGACGTGAACCGATCGGTGGCGGCGGAATAGCTAAACCCGCCCCGACCGCCGCAGCACCAGGCTGAAACGCGGTGGATGGTCGGGCTGGGTCGTCACGATCGCAACCGGCATGGGTGGGGCTTCGTCCAACGACACCTCGAACTTCCGGATCATCATGGCCAGCGCCAACGTCGCCTCGGTAAGTGCGAACTGGGCGCCGACGCAGACGCGCGGGCCCGCGCCGAACGGCAGATAGGCGAAGCGTTGGATCGGTGGCGCGCCAGGCAGGAAGCGGGAGGGATCGAACGAGTCCGGATCGCGCCAGAGCCGTCGATGCCGGCCCAGCACCCAGGGCGCGATCAACAGGACCGACCCGCCTGGGATGTCGATCGCGCCGGCCCGGTCGGGACCGATCGCCTGGCGCGCGATGGTGAACGCGGGCGGATAGAGCCGCAGCGCCTCGCTGACGACCGCGCGGGTGCGAACCAGACGCGGCAGCGCATCCGTCGCCGTATCGGGCGTGATCTCGACGTCCCGAACCTCCTCGGCCACGCGTTGCTGCTCGTCCGGCGCGCCGCTTAGCAATACCAGCGACCAGAACAGCGTGACGGCGGTGGTCTCGTGCCCGGCCAGGATCATCGTCGCGATCTGGTCGCGCAACTGGGTCTGCGAGAACCCCTCGCCGGATTCCGGATCGCGCGCGGCGAGCAGCAGATCGAACAGGTCGCGCGGAGCGTCCGCGGGTGGCGCGGCCTGACGCGCGCGCATGATTTCCTCCACCAGACCCATCCAAGCACGCTGGAACCGCCGGCGGCGAAGATCGCGCAGTGTCGGGATCGACGGCGGCAACACCATGTCGAGCAGATGCGGGTGCGCGTAGCGCAGACCGTATTCGGTGAGCCGCCGGCGCATCGCGGCGCCATATTGCGCCATCTCCATGGAAAACATCGAGCGGCCGGCGATTTCGAGCGCCAGGCTCTGCATCGCCGCAAGCAGATCGACCGGCTCGCCTGCCTGCGCTGACAGGGTCGCGAGTGCCTCTTGTGTGCAGGTGACGATGTGCCGTGCCAGCATCGACATATTCCGCGGAGCCAAGGCCGGCGCGATGGTGCGCCGCTGGTGACGCCAGTCTTCCCCTTCGCTGAGCAGCAGGCCCATGCCGGTGATCGGGCGCAGGATGCGGATCGAGGCCGGCGTCCGGCGGTAGTTCGCGGGATTGTCGACCAGCACACGGTGGATCGCGTCCGGCGCATTGAGCAGCATGTTGCTGCGGCCAAGGACGTGACGCACCAGAACGTCCTCCTGGTACGCCGCTTCGGTCCACATGGTCAGCGCATTGGTGCGGATGGCACGCAGGAACCGGAAGAACGGCAGTTCCTCCGTCGGGATCGGTGGGTGCGGCGGGGCGACGATAGCTTCGACTGTCATGGGAGGCTCTCCGCCGGCGAGCCTAGACAGGCTCGACGCCTTGGCCAAAGCGCCGGATGCCGGCAACAACGATTTCTTAGGATGCGCGTGTTTCCCTGTGCCTGGAACAGACAGGGGGCGGTCGTGACTGACAGCCGGTTAATCAATCGAAACGTCGTCGCCGGGCGCGGCAGAACCAGCATGCGCATGGAGCCGGAGCTGTGGGACGCGCTCCTGGAGGTCTGCCAGCGCGAGCGACGCGACATGAGCCAACTCGTCCGCGCCATCGAGGAGATTGGCCACAGCGGTGGGCGCACCAGTGCGGTGCGGGTCTTCGTGCTGGAATACTTCCGTGCCGCAGCAAGCGAGGCGGGGCACGAAGCGGCAGGGCACGGTTCGCTTGAACGGGCCACGCTCGGTGGCTATCCCCGACGGGCTGCCTAGTCGGACGTCGCTTCGGCCGAGGCCTGAGCGGCTACTTCCTCGCCAGGGCCAGTGTAAAGCCGTGGCCAGCGCCGCCGCACAACCGGGCTGTCCGTGCCGTAGGCGATGCAGGTGTTCAGAATCGCGGGTGGCCCACCCATCTTGTCGGCGATCCTCACGTCGAGCCTGTCGCTGCCCGGCTTGTCGACCTCCCCGGCCGCCACGGCCTCGCGGCGAGCCCGCGCCGGATCGATCGTCTGGTAGGCGGTGGTCGCCATCTGCTGCAGCAATTCACGCAGATGGGTACAGCCCAGCGTGCCGCCGATGCGCTTCGCCGCCTCCCTGAGAAAGCCGGGCTTGATGCGCAGCCCCGCAAGTCTGGAGAAGTTGGGCGCCGCAGCGGGGCACACCGTATATGGCGTGTAGTCGCTGGCGGCCTCACAGGCGATGATGCACCGCTGTTCATCCACCGTCAGGCGCAGCCACATGCCGTGGATCGGCTCGCCGGCCTCGATGTAGCCGCGGTCGTGGCTGGCTGAGCCGTAGCTCTTGGCGTCGGTGAGCTGCGCCTCGATGTCGTAGAGTCCATCGGCCCGGTGGTAGCCGCGCAGCACGATGTCCCGCGAATGCAGCAGTTCGCGGTCCTGGGGCTGGCTCAACGGCATCACGGTACTCCTGGTTCTTGTGCGGCGCAGCATGATCCATATGGCGTGAGAGCCGGCCCTGGCAAACCCCGGGTCGCGTGGATTTCCTGCATCACAGGGTCGATCATTCGATCTCCTGCACGGGGAATTGCCAGCGCGGAGAGTTGCCTGCGCAGGGAATTTCCGGCGTGGGGAGTTGGTTGTCACCGTGTCTTCGATTGTCGCCGGGAGCGAAGCTGGCTAGTTTTCGTGGGCGGACCCAAGGTGGATCCGCGCGCCTTGCGCACCGGCATCGCGGGAAGATTGAGGAGTGGCGCGGTGGGCCCCGTTATCGTCGGTAACGATCGTCCGGATCTCGAGACCACGAATTCGACCGATGTCGAACCGCCGCTGTCGCGCACCTTGCGCGAGCAAAGCGCGCTCTTTGAGGGCGTCACAGCCGCCCAGATGGTCGAGCTCAGATCGATCTGCAGCGAACGGGAATTTGCACCCGGCGAACGCATCCTTCGCGAGGGAGCGCAGGACCCATTTGTCTACGTGCTGATGGACGGGGTTGCGGCCGTCACCAAGACGACCACGATCGGCGATGCCCAGATGCGCGTGGCTGAGCTCCACGCCGGTGACGTGCTCGGCGAGTTGAAGATCGTCGATCCGCAACCGAGTTCGGCCTCCGTCATCGCTGTCACGCAGGTGACGGCGCTGGCAATGGATCTCGACACGTTCGCCGGGTCACCCGCGTTGACTGCTGTGCGGGCGACGTTGCTCCATAATGTCGGAAGAATTCTCGCAGCAAAGCTGCGTGCCACGACCGGCGATGGCGCCGATGCGATGCAACGGGAGCTCGAGGAAAGTCGGGCTCGTGTGCATGCGGGTCGCTTCATTGTCTTGATCTTCACGATGCTGGCGACCTATCAGCTGGCAATCGCGGCGCTCGTGCTCGTGCCGGAACCGGTGCGACCGCTGACGTCGGTCCTATCATTCATCTTCGTGATCTGGGCATTCATTCCAGTTGCGCTGTCGCTTCGACGCACCCCGTTCCCGCTTGAATCCTATGGCTTGACGACGCGACGAAGCGGCCCGATTGCCCTTCAGGCGCTGATCTGGACCATACCCCTCCTGCTTCTTGTGCTTGTTGCCAAAATGGCATGGATACGGTGGGAACCTTCAATGGCGGGTCAGCCGCTATTCGACCCTGCATCCGTGTTCTCCGGCCAGCCGTTCAACCTCGGGGTCTACCTGTTCGCAATTGGCCTCTATCTGGTTCATGCTCCGCTCCAGGAATTGGTCGCGCGCGCGGGGCTCCAAGGCACCCTTCAGCACTTTATCCCGACACGGGACGGACGCGTTAATTGGAAGGCAGTCGTCATTTCCAATCTGCTGTTCGCCGCATCGCATTCATTCATCGGCTTCTGGTTCTGCGTTGCGGCGTTCGTGCCCGGCCTGTTCTGGGGCTGGATGTTCGCCAAACAGCGTTCGCTCGTCGGCGTCATTGTTTCTCATATAGCGGTTGGGGTGTGGGCGATCTTTGTTGTTGGGGTGCAAGCGATCATCGGGGGGTAGTGGTTTTCGATGTGCTGAGGCAGCAATGTCCTGCCGGACGTCGCGTCATACCTGCCCCCGTTGCTGCTGACTGCCCCCGCTGCTGCTGCACCGTCATGGCGGGCGAAGGCCTGCCATCCGCGACTTTGCTGATCACGGCAAGGGAAGACGTGGATGGCCGGGACAAGCCCGGCCATGACGACCTGGTGGCGATCGATGGGTCACACTCAAGGGCCGTCGCTGTTACACTGTCTTTGCCGGGATGGCCCCCCACGGCACGAAACGCGCTACGCCCCGCACCCCTCGTCGCGCAGCAGGTCCGTCACCGCCTCGACCGGCACGTCGGCCGACGTGAACGCCTGCCCGATACCGCGCGCCAGCACGAATTTCAGCGCCCCGTCGCGCACCTTCTTGTCGCGTCGCATGTGGCCGATCAGCGTGGCTGCGGAGAAGCGCCGGTTCAGCATGCCCAACTCGGCCGGCATGCCCAGCGCGGCGATATGCGAAACCACGCGGTCCGTATCATCAGACGAGCAATGGCCGAGGCGGGACGATAGCCGGAACGCCAGGCCGAGGCCGACCGCGACGCCCTCGCCGTGCAGCAGGCCGCCGGTATAGCCGTATTCGGCCTCGAGCGCGTGACCGAAGGTATGTCCGAGGTTCAGCAATGCGCGCCCGTCGTTCGGCTTCTCCTCACGCTCATCGTCGCCCACCACCGCTGCCTTGAAAGCACAGGCGCGCCGGATCGCCTCCGCCTGCGCCTCGCGGTCGCCGCCTACCACCGCGGCGCCGTTGGCTTCGCACCAGGCGAAGAACGCGGCGTCTCCGATCAGGCCGGCCTTGGCGATCTCGGCGTAGCCGGCGCGCAGTTCGCGCGGCGGTAGGGTGGCGAGCGTGCCGGTGTCCGCCAGAACCATGCGTGGCTGGTAGAACGCGCCCACCAGGTTCTTGCCGCGCAAGGTGTTGACGCCGGTCTTGCCACCCACGGAGGAATCAACCTGTGACAGCAGTGTGGTCGGCATCTGCACGAACGGCAGGCCTCGCAAGGTCGTGGCTGCGGCGAAGCCGGCCAGATCGCCCACCACGCCACCGCCGAGCGCGATCACCATGGTGCGTCGCTCGACGCGCGCCTCCAGCAACTGGTCGACCACGCTCTGCCAGCTTTCCAGGCTCTTCGACGCCTCGCCGGCGGGTACGACGATCTGGCTCGCAGTGATCGCGGTCTCGGCCAGACCTTTCAGCAAGGTCGGAAGGTGCAGCCGCGCGACATTCTCGTCGGTCACCACCACCGCGCGCTTCTGCTCGATGCGTGGAGCCAGCAGGGCACCCGCACGTGCCAGCAGGTCTTCGCCGATGACCAGATCATAGCTGGTACTCGGCAGCACAACGGACAGCCGTCGCGGCGAGCGCCAGTCGAGCAGCACATTCAGCACACGCGAGGTGGTTGTGTCCGGGCTCTCGTCACCGCAGTCGATGATGACATCCGCCTCGGCGTAAATTGGATCACGGGTATCCATCAGCCGTTGCAAAATCTCCGCCCGGTTGCCATCGGCGAGCAGTGGACGGTTGTCGCGGCCAGCCACGCGTCGAAGCAACGTCGGCAGGGGACAGCGCAGCCAGACGGAGACAGCTTCCTCGCGGACGACGGCGCGGGTTTCCGGGTCCATGAACGCTCCGCCGCCGAATGCCAGCACCAGCGGATCGCCCGACAGCAGACGGCGAATGACCCGCCGCTCGCCGGCGCGGAAATCACTCTCGCCGTAGCGTGAGAACAGCTCGGGGATCGTGCACCCGGCCGCCAGTTCGATCTCGGCATCGGCGTCGCGGAACGGCAGCCCGAGGCGCGCGGCCAGGCGACGTCCGATCGACGTCTTGCCGGCGCCCATCAGCCCAACCAGGACGACACTGCGTCCGGTGAGTGCCTCGGGCAGAGGAACGGCCTCCTTGAGTGGAGTGTTGCGTGTCATGGCAGTCAAAGCTAGCACACCGGCCGTCGAACAGGCCAAGATAGCGTTCCTAGCGAATCGAGTGGAACCAGGGGCCGGTGAGCGAGACGATGATCCGCATCTTCCTGATTGTCGTGGCCACGGGGCTGGTGCTGCTGGGTATCGCTGTGGTGTTCCTGGGTGCGTTTCCGCCCAATCCGGCGCCTCACCCGGTGGAGAAGGTGCTGCCGAACGACAAGTTCCAGACGCACTGAGGATCGCGCCCTGGACAGACATGTCGAGGCGTTCCTGGAGATGCTGGCGGCGGAACGTGGAGCCGCACGCAACACGCTGCTGGCCTATCAGGCGGACCTCGATGACTTCGCCGCCTTTGCCGCCGCACGAGAGTGCGCGCCGGCCGGCTGCGATGCGGCACTGTTGCAGTCCTACATGGCGGGGTTGCAGCGGGCCGGGCTTGCAGCGCGAACGGCGGCGCGGCGGCTGTCGTCGCTGCGGCAATTCCATCGCTTCCTGCTGCGCGAAGGGGTGCGCGCGGACGATCCGACATCGTTGCTCGATGCGCCGCGGCTGCCCAGCATGCTGCCGAAATATCTGAGCGAGCAGGAGGTTGACGCGCTGCTGGCGGCGGCGGGAAGCCTGCCCGGCCGTCGAGGCGCGCTTGCGAGGGCGACAGTGGAGATCCTGTATGCCACCGGCTTGCGTGTCTCGGAGTTGCTGGCCCTGCCGCGCAGGGCGTTGGCTGGTGATGCTTCAGTCCTGCTGATCCGCGGCAAGGCCGGCAAGGAGCGGATCGTGCCACTGTCCGATGCGGCGCGGGAGGCAGCCGCCGCCCTGGTCGCCTTGGACGATATCCCCAGCCGCCACCTCTTTCCGGGACGCGACAAACGGCGTGCCCTGACCCGCCAGGCGTTCTTTCTGCTGCTGAAGCACGTGGCGTTGCAGGCGGGGCTCGATCCGGCCCGCATCTCGCCGCATGTGCTTCGCCATTCCTTCGCATCGCACATGCTGGCGCATGGCGCCGACCTGCGCAGCCTTCAGCTCCTGCTGGGGCACGCGGATATCGCGACGACGCAGATCTACACGCACGTGCTGGCCGAGCGGCTGCAACGCCTGGTCGAGGCGCACCATCCGCTGGCGCGACGGGCGTGATGCCCTACTCCGCCAGCGCAACCACCGGACGCCTGGCGATGCGCAGCACCAGCAGCGAGGCGATCAGACAGGCGGCGCCGCTTGCAATGAAGGCCATCAGATAGCTGCCGGTGGCGTTCCGCATCACCCCGCCGCCGAGCGCCGCCAGCGCGCCCCCCATCTGGTGTCCGCAGACGATCCACGACACGATCACCGGGGCGTCCTTCTTGCCGAATACCTCATTCGTCAGGCTCACCGTTGGCGGCACCGTCGCCACCCAGTCCAGGCCATAAAACACCGCGAAGATCGACAGGCTGACCAGATCGAAGCTGGTGAACGGCAGCACCAGGAGCGACAGGCCGCGCAGCCCGTAGTACCAGAACAGCAGGAAGCGTGCGCTGTAGCGGTCGGTCAGCCAGCCCGACAGCGTGGTGCCGATCAGGTCGAACACGCCCATCGCCGCGAGCAGGCCGGCGGCGCTGACCGCCGGGATGCCATGATCCAGGCAATAGGGAATCAGATGCGTCGCCACGAGGCCGTTGGTGGAAAAGCCGCACACCGCGAAGGTCGAGAATAGCAACCAGAAATCCAGCGATCGCGCGCCGCGTACCAACCCCGAGATCGCAATCAGGAACGGGTTTCCGGACGTGGGCATAATCGGCGCCTCGGCTGCCGCACCGTATGGGCCGAGCCCGACGCTCCCGGGGCTCTCGGCGAGCAACAGCAGCACCATCGGTATTAAAGCCAGGATCACCAGCGCCACGGCCCAGGGCACGCTCTGCCAGCCGAAGCGTTGCGCGAGGAACGCCAGCAACGGCAGGAAGACAAGCTGGCCGCTGGCATTGCTGGCGGTCAGCAATCCGACCACGAGGCCGCGATTTGCGACGAACCAGCGATTCGCCACCGCGGTTGCCAGTCCGATCATACCGGCGCCCGACCCGACGCCGACCAGCACACCCCATGTGGCATAGAGCTCCCATGGCTCGCGGGCAAAGGCACTGCCCCCTGCGCCCAGCAGCAGCAGGAGCAGTGATAGCAACACGGTGCGCCGTAGCCCTATCGTCTGGAGCAGCGCCGCGGCGAACGGGCCGATCAGGCCCCCAAGCAGGATGTTCAGCGAGATCGCACCGGAGATTGTTGTCGCGCTCCAGCCGAATGCATTCTCCAGCGGGACGATCAGCACACCCGGGGCGGCGCGCACGCCAACGGTGGCGAGGATCACGGTGAACATGACGCCGACGACGATCCAGCCGTAGTGGATCCGGTCCGCGAGCAGTCGGGCCAGTCTTTGGGACGCCATCATGTTCTCCTCCGTCGAGCTTGCACCAACATGACGATCGTCATATTATGGCGAAGTTGGCATATGACGATCGTCATGTCAAACGGAGATGGGATTCCATGCGCGGGGAACGCAAGGCCGAGACACGGCAGAAGATCCTGGAGGCTGCCGGCGCGCTGTTCCGCAAGCGGGGGATCGATGCGGTCGGGGTGGACGCCATCATGCATGCGGCCGGCCTGACGCATGGCGGGTTCTACGCGCATTTCGCCTCGAAGGAGGCCTTGGTGGCGGAGGTGTCGGCCGCTTCGCTTGCTCGCGCCGCGGCAAGATGGGAGCGGATCAGCCAGGAGGAAGACCGCCGCACCGCGCTCACGAAGATCGTCGAGACCTATCTCGACCCGGCCCATATCGCGGCGTCGGAGCACGGGTGCATGCTGACGACGCTCGGCCCTGAGGTCGCACGCCGGATCGACTCGCGTCCGGCAATTACCAGCTCGATTCGCCGGATGGCCGATGCATTGGCACGCTGCCTGCCAGGACAGGACCGCCGAGACGCATTGGCCACGCTTTCCGGCATGGTCGGTGCCGTGGTTCTGGCGCGCCTTTCGGATGATCCGGAGCTCGCCGATGAGCTGCTTGCCGCCACGAAGCAGGCGGCGTGCTCACGTTAGAAGGCTGGCAGCCCGCCTCATCACGTTGGTGGCATTGACCACACCGGCGCCCGTGCTGCCCGGTCAATCGACACTCTTGCCCCCAGGGGTGATTGACGCTCGATTAACGGAAAAATAACATTCAATTCAGGACGGGGGCATTCATGGGGCGAAGCATTGATGACGCCTGTCGACCAACATGTCGGACGCCGCATCAGGGGGAAGCGCCGCGCCCTAGGGCTTAGCGGTGACGACCTCGCCAGGGCGCTCAGCGTGGGCCGCGATACGATCGATGCCTATGAACGCGCCACTGCGCGCGTCCCGTCCGAGCATCTGATCGGGCTGGCCGAATTCCTTGGCGTTTCGGTCAGCTATTTCTTCCCCACGACCCCCTGTCCCGGGTCCTAGCCTGCTCACAGCCGGCCGCGCACAGGTCGAAGGCCAGATATGCCTGAGCAATCAGCGATCGCGCCTGGTCACGATCGCCGCGCGCCAGGGCCTGGTCCGCTTCCCGTACATAGCGGTAAGGGTCCAGGATGGAAACCAGCGTGAGTCTGGCACCACGCTGCAAGGCCGGAGAGCGTTCCATCACGCATCTAACCTCGGTCACCGAAACCGACTGGAAGGATAATGCGCACACAATAGCATGTGTCAACGCTGCTCATGCGGCCTTTTCGGGCCGGCGATTTGTGGTAAAGCCCGCGGCCCATGCGCCATTACCTCGACTTCGAGAAGCCGATCGCCGAGCTGGAAGGAAAGATCGAGGAGCTGCGGCGAATGTCGGAGCCGGGTGGCATCAATATCGCCGACGAGGTCGTTCGGCTGACCGCGGTCGCGGACCGGCAGCTGCGTGCCACCTATGCCAAGCTAACGCCCTGGCAGAAGACGCTGGTCGCGCGCCATCCGGATCGGCCAAGGGCGCTGGACTACATCGGCACGCTGATCACCGACTTCACGCCGCTGGCCGGCGACCGCGCTTTCGCCGATGACGCGGCGGTGGTTGGCGGGCTCGGGCGATTCCGTGGCCGTTCGGTGATGGTGCTGGGGACGGAGAAGGGCTCCGATACCGACAGCCGCGTGCAGCACAATTTCGGCATGGCGCGGCCCGAGGGCTACCGCAAGACGCGGCGGCTGATCGAACTGGCAGGCCGGTTCGGACTGCCGGTGGTGACCTTCGTCGACACGTCCGGCGCGTTTCCCGGCATCGACGCAGAGGCGCGCGGACAGGCGGAGGCGATCGCGCGCTCGATCGAGGCGTGCCTGGAGGCGCCGGTGCCGTTCGTCGCCACGATCATCGGCGAGGGCGGCTCCGGCGGCGCGATCGCGCTGGCTGCCGGGGACCGCGTGCTGATGCTGGAGCATTCGATCTATTCGGTGATCTCGCCGGAGGGTTGTGCCTCGATCCTGTGGCGCGACGCGGCGCAGGCGACGGCGGCGGCAGAGGCGTTGCGGCTGACCGCGGAGGACCTGAAGCGGATGGCGCTGGTGGATGCGGTGATCCCCGAGCCATTGGGGGGAGCGCAGCGGGACCCGCAAGCCGCGATCCAGGCGGTGGGCGAAGCGGTTGCCGAGGCGCTGGGTGCGCTGACGGCGCTTGATGGCGCGACGCTGAAGGCACGGCGAAGGGACAAGTATCTGGAGATGGGCCGCGAGGGGCTGGGTTGATGGCGCATACGCCACCGCCTCAGGCGATCGGCACGGGCGACATGGCAGCGTTCATGGCCGCTGCCACCGGTGGCGCAGCCTCGATCTGAAGCGTGCGCGTCGGAAACGCGAACTCGATGCCGATCTCGTTCATCAGGTCCATGGTCCGCAGGAGTATTGCCTCGCGCTCCCTGAGCTCGACGCTGTAGTCCTGCACGTCGAAATAGAACATGACCAGGATATCCAGACTGCTCTCCGAGAAATTGTTGAAGCGCACCTGAAAGTTGGTCTTGTTGGTCAGGGAATGATCAAGGATGAGGTGCCGGATGCCGGCGACCAGCGCCTCCAGCTTTTCACGCGGGGTGTCGTAGGTAACCTGCACGAAGAAGCGCTGGCGGCGCATCGCGCGAAGGCTGAGGTTCTCGACCGTCGTATTCACGACCGCATTGTTCGGGATCGATATCAGCGAATTGTCCTGCGTACGGATGCGCGTGCTGCGGAAGCCGACGGCCTCGACCGTGCCTTCACTGCCGCCCAGCCTGATATAGTGCCCGATGCGGAAGGGCTTCTCGAACATGATCAGCAAGGAACCCAGAAGGTTTGCAAGGCTGTCGCGCGCCGCAAGCGCCACGGCCAGACCGCCGACGCCCAGCCCGGCGAGCACCGAATAGGCGGGAAAACCCATCTCGTCGGCGCCGCGGATCAGGAACACGATGGCCAACACGATCCCGACAAGGCGCACGCCCAGCCTGATGAGCTGACTGTCGAGGCTGCTGCGTTTCAGATGCTCCGACGCCACGAGCATATCGCCGAGAATGACCAGGCCGATGATGGAGAGCCACGCGGCGCTGAGGTAAAATGCCATCGTCTCGGCGAAGGCGATGACGACGCGCGTGACTCCGCCGATGCGGAAGAGCGTGCACAGCAACGGCACGAGGAAGGCCGCCACAAGGATGATCGCGAGGGGGACCGGCACGGCCCGCCATTGCGGACGCGGATCGTCCTCGCCGCGAGGAGCGAAGTGGCGCGCCAGGCGATGGCTTGCATAAATGAACAGCACACCGACGAGAAGTCCGACGCTCAGTCCCAGCCATTGCCAGGCGGTCACGCCGGCGAACCTGACATTGGCCCAGCCCGGCAGGTTGAGCATCCAGCGGAGCGGGACAATGCCAACCAATCCGGCGGGCGAGCTCAGCAAGCCCTCATAGATCGTCTCTGCCTTGCCGGAGCTCAATGCCCGAAAGACCTCGTGCAACTGCTTTGCGGGGCCGGTTTTGTACGGCAGGTTCGCGACCTCCCGGTAGAATTCCGGCAGCCGATCCATCGTTTCGGCCGACACCAGATACTCTCCTGCGCGTGGCCCGTCCTGCACCTGAACGAAATCGATTTCCGTTCCCGGAAGCCGCCAACGCTTCGACCCAAGCCGCTTCATCGCTTCGGCGTCGGGAATATCCGTCAAAGCCGGAAGTTCGATGCGATCGAGAATCTCATTGAGCTGCACCATGCGTTCCAGCGGAATCGTGTCCATGAGGACTGGAGAGATGCCGGATGTATCCAGCGCTCGCAGCGCCTTCGATGCGCGCCGAAGGGTGGCTATCTGCCGCTTGTGCAGACCAGAGCTCAGATAGAGCTGATCGGAATTGGCATATTCCTCGAGTACGCCCGCCATGCCCACGTAGGCATCGTCGACGGTCTCGATGAGCCCCTGCAGGGTCGCTCGCGGGCTGGACGTATCGAGCGGACTGAGCGGGTTGGGGTCGGCCGCCTGGGCAGTACAAAAGAAACCAAACAGTATACCGACCAGGACGGCGGCGCGGAGGCGACTGGCAAGGCGGACAGCAAGGTTGATAGCCATATTCACGACGATCTCCCGGTGCGCTCATTCGCCTGGTACCGGCAGCGCCGCGCGGCCCAGTGGCCGCCGTTCGAGGCAGCCAGATTCTAAGTGCCAGCATGTGTCCTGCTCGATCTCTTGGCACACTCACCGAAGCGACCAGGGACGGCCGCTGGCTCACCGTCGCTGGAACCGCCGCGGCAACACTGGCCCCATGTTAACGCCGAAATCCTCCTCGCGCCCGCCGCAATCGAGCGCGTGGATCAGCATCGTATCTGCCGCAGCATCGTCCCTGTACGCTGCATTGTGAAGCCCATCACGGGCATTGTTGCTTGCCTCCATGCCTTCGCTGGGGAGTTGATGAGTTTCCGCATCGCCGCCAGTCATTACAAGGTGTTGGAGCAGGGCAAGCGGCACCAGTCTGAATGGTGCAGGACGCACGCGATGAAGAATGGGTTCTTCCTATATCGGTGGTTCAGGGATGTTCCCATCGCCCGCAAACTGTACTTCACAGTTGGCGCCATGGCCCTGCTGATAGGAGTTGAGCTTTTCGTCCTGTTGTTTTCATTGAATACACTCTCCTCTCTGCGAGCTTATGTCGGCGGCGAAGGTCTGTGGTCCAAGGCGCAGAAGGATGCGGCCTTCCATTTATACAAATATGGCGTTTCACGCACTGAAAGGGATTACGAGCTCTTTGAGAGATTTATGCAGGTTCCGATCGGCGATGCCAAGACGCGGCAGGAGCTGCTCATGGAAAACGGGAATTTGGATAGGGCACGCGAGGGTTTCCTGCAGGGACGAAACCATCCTGACGATGTTGACGGGATGATAAGCCTATTCACCCGTTTCGGCGGTGTTTTCTATATAAGAAAGGCTGTGAACATTTGGGGGGATGCGCAGGCCATTGCAATGCAGCTACTGCCTGTTGCGGAAGAATTGCGTGAAGAGATAAATTCTCCAAATCCATCTCAGGACAGAATCAACGAGCTGCTTGGCTCTGTCTATACGATAAATGAGAGGCTCACCGCATTTGAGGATGAATTCTCGTTCACCCTCGGCGAAGGCTCCCGCTGGCTGGAAAGAGTGGTGTTTAAACTACTCTTTATAACCGCGCTAACCGTTGAAACCACAGGCTTGCTGTTGGCAATATCCGTAGGCAGAGGAATACAGAAGGGACTGAAGGACATAATTGGAGCGGCCAATTCGATTTCCGCGGGCGAGATGAGCGCGCGCGCCAGAGTGCTATCGAAAGACGAAATCGGCGTGGTCGCCAATTCATTCAATGAAATGGCGGATAGTCTGCAGACACGGGTGAGTGAACTTGCCAAGCTGAATCGACATCTTAGACATGAGATCGGTGAACGCGAGCGCGCCGAGGCTGAATTACGGGGGGCCTTCGCCGAGTTGGAGGCTACGCATCGGGAGTTGCTGTGCCAGACCGCGGAGCGCCTGCGCGTCGAGGAAATGCTGCGCCAGTCGGAGAAGATGAAGGCGTTGGGGCAACTCACGGGTGGAATAGCCCATGACTTCAACAATTTGCTGGGCGTGATCATCGTCTGTTCGGAATTTCTGGTGGAGGCCGCCCAGGACACGCCCGAGCAATCCGACTTGGCACGCGAGATCCTCAACAGCGCGCTGAGCGGATCGCTTCTGACCCGCCGGCTCTTGGCTGTCGCACGCAATCAACCATTGCGACCGCAGCGCGTCGATCTCGGCGCATTACTGCTGGACCACGTGGAGATGCTGCGACGGACCCTTGGGGAAGCGATCCGCGTCAACATGATGCGGGCACCGGATCTCTGGTTTACCAGCGCCGATCCATCGCAGATCGGCGACGCATTGCTTAACCTGGCCCTCAATGCGCGGGATGCGATGCCGCGGGGTGGCGACCTCACGATCGAAGCTGCCAACGTTCATCTGGATCAGCGAAGCGCACCCGCGGGCGTCGAAGGCGGCGAGGGCGACTATGTTTTGCTGACCGTGACGGACACCGGCACCGGGATGCCGGAAGATGTGGTAAAGCGCGCGATCGAGCCGTTCTTCACGACCAAGCCACCGTCCGCCGGCTCCGGTCTCGGCCTCAGCATGGCCTATGGCTTTGCCAAGCAGTCGAATGGACATCTCGATATTGAAAGCGTCGTTGGTGTCGGGACCAAGGTCAGGCTGTATCTGCCCCGTATGAACGAAGACAGCTGTGACAACGCCGCATGCACCGCAGGGGCAGACGGCCGATCGCGGTGGAAGCGAAGCCATCCTGCTGGTCGACGACAATCAGCCACTGATGTCGGTGGCACGCCGTCACCTCGCGGCTTTGGGCTACAACGTGGTCTCGGCGACGAGCGGGCCATCAGCGTTGACCATCCTCGAGTCTGGCGAAGCTGTCGATCTGTTGTTCACTGACGTCGTCATGCCGGAAGGCATGAGCGGCCATGAACTGGCCGAAGCAGCGCGGCGCCTGCGGCCTGGTCTGAAGGTTCTGTTCACGACTGGCTATGCCGCTGAGGTGTCGGAATATGCCGGGCAACACATGCTTCACAAGCCGTATGATCGACGCGATCTGGCTCGGGCTGTGCGAGGAGTATTGGATGGGCTGGCGGTGACTGCGTAACATCGCCAACGCATCCGACAATCAAGGCACTTGAGCATGGGACTCATTCTGCGGCCAGCGCTCGGGATTGCCGGAGCATATTTCCTGTGGTGGGTGTTGACCGGGATCATCTCGATCAATCCCGCGGCTGCAACAGCCGAACGCCTCGGCTTGGCGTGTGCCGCGCTGCTGCCCGGGGTTCTTATGCTCAACCTGATGATCGCGCTCCAGATGCTGGCGCGGGCATGGAGCCGGGCGATCGATCCGCTGGCCGGCGTCGACAACCGCTTCCTGCGGGTGAACCAGCGCGCGCTGACCAACACGGTGGAGCAGCTTGCGGGATTCGTGCCGGCTCTCATGGCGCTTGCGGCCGGCGCGCCACCCGGGCGGATGCCGGGCGTGCTGGCTCTGGGGCTTGTGTTCGGGGTGGCGCGATTGGTGTTCTGGAGCGGCTATCTGATGGGGCCGTTGCTGCGCGCGCCGGGGATGGCGGCTACATTCGCAGTGAACGTTGCGACGCTCGCCGGGGCGGTGTGGGTGTGGTGGCCATAGGCACGGCGGACGGGCATTGCGTGTCCCCTCCGAACTGGTCGAAGCTGCGGCGGGCAGGAGGGAAACGCACATGCACTGGACCGATCGACGTCAACGCTTTCGCGCAGTCCTGGCCGGGGATCGCTGCGTGCATCCGGGCTCGGTATTCGACCCGATCTCGGCGCGAATCGCCGAGGAGCTGGGCTTCGAGGTGGGCATGTTCGCCGGCTCCATCGCATCGTTCACCGTGCTTGGTGCGCCGGATCTCATCGTTCTCACGCTGACCGAATTCGCCGAACAGGCGTACCGGATCAACCGCGCCGGCAAATTGCCGCTGCTGGTCGATGCCGATCACGGTTATGGCAACGCGCTGAACGTGATGCGCACCGTGCAGGAACTGGAGACCGCCGGCGTGGCGGCAATGTGCATCGAGGACACGCTGCTGCCGAAGACCTACGGCGAGAAGAAGCCAAGCCTGATCTCGCTCGAGGAAGGCGTGGGCAAGATGCGCGCCGCACTTGCCGCGCGCGAGGATCCATCGTTTGTCATCGTCGGCCGCACCAGTGCGGCTGCAACGACGGGAACTGATGATGCGGTCGCGCGCGCCAAAGCTTATGCGGAGGCTGGCGTCGATGCACTGTTCTTCGCCGGTGGCATGACGCGCGAGCAGCTCGATGCGATATCGGGCGCGGTGAAGGTGCCGCTGATGCTGGGTGGTTCGGGCCGCGAACTGCAGGATCCGGATTATCTCGCCAGCCGTCGCGTACGGATCGCGTTGCAGGGACATCAGCCGTTTTCGGCAGCGGTGCAGGCGGTTTACAACACGCTGAAGGCGCTGCGGGAAGGAACCAGGCCCGCGGATCTGCAGGGCGTTGCGTCGGCCGAGACAATGCGCCGGGTCACGCGCGGGGGTGACTACAAGAGCTGGACGGAGAAGTTCCTCGGGGGCTGAAACGGCCCCTCCCCTACACTCGAAGTTGGGCGAGCAGCTAAAGCACCCAACGCTATCAATGCCCGCAGCTTCGCCGGGATCGCTGCGAGTTACGCGGCCGCTCTTAAACTTGGTCCGTCATGGCCGGGACAAGCGTACAGCCTGCCCATGGCGGACAGAAAGAACTGCTCGCTGCCTCCCCGTGATTCTCGGGCGTCCCAGCCCAGGTGGCCCGGGCAACGCTTTTGCCGCACACTGGCGCAAACGACCGGAGGATACCGTGCCATGGGCATCACCGCAGACCTAGCGCAGTTCACCGCCGACATCCGCCTCGACGGCCTGCCACCGGATGTGGTCAGGCGCGCGCGGTTCCTGGTGCTGGACCTGGTCGGCAACATCGTCCGCGCCCGCCATGACGCGGAAAGCACGCCGTCCTTCCTGGCCGCGGCCCGCGCCATGGGCATGGCCGCCGGCAATTCCGGCGTGTTCGGCGACGCGGCGCGCTACACGCCCGCCGGTGCGGCGTTCCTGAACGGTGCGCTGGGTCACTCGCTCGACTTCGACGACACGCATGCCGCCGGATCGCTGCATCCCGGCGCGCCGGTGATCCCCGCGGCGCTGGCAGCCGGCGAGATGGTCGGCGCGTCTGGTGCCGATGTGCTGGCGGGCATCGTCACCGGCTACGAGGTCACCTGCCGCGTCGCCCTGGCATTGCCGGCCGGCGAGCACTACGACCGCGGCTTCCACCCCACCGCCACCTGCGGCGCGTTCGGTGCGGCGGCGGCGGCGGCACGGGTGTTCGGCCTGTCCGCCGAGCAGGTCGAGGGCGCACTCGGCACCGTGCTGAGCCAGTGTGCCGGCAGCCTGCAGTTCCTGGTCAACGGCGCATGGACCAAGCGCTTCCAGGTCGGCTGGGCCGCCTGCAACGGGCTGATGGCGGCGACCCTGGTGCGCGAGGGCTTCAAGGGTGCGGCCGAGGCGCTGGAGGGCCGCCACGGCTTCCTGCACGCCTACGCACCCAATCCGAACCCGGCCCGCGCGGTCCAGGACCTTGGCACGGTGTTCGAGCTGATGGCGACCGCGGTGAAGCCGTATCCGTCGTGCCGCTACGGCCATGCCGGAATCGACGCGGCACTCGCCCTGCGCGCTGCCAACGACCTGAAGCCGGGCGAGATCGGCTCGGTCACGCTCGGCCTGCCGCGGGCGGGGATGATGCTGATCGGCCAGCCGCCCGAGAAGAAGGCCGATCCGCAGAACGTCGTGGACGGCCAGTTCAGCGGCCCGTTCGTGATCTCGGCGGCGCTGGCGACCGGCGCGATGGGCTGGGACAGCTACGGGCTGCTGCGGGATGCATCGGTGCGCGGTCTGCTGCCGAAGGTGATGTGCGAGTTCGACCCGGAGATCGAGGCCGAGTTCCCCGCCAACATGTCCGGCAGGCTGACCATCGCCGCGCGGGGGCGCAGCTTCAGCCAGAAGGTGGTGGTGCCGAAGGGCGAGCCGTCGAACTTCCTCACCGAGGCGGAACTGCGGGGGAAATTCACCGGCCTTGCGGATGCCGTTCTGGGTGCCGAGCGCGCCGGGCGGCTGGCCGACGCCGTGCTGGCGATCGACACCAGCCCGGATGTCGCGAACCTGATGCGTCTGGCAGCGCCGCTGATGCCTGCACGGCTGGCGGGGGAGTGATACCCGTAGCCCCTGAGGACGTCCGGTGCGGCTTGTTGTAGCCTGACGAGGCGGGCCGACCTGGCGGGAGCGACCAGGCTCATACCCGTGCTCGAAGCACCGCGCCTGGTCAGGTGCCCCGGCGGATCGGCCACGCCGGATGCCCGGTAGGAAGTCGTGCCTCGAGCGCCGGGGTGGCAGGTGCTGTCGCTGTGGCACTCGAAGAACCGCACGGACCCATTGTTGATTTCGTTGATCGATCGAGGCTTCATCGAGGCTTCATGTACATGCGATCAATCCCAACTTGGCCAACTCGTTCGCGCGCAACGCGAGCAATCGGCGATGACAAAGCCATGAATTGATTCATGTCAACGGCAGGGTCGCCCCTGTGGGCCTCGTAGGCACACACCCGCGAACCGAACAGGCAACGCCGTCATGAGAGCACCGACGTCGAAATGGCTGGCATGAAGGGTGTCAGGTCGCTATAGCCTTTCCGCCGGTATTCGGTCAGGTCATGCCGTGCGTCGCCTCGCTACGGCGGGCAACCGACTCGCGCTATGCGAAATCGGCAAATTTGACACGCCTCAACGATTGACCAACCTTGGGGCGGCGCTGACCAGCAATGGCGTGTCGAAGTTTCATGGTCGCCCGCTGGCGGAGGTGTACACTTACTTCCAGCGAACCGACCGAGTATTGCCGGCGCGACCGCAAAGGATCGTACTATGAGCGAAGCTGCCGGCGAACCACATCTGGTCCTTGCCTCCACGCGGCGATCGCGTCGCCTGTCAGCGATCTGGTTGCTGCCCATCGTTGCCCTGGCGATTGGCGCTTGGCTTGCATGGGACACGCTGTCCAAGGAAGGTCCGACGATCACGATCACCTTCGAAACCGCCGAAGGGCTGCAAGCCGGCCAATCCCTGCTAAAGTTCCGTGAAATCTCGCTGGGCACGGTGAAAAGCCTCGCGCTGTCGGAAGACCATACGCATGTCCTTGTGACCGTGGCGACAACCCGGCAGGCCGACCCGCTGCTGACCGCCGACGCTCAGTTCTGGGTCGTCAAGCCGCGGCTGTTTGCCGGGAATGTCTCCGGACTGAGCACGCTGATTTCCGGATCGTATATTGGCATGCTGCCCGGCGACGCCTCCGCCGCCCACAAGCACGAATTCGCCGGTCGCGAAGATCCGCCGGTGCTGGCGTCGAACGTGCCGGGTCGCACGTTCCTGCTGAAGGCGACGCGCCTCGGCTCGCTCACGCTCGGCTCGCCGGTCTTCTTCCGCGACCTTCAGGTGGGCGAAGTACTGGGCTGGGATATCGGCGACATGGCGGAAAGCGCGACGGTCCACGCCTTTGTCCGCGCGCCGTACGACAAGTATGTCAACGATCAGACCAGGTTCTGGGACGCCTCGGGTCTATCGGTGAAGCTTGGCGGCAACGGGGTCGAAGTGCAGCTCGAGTCGCTGCGTGCCCTGCTGCTCGGCGGCGTCGCGTTCGATATGCAGCCGGGCGCAGCGCAGGCAGCGGAAAGCGTTGAGGACCACGTCTTCCCAATGTTTGCCGACAAGGAGGCTGCCCAGTCGGCCTCGTACAGCCGCAGGATACTGTTGCTCAGCTATTTCCCCGGTTCTGTCGGCGGCCTCGCGCCAGGCGCCGATGTGACGCTGCGCGGCCTCAAGGTGGGTCAGGTTACCGACGTACGCCTCGGCTACGATCCGGTAAAGGAGGCGATCACCGCGCCGGTGCATTTCGAGGTGCAACCGGAGCGCATCGTCGGAATCGGGCGCCAGGTGGTGAAGGATGTCCCAGCGGCGGTGGATCAGCTGGTCGAACGCGGCATGCGGGCAACCTTGGAGAGCGCCAATCTGCTGACCGGCCAGATGCGGGTCGCCCTCGATTTCCTGCCCGACGCGCCGCCGGCACAGGCGACGAAGACCGAGGATGGGACGCTCGTCATCCCCACCTCGGACAGCGGCAGCTTCAGCGGGCTGCAGGCTTCAGCCACCGAATTGCTTCGGAAGGTCAATACAATTCCGTTCGACACGCTTGGTCGCAATTTGAACAAGACCGCCGAGGGGTTGAACGGCCTCGTCAACGATCCACAGGCCAAGCAGGTGTTGACGTCACTCAATTCGACGCTCGCCAGCGTGCACGACGTGGTGCAGAATCTCGATGCCAATCTGGGACCGGCGATGAAGCGGCTGCCGGACGTCGCAGCCGGATTGCAGAAGACGATGTCGGACGCCAACAAGCTTGTTCTGTCGCTGCAATCGGGTTACGGCGATAACACACAGTTCAATCGCGACCTTGAACGGCTGCTGATTCAACTGAACGACGCGACCCGTTCGATCCGCGCACTCGCCGACCTGCTGTCACGCCATCCGGAGGCATTGATCAAGGGCCGGCCCGCCGGCGGTGTCGAATGAGACACTTGTCCAGGCTCATGCAGGTGGCAGCGGCCGCCCTGCTGGCGGCGCAGGTTGCCTGCAGCTCTCCCAACCCAAATCTGTACACCATAGCCCCCGTAACGGGCGCTACTGTGACCGGGGCGCCAAAGGCGATCGAGTTGCGTCAGATCGGCCTGGCCCGATACCTGGAGCGCAGCCAGATCGTGCGCTCGTCAGAAAATTATCGTCTGGACGTGATGGCCAACGACTGGTGGGGCGAACCGCTCGGTGCGATGCTTGCGCGCGTGCTGGTGGAGGAATTGAGCCAGCGTCTGCCGCAAAGCACCGTCTATGCCGAGACCGGCGCGGTGTCCGTCACGCCTGACGCGACCGTCGAGCTGAACGTGTCTCGCCTCGACGAGAACACCGCGGGGACGCTTGTCCTGCAGGCGCAGGCGGCGGTGGTGAAGGGGCGCGGCGAGCCGGTGACGCGCGGCTTCCGCTTCGAGATACCACCATCGGACAGCGGTGTCGGAGGCGAAGTCGCGGCGATCAGCATCGCGGTCGGCCAGTTAGCCGACGGGCTTGCGGCGATGCTTGCCCCTCCGACTCCCAGCGGGGCTCCTGCTGGAATTCCCCGTAACCGGAGGGCACGGTGACGTCGCTGTTTCGGGCCCCGGCAGAACCTGAACTCATCCGGCCGCGGCTGCACGAATGCCAGAGTTGCGGGCTGCTGCAGATGGTGCCGGCACTCGCACCCGGCATTTCCGCGCACTGCAACCGTTGTGGCACCACCCTCCACCGGGCGCAGCGGCATCCGCTGGAGCACAGCCTTGCCCTGACGCTCGCGGCGCTGGTGCTGCTGGGGGTGACGTGCGTATCGACACTCATGAGCGTGGAGACCGCCGGCATCACGCTTCACGCCGAGCTGCTATCCGGGCCGGAGGAACTGATGCAGCGCGGCATGACCGCCCTGGCCGCGGTCGTCGTGTTTGTCACAGTCGTGGCGCCGTTCGCCAAGCTGCTTGGCACGCTCTATGTGCTGATCGGCCTGCACCTGGCGCGACCGCCGCGTCATCTGCGCCGGGTTTTCGTGCTGGTCGAGCGGCTAACACCGTGGTCGATGGTCGAGGTCTTCGTTTTCGGCGTGCTGGTCGCCTATGTGAAGCTTGGCGATGTGGTGAAGATCACGCTGGGCACCGGCGTCTTTGCGCTGTTTGCCTTGACCTTCGTGATGGTGTGGGCTGACAGCGCACTCGATCGCGAGGCGGTCTGGGACGCGCTCGACCGCTCCACCGCTGCCGACAAGGCGTCGCGCAACCTGCTGGCACATGGGCCAGTGACAGGAGCGGTCGGCTGCGAATCCTGTGGTCTCGTGAGCGTTCACTCGCCAGGCGAAGCCCGATGTCCGCGCTGCTACTCGGTGCTGCATGAGCGCAAGCCGAACAGCCTCGCCCGAACCTGGGCGCTGATGATTGCAGCCGCAATCCTCTATGTGCCGGCGAACCTGTATCCTGTGCTGACCGTGATGCAACTCGGCGCCGGCGAGCCCAGTACGATCCTCGGCGGCGTGCGCGAGCTTATTTCGTCGGGGATGTATCCGCTCGCGGCTCTGGTGTTCTTCGCCAGCATCGCCGTGCCGATGCTGAAGCTTGTCGGTCTGACGGTCATGCTGGTTGCCACGCAGACCGGCCGCGCAGGCTGGCTCCGCGACCGGACCAGATTGTATCACGTCGTGCGCTGGATTGGCCGCTGGTCGATGATCGACATTTTCATGGAATCGCTGCTCGGGGCTCTGGTGCGGTTCGGCAGCGTGATCACCATCGAGCCGGGGATCGGCGCCGTGGCTTTCGGCGCGGTGGTCATCCTCACCATGCTCGCTGCCGAGACCTTCGACCCGCGCCTGATGTGGGATGCGGCTGGACAGCAGCCCCAAACCGCTGCTACCTGGGCGTGATGACCGGCGTAACGAGCGCCTCGGTTCTGGCCGCGCCGTCCGCTTGGGCTATGCAAGTCTCACCGCGGTCGATACTTAGGTGGCTTGACGGAATCGGCCGCAAGTGGGAGCGTATCAAGGGACGCAGCCCGCCGATTCGGCATTGCGCGCCTGCGCTACGGGGAGAGACTCACTACCCAGTCCAACCAATGGAAAGGCGACACGCATGACTTGGGGTAAGCTGATGGGTACAGTCGCGGCTGGTGCCGTGGTGGTGACCGCCACATGCAATATGGCACTGGCGCAGCAGGTTGCGCCTGAGGGCAGGGTTTACGTGTTCCATTCAAGGCCAGCCGGCCAGTGCCCCTCACTCGATTGGCACGTGGTGGTGGGCGACAACAACACCCTTTCGGGGATGGTTGCCTGGAACAACATGCAAAACATGGCCCATGTGGCCGGGACGATCGCACCCAACCGGACCTTTACGTTGAACGGGAAGGAGGTCGGCGGGTCGGGACGAACAGCCACGATTACCGGTGTATCCGGTCTGACGGTTGGCTCACTGCCAACGTCAAGGGCAGAACCTCGACTGTCAGGGCATCACTGGTGCAGTTCTTTGTTCCGCCTCCGCAGGGCGCTGGCTGATCATCGACTGATACCATACTCGTTTGCAGCGGGGTGCGCGTGACCGCGGACTTGGTCACCGCTCCGTTGCTTGCGGTCTAGCGTGAGATAATCGCTGGTTGGTGTTAGCCATCGCCGCTCCCGTGCAAGCGGGAGTCTGGGCGATGCGCATGTTTTATCATCGGCGTTTGTCGCGGGGGCGCGGATGAGCGTTGGCGTCGCGCCAATGATTTGCCCGCCGACCGAGCCTTCGATACGCTCCCCACGCACGGGAGATGCCACATGGACCGCGACCTCGATGTTCAGCTCGGCTTCGCGCCGGACTACGACTCCCCGATTCCCTATATGCAGCGCACGCGCGACTACTACCGCGCGATCGGCTACACCACGCCTTATCGTTGGGCGCACTATATCGAGGCACCGTTCCAAACACTCGGCAAGCCGCTCGCCAAATCACGCGTGACCATCATCACCACGGCGGCGCCCTATCGATCGGACAAGGGCGACCAGGGACCTGGCGCGCCATATAACGGCGGCGCCAAGTTCTATAAGGTCTACTCGGGCGACACGTCGCAGCCTCACGACCTTCGCATCTCGCATATCGGCTACGACCGGGTACATACGACCGCCGAGGACAGCGGCACATGGTTCCCGCTGCCGCAACTGCTGCGGCTGCGCGATGAGGGCCGCATCGGTGCGGTGACCGCGCGCTTTCATGGCGCACCCACCAACCGCAGCCATCGCGTCACGATAGAGACCGACGCACCGGAGATTCTCCGACGTTGCCGGGAAGACGGAACCGATGTCGCGATCGTGGTGCCAAACTGTCCGGTCTGCCATCAGACATCCAGCCTCGTCGCACGGCACCTGGAGGCCAACGGCATCGCCACCGTTGTCATGGGCTGCGCCAAGGACATCGTCGAGCACGCCGCCGTGCCGCGTTTCCTGTTCAGCGATTTCCCGCTCGGCAACAGTGCGGGCAAGCCGCACGACGCCGCATCGCAAGTGCGGACCTTGGAACTCGCGTTGCGCGTGCTGGAGTCGGCGCCAGGTCCGCGCACGACGATGCAGTCGCCGCTGCGCTGGGCCGATGATGCGTCGTGGAAGCTCGACTATCTGAACATCGACCGCATTCAGCCCGATGAGCTGGCCCGCCGCCGGCGCGAATTCGACGAGCAGAAGGCAGTCGCACGCACGCTTCGCGAGGGCGTGGCGGCGTGATGATAGCTTGACCCGCCCCTTCTCCGGAGTCCGCGTGCTGGACTTCACCCAGGTGCTCGCCGGTCCATACGGCAGCTACCAGCTCGCGCTGCTTGGCGCCGAGGTGATCAAGGTCGAACGGCGCGAGGGCGAGGACATGCGCCGGACGCCGCTATCACGCGAGTGGGCCGAGCGCGGCATGGCGCCGGCGTGGCTCGCGATCAACGGCAACAAGCGCAGCCTGACACTCGACCTGCAGAAACCGGCAGCCATCGAGATCGTCAACCGACTAGCCGCCAAGGCGGACGTGGTGATGGAGAATTTCCGGCCAGGCGTGATGGACCGCCTGGGCATCGGCTATGAGGCGCTGCGGGCGATCAACCCGCGCCTGATCTACTGCACGATCTCCGGTTTCGGTGCCTCCGGCCCGTATCGCAACGAGGCAGGCTACGACGGCAAGATCCAGGCGCTGTCCGGCATCATGTCGCTGACCGGGCACAAGGAAATGGGCCCGACGCGCGCGGGCTTTGCGGTATGCGACGTGCTGTCCGGCATGACGGCCGCGTTCGCCGTTTCCTCCGCGCTGTTCCAGCGCACGCACACTGGTCAAGGTCAGTTCATCGATGTCTCGATGCTGGAGGCGAGCCTGAGCTTTCTCTCCACCCAGGTGGCCGACTTCACGGTGGCGGGCCATCGGCAGGAGCAGTTCGGAAATCAGGCGATCAGCCGCAAGGTCACCGCCAACCTGTTCCGCGCGAAGGACAGTTATCTCCTCCTCGCCGTGAACAACGACCGGCAGTACGACGCCTTGATGAAAACGCTCGACCGTGCCGACGTGCTGGACGATCCGCGCTTCGCCGACTGGTTCCAACGCAAGGAGAATGAACAGGCGCTGCGCGCGATCATCGAGGGCGCGCTGGCAACAGACGACGCCAAGACCTGGGAGAAACGTCTGAACGACGCCGGCGCTCCGTGCGCCAGCATCTGGCGGATCGAGGAGATCATCGACCATCCGCAGATCGTCGCGCGCAATGCGATGCAGACCGTGCAGACCGACTACGGCCCGCTTCACCTGATGGGCTCGGGCTTCCAGCTGGAGCATGGCGGCGGCCAGCTCGACAGCGCACCGCCGCCGCTCGGCGCGCACACCGACGAGGTGCTGCGGGAGGCGGGCTACACGACCGACGAAGTGGCCGCACTGCGTCGCGAGGCGGTTGTCTGACGATTTCGAACTACAGCAAGTGCCGTTGCTGTTGCTGTTGCTGTTGGCTCTCCGCAGCACCCTCTCACCGTCATGGCCGGGCTTGTCCGGCCATCCGGACCACCGCCGGTGCCGCAACGGATGGCCGGGACAAGCCCGGCCATGACGTGCAAACTGAGCGGTAAGCGAGGATCATTGGTTCGGGCCGATGGTTTTGGGGCCGTCTGTCCCCGCGAATCTGCGTGCCTTGACTAACACCGCCCGGTGCTGCGTGTATTGCGCTGGGAGAAACGTGGCATGGATCTATCCAATCAGGTCGCATTGGTGACCGGCGCCGGACAGGGCATCGGGAAGGCGTCGGCGCTCGCTCTCGCCTCGGCTGGTGCGCATATCGTCGTTGCCGACATCGCCGCCGCCAAGGCGGAGGAGACAGCGGAAGCGATCATGTCCCAACAATGCCGGGCGCTCGCCGTGCAGGCGGATGTCGGCGATCTGCGCGACATCGATCGCATGGTGCGCCAGACGCTGGACGCGTTCGGACAGATCGACATCCTGGTGAACAACGCAGGCGTGACGCGTCGCGCGGACATCATGGAGTTGACCGAGGAAGACTGGGACCGCATCCACCGCGTGAATGCCAAGGGCGTCTTCTTCTGCCTGCAGCGCGTCGCGCGCGAGATGATCCCTCGGCGCAGCGGACGGATCATCAACATCGCCTCGATTGCCGGGAAGGGCTACGAGGGCACCTCCAACGCGGCATACGCTGCCAGCAAGGGCGCGGTGATCAGTCTGACGAAGACGGCGGCACAGCAGTTGGGCCGGCACAACATCAACGTCAATTCCGTCTGTCCCGGTGTCACGCGCACCGCCCTGTCGGACGCGAACCTGCAAATCCGCGCGCAGCAGGCAGGCGTGACCGTCGAGGAGATGGAACGCCGTCGAGCCGATGTCATCCCGCTGCGTCGGGCAAACGATCCGGAGGACATCGCCGCGATGGTGGTGTTCCTGGCATCGGCCGGCGCGCGCAACATCACCGGCCAGTCGTTCAACGTGGATGGCGGCCTGATACCGGACTAGACCCGTTATTCGCAGAGTCCATCAGGAGGTTTCACCATGAGCGTTTTGGATCCGAATCAACTGATCCTGACCGGGGAAAACCCGTTCATACGACTGAGCGAGACCGACGGCGCACCAAACACCACGAATGCCAGCTTCTGGCGCATCATCCTGTGTCCGGCCGGCCCCGGACATGTGCTCTATATCAAGAGCGAACTGACGGACGATCAGTGGCGCATCTACTCGGACAACATCGCGATGGCGCGCTGGCTGCAATCGACCGTCCAGGGCATGCTCAATGCCGAGTTGGCGGATCAGTCCATTCCGGTGATCGATGCGGAGTTCAGCAAGTCGGGTGACGCGCGCGACTTCTGGACCGAGCGGCTGGTGACAACGGATGAGGAGATCGCGCTCACGTGGTACAGCATCGGCGAGCCGCTGCTGATCCATACGCAGCCGAATGCCGAGCCCGGGCGGCCTTACGGGGTGTGCACCGTGCTGATACCGGCGCTGGGTGCGCGCCTGTCGCGGAACGGCATCCAGGCGGTCGGCCAGCCGTGGCCGAGGGAGCGCGAAGGACGGCCGTTCAGCACATGCGCACTGGCATTCTCGGAAAGCTGGACGGCGGCACGGTAAAGGGAACAACGACGGACGTCGGCCTGAGCTGAAGGTCCGTTTTGGGTGGATTCCGGACTTTCAAGATTTGGTACGTCAACGGCCGGGTAGCACCAAGAGCCAACTTTCATCCTGGCGCCGCCGAAGCCGATGCTTGCGCCATCCGCTCGGCAATGAGGCGGGCTTCGCGTTGTGCGAAGCCCGCCTCCTGAAGGGCCGACGCCTCGGAGTTCGCGCCTCCGGAATTAGCTACAGCGCTGAACAAACAGATATCAGCCGCCCGCGCAGTATGAGCAGCCGGCTTCCTGCGCGCGGTTCACCCCCCATGTCCCGGAGGGGATGATCGTGATTCCCGGCACGACGTTCGCAGCCCATTCCTTTGCCGCGTCGTCCGCGCTCACGCCGGCGTTGCCGGCCATCTTCTTGCTCAGGACAGTCAGCGCGATATTGCAGGCGCCGACTATCGTGCCGCTGGCGAGCAGCCGGTCAACGGCCATTGCATCCACCGGCAGAACACCGGGCTTGGGATTCAGGTAAGGATTCTTCACCGCCACGGCCTGGGTTTCCGGATCGATGAGCTTGATCGTTTCACCAATTTTGTATTTTGCCCACATCGCGCTGTCGAGAGACATCAGGAACGCTTCATGGCGCAGCACGACGACCGCGGTCGCTGCACCTGGCGATGGATTGGTGATCAGGAACGTGTATGCGAATGCAAGCGGGAAGCCGGCATTGATCTCAATGGCATCGACCACCTGGCGATGGCGGCCCTTCAGCTTCCCCGGCCAGTTCGGGCCGTCCGATCCCATCGCCGCCGCCCGCGCGTCCGACGGTGTGGACGCCCACCCCGCCAGCCCGAGTGCGGCCGCCCCGGCAAGGCGGCCAAACACGGTACGGCGTGGCGCCATAGTGGTCGTGTCCTGGTTGATATTGGTCATCTGTTCCCCCATCATGTGCATGTCTTGGTGTGGCTGCTGACAGCTGCGGGTTCTTCTTGGATTCAAAGGCTGCCTATTATCGACCGCCAGCAGTATCGCCCGGGTCTTCCAAGTTCACGCTAGACATTGCAGGCTAGCAAGGCAATTCAAAACCAAACGGATCTCTGACAGTGCGACGCCCAACGCTCCATACGGCGCAGAGGCACCGCTACGTGAAGCTCCGATACAGCATGTAGGCCGACACCACGACCAGCATGCACCCCAACAGGCGCGTCAGCGTCTGGCGCTGTGCCGAGAGTCGTTTCGCGATACGTGCGCCGATCCACCCCCCGGCGATCCCGCCCAGAATGAACAACAGTGCGACCGGCCAGTCGACCAATCCGGAGACGGCATAGTTCACCGCCGTCGTCATCCCGAAGGTTCCGACAGCGACCAGCGAGGACCCGATCGCGGCGATCGTCGGCATGCCGGTCGCCAGGATCAGTCCGGGCACCACGAGGAAGCCACCACCGATCCCGTAGAAACCGGAAAGCGTGCCGGTCCCCAGCCCGATCGCAACAAGGCGCCACGGGTTCTTCTGCGGGACCGCGCCCGACGTGCTGGTGTCGGCTTTGCGCCCGCGCAGCATCAGCGCCGCAACGAACAGCATCAGCAGCGCGAACAGGATCAGCAACCGCTGGCCGTCCACCGCCTTCCCGATCGACGAGCCGGCGAAAGCTCCGACCACTCCGGCAGAGGCGAAGATCACCGCCGGCCCCCAGCGGACATGCTGCGCGCGCGCGTGCGGCACCAAATTGGCGTACGCATTGACCGCCACCGCGAGCGCACTGGTCCCGATGGCCTGATGCGGGTCTGGCATCCCGACGATGTAGAGCAGCAGCGGCACCGCGAGAATCGAACCGCCGCCGCCGATCAGGCCGAGCGAAAAGCCGACGATCACGCCGCTGCCGATCGCCGCCGTCGTCTGGAACGGGTCCACCTACCGTCACTCAGCCGCGCGGCGCCGGAAGGTCGCTCCGCAGGCTATGCGCATTGTCCTTCAGCCACAGCTGGATCGGTTGCCATGGCCCGGTCAGATGCTGTGACGGCGGGAACGGCCCGAGGAACGGCGGAAAGGTCGCATCGGCTGGCTTGAGCGCGCGGTCGGGGTAGTCCTGCTCGTTGCCCGACCGATGCGGGCGTTGCTGACTGTCGACGAAGACGGCCACGTCGAACGCATCCTGCGCACTCAGCACGGGGTGTTCGAAGTCGACGCCGAACGGCATGTTGGCGCGGATGAAATTGGCCGCCGTGATCGGCCGCGCCATGCCCGCGCCGTCGTTGTAGCTGTCCGGTCCCCACAACGGCGGGAACTGGTAGCGATGCCGTTGCGCCGCATCCTCCGGGCCCCAGCGCTTGCCCTGTCCGTCCGGCTGATGGCACACCGCGCAGGTTTCCGCGAACACCTGCGCGCCGTGTGTCGGATCGCTCGCCGCGGTGGGCAGTGGGAGCGGCGGCGTCGCCCGCCCCTCGGCGCTGCGCCCGGTCGGCACGCCGGCGCTGATGAAGCGGATATACGCGAGCATCGCCTTCATTTCGTGGCTGTCGAGCGGCAGCGCGCGCCCGTTCATGCTGCGCTCCATACAACCGTTGATACGCTCCTCCAGCGTCCGCACCTCGTTTTCGCGACCGATGAACTGTGGGAACAGGCCCCAGACGCCCGCGAGCGGCAGCCCGAACTTCTTGTTGCCCGCGTCCAAATGGCAGCTCTGGCATTCCAGCCCATTGCCGGAGTAGCGCATCGCCGGATCCGCGGCATCCGGTCCGATCGTTGCCGCAGTGTGCACGATCAGGTCGCGGCCGGCGCGCACCGTCCGGCCGAACGCATCCATCGGCAGCTTATCGACGTCCGGAATCGACCACTCCTCGGCCGACGCAATTGTCACGAATGTGCCGAAGATGAGCCCGAGCGCCAACAGAACGTTCCGCATCGCGCGCAGCGCCGTTCTCCCCCCATCGTTGCTGCAGTACGCATGAGCTTGTTACAATGTCAACGGGAATGTGTTTGTTGACTGACCTGTCTGGCCACGACCGTTCAACGCGCGCCGCTCGGCGACCACGGCGCCCCACAGGTTCAAAAGCTGCCTCCGGCTCGGGTGTCCGACGGTCCCACCCAGCGTCGCCGAGCGGCAGCTTTGGGTCGCAAGCGGCCGTTGCGCTATCATTCAGAGACAGGTTCTGAAACCAGGAGGCTGCTCTTGGTGCTCGGTTGCAGTGCACCCGGCGAACGACCCATCGTCACGGGCAAAGCCGTTTGCCGTGGCCCTGGCCGCAGACCATTTCATAGCCGGACCACCCGATATTCTTCGGCATGGTCCGCGATGGCGCCCATCACCCATGGCCCACCCGGCGTTGCAGCCACGGAGGAAAATATTCCTTGCCACTGCCCCTCCACATATGTTGTTGTCCCGGTCATGTCCGCCCCGCCCACCGCCGCCGTCCCAACCAATCGCTCCGATCCGCACCAGGATCGGCCGGCCACCGGCGCCGACGCACCCACCCGCACCGGCCGCCTCCTCGGCCTCGTCCGCACGCTGATCGACTACGGCAGGCAACTCGCCGCCACGCTGCAACAGCGCACCGCCGCCACCAACCTCGCCGACGTCACGCGGCACTTCGGCACCATCGACATCGGGGAAATCCTCGCGCGCATCGCCCGCGGCCTGCTTCGCGCCGCCGCGCTCGAAACCCGACTGACCAGCCGCCTCGCCCGTCAGCCGGCCGCACCAGCCGCCCCGAGCGCCCCATCCCCTCGCCAACCGCGCGCCGCCCGACCCGTGGACCGAAGCGCCAGCCCCACCGACACAAGTCGCGCCCACCTGCCCACGCCCGAGGAAATCGCAGCCGAGGTCCGCCGCCGCCCGGTCGGCGCCGTCCTCGCCGATATCTGTCGCGACCTCGGCATCGTGCCGAGCAACCCACTGTGGCGGGAACTCTCCCTGGCCATCATCGAGAACGGCGGCAACCTCGCCACCCTGTTCAAGGACACATGGAAGCGGATCAGCGTGTGGCTGCTCAATCCGCCCGCCGCCGGGCATCCCGCGGGACCGCCACCGCATCTGCCATTCGCGGTGACGCCCGGCACCGGCCCGCCCTGAACCAGTATCTCGGACCACCGAGACGTGACGCACGGGCCTGCCCCGGCGAAGGCCGGGGGCCGGCCCACGGCTGGTCCCGCCGCGCTGAGTCAGGCCGCCGGCGAAGGGCCTCCGGTGAACTTGCGCTTCCGGGATCACCTGAACGGGCCGCTGATGGCCGACTTGGGTCGAAAGCCGATACGCTCCGTGAGGTTAGTGGGCACGCATCATGCGGCCACCTTCGACCCCGCCCGCGCTGGCTGGCAGTCGCATCACCTGACTGTCGCGTTACCAAAATGAACTCTCCAGCCTTCCCCGCGGCCCTGCCCCATGGCAACGTCAGCTGAACAGAGCGCAAGGATCAGCCCATGCCACGCATGACCGGCGGCGAAGCCATCGTCGATAGCCTTCTGCGGCACGGCATCGACACAGTGTTTGGCCTGCCCGGCGTGCAGACCTACGGGCTGTTCGACGCATTCGCACTGGCCTCCAACCGCCTGCGCCTGATCAATGCCCGGCACGAGCAGACCACCGCCTACATGGCGCTCGGCTACGCCTGTGCGACCGGGCGCCCCGCCGCCTATGCGGTCGTGCCCGGTCCCGGCGTGCTCAACACCACCGCCGCGCTGGCGACGGCATGGGGCGTCAATGCGCCGGTGCTGTGCCTCACCGGCCAGGTCCCCAGCGCGATGATCGGGCGCGGCCGCGGCCAGCTGCACGAACTGCCGGACCAGCTCGCCACCCTGCGCACGCTACTGAAATGGGCCGAGCGCATCGCGCATCCGACCCAGGCGTCTTATCTCGTTGCGCGCGCCTTCCAGGAGATGCTGTCCGGCCGCCGCGGGCCGGTCGCGCTGGAGATGCCGCTGGACCAGTTCGGTGCGACGGCCGAGATCACGCCACAGGACCCGCTGCCGCTGCATCCCAATCCGATCCCGGACCCCGAGAAGATCGCCGCGGTGGCGAAGCTGCTGAACGGGGCGAAGGCGCCGATGCTGTGGGTTGGCGGCGGCGCGCTGCATGCGTCGGCGGAAATCCGGGCGCTGGCGGAGCGCATCGGCGCCCCGGTGGTGTCGTTCCGCGGCGGCCGAGGGATCGTCGATGACCGCCATCCGCTCGGCCTGACCATCCCGGCCGGCTACCGGCTGTGGCCGGAAACCGATCTGCTGGTCGCGTTCGGAACGCGCCTCGACGTGCCGACGGCGCGCTGGGGGACGACGCCGGCCGGCCTGAAGATCGCCCGCATCGACATCGATCCCGCCGAGATGGCGCGCCTGAAGGTCGATATCGGCATCGTCGCCGATTCGGCCGATGCAGCGCGGGCGCTGATCGAAGCTGTCGCGCCGCGCAAGGACACCGCACGCGCCGAGGTGATCGCGCGCGCCAAGGCCGACACGCGGGCGGACATCCAAAAGGTGCAGCCGCAGATGTCGTACCTCGATGCGATCCGCGACGTGCTGCCGGAGGACGGCATTCTGTGCGACGAGATGACGCAGGTCGGCTATGTCTCCTGGTTCGGCTTCCCGTTCCATTCGCCGCGCACGATGATCACGTCCGGCTTCTCCGGCACGCTCGGCGCCGGCTTTCCGACGGCGCTCGGCGTGAAGGTGGCGATGCCGGATCGGCCGGTGGTCGCGCTGACAGGCGATGGCGGCTTCCTGTTCGGCGGCGCGGAACTGGCGACCGCGGTGCAGCACGGCATCAACCTGACGACCGTGCTGTTCAACAATTCGTCCTACGGCAATGTGCTGCGCGATCAGCGCCGGCTGTTCCAGGGCCGCGAATCCGGATCGAGCCTGCGCAACCCGGATTTCCAGACCTATGCGCGCGCCTTCGGCGTTCCTTCGTGGCGCGTGACGGATGCCGGTGGCTTGCGCGACGCGCTGTCGCAGGCGCTGAAGACGAACGCGCCGACACTGGTCGAGGTCGTTACCGACATCACGCAGGAATACGCCCCGTGGGAATTCATCGCACCTGGGCGCGCCTGACAAATCCAAGGCCGGGAGGAACAACCATGAAATTCGGCATGTTCTACGAGCATCAGTTGCCGCAGCCGTGGGGCGAGGATTCCGAGCACAGGCTAATCCAGGATGCGCTGGCGCAGGTCGAGCTCGGCGACCGGCTTGGCATCGACTACGTGTGGGAGGTCGAACATCACTTCCTGGAGGAATACTCTCATTCCTCTGCGCCGGAGATCTTCCTCGCCGCCTGCTCCCAGCGCACCAAACGCATCCGTCTCGGACACGGCATTGCGCTGATGCCGCCGAAATACAATCATCCCGCGCGCGTGGCGGAACGCATTGCAACGCTGGACCTGGTATCGAACGGTCGGGCGGACTGGGGCACCGGCGAGTTGGCCACGGCACTCGAGATGGAAGGCTTCGGCATCGCGCCTGAGGAAAAGACCGAGATGTGGCGCGAGGCGACCGAACAGGCCGCCAACATGCTGGCAATGCGTCCGTATCCCGGGTTTCGCGGGACGTATTTTGACATGCCGTGCCGAAACCTGGTGCCGAAATCGCTGCAGAAGCCGCATCCGCCGATGTGGGTGGCATGCTCGAAGCGCGAGACCATCCATCGCGCGGCGCGCGCCGGCCTGGGCGCGCTGACATTCGCCTTCCTGGAACCCGCGTTGGCGGCAAAGTGGGTGCAGGAATATTACGATATCATCAAATCGCCGGAGTGTGTGCCGATCGGCCATAGCGTCAATCCGAACGTCGCGTTGGTGACCGGCATGTCGTGCCATGCCGACGAACAGGAGGCGATCCGGCGCGGCCTCGATGGTTTTCGATTTCTTTGGCTATTCGCTTGGCTACATCGCCATCTTTGGCCAGCACCGACCCGGTGTGACCAACATGTGGGAGCAGTTTCTCGAAGTGAAGGATCGGCTGCCGGACAATGCCGGACGTGGCGGCATCGGCACCCCCGACCAGTTGCGTGCGCATCTGAAAGGCTACGAGGATGCCGGCGTCGATCAGGTGATCTTCGTGCAGCAGTCCGGCACCAATCGCCACGAACATATCTGCGAGTCGCTCGAATTGTTCGCGGAGGCCTTGCTGCCCGCGTTCAAGCAGCGCGATGCCGTGCGCGAGGCGGCCAAGCAGGCCGAGCTGGCGCCTTATATCGCGCAGGCGCTGGCACGCAAGCCGCGCATGGCCCCGATCGATCCGGCGGATGTCCCCGTCGTGGAATTTTTCGGTCGCCGTGGCAGCGGGTCGGGCGCGCCGGCAACTACGTTCGCCTCTGATCGCGGCGGCGCGATTTCAATTCCCGCCGCCGATCCGCGTGTGGCCGCGGTGGGTGGAAGCGATTGATCGCGGCGCGATGCTGAGCGGCATCAGCGCTATCACTTTGGCGACGCACGATATGGCCCGCGCTGTCGCGTTCTACCGGGCGCTCGGATTTGTGCTGAAGTTCGGTGGACCCGCTGCGAGCTTCACCAGCTTCCATGCAGGCAGCGGATATCTGAACCTGACGCAGATGCAGGCTGAGCGAACATGGTCATGGTGGGGACGCGTCATTTTCTACGTTGACGACGTCGACGCGCAGCATGCACGCGCCGTGTCCGTCGGCCTGTCGCCGGAGTTTGCGCCGCGCGATGCGACGTGGGGCGAACGGTATTTCCACATCGTCGATCCGGACGGACATGAACTCAGCTTCGCGCGGCCGCTCTGATCGCCCCACGGCCAAAGCCCCGGCCAGGTTTCCTGTCCTTGGCCGGTTGGACCAGCGGCCCAATGACCTTCCATCGCCACTCGGTCCCTCCGTCATGGCCGTCCCCGGACTTGATCCGGGGACGGCCATGACGGTGTACTATTAGACGCGACCTGATCTTGCTTTTCCGGCGGTCGCTGACATCCCTTTTACGCCGCGCCCGTATGCAACACGATCTGCGCGATGCCTGCGGCTACGTTGAGGCCGGCCATGCCTTCGAGGCTCAGCGGCTGCAGTGCGATCGAGCGTTGCGAGCCGCCAATCAGCACGTTGGCACTTGCACCCACGCCCACCGCCGCTCCGCCGGTCACGCCAGCATAGGTGCCGGCGAGCGCGCCCTTGCCGATGTCGGTCGTCGGGGCAAGAACGGCCCAGACGACGACGCCACCTGCGGTGTAGCCGATGTCGACGCCGAACTTGTCGATATGTCCGACATAACGCTCAATCGAGCCCTTGTTGTCCGTGTAGGTGCACTTGAGGTCGCGCCGCAGATGATGCCGCCACGCACACCTTTGAGACAACGGACGAGTCGGTGCGCCGGGTGCAGGAGGATGCCTCCGCCACACTGCATGAACTGAATGTCCTGATGGCTGACGCACGCCATCAGCTCGATGCGCGCGGAGCAGAACTCGGCCGCACACTCGCCACCTCCGACCGCGCCGCGCGCCAGGCGGAAATGCTGCTGACCGAATTCAACACCATGGCGGCACCGAGGTCGCAATTCCGCGGCGATCTGGAGGCGACGGCGCGCGATCTCGCTGACAGCGCAAATTCGTTGCGCAGCTTCGCGCGGACGCTGGAGCGCAATCCGAGCGCAGTGCTCACCGGCAAGACTGTGCCATGAGTAGGATCGCACCCCGCCCGCGCAGCGTATCGCATCGCCTGCGGGCAGTACGCCTGGTCCCGCTCGGCACCGCTGGCCTTGCCCTGGCGGCGTGCGGCCTTGCGGGGCCGTCGCCGGATCTTTACGTGCTCGGTTCTGTCTATGCGGCGACGACCGTCACGACAGCACACGCGGGGCTGCCGGTGGTCGAAGTGAAGCGCGTAGGCATGCCCGACTACCTCGATACCACGGACATCATCTTGATCCGCAGCGGCGATCAAGTGGTCCCTAGTCGAACCGGCCGCTGGAGTGAACGCCTCTCGGTCGGCGTCACCCGCGCGTTTGCCACGGCGTTGGCGGCACGTTTGCCACGCATGATGGTGACCACGACGTGACGGGCCGAACCGCCGGCATTCCAAGTTGTAGTCGACATAGAGACCTTCGATGCTCGGACGGACGGGCAGATTGTTCTCGTTGCCGACTGGAGCGTCACGGAAGGTACCGCGCGCGCGAAGCTGTATTCCGAGCGGGCGTCGCTGGTCGAGGCCATGGCAGGCACGGGCAATTCAGCGGTGGCGGCAGCCATGACCACTGCCGTCGAGAATCTCGCCGGCCATGTGGCCCGGATCGACTATGAGCCATCGTCCCCCAGGAAGCGCCAGTAAGTCGAGTGATGATTAAGGGGGCGCCAAGCGGACCCTCCAAGAATAGGAGCTAGAACACCACCGCAATCGCGATCCCGCACGCGGCCAGCAGTCCCAGTGCCGCCACTGGTGCCGCGCGCAGTCGTCCCCCGGAATAGGCGACCGCGTACGCCGCCTTGACAAGATTGTTCGACGACGTCGCAACCAGGATGGCGCCCACAGCGACGTCAGTGGTGATCTGCGCCGCCTCCGGCTGCGCCAGGTTCAGCACGAACGGATCTATGTCCGACACGCCGATGATGGCTGCCAATGTGTAGATGCCGACCGAACCGAACCGCTGGGTCGCCCACGACGAGGCAATCGACACAGCAACGAACAGCACGGCGAACGTCGCCGCCGTGGCCAGTTCCAATGGGTTGGCCGGTGCAGCGTCGGGTCCCTCATCGCGCGGCCTCGGACCACCGATCCAGAGCCAACCCACCGCCATCGCCATCCCCAGTGCCGCCAAGCCCAGCAGCCTCGGTGTCAGAGCCAGCGCCAGTGGCTGGTCGAAAACCGCAACGATGACCAGCAGCCGCAGATACATCACCGCAGTCGCCAGGACGATGCCTGTTTCGGCCTGCCGCACCGAGTTCGGTTCGACGCGTGCCCGTCGTGCCAGCACCAGCGTCGTCGCGGTGGAGGAATACAGGCCGCCAAGCAGCGCCACCAGCAGCCCGGCGCCGCGTGGTGCGACATAACGCTGCAGCAGATAGCTCGCGTAGGACACGGTGCAGACCGCCACCACCGCGAGCCAGACCTGATGTGGCGTGATGCGGGTCAGGTCCGTCACCGGCGTATCCGGCAGCAACGGCAGGATGAAGCCGGTGAGCAGAAGGAACCGGCCGGCATTGACGATCTCGGTCAGCTCGACGCGGCGGGCGAAGCCATGCAGTTCCTGGCGCGCGGTCAGCAGCATCACAGCTGCGACCGTGGCGCCGACCGCGACCCAGGGCGGTTCCGCCAGCACCACGGGTCCGAGGAGATAGGCCAGCATGTTGCAGATCGGCACCATCAGGCCGACATTGGGAAACCCATCGGCGTCGGTGTCGTCCAAACGGCGCCAGTAGTAGCAGGTGAGCCACGCGCTCAACGCCAGCAGCCCGGCGCTGAGTGGCACCAGATGTGTCGGGTCAAGGCGGTACAGCAGCGCGCCCGTCAATGCCAGAAGCGGGAACGTGCGAATGCCGCCCGGCCGCTTCTCGTTGGACCGCGCATAGAACTCCTCGAAGGCGAGGCCGAAGAAGAATCCCAGGCCGAGGAGCAGCAGCAAGCCGGCAATGGGGGGAGCGACGGTCATCCTGTTGCGCAATCCGCGACGAAGCGCGGCAGCATACGTTGGCTCGGATCGAAGTCGAGCAGTGGCCTTTACCGCTCCCTGAGCTATGGTGCGCCCAACCAGGAGAGGAGGCGGCGATGCCCGACGGAACCGATCTGTTCGATATCATGCAGACGACAAGGTCCATGCGGCGGTTGAAGCCGGATCCGGTGCCCGATGATCTGATCCGCAAGATCCTGGAGGCGGGCGCGTGCGCGGCGAATGGCGGCAATACCCAACGCTGGCGCTTCCTCGTGGTGAAGGACCCGAAGATCAAGCAGGCGGTGCAGGCATGGTACAAGCGCGCCTTCGACGAGGTGGTGGGGCCACGCTATGCCACCAGCGCCCCGCCGCCGGGCGTGACGCCCGAGCGTTACAAGCGCCAGCATTCCGCGGTGGAATATCTCACCGAGCACTTTCATGAAGCACCGGTCTGGATCGTTGCCTGCATTGACGAAGGCAAGGCCGCGCCGACGCGCTGGTCCGGCGCCTCGATCTATCCGGCGGTGCAGAACATGCTGCTGGCAGCGCGCGCGCTCGGTCTCGGTTCGACGTTGACGACGCGGCACCTGCTGTATGCGAAGGAAGCGGAGGCGGCGATGGGTCTGCCGGAGGGTGTGCATTCCTATGCGATCCTGCCGATCGGCTATCCGATGGGGCGGTTCGGGCCGGTCGGCCGCGGGACGCTTGCCGAGATCGTGTATCAGGACAAGTGGGGCCAACCCTACGCCGCGATGAGCTGAACGGAGGCGATCATGCCAAGGATCACGCCCGTCACGGGCAAGGAAGATCTCGCGCCCGAATACCAATACGTATTCGACCAGGTGATGGAGGTGTTCGGCCGGATACGCGGCCCCTTCAGCGTCCTGCTGCACAGCCCGAAGCTCGCCGAACGTCTGCTGCCAATGGTGCCGTTCGCCCGCGAGGGCACCATCGTCGAGCCGCAGCTGCGCCAGATCGCCGTATTGGCTGCGGTGCGCGAGCGCGAGGCGGATTATGTCTGGGCTGCCCAGGTCGATGCGTCTCGACGCATTGGCCTGCGCGAGGCGGTGATCGACCTGTTGCGCGCCAAGGGCGACCCGGCGACGCTGTCACCGGACGAGCGCGACATCGTGACCTACACACGGCAGCTCATGCGTACCAATCGGGTCGATCAGGCGGTGTTCGACGCGCTGCGGGAACGTCACGGCGTGCAATGGCTGGTCGAGCTGACGGCGTTGGCAAACTTCTATGTGGCGCTCTGCGGCGTCGTCAACGCGTTCGACGTGCCGGCGCCGCCGGATGGCGACCGATTTGCCGGGTAGCGAAAGATACCCGCCGGTGTTAGGATCGACGCAAAGGAGCACGCATCCATGAACGCGCCCGTGCATTTCGACCCGAGCGAGGACGCCTACGCGATCCCACTCGACCAGATCGACGTCAGCAACCCGAAGCTGTACCAGGACGATATCTGGTACCCGTATTTTGAGCGGCTGCGTCGGGAAGATCCGGTGCACTACACGAAGGACGGCATGTACGGGTCGTACTGGTCGGTGACCAAGTACAAGGACATCATGTCCGTCGAGACGAACCACCATACCTACTCGTCCGAGGCAATGCTCGGCGGCATCTCCATCACCGACCGTCCGATGGAGTACCGCCGCGCCAGCTTCATCTCGATGGACCCGCCGAAGCACGACGAACAGCGCAAGGTCGTCTCGCCGATCGTGGCGCCGATGAACCTGAACAAGCTGTCCGCGACGATCCGAGAGCGCGCGGGGAACATCCTGGATGCGCTGCCGCGGGGGGAAACATTCGACTGGGTGCAGCACGTGTCGATCGAGCTGACCATCCAGATGCTGACGACACTGATGGATTTTCCCTTCGCCGATCGCCACAAGCTGGTCTACTGGTCGGACTGCGCGATCGCCGATGTGAACGCCGGCACCGTCGTCGATTCCGAGGCGAAGCGCCTGGAGATCCTTACCGAGGCGCTGGAGTGTTTCACGGAGCTCTGGCACGAGCGCGCCAAGGCGGAACCGCGGCCCGACCTGATCTCCATGCTGGCGCACGGCGAGTCGACGCGCGACCTGATCAACCGGCCGCAGGAGTTCCTCGGCAACCTGACGCTGCTGATCGTCGGCGGCAACGAGACCACGCGCAATTCGATCTCCGGCGGCGTCTGGGCGCTGAACCACTTCCCGGACGAATACCGCAAGCTGCGCGCGAACCCGGGTCTGGTCCCGAGCCTGGTGCCGGAGGTCATCCGCTGGCAGACACCGGTGATGCATATGCGGCGCACCGCGCTGGCCGATGGCGAGATCGGCGGCAAGCAAATCCGCAAGGGCGACAAGGTCGTGATGTGGTACGTTTCGGGCAACCGCGACGAGGAGGCGATCCCGCAGGCCAACGAGTTCATCATCGACCGCGCGCGTCCGCGGCAGCATCTGTCGTTCGGCTTCGGCATTCACCGCTGCGTTGGGAACCGGCTTGCCGAGATGCAGTTGGGGATCCTGTGGGAGGAGATCCTGAAGCGCGGCATGGTGGTGGAGATGATGGAGGAGCCGAAGCGGGTCTATGCCAACTTCATCCGCGGCATTTCCTCGCTGCCGGTGCGCATCGCGGGTTAGGGTGCCGGCGGCTAAGGCGGCTTCGCGCGACTCAGGGACACGGTGAACTCAAGATGGCCGAGGGTCTTTTTGCCGATCGCACTGCACTTTCCGCGCTCTGCCGGCAGTACCACATCCGGCGACTCTCGCTGTTCGGATCGGTTCTGAAAGGGACCGCCCGGACGGACAGTGACGTGGATCTGCTGGTGGAGTTTGAACCCGGGAGGTCACCTGGCCTGCTCGGCATTGCGCGGATCGAGGCTGAGCTCTCGTCGCTGGTTGGGGGCCATAAAACAACCTTGGCCAGCGGTGGGACAAAAGGACTGTGGTTCCGCCTCCTCCTACCCCCCCTCGATCTTGGGGATAAAGAACACCTCCGCCCCCGGCGGGACCAACTGAAAATACCCGGTCTCGTGGATCGCGCCGTCGATCGCGACGGTGGTCTCCTCCTGTAGCGTCTCGCCCAACCCGGGGAACAGCCGGTCCATCTCCCGGATGATCCCGCGCAGGTTTTTCGCCTCGACCTCGAACTCAGTGACGCCGCCGGTGTAGCGCCGGGAGAAGCCGCTGGTGAAGACGACCCTCGCCGGCGCCGCACTCATGCCGTCAGGCCTCCGGACCCGCATCGATCGCGGCGAGAATCCGCGGCGGCGACATCGGCAGTTCGGTCATGCGCCGCCCGATCGCGTGCTCGATCGCGTTGGCGATTGCGGCCATCGGCGGAACGATGTTGACCTCGCCGACGCCCTTCGCGCCATACGGATGCGCCGGGTTCGGCACCTCCACCAGGACCGCCTCGATCATCGGCAGATCGGATGCCACCGGGCAGCGGTAATCCAGGAACCCGGCGTTATCCAACTGGCCATTGGCGTTGTAGATGTATTCCTCATTCAACGCCCAGCCGATGCCCTGCACGACGCCGCCCTGGATCTGGCCCTCGACATAGCTCGGGTGGATCGCACGGCCGACATCCTGCGCGGCGACGAAGCGCAGCACGGTCACCTTGCCGGTCTCCGGATCGACCTCGACATCGCAGAACTGGGTGGAGAAACCGGGCGCCTGGCCGCCGGCATTCACCGACGCCGATGCGCTGATCGGCCCGCCGGTCGCCGACGATTTCGCCGCCAACGCCTTCAGCGACAGCGGCTCGAAGTCGCCGACATTGCTGCTGGCCGGCTTGGCAAAGCCGTCTTCCCACACCACGCCCTCGGGGTCGACGTCCCAGATCATCGCGGCCCGTTTGCACAGATCGACAATGACATTCTTGGTGGCGTTCACCACCGCGGTGCCGGTGGCAAAGGTCACCCGCGATCCGCCGGTGACGTGCGTGTAGCCCACCGACCCGGTGTCGGCGACGATGGCACGCACCTGGCTGTAGTCCACGCCCAGCGTCTCGGCCGCCATGATCGCCATCGAGGCGCGCGAGCCGCCGATGTCCGGGCTGCCAGTCGCCACCAGCACCGTGCCATCGGCGTTGATCTGCATGGTGGCGCTCGAATCGCCGCCGCCGTTGAACCAGTAGCCGGACGCAACGCCGCGCCCCTGGTTCTTGCCGAGCGGCGCCTTGTACGCCGGATGCTTCAGCAGCGCCTCGATCGTCTCCGGGAAGCCATTGTGCGCGTGCTTCGGCCCGTAGATCGTCGGCGTACCGATACGCGCCGCGTTCTTCAGCCGCAGTTCCAGCGGGTCCATGCCGATCTTCGTCGCCAGCATGTCGATCACGCTTTCCACCGCGAACGCCGAGATCGGCGATCCCGGTGCGCGGTACGCCGCGGACTTCGGCCGGTTGCACACCACGTCGTAACCGATCGTGTGCTGGTTCGGGATGTCGTAAGGCGCGAATGAGCACAGGCAGCCGTTCATCACCGGCGAGCCGGGGAACGCGCCGGCCTGGAACTTGAAGGTGCCCTCGGCAGCGACCAGTTTGCCGTCGTTGGTGACGCCCATCTTCACCCGCATCGACGAACCCGAGGTCGGGCCGGTGGCCTTGAACACCTCGTCTCGGTTCATCATCAATCGAACCGGGCTGCCCGACTTCTTCGACAGCAACGTCGCCACGGGCTCCAGATAGGTCACCGTCTTGCCGCCGAACCCGCCGCCGATCTCGGCCGCATAGACGCGGATGTCGCCGATTTTCATGCCGAGGATCTGCGCGGTCAGGGCACGCATCTGGAAATGGCCCTGGCTGGAGCACCAGATCTCAGTCTGGCCGTCAGCATCCCAGCGCGCGAGGCAGGCGTGCGGCTCGATATAGGCCTGGTGCACCGCCGCCGTCTTGAACTCCTTCTCGATCACCACATCGGCCTGGGCGAAGCCGGCGTCGAGATCGCCGGTGGTGAACTCGAGCCGCTTCGAGATGTTGGAGGGCCTGGTCGGCGTCGGCTCGACACCGCGCGTGATCATGTCTTCGAACAGCAGCGGCGCGTCGGGCGCCATCGCCTCATCCACGTCGATGACGTGCGGCAGCACGTCGTAGTCAACCGCGATCAGCGACAGTGCCTCTTCTGCGATGCTCGCGCTGGTGGCAGCCACGGCGGCGATTGCGTGCCCCTCATACAGGGCCTTCTCGCGCGCCAGAATGTTGCGCGTGACGTGCCAAAAATTCACCGCAACCCGCTCGGGGCCGATGTAGTCGAATTTCTGATTCGGGAAGTCCTGCGCCGTGATCACCGCCTTGACGCCGGGCAACGCCTCGGCTCTCGAAGTGTCGATCGAGCGGATGCGCGCATGCGCGTGCGGCGAGCGCAAGATGCGGCCGAACAGCATGCCCGGCAGCCGATAGTCGGCGCCGTACATCGCGCGCCCCGTCACCTTGGGCACGCCGTCCGGGCGTACCGGCCTGGTGCCAACCCACTTGAACCGCTTCACCGAGTCCGTCACGACCGTATCGTTCACAGCTACCTCGCCTGATTGTCCGGGACCAATAGCTGAACACTAGCCGCTGCCCGCCGCGCACGCAAAGGCAGGCCCCGCCCGGCAGATAAAGCAGACTCTCAGGCTCGGCTTTCCCGTCAAGGCATCATCGGCATAGGCTGCGCCACCCTGCAGCTAGCTTTGCAGCGTGAGGCGGCGTAGAGCGCTGTGTGAGGCTGCCAGCATCTACAACGTCAATGACAGCACGATTTCGAGACCGGAGGCCTGAAATGTCCCCTGCTGTCGGCAAGTACGCGTTGATAGATGGTTTCTCGCTGTTTGGGGTGGGTTGAAACGGCCTCACACGGGCAGCCGGAGGTCGAGCTTCCCGGCCAGCAGAGCGAGTTTGTCGGTCGGGTATCCGAGGATGGTGACGACCCGACCGCTCGCCCGATGCGATGACCGGCACCATGCCCGAGGCGCCAAAGTCGACAAACAAGACCATGCCGCCGACGTCGCTCAATTCCACCAGGACCGGATCGGCCAGCCGCGAATCAGCCGAGAGCGATTGGACGGATGCCCGGCGATTAGGATGAGCGTGATAACGAACGATCGCATGACTGTCTCTCGGTTTCGGTTTTACGGCAAAGTGTCCAAGCGTCCGCTGGTGATGCAGACACCGCAAGTCATTTCTTGCCCCTTCGAGCCGATGGCACGACGCCCGCGCCAGGGTAGCCAGGCAACAGGCGCGACGCTAGCATCGCCTGTTACCTTGGAGAATACAGACATGGCCACCACCACATTCAAAGTCGGCGATATCACCATCCACCGCGTGGTGGAGCAGGAGGGCCCCTTCTTCAATCCATTGGAATTCTTTCCGTCGCTCACGCCGGAGGTGTTGGAGGAAAATCGGAGCTGGATGACCGAAGGTGGCTATCTCGACAGGCAGAGCGGGCAACTCGTGCTGTGCATCCAGGCCTATTTGGTGCAAACCCCGCACCACAACATTCTGATCGACAGCTGTGTCGGCAATCACAAGCCACGCCCGACGCGCCCTTTCTGGAATATGATGAATACCGACCGATTTGAGAAAGGACTCGCCAGCACTGGGGTCTCCATCGATCAGATCGACTATGTGATGTGCACACATCTTCACGTTGACCATGTCGGGTGGAACACCAGGCTAGAGAACGGCCGCTGGATCCCGACGTTTCCGAAGGCCAAGTATGTCTTCGCCGACCGCGAGCTTGCGTACTGGACTGAGACGGAAAAGAACGATGCGTCGGCCGCCCCCTGGATCACGGACTTCGTCCTCCCCATCGTCGCCGCAAAGCGCGAGGAAGTGGTAAAAAGCGACCACCAGTTCAGCGATGATGTGAAGCTGCTCCCAACACCAGGCCACACCATCGATCACTTCTCGGTGCAGGTCGGCAGACCCGGCGCGGATGCGGTGATCACTGGGGACATGATCCACTCGCCCTTGCAAGCTCGGTATCCTGAACTCGGCATGCGGGTCGATTACAGTTCTCCGCAGGCGGGAGAATCACGCCGCGAGCTTTTCAGCTGCCTGTGCGACACGTCAACGTTGATCTGTACGGCACACTTCCCATCTCCGTCCTCCGGCCGGATGAAGCGCTGGGGCAAGGGGTTCAAGTTCGAGTCGGTGTAGTAAGTAGTTCGACCGGAGGAGGACCCGGCAAGGAAGCGGCCGGCATCACGAGATTGACGCAGCAATTGCTCCCATGATGACGGTCGGCCGTGCCAAGGTCGAGGACGATAATGAGGCTGGGCCTAACGGTTCCCTGGCAAACCCGACAGCATTCTGAAGCGAATAGTGCGCTTCCCTCAGGCGGGCGGTCAGACGTTCCCTGGAGTTGGCGGTGTCGGTCTGAGCAGAGCAAACCGATTCGTATGCTCCGGAACAACGCGGGGAGCAGGTGCTCGACATGTTGGCGACCGAACCGCCAGTGGTTGCCGCGACTGTTGAGCAGAAACGTCGATGGGAGAGGGCCGATGGGCTTCAACACCAAAAGGATCAGCAGCGAGGTCAATGCGATTGCGCCGGACGGTTCTGACGTTCGGGTCCTATGTCAGGTCGAGCGTGGCAGCATGGCGCATTTTACTCTGCCAGCGAAGGCCACTTCCAAGGCCGTGGCACATCGAACCGTCGAGGAGATCTGGTACTTCATATCAGGTCGCGGACGAATGTGGCGGCGCCTCGCCGACCACGAAGAGATCGTTGACGTTGGCCCCGGCATCTCCATTGATATCCCGGTTGGAACGCATTTTCAGTTCACGGCAGAGTCCCACGAGTCATTGGTGGCTATCGGAGCAACGATGCCGCCTTGGCCAGGTGAAAACGAAGCGTACGAGGTTGATGGACCCTGGCAAGCAACTGTCTGAGCCCGTCGGGTCCGGTATGGGTCGACGCGGTTTCGATCTCCGGGCGACCATCGCCACGGCTTCCAGCGCAATCATTCTTGCCTTGACGATTGGGCGCCTGATGACGATCGACGGCCTGGCAGTCCCGTTTCGCCATGGCGCCGGGCAACGCGCCGGCGCCCTAAATCGCGCAGGATTTCGCGAGCGGCGTTGTGGCCGGGCGCGCCCGTGACACCGCCTCCCGGGTGGCCTCCCGAGCCGCACAAGTAGAGACCCGCGATCGGACCCCGATAATCCGCGTGGCCCAACATCGGACGCGCCGAGAAGAGTTGCCCAAGATCGAGCGATCCGTGGAATATATCGCCGCCAATGAGGCCGAATGTCCTCTCGAGATCGAGAGGGGACAAGATCTGGCGCGCCAACACCGAGCGGCGGAAATTCGGCGCATAGTCATTGACTGTCTCGATCATGAGATCGGCGACGGTTTCACGATGGTCGTCCCATGACGAACCGTCGGGCAGCTTCGGCGCTACGTGTTGGCAAAACAGGCTCGCCACGTGCTGTCCGCGCGGTGCCAGCGTGTCGTCGAGCGTTGAGGGGATGACCAATTCCACGATAGGCCGGCGCGACCACCCAATGGAGCGCGCGTCGAAATAGGCATGCTCCATATAGGTGAGACTTGGGGCGATGATGATGCCCGACGCATGGTGCTCAGCACATGCCCTTCCGGGCAAAGCGGTGAAGTCAGGCAATTCTGAAAGTGCGACATTCATGCGAAATGTGCCCGAGCCACAACGCCAGTTTTCCATGCGCCGCCGAAATGCCTCGGGCAAGGCGAGCGAATCGACGAGGTCCAGGTAGAGGAGCTTGGGATTGATCCCTGCGGCGACGGCCACGGCACGGATTGTCTCGCCCTTGTCCGTCTCGACGCCGACGGCGCGGCCATTCTCGACAAGGACCCGGCGGACCCGCGTCGAAAGCCTGATGTCCACCCCATGGATTGTGGCGGCTTTCGCCATGGCTTGGGTGATGGCGCCCATCCCGCCGATAGCGTGGCCCCAGACCCCTTTCTTGCCGTTCACCTCGCCGAAGTTATGGTGCAGGAGGACATAGGCTGAGCCCGGTGCGTAGGGGCTCGCATAATTGCCGACGATACTGTCGAAGCCAAAAGCGGCCTTGATAGGTATGCTTTCAAACCAGCCGTCCAGGAAATCGCCGGCGGAGGCCGTGAACAGGTCGAGAAGGTCGCGCTGCAGATCCAGTCCGAGGGCTCGTATCCGGTTGCCCATCCTGCCAACTTTGAACAATTCGGCGATTGCGGTGAATGGGGCCCGCTCGACAACATTCGGCGGCGTCTCCAGAACGGTGGCGCGTAAGACCTCGGCGACGGCCGCCAAGCGTTTCTGATAATCGTCCAGGCGATCCGCATCCCGCGCCGAGAACTTCGCGACCTCTCGTTTTGTTTGGCCGCCGCCCACCTTGAGAAAGCGTCCATCATCTAATGGTAGAAAGTTGGCGATCGGACGCTCGACGATGCGCAATCCATGGGCGCCGAGATTGAGGTCGCCGATGATCTTCGGGTTCAATAGAGAGACGGTGTACGACGCAACCGAATTGGAGAAGCCCGGGCTGAACTCTTCCGTGACAGCGGCGCCTCCGACCACGGGACGCTGATCGAGCACGACAACCTTGAACCCCGCCATGGCCAAATATGCGGAGCAAACAAGGCCGTTGTGACCACCGCCGATGATGACGACGTCGTGCATTATTCACCTCGCAGCGATGAACAACTCGGACACTACAATACTCCGAACCGGGGGTGAGGTGGCTCTTCCTGTACCATCGGCCATTGACGCTGGTGATATCGGAGAACGCCGCCACCAGCGTCCTGTCGTTGTCCCCACAGAACGCGGACGCTCCACGCCCACGCTCGCGTCAAGCCAGACGCGTCGTGTCTCCGCGCTGCGGGCGGCTGGTGGGCTCAGACCAGGTGGCACGCGACCTGACTGTTGCCGACGGTGCGCCAGGCGGGGACCTCGTGGCGGCAGATGTCGATGGCAATCGGGCAGCGGGTGTGGAAGCGGCAGCCGGAGGGCGGGTTGGCGGGGCTGGGAATTTCGCCGGTCAGCGGTACGCGGAGCTTGGCGCGCTGCACCGCGGGGTCGGGTTCCGGGACGGCGGCGAGCAGGGCCTTGGTGTAGGGGTGGCGGGGCTGTGTGTAGAGGGCGTCGCCTGGGGCCAGTTCCGCCAGGCGGCCGAGATACATCACGGCCACACGATCACAGACGTGGCGAACGACGGCGAGATCGTGGCTGACGAACAGCGTGGACATGCCGTGGCGCGACTGCAGCGCTACCAAAAGGTTCAGGATTTGCGCCCGGACCGAAACGTCGAGTGCCGAGACCGGCTCGTCGCAAACCAGCAGTGCCGGCCGCAGGGCCAGCGCACGGGCTATTACGATCCGCTGGCGTTGCCCGCCGCTGAACTGATGGGGATAGCGGGAGGCATGCTCCGGGCGGAGGCCTACTTCCTCCAGAAGTTCGGCGACGCGTGTACGGAGGGCGATGCCCCGCGCAACGTTGCGCACCAGCAGAGGCTCGCCGATCGCAGCGCCCACGGTCATGCGCGGATTGAGCGAAGTGACGGGATCCTGGAATACCATCTGGGCGCGGGCGCGAATGGCGCGCAGGGTCTTGGCATCGGCGCCCGCGAGTTCCGTGCCGAGGACGCGCACGCTGCCGCTGGTGGGCGGGATGAGGCCGACGCTCGCGTTGGAGACGGTGGACTTGCCGCAGCCGCTTTCGCCGACGAGGCCGAGGGTTTCGCCGGGCGCGATCGATAGCGACACGCCGTCGACGGCGCGGATGGGGGCGCCGCCGCGGCCGGCGAAGTGGACCTTGAGGTCGGTGATCTCCAGCGTGCCGCTCACGCCATTGCTTCGGCATGGTGGCAGGCGGTGAGGCGGGCCGGGCCGATGGCGCGCAGTTTCGGGGTTTCGCTGGTGCAGCGTGCATCGGCGCGGGGGCAGCGATTGGCGAAGCGGCAGCCCGGGCCATATTCGGCCGGCGTGGGCACGCGACCCTCGATGGTGGCGAGCTGGGACTTCGGCGTATCCGAAATGCGCGGGATGGAGGCGAGCAGCAGCGCGGTATAGGGGTGGCGGGGAGCGGCGAAGATTGCTTCCGTCGGGCCAGCCTCCGCGATGCGGCCGGCGTACATGACGGCGAGGCGGTCGGCGATGTCGGCGACCACGCCCATGTCGTGGGTGATCAGAACGACTGCGGTGTGGCGCTCGATGGCGAGGTGCCGCAGAAGGTCGAGGATCTGGGCCTGGATGGTGACATCGAGCGCCGTGGTGGGCTCGTCAGCGATCAGGATAGTGGGGCGGGAGATCAGCGCGGAAGCAATCAGGACGCGCTGGCACATGCCGCCGGAGAGTTCGAACGGGCGCTGGTCGATGCGGCGTTCAGGGTCGGAGATGCCAACATCCTCCAGCATCTTTCGCACGGCGGGTCGGGCGCGGGAGAGCGGCTGACGCAGTGCCTCGGCGATCTGGGTGCCGATCGTGGCGAGCGGGTCGAGCGCCGCCTGAGGCTCCTGGAAGATCATGGACATGCGCCGGCCGCGTATGGCCTGCATGGCGCGTTCGGAGATGGTGGTGATGTCGTCGTCGCCGAGACGAATGGTGCCGCCGACGTGGCGGATCGCCGGCGGCAGCAAGCGCATGATGGCCTGGGCGGTGATCGATTTTCCGCAGCCGCTTTCGCCAACGATGGCCATGACCTCGCCCTGCGCCACCGAGAAGCCGATGCCGTCGACGACGATGGTGCCGCCGATGGCGAGCGACAGATTGTCAACACTGAGGGCTGGCGCGGTCATCGGCTGCGGGACCGAGGGTCGACATGATCGCGCAGCCAGTCCCCGAACAGGTTCACGCAGAGGACCAGGACGAACAGGGCCGCGCCGGGGAACACGGTCAGCCACCAGGCACGCTGAACGTATTGCCGGCCCGCGGCCATGATGCTGCCCCAGGATGGGTAGGGGGGCTGGACGCCGAGGCCGAGGAAGGACAGGCCGGCCTCGAACAGGATCATCAGGCCGAATTCGCTGGTGGCGACAACCATCAGCGGGCCGGCGATGTTGGGGAGGATGTGGCGGAGGAGAATGCGCACAGGTCCACTGCCGGCCATTTCGGCGGCGCGGATATAGGGCAGGGTCACGACCTGGAGTGTTTGCGCGTACGCGACGCGGGTATAGCGGGGCCAGCGGGTAAGGCCGAGAACCAGCACGAGCGTGAGAAATCCCGGCCCCAGCACGGCAACGGTGAGCACCGCGAGCAGGATGGCGGGGATGCTCAGCATGGTATCGACGAAGCGCATGACGAGGATCGCCGTCCAGCCGCCGAACCAGCCGGCGAGCAGCCCGAGCATGGTTCCGACAAGCAGCGAAACGGAGACGGAAAGGGACGCCACCATAAGCGAGGCGCGGGCGCCGTAGAGGATGCGCGCGAGCAGGTCGCGGCCGAGATCGTCGGTACCAAGGAGGTAGCTGGTGGTCGCGGTGGTCGTCCCGGGGGGACGCAGGCGCAGCAGCAGTGATTGACGCAGCGGGTCGTTGTGGGCGAGCAGGTCGGCGCCGGCGGCAGCGACGACGAAGGCTGCGAGGAGGGCGAGGATGACGATGATGCCAGGAGAAAGTTTTCCGGTCATCGTTCGAGCCGGATGCGTGGGTCGATGACCGCATAGGCGATGTCGGCGAGCAGGTTCATGCCGATATAGACGGTGGAAACGAACAGCACGATGGCCTGCACGACGAGGAAATCGCGCGCCGCGATCGATTGGATGGCGAGCTGGCCGATGCCGGGCCATGCGAACACGGTCTCGACGATGACGGCGCCCGCGAGCAGGTTGCCGACCTCGAGGGCCGCGATGGTGACGACCGGAATGGACGCATTGCGCAGGACGTGGCGAAGCACGGCGGCGCGTAATGATAATCCGCGGGCGCGCGCCGCCATGACGTAGTCGCGCGAAAGCTCGTCGAGCACGGCGATGCGCGTCATCCGCGCGAAGGTGGACATGGTGAGCGCGCCAAGGGCGATGGAAGGCATGATCAGGGATTGCAGTGAGTCGGCACCCGAGGTGGGCAACCAGCCCAGAGCGACGCCGAACAGGAGGATCAGCAGAATGCCGGACCAGAAGGTCGGCAGGCTCTGGCCGGTGAGCACGAAGCCGGCCAGCGCGCGTTCCACGATGCTGCCGCGCCAGACCGCCATGACCACCCCGGCGGGAATGCCGATGCCGAGAGCGACCAGCAACGCACCGACCGCAAGCGCCACGGTGTAGGGGATGCGCTCGGCCACGATGCCGGCGACGCCAGCGCGCTGAACAAGGCTCTCGCCCAAATCCAGCCGGGAAAGGTCGGAGAGATACGCGACGTATTGCACCAGCAGCGAGCGGTCGAAGCCGAGGGCGTGGCGCAGCGCGGCGATCTGCTCGGCGGTCGCGCCTTCCGGGACCAGCAGCAGGGTAGGATCGCCGGAGAGCCGCATAATGAAGAAGACGATGGTCAGCACACCGAAAGCAGCGACGAGGGCCTGGCCCAGGCGGCCGGCAAGGTGGCGGATCATGTGGTCTTGCCAACTGCAGCGAACGGGATGCGCCGACCGTCTGTTATGGCTGCCACTTCATGTCCATGACGAAGAACGCCTCATTGGCGGTCGGCGTCCATTTCAGTTCCTTGCGCGCGAGATAGATCGCGTTGTCCTGGAACAGGCCGATGCCGGGAACTTCCTCGCGCAGGATCTGGAAGGCGCGGCGGTAGTGTTCGAGGCGTTTGGTTTCGTCGAGGATGGTTCGCGCGGCGTCGACCTCGGCGTCGAAGGCGGGGTTGTTCATCTTCGACCAGATCGAGCCTGAGCGGAACAACGGGAAGATCACGCCGTCTGCGTCCTGGCAGGCGCAGGACCAGCGACCCTGGCTGAGCGCACCGGCTTCCTCCGGTGTGCCCTGGCGGCGGCGCAGGAAAGTGGGCTGGTCAGTCACCGAGATTTCCACCTTGAGGCCGACATCGCCGAGCATCTGCTGCACCGCCTCGTTCAGCCGGCGGTCATAGGCGGGCGAGGTGATGAAGTTCAGCACCGCGCCCTCGGCGCCGGCCTCCTTGATCAGGGCACGGGCGCGGGCGGGGTCGTAGGGCCAGCCGGGGACGTCGGCGACATACCCGAAGTTCGCCGGCGTGAGCACGATGTTGACCGGCCTGGCGTATCCCTGTTGCAGAGCAGAAATGATGGTGTCGCGGTCGATCGCCATGGCGATTGCCTGGCGGACGCGCTTGTCCTTCGTCGGCGTCGCCAGCGTGTTGATGAACAGGTAAGCGACGCGCTCGGTGGCGACGGGCAGGAGCTGGAGCGACTTGTCGGACTTCACGGATTCGGCGTCGTCGGGCGACAGGCCGCGGGTGATGTCAGCGCGGCCGGTGCGCAAATCGGCGATGCGGGTCGGGCCGTCCGGCACGGCGCGGAAGGTGACGGTGCGGAATGGCGGCTTGCCGCGCCAGTAGTTGTCGACGCTGTCGAGGACGGATTGCACGCCGCGCTGCCAGGCGCGCAGGCGATACGGGCCGCTGCCGATCGGTTCCTGGTTGAACTTCTGGTCGCCAATTTTCTCCACATAGGCTTTCGGCACGATGGAGAGTTTTACCAGTTGTGCCATGAGCACCGGGTATGGGGTCTTGGTGTGCAGCGTGACCTGGGCGGGCCCGGTGACGTCCGCGGATGTGATCTGGTCGAACTGGGAGAGTTGCGGGCTCTTGAACGCGGGATTGATGATGCGGCGAACCGAGAAGACGACATCGTCCGGTGTTAGCCGGCTGCCGTCCTGGAACGCGATATCCGTGCGCAGGTCGAAGACGATGGTCGTGTCGTCCGTGTAGCGCCAGGCGGTGGCCACCTGCGGGACGATCTTGCCGGCGACGTCGCGGGTGACAAGGTTGTCGAAGATGTTGCGGTAGACCGTGTAGCTCTCGGTGTCCCACTGCAGATGCGGGTCCATGGTGGCGACGTCGCCGGGCAGGTCGACGGTCAGCGCCTCCTTGGGTTGCGCCAAGGCTGCCGTGGCGGCGACAGCCATGAGAAAGGCGAGGGCGATACGGCGCATGGCTGATCTCCGCTGCGATGCCGTCACGCTCATGGGCTCCAGCCCATGTCCATAAGGAAGAAAGCCTCGTTCGGCGTCGGCTGGAACTTCACTTCCTTGCGGGCGGCAAACATCATCACGTCCTGGTAGAGCGGCACTGCGGGAATGTCCGTGTGCAGCGTTTCCAGCACCTGGCGATAGAGCGCCAAACGCTTGGCGGGATCGAGTGAGTTGCGCGCGGCTTCCAACTCGGCATCCACCGACGGGTTGCTGTATTTGGCCCATTGGCTGGAGGAGTGGAACAACGGGAACAACACGCCGTCGGCATCCTGGCAGCCGCAGGACCAGCGGAAGAAGCTGACGTCCCCCGCCTCGTCCGGCCTTCCCTGGCGCAATCGCAGATAGGTCGGCCCGTCAGTCATGGAGATCTGCGCGTCCAGCCCGACGTCGGCGAGCATTTGCTGGATCGCCTGCACCACCCGCTGATCGAAGAACGGCCCGGTGGGGAAGGTGACCTTCGTTCCCGGCGCGACGCCGGCTTCCTTGAGCAAGGACCTGGCTGCCGCAGGGTCGTAGTCGTAGCTCTTCAATCCGTCCGCCCAACCGAAATTGGCCGGCGTCATCGGCTCGTCCACCACCCGAGCATAGCCCTTGAGCAGCGCCTCGACGATCAGGTTACGATCGATGGCATGGGCGATCGCCTGGCGCACCCGCACGTCCTTGGTGGGTCCGGTCAGCGCGTTCAACATCAGCATTGCCGCCCGCTCGACCGGGGCGAAGAGCACCTTCACCTGGGCGTCGCCCTTCAGGCTGTCGGCGGTGTCGGTCAGGCTCACGCGCACTATGTCGGCGCGGGCCGTGCGCACGTCGGCGATGCGGGTTTCCTCGTTCGGCACCGGGCGCATCTCGACGCGCGGGAATGGAGGCGCGCCACGCCAGTAGGAGGGGTTGGCTACGAGCTCCACCTTCACGCCGCGGGTGAAATTGGTCAGACGGTACGGGCCACTGCCGACCGGATGCTGGTTGAACGCGTCATTGCCGAGCTTCTCGACGATGGCTCGGGGTACGATCGACAGTTTGACGAGCTGCGCGAGCAGCACAGGATAGGGCCGCTTGGTCGTCAGACGCACCTGGTTGACGCCGATCGCCTCCGCGCCGGCGATCGAATCGAACTGGCTGAGCTGGGGGCTCTTGAACGCCGGATCAGTGATGCGCTTGATGGTGAAGACCACGTCGTCGGGTGTGAGGCGGCTGCCGTCTTCAAAGCGGATGTCGTCACGCAGGGTGAAGACGATCTGCGTGTCGGACTGGTAGGACCAGGCGGTGGCGACCTGCGGAACGATCTTGCCGGCGACGTCGCGGGTGACGAGGTTGTCAAACACGTTGCGATAAACGAAGTAGCTGTCCGGATCCCATTGCACCTGAGGGTCGAGCGAGGCGGGGTTGTTCACGAGGTCCACCACGAACAGGTCGCGATTGGCGCAGGCTGGCCCAACCGAGGCTGCGAGCAGGAGCACCGCCGCGAGCGCGTGACGGGAAATCATCGGAATCCTCCGCTTTGTTGGCCTTTGCCAGTTTGCTGGCGGGTGCCGGCTGCGGCAAGCCGACTTCGGGAGGCTGGGAATGCGACGATCGCAGCCTTAGGATGCGCGGCGAAATAAGTGCTCCAAGTGGCGCAACGGCCGCACCTCCATCGTCATGGCCGTCCCCGGACTTGATCCGGGGATCAGTCCCGGCCATCCACGTCTTCGCTGCCAGCGCAAAGAGAAGACGTGGTTGGCCGGCTGGAGCCTGTCCTCGGGCGGGCCGGAGCCTGCACCTGCGAAGGCGGGGGGCCCGACCCGTGGGCCGGCCATGACGATGAGGCAAGAGGCGCGTTCGGAAATGATGCCGTTGTTTCCCGTCAGACCCTTACCGGGTCGAATGTAGGCCTTGATCTCGGTATATGACATTCTTCGAGTGACCGGGAACGCAATCGCACGAGATACGATCGACTGACCGAGGAAGAACGACCCATGAAAATCGCCAAAGTGTCCGCCATTCCAATGTCGGCACCCGTTCCGAAGGAGAAGCGTCACCGCACCGACCTCGGAACAAAGGTCAAGAGCGACGCGACACTCATTCGCGTCGAGACAGACAACGGGCTCATCGGCATCGGCGCGGCTCTCGGCACGCCGCCGATCGTCGCGGCCATCGTCGAGCACGAGCTCGCGCCGGAATGCGTCGGCGAGGATCCCATGTTCTCCGAGCGCATCTACGAGAAGATGTATAACGGCTCGCGCAGCGAAGCCGGCGCTCGAGCGCGGCGTGACACAGGCCGATGAAAGCCGGCGCCGGGGCGTAATCATGGAAGCGATTGCCGGCGTCGACATCGCGGTGTGGGACGCAAAGGCGCAGGCGCTCGGCATTCCGCTCTACCAGGCGCTTGGTGCGGTGCGCAGCTCGGTGCGAGGCTATGCCAGCGGCGGCTGGGCGCCTGGCGACGAGGCCGAGGCGGAACTCGCGGGCTACGCCGCCAAGGGCTTCACCGCCGCCAAGATGCGCGTGGTCGGCCGCGACGGGTTCTCGATCGCCAACTGCGTGCGCCGGGTGAAGGCGGCCCGCCGTGGGCTTGGCCCCAACGTCGAACTGATGGTCGACGCGCATGGCTCGCTGGAGGTCGCGACCGCCATCAAGCTGGCCAGGGAGCTTGAACCATACGACATCGCCTGGTTCGAGGAGCCGGTGTCGCCGGACGATCACGCCGGTCAGGCGGAGGTGCGTCGTTCGACGACCATCCCCATCGCCTCGGGCGAGCGCGAGTTCACGCGGTTCGACTTCCAGGATCTGCTTGAGCGCCGTGCCCTCGATATCGCGCAGCCGGACGTCGCCCGCGCCGGCGGCATGACGGAGATCCGGCGCATCGCGGCGCTGACTTCGGCGCACGGCGTGCGTCTCGCGCCGCACGCCTGGGGCAGCGGGGTGCTGTTCGCGGCGAGCATTCACGTCGCGATGGCGGCCCCCAACTGCCACATCCTCGAGGTCACGCAAGGCTACATGCCGATGATGTGGGAGCTCTTCAACGAGCCGTTCGACATCCGCCCGGACGGCATGGTGCATGCCCCTGACCGGGCGGGCCTCGGCTTCACGTTGCGCGCGGATGCGCTGGAGCGATTCCGGTATGTCGACGGGCCCGAGTTTGAGTTTTAACGGTCTTACATTGACGGCCCGCGACACTGCACTGTAGCCGCATTGCGATCGTTGGCATGCCTGGAACTCGGACCTACCCTCCAGCGCGGGGCAAACACGCGCGCGACCGAGGCGTGGCATCCAACTCTCGGCGGCAACACATATCGAAGGAACACGGCCGTGCTCGACGCTAGGGCAACCCGGGAGCGACTGAACATTTTCTCCGACGGCGTGTTCGCCGTCCAGCGGGAACGTTGCGAAACTCGAGACCTGTGGGGGATCGAACTTGACGGTACTCCGCCAAGCTGTGCAGGACGAAATCAGCACGCTCGGGCGCGCCAACCTTCGGCAAAATCGTGACCTCGTAGCCGAGTGAGGGATATACGTCGAGCAGACGCTGATACTCGGCGATGGCTGCATTCAGATCGTGCCGCCGCTCAAGGTCAGTGACGTAGATTTCGGGCCAGGGCGGCGTAAGGAATACGCGGGGATGGTAACGATGGGCCGGGCCGAGAGTAGCCAACGTCGGCTCGCCTGCCAGATGCTGTAGGGCGGCAGCGGCATCGATCAAGCCCCGATCAAAGAACACCCAGCCGGCGACACGGTTGGCTGTGGCACGGTCAGCAAGTGCGAGCGCAATGGTGCGCCGGGCAAAGGCGGTCTCGTCCACCCATGGCAGCGCCAAGCCTTCGCCGAGCATTTCTTCCTTGACGACCCGGCGACCGGGCTCGTCCACAGTGACGTAACCGCGTCGGCCGAGTTCAATCAACAGCGTTGTCTTGCCGCCGCCGGAACATCCGGAGATCACCACGAAACGATTGGTATCCACGCTCATTCGGATAACAGGATACTCGGTCTGAACGCTGTCGGCCAGACGAACGCATGCATCCCGTTCTGCCGTGTCCCCCGTCCCAGGCCGCTCGCTGCTGCGAGGCGGCGCTGGCGCACGATTGATCACACCGCCCCAATAGCCTTCACGGCAGTCGCCACGATTTAATCGTTGTCGAAAGGCACCCGTAATCGGTACAGTTCGGTTTGAGCCGCAGAAGCCGTCATCCATCCGAGGAATGTCAGCTGGGATATCGGTGATTTGGGTCTCCGCGCGCAGCCAACTTCGGCTGCGCGCGACGAAATGCAAAGAGCCTTCGACTCGCGGCCCGACGACTCGCGGGCCGACGGATCGGAGACGGCGGAGGACACGACATGGACTACCCGTATGATCTCGGCACGTATTGCCGGAAGGTGACCACCAGCTCGGCGGACGCCCAGCGCTGGTTCGACCGAGGCCTCAACTGGTGCTTCGGCTACCACCACGAGGAAGCAATCGCCTGCTTCGAGAAGGCGCTGGAGGCCGACCCCAACTGTGCCATGGCCCATTGGGGCGTCGGCTACGCAGCCGGGCCGAACTACAACTTCCCCTGGGAACTCATGGACCCTGCCGGCAAGGCTGCCGCGCTCGCCCGCGCCCACGACTCCGCCCGCGCTGCCCTGGCATTGATCGGCAGTGTCACCACTGCGGAACGCGCGCTGATCGAGGCGCTGCCTGCCCGCTATCCACAACGCGACGTCATCGATGACCAAAGTCCCTGGAACGACGCCTTCGCCGACACAATGCGCGTCGCGCACCGGGCGCATACCGACGATCTCGATCTGCGCCACATCTTCGTGGAAGCGATCCTCAACCGTACGCCCTGGCGCATGTGGGACCTGCGTACCGGACAGCCCGCGCCCGACGCCGGCACGCTCGAGGCTCGCGAGGTGCTCGAGTTCCGCCTTCCGCGATCTGCCCGGAGCGATGGACCACCCGGGCCTTCTGCACCTCCACGTCCACCTGATGGAGATGTCGCCATATCCGGAGGCGGCGCTGGTAACCGGCGACCGGCTGCGCGAGGTGAGCCCCGACATGGGTCACCTGGTACACATGCCAACCCACATCGACATTCAATGCGGCCACTACCGTGACGCGATGCACTGGAATCAGAAGGCGATCATCGCGGACCGCAAGTTCTACGATCGCGCCGGGCCGATGAATTTCTACTCCGGCTACCGGGTGCACAATTACCACTTCGCCGCCTATGGTGCGATGTTCCTCGGCCAGTATGCGCCCGCCATCGCCGCCGCCGACGAACTGATCGCGACCATGCCCGAGGCGATGCTGCGCATCCCATCACCGCCCATGGCCGATTTCTTCGAGAGCTACGTTTCCATCCGGCAGCACGTTCTGATCCGCTTCGGCAAATGGCGAGAGATCATCGCGCAGGAGCTGCCGGCGGATCGCGACCTCTACTGCAACACCGTGGCGATGATGCACTACGCCAAAGGCGTCGCCCACGCCGCGCTGGGCAACGTACCGGCGGCGGCGGCCGAGCAGGCGCTGTTCCGCGAGGCCGCGAAGCGGGTGCCCAAGTCCCGGCAGATCCACAACGTGTTCTGCGTGCAACTGCTGGCCATCGCCGAGGAGATGCTGCAAGGCGAGATCGCCTACCGTCGCGGCGAGCATGACGCGGCGTTTGCCCATCTCCGCGCTGCCATCGCGCTGGAGGACGACCTGCCCTATGACGAACCTTGGGGCTGGATGCAGCCGATCCGCCACGCGCTCGGTGCGCTGCTGCTGGAGCAGGGCCGTGCAGCGGAGGCCGAAGTGGTCTATCGCGAGGATCTCGGCCTCGGCGGCGCGCTGCCCCGCGCGCAGATCCACCCGGACAACCTGTGGGCCCTGCGCGGGTTGCTCGATTGCCTCGAGCTGCGCGGCGAAACCGCGGAAGCCGCGCTGATCCGCCAGCGCGTGGGCTTCGCCGCCGCCCGCGCCGACCTGCCGGTATCGGTATCGTGCTTTTGCGCCCGCGGTAGGGCCGCCTGAGCGGCAATCAGCCGCCGCGCCCGGGGATCGCATCGCTGGTCCGGTGAGAAGGTCAGTGGTGGCGGCGTTGGGGCCTGTGCCGTCACGTTGTCACAGCTGGTAGCGTTGATGCGCATCAATGTGCTGTCTGAAGAGAGGCCGCACGGCGACGACATGGTGGTGACGACCGCCACACTCAGGAGGGCAACAAAGCCAAGCGGAAAGACAGGTCATTTTGCTGATGGGCGCTTGTGTGCGACATAGCTCGTTCCACACTACCGGCGTGCAATTGCAATCTTCAGAGTTTGTTGAACGAATTGACAGCCTTCGCACGGCGGATCACGGTCAAGGCAGAACAGACGATCGAGGAGAATGGCAAATGGTTTCGTCGCGTCAGCCGGTTGCCGGCACCAATACACCAGAGCCCATCGAAGTCGTTCCCCTGACCCTTCATATCGGTGCAGAGATCGGAGGGGTCGATCTCACCCAGCCTCTGCCGTCGGAGCAACTGAAGGCGGTGCGGGCCGCTCTCCTGAAGTGGAAGGTCATCTTCTTTCGAGGCCAAAATCTCGATCACGCGCAGCACGTCGCCATGGCACGCCAGTACGGCGAACCGACGATAGGTCATGCGGTATTCGGGCATGTCGAAGGCCATCCCGAAATCTATTCGGTCGCCAAGAACCGGACCGCGAACGCGAAATACGAGGCGATGATGGTCACGCCTTGGTACGGTTGGCATACGGACGTGACAGCGGCCGTGAACCCGCCGTGTGCCTCCATATTGCGGGGCGTGACGATCCCGCCCTATGGCGGGGATACTTTCTGGACCAACCTCGTCGCCGCCTACGCCGGTTTGTCGGAACCAATGCGCGCGTTCGTCGACGGGTTGCGCGGCATTCACGCCTTCGAGCCGCGCGGCGACGGGAAGGCGGGGAGCGAATACAATGAGCGTGTCAAACGCCGTGCCCTGAAGAGCGAGCATCCACTTGTGACGGTCCATGCCGAGACCGGGGAGCGTGTCCTGTTCGCCAGTCCATCCTTCCTGAAGTCCATTGTAGGGCTTACTCCGCGGGAAAGTGCCAAGATACTCGAGATCCTGTGGGAGCATGCCGTTCGCCCCGAGTACACGGTGCGCTTCAAATGGGACCCGGGTGACATCGCCTTCTGGGACAATCGATCGACCGCGCACCTGGCGCCACGGGACATTTTTCAATCTGACTTCGATCGTCAGCTTTATCGGATCACGCTGGTGGGCGAACCGCTGGTCGGCGTCGATGGTAAGCCGTCCCGGTCCATCGAAGGCCTGCCGATTCGATCGGCAGCGGAGGAACTGCGGATGATGGCGGCGGAGTAGGAGCGCCGAACGTGCGCTTCGGCTTTTACCTCCCCACCCGCGGCCCCACCGCCACGCGTGAGGGCGTTCTCGCCCTGGCACGGGAAGGCGAGCGGCTCGGCCTGCACTCCGCGATGATCGCGGACCACATCGTCTTCCCGACGGAAAGCACGTCCGTCTATCCGTACACGGTGGATCGCACGCATCCCGGTGGCGGCGACGCATTGGAGACCTTCTCCATTCTTGGCGTGGTGGCGGGCGCGACGGAGAGGCTGCGCCTCGTCACCTCGGTACTGGTGTTGCCCTACCGCAACCCAGTACTGACCGCGAAGATGGTGGCATCCCTCGATGTCCTGTCCGGCGGGCGCGTGACACTGGGCGTCGGCGTCGGTTGGCTGAAAGAGGAATTCGAGGCTCTGGACAGTCCAAACTTCGACCGACGCGGCGCCGTCACGGACGAATGGATCGCCATTTTCAAACAACTCTGGAGCCGGTCACCCGCCAGCTTCACCGGCCAGCACTATAGCTATTCCAACATTCGCGCAGAGCCATTCCCGTTGCAGAAACCGCACCCGCCGATCTGGATCGGCGGCCATTCCCGCGCTGCATTGCGTCGTACCGCACGGCATGGTGACGGATGGCACCCGGTCGGCGCCATCGCCGCCTCGCCGCTTCCGCCGCAGGAAATGCGAGCGCACCTGGAAACGCTGAGGCGCCTGACCGCAGCCGAGGGGCGCGATTTTTCCGCGCTCACCATTTCCTACAAGGCGCCGCTGTATGACATCCTCATCCCGGACCGCGACGGTACCCGCAGAAGCTTTTCCGGCAGCCCTGAGGACATCGCCGGCGACATCCGTGCCTTCGCCGCCATCGGTGTGCACGAACTGATCCTCGACTTCCGCGGCAAGTCCGTCGCCGAAAGCATCGCGCGCCTGCAACGCTTCGCCGCCGAGGTGATGCCGCTGGCGGGCGGATAGGTTCAGTCGAGGACGACCTTCCATGCTCGCTCTGGATTGCCTCTTTGACCGAATTCTCTGGGTTTTCGGCGACAACCGTTCGGCTCGCCAGCTTTTCTGAGCCCGGCTGGGCGCCCGTCGTATTCCAGCGGTGCACTCAGGGTCGCCGATCATGACCGTGATTCAGCCCCGGCCGATATACGGCATCTTCGTCGCCATCACGGTCATGAACTGGACGTTCGCTTCGAGCGACAGGCTGGCCATATAGGCGACCCCGCGCGCGACATCGTTCACGTCGATGCGCGCCTCTGCCTCGACCTTGCCGCTGGCCTGCAGACGACCACGTGCCGTGTCTTCGTTGCGCGTGGTCGCGGCATTGCCGATGTCGATCTGGCCGCAGGCGATGTCGTATTGACGCCCATCGAGCGACAATGACCGTGTCAACCCGGTCAGTGCGTGCTTCGTCGCGGCGTAGGGAGTCGAGTTCCGGCGGGGCACATGCGCCGAGACGGACCCGTTGTTGATGATGCGCCCACCGCGTGGTTGCTGGCTCTTCATCATGCGGAACGCGTGCTGCGCGCAGAGAAACGAGCCAGTCAGGTTTACCGCGACGACGTTCGACCATTGCTCAAGAGTCAGATCCTCGATCGGGATGTTGCGGGTGCTGATGCCCGCGTTGTTGAACAGAAGATCGATCCGGCCGTACGTCGCCTTGACCGTGTCGAACAATGACGAGATCGCAGCCGGGTCGGTGACGTCCGTTGGCACCGCAAGCATCCGGGGCGGCGCCGCCTTGGCGAGCGCGGCGGTCTCTTCGAGCATTTCGCGGCGGCGTCCAGCAAGTACCACCGAGAACCCGTCTGCGTGGAGTGCGAGCGCGGATGCTCGCCCGATACCGCTGCCGGCCCCCGTGATCACTGCGATCTTTGCTGATGTCTCCATGGACGGATGTCTCCCCGTGAATGGCCCAAAGCCTGGCCCATCCTCCGCGCCGCGCCGACGCAGAGCAACCGCTGCGCGTCACCCAACCGGTATGACCAGTGCTGCAGCCCGGCGGCGGATATCGTCAGGCCAACGGGCGGGGCGACGCGCGTCGAGATCGAGATTGACGCCAAACTGGCTGGGCCGTGCGACCTCAGGGCCGCGCCGCGGGTCGGTCCTGCGATGGATCATGCGCAGCGAGGAATTGCCGCGATGACCGATGCCGGTTTTGACCAGATAAGCCGCGTCGAGCGGCAATGCGCCGGACATCCGCAAGGTTGGTTCGAAGATCGAAAAGCCGCGGCGCTGCATTTGCACGAATCCTGCATCCATGCCGATCGCAGCGCCAAGTCGACCGGAGGCGTTGGCGCGATGTACTCGACGGGGCATCGGTTGCAACACCAACGGTCAGACCACGCCACAAGGCCTCGCGACGACGCTGTGACGGCAAGGAGAGCTGATTATCTGAGCCTCGCTGGCGTGTCGCGTGAGACCGCGATATGTCGCGACGTCACCAGGGCGGGAACCATTCCGTATGACCACCGAAACCGACATCGCCTCCTGGCTCGCCACGCAGCAGGACGCGATGGTCGCACTACTGCGCGCGATGGTCGACATCGACAGCGGCAGCTACAACAAGCCCGGCATCGACGCGGTCGGCGCCGTGGTGCAGCGCTTCATGCAGGCGCAGGGCATCCCCGTGGAGGTCGTCAGACAGCAGAAGCACGGCGACTGCCTGCGCGCCGCGGTTCCCTGGGACGGACCCGCCGGCAATGCCGGGGGCAACATCGTGCTGATGGGCCATCGCGACACCGTGTTCCCCGACGGCGAGGCATCGCGCCGGCCATTCACCATCCGCGACGGCATCGCCTACGGTCCCGGCGTCGCCGACATGAAGGCCGGCCTCGTGATGAACTGCTTCGTGCTCGCGGCCTTCGCGAAGTTTGGCGGCGCGCCGGCGCCGCTCGTCGGGCTGTTCACCGGCGACGAGGAGATCGGCAGCCCGGAAGGCCGCGCGGTCATCGAAGCGGAGGCGCGCCGCGCCCGCGTGGTGTTCAACAGCGAGCCGGGACGCGTGTCCGGCAATGTGGTGACCGGGCGCAAGGGCGGCGTGTTCATGGCGTTCCGCGTCACCGGCAAGGCGGCGCACTCGGGCGCCAACTTCGCCGACGGCATAAGTGCAATCGAGGAACTGGCGCGCAAGACGCAGGCGCTGCATGCGCTGACCGACCTCGACCGCGGCATCACCGTCAACATCGGCATCGTGCGTGGCGGGCAGAGCGTCAACACTGTCGCGCCCTGGGCGGAAGGCGAGATCGATCTGCGCTACGTCGAGCCGCCGGACCGCGACGACGCCATGGCCGGCATCGCCGCGATCATCGAGCGCAGCTTCGTCCCCGGCACCAGAACCGAGCCGACGATCCGCGGCGAATTCCTGCCGCTGGTGCAGACGCCGATGGCCAGAAAGCTGTTCGAGATCTACGTGCAGGCCGCGGCGGACACCGGATTTGCGACGGCCGGTGAGTTCACCGGCGGCTGCGCCGATTCAGGCTTCACCGCCGGTGTCGGCGCGCCGACAATCTGCGCGGTCGGGCCGGTGGGCGGCAAGGCACACAGCCCCGACGAGTTCCTCCGCATCGACAGCCTCGTGCCGCGCGCGCAGGCCTGTGCCAGGGCGATCCTGCGACTGGAGCAGGCAGGGCTGTGACAATCGGTCGCACGTGCCCCTGTCAGCGACGCCAGTCGCGGTCGTGCCAGCCGCCGCCAAACGCCACGACGCCGCCGCCATAATACGGCCCACCATAGCCACCGCCGTAATAGCCGGGATATGCCGGGTAGACGACGCAGCCGCCCAGCAAGGTCGCCAATGCCAGCGCTCCGAGCGACAGCAACCCGCGGGTCCGAGGTGTGCTGAACATTGTTCATACTCCTGTCTCTGACGTCACGTTGCGCAAGCTGGCGATGCATCGCGGCTGTTTGGTGTCGGCGCCGCGGCAAACCCTTGACGCGTCGATCGATCGTTCTGTGCTACCTTTAGTTGCGACACGGGTCGTGATTTCGCCATTTTGCCGTGTCAGACGCAGCGAACCCGGCCAACGGCCTGGAAGGATCGCACCGATGGCTATGCAGAACCTCCGGTTTCGCCTGATGGCCACGATTGCGGCCACCAGCCTCGTGTTTGCGCAGCTATCGCCACTTCCGACTGCCGCGCAGGGCCTTCCACCGCAACCGCCGCCGGGCGCACAGGATCAGCAGGCGACCGGCGATCCTCCGGAACGGGTCGGGCGCCTCGCACGCGTTACCGGGACGGTCTCATTCCACACCCAGGACGAGGACCAATGGAGTCCGGCGACGGCGAACTACCCGGTCACGTCGGGCAACGCGTTCTGGACCGATGCCAACGCACAGGCCGAGATCGAGGTGTCAGCCAGCCGTGTCGCAATAGCGCCTGGCACCGAGCTCGACGTCATGACACTGAACAGCACGGCCTTCGAGGCCACCGAACCGCAGGGCGAAATCTATCTTCGCGTCCGTGCGGTGACGCCGAACGAGACATACGCCGTGCAGACGCCGCGCGGACTGGTCACTTTGAGCTCGCCGGGTCGCTACGCAGTGGCTGCCGGTGACACGCAGACGCCGACGGCGATAACGGTCATTGAGGGTTCCGCACAGGTTACGGGTCCCGACCTGTCGCTTCAGGTCGGCCCCGGTCAGACCGCCACGATCAACGGCACCGACACTCTTCAGGGCGATGTCGGACCCGCGCAGCGTGATCCGTTTCTCACTGCGATGCTGGACCGTGAACGGCCGCAGCGGCCACAGGCGGTGGCACCGCCACCGGCCGTTGCGGCTATGCCGGGCGGCGAGGACCTCGCGGCCTACGGTACGTGGACCGACAGCCCGCAGTATGGCCAGGTCTGGTATCCGCAGGTGGCGCCGGACTGGGTGCCGTATCGCGAGGGCCGTTGGGCGTATGTCGCGCCCTGGGGCTGGACCTGGGTGGACAGTGATCCCTGGGGTTTCGCGCCGTTCCATTATGGCCGCTGGGTGCAGGACGGCGGCAGATGGGGTTGGTATCCAGGCGCCGCGGTCGAGGTTGCGCCCGTCCCGGTGTACGCCCCGGCGCTGGTGACGTTCTTCGGCGTGGGCGCGGTTGTGGGGATCGGAGTAGGTGCCGCGTTGGCGGCGGGCAGCATTGGCTGGTGTCCGCTCGGCCCGCGCGAGGTGTACCGGCCATGGTACCACGCGAGCAACCGCTATGTTCAGCAGGTCAACATCACGCACGTGAGCAATGTCACCAACATCACGACGGTCAACCGCAACGTGACGGTCAATAATTTTGCCAACCGCGGTGCTGCGACAGTCGTACCGACGAGCGCCTTGACCGAATCGCGGCCAGTGCGCCCGCTGGTGCAACGGGTCGACCCCACACGGCTTGCGCAGGCGCGACCGGTGATCGGGGAGCAGCCACTGCGGCCCACCATGGCGACGGCGGGTGTGACACCCGCGGTGGCTCGCCAGTTCAACCTGGCGCCGACGCCAGGCGCGGTGGTTCAGCGTCCGGTGGCACCTGGCCCTGCGATCCGACCGGTCGGACTGGCTCCTGGTGCTATCGCGCCCGCAGCGGGCGCCAGGCCGCCGTTGCCACCGTTGCATAATCCTGCGCAGCCAACTGTTCCCGCCGCCGCTGGCACTCGGCCGTTGACTGGCCAGACGCCACCTGGTCCCGGAGCGAGGCCGTCTCCGCCGGTGCCGGGGGGCGCGGCGGGCGCGGTGCTTGCCCCCAACACGGGAAGGCCAGCTTTTGGGACCCCTGGCACAGTGCCAGCGCTGCGAGGGCCGGTGGCGCCAGGCCAGATAGCCCCGCCACCGATCCAACATCCGCCGGGCGGCGCAGTGCCGGCCGTGGTGGCGCATCCCGGGCCGCCGCCGGGGGTAGCGGGGCCGACAGGTGGCTCTCCGCCAACGGGACACGTGGGCGGACCAGCCGCAGCCTGCCGCCATTTCGCGACCCGAGCCGCAATTAAACACACCGGTAGCGCCGCCTGCGGCCTTCCATCCGGCTGCGCCGCCGCCAGTGGCACGTGTCGCGCCGCCGCCGCCAGTCGTGCATGCGGCGCCATCGCCGCCTCCGCCCGTGGTTCACACCCCGCCACCCCAGGCTCCTGCGATCCACGCTCCCCCCACGCCACAGGTTCAGGCGCAGCCGCAGGCGCGCGTGATGGCGCCCCCGCCGCCGCCGGTGCACGTTGCGTCGCCACCGCCGCCGCAGGTCCACCCGCCGCCGCCGCCAGTGGCGGCACATGCGCCGCCTCCGCCGCCGGCTGCTTCGGCGGCGCACGCGGCACCGCAGCCGCAACAGCAGCAACGGCAGAAGAAACCTGGCGAGCCATAGTTTCCGTTCGAACGCGCTTTCGTTGCGATTGAAGTTCTGTCATAGCTTCGGCATGTCCGCATGTTGATCGCATTGCGCCGCACCGCGACGAGCAGAGGCCTCGACCTGCTGCTGCTTCTGCCGGCTCTATTGCTGGTGGTGCTCGAGCATGTCCTGTGGGCCGGGTCGCGTGCGATATTGCGCGGGATCACCGGTCTCGGGGCGGTTCGCGGCGCACAGCTCTGGCTGGGGCTGCTGCCACCCTATGCCGCCCTGCCTCTGTTCCTGGTGCCGGAAGTGTGCAGCCACGGTGCCGGGATCTGGGCAACGGTCCTGCTGGCGCGCGGACACGTCGTGTCCGCGACGCTGCTCGCCGTGCTGTTCAAGGGAGCTGCCACGCTGGTGCTGGTGTGGATCTACCAGGCATGCGAACCGGCGCTGTTGCGCGTGGCATGGTTCGCCCGCGTCCACAACGGTATGCTCGCCGCCCGTCGCTGGGTCCTGGACCGGGTCGTACCGCTGCGTGAGGCCGCACTGCACCGATTGCGCATGTCAGTGGCGAGGGCCGGGTGGCTCGGACGACGCTTCCAGCACTTGCGGATGCGGCTGGCGGTCGGGCTCGACAGCGCGTGGCCGAAGGCGTGAAAGCGATGCGTCATGCCCTCATGCTGGCAGTGCTGTTCGCTCTGGCTGGGTGCTCCGCCACGCCTGCCGATCTGGGTATCACGGGGCCAACCGCTCCCGTGGAGCCGCAGGAACCGGACGACAGCACGATCGGCCGCCCCGGGCTGCCTGACCCCATGAGCGGTTATGGCCCAAGCATCATACCTAGCACCGGCGGCGGTCGCTTCTATAACTACAATTAGTTAGAGGACGTTCGGGGTAACCGGTATGCCGTCAAGGCCGTCCCCGGCCATGACGGTGAAAGAGCAGTCGGGGCGATCAACAGCGGCGACGGTCGGCAGTCGGCCCGCCCCCGAACACCTCGTCCCACGCAGCCCGCAATGCGCGGTCGGCTTCCGCCAGGGTCACCGTGTGACCGAGCGCATGCAGGCTGGTGACGCCGTGGTCGCTGATGCCGCATGGCACGATGCCTGCGTAGTGACTGAGGTCCGGGGCGACATTCAGGGCCACACCGTGCCAGCTCACCCAACGCGTCACCCGCACGCCGATCGCCGCGATCTTCGCCTCGGAGTTCCGCGGGCCAGCGACCCAGATGCCGATCCTGCCATCCCGCCGCTCGCCATGGACGCCGAGCCGGTCGAGCGCGCGGATGAGCCATTCCTCGAGCCCATGCACGAAGCAGCGTACGTCGCGCGCGGGCACCGTGCCATGTGGCTTGGCGAGGTCCAACATGACATAGGCGGTGCGCTGGCCTGGCCCATGATAGGTCCACTGGCCGCCGCGCCCGGCGGCGAACGTCGGGAAGCGCGCCGGATCCGTGAGCTGGTCCGGCCGGGCCGAGGTGCCGGCGGTGTAGAGCGGCGGGTGCTCCACCAGCCAGACCAACTCCTCCGCCGTGCCGGCGCGGATCGCCGCCACTCTTTCCCGCATGGTGGCAAGGGCGTCGGCGTATTGGGTCAGGCTTTGGGTGATGCGCCATTCCGGGCTGCCGGCGCCGATTGAAGCCTCCTCAGTCATCCGCTATACCCCGCCGCCTGCCCGAGCGGTCGTGGCGGAATGGTAGACGCGCAAGCTTGAGGTGCTTGTGGGGGAAACCCCGTGGAAGTTCGAGTCTTCTCGACCGCACCAAGCTGCCCCCCAAGTTCCACAACATTCGCGTTCAGCTTTCGTGAGCTGGGACCCGGCTTGCTCGCCTCGGCTGCATGGTGCTGCGTCATCTGACCAGCCAAATCCCGCAACAAGAAGAACCGCTCGGGCCTCGCGTGCAAGGGTGCGCTGCCGCCGCAATTTTCATTGAGGTCACGCAACCGTGGGTGGGGCCTGCTTGCGAGCACCAAGGCTGCAATGCATGTTCGCGCGTTAGCCGACCGCGTTAGCCGACATCGAACAGAGCGGGACTTTCTCAGGGAGCTGGCTTTGCCTCAGCCTACGATGGACCTCGAGCCATATTTTCCCTTTGCCGTCCAGCGCTCACATCACCGCAAGGTGACCGTCGACCCAGACAGCGCGAGTGCGCGCCGTATCGAGAGGCTGCACGAGAACGATCGGCGCTTCCGCGAATTGCTCGATGCGCTTCCCGCGGCCGTTTACACCACGGATGTTGAGGGCCGGATCACCTTCTTCAACGAAGCCGCTGCCGAACTGTGGGGTCATCGGCCCGAACTGGGCAGGAGCGAATGGTGCGGGTCCTGGCGGCTGCGCTGGCCTGACGGCACGCCGATGCGCCATGACGAATGCCCAATGGCAGTGACGCTGCGCGAAGGGCGATCGGTGACCGGCGAGGCGATCGCGGAGCGGCCCGACGGAACGCGCATCCCATTCGCGGCATATCCGAAGCCGCTGCGGGATGGTTCAGGCAGGCTGACCGGCGCGGTGAACACGCTGGTGGATATCAGCCACCGAAAGGCCCACGAGGAGCGGCAACGGCTGCTCATCAATGAACTCAATCACCGGGTGAAGAACACACTCGCCACCGTGCAGTCGATTGCCGTCCAAAGCTTCCATGACGTGGCGGAAGACCAGCTGCAGTGGTTCCAGGGGCGGCTCGTCGCGCTGGCGAACGCCCACGACGTGCTGACGCGCGAGAGTTGGGAGGGCGCGACAATCCGCGAGTTGCTGACGACGGTCCTCGCCCCACTTGCCGGGCGCGACAGTTCCCGCTTTGCCGCCGCGGGGCCTGACGTGCGGTTGTCGCCGCGGTTGGTGCTGTCGCTTTCGATGGCTTTGCACGAACTGTGCACCAATGCGGCGAAGTACGGGGCGTTGTCGAACGACAATGGACAGGTGCAGGTGCATTGGTCGCTGGACGGAACCAATGGTGGCGCCCGTCTCCGGCTGCGCTGGCAGGAAATCGGCGGTCCGCCCGTCCAGCCACCGCAACGGAAGGGTTTCGGGTCGCGACTGATCACGCGTGGGGTTGCACAAGAGCTGAGCGCAAACGTGCGGCTGGAGTTTCCGGCGACAGGTGTCGTGTGTGAAATCGATGCGCCGCTTGCATGAGGACTCCCTGGATGCAGGCTGAATCGTCCCCGTTGACCCAGGCAACAGAGCGCAGATGCCGTGTCCTCCTCGTCGAGGATGAGGCGATCATCGCGATCCTGATGGAGGACCTGCTCGACGAACTTGGCTGCCAGGTGGTCGCCACCGCGGCAGAGCTGGACAGTGCCATCGCGGCTGCCCGTAGCGGCCAGTTCGATCTCGCGTTTCTCGACGTCAATCTGCGCGGCGTCCCGGTCTATCCCGTCGCCGAGGTGCTGAGGGCTCGCGCGATTCCCTTTGCCTTCGTGACCGGCTACGGCTCGACCGGAGTCGATGCCGCCAATGTTGAGGCGCCGATCCTGCAGAAGCCGTTTCAGGCCCGGGATCTCGCTGAGATCCTGCGCCGCCTGCGCTCGCAGCAATCACCTGTGGGCAGGTAACGCCGATCGGTTGTCACATCATGACCGGGCCTATCGCCCTATGACGTGCACACGCGACGCCTCAGTATTTCCCTCTCCGCCCTTGGGGGCGGAGAGGGTCAGGGTGAGGTGGGGGACGTGACCGACGCCGAGAGACCCTGTTCGGTCAGCGTACCGTTACGGTTGGTAGACGCAGTGGCCACAGCCCCACCTCACCCCGGCCCTCTCCGCCCCGTGGGGCGGAGAGGGAGCTTCGTCGGCCTTGATCCGGCAATCATGGTCACTTTTGAGCGCGCTCTACGCCATGCCGTAGCGCAGCGCGAGCCACAGCTTCTGCCAGGCGGGCAGGCTTACGCGTTCGTCCGATCGTGACCACCCGCGCCGCTCCAGCCTCGACAGTATCGCGGCGTAGGTCGCTCCCATCAGGCGCGCCGGCTTCATCGCCTTTGCGTCGCAGCGCATCATCGCGCCGCGCGCCGCATTGAAATGCTCGTGCGCCAAGGCCGCGACACGAGCGCAGACACGCGGTAGGCCAGGCGCGCGCAACGCCGCAGACGGATCATGCGGCACCGCCGCCTCGTCCAGCCACTCGCGCGGCAGATAGAGCCGCCCTCGCTCGGCGTCCTCCTGCACGTCGCGGAGTATGTTGGTGAGTTGCAGCGCCCGGCCGAGCGAGTGGGCGACGCGGTCGGCAGCAGGCGAGGAATCGCCGAATGCGCGCACCGAGAGCCGCCCCACCGCGGCGGCGACCCGGTCGCAATACAGATCGAGCGTGGCGAGGTCAGGTGCGACGATGACGACTTCCGCGTCCATCTGCATGCCGTCGATTACTGCCAGGAAATCGTCCTGGCGGAGACCGAAGCGCCGCACCGCGGCAACCAGAACGCGCGTGACCGGCCCATCGGCCTGACCGCGGTAGAGTCCTGCCACCCGGTCGCGCCATGCCGCGAGTCTCGGCAGCTTGTCGGCGAAGGCCCCGTCTTCGTCCACGATGTCATCCACGATGCGGCAGAAGGCATAGATCGCATACATCGCGTGCCGGCGGTCGGGCGGCAGCACGCGCATGCCGCGATAGAACGAGGTGCCTGCGGCACGAACGATTGCCTCGACTGCATTGAGGTCCGATTGCGTCGCATTGAGAGGGGTCATTCGAATCAACCCCGCCCCCCAACCCCCTCCCCAAAGGGGAGGGGGAGAACGTACAGCACTCCCCCTCCCCTTTGGGGAGGGGGTTGGGGGGCGGGATCCAGTCCCGTCATCGCAGATGCCGCAATGCCACGAGCGTGCTCGTTAAGACATCCCTCCTGCTAAGCTTCACGCGACACGCCAGCGGGTCACCGCGGCGCAGCCTGCGCGCCAGCCGATGCGCGAGACCGACGATGACCGCCGTCTCCAGCCGCAACCCGCGACTTCGCGTCCGGCGCGGCAATTCGATCGCCGCTCCGTTCAGCCCATCGACGTGATCGAGCAGCAGATCGAATACGCGCCGCAGCCCCGCTGTCTCGACAGGACCACGCAAGTCGTCAACCGACGCACCGCACCGGCTCAGCAAATCCAGCGGCAGGTAGCACCGATCCAGCGCGGCCAGGTCCTTCGCGCAATCCTGCAAATGGTTCAGCACCTGGAGCGCGGTGCATAACGCATCGGAGGGTTCAGAGGTCGCCCGATCCTCACCATGCAGGTCCAGCACGTGCCGCCCGACCGGCATCGCCGAATAGCGGCAATAATCATAAAGCTCGTCCCAGCTCGCATACCGCGGCTTCGTCGCGTCGCGGCGGAATGCGATCAGCAGGTCGGTCGAATGGCACGGCGTAACCTTTGTTTCCGCCAGGCTTGTGCGCAGGCGCACCGCACTCGGCGAACCGGTGTCGCGGCGACCGAGCAGCACATCCTCCATCGCATCCAGCCGCGCGATCTTCTCCTCCGGCGGCAGAATGGCGGAATCCGCGATGTCGTCGGCGTTGCGCGCGAACGCATAGAATGCATGCACGTGCGCGCGCAGATCGCGCCGGATCAGCAGCGAGCCAACCGGAAAGTTCTCGTCGCCGCGATCCTTGCCGGACCACGCCTCCACTGCTGTGGTCGCACTCATGCGCCGATGCGCTGGTAAGCGCGACCCTTCCAGACGACGCCCCGGCCCAGATGGTGGTTGACCGCGGAGCCAAACGTCGCTGCGAGATAGAACGCGGCGATCAGCGGCAGGCATGCCGCCCACAAGGCGGAACGGCCATAGCGATGCAGCGTAGGGTGATACGAAGCCGCCATCGCCCCCCAGACAAGCCAGCCCCACCATCGTGCCGAACCATGGCCGAACAGCGCTGCCACCGGCGGGGCCAGGAAGGTGAGCGCCATGCCCATGGTCGTGGCCAGCAACAGCAGCGGCGAGAAACGCAACTGCACATACGCCGTGCGCGTCACCATCCGCCAGATATCCACCATGTCTGGATAGGTGCGCACGGACCGCGCCAGCACCGAGTGGCCAAGCCAGATCCTCCCGCCTCGCTTCACCGCGGCAGCCAGTGCCACATCGTCGATCAGCGCGCCCCGCACCGCCGCGATGCCACCGATCCGGTCGAGCGCGCGCCTGCGGATCAACATGGTCCCACCTGCCGCCGCTGCCGTGACACGCAGCGGATCGTTCACCCAGGCAAACGGATACAGCAGCTGAAAGAAATACACGAAGGCCGGCACCAGTGCATGCTCTGCCGTGCTGGTGCAGTTGAGTGCCACCATCTCGGACACGAGGTCGAGGTCGCCGCGCTCGGCCTGGGCGACCAGGCTGGCGACGTGCCGCCTGTCGTGCACGATGTCGGCGTCGGTGAATAGCACAAATTCCGCCGAGCCCGCTTCGGCCAGGCCCTGAGTGATCGCCCACAGCTTGCCGCTCCAGCCGGGGGGCCGCGGGCGCCCATCCAGGACAGTCAGCCGTGGATCAGCGATGCCGCGCGCGATGGCGCCGGTGCCATCGCTGCTGGCGTCATCGACCAGAATCACTCGGAGGGATCCGGCGTAATCCTGCGCCAGCAGGGAGCGCAGCGTCGCTCCGACGACCGGCGCCTCGTCACGTGCCGGCACGACGGCCGCGACCGGCGGCGCGGTGGCCGGGCGAGCCGGCACAAGTTCGGGCCCCGACTGCCAGAACCGTCCATGCGCCGCCAGCAGATAGAGCCAGATCAGCAGCGACAACACCGCCGGCGTGGTCATGTGCGCAGCATGCCATTGGCGCGGAACCAGGCGACCGCATCCTCGATGGCCTGGCGCGCCGGGCGCGGCGCATAGCCCAGTTCGGACATCGCCTTGGCCGAGGAGAAGAACATCTTCCTGCGCGCCATCTTCAGGTGGTCGCGGGTCATCATCGGCGGGATGCCGGTGACACGCGCGAGCCCCTCCATGAACAGAGCAACGGGCCAGACAACCGCCTCGGGCAATTCGACGCGCGGCGGCCGCCGGCCGACCACCTCGGCGACCAATGCCAGCAGGTCCTTCAGCAGCAGGTTCTCGCCGCCCAGGATGTAGCGCTCGCCGATCCGACCCCGCTCCAATGCCAGCGCATGCCCTTCAGCCACGTCGTCGACATGGACGATGTTGAGCCCGGTATCGATGTAGGCCGGCACGCGCCCCGCCGCGGCATCGCGGATCATCTTGCCGGTCGGGGTCGGCTTTATGTCGCGCGGGCCGACCGGCGCGGCGGGATTGACGACGACCGCCGGCAGCCCCTCGTGGCGCACCAGATCCAGCACCGCACGTTCGGCGAGGAATTTTGATCGCTTGTAGGTGCCGATGAAGTCCGCCTCGTTTACCGGGGTGGTTTCATCCGCCGGCGTGCCGTCCGCGGTCGTCCCAAGTGCCGCGATCGAGCTGCAATGGACGATCCGCTCGACGCCTGCCGCCTGTCCCGCGCGCATTACCGCAAGCGTGCCGTCCACGTTGGCGCGCAGCATGGCGGCGGGATCAGGCACCCAGAACCGATAGTCCGCCGCGACATTCATCACGTAGCGGCAGCCCGAGGCCGCCCGCGTCAGCGAAGCGGCGTCGGTGAGGTCGCCAAGCGCCAGTTCGGCCTCCAGCCCAGCCAGATTCCGCCGATCGCTGGTGGGGCGGACCAGCAGGCGCAGCCGGTGGCCGCGCGCCGCCAGCACCCGTGCCACCGCCGAGCCGACGAAGCCGGTCGCACCGGTCAGCAGTGTCGGTCCGTCCGCTGTCATCCGCCCGCAATCCTCCCGCGCAAACGACGGTGTATAGCCCGGACCGGCCGATGTGGTGTAGAGCCGGCCGCCCGCCCCTAGACCGCCCTTAACGCACCTGCGGCAGCCGGAAAGTCGACCGCATTGAAGAAGCTCTCGATCATGCTCGCCCTGGCGGGCCTGCTGCTCGGAACTGCGCTGATCGGCTGGTTCGGCTTCGGGCGCGTGATCGCCGGCGTGCAGCGCGTCGGGTGGGGGGATTTCGCGCTGATCGTGGGCTGGCAATTGGTGCTGTTCGTCTTGCTGGGGCTGGCCTGGGATGCAATCGTGCCCGCCCGCGAGGCCCGCCGACCCTGGGTGTTCGTCTGGGGTCGCATGGTGCGCGACGCGTCCACCAACTGCCTGCCGTTCTCGCAGGTGGGCGGCTTCGTGTTCGGCGCCCGCGCCGCGACGCTGCACGGCGTCTCGTGGTCGCTCGCGACCGCCTCGACCGTGGTCGACGTCACCGCCGAGTTCCTCGCCCAGCTTGCCTTCACCGCTATCGGCCTCGGCATTCTGCTCGCGCGTGCTCCCCATTCATCGCTGGCGGTGCCCCTGGAGGTGGGGCTCGGGCTGGCCGTGATGGCCGGTGTGGCGCTGATCTGGCTGCAACGGGGCGCCGCGCCGCTGTTCGCGAAGCTGGGCCGACGCATCGCCGGACGGTGGTTCGAGGACGCACAGGACCGGGTGCACGTGCTGCAGGCGGAGCTGTCGCTGATCTATGGCCACACCGTCCGCCTGGCGATCGGTTTCACGGGGCATCTGCTCGGCTGGATCGGCACCGGGGTGGCCGGCTGGATCGCCTACCGCGCGCTCGGCGTGCCGATCGAATTCGATGACGCCCTGGCGATCGAGGCGCTCCTGAGCGCAGCGGCCGCGGTCGCCTTCCTGGTGCCGGTGAACGCCGGCGTGCAGGAGGCTGGCTATGCCGGGTTGGGTGCGATCTTCGGCGTGCCGCCGGAACTGTCGCTCGGGGTCTCGCTGATCCGCCGGGCGCGCGACGTTGCTGTAGGAGTGCCGATTTTGCTGGCCTGGCAGCTCTTCGAGGTTCGGCGGCTGCGCGAGGTTCAGCGAGTTGCGGCGCGGCGGTGAGTGCTCTCGCGGATGCCCTCCTGCGAGAAGCGGCTGCCTGCCTGGTGAAAGCTTTGCTCGTCGGCACCACGGCCGCGACAGCCTAAGAATCTGGTTTCAGATCCGCCCTCGGGTGACCATCGCTATCGCGACGCGACCTCTCCCACTTCGTGGGCGAGGTGTACGGTTTTCGGTCGGCCGGAAAATGCTCGGGGCGCGGCCTGGCCGGTCGTTAGCAATTGACATCGGAAAGGATATCGTTCCATATACGCACTCATCTTGATGTGAGGACGGGCCATGCTGGCCTGGCGCGGCAATGCCGAAGTGGAGACGCAAAAGCTGGTGCCGCGAGGCCAGCAGCACGGCGACGGCAAGGCTGCCGTGACCGTGTCCAATGTGCTGAGCCAGATCGAGGCCTGCGTCCCCGCGCTGCGGCGCTATGCGGTTGGCCTGTTGCGCAGCCGCGATGAGGCTGACGACCTCGTGCACGACTGTCTGGTGCGCGCACTGGATAAAATCCATACCAGGCACGACGAGGGGGAGGTGAGGACCTGGCTTTTCACGATCCTGCACAATCTGTTCATCAGCCAGATGCGCCGCCGCCGCTCCCGCCCGCAGCCGGAGGCCCTCGACGAGATCCATGAGGCCGCACACAGCCAGCGCCCGTCCCAGGAGGATGGGCTGCAATGGCGCGATATGCTGCGGGACCTGGAGCGTCTGCCGGAAGAGCAACGCAGCGTCGTGCTGCTGGTCTCGGTGGAGGACCTGTCATACGCGGAAACGGCCGAGGTGCTGGGCGTGCCGCTCGGCACGGTGATGTCGCGTCTGGCGCGTGGCCGTGAGCGGTTGCGCCAGTACGCCAGCGCGGACGTACGGCCGGCACTGCGGAGGGTCAAATGATGAGTTACGCCACCGGCCTGGGCGGCGAACTGAGCTTCCCGGTCCTCGACGACGATCTGCACGCCTATGTGGACCGTCAGTTGGCGTCTGATCGCAGGCCCGCTGTCGAGCGCTATCTGCGCGATCATTCCGAATTCCGCGCGGCGGGTCAGCAGCTACATTGCCCAGCGGGAGGCGCTTCGCGCGGCGCTGGCCGGTCCGGCAAGCGCGCCTATCCCCCCGCGCCTCGACCCGCACCTGCTGCTCCGTCACCGCCTGACCGAGCGCCGGGCCATCTGGCGTGCGGCCGCGGCGGTGCTGCTGGCGATAGGCATCGGCGGCGCCGCCGACTGGGTGCTGGACGGCGAGTTCGGATACGACCCTTCCGAACAGCGCCAAGCCGACGTGTTCGGCCAACAGGCCGCTGCCGCGTACCTCATGCTGGCCAAGACCAATCCACAGCCGCTCCAGGTCGCTTCGATCGAAGGCCTCTCGGCAAGCGTCTCCAAGGCGTTGGGCGTCACGGTGCAATTTCACGATACCGCGGCAGCAGGCTTTGCGCTGCTCGGTGGCTGGATTCTGCCCGCGTCCAAAGGGCACGCAGTGCAGCTTGCGTTTCGCGATGTCCAGGACAACAAGGTGATCACGCTGTATTTCGAAGGCCGCCCCGGCGCAAAGGAGACACCCTTTCGGCGTGTTGCCGGCGGAGGCGTTCCGACGGTGGCGTGGGAGGACGACGACCTCGCCTGCGCGATCAGCGGCAGCTTTGAACCGGAGCAGTTGGAGCAGATCGGTCGCCGCATCTACGACGCGCTGCTGTCGTGAAGTTCCGGTACCGAATTACGTAGAAATACGGATGGTGCCATCTGGCCGGTGGTTGATACATCGATGCACCGGAGACCATGAAGGACTGACAGTGTGACGAAGTACGCAGTGTGGGCGCGCGAGTATTCGCCAGGAGCGCTGGCCCCGGCGGGCGGCATCTACGAGCAGTGCAATGTGCTCGGCTCCACCACCGACGTCCGCGTCACCCTCGCGATCGGCCAGAAGCTGCCGGCTGCGCCCCGTGGCTTCACCTGGCGGGTGGTCGAGCCACCGCCCGACGCTGGCGCCAGCCACGGGGAGATCGGTCGCGCGGCCAGATCAGCGGAAACGGAATGAGCCAGGCGGCCTGCTTGGCGAGTGGTTGACGCTGTGCCAACCTTGCGGCTTTCCAAGAAAGCCGGAGGACGCCATGGCCCTGCGCAAGTACATCATCGAACGCGACATTCCCGCCGCCGGATCACTCGACCGCGAGCAACTGCGCGGCGCGGCGGCCAAATCCAACGACACGCTGCGGCAGCTAGGTCCCGACATCCAGTGGCTGGAGAGCTACGTTGCCGCCGACAAGACCTTCTGCGTCTATCTCGCCGCGGACGAGGCCATCATCCGCAAGCATGCGGAGATCAGCGGCTTCCCCGCGACGAAGATCACCGAGGTCCGCAAGATGATCGATCCGACCACCGAACAGCCGGGCTAAATGGTTCGTTCGATACGCATAGCGCTGATCCATGCGCTGAAGCATTCCATTGCGCCGATCGAGCAGTCATTTGCCCGGCTGTGGCCGGAAGCGCGGCTGGCGAACCTGCTGGATGACTCGTTGTCCAATGATCTGGCCCGCGATGGCGCGCTGACGCCGGCCATGACCGGGCGGTTCCTGATGCTCGCGCGCTATGCGGCGTCATGCGGGGCGGATGGCATCCTGTTCTCCTGCTCGGCATTCGGCCCTTGCATCGATGCCTGCGCCGAAGCGCTCGCGCCGCTGCCGGTGCTGAAACCCAACGAGGCGATGATCGACGAGGCAGTGGCACTCGCCGGCGCTTCGGGGCGCATCGGGCTGCTTGCCACCTTCGCGCCCACTCTCGCGACGATGCCGGCGGAGTTCGCAGCCGTCGCGCCGCACGCCACGCTGATGACGGCGCTGGCGGACGAAGCGCTGGCCGCATTGAACCGCGGCGATGGCGCGGCGCACGACCGCCTGGCGGCGGATACCGCTCGGTCGCTGGAAGGCTGCGACGTGATCGCCCTGGCACAGTTCAGCCTGTCATCCGCGGCGGCGCTGGTAGGCGATGCAACCGGCCGCACGGTGCTGACCACGCCGGACAGCGCGGTGCGAAGGCTGCGGCGTCTGTTGCTGCCGGCGTAGCCGCATGCGCGTCTGGTACCAGAGCTTCGTCGATCCCGTTGGGCAGGCGCCCTATATCGACCGGCTGCGCGAGCGGCTGCAGCATCTGGCTTCACCGGGTATCAGGGTGGACGTGCACGGCATCTCGCCGCCCGACCGGTTCTTCCACCCGATTACCGAATTCCGCTGCGCTGAGCAGACGATTCATGCGGCGATCGCGGCCGAGCGCACCGGCTGCGACGCCTTCGTCATCGGTCATTTCCAGGAGCCGGGGCTGACGGAATGCCGCGGTTCATGAGCGCGTTCACGGAACCCACGGAATATGCTGCGGTGCGCGCCGATTTCGTGCAGCAGGTCCGGCCGCTGCTTGAACGCGGCTGTGACGTGCTGATCCCGGCCGGCGGCCTGCCGATGCTGCTGTTCGCGCGGGAGCAGCCGTTCCTGATCGACGGCGCGGTGGTTCTGGAGGGGATCGCCACGGAGATGAAGGCAACCGAGATGGCAATATCGCTACATCGCCTGACGGGCGTCGCGGCGAGTCGGTCCGGGCTCTATTGCCGCGCGTCGGAGGGCGCCATCGAGGATTTCCAGGCGGCACCTTCCGCGGGTTCGGCGTAATTCAGGCGCCGTCGATCCGATGAACGCAGGGTGACTGGCCTGGACCAGGCCGGGCGGACTGGGGCGCCGCGTGATGCAGCGCGGCGACCAATCGGTTAGCTTGGCCGGATAACGGAGATGTGGCCCTTGTCGTCGAAAACGGAACTCACACTCCCGCCCCGCCACTGCTCGCCATTTGCCCGCCGGATCGCTTTCGGGCGTCTGCCGACGACCCGTATGCGGCTGCGGAATGTCGTGACCACCACCACAGTCGTCTGCGGGATGGCCGGATTATACGCATGCAGCCCGGTGGAAACCCTGCCGCCGCCACCACCCACCGACGCAGGCTCTGTCACGAAGCTTGAACCCTATCGCATCCAGGTCGGCGACGTGTTGGCCATCCGGCTGTTGCTGAACCCCGACCTGAACGAGGACGTCGTGGTTCGACCTGACGGTCACATGTCGACGACAGTCGTGAGCGACGAACTCGCCTATGGCCGTACTGTGCCGGAACTGACTGCCGCGCTTACGCACGACTACACGTCGATTATACGCAACCCCCGTCTCACTGTTATCCTCAAGACCTTTGCTCCCACCCGGATCTATGTCGGAGGGGAGGTCGCCAATCCGGGCGAATCCATCACAGCGGGTCTCAGTCCCACGCTGTCGCAGGCGATCGCGCGCGCTGGCGGCCTGAAGAGCGGCCACGCGGACAGGGTGTTCATCATCCGCCGCGGACCCGACGATGTGCCACAGTTCTTCTCGGCCCGACTTCGGGATGTGATGCGGGCTCATGATCCAGAGGCTCAAGAGCCAGAGGCCGACGCCCGGCTTGCGCCATACGACGTGGTATATTTGCCGCGCGACGGTGCCGCGGAAGTCCACCGCTTCCTGAACGAGTCTCTCGTGCAGTTGGTCCCGGTGATCTGGGGCTTCTCCTATAACGTCAACCAGGACGCCGCCGCGGCACCAGCCTCCTTGAGAAGGGGTCACCTATACCAGACGCCGCTACTCCCCGCTGCTCGTACACCGTCATGGCCGGACTTGTCCCGGCCATCCACGTCTTCGGTTGCCCCAGCAAAGTCGTGGATGGCCGGGACAAGCCCGGCCATGACGAAAGGCACGGGCGCTGACGCAAGGTCATTGGTTCGGGCCGCTGGTATTACACTCGATGCCGTGGGGCCGTCCGCACCAACACGTCTTTGCTTTGTGTTCCATTTGTGCTGGCGGCGAAGACGTGGATGGCCGGGACAACAAGCCTGGCCATGACGGAGGGAACGAGGGGTGACGGAAGATCATTGGTTCGGGCCGAGCGTCGGTTATTTCTCGGCAGATCCTAGATGGCGGCCGCTGCGGGGTGCCGAATTGTTCGCTCGATCGCCACCGCCAGCTCGCGTGTAGTGAAGGGCTTCTGCAGCCCGGAGAGAGGCGCACACTCCCATCGTCGTCGGCCAGCAGCCGTGGCCTGGAGGCGTCGACGGTCGTGCCAGACCCCGAGTGCAATGACATGCGCTCGTCATGAACGGCAGCCCGATGGCCTGACGCGGAACAACGCGGCGAAATCCGATTGCGCGAGCAGCAGCAGCCGGTCAGCGGCGAAGTGCGGCAGGTCGGGTTCGCCGCCGGCATCGATCAGCAGCAGATAGTCGTAACCGCAGAGATCGACCCTGCCTGGGACGACAAGCGCACCATGATCGGCGATCGAGCCCGCGCGATCGGCGAGCGCGCGATACGGTGGGAGCGTTTCGACCGGTTGCTGCGACGGATTGTCGAACAGGAAGGGCCAGTATGCCCGCCGCTCGATCAGCAACAATGCGGGCAGGTGGAAGTCGGTACGTGTCCCATTGGACAGCATCCGGCTGGGCGGACTGTTTCGCCAGTAGTCGGGCGCCTCTTCCGGTGATACCGAGGCGACGAAGACGCGTGCGCCGGGTTCCACCGAGGCGATTACCGTGCGCGAGTCCGTCACGTCGTGCGCGTGTCCGTGCCATATGTATGCGAGGAGCGCCATGCGGCCGGCGAACAGCAGGGTGAAGCCCGTGACCGCGGCGAGCATTGCGGCACGCGGCAAGTCAGCAGGCAGCACCGCACCGAACAGCAGAAAGCCCAGCATGATCGCGAAGCGTGTGTCGAAGTAATACGTGCCCTTGAAAGCGCAGGGGGCCACCAGATAGAGACCGCAAACCGCCAGCAAGGCCATGCCGGAACTCGGTGTGATGCGGCAACGGCGTTTGGCGATGCATGCGAGAAGGAATGCCCCGACCGCGCCGGCGGTGAGGATGTCGAGCGGCAGGACGTAATTCAAAAATGGGAACGCCAACTGGCGCGCCTTGTCCGCGAGCGATGGCCACTCGGTTTCCGAGGGAAGCAGCGCGAGCGGCGAGAGCACGTAGAGGCCGAACGGCGCGGCAACAAGCGGCAACAGCGCAGCGATGCGGGTCAACATTGCCACCCTGTCAGTCCGGTGTGTTTGGATCCATTGCAGTTCGTATCCAGCGATCAGGGCATAGAAGAACACCAGCCCCATCAGATGGCAGAAGAACAGCGCGACCGTGCCGATAAATGCCAGCGTCATCACGCGGTACGAAGCGCGGTCGCGCCACGCGATCCAGGCGGCGGCGAGCAGCAGCGCGAGGCCGATCGCAGCGACGAAGTTCAAAAAGCCGAGGATCAACGCGGCGTTGTAGGCGACCAGGCCCGACGCGAGGGGCCAGGCGGAACGCGTGCCGAATGTGGCGCGGCTGTAGGCGACCGTGCCGATGACAGGCAGCAGTATGGTGCAGCCTATCACCAAACGTCCGGCTAGATGGATCGGCAGCACATGCAGCAGCGGCGGCAGCACAATGTCGGTACCGAGATTGGGAATGATCGCCCAATGCGACGCGTACATGCGTGACAGAACCGCATCGTTGCCGCCGAATGCCAGCACCGTCGCGCGCGCCAGATGGTTCGGGTAGTCTAGCAGGGGCGGGATGTCGACCAGCGCCAGGGGCGCCAGCAGGATCACGCACAGAAGCCCCAGTGCCCAATTCATGCCGGGCGCTGAGACAGCCTGCCGCCTGGCTCTCGACCCGCGGGCCGGTGCCGCGCACACTCGGCCGGTGGAACGATAGGAGGGCAGCCATGGACCTGACGCAGTTCAGTGCGACGGTAGCCGAGAGCGCACCGCCCGAAGGGATGAGCCTCGCCTTGCAGACCCTGTGGTGGGACGCCAAGGGTGACTGGGACCGTGCCCATCAATGCGCGCAGCAGGATGACGGCACAAGCGGCTCGATCGTGCACGCCTATCTGCACCGCAAGGAAGGCGACATGCGCAATGCCGGCGGCTGGTACAGCCGCGCCGGCCGCGAGCCTGCCACGGTTTCGCTCGAGGAGGAATGGCGGTCGCTGGCCGACGAAATGCTGACGGCGGCGGCGATCGAGGGCGCGCGCGCGGCGATGGACGGCTTCATGGCGGCGTTCAATGCCAGGGACTCAGAGGCCATCCGCACGCGCTGGTTCCACTTCCCGCATGTCCGCTTCCACAGTGGAACCGTGACGATGATGCAGCGGCCGGAGGACTACCATAATCTGGTGTGGAACGGCGATGGCCAGTCCGCGGGATGGGAGCGCTCGGCATGGGACACTGTTGAGGTCATCGACGCGGGGCCGGAGAAGGTGCATTTCCGCGTGCAGTTCACGCGCTATCGCGAGGATGGCAGCGCGATCGGCAGCTATCGCTCGCTGTATATCGTGACGTTCAGAGACGGACGCTGGGCGATCCAGGGACGCTCGAGCTGGGCAGCGTGAGCCCGCAACCAACGACTGACATCGAGGTGCCAACATGATCACCAAATTTGCCACCGTCTATGCCGGCCATGTCGACCTTCCGGATCGCGGACAGGACGCGACACCGGCGAACGAGCGCCGCTATTCGAACGAGCATCTCGCCGGCGTGTTCGACAAGACCGAGGCGATCGCCAGGCTGATGGACGAGACCGGCTGGGACACGCTGTGGCTCGCCGAGCATCACTTCCAGCAGGAAGGCTACGAGGTAATTCCGAACCTGCTGATGACCGCGGTGCATCTGTGCCATCTGACCAAGCGGATCAAGATCGGCTGCGGCTTCAACATCGCACCGATGTGGCATCCGCTGCGCCTGGCCGAGGACTTCGCGTGCGCCGACATCATGACCAAGGGACGCACCATCTTTGGTGTCGGGCGCGGGTATCACACGCGCGAGGTGGAGACCTTCGGGGCACCGATGCTCGATCAGAACGCCAACCGTGAACTGTTCGAGGAGCAGGTCGATATCATCTTCAAGGCGTTCGACAACGAGCGATTCTCGCACAAGGGCAAGCACTACACGCTGCCGCCCGAGGTACCGTATCGCGGCTACACGCTGAAGGATCTTACCCTGGTGCCGCGACCGATCCATCGGCCGGTGGAGTGCTGGCAGCCGGTGGTCAGCGCATCGGCGCGCGGGCTGGACTTCATGGTGAAGCACGACATCAAGGGCGCGGTCGGCGGCGGTGCGGCCACGCTGGAGCAAGGGCCGATCACGGCGTTCCAGGCGGCGGCACACCGCGCCGGAAAGGATTGGAAACTCGGCGAGAACCTGATGATCGGCATCGTCGTCCACCTGGCGGACTCGCGGCAGCAGGCGCTGAAGGAGATCACCCCGCTGTACGAGGAACACGCCAAGATGTTCGCCCCGCTCGGCTTCCTGCCGGGCGTGACGAAGGAGCAGATCGCGGCGATCGCCCGGCGCGGCGGCTGGTATGAGGCGGGCGTGCCCAAGGTGGAGCACTACATCGACTTGGGCGGCTGGTTCGCCGGGACGCCCGAGGAGTTCGTCGCCTTCCTGAAGAACCTGGAGGCGAAGTTCCCCGGCATGGAGCATGTCAGCCTGTCGACACCGATGGGAACGCCGCAGGCGGTGATGCTCGAACAGTACCGGCGCATCGCCAGCGAGGTGATGCCGCACTTCAAACACTGATGATCGCGAGGCCAGGCATGCGCACGATCCTCAACATACTTTGGAACGTGCCTGGCCTCGGTTTCGTCGCCGCATTCTTCTGGGCGCTGGCGGGCTGTCTGATGGCGCTCACGGTCATCGGTCTGCCCTGGGCCAAGGCGTGCTTCACGCTGGCGAACTATACGCTGGCGCCATTCGGCCGGGAGGTGGTGTCACGCCGCGATGCGACGGGGCGCTATTCGCTCGGCACCGGCGGGTGGGGACTGGTTGCCAACCTCATCTGGTTTCTGCTCGTCGGCTCGTGGCTGACCCTGATCCACGTCCTGATGGCATGTGCCTGCTGCGATCACCATCATCGGCATCCCGTTCGCATGGGCGCATCTCAAGCTCGCCGCTTACTCGATCGCTCCGGTGGGCAAGGTGGTCGTGCCGAGCGGGGTGGCGGCCGAGATCGATCGCGAGAAGGCGGCGAGCTGGCTGTACGGGGCGCGGCGATAGGCCTGGCGCAGGTGCTCACCGCCTGGCCGCGATTACACAAAACGCCTGGTCCGTCTCAACAAGCCGGCAGTCGAAGAAACCGGCCGCCGCGACGATATCTGGCACACCTTCGCTGTGTTGTCCGGAATAGGCGGTGAATGCCAGCGCCACATTGCCGCCGGGCTTGAGCACCCGCCATATCTCCCGCAGCCCTGCCGGCGCGTCCGGCCAGACCTGCATCGAATTGATCGCCATCGCCTTGTCGAAGCTCCCGACCGCGAATGGCAGGTGATCCGCGGAGCCTTGGCGCAGATCGACGCGGCCTCGGTTGATCGCCTCGGCATTGCGCTTCGCCGCCTGCCGAAGCATTTCGATCGACGGGTCGATACCCACGACATGCCGCGCGGATCCGCCAGGAGTTGAACCGCAACTCCGGGGCCGAAGCCGACTTCCAGCACCGTGTCGTGCCGCTGTACGTCCAGCCGATCGATGACCCATGCGGCATGGCGGTAATTTGTCCGTGCCATGATGATGCCGCCCAGCCGGCCGGGCAGACCGCGCGGGCGGCCAAACATGCGCAGCAGGATGTTGCGTCCAAGGCTCATCGGCGCATCAACGGCGCAGACCCTGCCGGGTTGCCAGAGCCCATGCCACGGCATCAAATCGCAGCGCTGACCGAGCGAGGAGGCGTGGGCATGCAGCCGGAGAATTTCACCCTGAACATCCCCGAGACGGCAATCGCCGACCTGCGCGAGCGTCTTGCGCGCACGCGCTTCCCGGATCAGGCACCGGGCGAGCCTTGGGCGTACGGGACAAACGTTGACTACATGCAGCGGCTCGTCGAGTACTGGCGCACCGGCTTTGACTGGCGCGCGCAGGAAGCGCGGCTGAACGCGTTCCCCCAATACAAGACCAGGTTGCACGATATCGACGTGCACTTCCTCCACGTGCCGGGGCAGGGGCCCGATCCGCGTCCGCTCCTGCTGATGCATGGCTGGCCGGGGTCGGTGTTCGAGTTCCTCGACATCATTCCCCGCCTGACCGATCCGGCGCGGTTCGGCGGCGATCCGGCCGATGCGTTCACCGTCGTGGCGCCATCGCTGCCGGGCTACGGGCTCTCGTTCCGTCCCGGCCAGAAACGCTTCGGCATCGAGGATATCGCCGACTGCATGGCGGACCTGATGACCGAGACGCTCGGCTATCGCCCATTCGCCGCGCAAGGTGGCGACTGGGGCGGCATCACCGCGTCGCGCATGGGTTTCGCGCATCCCGAGAAACTGATCGGCATCCATCTGAACCTGCTCGCGGTCCGCCGGGACCTGAATCTGCTGGCGATTCCGACGCCTGAGGAACGCCAATACCAGGACGAGCTTGCGCACTGGCTGAAGGAGGAGACCGGGTATCAGTGGATCCAGGGCACGCGGCCCCAGACCCTCAGCTTCGGTCTGACGAACTCGCCGGCGGGATTGGCAGCATGGATCGTGGAAAAATTCCGCGCCTGGTCCGACTGCGGCGGAGATGTCGAATCCGTCTTCACCAGGGACCAGCTGCTGGCCAATATCAGCCTCTACTGGTTCACCGGCGCGATCGGCTCGTCGTTCTTCCCATATTACTTCCGCATGCATCGCCCCTGGCCGATCCCAGAGGGCCGCACCATCGATGTGCCGACCGGCTATTGCGAATTCCCGCGCGAGATACTGCGTGCGCCACGGTCCGTCGCCGCGCACACCTACACCGACATCCGCCGCTGGACCGTCATGCCGCGCGGCGGCCATTTCGCGGCGATGGAGCAGCCGGAGGCACTGGCCGCCGAGGTCCGCGCGTTCTTCCGGTCGCTGCGCTGAGGCGGGAGCCTCCCCCTAACCCCCTCCCGCAAGGGAAGGGGGGATGCTAGCGTCCGGCGGCCGCCAGGATGCGCTTCGCCAGCTTGTAGTGCGGCCGGTCGATCATCTTGCCGTCGAGCGCGAACACCCCCGCATCCGGGTTGGCGGCGAAGGCCTCGTCCACCCGCTCGGCCCATCGCACGCGTTCCGCCGAGGGGGTGAAGGCCGCGTTCGCGATGTCGATCTGGGCCGGGTGGATCAGGATCTTGCCGGCGAAGCCATCGGCCGCCGCGGCCTCCGCCTCGCGCCGCAGCCCGTCCGGGTCCCTCGGATCAGGCCAGGGCGTGTCGATCGCTGGAACGCCGATCGCGCCGGCGGCCACCAGGACCTGCGCGCGGGCGAGGATCACGGGCGCCGGATAGGACCCGTCGGCATGCCGTGGGCTAATCCCCAGATCGGCCGAAAGGTCCTCGGCACCGAAACAGATGGCGCACAGCCGCGCGGCCACTCCCGCATAGGCGCCAAGCGTGAACACCGAGGCGGCAGTCTCGGTGACGATCGCCACGACCCCAATGCTGCCGATGGGGATACCCGACGCGGTCTCCAGGGCCTCGAGGTGATGATCCAGCGTGCCGAGGTCCTCGGGCCCGCTGCACTTCGGCAGCATCACGGCCGTGGGCCGCGCGGGGACGGCAGCGGCCAGATCGGCCAGATACCACTCAGTGCCACGCGGGTTCACCCGCACGATCAGATCGCGGCCCGAGTGCGCTCGCACGACGTCAGGGACCATGGCCCGCGCGAGCGGCTTGGATTGTGCCGCGACGGAGTCCTCGAGATCGAGAATCACCGCATCGGCCGCCGATGCGATCGCCTTCTGCATCTTCCGTTCGGAATCGCCGGGGGCGAACAAGGGGCTGCGCAGTCGCATCGGATGGCCTCGCGTCCAGTGGGGCCAATCTTGCGCCCCCGGCAACGATATGCAATCAGCGGAGCCATCAGGAGACTTCAACGATAATGGAAGACGTCCGGGCTTGAGCGACACCATCCTGGAGACCGTGAACCTGACCCGTGAGTTCGGCGGTTTCGTTGCCGTGGACGACGTGGCGTTGAAGGTGCAGGCGGGGACCATTCATGCGTTGATCGGTCCGAACGGCGCCGGCAAGACCACCTGCTTCAACCTGCTGACGGCGTTCCTGCCACCGACGCGCGGCGCGATCAGGTTCAAGGATCGCGACATTACGGGAATGAAGCCGGCGCAGGTCGCCCGGCTCGGGCTTGTGCGCAGCTTCCAGATCTCGGCGGTCTTCCCGCATCTGACGGCGCTGGAGAATGTGCGGCTCGCCTTGCAGCGTGCACGTGGCGCAAGCTTCGATTTCTGGCGCTCGGAGAAAGCGCTGCAGGTTTACGACGACAGGGCGCGCGAACTGCTGTTCGACGTGGGGCTGACCGGCGAGGCCGAGACGGTGGTGACGCAGCTTCCCTACGGACAGAAACGCGCGCTGGAGATCGCAACGACACTGGCGCTCGATCCGGAAGTGATGCTGCTCGACGAACCGACGGCCGGCATGGGCCACAGCGATGTCGACCGCATTGTCGAGTTGATCCGTCGGATCCGCGGCGGGCGAACGATCCTGATGGTCGAGCACAATCTCTCGGTGGTGGAGGGGCTGTGCGACATCATCACCGTGCTGACGCGAGGGCGCATCCTCGCTGAAGGCGACTACGCAACGGTCTCGGCGAACCCCGACGTGATCGCCGCCTATCTGGGGACGCCGAATGCTTGAGATCAAAGGGCTCAACGCCTGGTACGGCGAGAGCCACGTGCTGCACGGCGCCGAGTTCGAGGTGCGCGAGGGCGAGGTGGTCACGTTGCTCGGGCGCAATGGCGCGGGGAAGACCACGACGCTGAAATCCATCATGGGCCTTGTGCCCCGGCGCGAGGGCAGCATCCGGTACCGCGGCGCGGAAATGGTGAACCTGATGCCCAACCAGATCGCGCGCGCCGGGATCGCGCTCTGCCCGGAGGAGCGCGGCATCTTCGGCTCGCTCAGCGTGACGGAGAACCTGATGCTGCCGCCGGTCGTGGCGCCCGGCGGGCTGGACATCGACACGATCTACACGCTGTTCCCCAACCTGAAGGAGCGCGCCCACACGGCGCATGGTACGCGGCTTTCGGGCGGCGAACAGCAGATGCTGGCGATTGCGAGGATTCTGCGCACAGGGGCGAAGATGCTGTTGCTCGACGAACCGACCGAGGGTCTGGCGCCGGTCATCGTGCAGCAGATCGGCCGCACCGTGCGCGAGATCAAACAGCGCGGGTTCACGGTGCTTCTGGTGGAGCAGAATTTTCGCTTTGCGCAGACCGTCGCGGACCGGCACTACGTGATGGAACACGGCCAGATCATCGACATGATCCCGAACCACCTGCTCGAGGCCAAGCATGGGCAAACTGCACGAATATCTGGGGGTATGACGTGCTTAGGATCTGCCGGACAACGACGAACCAGATCCAGACGCGCCTGATGCTCCATCGTCATGGCCGGGCTTGTCCCGGCCATCCACGTCTCCGCTGCCAGCACCAAGAGAAGACGTGGGTGGCCGGGACAAGCCCGGCCATGACGATTGAGAGATCCGTTGCGCCACTTGGAGCACTTGTTATTCAGCGGATTGTTGGCTTCCGTCGCCGCCACTGCGAACTTCGTTAGCTCTTTGAAGGGATTTCCGCTATGACAATCTCGCGCCGCGCACTACTCGGAACCGCGACCGCCGCTGCCGCCGTGCCGCTCGTGCGTCCCCGTGCGCAGGGTGCGCCGACCATCAAGATCGGCGTGCTGAACGACATGTCGGGTCCCTACCTGAACACGGGAGGACCCACCTCGGTGGTCTGCTGCAAGCAGGCGCTGGAGGATTTCGGCGTCTCCGGCAAGGGCCTGAACGTCGAGGTGATCAACGCCGATCATCAGAACAAGCCCGACCTTGCCGTATCGATCGCCCGGCAGTGGTACGATCGCGACGGCGTGGACATGATCCTCGATGTGCCCACATCCTCGGTGGCACTCGCCGTGCAGGGCGTGACGCGCGAGAAGAACAAGATCTTCCTCGCCTCCGGTCCCGCCACGGCCGCGCTGACCGGCGAACAGTGCTCGCCCAACTTCGTCCACTGGACCTACGACACCTACATGCTGGCGAAATCGACGGGCGGGGCGATGGTGAAGGCCGGTGGCGACAGCTGGTACTTTCTCACCGCGGACTATGCCTTCGGCAAGCAGCTGCAGGCCGACACCACGTCCTTCGTACAGGCTTCAGGCGGCAAGGTGCTTGGTTCGGCGACGTATCCGTTCCCCGGCACGTCGGACTTTTCGTCCTTCCTGGTGCAGGCGCAATCGAGCCGCGCGAAGGTGCTCGGGCTGTGCAATGCCGGCGCCGACACGGTGAACTCGATCAAGCAGGCACGCGAGTTCGGCATAAACCAGTCGATGAAGCTCGCCGCGCTGCTGATGTTCGTCACCGACGTGCATGCGCTGGGTCTGGACGTGTCGCAGGGACTGAACCTGACCGAGAGCTTCTACTGGGATTTGAATGACCGCACCCGCGCCTTCACCAACCGGGTGAAGTCGAAGACGCCGAACAACTGGCCGAACATGGTCCATGCCGGCTGCTACTCGGCGACGCTGCACTACCTGAAGACGATCGCCGAGATGGGCGCCGCCGAGGCGAAGAAGGACGGCAAGGCGACGGTGAACCAGATGAAGAAGATGCCGGTGGACGACGACTGCTTCGGCAAGACGCTGATCCGCGAGGATGGGCGCAACCTCACCAACGCGTATCTGTTTGAGGTGAAGAAGCCGTCCGAGAGCACAGGGCCCTGGGACTACTTCAAGCTGATCGTCACCACACCTGGCGATCAGGCGTACCGGCCGCTGGCCGAGGGGCATTGTCCGTTCATCAAGGCCGCCTGACACGACACGGCGGACCGGGGGAGGGGCGTCAATGATCACGATTTTCGGCATCCCCGGACCGCTGCTGTTCGGCCAGCTTCTGCTCGGGCTGATCAACGGCGCGTTCTACGCGATGCTGTCGCTGGGGCTCGCGGTGATCTTCGGCATGTTGAACATCATCAACTTCGCGCACGGCGCGCTGTTCATGATGGGCGCGTTCGCCTCGTGGATGCTGCTGCAATACGCCGGCATCGGATATTTCCCAGCATTGATCCTGGCACCGCTGATCATCGGAGCGTTCGGCGTCGTGCTGGAGAGGACGATCATCAGCCGGCTGTACAAGCTCGACCACCTGTATGGGCTGTTGCTGACCTTCGGGCTTGCGCTGGTGATCGAGGGACTGTTCCGCAACTACTATGGCAGTTCCGGCCTGCCCTATCGCATCCCGGACATACTCCAGGGCGCCACCGATCTCGGCTTCATGTTCATGCCGAACTACCGCGGCTGGGTCGTGCTGGCGGCGGCGGTGGTCTGCTTCGCCACCTGGGCGATCATCGAGAAGACCTCGCTCGGCGCCACGCTGCGGGCGGCCACCGAGAACGCGCCGCTGGTGCAGGCGTTCGGCGTCAATGTGCCGCGCGTCATAACACTGACCTACGGCGGCGGCGTGGCGTTGGCGGCGTTCGCCGGCGTGCTGGCCGCGCCGATCTACTCGGTGAACCCCAACATGGGCGACAACTTCATCAACACGGTGTTCGCGGTGGTGGTGATCGGCGGCATGGGTTCGATCCTGGGGTCCATCATCACCGGGTTCGGACTCGGCGTGATCGAGGGCCTGACCAAGGTGTTCTATCCGCAGGCCTCGGCCACCGTGGTGTTCCTGGTGATGGTTATTGTGCTGCTGACCCTGCCGCACGGATTGTTTGGAAGGCGGGCCTGACATGTTTGGATTTTCCCGCTCGCAGCAGATTGCTTTCCTGGTGATGCTGGCCCTCATCGTGCTGTGCCCGTTCGTGCTGTATCCCGTGTTCCTGATGCGGGTGCTGTGCGTCGCGCTGTTCGCCTGCGCGTTCAACCTGATGATCGGCTATGTCGGCCTGCTGTCGTTCGGTCACGCGGCGTTCTTCGGCATGGGCAGCTATGTCGCCGCCTGGACGATGAAGTTCTGGCACGTCGATGCGGCGATCGCGATTATCCTGGGCGGCGCGACCGGTGCCGCGCTGGGCCTTTGCCTGGGTTATCTGGCGATTCGTCGCTCGGGCATCTACTTCGCCATGATCACGCTGGCGCTGGCGCAGATGGTGTATTTCTTCTGCCTCGAGGCACCCTTCACCGGCGGCGAGGACGGCATCCAGCAGGTCCCGCGTGGCTACCTGTTCGGGTTCATCCCGCTCGACAACGACATGACGATGTACTGGCTGGTGGCGGTCGTGTTCCTGGGCGGCTTCCTGCTGATCCACCGCATCATCCACTCGCCGTTCGGCCAGGTGCTGAAGGCGATTCGCGAGAACGAACCGCGCGCCACGTCGCTCGGCTACCGCACGGATGACTACAAACTGATCGCATTCGTATTGTCCTGCATGCTGTCCGGCGTGGCCGGCGGCACCAAGGCGCTGGTGTTCGGCATCGCGACGCTGACCGACGTGCACTACTCCACCTCCGGCGAAGTCGTGCTGACGACGCTGCTTGGCGGATTGGGGACTGTGTTCGGACCGGTAATGGGCGCTGTTCTGGTGACCGCGATGGAGAACTACCTGGCGCAGTTCGGCCAGTGGGTGACGGTGACGCAGGGCGCGATATTCGTGATCTGCGTTCTGGCCTTCCGCCGTGGCGTCATTGGCGAACTCGGCGGTGCGCTGCGGCTCGCGCTGTAGCGGCGCATGCTACAAAATTTGTTTCATCCACGCCCCGGCCCTGGCCACCGCATCGCGGGACTTCTTCACCCCGTCGGTCGCGCGCAGGAAGCCATGCAGGACACCGGGGAAGATCTCGAGTTCCACCGGCACGGCCGCCTCACGCAGCTTCGCGGCAAGTGCCTCGCCTTCCGAGCGCAGCACGTCCAGTTCCGCCAGCAGCACCAGCACCGGCGGCAGCCCATTCAAATCGGCCCGCAGTGGCGCCGCGAGCGGATGCGTGCGATCCACCTCATGCGGCACATAAGCGCTCCAATAGAACGCCATCTTCTCGCGCGTCAGCACATGGCCGGTGGCGAACTCCTGATAGCTCGGCGTATCAACCCGGCTGTCGCACACCGGATAACCCACAACGATGCCTGTGAGCTTCGGTCCACCGGTGTCGCGCAAGAGCAATGCCGTCGCCAAAGCCAGATTGCCGCCCGCGGAATCGCCGCCCAGCAGGATGCGTGACGGATCGAGGCCCCACTCCGCACCCGACCGCGCGACATGCCGAACCACGGCTGCGCATTCCTCCAGCGCCTGGGGAAACCTGGCCTCGGGCGACAGCGCATAATCGACGCTGATCGTCGCGACCTCGCCTGCGGCTGCCAGTTCGCGTGCCGCGGAATCATGCGTGTCGACCGAGCCCCACACCCAGCCGCCGCCATGGAAATACACCAACGCCGGCAACGGCCGATCGGTTCGCGGACGATGCACGCGGCAATAAATGCGCCGGCCACGCGCGGCCACCCAGTGTTCGGTCGTCTCGGCCATCTCCGGTCCGCGCGCACCACGCGCCAGGCTGATCGCGTCGTTCACGAGGCGATGCGGCTCCAGCGGGATTTCCAGCTTCACCGGCGGATAGTTTGCCGCGATTGTCTCGGCGGCCGCCTGATAGGCCCGCATCTCCGGATCCCAGCGCGACCTGTCACTCATTGCCTGCCCCCTGTCCGTTCCGCCACCATGCAACGCCATCGCATGCATCATGGCAAATTCGTCGAGGCTGCCGTCGCTGGGGCGGTTGATACCGAGCTGTCGCACCGCCTTATGCTGGTTCCCAACATGCCACTCATGAATCTGCGGCCCGCGGGCCGCTTCAGCCCCGCCCGCCTGTTCCACCCGGAGTCGGTCGCTGTGATCGGCGCCGGCTCGGCGGAGGGCAGGCAGGTTATGGCAAACCTTCAGGCGGGGGGCTTCAAGGGCGCGATCCACTCGCTCGATGCCGATGACGGCTCGGACATCGCTGCCCTGACGAACGCTCCCGACCTCGCGGTGCTCGCCACACCACCGGATGCCGTGCCGGCCACTCTGGCGGCGCTGGCGGCGAAAGGCACCTTCGCCGCGGTGGTGATCGGCATGGCCGAAGGCCTCGCCGACCCGATGCGCCGGGGCGGCGTCCGCGTGCTGGGCCCCGGTTCGTTCGGCATTGTCGTACCTGCCATCGGGCTGAACGCCTCGCGCGCGCATCTGCCACCACCGGCCGGACGGCTCGGGCTGGTGTCGCAGTCGGCGGCCTTGTGCCGCGCCATCCTGGACTGGGCCCAGCCGAATGGCGTCGGGTTCAGCCACATCGTTGGCATCGGCGGCAATGCCGATATCGGCTTCGGCCTCGTGCTGGACTGGCTGGCGCGCGATCCCGGCACCGGCGCGATCCTGCTCGACATCAGGCACGTGAAGAATCGCCGAACCTTCCTTTCCGCCGCCCGTGCCGCGTCTCGGCTGCGTCCGGTGGTGGCGATCCGCCCCGGGTCTCTGTTCTCCGATCCGAGCGGCGAGGCAGAACGCGCGTTCGAAGCCGCGCTGCGTCGTGCCGGCGTGCTTTGCGTGACGCGCCTCGAGGACCTCCTGGCGGCGGCCGAGACCCTCTCGCGCGCTCGCCTGGGACGTGGTGATGCTCTGGCGATCGTCACCAACGCCATCAGTGCCGGCCGGATGGCGGCCGATGCCGTGCTGCGCGACGGCCTGCATGTGGCGCCTGCGCCGGCGATGTTGCCTGGCAACACCCCCGGATCGGGGTCCGGGGCGGGTCCCGACACCGACGGCAGTATCGTGCACGTGGGGCCGGACGGATCCCACCTGCTCGCCGGCCTCGCCGCTTCTGCCGCCGCCGCACCGGAGGTCGGCGCCGTTCTGGTGGTGCATGCGCCATCCGGTGCCGCCGATCAGGCGGCGATTGCCGCCCTCGCGGCATGTCGCGGCACCGTGCGGGTGCCGATGCTGGTCTGTGCGATGGGCGAGACGACCGGTGCGGTGCATCGGCGCAGCCTGGTCGAGGCTGGCATGCCAGTGTTCGCCACGCCCGAGCAGGCGGTGCGCGGCTTCCTGCATCTGGTGAAAGACCGCCGCAACAGAGCCGCGGCGCGCGAATTGCCGACGGGCGCTGTGCTGGCCGTGGCACCCGACAGCGACCACGTCCGCCGTGTCTTTGCCACGATCCGGCACGGGGGCCGGCTGGCTTCGATGCAGGACGAGGCGCTTGCGGTCTTGTGCGCCTACGGCATTCCGGTGATGCCGACCCGTGTTGTAGCCGCGCCGGCTGACGCGGCCGCTGCTTCGGCGTTGCTCGGGTTCCCCGCCGTGGTGAAGCTGCGCCAGACCGAGCACCCGAACGCGCGAGCCGCAAATGGGCTGGCCCTCGACCTGCGCGATGCGCGGGAGGTGGAATTGGCCGCGCGCCTGCTCTCGGCGCGGCGCGGCCGCCAACCAGGCGTGCGCGACGACGGCCTGCTGGTGCAGCGCCAGGTGGCACGCGCACGTGAACTCAAGGTCCGAGTCGCGGACGACGCAACGTTCGGCGCGATCATCAGCTTTGGACAGGGTGGCACGACGGCGGACATGGTTCACGACATTTCCGCCGATCTGCCGCCGCTCAACCTGGCACTGGCGCGAGGCCTGATCACGCGCACGCGGGTTGCCGCGACGTTGGGCGGTTTCCGGGACTTGCCGGTAGCCGACTTCGCCGCGGTGACGGAGACGCTGGTGCGCATCAGCCAGCTGATTGTCGATTTCCCCGAAATCGCCGAGTTGGAGGTCAACCCTCTGTTCGCCGACGCCGATGGCGTGTTGGTTGTGGACGCCTGGCTGCGTCTGCGTGAGCCCGGCGACAACGGGGGTGGGCTGGCGATCACGCCCTATCCGGCCGAACTGGTGGAGCAGTGGACGGCACGCGACGGCGAGCGCCTGACCATCCGCCCGATTCGCCCGGAGGACGCTGAGCAGCACGGTGCGTTCTTCCGCGGCCTGTCGCCTCAGGACATCCGCTTTCGATTCTTCAGCGCGATGCGCGAGCTGTCGCCCGAGCAGATGGCGCGGCTCACCCAGGTCGACTACGACCGCGAGATGGCCTTTATCGCGGTCCGCGAGGCGAGCGGCGAAACGGTGGGGGTTGCACGGCTGGTGTGCGATTCGGATGAGGCCGAAGGCGAGTTCGCGGTGATCGTGCAGGCCGACATGAAGGGCAAGGGCGTGGCGAGCCATCTGATGCAGCGTCTCATCGACTGGGGGCGCGGGCGCGGACTGCGCGCCGTCGTCGGCCTTGTGCTGGCGGACAACGCACCGATGCTGGCCTTCGTTCGCCACCTCGGCTTCGCGGTGCACCGCATGCGGGAAGAGCCCGACGTGGTGGAGGCGCGTCTGTCGCTGGAGTAGGCTGGCGGCAATGGAAACGTCCGCCCTGAGCCTCGCCGGCGCGTCGCTGCGCGCGGCGCGACGCCACGCGATCGTCTATGTCCTGGGCGCATCGGCGACCTTCACCCTTGGGTCTGCGCTGGTGAAGGCACTGACCGCGGAATTCCCCGTGCTGGAAATTGTGCTGTTCCGCAGCTTCGTCGGCTTCCTGGCGATGCTGCCGATGATCATTCGCCATGGCGGCCTGGCCGCTCTCAAGACGCGCCGGCCGGTCGGCCATGTGATGCGCACGGTTTACGGGTTCATCGGGACCGTGACGTCGGTGTACGGCTTCGGCGTGCTGCCGCTGGTCACCGTCACCGCGCTCGGCTTTGCCATGCCGCTGTTCCTCACGGTCCTGTCTGTGCCGCTGCTTGGCGAACGCGTGGGTCCGCGTCGGGCAACCGCCGTGCTGGTGGGACTGGGCGGTGTGCTGGTGATGCTGCGGCCATGGCAGGTCAACGCCGAGCCGATGCCGCTTGGCGCGGTGGCGATCGTGATGAGCGGCGTCGTCACGTGGTCGCTGTCGATGATCAACATCCGCCAGATGGGCGATGCGGGTGAGAAGAACGTGACGATCGTCGCCTGGTACAGCCTGGGGACCGCGGCGCTGGCGGCGTTCGGCTGCATCGCCGAGTGGGTGACGCCGAGCCTGTGGCAGTTTGCCGCGCTGGTGTGTTCCGGGCTGTTGTCCGGCCTTGCGCAGTTGCTGATGACCGAGGGCTATCGTGCCGCCGAGACGACCCTGGTGGCGCCGTTCGAGTATGGCGCGATCATCTATGCGACCGTGCTCGGCATCGTGATCTGGGGCGAGTGGCCGGATGTCTGGAGTTTGGCCGGTGTTGCCGTGCTGATCGCCTCGGGGCTGTACATCTGGCGCCGGGAGGTGACGCTGGGGATACGGCGGTAGTTCGCGGTGATCGAGGATTTGTGGCCCAAGCTGCCGCATGGCGGGCCATGGCCGACGATGATGAGCACTTTGTTTAAGTGTAGCCCTTGATAGCGCGAGAGAACGAACAGCGTCTCTTGTGGGTTATACGCCAGAGGCGTACACGAGACGTGAGGTATGTCTTCGATCCCGTGAATGATAGGGCCAACCGGGCGAAGCATGGTGTTTCCCTCGAATTGGCCGAGATCCTGTTCGCGGCACCTCATGTGTCGATGACTGATGATCGCTTTGAATATGGCGAGGTTCGCGAGGTGGCGTTCGGCCTCATCAGTGATCGTCTTTTTGTTTGTGTTTACGTTGACCGGGAAGCAGAGCGACGGGTGATCTCGCTCCACAAGGCGAACAAGCGAGAGGTGAAGTGCTATGGCGAAAGCCTTGAGTAAGGCGGCGCGCGATGCGCTCGCGGCGACTGACTGGAGCAAGATCGACGCGATGACCGACGAGGACCTCGCCCGACAGATCGCGTCCAATCCCGACTCCGCACCCGACATGGCGCCGGAGATCGATGTGCGCGCGATCCGGCGCGCTGCGGGAATGACGCAGGCGCAGTTCTCCGCGACTTACGAATTCAGCATTCGAACTGTGCAGGAATGGGAGCGGGGCGCCAAAAAGCCGAGCGGTCCCGCGCGGACGCTTTTGCGCGCGATCAAGGCCGACCCCGAGGGCCTGAGAAAAGCCCTTGCGGCAGCATAAGGCCGTCGGTTGCGATCCGAATTCCGGACCCGAAGGGCTCAGGCAGGCGCGCCTCGCCCCTCAGTGGTTGTCGGTCGCGCCTGTCAGGGACCGGTCCAGTCAAACGCTCCCTTCCACCGCCGATCGCCGCCCGCCCGGCAGACTGGTGAAAGACATCCTCGAACGCGCCTTTCCGCGTCCCGCCACCGCCTGGCCGACGCAGCCGCTGCAATCCGCGCCACCGCCCGGCGCCGGCCCGCCCTGATCCCGACGCTCAACCGCTGCGGCGTCACGCAGGGGGCCGGTTACGGCCAGCCGTTTTGGCCAGTATGCCAATGATATCGCTCTTGTCGCGAAACCTTTTGGCGCGACTGCCTTGGCCTGGCACCCCCGCCACGGCAGGTGCGAACCGCGGCCAAGTTTTTTCAGCACGGAGGAAGCGCGGAGAGCACGGTGATCACGGAGCAGAAGCGGTCGGCTTCGACGGAAGCTACACCACGTAGCGACGAAGGCCATCCACCAGGCGTGGCACGTTGAAGTTCAGCAGCAGACCGACGCGGATCCCGCTCATGCGCAGATACGTTCGGAGCTGCACCTCATGGATTGGCAGGATGGTGCTGACGGCTTTGATTTCCAGGATAAGCTCGCTCGCGACGACGATATCCGCCTTGAAGCCGTCGCCGACTTCCGCGCCCTTATAGAGGACGGGAATTGTGACCTGCCGGGCGAAGGCAATGCCTGCGTCTGCCAATTCTCGGCACAGGCACAGCTCATATACGGATTCCAACAGTCCGGCGCCGGTATGTCGGTGCACCTCGATCGCCAACCCGATCACCCGATCGGTCAACGATTCCGCAAGTAGCATAACACCCTCTCCGTGAGCACCGTGCTCTCCGCACTTTCTCCGTGCTGAAAATCTATGAAACGTTAACGCAACGGCATTGCATGTGTGGCCTCGGCAACGCGCCATGCCGGCGGCGACCACAGTGCGGCGGCCTGGGTGTGGTTCAACCAACAGAGTCCGCAACAAGAGCGAATGATATCAATGATCCGAACGCGTTCCGTGCCGGATCGGCCATTTTTTGTCGACTGAGTTGCCTCACTCTGATAACCCTCCGCCCTGGAGGTGCCACGCGACCCGACCCTCGATGTGCTGCTGGACCTCGACGAACAGGTGCTGATCGTGGAGTCCGGAGGGCGGCCATTGGGTCCGGTTCGTGGTGACGCGGGTTGCGGCGTCGCCAGACAAGCCGCACGGGCTGAACTATTCGCTGACGCTGCACGGCCCGAACGGCGAGCGGCTGGCCGGGTTCGACAACGCCCACCCGGTGGCGAAGCAGACGCGCGGCGAACCGCAGGACCATCGCCATCGGCTACGGACGCTCAAGGCCTACGACTGCCGGGACGCGGCGACCGTGCTCAGCGATTTTTGGACGACGGTGGACGCGGTGTTGCGCGAGAGAGGAGTGCTCCCATGACGACCCTAAAAGTGGGCATCGCCAGCTACGAGGACATGAAGGCCCGCACCATGGCGGTGGCACGCGGCGAGCAGCGCGTAGCGCCAGACGAGCCGGAGGTCTGGTTCACCTCGACGGAGTCCTTCGCCAAAGTGCTGTCGGCGGGCAACCGCGACCTGTTGCGGGTGATCGTGGAGCAGGCGCCCGGCTCGCTCGACGAGCTGGCGCGGATCACCGGCAAGGCGAAGTCGAACCTGTCGCGAACCCTGAAGACGATGGCGGGTTACGGCTTGGTGCGCCTGGAACGCGGCGAGCGGGGGCGGATCACACCGAAGGTGGCACACGATCGGGTCGAACTCGATCTGCCGCTCACCCGGTCGCGGAAGGCGAGCTGAGCCGATGCCGCTTGGCGCGGTGGCGATTGTGATGAGCGGCATCGTCACCTGGTCACTGTCGATGATCAACTTCCCGCCAGATGGGCGACGCGGGCGAGAAGAACGTGACGATCGTTGCCTGGTACAGCCTGGAAACCGCGTCGCTGGCGGCGTTCGGCTGCATCGCCGAGTGGGTGACGCCGAGCCTGTGGCAGTTCACGGCACTGGTGTGTTCCGGGCTGTTGTCCGGTCTTGCACAGTTGCTGATGACCGAGGGCTATCGTGCCGTGGAGACGACCCTTGTGGCGCCATTTGAATATGGCGCGATCATCTATGCGACGGTGCTCGGCATCGCGATCTGGGGTGAGTGGCCGGATGTCTGGAGCGTGGCTGGTGTTGCCGTGCTGATCGCCTCCGGTCTCTACATCTGGCGCCGCGAGGTGACGCTGGGAATACGGCGGTAGTGGTCTGGCGGACTATGCGCGATGAAGATGAGCATTATGTCTGCGTATAACCCTGGCCATATGTATGGCGCAGGTCCCGACTGATGGGACTGAGACGACGACAGTGGTTTCGGCCCTCGGTGTCTGCTATGTTCAGGATTAGCCGGCATTCGGAATTAGAGTTTCAAGATCAAGTGAACGATTGAGGAAGCGTACACCAACAATGAGTTCAATCGTGAAGGAGTCATTTCCTGTCGTTCCTCTCCTCAATCAACGGGAAACGTCTCGGACGGAGCGGACCGCTCGCCAATGTTTTTGATCGTCCCCAGCCACTCCATGCGGTCGCTCGATCACTTGTTCCACTCCGGTTACGCCAAAAACTGCGGCGGCTGACCGCGCATATCAATGTACCGAGGGCAGGACTGTTGCCCGCAAGCGAATTCTCCAAGCGTATCACCCTACTCGGCTTTTTGACCTCGGCGAGCGGACTGGGGGAAGGTGCGCGCCTCGCGGCTGAAGCGCTGGCCGACGCGGGCTACACGGTTGGTCTGATCGATGCCACGGCGATCATGAGACTGCCTTCAGAGGCGCAACGTCCCAGCGCGCGGCAGGAGTTCGTCGATGGAGACATTGGCGGGCCGTTGCTGGTACATATCAATCCTCCGGATTTCCAGCTTGTCCTGTCGCGCGCGAAATTATCTGGCCAAAATCGTAAACTGATTGCCTATTGGGCGTGGGAGGTCAGCGTCATACCAAGTTACTGGCGCCGTGCCTTCCGATTAACGCACGAGATTTGGGTGCCAAGCCGCTTTGTAGCCGACGCATTGAAGAATGCGGGCTGCGCCGTCCCTCTGAAAGTCGTCCCGCATCCGGTTCGCGCAGTTCCGCAAGCCAAGAACTGCCGACCAGTGTCGTCGACGCTCCGTGTCCTTACCGTTCTAGCCTACGATTCCGGCTTTGATCGGAAGAACCCACTTTCGGCCGTGGCCGCCTTCCGATGCATATTCGACAATCGCACGGATGTCGAACTTGTCATAAAAGTTCGGGGCAGAAGCACCAGCGGTAAACCGGAGCGCCGTCTGGCAGCTGCTATCGCCGGCATGCGGAATGTCCGCGTATTCGAAGGTACCATGGCGCGCGCCGCATTTCTGGATCTTCTGAGCGACTGCGACGTGCTACTGTCGTTGCATCGTGCCGAAGGTTTTGGGCTCGTGCTGGCCGAAGCGATGTTCATGGGCAAGCCGGTCGTTGCAACGGCGTGGTCGGGCAATCTCGATTTCATGACTGATAGGACCGCCTGTCTTGTGCCTGCGCGGTTGATTGCGGCAATCGACGAGAACTATGGCATCTCGCATGCGATGTGGGCGGAGCCTTCGATCGAGGCGGCGGCGATGTGGCTGAACCGGCTGACCGATCCGGCGCTTCGGGAAATGATTGGCGAAGAAGCCCGTCGCCACGTGGAACGACTATTGGGGAATGATGCATTTCTTCGAGCCATCGGCGGGCACGAGCCATGTTAGTGGATCGTTGTATGAGGCCCGGTGGTTTCGCTGGCACGCAACTGTCGCATGACAGCGTCGATCACAGCGTCGACCGGCAGCGAATCCAGGCATTGGCTGCTCATCCCCCCGGTGAGCATGCAGGGCGTTGCCTGATTTCGCCAGCACGGCGCGCAGGGGAACTTAGCCGCCAGAGATACTTCGATTGCCTGCGGATAGGTCCTCGTCCGAACAGCACCGTCGGTCGGACCGAAAATGCCGACACATGGAATGCGTCGGGCACCCGCGAGATGCAGCAGTGCGCTGTCGGGAGCGACGATTACTCTTGCCTGGCATGCCAGAGCAAGGCCGGTCGACAGATCGAGCCCGACAGCCAGCTCAATTTTTCCGTGCAATGTTGAAATGTCGCTCGATTTGAGAGCCTTATCGTCGAACACGACGACCGGTATCACACCCGCAAGCACGCGAATGGCTTCCGACAGGCCATTCCATGTACGGTAGCTTTCGGCTGCGGACGCCTGAATGGCTATGAATGCCCCCTTCTTCAGACATCGTGCCCTGAGCCAGTCATCGGCTCTCTGCTGCCCGGCTGGAGATGGCTCGAATACGGGTTGCAGTCCGTAGCGCCGCAGCTCCCTCGTACTTACGCCCATTGCACGAGCGAAGATCTCAACACGATTGACTTTCACCATAGGCGCGCTGCGGCTTTCGACGATACTCGCAGGGCAGTCCGTGAGATCGATGACTGAGCCGCCACGGAACCAGTCGGCATGAAGACCTTCGAGCCCAAGGGCAGCAACATATGGGTTGTTTTCAAATAGTGCAAGATAGCGCCGCGGAATGGCAAATTCGACGGGACGATTGATGCGCTTGGATAACGCCCGGAGTCCCGGGGTCATCATCAGTAGATCGCCAATCCCTCCCATTGAGCGAACTGCTCGTGCCGATTGGGCCAGCTGCGTTGACACCCTAAGTTCTCGCCGAATAACAGCCAGCCCCGCCTGTTGCATCGCCACATCAGCGATGGGTGCAGTGAAGCGGCGCGGTGCAGCGTACGCGAGTTTGCTCCAGGCTTGTATCACCAGCGCGGAGCGCCAAAGCCCGATGTCGTGCAAGATCTTGGATTGCATTGCAATCACCCGCATCTCACGTCCGAAGCGCGCGCTCGTGCGACCGTGCGGTAGCCGGCGCGCGATATACCCCAGAAACACCGAAAATCCGGCCTTGCTATCCATCCGCCCTATGCAAATATCAAAATATCGCACCGCTACTTCGTCGCGCAGGTCGCGTCCCTGAATCGTACAGATTGACAACATCAGTGACTCAAGACCTGAGTGCGCTTCCCCAAGATCGCCGGCAAGCACCAGCAGCTCGGCCCTAATCAGCTGCAATACGGCTATCGCATCGTCCATTACCGGGATGAGAGCGCGAATTTGCGCCAATCGCTCCCGTACCCTCGCGGAAATCAGACCGAAACCAGGATCGTGGGCGATATCAAGGGTCCGCAGCTGGTTCACGAGATCGCGGGCCTCATGAACGAACCTCGCCGCGATTCGTATGCACAGTGCCGCGGTGTGCGCCGCTTTGATGGCGTTCAGGGCCCTGTGCGTGAGAACAAGGAAGAGTCCTCCAATTCTACGCGCTCTCGCCTGATCGCTCAGCGGCGCCCGGAACATTGCCATCCGGGAATATTGTGGCTGCCAATCCACCTCGCTCACAATCGGCTAAAACTCCCTCAGCGAAAAGTTGATGGTTGTCTCAGAAACCCCGGCCGCACTGGTCCTCATATGCGACGCGCGAGTGCCGTGCAAGCGCGTCCAAGCCCAGGAAAGGAGCGCATGAAACTGCCGGGATGCACCGCTGCGGCCAGTTTGTCGCGCTGGGAGGCAATTCCAGATCCCACATCTGTCATCTGTGAGCCATCTCGCACGGTGCGAACCAGGCGATCGCTATGAGCGTGCCGATGGTGCCGGTCCTCCACGACATGGTGAGGTGACGATAAGGATACCGTTTCACCGGGTAAAGGAAGCAGTTGCCGTGAGGTCACGGCTGGACTTGTCTATGCGGAACAGCGCCACTGTGGCCGATTGCCCGTGACGCTGACGCAGCACAAGGGCGTCCGTCGCAGGCACGTCGAAGGTGTCCATTCCGTTTGCTTGCGAAGCCGAGGTCGGCAACGGCCGTGAGCCGTTCGACGCCGCGAACCTTCCCCGCCAGGAAGGCGCCAATGCCTTGCGTTCAGCCCGGAAGCAAGCCAAAATTGGGTCGCGATTTCTGTCAGGATCGGCGAGGAGACCTAGGTGTCCATAGGTGTGAACTGCTCGCGTTCCTGCAGGAAATCCAGCGACCAATGAGGATCCGGGCTCTACTGACAACGTTCTTGCGTCCCGTCATCGCACCTCTGCGTGCGATGGTCTCCCGGGAGATCGGCGCGATGATCGACGCACGCATGGTCGCAAATGAGTCTCGTGTGTCCAATCCAATCCCTATCCAGTACGAGCCGCGTCTGGGACTTGTAGATGACAAATCTCACCCGAACGCGGACGAAGTCTGGGTGCTCCTCCGCGACCTCACCAATGTCAAGCTGACGACGAAGTTTTTCGGTTACGAGCTGGCGCGGACCCTGGCGGCGGCATTACCCGTGCAAAGCGGTCTGATACCTCGGCACGTCGGCTTGAAAAGCAAGGCCTCAACTCAAGCCGATCTTGAGAGTGACTGGGCGGCCTATTGGATCAGCGAACTCAAGGCGGCACGAATTTTCCATCGGAAGCTTTGGGAGTTTGCTTACGTACTCCAGGCTGTGTATGAGAGCGGGCTGCTACATGCCGGCACACGCGGTCTCGGTTTCGGTTGCGGCGAAGAACCGTTGCCCAGCTATTTCGCGAAGCACGGAGTTCACATTACGGTGACTGATCTGGATCCTGGGAAAGCCGCAGCTTCTGGCTGGATTGACACCAACCAGCACACGTCCTCCGTCGACATGGTCTACCAGGCACATCTGGTAAGTCGTGAACAGTTCGACAAGTATACTTCGCTCCGGTATGTAGACATGAATAGGATACCAGCGGACCTTTTGAACTATGACTTTTGCTGGTCGATCTGTGCACTGGAACACATCGGTTCAATTCAGAAGGGCCTTGATTTTATTGAGAACTCGCTGCGGACACTCCGCTCAGGCGGGGTTGCAATACATACCACGGAATTCAATTTTATGAACGACGATCAGACCATCGATGATTGGCCGACGGTCCTGTTCCAGAAGCAGCACTTCTGTGAGCTTGCCGAACGTCTGCGACGCCAGGGGCACATAGTGGCTTCACTGGATTTCGACGTCGGCGACAAACCGCTCGACAAATTCATCGATCTCCCACCCTATGAGTGGAATTGGAGTCCGTATCAACGCGATATTTGGAAGAGCGAATCCCACCATCTCAAGGTATCAATCGATGGTTTCGCCTGTACGTGTTTCGGTATCTTTATTCAAAAGTCGTGAGCTGGTACAATCAAGTCGAGCAGCGCCATCCGATTCCATAGGCACGACCGGTCTTGACTTCCTCGTAAAGATGCGGTTGTTAACCCTGCCATGTCTCGCTCATCTTCCACTTGGGTCCAAAGAGTTGAGGTCGGAGCATGACTGACACCATGACATGCAAGATTTGCGGCAAGCCCTCGCATGAGGCATTTCGCATACCAGCGTCGAAGAAAACCGGACATGCTATTCCCGATCTGCCCGATGACTGTGTATATTACAAATGTAGCGGGTGCGGCTTTTGCTTCTCAACTCTCCTGGACACAGCGGACCACGCCGCCATTTACGATGAGTCTTACTGGACCGGGCAGGATCCTGACTGGTATGGCCGGGTCTCCGAAACCCTCAGGCTCGTGTTGCTCGCAAACCGGCTTGTACAGCGGCCACCGGATAGCCTTGAAATACTTGACTTTGGGTGCGGCATGGGAACATTCGTGGAAACATGCCGCAAAAACCTGCAACTCGATGCATGGGGTACTGATCTGATCAGACCGAAGTTCGGCATTGATTACTTTCTGCCGCAGGTCGGTCGGAAATTTGACATTGTCGTGGCGTGTGAGGTAATGGAGCACATTCCGACGCCCGTCGATACCTTCCGGGCGATCCGAGCTATGCTCAAGCCAGGTGGCGCGTTTGCGTTCCAGACTGCAGAGTACGACGCGGTCTCAGGTCGCAACTGGTGGTATGTCGGACCGGACAACGGCCATATAAGCCTCTACTCGCGCGGTGCCCTTGATAGTCTTTACACACAACTAGGCGGGTGTTCGCGGTTGATGTGGCGCAATTACCCGGGCGTGCAGGCATGGCAGTTTGACAATCCGCATTCGAGCGCCGAGCAAGGCCAGTGCCGTGTGCTCGAGGGCCAATTGCAGGCGATCCATCGCAGTACGTCCTGGAGGGTTACCGCGCCGTTACGGGGACTTGGCAATTTCCTTCGCGGGGCCGGCAAGACGCGAACGTAGATTCCGATGGAACGCCGGAACCTTCGAAACGCGCCCGTGTGGCATTTGTGCATCAGCTATTCCACGTGTAGTCAAGACTCCCGCCAGCCATTCTCGGCGCGCATTCTCTTTGGCGTACGGCTTGTCGATGGGCAGACGCATCACGCTCACAATTCATGACGACCTATGCGCGCGAATGGGAGCTAATCCAAGCTCTCTGATCGCAGCCAGCAACCGAGCTGGGCCAAGACGTAAGCGCGATGCCTTGTACGCCCGGACGCCCAGCGACCGGCGCTCGAGTTCGTCGTCTGCCAGGCGGCGCAAATGTGCAACAGCATCCGCTAGGTCAGGGTCAGCCCATTCTGCGTTCGCGAAACTATAGGTGCCGCGCCGATCCTGGGCAGCAACCAGCCGATAACCGACCAGAGCCGCAGTTTCATGGTCCATGTACTCCATGTTGCCCGACCAGCCTGTCGCGACGACAGGCTTGCCCAATAGCATCGCCTCCGCCAACACAAGCCCGAAAGCCTCGCTCCGATGAAGCGATAGGACGATGTCAGCCGCAGCCAGGAGAGCGTGATTGTCTGCCCGTGACAGTTCGCGCGCAACTATGCGAATGTTTGGCGCACCGGCCGCTTCGATCAGACGCGCAAATTCTGCCGGAAAGTGCTCTGGATGACCCACCTTGAGTACAAGCAGCCGGTCGCGGCGATCCCCGAACGCCGCGCGAAATGCAGTGATCGCTGCATTTGGATTCTTCCGCTCTAGTGACGAAGCAAGATTGAAGGTTACCAACACCACTACTGCGTCATCGGGGAGGCCGAACGCTTGTCGCGAAAGTGTAGACGGGGAAGGAGGCACAACTGCCACGGGATGTGGGACAACTCGTACGCGACCTGGCTGCAGCTGCTCAACCGCCCGCGCGGCAAACTGCGACGGGACCCAGATTTCATGAACTGACCTCGCGCCGATCGCCCACTCCCCAGGCAAAGTGGATAGCTCCCAGGACCAGAATCCAATGACCCGGCGGCTATGTACGAGCGTGCGTGGCAGCCGCATCAACGACCCCGGCAGCATTGGCGCGTTGGCATGCACAATCAGCGGCACTCCCCTCGGCAAACTGGGAAGACACGCCAACACCGTTTTTGCAGTAGGTCGCCAAGCGGGCCCAACATCGATTGCCCAATTCTGCACGCCAATCAATTCCAAAGCCCTCAGCATAACACGGGCGCCCTCACCGATGCCGGTCGCGGCCGAGAGCTCACCAGCGACCGCAATACCTGCAATTGCGGGAGGTGGGTCGCGCGTAATCGCCGGGGCAACCAGGGCACATCCACAGGTGTAGATGTATCTCCGCGCATGTGGAGGTAGGAGGCGCCATGCGTTCCGCAATGGAGAGGTTACGTAGTTCCTAACGAGCGTCATCCGAATAGAGCGCTACTATATTGCTTGTCGAACGTTGGAAGCGAACGCTACTTGCCTTCGCGATCGCCGGTCTCCGGTCTCGCGTGTCCGCGTAGCGATTTCACTCCTCGTAATACCGGCTGCCATAGCCCAGGTCGGTGGACAACCAAGTCGGGTGGTCCGCCGTATGAATGCTCGCATAGGCGGTCCCCATCTCCCATGCCGACACAATATCTCGCCGATGACGGCGAGAGGTCGCGTAGGTGTCCGGATCGTAGACGTCGGACCCGCTCTCGTGCAACCCTTCGATGTCAGAACATTCGGCACCACTGTCGTAGTCAGATCGGGGGGAATTGCTACTCGACTACGCGATAGCTCACATACCGCGATGCGTCGCACAATATGCTCGGTGAATCCTACCCCTGAACCCTGGCAGTTTTCGCTACTGCGGCACGAAGCTAGCCTGTTCTACTCGCGCAACCTCCACGCCTGAACCGCTCATGCCGCCGGTCAGTGCCAGCGTTACAACGCGCACGGCCATCATGGAACGATGCTACTCCCGCGCCTCCGGTCCAAGCATCGGCACCCGTCGCCGTCGGACCCGAGCATTCGAAACCGGTCAGCCCATGCAGCGGGTTGGCGAGGATCGCGGCCCCCGGCCCAAGGGCGGAGCGGAGCAATTGTCAATGGGGCACCGAGGCATGCGCATGCTAGAGAGCATACCGGCCATTGGGCAATCGGGGCCGAGGCGATGGTGGCGCACCTGAAGCTGTTGATCGCCAAGCTCAAGCACGACCAGTTCAGTGCCTCCTTTGCATGCGGCCGCAAACTGCTCGACCAGTTGGGCTTGAGCTCGAGGAGCTGAAGGCCAAGACTGCCGAGAACGCAGTTTCCGACGATGCCAATGCCGACACGCTGAACGATATCGATCCGCGTGCACGATCTACTAACGTGGCAAATGACGGGATGATGAGCTTCGAGAGGGTTGCAAGTCGCGCGAGCCGGTGCGCGAAAGTGCGGCTCGGGTCCATTCCGTGAAGGCCGACAACAGGATTTGAGGACAACAGAGTGGCGCGAGCGGAAGTCAGCTCTGTTCGGATCAAAGAGCAATCCAGTCTCCAACGAAGGGCCCAGGAAACGGCCGGGGCGCAATGGGTGCCGAGCGGCTGCGGCAAGTTGGAGGTCGCTGTGCCGTGCGACCGAGAGGCGCCCCTTGTTGACCCGCTGCGTCATCTCGGTAGCCGCACCGGCTCGGCCCCGCGCAAGAGCGGCAACCCGGCACTGCCCGTCACTTTCCGGATGCATCAGGCTGATCCTATGATGACGGACGGGACACGCTGCGCCACCCGCAGAGGAAGAGCCACGGAGCCGTCGTGGCTCTCGCCGCCGCGAGATCCGGCAATGGCGCCTGCCAACCGGACTTCTGCGCGCCGCGACGTGACCGTTCGTTGTCAAGCATTCGATGAGATGGAGGCTCCATGCGATGACCGCTCCCCGTGAACATCCTTACCTCCCCAGCCTGCGCCGTGAATTGCAGCGGGGCAGCATTGGTCGTCGAGAATTCCTGCGGACCGCGACTTTGCTCGGGATCACGGCAGGGGCCGCGTACGCAATGGCCGGTCTGCCCGAAATGGCAAATGCACAGACGGTCCTGCCGAAGGGGGGCAAGATCCGCATTGGAATGCGCGTGCAGGAAATCAAGGACCCCCATACGATCTCGTGGGTCGAGCCGAGCAATGTGCTGCGCAATACTGTCCAGTACCTGGCTCGCACCGACCAGGACAACGTCACCCATCCGGAACTCCTGGAGAAATGGGAAGCGAGCGAGGACCTAAAGACCTGGACGCTCACGATCCGGCAGGCGGCAAAGTGGCGGTCCGGGCGGCCGTTCACCGCGGATGACGCGATCTGGAATATCAGGCGCGTGCTGGATCCGAAGACCGGATCCTCGGTGCTCGGCCTGATGAAGGGTTACATGCTGGAGGAATACGAGACGGGTGAACAGAAGAACGGCAAGCCGGTCAAATCGACCCGGCTGTGGAGCAGCAAGGCAATCGAAAAGGTCGACGACAAGACGTTGCGCCTGAACTGCAAGGAAGCCCAGCTCGCGGTGCCGGAGCATCTGTTCCACTATCCGTTCTTCATGCTCGACCCGGCGGAGAACGCCGTGGTGAGGCCAGGCATGAACGGCACCGGGCCGTTCGAGCTCACCGCCTATAACGTCGGCCAGAACGCGGTGATGAAGGCGAGTGCGAAATACTGGGGCCGGTCGCCCTATCTGGACGAGGTGGAGTTCATCGACCTTGGGGACGACAGCGGCGCCCTGATCGCGGCGCTGGCTTCAAACCAGGTGGATGGCCTGTATGAAGTCGATTTCTCCGAGCTCGATGCCGTCAAGGCACTCCCGGATGTGGTGGTTTATCCGGTGACAACGGCGCAAACGGCAGTGGTGCGCGGAAAGTATGACCAGAAGCCATTCAACGACGTGCGAGTACGCCAGGCGCTGAAGCTGGCAATCGATCAGCAGAAGGTGATCGACATCGTCTTCCGCGGCACCGGCACCATCGGCGAGCACCATCACGTGGCTCCCGTGCACCCGGAATACGCCAAGCTGCCAATGGTGGGACAGGATATTCCCAAAGCCAAAAAGCTGCTGGCCGAGGCCGGCTATCCCGCCGGCCTGTCGTTGGAAATTGCGTGCAAGAATCAGCCGGCCTGGGAGGCTGCCTCGGTCACTGTGATGGTGGAGATGTGGAAGGCCGCGGGGATCGACGTGAAGATGAACGTGATGCCGTCAGCCAGCTTCTGGGACGTCTGGCAGAAGGTGCCGTTCGGGTATACGGCATGGACCCATCGCCCGCTCGGCGTCATGGTGCTCGGCCTCGCCTATCGCACCGGCGTGCCGTGGAACGAGTCGAGCTACGCCAATCCCGAATTCGACAAGCTATTGACCCAGGCGGAGGGCATCCTCGAAGCCGACCGTCGTCGCGACGTCATGGCCAGGCTTGAACAGATCCTTCAGGAGGATGGTCCCATCGTGCAGCCGCTCTGGCGCGTCGTGCAGACCGGATTTGACAGGAAGGTGAAGGGATTTCGGATGCATCCGACGCAGTACATCTTCCTCGACGAATTGGCGGTCGAGAAAACCTGACAGAGGGAAGTCGCCGCTGTGGCGCAGCAGGTCCTGCGGCGGCTCGGCTGGATGCTGGTCACGATGCTGGCCGCGTCGCTGCTGCTGTTCCTGCTGTTCGAACTGCTTCCCGGCGACGTGGCGCTGAGCGAACTCGGCCCCTATTCGACGCCGGAACAACGGGACTTCTGGCTGGTCGCCAACGGATACGATCGGCCGGCCATCGTCCGCTATTTCGATTGGCTCGGTCATTTTCTGATCGGCGAGTGGGGGCAGTCGCGTTTGTTCATGCAGCCTGTCGCCCGCATCACCTGGGCGCGGCTCGAGAACACGGCGATCCTCGGCTTTTGGTTCTTTGTCTTCCTCATTCCTCTCTCGCTTGGTATGGGCGTGCTGGCCGGCATGAAGGAAGGTTCGTGGCTCGACCGTATTGTGTCGGGAGTGTGCATCCTCACGACCTCCATCCCGCCGTTCGCCAGCACGGTTCTGGTATCGGCGGTTTTCGTCTACGGCCTGCACTTGCTGCCTGGCACCAGCACGATGTTGGACGGATTTTCCTACCGGCAGCTGGTTATGCCCGTGCTGGTGCTTGTGCTGTATGACTTCGGCTACATCGCACGCATCACGCGGGCGGCAATGGCCGAGGTGATGGACACGCCGTACATCCGGGCGGCAATACTGCGGGGTTTGCCGTATCGTCGCGTCATCATGCGGCATGCACTGCGCAACGCCCTGATCGCGCCGTTCACCTTGCTGATGCTGCACGTGAACTGGCTGATCGCCGGCGTCATCGTCGTCGAGTATTTCTTCGCGTTCAAAGGATTCGGTTCGCTTATCCTGGAGGCGTCGCTCGGCAAGGATCTCTACCTGCTGGAAGCCTGTACGATGATCACGGTCGCGATTGCCACGATCACGCAGACCGTCTCCGATCTCGGCTATCTGGCGCTGAACCCGCGGATGCAGCCGGCGTGAGCGATATCGGCGTCGAGGCGGCCGAACTGCTGCCACCTGACGTCGCCGCCGGGCGATTCGATTGGATCCGTCAGATCGGCCACAGCAAGGTGGCGATGTTTGGTATTGCGATCCTGGCCTTTTGGATCTTTGTCGGCATCGCGGCACCGTGGATTGCGCCGTTTCCACCCAATCAGACGGTGCGTCCGATGGCATCGCCCGGCGCGCTTGCGCCGAACGGGGCAATCTTCTGGTTCGGCACCGATCATCTCGGCCGCGATATCCTGTCGCGTGTCATCTGGGGCACGCGCACCGTACTGGTCTATGCGCCGCTGGCAACGGCGCTGTCGTTTGCCGTCGGGGTTTCGGGCGGTCTTCTGGCCGGCTATCGGCGCGGCTGGCCGGACGAATTGCTGTCACGGCTTTCCGACCTCGTGCTCGCCTTCCCGGCACTCGTTCTCTACATCATCATCGTCTCGAAGTTCGGCGCGTCCGGGCTGAATATCGTGCTGGCCGTAACGCTCGCCTCCAGCCCGGGCATCATGCGATTGACGCGCGGCCTGACACTCGCATTGCGCGACCGCGCGTTCGTCGCCGCGGCGCAACTGCGCGGCGAGCCGGCGTGGCGCATCATGTTCATCGAGATTCTGCCGAACGCCTCGGGCCCGCTCATCGTCGATGCGTGTCTGCGCCTCGGTTATGTCGTGATCACCATTGGTACGCTTGGCTTCCTCGGGCTCGGCCTGCCGCCGCCGGACCCGGACTGGGGCAGCATGGTGAACGAAACTCGGAAGTTCGCGCTGGTATTTCCACACATGGTGCTGTTTCCGTGCCTCGCAGTGTCCTCATTGGTGCTTGGACTGAACCTGCTCGCGGACGGCCTGCGCGAACTTGTGACGCAGGAATGACCTCGGTGCGCGCACCGCTGCTCGAGATGATCGATGTGGCGATTTCATACCGTACTCGCACAGGGTTCGTGCCGGCGGTCACCGGCGTCTCGCTGACCATCGACGAAGGTGAGGCAGTCGGTCTCGTGGGCGAATCCGGCTGCGGCAAATCGACCCTCGCCCTGGCGAGCCTCGGACATCTCGGCCGCAATGGCAGATTGATCGGTGGCAGCATCCGGTTCGCCGGACAGGACATCGCCCGTCTGACACGCGAACAGCTGCGACGCATCCGCGGCCCCGGCATCGGCATCGTCTATCAGGAGGCGATGTCCGCATTGAACCCAAGCGCACGCGTCGGCGCGCAACTCGCCGAAACGGTCATCGTCCATGGCGGACTGTCGCCCCGGCCGGCCAGGGATGCCGCGTCAGCCATGCTCGCCGAGATGGAGGTCCCCGACCCGGAGCGTGTTATGGCCGCCTACCCGCATCAGCTTTCGGGCGGGCAGCAACAGCGCATCGTGATCGCCATGGCGCTCCTGCCCCGGCCTCGACTGTTGCTGCTGGATGAGCCGACCACCGCACTCGACGTCACGATAGAGGCCGGCATCGTCGATCTGCTGGCGAAGCTGCGGCGCAGGCACAACACGGCGATGCTTTTCATCTCGCACAATCTAGGGCTGGTCGGACAGATCTGCGATCGCGCGGCGGTCATGTATGCCGGCGAGATCGTCGAGACTGGCGCAGTGCGCCAGATGTTCGCGCACCCCCGCCATCCCTACACGATAGGACTCGTCGGCTGCATTCCCCGGCCCGACCTGCCGCGAGAAATGCAACGTCTGTCGCCAATTCCGGGTCACGTCCCCTCGCCCAATGAGCGCCCGGCCGGATGCAGCTTTGGTCCGCGGTGCGAGCATTTCCGGCGCGGCATCTGCGATCGAGACAAAATCCCGCTGCAAGTGATGGAACCTGCTGGCACCGCGTACGTCCGGTGTGCGCGCGCCACGGCGCTGGCATCGCAACCTGTGCCGCAACTTGCCGATGTTGCCGCGCGCCACGATCTAAAAGCGCTCGTTGCGGTCGCCGGCCTCGACAAGTTCTATGCCATTGGCCGCTCGGCCAAGCGGATGGTGCGGGCGAACCAGCACTTGTCCTTTGAGGCAGAGCGCGGCCGGACCCTCGCGATCGTCGGTGAATCAGGCTGTGGCAAGTCCACCTTCGCCAAGGTGCTGATGGGCCTTACGACGGCAAGTGCTGGAAAAATCCTGTTCGAGACAATCGATCTCGCGCGTCTTCCCGTCGAGCGACGTCCGGGCGCACTGCTCCGCGATCTGCAAATGGTGTTCCAGAACCCGGACGAGACCCTGAACCCGAGCTATGCCGTCGGCACTCAGATTGCGCGCGCCGTGCGCAAGCTTGGCGTTGCCCGAGGTCGCGCCGGGGTTCAGGCACGGGTACGCGAATTGCTCGCGATGACACGCCTGCCCGCTAGTTGTGCAGCGCGCCGGCCAGGCCAGCTGTCCGGGGGACAGAAGCAGCGTGTTGGAATCGCCCGTGCCTTTGCCGGCGCGCCAAGGCTGGTGGTCGCGGATGAACCGGTATCTGCGCTCGACGTGTCGGTGCAGGCGGCGATCACCGAACTGCTGCTCGACATTCAACGGACGCAGCAGACGACATTGATCATCATCAGCCACGATCTCGGCTTCGTTCGCTATATCGCGGATCGGGTGGTGGTGATGTATCTGGGCCAAGTGATGGAGGCCGGTGCGGCGGAACGTGTCTTCCACCCGCCATACCACCCCTACACCGAGGCGCTGCTCTCGGCTGCGCCCACGATCGGCACCGGCAGGCGCCGGCAACGGATCGTGCTCTCGGGCGACCTGCCAAGCGCGCTGGCCCCGCCCTCCGGCTGCCCGTTCCACACGCGCTGTCATCGCAAGCTCGGCGCCATCTGCGAAACCGAGCGTCCGCCCGAACGCATGTCGCAGGACGGTCATCGAATCCTTTGCCACATCCCGCCGGACGATCTTACTCGCATTCAAGCCGCCGCAATGGCGTCCGTAGTCGCGCCGCTACAAGTTGAGTGAACCGATCGTGGAAATAAGACGGGGTGCAGCCTCCGACAGTCCGCAGTGACTACGTCGAGTAGGAAGCGGATTTTTGGGAGTAGGAGTTGGGTAGTTCACCGGCCCCTCTGCGTGCATCGCCTTACAACTGCGTTTAAAATCTTGCTTTGCGACGCTGCCGACGAGTGGTTACGGAAGAGTTGACGGAACTCCTGCGCGGCCGTCACCGGCACACGCGACCGCAGGAAGCCGCGCACGTGGTTCAGCGCCCGCATCGGGACCCACTCAGGCCAAGTCTTCGCGCGATCTGTTTGATTTCTGCACGTATCCAACGGCTGCGACCGGTTGCGACGGCGGACGCCAGCCCTGCCGATCGATCCAGTCGGGCTCCAGTCTGTCGAATCGCGCAAGACGGAGGCTGCCCAGATCGGCAAATCCGCAGACACCATCGACCACCAGGTCGCGCACCGCATGGCCCGTCGCCGGCGACAAACCGAAACCGATGCTCGACAGTGTGGCGATCACCAGGTTGTCCGGTGACGTCATGCGCTCGATCACCGGGCGGCCGTCGGGCGTGTTCTCGATGATGCCGGCCCAACTCCTGATCACGCGTGCATGCGCCGCACGGGGGAACAGTTCGGCCAGGCGCGCGGCGATATTGCGCATCAGCGGCGTGCTCGACCGATGCGGCACCGTGTTGTCGCCGATCCCCAGCCATTCGTGCGGGCCGCCGCCATACGCGAGATTGCCGCGCAGGGTCTGCCGTCCGTAGAGTCCGTTGCCGTCCACCCCGCCGACCGGCATCAGCGGCAGCGGTTCGGTGACGATCATCTCCGCGCGCGCCGCGACCATCGGCACGCTGACGCCGAGCGAGGCCGTCAGATGGTTGATCTGCGGTCCCGCCGCGATCACCAGTGTGTCGCAGCCGATGGTGCCCCGATCGGTGCGTACGCCTGTCACCTTGCCGCCGGCCGTGTCGAAGCCATCAACAACAGTATGCTGCAGCACCCGGCCGCCGTGATCCTGGATGGCCCATGCGTACGCCTGCACTGTGCGCTGCGGGTTCGCGTGGCCGCCGAAGCGATGTAGATAGCCGCCGGCGATCGTGTTGCCTGCCAGCGGCACCAGTTCGCGCACCTGCGCTGCGTCGAGCTGCTCGGACACGAAGCCTTGCCGCACCGCGTGCTGCCGCGCGTGGCCATAGCGCCGCATCTGCTCGTCATCCATCGCGATGCGAATGCGCTGACCGCGGAACTCCGTCGGGTAGCCGAGCAAATCGTCCATCATCGGCCACAGCCGTTGTTCCTCTTGAAACAGCGGACTGAACGGATGGGTGCAACCACCGCCGTTGCGGCCCGACGCCTCCCAACCGACGATGCCCTTGTCGATCACCAGAACATCGATGCCCTCGCGCGCTAGCCACCAGCCGGCGGAAAGCCCGGTGGCGCCGCCGCCGACGATGACCACGGATGCCCCGTTGCCCGCCATCTCACTTGCCATCGGGCGGTTCGTCACCCGCCGGTCTGCCGGCGGCCGTGTAGTATTGCGGCGCGTCCCACCAGGGCACGTATTGCGACGGCATGCCGAACCAGGTGTCCCAATGCCGCGTCATCGCGGCGGGTTCATTCGATTCGCCAACGACCGAAAGCGGAACCGGCCGCACTGGTGCACGATGCGAGGCAAGCGGAATATCACGCAGCCTGACACCCGCGCCGAGCGCCAGCAGCGCGGCAACCTGCTCGCGGCAGCGGCGGCCCTGGCACACGCCCATGCCGGCGCGCGTCAGACGCTTCACCAGGTCCGGGTTCGGCACAGCTTCGCCCAACATCTGCCGCAGCGTGCGCGTGTTGCGCCTGTCGTCGGGCCAGGCGAGATAGCGCGGCGGACGAAGTTCGAGAACCTCGCGCGCCGTGACTTCCTCGCACTGGCACACATAGGGTTCGCCCGACGCCTCCACGACTGTCGCGCGCACCCAATCGAGCCGATAAGCTTCCATATCATGGCTCGGCGTGTCGGGGAGTGGCGGTTCAGTCACGGATGTAGTGCTGGCGATGCCGAGGGAGGCAGCTACGTCCGCCGCCGCACGCCTGCCCTCGGCCTGGGCGGTTTCGGGATCCAACGTCTTCGTGGGCCAGACACCGGCGCAGTCGCCGACGGCGTAGACGGATGGCACCGACGTTTGGCATGAGCCATCGATGATCGGCACGTGACCGCCGCGCTCCGCCGAATATTCGATGCGGCACCCGAGTGCATCCAACAGTTCGATCACCGGCACCGCACCAACGCCGAGCAGGACAGCGTCGCAGGCTATGCGTTGGTCCCGACCCTGTAGCGGGACGCCGTCTGAACCGAGCGGCGCGACGGTGACGGCCTCGACGCCATCGGGACCGCCTTCCGCCCGTCGCACCGTATGGCGACACAGCAATGGAATGTCGGCCAATTCCGCCAGCAGCGCGGCCGGTCCGATCGCCGCCGTCGCGGTTTCGACCAAAGCGGCGATCTCGATCCCCGCCGCGCGCAGCGATCGGGCCGCGGCGAGCGCCTCGGCCGATGTGCCGAGCACGACGGCGCGCCGCACATCCAGCGCTCCGTAGCGCTCCAGCAGGCGCTGCGCCGCGGTGATGCCGAGCACGCCCGGCAGTTCCCAGCCGGGGAACGCGAGCCCCATGTCGCGACGGCCTGCCGCCACGATCACGCGGTCGCAGCCCAGCATGAAACAACGATCGCCATCCTGCAGACCGGCCACCGGACCAGGAAGCCAACCGACGCTCGGTCCGTTGGCGTAAATGCCCCACACCGACGTGCCCAGGCGAACATCGACACCCGCATCGAACAGTTCGGCGATCGTCGGATCACGCGCGATGAACGCCTCCAGCATGGCGGTGCGATTGCGCGCCGCAGCACTGAACCGCTGGCCGAAGTGCAACGGGATGTCGTCGCCCATGACCGACGCCTGCACGGGGTTCTCGTCGGCGAGCACGACCTTGATGCCAAGTTGCGCTGCGTGCGCGGCGGCTGCGACACCAGCGGGTCCGGCGCCGACCACCAGAAGCTGCGTGGTTTCCTCGACTGGCAGTTGCTTGCCGGCGATGGATTTGGGATCGCGGAAGGGCAATTCAGCCCGTGCCGCTCACGATCCCGCCGCAAGCCGCAGAGAGGCACCCGAACCGCGATCAGCCGTCGCCTGACGATCCAAATACGAGCGCACCTCGTCGCAGTACCAATCCACGAAGCGCATCACCAGCAGCTCCGCCTCCTCGCAGTACGGCCCCGGCACATAACCCAGCGAATTGACCCCGCGCTGATTGTTCTCGCACAGGTTGCGATCCTGCAGATTGGTCTTCGTCCAGAGTTCCGTCAGCTTTTCCAGGTCGTAATCCACGCCCTCGACCGCATCCTTGTGAACCAGCCATTTGGAGGTGACGACCGTTTCCTCCGGGCCGGTGGGCATCGCGCTGAACATGAACACCACATCGCTCGTGGCATGGACGAAGCAGTGCGGCTCGAGCGCCCAGCGCATGGAGCCGATGTCGCCGCCCGCCGCCTCGCACATCGGCCTGGTGCAGGCAGGCTTGCCGTCCATCGACAGCGTGACCGCGCCATCGTTCAGCGGGAAGCGCATCGCCTGCCACCAGTCGCCTTCCACCGGGCCGACCGGCAGGCCGACGGCAAGCATCCGCGCGCGAAAGCGATCGAACCGCTCGACATCGGCGAACTGAACCGGACGGCGGCCCCTGACCGGAAAGGTGACGGCGAGCTCGGGATGGCGGACGGCGCAGTGATAGCACTCGCGCGCGTTCTCCATGACCAGCTTCCAGTTGGCGCGCTCCACCAGCGTGCTCTCGAACGCGAGTTTTGCGTCGGCGAGATTGTGCGGCGCCAGAAGCGGGGCGAACGGGTCACGGAACGCGTCGAACGGCGGCGGTTCCTCCGCCAGGCAGACGTAGATCGAACCGGCAACGGTCTCGACGTGAACCGGCCGCAGGCCATGCTGCGCATAGTCCAGACCGGCCTGCATGCGGGGCGCATTCGCCAGCTGCCCGTCCAGGCCGTACGACCATTGATGATAGGGGCAGATCAGCCAGGACCGCTGCCCGCGGCCGGTCTCGCAGATCTGCGCGCCGCGATGCCGGCACGAGTTGTAATAGCCGCGCAAGGCCCCGTCGTGGTCGCGCACCACGACGACCGGCGACCGTCCGATCGGGAACGCCAGATACGAACCAGGTTCCGGCAGCTCCGCCTCGAAGCCGGCCAGAATCCAGTTCCGTCCGTAGATGGCCGCCAGATCGAATTCGAACACGTCGGGATCGACGTAGAACCCCTGCGGCAGCGAACGCCCCGGCTGGCGCGCCGCCAGCAGCGCGCGCATCTTTGCTAAGTCAGGCATTTGCCCCTTCCCAATTCCACGATCAGTCCGAGGCATCCTGGCAGATTTCCTGTTGCGACGAAAACACGAGCAGATGCCGCATGACCAGTGATCCCAGCAAAGACCCGCTGCTGCAGCCGTTCCAGCTCAGGCACCTGACGCTGCGCAATCGGCTGATGAGCACGTCGCACGAGCCGTTCTACTCCGAGGACGGCATGCCGAAGGATCGCTATCGGCTGTACCACGTCGAGAAGGCGAAGGGCGGCATAGCGCTGACCATGACCGCCGGCTCCGCGGTGGTCTCGCCCGATTCGCCGCCGGTGTTCGGCAACCTGCTCGCCTACAAGGACGAGATCGTGCCGTGGCTGCAGCGCCTGGCCGACGACTGCCACGCGCATGGCGCGGCGGTGATGATCCAGTTGACGCATCTCGGCCGGCGGACTGCCTGGAACAAGGCCGACTGGCTGCCCGTGCTGGCGCCCTCGCCGATCCGCGAGCCGGCGCATCGCGCGTTTCCCAAGGCGATGGAGGATTGGGACATCGACCGGATCGTCGCCGACTACGCCGCCGCGGCCGCAGCGGATGCAGGCCGCCCGGCTCGACGGCCTCGAGATCAATGCGTATGGCCACCTGCCGGATCAGTTCTGGTCGCCCGCCACCAATCGTCGCGACGATGCGTATGGCGGCGACCTGGACAACCGCGTGCGCTTCACGCTCCGCGTCCTCGAGGCGATGCGTGCCGCGACCGACCCGAGCTTCATCATCGGCATTCGCATGGTAGCCGATGAGAACTGGGACATCGGGCTTTCGCGGCAGGAGGGGATAGCGATCGCCCGCCGGCTTGTGGCGTCGGGCACCATCGACTTCCTCAACGTCATTCGCGGCCACATGGAAACCGATACGGCCCTGCGGCACGTGATCCCGATCCACGGCATGCCATCGGCCCCGCATCTCGATTTCGCCGGCGAGGTGCGCGCGGCGACGCGGTTTCCGGTGTTTCATGCCGCGCGCATTCAGGATGTGGCGACCGCGCGGCACGCGATCGCGTCGGGCAAGCTCGACATGGTCGGGATGACGCGCGCCCACATGGCGGATCCGCATATCGGGCGACGGCTGATGGAGGGACGCGAGGCGGAGATCCGCCCCTGTGTCGGCGCCACCTATTGCCTCGATCGTATCTACGAGGGCAATGACGCACTCTGCGTGCACAATGCGGCGACCGGACGCGAGGCGACGATGCCGCACGTCATCGCGGCGACCGATGGCCCCAGGCGGAAGGTGGTGGTGGTCGGAGCCGGTCCCGCGGGTCTGGAAGCGGCGCGCGTCGCCTCCGCACGCGGTCATGCCGTGACGCTGTTCGAGGCCGCGGAGAAGGCTGGCGGCCAGATCCTGCTGGCCTGCCGGATACCTCGACGCAGGGAACTGATGGGCATCGTCGACTGGCGTCTGGCAGCGGCTCGCGGTGCAAGGCGTGACGCTGCGATTCTCCACCTACGCGGGCGTTCCGGACGTGATGGCGGAGCAGCCCGATATCGTATTTGTCGCCACCGGCGGTGTACCGAACACCGATGTTCTGGAGCGCGGCAATGATCTCGTCGTTTCGACCTGGGAGATTCTGTCCGGCGAGGTAAAGCCCGAGGAGCGCGTTCTGATCTTCGATGACAACGGCAACCATCCAGGCCATGCAGGCGGCCGAACTGCTGGCGGAGGCCGGCAGCCACGTGGAAATCGTCACGCCTGAGCGCTACTTCGCCCCCGAGATGGGCGGGCTCAATCATTCCGCATACGCCGAGATCTTCCATCGCCACGGCGTGCGCATCACCATCAACGCACGCCTACTGTCGGTCGAGCGCGAGGGCAACGCGCTGCGCGCAACCATCGGCTCCGACCACGGGCCGGAGCGTTTCGACCGTCTGATCGACCAGGTGGTGGTCGAGCACGGAACGCTCCCGTTGACGGATTTGTACCAGGCGCTGCGACCGCGATCGCTCAATCTTGGTGAGGTCGACTACACCGCACTCCTCGCCGGCCGGCCGCAGACGGTGGTCCGCAACCGCGCCGGCACGTTTCGTCTCTTCCGCATCGGCGACGCGGTTGCCAGCCGAAACATACATGCAGCCGTCTTTGACGCGCTTCGTCTGGCCAAGGACCTATGACCGAGACCGCCCGCGAATCTCCCCTTGCCAGAACAAGCCTGGCTTATTGACGACACCAAGCCTCCTCGCCGACGATGACTTCAGACGAGCAGGCATTGTAGCACCTGGCACCACGAGGAACGATTTGGCGAGTTATCGTTCCGACAGCTGGACGCCACCGCAGGAGGAGCCACCATGTATACGATCCGGTGATCCTGACCGGCACGCGTGACTCCCGGCTTGCCATCGGTCGACGGCTTGGTGCGACTCACACCGTGAACGTTCGAAACGACGATGCGGTCGAAGCGGTGCGCCGTATCACGGACGGCAGGGGCGTGGATTATGTGCTGGAGTGTTCTGGCGCACCCGATTCAGAGAACGAGGCCGTGCCGGTGGCCGGGTTTGCCGCCGCGTTCCCACACCAACTCGTGCCGGTCGATTTCGCCCACATCGTCCGCAACAACATCTACCTCTATGGTATTCGCGGCGAAGGCCGAAGCGCCACACACCGCGCCGAGGCATTGATGTCGCAAAGGCGGTTCGACGCGACGCTCGTCCACACCCACAGCTTCGCATTTGAAGATTTGCCCACGGCGCTGCGCTATGCGCGTGACCGGGTGTAGGATGCGATCAAGTTGGTGGTAAGAACACGCGGCATTGCTCTGCAACGAGCCGCCGCCGAATAGCCACCGCATCTTTTTCGTAGATGCCGATGAATTTCTGCTCGCCGCCGCCCGTACGCGCAGCCATCGCATTGCTGGCGTTCGGAGGTTGAGTTACACTTCAGCCTGGTCAGTCCGACGCAATCGCTCGCAGGTTTGTGACGACGAACGTCTAGGACCGATCGACCCGCTGCGATCAGACGCTCTGCCACCAATGACTTTGCCATCAATCACAACGAGCAAGACCGCCCGCGTCGCCGCCGGGCGGCCTAAAATGGGGAGGCGCTGTCATGCTTGAAATTCTCGATCGGCAACAGAAGTTGACCGCGAACCAGTGGAAGATCGCACTCGCCGCGACGATTGGCGACATGCTCGATTTCTTCGACTTCTTCCTGATCGGATTCGTGCTGGCATTTATTGTCGGCGACTGGCAGCTGACATACGGGCAGTCGGGGATGATCCTCCTCGCCTCCGGCATCAGCGCACCCTTCGGGTCACTGTTCTACGGCTGGCTGGCGGACAAGATCGGCCGCCGGAAGGTCATGATCGCCACCGTGCTCAACTTTTCGCTCGCCACCGGCGCGATGGCGCTGACGCCGCACGGGGCATGGATCTATCTCGTCATCTGCCGCCTGCTCGTCGGCCTCGGGGTTACCGGGCTCTACTCGGTCGATATCACGGTGGTGCAGGAATTTGTGCCGGCCTCCAAGCGAGGTTGGATTACCGGACTGACCACGACGATGTTGCCGGTGGGCGTGCTGCTCGGCGCGTTTTTGGGGGCCTTTGCAACGCCCTATATCGGCTGGCGCGGGATGTTCGCGGTCGGACTGCTGCCCGCGGCGCTGACGCTCTACATTCGCGCCTGGGTTCCGGAATCGCCGCATTGGCTGATGCGCATGGGACGGGTCGAGGAGGCGCGTCGCTCGCTCGCCTGGGCATTGCAGGTCGATCCCGGATCGATACCGCTCCCGGCAGCACCGCCTGTGATCGACCACACCCGCTGGCTCGAACTGTTCAAATATCCGCGCAGTCTTGTCGCCGGATGCCTCACCGGCCTGACCCAGACAGGTGGGGTCGGACTCGACGTTGTGGATGGTGACGCTGTTCGTGATGGTGCTGGGGATCACTGCGCCCGAGGCTTCGAAGCTGGTGATATGGGTCAGCCTCGCGGCAGTTGCCGGCCGCTTCTTCTGCTCATGGATTTCGGATGCAATGGGCCGCCGCGCCTCGGGCGTGTTGAGTTGCCTGGTCGCGGCGTTGTTCATGTCGCTCGCCGGCTATCTGAACAGCGTCTTCATCGGCGGCGTTTCGATGTTCTTCCTGATGATCGTGATGCAGAACTTCTTCGGCAGCGGCAACTACTCCATCGTCGGGCCGTACATGGGCGAGTTGTGGCCGTCACGACTGCGCGGCAGCGGCATGGGCCTCGTCTATGGGGTCGGCAATCTCGGCAAATTCATCGGGCCGGCCGGGCTGGCGCTGATCGCGGGATCGTCGAATTTCGTCGCGCCGAAGGCAACGCTTGACGCAGTGATTCCGGCCTTCAACTATTTCGCATTCTGGTATGTGCTCGGTGCCGCTGCATTCTGGTTCATTGGCATCGAGACGCGCGGCCGCTCGCTCCAGGAGATCGATGCCGCGCTGTCAGCACCCGCGGAACCGTCCAAAAGCGTCACGGCGGCTCGCGCTTCGCATTAGCCTGCTGGCGGGCCCAATGTAACCCCGAGCGGTTCTTGGTATGCCAGCGGAACCGGCGAAAGCCCTGGGCCGTGCGGTCTGGCCGCTCAGTCAAACGCGCCGAACTGCAGCTCAAACACCGCGTCTGTGGCCCAATCCGCAGCAAACGGTCCGGAGCTTGCCGAGGATGTCTCCCGTCGACGAGTGATCCCAGACTGGCGCGGTCGCCGAATGTCTTCACCGCTACCGCCGGCTCTCTGTTCGTACCCGACAACTCGGTGAATGAGCACAACAATCCGACGACGCCCCTGACCGGCGGCGGACATAAACTGGGTATTTGACCAGGGCTCGACTCTCTGCAAGCAGACCGACCTTGGGTGGGCAGGCGCCGCGGCCACAGGGTGGGCGATGCCGCCGATCAATGGGTCCGACTGCATCACTCTGCCGGTCATCAAGGCTGGCAGGGTCGTCAACTATGGCGACATCCCGTTCAAGGGTGACGTGATCACCCCCACCTGCATTCCGGTCATATTGGCGTCAGCCAGCAACACCTACTTCAACCAACTTGGATGTTCGATCTCCCACGGGGTCGCCACCACGTCGAGAACCGCTGCGTCCTTCATGTTCGTGGCCGGCGCCAAGGACGGTCTGTTTTCGATCCCGCTCAACAACGTCAACCCGATAGTCGGCGGCGACGCCGGCAAGACGGCCGGTGGCCAGAACTACTACTCTGCCATCCCGGAAGCGCGGCCCGTGGCTCAGATGCCGAGCGTGACCAGCGCTGGATCATCACCGTCCATCGTTCCGCCTGCCGCATGCAATTCGCCTGCGCGCTCCGATGAAGCACGCAACGCACGCAACTCGGCAGCGAGTTCCGCAGGCGGCTCGGGCAACAGGCTGATCGGTGTGGCGCCGTCGGGAAACTCTGCATTGGTCCACAGCGCGCAAAGCATCTTCGCTAGATGCGACTTGCCCGAGCCGCAAAAGCCGCTGATCCAGACGGCCTTCTGCGTGCCTTAGCTTAAGCCAGTGCGGAACGATTCCATGATGCGCAGCAGGCCACGGCCGAATTCGCCGTCGGTGATAAAGGTGTGCTACTCCGCGCCAGGCGGCGGTGGAAAGCCAATTTTCGCCACGCCGTTGACTGGGTCAGGCGGGACACACGCAACAGGCCGAACAGCGCGCCATCCCCCGATAGCACCAGAACACCTGCGCGATTCTGCCACGCGCACGGCTCGCGGTTTCCGGCCTGGGCCTCCAGATCAGGTTGAGCACCGCCAGCACCTGCTCGGTGGTGACGGCCTGGACGGGCAAATTGCCGATGACCGGCTCGGCGTAAGTAGAGAGAATGTTGCGCCACTGCTGCCGGTGTTACGGGTTGCGCCAGCCGGGTTCGTGGCCGGCGATGTATTGCTGCGTCGCTTCGCCAAACGTAGTCCGCTTCGCCTGCGCCACAGTTTCCGCTTCTCAACTGGCACGGCTGCGGTCAATCGGGTCGATCCCTTGGCCGAGCAGCTTACGGGCATCCGCAGCCTTCTCCCGAGCATAATTGCTTCCGCCCAAACCCACAAAATCACCCTCGAAATCGCTGGTGGATGGGAGCGGATTTTAGCGGATCAGGGTGGACGCTACCTCACCAACGATAAGAACTGCAGAAAACCGCCATTTTTCGGACTGTGGCGGTCTGGCGGAGGGAGTGGGATTCGAACCCACGGTACGCTTTCACGTACACACGCTTTCCAAGCGTGCGCCTTAAGCCGCTCGGCCATCCCTCCGTGGGGCGGAAACTAGCAGCGCGCCGCCTCAGGCGTCCATCTTCAGTGCGGCCAAGGAGGCCGACTGTGGTATCTCCACCTTGCCGAACTGCCTCATGTGCTGCTTGCCTTTCTTCTGTTTCTCCAGGAGATCGCGCTTGCGCATCACGTCGTCGCCGTAGCACTTCGCGGTTCACATCCTTCGACAGCGCGCCGATCGTCTCGCGCTCGATCACCTTGATGGCTCTCCCCGGCTCGCGGTCAGGCGACGCAACTCGTCGGCCGGGTTGAGCGGCATGCGCGGCGGTGCGGTGCGCCACATGAGCGCAACGTCCTCGGGCGTCAGGCCATAGGCGACGTTGACGAGATCGGAAAGCCTGCGTTCGAGCGCGAGGATGTCGGCCGCCGCGTTGCGGGCGGGCGTCAGAGTGTCCGCGTGCTCCTGCTTCAATCGCGCGATCTCGGCCGCCGACCATTTTCGGCTCTTCGGCAATGCGGCGCGAACGGCTGTCACGAAGCCGTCGGGATCGAGCTTGTGCGGTTCGGCCAGTGCGCGGCCCGGCTTGTCGATGCCGAACTCGTGGTGCAGCCAGTCGTGAATAGCAGAGGTGTCATCGAAGCTCTGATCGTCGCCGACGAGGGATATGATCGGAATCGACGCTTCGTTTGGTCCCCCCACGAATGCAGGCTCAGAGGACGCGATGTGGCAATCGTTCACCACGTAGGCGATTGGCGATAGCGCCTCATCCTTCATGTGAGGAAGTGGCGCCAATTGATACCACCATCCGATCGGAGCAGTTCAGCGCAGCCAACAATCGAAGGGTTGGCAATAGGTAAGAATGAACAGCCTGTATTGCTCAAAACGTGCCGGGTGTTGTCTCGTGCATAGGATGGCAAGAATTGGATCTGCTTGGTAGATTATTTTGGGTTGCAGAAATTCGTCCTAGTATTCCACGGATCCTGAACTCGTACCACGCGACCAGATCCTCGCGTGCCGTGGCCGCGGTGCTTCCCATTTGCGGATCGGCGCACAGCCGGCTTCCAGTCCGTCGGTTTGGGCTCGAGTATGCTGCACGAAATGTGCTCGAGGCTGTCGCCAAACGCTCGGAGTAGCGGCCAATATCGATTCCCCGCTGGAGTGAAAGATCATCCAGAGTCCGGTCCACTGTGAATGCCACCGCTCGATGTCCTGTCCGCGCAGATATGGCTTGATGATATCGGCTGCAGTGTGGATCGTCTTTCACCAGTCGGTCGTGTGTTGGCCGTGTCGATGAGAAAGGCGTCGTTGAACCCGGTGGTGATACCGCGAGTACGACTTCACGCCTGCGTACTCAGTCCAGCGGCACGCCGTTGCGCTCTGATCTTTTCAAGCAGGGCCACAACGTCGGGCGGCTCGAGCGTCCAACTTTCCTTGGTGAAGTGGCGCGCGGCAGCGAATAGGTCGCTGCGGTGACAGCCGCCAAAAGTCCCTTCTCCGGCACGGCATCGCGCGGGATGACGCAAACCCGCGTCTCGTCGGGAGAGGTTTCGTTCGCTGTCGGCTTGCGCACCACGACCACCGATGGGAACACGTCGGCGTCGGGAAAGAAGTGCTTCGCATGGCCGAAGTCGGCAATGAACTCGACCTCCGCCTGGCTGGTGAAAGAGATCACGCAGCGCCTCGGCATAGCCCGCCTTCAGCCATTTGTTCGTCACCACGTAACTCAGGCGGCCGCCCGGGCGCAGCAGATGCAGGCCCTGCTCATAGAAATACACATACAGGTCGGCCACGCCGTCGAACGCCTGGTATCCAGCCTGCTTCAACGCCCGCTTCACGTCGTCGCCGAGAAGCTCCTGGCGCACATAGGGCGGATTGCCGATGACCGCATCGAACCCACCCTTGGGTTCGATCGAAAGCAGGTTCGACCAGACATTCGGAAAACCGATCTCCCAATGGAAGAACCGATGATGCGCCGCCAGCGCACGCGCCTCCGCGACCAGGCGATCGGCCAGCACGCGCCGCCGGTCGTCCATGCTGATCCTCGGAAACAGGCTCGACTGCGGGTCCGTCGCGTCCTCCGGCAGCAGCGCAAGTTGCCCGACAAGCTCTGCAGGTGCGATCCGCGCTTCACCGGCCGCAATCCGCACGGGATCGCCGAAAGCGCCCTCGAGGGCTAGTCCAAACGCCGCAGCCGCCTCGAACGCTCGCACCTGCTCGCGCCACGCCGCGCATTGCCTGTCCGTCTTGCCCGCCATCTTCTCTGCCGATGGCGGCGCGCGGTTCGGCGCACGATCGAAGATGCCCATCAGACGTTCGGCGGTGAGCAGGGAGAACAGCGCGCCGATCGGAGCGGTCGCTTCCTCGACAACGCCGAATTCGGTTTTCGAAGCCGTGACCTCGGCGATATCGCTGTCGGTCATCTCCTCGATGCTCTCCATCACGTGCGCGACGTTTTCCACGCCGGAGACGACGCCAGAGTTGAACAACGCGCCGCGCTGCTTCAGCTCATCGACGGCCGAGTGCGCCCAGGCGCCGAGGATGCTGTCGCCGCAGCGCAGGTGGTGGTCCAGAAAGGACAGCGGCGCACCGACCGTGAAGGAGTGCAGCCACAGCGCGACCTTGGCCAACTCGACGGCCATCGGGTTCTTGTCAACGCCGTAGACGACCCGTTTGAGCACCATGCGGCGGACGATGTGCCGGTCGTCAAGCTGCGATTCGGCGATCGGCCAGCCATGGAACTTGGCCGCCGCCAGAATCCTGTCGCGGATCGCAGCGATCCGGGCCGCCAACGGCGAAACGTAGGCGCCAAAAATGACCGTCGCGGATGCCTCGGCCATGGCATCGAGCACACGGTCGGCCAGCCAATCGACGAGACTGACCAGGAAATGCCCCGAGCCCATGGCCGGATCGCAGACCTTGAGCTCCAGAAGGCGGCTCGCAGGGTCAAGCCGCCGCAGTTCCTCCAGCCGCGTCTCCCTGGCGCGCGTGTCGCTTGCCAGCGCCTGTGCCTTCGTGGCGAACTTCTCGATGCAGTCGGAGACAAGCTGGCCCGACGGCGCGCTCGATGATGAGAGCCACGAGCTCTTCCGGCGTGTAGTAGCTGCCCGAGCTCTTGCGGGCCGCGGGATTCTCGGCGACGACCACCCGGCCGTCCTCGGTCTTCAGTCCGTGCTCCAGGATGCGCTCATAGACCGATCCGAGTTGCTGCACGGACAGATCGCGGTAGTTGATGTATTTCGGCGGACGGCCGTCGCCGATGTCGATGTGCGACAGGCGGAACACGATATCGGCCACGACGGCGTCGGGAAGCTGCACACGCGCCAGGATCGGCGCGGCGGCCGGATCGAACAGGCCGCCGTTGTAGGGCGGTATCCCGAGGCTGTCGTCGCCGCGCGCGATCGCCTGAAACACGCCGTCCAGGCGGGACCAGTAGGTTTTCATGTGGTCGGAGGGCCGCACACCGTGCGCCAGCTTCTCCGCCACCTCGTTCCGGAGTTTCCTGAGAGAGATACTCGGCATAGGGGCCGCTCTCATCCGGCAGCAGATTGCGGTCTTCCGCGTAGAGCACAAACAGCAGCCGGTAGAGCAGCAGCAGCGCGCCTTCGCGGATATCATCGAGTGCCGCGGTATCGAGTTCGGTGGCCGATTTGCCATCGGCGATCGCGAGCGACTGCGCGAGAGTGGGGAACACATAGCCGAAGACGGTGTCGGACAGATCGCGGGCGACGCGCGCTTCCCATTGCTTGCCTTGGCGGAGTGCAAGCTGATGGAACGTTTCGCCGCGATGGTCGGGCAGGAATGCGGCTCGGCCAAAGAACAGCAGGAACAGCCTGAGACCGTGCGCGCGCCATGCGGCATCGTCGAGGAACGATTCCGGACGCCGGTCGAGCAGATCGGTTTCGCATCCCGGCAGGTCGAACACCTTGCCGAGGTCGATCTCGAAGAAGTCTTCCGAGACCGAGAGCGCGCCTTTGAAGTACAGCCGCCAATGCCGGCCATTGGTGAGCATCCCCCACCGCAGGCCGCCGTTGGTCACGTCATCGACGCGGCGCAGGTAGCGCAGCATCTGCGTCGAGGGCACGCCGCCATCCGCGCTGTGATGCGCCTGATCGCGATCGAGTGGCCGGTGCCAGCGCTTCGCCTCGACCACGCACGCGCCATGCTGGAATCGTTGCCACGCTGGAAGCGGCGCGGCCAAAGTCTTCCCTGCGGCGTCGCGAAACAGCAGGGCATCGGGAATGTCGTCGCGCGCCTTGGCTGACAGGTTCTGCTGCACGGACATGTCGGACCAGCCGATCGCTTCGAGCAGCGGCCAGATGAGGTCCTTCTCCGTCTCGGCTTCCGTCGGGTTCTTCGTGTTGCCGAATGCCGCAAGGAGCGCGCTCAGTCGCGTATGAAGTTCGGACGCTGCAACATTATCGAGGGCCGCCCACGCATCCGTGCCGCAGACCCCCTGGGTCAGGAAGTCACGGGTGAACAGGCTGCCATTGAGCAATTGACGTCCTCGGGGTCAGTTATTCTGCTTAACAGCCGGGGAACCAATCGCCCAACACCTGTGCGGCGGTATAACCAAGACCATCGGGCGCGACCTGCGGCGCTTCGGCAAAGTCGGCCAGATCGAGCGCAGCCAGGCGGCGGGCCTTGCCGATCGTTGCCGCGACCACAGCGGGGACAGTCCGCCGTAGGCTGGGTGAGTTGGCCAGCACGGACTCGATCTCATCGCGCTCGCGCTGGATCGTGGCGCGCCAGCCTGTGCGCGGATGGCTGGCCGGCGACGCTTGCAGCTTGATCAGGTGAAGCAGGATGGTTTCGATGCGGCTGGCCAGCTCACGCCCCTGCGACTTGCCCAAGCTCTCGATCTCCTCGGCGACGTTCTCCCAGTCGATCGGCTGATTGGTACTAGCCTTGGCGGCCCGGCGGAGCGCGCGCGCCTGATCTGCGGCCCATAGAGCAAGATCGCCGTCATAGCTGCGATCCACGGCCATTGTGCCTCACG
>CAWABH010000054.1:0-13719 GCA_963780095.1 uncultured Alphaproteobacteria bacterium
CGTCACCCCCGCGAAAGCGGGAGCCTGGGGCTGGGCCCCCGCTTTCGCGGGGGTGACGAAGTTCGTAGGCGCACATCCACCGTCATGGCCGGCGAAGCATAGGCGTCGCCGGGGTTGTCGGGCGGTGCGTTCCCAGGTGTTCGTCCAGCTTGCGCGTGTTGGTTTTCGAGCAGGTGTCGGAACGTCGATGATCTGGCCGTGTTCCATCACGTAGTACCAGGTCCGCGACGGTCTGCGCGAACAGAAATTCTGCTCCACCAGCAGCACCGTGAACCCGCGCTGCTTGATCTCGCGCCCGCCGGTGCGGCCGATCTGCTCGCGGATGACCGGCGCCGAAGCCCTCGGTCGGCTGCCGTCGAGCAACAGCATCTTCGCCCCGGTGCTCACGATTCGCGCGATCGCCAGCATCTGCTGTTCGCCGCCCGAAAGCCGCGTGCCGTGCACCATGTTGGCACGTTCCTTCAGGTTGGGAAACAGTGTGTAGATCGTGGCGATGTCCAGCCCGCCAGGCACCACCATCGGCGGTGCGTCAGGGTCTCGGTCACGCTGAGCGAGCCGAAGATGCCGCGCTTCGGGCAGAGCGCGATCCCGGCGCGTGCTATCTGGTTGGGCATCAGGTCACCGTTTCTGCGCCGCGGTCATGGATGCTGCCCTACGCCGCGGCACAAGGCCCATGATCGACTTCAGCGTCGTCGTCTTGCCTGCGCCATTACGCCCGAGCAGGGTAACCACCTCGCCCTCGCGCACCTCGAACTCGGCGCCATGCAGAACGTGGCTCTCGCCGTACCAGGCGTTGAGCCCTTTGATCTCAAGCATTCGGCGTCCCCAGATAGGCGGCGATCACGTCGGGGTTCGCCGAGACCGTTGCGTAGTCGCCTTCAGCGAGGATGCGCCCCCGCGTCAGCACGGTGATGATCTCGCACAGCCCCTCGACCACCGAGAGATTGTGCTCGACCATCAGGATCGTGCGGCCGCCACGGATGCGACGGATCAATTCGGCAATGGGGTCGACATCGCTATGGCCCATGCCGGCGGTCGGTTCGTCGAGCAGCATCAGCTTCCGGATCGAGCGCCGGCTCGTGGCGATCTCCAGCGCGCACTTCTTGCCGTAGGGAAGCTGCGTCACGACCGTCTCGGCCTCGCCGGTCAGCCCCACGTCAAACAGCAGCTCGCGTGCCCGTCGTCGTAAACCTGCAGCGCCTCTTCCCGACGCCAGAAGTCGAAGCTTGCGCCCCGTGCGCGCTGCAACGCGAGCCGCACGTTCTCCAGCGCCGTCGATGCGGGAAGACCGCCGAGATCTGGAAGCTCGCACAGCCCGAGCCGGGCGACCTGCGCCGGCTTCATTCCCGTGATGTCGCGATCCTTGAACCGGATCGCGCCGCCATCAGCGGCAGGAACGCCGTCAGCAGGTTGAAGCAGGTCGTCTTGCCGGCGCCGTTCGGACCGATCAACGCGTGAATGGTGCCCGCCTGCCTTCAACGCAACGTCGTCCACGGCAACGAAACCGCCGAACTCACGGGTCAGGTTCACGGTCTCCAGGATGGTGTCGCTCGAGCCCGGGCGTCTTCCATTATCGTTGAAGTCTCCTGATTGGCTCCGCTGATTGCATATCGTTGCCGGGGGCGCAGATTCGCCGCTCCGTAGGCGAGGCCATCTGATGCGACTGCGCAGCCCCTTGTTCGCTCGCTGGCAATTCCGAGCGGAAGATGCAGAAGGCGATCGCATCGGCCGCCGATGCGGTGATCCTCAACCATCGAGGACACCGTCGCGGCGCAATCGAAGCCGCTCGCGCGGACCATCGTCCCCGACGTGGTGCGGGCGCACGCGGGCCGCGATCTGATCGTGCGGGTGAACCCGCGCGGCACCGAGTGGTATCTGGCCGACCTTGCCGCCGCCGTCCCCGCACGGCCCACCGCCGTCATGCTGCCGAAGTGCAGCGGGCCGGAAGATCTCGGCACGCTCGACCATCGTCTCGAGGCCCTGGAGACTGCGTCGGGTATTACGGTCGGTGGCATCGGGGTCGTGGCGATCGTCACCGAGTCTCGCCGCCTCGGTGTTCACACTTGGCGCCTATGCGGGAGTGGCCTCGCGGCTGCTCGCGATCTGCTTCGGCGCCGAGGACCTTCGGCCGATCTGGGGATCAGCCCGCGGCATCCCGACGGCTCGTATCCGGCGCCGGTGGTCCTCGCCCGCGCGCAGGTCCTGGTGGCCGCGGGCGCGATCGGCGTTCCCGCCATCAACACGCCCTGGCCGATCGAGGGACCCGGACGGGCTGCGACGCGAGGCGGAGTCCGCGGCTACCGATGGCTTCGCCGGCAAGATCCTGATCCATCCGGCCCAGATCGACATCGCGAACGCCGCCTTCACCCCCTCGGCGGAACGCGTCCGATGGGCCGAGCGGGTGGACGAGGCCTTCGCCGCCAACCCGGACGCAGGGGTGTTCGCACTCGATGGCAAGATGATCGACCGGCCGCATTACAAGCTGGCGAAACGTATCCTGTCGGCTGCCGGAAGGTAACCGCCGCCAACCTCAGCGCAGCGAGCGGAAGAACGCGCGGACCTCGGGGATCGGCCAGGGACGATGCATGCGGAAGTAATACGGGAAGAAAGACGAACCAATCGCACCGGTGAACCAGTAGAGGCTGATATTGGCGAGCAGCTGATCCCTGGTGAACGCCGACTCCACATCGCCGCCACAGTCGGACCAGGCGCGGAATTTTTCCACGTCCAGGCAGCCAAACCCGACGGCGAGTTGGTCAGGCCGAAGCTGAGGGTCTGCGGCCGAGTCCCCTGGATCCACTGGTACCCGGTCTCCTCCTTCAGCCAGTGCGCAAGCTCGTCCTGGTATTGCCGCTCCTCAGGCGACGGGATCGCCAGCAGGTTCATATCCCGGCGGACCGCGAGCAGGTTCAGATGGATGCCGATCAGTTTCTCGGGATGCGCGAAACCCATGCGTGACGCGGTTATGCCGCCCCAGTCGCCACCCTGCGCGGCGAATGGGCGATAGCCGAGCGTCTCGGTCATCAGGTCCGCCAAGCAGTCGGCGATATCCTCGATGCCGAAGCGTTTCTGGCCGGGACGGAACGAGAGCCCGTAGCCCGGCAGCGAGGGCGCCACGACGGTGCGTCAGCCAGGCTATCGTCGCGCCCCGTACAACCAGCTCGCCGCCTTCTCCCGATCGATCTCGGCGGCAACGTCGCTCGGCACAACCACCTTGCCGACCGGCGCCGTCGCAGCGGCGGCGAGCTTCAAATGCGCCCACGCGAACGGTATGCCGATGATGGTGAGCGCCGACACGCAGGCCGCGGCCACGTGCAGGACGATCAGCCACCAGCCGGCGAGCACGAACCAAACGAGGTTGGCCAGCAGTCCCAACCCGCCGGTGCCCAACAAATCGCAGCCGGTCGCGTCGCGGCGTGACACCAGTTCACGGCCGAACGGCGCCAGCGAGTAGTTCGCCAGCGTGAAGCACGCCTTGGCCCATGGCAGGCCGATGATGGTGAGTGCCATCACGCAGCCCGCCAGCGCCCAGAAGAATGCAGCGACAAACCCGAGGCCAGGCACGTTCCAAAGGATGTTGAGGATCGTGCGCACGCTGACCTCGCGCCGCTCAGTGTTTGAAATGCGGCATCACCTCGGCGGCGATGCGCCGATACTGGTCGAGCATCACCGCCTGCGGCGTTCCCATCGGCGTCGACAGGCTGACATGCTCCATGCCGGGGAACTTCGCCTCCAGGTTCTTCAGGAATGCGACAAACTCCTCCGGCGTTCCGGCGAACCAGCCGCCCAGGTCGATGTAGTGCTCCACCTTGGGCACGCCCGCCTCATACCAGCCGCCGCGTCGGGAGATCGCCGCGATCTGCTCCTTCGTCACCCCCGGCAGGAAGCCGAGCGGCGCAAACATCTTGGCGTGTTCCTCGTACAGCGGCGTGATCTCCTTCAGCGCCTGCTGCCGTCGAGTCCGCCAGGTGCACGACGATGCCGATCATCAGGTTCTCGCCGAGCTTCCAGTCCTTGCCCGCACGGTGTGCCGCCTCCTGGAACGCCGTGATCGGCCCTTGCTCCAGCGTGGCCGCGCCGCCGCCGACCGCGCCCTTGATGTTGTGCTTCACCATGAAATCCAGCCCGCGCGCCGATGCGCTGACCACCGGCTGCCAGCATTCCACCGGCCGATGGATCGGCCGCGGCACCAGGGTGAGGTCCTTCAGCGTGTAGCCGCGATACGGCACCTCGGGCGGCAGCGTGTAGTGCTTGCCCTTGTGCGAGAACCGCTCGTTGTCGAACGCCTTGAAGATGATATCGACCTGCTCCTCGAACAGTTCGCGGTTGGCGTTCTGGTCGAGCATCGGTGCGCCGAAGGTCTCCACCTCGCGCGTGTGATAGCCGCGCCCGACACCAAAGATCGTGCGTCCCTTGGTCATGATGTCGGCGCACGCAAAGTCCTCGGCCAGGCGCAGTGGATGCCACATCGGCGCGATGTTGAAGCCGCAGCCGATCTTGATGTGCTTTGTCAGATGGCAGAGATGCACCGCCGCCATCAGCAGGTTCGGAATGACCTCGTAGCCTTCCTGCTGGAAGTGGTGCTCGGCCATCCACAGCGTGTCCCAGCCGCCCTCGTCCATCACCTGGGCGATCGCCTCGGTCTTGTCGAACACGCCGGCGAGATGCTCGTTGGAATAGCGCCGCTCGTTCGCCGGCGTCGCGTCCTGCCCGCGATCCGGAAGATCCACGTGGCCGGCATACACGGTGGCAAATTTGGTGATCATGGTGGCACCTCGATGCAAGTCGTTGGTTGCGGGCTCACGCCGCCCAGCTCGAGCGTCCCTGTATCGCCCAGCGTCCGTCCCTGAACGTCACGATGTACAGCGAGCGATAGCTGCCGATCGCGCTGCCGTCGTCGCGATAGCGCGTGAACTGCACGCGGAAATGCACCTTCTCCGGCCCCGCGTCGATGACCTCCACAGAGTCCCACGCCGAGCGCTCCCATCCCGCGGACTGGCCATCGCTGTTCCAGACCAGATTGTGGTAGTCCTCCGGCCGCTGCATCATCGTCACGGTTCCACTGTGGAAGCGGACATGCGGGAAGTGGAACCAGCGCGTGCGGATCGCATCGGCGTCCCTGGCATTGAACGCCGCCATGAAACCATCCATCGCCGCACGCGCACCCTCGACCGCCTCCAAGGTCAGCATCTCGTCGGCCAGCGACCGCCACTCTTCCTCGAGCGGCACCGTGGCAGGCTCGCGGCCGGCGCGGCTGTACCAGCCGCCGGCATTGCGCATGTCGCCCTCCTTGCGGTGCAGATAGGCGTGCACGATCGAGCCGGTCTTGCCTTCATCCTGTTGCGCGCATTGATGGGCACGATTCCAGTCGCCCTTGGCATCCCACCACAAGGTCTGCAACGCGAGGCTCATCCCCTCCGGCGGCGCACCTTCGGCCACCGTCGCGCTGAACTGCGTCAGGTCCATGGTTGCCCTCCTGTCGTTCCACCGGCCGAGTGTGCGCGGCGCCGCGCCCGCTCAAGTCCCGGCATGAAATGGGCGCTGGCTGTCCTGTGCGCGATCCTGCTCGCACCACTGGCGCTGGTCGATGTCCCGCCGCTGCTCGACTACCCCAACCACCTGGCGCGCGCGACGGTGCTGGCATTCGGCGGCACCGATCCGGTTCTGTCGCGCATGTATGCATCGCATTGGGCGATCATTCCCAATCTCGGCACCGACCTCGCGCTGCCGCCGCTCCTGCACGTGCTGCCGATCCATCTCGCCGGACGCGTGGTCGTGGGCTGCGCCATCCTGCTGCCGGTCTTCGGCACGATCGCCTACAGCCGAGCCACGTTCGGCACGCGGTCCGCGTGGCCGCTCGCGTCCGGCCTGGTCGCCTACAACGCCACGCTGCTGCTCGGCTTCGTGAACTTCGTCGCCGCCATCGGCATCGCGCTGCTGCTGGCCGCCGCCTGGATCACATGGCGCGACCGCGCCCCGCGCCGCGCGATGGTTTTGGCCGTCATCGGCACGGTCGCGCTGTTCTTCTGCCACCTGATGGGGCTGGTGTTCTTCTATGCGCTGATCGCCGGATACGAACTGGAATGGATCTGGGCCCATCGCACCGAGAGGGCGGCGATGCTCGCACGCATCGCCGCGCTGGCGCCATTGGCGGCCGTGCCGCTCGGCCTCTACCTGCTCTCGCCGCTCGCGCCGCTGCCCGCCGAAACCGAGTTTCTGTCGCTCGCCGACAAGACGCGGCAGTTGGTGTTTCCGTTCGTGAATTACGTCCTGCCGCTCGACATCGCCACCGCCTGCGCGGTCGGCGCCTTCCTCCTCGCCTGCATCGCCAAAGGTCGCTGCCGCGTGACGGCGGGGTCCGGCCCTGCTCTGCTGCTGGTTGCCGGCCTCTATCTGGCGGCGCCCTGGGCATTCAAGGGCACATTCTTCTTCTACAAGCGCTTCGCGATCATGCTGGGCTTCCTGCTGTTCGCCGCGGTGCTGCCAGTCGGCCTGCCGCGCGCCACGGCATATGCCGCCGTCACCATGTTCACCGTGCTGTTCTGCGTCCGCATGGCAATTGTCGGACTTGCCTGGCACGGCCACCGGCACGACGTCGCGGACATGCGCGCGGTCATCGCCACCGTCGCGCCCGGCGCACGCGTCTTCGTGGCCTCCGTATCGCCGGAGGAGGCGCCCGACTACTGGCATGACGGTCCGCTCAGCCGACGGCTGTCCAACGGGATACGCACCGACTACCATTTGCCTGCCCTGCTGCTGATCGAGCGGCGGGCATACTGGCCGTTCCTGTTCGACAATCCGTCGCAGCAGCCGGTGACGACCCTGCCGCCGTATCGCGAGCTCGCCGATCGCGCCGGCTCGATGCCAGACCACGGCGTGCTTGCCGTGCGGGGCACGGTCGATCTCTGCGGCTACGACTATCTGCTGCTGCTCGAGGCGGGTGCCGAGCCCGATCTGTCGCACTTCGCCGCTGACCGGCTGCTGCTTGTCGCGCGGTCGGACTTCGCCGCGCTGTTCCGCGTCAGGCCGTCGGCCTGCGCGTCGTGACATGCGTGCTGTTCCTTCGCATTCCCCGCTAATGCGGGGATGACATTAACATGCCCGGCGAACGATGTTCGCAACATGCCCGGCTACGACGGCAGCAACAGCCGCCGCAGCTTGCGGACCGCACTGTCCGGTGTGGTCAGCACGGTGCGGCCGGTCGCAGCCGCCACCTGAGGCGCGGCGGAAGACAGGCTGAACTGCGCCAGCGCCACCACGTCGCAACCTTCCAACGGGCGTGCGGCCTCGGCTGCCAGCCGGTCGTGCGCCGCCGCGTCGCCGCGGTTCAGCGCCGCCAGCGCCTCCGCCGCCAACACGGACACCAACGTGACGCCCGGCGCAACGGCGGCGAACTCCGCCGGCATCGTCGCGAGCGTTGGCGCGAAGGTCGCCAGCAGCCCGATCCTTCCCGCCGGCCCGGCCAGAGCCACCGCCTCCTCGATCATCGCCTCGTTCGGCTTCAGCACCGGCATCGGCGCCAGCGCCTGCGCGCAGGCGTCGATGCAGGGGCCAAACGCCGAGCAGGAGAACAGGATGCCGTCCGCGCCGCACGACGCGGCGTAGCGCGCGAGCGTCAGGAAACGATCCGTCATCGCCGGGGTCAGCGCGCCATCGCGCGCCAGATCGGTCGACAGCGTGTCGTCCAGCAGATTGGCGAGTTCCGCCTCCGGCCACAGCCGGGCAAACGACTGCTCGATCGGCGGAATGGAATGCTTCAGCGCATGGATCAGCGCGATGCGCATCGCATCGTCCCGTCAGCCCGGCTGCTCGGTGGTCGGATCGATCATCTTGCGCACCTCGGTGATCTTCGTCGCGGGGAAGCCGCTGATCTCGGCGTGCTTGCGGATGATGTCCTCGTCCGCGGCGAGATAGACGCAGAACGTCTTGTCGGCGGCGACATAGCTCTCGAGCCACTGGATGTCGGGGCCGAGCTGTCGCAGCACGTCGTTGGATTTCGCCGCCGCGCCACGCAGTTGCTCGCGGTCAAGCGATCCGGCAGCGGGAATGTCGCGTTCGATGATGAACTTGCGTAGTGCCATGGCTTCCTCCGGTTTCGCTAGGGGAGCCGGAAGGTTGGCACGGCGTCAGCCGGTCGCCAAGCGAGCGAGTCCGCTCAGTCCGTTTCCGCTGATCTGGCCGCGCGGCCGATCTCGCCCTGGCCGGCGCCTGTCTGCGCGATGGCTCGACCGCCCGCCAGGTGAAGCCGCGCGGCGCCGCTGGCAGCTTCTGGCCGCCTTCGAGGGCGATGCGGACACCGGTCGCGGAGCCGAGCACGTTGCACTGCTCGTAGATGCCGTCGGATGGAGCCGGCGTCCCCGGCAGATACTCGCGCGCCCACGTTGCGTACTTCGCCACTTTGGCGGTCCTTCATGTCTTGGTGAAGCGATCTATCCAGCACGAGCCCCGGGCACCATTCGTATTTCTACGTAATCCGGCAACGAGGTTCATCCCGTTCGTGCATACTTCGACGGCGACGGTGCGCACGGATGTTGCAGACAGCCTGGCCGGTCATCCAGCCGTTGTCAGGACAGCAGCGCGTCGTAGATGCGACGGCCGATCTGCTCCAAACGCTCCGGTTCGACGGTGCCACTGATCGCGCAGGCAAGATCGTCGTCTTCCCAGGCCACCGTCGGCACGCATGCGCCGGCAACCCGCCGGAACGGCGTCTCCTTGGCGCCGGGACGACCTTCGAAATAGAGCGTGATCACCTTGTTGTCGTGGACGTCGCGAAACGCGAGCTGGACGGCCTGTCCTTTGGACGCGGGCAGGACCCATCCACCGAGCAGCGCAAAGCCCGCCGCGCCGGTATCGTGAAACCGCACTGGCACGCCCAACGCCTTCGAGACGCTCGTCGAGAGACTGTCGATCGAAGCAACCTGGAGCGGCTGCGGATTGGTCTGCGCCAGCGCCAGATAGGCGGCCGCGGCCTGTTGGCCGAACGTGTCGGCCAGGCGCTGATCGAAGTGGTCGATGAACCCGCCGTCCAGCACCCAGTCGAGAGCGCCGCCAATGCCGATGGCCAGCAGCACCGCAGCCGCGGCCCGCCAGATGCTCCGGCGCTCGCTGATGCGATGCCGCAGCAGCAGGTGAGGATCGAGCCACGCGGGAACCGGCTCGCTCGCCGGGGCCGGCCAGAGCCGCGCGGAGCGCCTCCCGCTGGGCGATGTAGGCACTGACCCGGCGCGCCGACTCGGAATGGTCCCGCAGATGGCGCTCGACCACGGGCCTGCGATCCGACCCCAGCTCGCGGTCCACGTAGGCGTGCAGATCCTCATCGAGGACCGCGCACCCCAGGTCGCTGCCCAGGCCGCTCGCGTAACTCATTTGACTCTCCGCAGTGCGGGGCGGACGTCCGTGCCGGCTTCCGCGCTGGAAAGCTGGCGCAGCCGTTCACGGCCCCGCGCCAGGCGCGACATCACGGTGCCGATCGGCACGCCCAGCATCGCAGCGGTCTCCGCGTATGACAGATCCTCGACCGAGACCAGCAGCACGACACTGCGCTGCTCTTCCGGCAACCGGTCAAGATCCCGCAGCAGGTCGCGCCATTGCAGGCCGTCCTCCTGCGACGGGCGCTGGCTGTGCGCGGACTCGTGGATCTCGTCGAGGGCTTCGGGGACAGGGCGCAGGCGCCGCCGACGCATCTGGCTGATGAACAGGTTGTGCAGGATCGTGAACAGCCACGTCCTGATATCGCTCTCGTCGCGCCTCGTGTGCAGCTTGTCGAGCGCGCGCACCAGGCAGTCGTGCACCAGATCGTCCGCCTCATCGCGGCTGCGCAGCAGCCCCACCGCGTAGCGCCGCAGCGCGGGAACGCACGCCTCGATCTGGCTCAGCACGCCGGACGTGCTCACGGGAGCCTTGCCGCCGCCGAGTACCGCGCAACCCGCGCGGCACCGGCCTTCCCGTCTCCATGTCGGCATTGCCCCGCCAGGCCAGCATCGGCCCGTCCTCACACAAGAATTGCATGCGATTATGGAACGATACCCATTTGAAGTCAATTGCTAAAGGACCGTTGTATTGTTCCGCGCAACAACGCATTGGTCCGGCTCCGCCCGCGCGTTCAGGCTGCCGCGGACAATCGCGACAGTTCGCCGCCGAGGAACCGCGCGATTGCACCCGGGCCGGACCGCGGTGTGCCGGCCCGGCCGGCGCGCGCCTCTGCGTCGGCATTGTAGTTGGTGTTGGTGTTCACGTCATAGACGAGCGTGCGTCCCGCCGGGTCGCTGATGAACTCGATTCCCGCCACCTCCACACCGGTGGCCGAAGGAAAGCGTTCCAGCCGCCCGCGCAGTGCAGCCGGCATGCCATCCACGATGGTGAATTTCTCCGCCGACCTTGCACCGACCGGGCAGTTGGCATCGTCGATGGCGCAGGCATCCGCGGGGCAGAGTTCGAAGCCGTCGCTGGTGTCCACCTCGACGGCGTAAAGGAACCGGCCGCCGATGAACTCGGCGCGCGTGATGACCGGGCGTGGCGCGCGCACGTATTCCTGCAGCAGGTGCAGGCCATCGACCGGTGCCACGTAATCCGCGCCGGACAGCCAGGCCGCGAGACTGTCGGCGGAGTGGAAGAGCTGGACGCCGAGGCCCTTGCCGCCACGGTTCGGCTTCAGGATGACCGGCTGGTCCGGAAAGTGCCGCTGCGCGGCGGCAACGAGACGGTCGCGCCCCGCAACGAGAACGGTGCGCGGGGTGGCAATGCCGTGGGTTTCCAGTGCGGCATATTGCCGCACCTTGCTGATCTCCAGATCGAGGGCGCCAGGACCGTTGACGACGCGCCTGCCCCATCGGGTGAGCCACGCCAGAACGGCCGCGGTCAGCTCGGCGGCGTAGCGATGGTCCCGCGTGTGCGAGGATGCGCTCATGCGGTTGTAGAACACGCCGTGTGGCGGCGCGGCCGCGAGATCGAAGGTGCCGGCGTCGAGGAACCACTCAGTCCAGGGCAGTCGGCGCTGGTCGAATGCCTGGGCCAGCGGCGGCAGCCAGGCGGCGTTCTCATGGATGACGTGGATGCGGCTCACGATCGGGGGCCTCCCATGGCGTTGCCGAGGCGGCGGGTCCTGACCACGCGGTAGGAGATGATGTTCGAGCTTTAGTTCAGTATCGAAACACCACGGGCCCAAGAAAGTATTATCTTCCATGGTCTCGCTATTGCATGGAAGGAAATGGCAAAACTTGGCCATCATGCAGATGATTTCCATTCGACTGCGGGCGCCGCGGCTTGAACAGCGGACGGCCGAACGGCTGTGTTGCGATGCGCGGTTGCCGCTCCTATAACGCGCCGCGCCTCCTGTAGCATGCGGGCGCGGAGCGGAGAGGTGCCGGAGCGGTCGATCGGGACGTCTCGAAAACCGTTGTACCCTTCAGGGGTACCGTGGGTTCGAATCCCACCCTCTCCGCCAGACACCATAAACTTGATGTTTTCAAGTGCTTACCCGATCCACCGTATCAGCAGATTGCCCGACGGTATTCGTTTCCTCTGCCCTGTCAGGGGACTTCAAATCGTCCCTGGCCTCACTCAGTCAAGGGACGCATCGTCCGCTACGCAGGATACCTTGCCGGGGTCCGCGAAGCACCGTTAGCAGCGCTCCGGCTCAACCCGCATGATCCCCGAAGCACGATCGATACGAGTCAAATCGCGATTTCCTACTATTTCGAGCGTGACTGCACAGAAGCGGTTCCGGCATCGAAACATCCAAGCGCGCGCCTTCGCCGGAAAGCGAGTTGCCAGGGTGACGGGCCGCCCCGTTCTCAGCAATACTTGTGCTGACACGGCGCATTCGCTGGATCGACATGGGCGAGTACATCCTCCGCCATGCCGATAGAGTGCCCTCGCGACATGGCACTTGGCGCGCCTTCTGCCGAGGCGTTGCAGATGGCGATTGATCCGCGCCGCTATCACGTGTCGCCTGAGACCGTGGGGCATCCTGTGGTCACGCCGAATGCCTGCGGCTTGCCTATCTGATCCAGGCGTACTGCTTGGCTTCGACGAAATCGCAACCAGCATGAGGGAATACAGAAGCCGCGAGACGCGGAGACCGCAGTCGAACGCCCTCGAGGTCAGGCCGCCTTTGCCAACTCGTCGATAGTGCGTAGCAAACGCCGGCCGGACAGAGGTTTCTGTAGATACCGATCACGCGCGTCAAGCCGCTGTCCAGTATGATCGGCCGGCAGTCCGCTGATCAGCAGGACATGAATCGACGGCCAACGGTCGTGCGCGGCAGCAGCGACATCAAAGCCGTTCAGTTTTGCACCTAAATCAACGTCGGTGATCACGACATCCGGTGGATCAACTGTCGCGGGTGGGCTGAGGGCTTTCTCAGGGTCAGCGAATTCTGCGACCTGAAGTCCCGCGTCTTCCAGGCAGTCCACCAGGGTGGCACGCACAAGCTCGTCGTCCTCTACGAGCATGACTTTCATGGCAATGTGAACGCACCTGCACCGTTTGCGGTTGCCGGGCGTGCAACCTCGTCGCCTTGGCGACCCATGGTGACGGCCGGCCCAGGCAAAACCAACATCGACAGTTCGCAAATGGTAGCCGAGGTCGCGCTGGGGTTCATCGGCATCGGCACCGGCCTAATGGCGGTGCCTGTAGTGGCGGCGGTGCTGCCGCATACACCATTGGCGGGGCGCAGCGTTGGCCGTTGGTCTTGGCGCGTCGGCCCAAGGAAAGCCCGTTTTGAGCCGCCCCGGCGGCGGCCATCGCCAATGCGAGCTAGTCCGGGAACCAAATTGTGTTGGGGGCTCCATGTCCGAGCACCTGCCGTCCGTCGCGCGACTCACGACCACCGCCTGCCAAAATCTGGTCGCGGAAACGGGCGAGGGCATGATACGACCCCGCAAGCCTACTATAGCTGGCGGCCGGTTCAGGGTCTGGCGTCCACGCCGCGAAGTCATGCGCTTCCGAGGCGAGGCTCAAGTAGTCCTGCACATCTGGCATGTGCCAGTCCTTGCAGTTGCCGTGTTACAAACGCACAGCGAGGCGACGGGTGACTTTCCTCTCCACTCAATTCTGGTTGAAGAATTACGGCCGGAACGACCACGCTGGCGCCGGCACGCCGCGCCGACATACGGATCGCCGGCTTTCTGGCCCGGTTGCGCCAAACTGCGGAGCAGTTGGATCCTGTCCAACGCTGGTATCGCATCCTGAGTGAGGCGCTGAAACGCTACCTGAAAGGCCGCCAACTCGACCCGCCACCGCGTATCGCGCCGGCCTGAGCTGCTCGCCATGGTTGTGAGAGGCTGCAATCCAACTGCCGATTCGAGGTCAGCTGCCGGATTTAGGGTTACTGCTGCTCGGTTGGGACGCGCTTGCCCTGATGGGTCGACAGGTGCGCAAGTAGTAGCAAATGCACCGATCAAAGGCAGGCCGCGTCGATCTCGGCTCCTGCAAGCCGGATCAAACGCAAGGAATTCCGTTATTCGCGATCCGCGCTCTCATCGAGCGCATGGCGGAACCCGCCGGTGACTGGTCAGGATTGGGCACAGATCGCCGCAGGAATAGGAGCGATCAGGGGTAGAATCGACACACTCCCCGCGTTCGAACCCTCGTCATCCCCTAAGCCGCCATCGGCGCGCCTGCCCACCCGGCACGTGATCCAAATGGCACGCCGAAACGTGCCCATCGCCCACCGACCGCAACATCGGCTCCTCTACCCGGCAACGATCGAAGGCGAAC
>CAWABH010000055.1:0-214211 GCA_963780095.1 uncultured Alphaproteobacteria bacterium
GGTGCTGGACGCTGCCGCACCGGAGCATGTGCAGCACGCTTAGGTTCTGCTTAGAAGCGACCAAATCAGTTCCGAAGACGCCTCACTCTTCATCGTCATGGCCGTCCCCGGACTTGATCCGGGGATCAGGCCCGGCCATCCACGGCTTTGCTGCCAGCACAAAGGGAAGACGTGGGTGGCCGGCACAAGGCCGGCCATGACGATATGGGTGCGACCGTTGCGACCGCAGCGACACTTTGAGTACTTATTCCGGAGCAGATCCTTAGGCGATATGCGCGAAGCTTGCACCCCGCGGCAGCAGCGTTGTCTCCTGCCCGCATGAGCAGCCATACGACGACAGCGACCGGTGCCGGCTCATCGGACAGGACCTTCCGGCTGGTCCTCTATGACGCGCTTGCCAGCGAGGCCATGGGCACGCTCACCACCGGCGTGTTCCTGGTCGGTTACGCGGTGGGCCTGGGCGCCAGCAATGTCGCGATCGGCGTGTTGGCAGCGGTGCCGTTCGCCGTGCAGTTCCTGCAACTGCCGGCCGTCGTCCTGGTCGAGCGCCTGCGCCGACGGCGTGCCATCGCCACCTGGGCCGCGGGGATCGGCCGGACCGTGCTGATCGCCACCGTCGCCGCGCCGTTCCTCGGACCGAGCGCGGGCATCATCACGCTGATCGTGTCGATCGCGCTGTATCAGGCGATGGCCGCGGTCGCCGGATGCGCCTGGAACTCCTGGATGCGCGATCTCGTCCCGGAGAACGAGTATGGTCGCTTCTTCGGCCGCCGGACCGCCGCAACGACCGCACTCGCGACCACGCTCGCGCTGGTCTGCGGGCTGCTGATCGATACCTGGCGGAGAATAGCGCCGGACCATGCCGTGCTCGCCTATTCGGTCCTGTTCGGCGTCAGCGCGGCGCTCGGCCTGTTCGGCGTCTGGCTGCTGTCGATCACGCCGGAGCAGCCGATGCCGCCGGCCGGGGAGCGCACGCGCATCCTGCCCCTGCTGTCCGCGCCGTTCGGCGACGCCAACTTCCGCCGGCTGATCGTCTTTCAGTCGTCGTGGAATTTCGCCGCCAATCTCGCCGCGCCGTTCTTTGCCGTCTACATGCTCAAGACGCTCGACTACTCGATGACGATGGTGATCGTTCTCACGACGGCGAGCCAGCTCAGCAACCTGGCGGCACTCGGGCTGTGGGGCAACCTGATCGACCGGTTCAGCAACAAGGCCGTGCTGGAGGTCTCCGCACCGCTGTTCCTGGCGTGCACGTTGGCCTGGACCTTCACGGGAATTGCCTGGGTGCAGCCGATGACGCTCTATCTGCTGTTCGCCGTCCATGTGCTGATGGGCATCGCCACGGCCGGCGTGGCGCTGGCCTCCGGCAACATCGCAATGAAACTGTCGCCGGCCGGCCAGGCGACTGCGTTCCTCGCGGCCAGCAGCGTGGTGAGCGCGACCTGCGCCGCGATCGCGCCGGTGATCGGCGGGCTATGCGCCGACTTCTTCGCGGCACATGCGCTGACGCTCGCCGTCACCTGGAAGGGCGGTGGCAATGAGGTCACCGTCCAGGTGCTCGACTTCCACTCCTGGACCTTTTACTTCGGACTGTCTTGCCTGGTCGGGCTGTATGTCTCTGCATCGACTCTCGTTTGTGCGGGAAACCGGCGGTACGGGCGAACAGCTGCAGACGCGCGATCTGCTGCTGGAGGCGCGCCGGTCGATCCACAGCCTGTCGAGCGCCGCCGGTCTGCTGCGCGTGGTTCGCCTGCCGCCGCGATTCCTGCGGCCATGGTCGGAGAAGAGTTCCTCCGATCGGCACGAGTAGCGAACTACGGTGGATGCCCGGCCCTGCCCTACCCTACGACGATCGCATTGCGGATGAGCAGCGGCGAGCCGACCCCCACCAGGGGCTCCAGTCCGACGCCGGTGCCGCGGATCAGCACCGTGCCATAGCCCCAGATGCGGCCGCCCAGACCTTGCTCCACGTCCACCGTCTCGATCCTGCTCACGTTCATTTCCACCGTGTGGCGCGTGATCAGGCCGCGCTTGAAGATGACGCGCCGGTCCGTCACCACGATCTCGGTCGCGCGGCGACGGATCGCGGCAGCCAGCAGCAGCACCAATCCAAGTGCGGCGATCCCTGCGCTCGCCCACAGCGCATACTGTTGCCAGAGCGGGTCGGGCAGCCAGTAGGAACCCGCCAGCACCCCGAGCGCAATCAGCAGCACGATCGCCGCGCGGAGGTAGATCGACCAGTGCAGCCTGCCGATCACCTTCACCGTCTCATCCGGCTGCAGCACCTTCGTGTAGTAGGCCATCAGCCAAGCTCTCCCATGTGCACCGCCATGTCGGCGCACAGGATACTGCCGAAGAATGCGACGAAAACCAGGATGGACCGGATGCGGATCGACAGCAGGCTGCCGGTGATCTCGGCCAGCACGTACGGGCCCGCCAGGCAGCCGAAGGCGATCAGCGAGCCGAACCAGGCCCAGACGAACCAGAACATGCCGTAGGTCAGCACCGCCGAGACGAACAGCGGCGCCAGATACAGCGGGTTGGACCAGCCATTGGGGATCTTCAGGACGGAGAAGCCGATGAAGCCGAACAGCGAGAGCGCGCCGGGATACAGCATCCGGTAGCTCTCGGCTGGGAATGCCGCCGCCACCGGCCAGAAATCGACAATCGGTACGATCGCAGCCACTCGACGCCCCTTGGCAGGCCGTTACGATACCACCGGCGCCATCCTGGCGCGAGGGCCATCGATTTGCCATACCGGTGAGCCGCGCCCGATACCAAGCGCCCGACACCAAGGATGGAAGGACCGGTCGTGCTCGCCAACATCCCCGCCACCCAGACGGTCATCGAGATCAAACAGCCCGGCGGACCCGAGGTCCTGGTGCCCGCCACACGCCCCGTGCCGGAGCCAAAGACCGGGGAAGTGCTGATCCGCATCGTCGGCGCCGGCGTGAACCGTGCCGACTGCCTCCAGCGCATGGGCCGCTATCCGATGCCGCCCGGCGCGCCCGACATCCCCGGCCTGGAATGCTCCGGCACGGTGGTGAAGCTCGGCGACGGCGTCACCGAATGGAAGACCGGCGACCAGGTTTGCGCGCTGATGATCGGCGACGGCTACGGCGAGTACGCCGCGGTGCCCGCGGTGCAGTGTCTGCCGGTGCCGCAAGGGGTCAGCCTGATCGACGCCGGCGGCCTGCCCGAGACGTTCTGCACTGTCTGGACCAACGTGTTCGAGCGGATGCATCTGCGGTCTGGCGAGACCTTCCTGATCCAGGGCGGTTCCAGCGGGATCGGCATCACGTCGATCCAGCTCGCCAAGGCGTTCGGCTGCAAGGTGCTGGCGACCGCGGGCTCCGACGCGAAGTGCGAAGCGTGCATCGACTTCGGCGCAGATGTCGCGATCAACTACCGCACGCAGGATTTCGTAGCGGTCGGCAAGGAGTTCACGGGCGGGGGCGGCGTCGATGCGATCCTGGACATGGTTGGCGGCGACTACATCCCGCGCGAGATCGAACTGCTGGCGCGCGAGGGCCGGCTGTGCTTCGTGGCGCTGATGGCGGGCACCAAGGTCGAGGCCGACTTCGGTGCGATCCAGCGCAAGCATCTGACCGTGACCGGCTCGACCCTGCGTTCGCGCAGCATAGGGGAGAAGGCGGCCATCGTCGCGGCGCTGCAGGAGAAGGTCTGGCCGCTGTGGGGCGCCGGCAGGCTGCGGACCTTCACCTACCGGCAGTTCCCGCTGCGCGAGGCCGCGGAGGCGCACCGGCTCATGGAGAGCAGCCAGCACATCGGCAAGATCCTGTTGGTGCCGTGACAGTAATGAAATTGTGGGGGAGCGAAGCGCCCTCGCCCCCATGTCCGGAGACGAGGGGCAGGCGCGGCAATGGTCTCGCTGAACGCCGTTAACGCTTCCTGCTGCTCCTACAACGTTTCACCGTCATGGCCGGGCTTGTCCCGGCCATCTCAACCCGCACCGGCGTTGTGACGGATGGCCGGGACAGGCCCGGCCATGACGGACGGAACGAGCGGTGACAAAAGGTTGTTGGTTCATGCCGTCGGTGAGCACGACTGACAACGGTTCGGGGGCGATTGGCTATAGCGCTGAGGCGGCCAACGCATCGTGGGCGACCGTACGCCTCAGGGATTGCGCCGGGAAAACGACACCGCGTAGGCGCCGCCGCGGATGTCGATCAGCGGATCGTCCGAACTCCTCGATGCCGTCGGCGCGGGGAGAAGCATGCGGGATTTCATCAACGGCTCCTGGCTGCTTGGAAGCACTCGATCAGCGTTCAACTTCCGTCCGGACTGCTCTGCTGCGAAATCCTTGCGGCATCAAGGCCACGGCATCGAGGCGGTCGATCAGTCTTCCGTCCTGCGAAAGGATGAATTAACCATGATAGACATTCCCGTACCGACCGCAACGGAATAGCTTGTGCGCGACGGCGTTTTGAACGCCTGACATTCGCATCGACAGCAGGGAGAGATCGCATGGACATCGGATATGACAACCCGCTCTACATCTTGCCCTTTGATCACCGTGCGTCGTTCGAGAAAGGTCTGTTCGGCTTCTCCGGACCGCTGACCGCGGAACAGACGGCAACAGTGGCCGCCAGCAAACAGGTGGTCTACGACGGCTTCAAGGCCGCGCTACAGCAAGGTGTACCCCGCGAGGCTGCCGGCATATTGGTGGATGAGCAGTTCGGCGCGGCAATTCTGCGCGACGCCCGTGCCAACAACTACATAACCTGTGCACCAGCGGAAAAGAGCGGCCAGCCGGAATTCCAGTTCGAATACGGCGACCAATGGCAGCAGCATATCGCCGAGTTCAGCCCGCGCTTCGTCAAGGTGCTGGTGCGCTACAATCCCGAAGACGATGCGGCCTTGAATGCCCGCCAGGCGGCGCAACTGCACCAGTTGAGCGAGTATGTCCATCGCATCGGACACCACTTCATGTTCGAATTGCTCGTGCCGATGACCCATGAGCAATCCGACCGAGTGGAGGGCGACCAGCGCCTCTATGATCGAGAACTCCGACCGTCGCTGATGGTCGGCGCGATCCAGCAGCTGCAAGCCGGAGGGGTCGAGCCCGATGTCTGGAAGGTCGAGGGGCTGGCGAGCCGGGACGATTGTGCTGCGCTGGTGGCCGCGGCTCGGGCGCATGGCCGTGACAAGGTAGGTTGTATCGTGCTGGGACGCGGCGCGGACGAGGCCGGCATCATTGGTTGGCTGCGCGCCGCGGCACCGGTTCCGGGCTTCATTGGCTTTGCGGTTGGGCGCACGTCGTTTTGGGACCCTCTGGTTGCGCTGCGGGACAAGACGATGGTGCGGGAGAAAGCCGTCGAGCTGATTGCTGCGCGATATGTCGAATGGGTGCGTATCTTCCGGGAGGCAAGCGGACATTGAAGCGCCACTCCGCCACATCATGGAAGGAGGCAGCTCACTGATCCGCCGGCCCATTGCCTCGGCAAAGTCACAGGGGTTGATCGCGGCGACTCTCTGCCGCCAGGCTGGTCGAATCGGCCTTGATCTATTGCAAAATGAGTACCTGTGGGGAAGTATGTCGCACTGGTCGGTTCGCTTGAGAAACTAAGCCTCTGAATGTGGATGGGGCTGGCACTCGCTTCTTCGAGGGCAAGGCCTTGTCGGAGCCAGGTGTTTACGGGGACACTGGCAGGTGGCGCATCGTAACCGGAAATGGTTTGCCAACACACGGACCGCGGCAATCGGCACGCTACTGGTCGTGCTGGGCGCCGGGGCCGGCCCCACTGCACAAGCACAGCTGGCGCCCGTTGATGACTATACGGGGCTGGCCAAGAGACAGCAGAACCCGATCGGCGGCCTGACCAGCATCGAACTGGATAATTCCACCAACTTCAACGTGCCACCGCCTAAGGCGCAGGGTGTGCTCGCATCGCCCAAGGGCACGCAGGACACGCTCAACATCCTGGTGAATATCCCGATCCAGCTCAACGAGGACTGGAACCTGATCACCCAGGCGGGGCTGCCGCTGGAATGGCCCGAGCCGCAAGGTGGGCCGTTCGGCCTGGCAGCTTCAACGTTCCTGGCGTTGCTGTCGCCCAGCAGACCGCTCAACGGTTGGTCCTGGGGCGCCGGTCCGATCATCCAGATACCGACCATCACCAGCAAGAAGCTGGATTCAAATGTCTGGGGCGTCGGGCCTGCCGCCGTGGTGTCGCGAATCGACGGCGCATTGGTCTATGGTGTGCAAATCAGCAACGTGTTCTCGCTCGGCGGCACCTCTGGCCAAGGGGGCACACCGGCTCTGCACGGCGGCACGAGCTTCAGCATGATGATGATAACTCCGGCGTTCTACTACAATTTCAGCAATGGATGGTTCGTCGGCACCAACCCGACCATAACTGCCGATTGGATGGCGAATGGCGCCAAATGGGTGTTACCCGTCGGCGCCCTGGCCGGCCGGGTGATCGTGCTCGGCGGCAAGCTGCCGGTATACCTGCAGGTCGGCGCCTACTACAATGCGCTGCGCCCACAAGGCACCGGCACCTGGGAGTTGGCTACCCAGGTCGCAATCATTTTCTGAATGGTCGTGGCCGGTACACCGTCATGGCCGGGCTTGTCCCGGCCATCCGTCGTGGCAGCGTGCCGCTTCTGATGGCCGGGACAAGCCCGGCCATGACGGACGGAAATAGCAGTGACGGACGGTCATTGGTTCGGGCGCCCGGTATTACCCGGCGTGACGGACCTACGATCCGCTCGCGAACAGGGTCGCTTCGAAGCGGACTTCCATCCCCGGTGTCTGCTTCCCCCCGGTCAGCGCCGGCACATGCTTCTCGAGGTACTTCGCCAGCCCCAACGTGCTGATCAGCCCTTTTTGGTCGATGTCCGCAGCGGGATCGTTGAACGCGTCGAGCAGCGCCTTGGTGAAGGCGCCGTGCTGCCAGGCGTCATCTTCCAGAGAGATCTCACTGCCCTGGGACGAGGTCAGCACGGTCACGTTCGCCGCGGCGAGACCGGTGCGCAGCGCGTCCGCATCGATCGTGATGCCCGCGCCGTTCATCGTCGTTGCACCGGAATGGCAGGCGTCCAGCAGGACCAGCACGCGCCCATATTTGGCGAGTTCCAGCAACTCGCCCCTGAGGTCGTCAGCGGAAAGCCCATCCGACTTGATGCCCTCGTCGTCCCGCGCATCGACCTCGTAGGGCAGCAGGTAGAGCTTGCCGTCAACCATCGCGCCATGTCCGGCGAAGTGCATCACCGCAAGATCGTTCCCTCCACCCGCCTGCATGTTTGTGCGCATGATCTTCAGCGCCCGCATGATGCCGCGCTTGGTCGCGTCCTTGTCGAGCAGCACCTGCGGCTGGACCTGATATAGACTGTCCTGCGTGCTGACGATTGCGCTCGCCAGATCATATGCGTCGCGGTGGGCATAGCGGAGCCTCAGAGAGTTCGCGTAGTCCTCGTTGTAGGCGCTGATGCCGATGGCAAGCAGATGCAGCCGTGCGCCGGGCGCTACCCGACTTTTGGTGCGGAGCATGACCTGCCGGCGCTGCTCTGCCATGACAGCCAAGCCGATGGCGCGCGGTGTTTCGAGGTACTGGAGCACAAGCGGCAGCACGGCGGGACGATAGAAGCCCGGGATGTCGGCGATCGGCACACTGTCGGCCGCCGCGTCCCAGTCGATGTTGACGTGCCAGCGCAGCACACCGTGCGCGCCTGCCGTCGCCGCATAGTAACCCTCCGGCGTCCAGGCGACCCAGTTGCGGCGATCCTGCCGCGGCATGAAGGCGAGCAGTTCCACCCCATCTGTCATCCGATGCCAGCGGATCGTTCCGTCGCCGTAGGCCGCCACGACGAGCCGGCCATCGCCGGTTATACTGACGGCATAGGCCACGCCGGGAGCGAAGCGCATCCAGAGCAGCGTTCCGCGAGCGTCAAAGGCTCGCAGAAACCACTCCGATCCCAGCACGAAGCGATCGCCGGCCGGATGGACCGCAAGGCTGCGGGAGACCTCATACGGATCCAGCGGCAGCGTCTTGCCGTCCAGGGTTGGGTGCTCGTGATTGAGCCAGTGCTCGACCGGCAGGTCGTTCTGGCGCGGAATGGCCATTCGGATGTCGGCGGCGGGCGCGAGGGTCAGCTTCCGCTCCGCGACATCGAAGCGTGCGGGTGATTGTCCCATCGCCTCGAAGCCGAAGCCCACGCGGGTGCCATCGTCCGACAAGGCGATGCTCTGAGCCAGGCCGCTGAAATCGGCCTTCGGTGGCCCATGCGCCCAGCGCGGCGTGCCATCGGGTCGAAGCCGGGCGAGCCAGGGGTCCGCGGCCGCGACCAGCAGGTCACCGTCGGGCAGCGGCACAAGGCTCATCACCGTGTTCTGCCCGGCCGGCAGCAAGCGCCGCGCGCCCACGCCGAAGCCGCCCCAGGCAAGCACAGGGTGACTTTCGATCGACCGGTAAATGCCGGCCGCGAACAGTGTCTGGCCGTCGCGCGACCAGGCCACGCTGGCAAGGTTGCCGGTGTTGATGCCGTCCAGATCTGGCCGCGCGAGGACTGCGAGCGTGCGCCCGTCCAGCAGATCGACATCCCTGGTGCTGGCGTAGCCGACGGCCAGCCGGACCCCGTCGGGACTGAACGCGATCTCATGCGGGCACTCGCCGCCTGGCGCCCTGGTCACATAGGCAGGCCGGGTCTGCCCCAAGAGATCGCCCGCGTACAGCCGGACCTTGCCATCGTAGGACGTGGTAGCGAGCCGTCCGCCAGTGGCGAATGCCGCGCCGTAGCTGTCACTTCCGTAAAGCTCGTCGTGGGCCGCTTCGCCCCAGTCCAGCGCTGCGTCGTAGACACGCAGACCGTTGCCACCACCGAGCATGGCAGCAAGGCGTCTTCCGTCCGGCGAGAAGGTGAGGTGGTTTACGAACCCTGGCAGACCTGGGATCCGGCGCGACTGCCCTCCGGTCTCGCGGTCGAACAGGTAGATTTGCTCGTCCCCCTTGTCGCCACCGCAGGTCCATCCCCCGGCGGCGATGAGAGCGCCGTCCGGGCTCATTGCCACGGCGTAGACCTGGCCGACGTATCCGGGGCCGGCAGGGAGCCGGATCGTGCGCAGCAGGGCGCCGTCCGCGAGCGACCACACGCGGACCGTCTTGTCGTCCGACCCGGTCACCGCCCAGCGGCCATCCTTGTCGGCCGAAGCGCGCTTGATGACCGCCGTGTGCATGCCCGGGTCGACGACCAGCACCGGTCCGTCGAACAGCTTTGGTGCCTCGTCAGCGGGCTGCTCCGTCTCGCTTTCGCCCACCGTTTGAGGCGTCCCAGTCATGCCGCGGACGAGACGGACTCGAATGGCGGCCAGATCGTTGCCTCGAGCTGGGTCCCGATCGTCTTGCGCATCAAGGCATCGTCGTCGCGGGAGCGCAGCCAGATTGTCTTGACGGCTTCGATCAGCGGTCCGATCGCGCCGCTGACAATCTCCCCAATTAGGCCCCTCTCACCGTGCGCCGGCGACGGCAACAGCTGCTGGACGCTGTTGGCGAACGCCTCGCGCTTGTCGAAGCCACGCTTCAGCCGCGCCTCCAGATCAGGCAGGCTCGATGGCTGATCGCGGCTTGCAAGCGCCACACTCAGGCCAGCGATGATGCCGTCAAACTCGGCCTTGGCGTCGGCATAGACGAGGGCGCCGCGGTCGATGGCGCCAGGATCGCCATATTTCTTGAGCAGTCCGACACAGGTGACCGCGAGCGAGCGTTCCCGCGCAAGCCGCGCAATCGCTTCCTGCCAGCCGATATCCGTCGGCGTGGGCGCTCCTTCGGCCGAATATGCGACGATTGGCCTCGGCAGTCGTTCGTACATCCCAGCGGTCCCCGGCGTGATGTGGCACAATAGGCGCGAACCTGGGTCCATCGCCATTTTTCTGCATTCATGGCAGCCGCGGCGTCAGCGTTCCATGCCACCACGGGGTCGAGGCGGAAGCGGGCTCTGTGTCGCCAGGTGACCTTTAAGGCTTCATTAACCGCGCCTGCCTACTGGTCGAGATCGGCTCTCCCCGCAGCGCGAACAAAAGGGTGCTCAGCCAGTGGTTACAAAAATAGTCTCGGACAATGCGCCGGCGCTGTTGGTGGATGACCACCATGATGTCCTCGTCACCACGGGCGCCTTCCTTGAGGCCGCTGGGTTCGACGTGGTGCAGGCATGCAGCGGTGACGAGGCATTGGCGATCCTGGCCACGGACCGTACGTTCGAGCTGCTGGTAACGGATTATGCGATGCCGGGTCTGAATGGCCTTGACCTGGCCACCAAGGCGCGGGAGCAGCTGCCCGCGCTGAAAGTCCTGATCATCACCGGATTCCCGAGCGTCACAGGCCTTGCCGATCGGCATTCGAGCATTGCCCTGTTGGCGAAACCGTTTCGGCGGGCTGAATTGATCAGCCAGGTCAGATCGTTGTTTGATTCCGGCCAGACTGGCCTGCCCGCATCGCCCGCCTGAACCAACACGGCGGTCGGCGTGCCGACGCAGCAAGGCGACATGTGCATGTCTGACAACATCAACCATGATACAGGGTGTTCAGCTGCGAGGTTCGTGCAAATAGGCGGCTGGTTTTCGCTGACGCCACGCTAGTGGCGGCGCATCCGGCGGGTGGTCATGGCGGCGACCGAAATTCCCCGAGGCGCACCTGCTGATGATCGCGGTGGTCGCCATCGCCACGCTGATACGCTACTGGGTCGATCCGTGGCTCATCGGCGCACAATACCCTACCTTCTTCATGGCAGCGATCATCGCCACTTTTCTCGGGGGTGTGTGCGTCGGGCTATTGTCGGTCGCTCTTTCCGCGCTGTCGGCATGGTTCTTCATCCTGCCGCCTCAGTGGTCGTTCGTGGTAACCAATTCCGCCGAGTTTTACGGGCTTGTGGCGTTCCTCCTGGTCGCCACCCTGATGGTCATCATCATCGGATCGCTGCAAATAGCCTATGCTGACAGCGAGAGCGCTCGCGTACGGGCTATCGGACTGGAGGAACGTGCTCGCGTCGCTGACGAAGTGCAGCTCTGGGCAAGCGTCTTCCACAACGCTGCCATCGGCATCAGCATCATCGATCCCGCGAACAATACCATCCGAATTGGCAACGAGGCGCTCGCTTCCATGCATGGAATGCGGTTGGACGAGATACAAGGCAGAGACCTGCTGGACCGGGATCTGTATGCGCCCGCCGAACGCTGGCGCTGCGCCGAGCTGATCGCAACGTCACATCGTGTGGGATGCGTGGACTTCGAGGCTGATCGCATCCGCAAGGACGGTTCGGTCTTTCCTGCTCGCATCCATATAACCAGCGTCTACGGGGCCGGCGGCGATCCTCGTCACATGATTGCCACTGAACAAGACATCACTTTGCAACGCGGGCTTGTAGCGGAACGGGACCAGGGCAGGCGCTTGGAGGCTATCGGCCAACTTACCGCTGGCGTCGCACACGACTTCAACAACCTGTTGCAGGCTGTCATAGCCAATCTGGAGTTGGTGGACGACGACGTCGGGGTCCCTCCCGCGACTCGTGGGCATGTGGGCTCCGCTGTGCGCATTGCCGAGGACGGCGGCAAACTGACACGCCAACTCCTGTCGTTTGCTCGCAAGCAGCTTCTGTTGCCCAAAGCTGTCGATCTGAATGAGTTCTTTGCAGAGATCCGCGATCTGCTGTTCCGCTCGCTCGACCCACGCATCAAGATCAAAATCGTGGTCGCACCAGGCCTTGCGCCGATCTGGGCCGACCCGGCACACCTCAAGAGCGCCGTCTTGAATCTTGCAATAAACGCGAGGGACGCAATGCCATCGGGGGGCGAACTGTGCATCGAGGTATCGGACAGTTTGTCCACGGTCATGGAAGAGACAGAATTCGCGAACCCGGGCGGCTTCGCCGTCATACGCGTCCGCGACACCGGCACCGGAATAGCCTCCAATATCCTGGCAAGCGTCTGCGATCCATTCTTCAGCACCAAGGGACTGAACGGCACGGGCCTCGGTTTGTCGATGGTCCACGGCTTCGTCAAGCAAACCGGGGGAGACCTGCGGATCACCAGCGAGCCTGGCAAGGGAACCTGCGTGACGCTTTGGCTGCCGCTGGCATCGTCCCGATCTGTGGTTTCTCCGGTCCTGTTGCACCAGGGGTTGGGCGCGGCGGCGACCTCGGTTGCGGCAATCTGAAGAAGGTTGACGAACTGCCTCTCCCTTGGGATCAGCCGGGTAGATCCACTACAAGCTCCATCGCTTCCACTGGCAGTAACGGGTACGCCCTGCCTATCAGGGCCTTCACCTGAGCAATCAGGGTTGCGCGACGGAATGGCTTCGCGAGTACGCTGATATGAGATGGCAGTTCCGCCAGTCCGTCGGCGCTTGGGAAGCCGGTGATAAGAAGCACGTTCAGGTCCGGGCGTATCTGCAGCGCCTGAATGATCAACTCCACCCCGGACAGTCCCGACATAACATAGTCGGTGACCAGAATTTCGATCTGCGGATCGCTCGCGATCAGCCGTATTGCCGTATCGCCATCAGCCGCCGATATAACCACATAGCCCGCACTCAGCAGAAAGGCGCCGACCGCCACCAGCGTGTCAGCGGAGTCGTCCACCACCAGGACATGCTGACCAATGCCGCGCGGCCTGCCTGGCTGCGTTGCCGGTGCCGGGGGGACGATTGGCTTGCCAGAGGAGAATCTGTCGAAGTCGCTCTTCGACGGACCGACCGTCTCCGATGGTGATGCAAGGGCAATCGGACCTTCCATCGGGTTTCCGCTTTCAGATTCCGAACGATTGCGGAACCTTGACCAGGCTCTGGTGAGACTATCGATGCTGGTCCCAATTGGAAGTGTCAAACGCTGACCCTTCCCGCTCCGCATGACATATTCATCGGCAATCCGCCCAAGCGCGGCCGTTCGGGACGATATAGTGTAGCCTTCGAGCAGCAGCCTGACTTCTCTGAACTCGGTCTGGGCAGGCTCAGGTAGGTCGACGCTGTGGTATAGTGAAGAGCGGCCCATCAGAGTTGCCTGTTCTCGACAAGCTCCATCGCTTCGTCCGGTAGCATTGACGGCGCCTCGCTCACCAAGGTCTTCACCTGGGTAGTCAGGGCAGCGCGCCGGAATGGCTTCGTGAGCACCTTGATATGCGATGGCAGGTCTGCCAGTCCGTCAGCGTTCGGGTAGGCAGTGATCAGAAGCGCCTTGAGGTTTGGACGCATCTGCACAGCCTGGGCAATCAACTCAATGCCGGACAGTCCCGGCATCGCGTAGTCGGTGACCAGGACGCCGATGCGCGGATCAGCGGCGATCAGCCGCAGCGCCGTATCGCCATCGGGTGCACATACAACCGCAAAGCCTTCGCCCGCCAGAAAGGCTCCGACCGCGACCAGCACGTCGGAGGTGTCGTCCACCACCAGGACATGTTGGCCAACAGAGTGCGGCCCACTCGAATGTGCTGCCGCGAGGTCGGGCTCTGCCGGCGCAAGGCCGTAGCTCATCAGGTCATAAGACATTGTCATGATCGCACTGGCGACCACAGGATGCAGTCTGGTCTCCGGGAGGACGTAGCCTCTACCTATCGCGTCCGTGGCCATTTGCAGGGCCTGGGGTGATGGAAGGCCGGATTGCGTGTGGTGTCGCTCCGTTAGTGGATTGCAGCGTGTCGCCAGCGCATCGAATGCCTGCATGTCCTCGATAGTGGCAATTGTTGGGGTCATGCGTCGGAACTGCGAAACCTTGGCCTTGGGTGGCAGTGTCGACTTATTCCATGGACGAACGTCGGCGACATTGTTTGTTTCGCGATGGTTCATTTCGAATATCACCTCGGCGGGGCCAGAGTATTAGTGGCTGCCTTCAGCAGGAGAAGCGGGCAACAGAGGTGTCGGCACTAGCGTTCTGTGCAATGCAAATCCCTCACGCCTCGGCAAAGGAGGCTACTCCGGGGTATCTGAACAAATGGTTACGGATGATTTCATCTACGGCATCGCCAGGTTTGTCCGCCTTGAGGCTGCCGGGATGGGCCGATGCGACGGCACGTGCAGGCGGGCTCAGACTGCTGTTGATTCGACGCTTCGCACGGCGCGGGCAATCGCGTATTGAAGGCGGAACGGGCTAGGCCTGCGTTTGCATGATCCGTCTCTCCATCCAGGCGCGACAGGCGCTCGCGAAGCTCACCCTACCGGTGCTGATCGGCCTTGCGTTCGGCCTGATGCTGCTCGGCAAGGCCGACACCCTGCTCGCCGAGCGCGCCCGCATGGCGCTGGCGGATGCGCTCGCGCCGATCTACGCCACGCTCGCGCCGCCGATCGCCGCGCTGCGCGACACCATCGGCGGTGCCACCGGCCTATGGGACATCCGCGCCGAAAACGCCCGCCTGCGCGAGGAGAACGAGCAACTGCGCCGGTGGCAGTCGATCGCGCTCGCGCTCGACGCCGAGAACGAGCGGCTCAAGGCCAACCTCCGCTGGATCCCCGACGCGGCGCCGTCCTACGTCACCGCCCGCGTCGTCGCCGATGCGGGCGGGGTCTATGCCAAGGCCGTGCTGCTCTCGGTCGGGCCGAACCACGGCATCCGCAAGGGCCAGATCGCGCTCGACGAGCGTGGCCTGGTCGGCCGCATCACCGAACTTGGGGCGCGGACCGCGCGGGTGCTGCTGATCACCGACCTCAACAGCCGCATCCCGGTGATCCTGGAGAACTCCCGCGCGCACGCCATCCTGGCCGGCACCAACGGGACACGGCCGCGGCTGCTGTATTGGCCGGAGGGCAGCATGCCGTTGGAGGGCGAACGCGTGGTCACCAGTGCCGAGGCGGGTGCGTTCCCGGCCAATCTGCCGGTCGGCATCGTGCATTTCAGCAGCGCCAAGGTGCCCGAGGTGGTGCCGGCGGCGCTGCTGGAGCGCCTCGAGGTGGTGCGCATCTTCGACTACGGTCTGGGCGGCATCGTGGCGCCGGACGCCCTTGTCCGCCTGCCGGAGCGTCAGGGACGCTGATGGCCCGCGCCGATCAGTCCCCCGGCATCCGGCCGCGCGCCACGCTGGGGCGGCGGCTGGACATCGCCGCGCGGCATGCGGTCCCCTCGGGCTGCACGGTCGTGCTGATGCTGCTGACCGGAGCGCCTCTCGGGATCTCCGATCAGGCGGCGCTGCTGCCCGCGGTCACGCTGGCCTGCGTGTATTTCTGGTCGCTGCACCGTCCGGCCGCCATGCCGCCGCCGGTGGTGTTCGTGATCGGGCTGCTGTTCGACCTGCTGGGGTATATGCCGCTTGGCGTCGGCGTGCTGAGCCTGCTCATCGTACATGGCGTTGCCTTGCGCTGGCGGAGCGCGCTGACAGACCGGGGCTTCCTGCCGACGTGGCTGGCGTTCGCCGGGGTCGCCTTCGGCGCCGCACTGCTTGGCTGGGCGATGACGGCGTTGCTGTCGTTCCGTCTGTTGCCAGTCGGGCCGGCGATGTTCCAGGCGGTTCTGACCATAGCGCTCTATCCGGCGCTCGCTGTCGTGTTCGTCCGCGCGCACCGTACGATCGCCGACCCGGAGCGTGCCTGAAATGTGCCTCCCATCGTCATGGCCGGGCGTGTCCCGGCCATCCACGACTATGGGACGCGGTCCACCGCAAGACGTGGGTGGCCGGGCCAATCCCGGGTCACGCCCGGGGACGGCCATGACGGAAGTGGAAGGTCAGGCACCATGACGGTGGCGGGGCCATCATGAAACACGGCACGCACCGCACCGGCGTGTTCACCCGCCGCGCGCTGCTCGTGATGGGCGCGCAGGCGGCCCTGCTCGGCGGCGTCGCGGCGCGGCTGTACCAAATGCAGGTGGTGGACGGCGAACGCTACGCCACGCTGGCCGAGGGCAACCGCATCAGCGCCCGGCTCATCGCTCCGCCGCGCGGACGCATGCTCGACCGGTTCGGCATCGTGCTTGCCGGCAACAAACTGAACTGGCGCGCTCTGCTGATTGCCGAACAGACCGCCGACCTGTCGGCGACGCTGGACAATTTCGCCCGCATCGTGCCGCTCGCCGATTTCGAGCGCGCGCGCATCGACCGCGAAGTGCACCGCCATCGCCGCTTCATCCCGGTCATGGTGCGCGAGTTCCTGAGCTGGGACGACATGGCGGCCATCGAGGTGAACGCGCCCGACCTGCCCGGCATCCTGATCGATGTCGGCACCACGCGGATCTATCCGTTCGGCGAGCTGTTCGCGCATGTCGTCGGCTACGTGGCTCCGCCGAGCGAAGACGACGTCGCCAATGATGTGGCGCTCGCGCTACCCGGCATCCGGGTCGGCCGCGCGGGGCTGGAGCGCCAGCACGACCTCGATCTGCGCGGCCGCGTCGGCGCGGTGCAGGTGGAGGTCAACGCGCTCGGCCGGGTGATCCGCGAACTGGACCGCCAGGAGGGCCTGCCGGGCCAGGAACTCGGCCTCGCCATCGACACCGGGCTGCAGCAGTCGGTGCTGCGCCGGCTCGGCAACGAAAGCGCGAGTGCCGTGGTGCTCGATTGCCGAAATGGCGAGGTGCTGGCGATGGGCACCAATCCGTCGTTCGATCCGTCGCTGTTCAATGCCGGCGTGTCGCAGGCGCAGTGGTCGGAGTGGGCGCAGGACAAGCGCACGCCGCTGCTCAACCGCGCGACGGCGGGTGTCTATGCGCCCGGATCGACCTTCAAGATGGCGGTTGCGATGGCCGCGTTGGAGGCGCGCGTCATCACGCCTGGCGACCGGGTGAACTGCAGCGGCTACATCGATGTCGGCAACGCGCGGTTCCATTGCTGGCGCAAGGGCGGCCACGGTTCGCTCGACCTGCGCGGCGGCCTGAAGAACAGCTGCGACGTGTTCTTCTACGAGACCGCTCGCCGCACCGGCATCGACCGCATCGCGGCGATGGCGCACCGCTTCGGACTTGGCACCGCGCTGGACATCGACCTGCCTGGCGCGCGCAACGGTTTCATCCCGACGCGCGAGTGGCGCATCGGCCAGGGCCATCCGTGGAACCTCGGCGATACCGTCGTCTCCGGCATCGGCCAGGGCTACATCCAGGTCACGCCACTGCAACTCGCCACCTATGCGGCGCGGGTGGCGACGGGACGCAAGGTGGAACCGCACCTCACGCGAAAACTCGCCGGCGTGCTGCAGCCGGGATCGCAGCCGGCGGACTGGCCCACCCTCGGCCTGACCGAGCGTTCCCTGCATGTGGTGCGTGAGGGCATGTGGGCGGTGGTGAACGAACCGGGCGGCACCGCGCCGCTGACGAAGCTGCCCGATGCACGCTGGCAGATGGCGGGCAAGACCGGCTCCTCGCAGGTGCGTCGCGTGTCGCGCGAGCAGCGCGAGGGCGGAAATTTCGACAGCACCAAACTGCCCTGGGAGTATCGCCCGCACGCGCTGTTCGTCGCCTATGCGCCGTATGACGCGCCGCGCTACGCGCTGTCGGTCGTGGTGGAGCACGGCAACGCGGGCGCCGCCGTCGCCGGCCCGATCGCCCGCGACATCATGATGGACGTGCTGCAGCGCGACCCCGGCGGCCGCGACGAAAAACCCGGCGCGCAGGTCGCCCAGCGCGAGGCGTCGCCATGAGGGAAGGACGTCTGTGGCGGCAGCCCTCGTTCGATCTCGGGTCGAAGATCTGGCAGATCAGCTGGCTCTATGTGCTGCTGCTCTGCGCGCTGGCCGGTGTCGGCTATGTCGCGCTGTACAGTGCGGCAGGTGGCGCGCCGGAACCCTATGCCTCGCGCCATGTGCTGCGGTTTGCCGCGGGTTTGGTTCTGATGATCGGCATCGCCCTGGTCGATATCCGCTTCATCGCGCGGCTCGCCTGGCCAACGTATCTGGTGTCGCTGGTGCTGCTGGTGCTGGTGGCGCGCTACGGCCACCTGGGCAAGGGCGCGCAGCGTTGGATCGAACTGGGCGGCTTGCAGGTGCAGCCGTCCGAACTGATGAAGATCGCGCTCGTGCTGGCGCTGGCGTCGTGGTTCCACCGCGCGTCGTGGGAGCGGATCGGCAATCCGCTGTTCCTGATCCCTCCGGCGATCGCCGTCCTCGTTCCCTGTGGCGCTGATCGTGCAGGAGCCCAACCTCGGCACCGCGGTCATCACCGCGGCTCTGGGTGCGGCGATGTTCTTCGCGGCCGGCGTGCGCTGGTGGAAGTTTGTCCTGCTCGCGGTGCCGGTCCCGTTCGCCGCAAGCCTCGTGTATTCGCATCTGCATGGCTACCAGCGCGCCCGTATCGACACGTTCCTGCAGCCCGAGAGCGATCCGCTCGGCGCCGGCTACAACATCATCCAGTCGAAGATCGCGCTCGGGTCCGGCGGCATGTGGGGCAAGGGATTCCTCCAGGGCACGCAGGGCCATCTGGATTTCCTGCCGGAGAAACAGACCGACTTCATCTTCACCACGATCGGTGAGGAATTCGGTTTCGTCGGCGGCGTGGCGGTGCTGGCGCTGCTGGGCCTGATCGTGCTGGGCGGCATGGCGATCGCGCTGCGCTGCCGCAACCAGTTCGGCCGGCTGGTCGCATTTGGCATCGCCACCAATTTCTTCCTGTATGTGTTCGTCAACATCGCCATGGTGATGGGAGCGATCCCGGTCGGCGGCGTGCCGTTGCCGCTGGTTTCGCATGGCGGATCGGCGATGATCACGGTGATGATCGGCTTCGGATTGCTGATGTCGGTGCACGTGCACCGGGATGTCGCGTTCAGCGAGGCACGCCAAGACGACTAGGCCGATCCCACCAGGCCTGCTGCGCGCGTATCGCGACACGACCTACCGGGCGGACGGTATCCCGGTGCGCATTGGGCGGCGATGTCCCGATTTGCTGTTCGACCGATTGAATGGCCGCGCGGCGGTGTTGCTGACGGCATGGAATCCGCTGTCACGCCGCATGCCGGATGGTTGGAACCACCGCATGCAGGCGCGTCTGCGACTTTGCCTGCGCCGCTTCGTGGTGCTGGAGGCCGAGGGGACGCTGCATCGCTGGCGTGAGGCGATGCTGCTGGTGGCGGACGATCCGCGGCCCCTCATCCGGCTGGCCGCCCGCTTCCGTCAGCGTGCCGTCGTCATCCTACGCCGCGGTCACGGGGCGCGGCTTCGGCTGCTGTGATGATGCCAAGCGGACACCAAACGACGCCTGGAGCATATTCACCATGATTGAAAACATTGCACCTCAGTACACCTCGCCCACGAAGTGGGAGAGAGCCTGCCCCGGGCTTGAACCGGGGTCGGCGCGAAGCGCCGGGAGAGGGTGCCTGACAGTCGAATACGGCCGGATAAACCCTCTCCCGCATCGCTGCCGCGACGCGACCTCTCCCACTTCGTGGGCGAGGTGTACGCTTTCCCGTCAGCCAGAAAATGCTCTGGCCTGATGATAGCCCGGCCGCCAACGGTGGGACCGGACGGCAAGTGGACCGATAGCCGCAAAGAGGACGGCTCGCCGCTGTAGCCGCTACCGCTCGGTCTCGTCCGCATCCGGTTCCACCTCGATGTCGGGGCCGATCGTGTCGGCATCGTCCTCGAGATCGGCGGCGTCCTCGAGAACGTCCTCCTCGCCCTCTTCCTCGACGCCCTCCACCTCGATGTCGGCTTCCTCCAGGCCGGGCGCGGGAACCGGCTTCTTCGGACGCTTCTCCTCAGCCACATTGCCGCCGGTGCGGCGCGGGCGCGGCTGCTCGATCGGCTGCTCGGTGGCGCATTTCGGGCAGACCGCAGGGACCTTCGTCAAGTCGTAGAAGCGGGCGCCGCAGGCGACGCAGACACGCTTGGTGCCGAGTTCAGGCTTCGCCATCTGGTGGCCTCGTATGCGTTGCTCGCGTGAAAGGCGGCGCCCATGCCACCGTGGCGCCCTGCTGTCAAATATATCCACAGCATGCTAAGCGGCGGGCGATGTCGGGAGCCCCACTGCTATGGATGCCGTCGCCGCACACAGGCTGATCTCACGCCGCCCTGCAGCCCCGCTGACCGGCTGCATCACGGTCCCCGGCGACAAGTCGATCAGCCACCGCGCCCTGATGTTCGGCGCGCTGGCGGTGGGCGAGACGCGTATCACCGGCCTGCTGGAGGGCGAGGACGTGCTGCGTACCGCGGGCGCCATGCGGGCGCTCGGCGCCGAAGTGACACATGACCCCGATGGAACCTGGCGCGTCGCCGGCCGCGGCATCGGCGGATTGCTGGAACCGGCGGATGTCCTGGACATGGGCAATTCCGGCACTGCCGCGCGCCTGCTGTGCGGCATCCTGGCGAGCCATAAGCTGTTCGCGGTGATGACTGGCGACGCCAGCCTGCGCCGGCGGCCGATGCGCCGGGTGATCGATCCGCTATCGGCCTGTGGCGCGCGTTTCGCGTCGCGTGAGGGCGGCCGGCTGCCGCTCGCGGTCCAGGGCCCCACCGAGGCGCTGCCGCTCGACTACCGCGTGCCCGTGCCGTCCGCACAGGTGAAGTCGGCGGTGCTGCTGTGCGGGTTGAACGCACCTGGCATCACCCGCGTCGAGGAGCCCGAGGCGACGCGCGACCACAGCGAGAACATGCTGCGGCACTTCGGCGCAAGCGTGCAGGTGGAGGCGGACGGGCGCCGGCGCATCATCACGCTGCAGGGCCAGCCGGAACTGCGCGCCGCCGATGTCGCCGTGCCGGGCGATTCCTCGTCCGCCGCCTTCCTGGTTGCCGCGGCGCTCCTGGTCCCCGGCTCGCGGCTGACCATCCTGGGAGTCGGGCTGAACGAATTGCGCTGCGGCCTGTTCGCCACGCTGGCCGAGATGGGCGCCGACATGGCGACCGAGAACCGCCGCGTGCAGGGCGGCGAGCCGGTGGGCGATCTGACGGTCACGTACGGTCACCTGCGCGGCGTCGATGTGCCGTGGGAACATGCGCCGAGCATGATCGACGAATACCCGATCCTGGCCGTGATCGCCGCCACCGCATCCGGGACGACGCGGATGCGCGGGCTGAAGGAGCTTCGGGTCAAGGAAAGCGACCGGCTGACGGCCACGGCGGCAATGCTGACGGCGAACGGCGCCAGGGTCGAGATCGACGGCGACGACCTGATCGTTCATGGCAGCGGCCGGCCGCCCTCCGGAGGCGGAATGGTCGAGACCCACATGGACCACCGGATCGCAATGAGCGCCCTGGTGTTCGGACTGGCGACCGATCAACCGGTCGTTGTGGACGATGCCGGCTTCATCGACACGAGTTTTCCGGACTTCGTCGAGCTGATGAACCACGCGGGCGGGGAATTGGCAGCGGCGTGAGCGGCGGCCCGGTCATCGTCCCCGTTATAGCAATCGATGGACCCGCCGCCGCGGGAAAAGGCACCCTGGCACGGCGGCTCGCGGCGGCGCTCGGCCTGCCCTATCTCGACACCGGCCTGCTCTACCGGGCCGTCGGCCGCCTCGTGCTGGATGCAGGCGCCAATCCCGCCGACCCGGAAGCGGCCGAGAACGCGGCGCGCGCGTTGCGGTCGGCCGACCTGGACCGCAGCGACCTGCGCGGGCCGGTCGCCGACGCCGCCGCCGCCTCGGTGGCAGCCATTCCCGCAGTCCGTGCGGCACTCCTGGATTTCCAGCGCGGCTTCGGCCACACGCGCGGCGCCGTGCTGGACGGGCGGGACATCGGAACGGTGATCTTCCCCGATGCGCCGGCGAAGCTGTTCGTCACCGCCAGCCTTCCCGAGCGCGCACATCGTCGCTGGCTTGAACTCCGGGACAGGGGCATCGCGGCTGACGAGGCGACAGTCGAGGCGGAAATGCTGGCCCGCGACACGCGCGACGCACCGAACATGCGGCAGGCCCCGGACGCGTTCGTGCTGGACACCACGAAGCTCGATGCAGAGGCAGCATTCGCCCTGGCGCTCGCGCAAGTGCGCACGCGGCTGGCGCGATTCCCTTGACTTCGACGCTTTCCAGCGTATTTCTGCCGCCGACAACCCTCGCGTGCTATCTTAACCCGGCCCGTGGCTTCCGCGGGCAAGACGTGTTTCCGCAAGGGAACGCGCAAACCAACGGCATAACCCGGGCAGTGCCCGGAACCTCCGTAACGGAACACAACCAACACATGGCATCAACTGCGACTATCGCCCGCGTCATCCCGCCTGTCCCGATGCAGGATCATTTCCGAGGCGATGATTTCGCCTCCCTCCTCGATGAAACCCTTGGCCGAGATACCGGCTTCGACGGCTCCGTCGTTTCCGGCCGCATCGTCCGGCTTACGGACGAGTTCGCCATTGTCGATGTCGGCCTGAAATCCGAAGGCCGCGTCGCACTCAAGGAATTCGGCCCCCCCGGGGCCAAGCCCGAGATTAAGCCGGGCGACATGGTTGAGCTGTATGTCGAGCGCTACGAGGACAAGGATGGCACCATCATCCTCTCGCGCGAGAAGGCCCGCCGCGAGGAAGCCTGGACCAACCTCGAAAAAGCGTTCGAGACGCAGCAGCGCGTCAATGGCACAATCTACGGCAGAGTGAAGGGCGGCTTCACGGTCGACCTCGGCGGCGCCGTGGCGTTCCTGCCGGGCAGCCAGGTCGACATCCGTCCGGTGCGCGACGTAGGACCGCTTATGGGATCGCCGCAGCCCTTTCAGATCCTCAAGATGGACCGTGCCCGCGGCAACATCGTGGTATCCCGCCGCGCCGTGCTGGAAGAGACCCGCGCGGAGCAGCGCAGCGAGCTGATCCAGGGCCTGAAGGAAGGCATGATTCTGGATGGCGTGGTGAAGAACATCACCGACTATGGCGCGTTCGTCGATCTCGGCGGTGTCGACGGGCTGCTGCATGTCACCGATATCGCCTGGCGGCGCATCAACCATCCGTCCGAGGCGCTGCAGATCGGCCAGCAGGTCAAGGTGCAGGTGATCCGGTTCAATCCGGAGACCCAGCGCATCAGCCTCGGCATGAAGCAACTCGAGGCCGATCCCTGGGAGGGCGTCGCTGCCAAATATCCGCCGGGCGCCAAATACACCGGCCGCGTCACCAACATCACCGACTACGGCGCCTTCGTCGAGCTGGAACCTGGTGTCGAAGGCCTGGTCCACGTCTCGGAAATGTCCTGGACCAAGAAGAACGTCCATCCCGGCAAGATCGTCTCCACCAGCCAGGAGGTGGAGGTGATGGTGCTGGACGTGGACAGCTCCAAGCGCCGCATCTCGCTCGGCCTGAAGCAGGTTCAGCGCAACCCGTGGGAGCAGTTCGTCGACGAGCACCCGATCGGTTCGGTGGTCGAAGGCGAAATCCGCAACATCACCGAATTCGGCCTGTTCATCGGACTGTCGGCGGACATCGACGGCATGATCCACATGTCCGACCTCTCGTGGGACCAGCCGGGCGAACTGGCCATGGCCAACTACGAGAAGGGCCAGATGGTCAAGGCCAAGGTGCTGGACGTCGACGTGGAGAAGGAGCGGATCAGCCTGGGCATCAAGCAGCTCAAGGACGATCCGGCCGCCTCGGTACTGGATACGGTCCACAAGGGCGAGGTCGTGACTTGCGTGGTGACCGCGATCCAGTCGAACGGCATCGAGGTGAAGGTCGGCGACGTTCTGACCGGCTTCATCCGCCGCGCCGAACTCGCACGCGACAAGGCCGACCAGCGACCGGACCGTTTCGCCGTGGGCGAAAAGGTGGACGCCAAGATCGTCACCGTCGATCGCGCCTCCCGCAAGCTCACCCTCACCATCAAGGGCAAGGAGGTCGAGGAGGAGAAGCAGGCGATGGCCGAATTCGGCTCGTCCGATTCGGGCGCCTCGCTGGGCGACATCCTCGGTGCGGCGATCCGTCGCCGCAACCAGCAGGCCCAGACGGAGAACTGAGGTTCGGTGATCAGGGATCAGTGATGTTCAGTGATCAGGAACCAGGGATCGGTGATCAGGGGTCGCCAGCACGCTGCTGGTCACTGGTCACTGGTCACTGATCACCAGCGACTATGTCGCTAGAGACCGATCTCCTGCTCGACCGGAGACGGCTTAAGCGTCGCCTGCTGTTCTGGCGGAGCTTTGCCGTGCTTGCCGTACTGGCGGCGTTGCTGGTGGCGATGCGCGGCGAGGGACTGCAATTCGGCAGGGCGCGTCTCGCAAGGCTCACGGTCAGCGGTATCATCACCGACGATCGCAAGCTGGTCGAGGCAGTGACCAAGCTCGCGGACAACGACAGCGTCAAGGCGCTGATCGTGACGATCGACAGCCCCGGCGGCAGCGTGGCAGGCGGCGAAGGGCTGCACGATGCCATCTCCCACGTGGCGGAGAAGAAGCCGGTGGTGGCGGTCATGGGCGGCACGGCGGCATCGGCCGGCTACATGGTCGCCGTGCCGGCGGCGCGCATCTTCGCAAGGGAGGGCACGCTCACCGGTTCGATCGGCGTGCTGCTGGAGACCGGCGAAGCTTCCGGCCTGCTGAAGACGCTGGGCATCGAGGCCGAGGCGATCACGTCCGGGCCGCTGAAGGACCAGCCGAGCCTGATCCGGCCGTTGACGCCAGAGGGGCGGGACGTTCTGCATGGGCTGGTCATGGACATGTATGACCAGTTTGTCGGCATGGTCGCGTCCGGCCGGCACATGGATGCCGCGAAGGTGCGCGAACTGGCCGACGGGCGGGCCTATACCGGCCGGCAGGCATTGCATCTCGGCCTGGTCGACGCAATCGGCGGCGAGCATGACGCACGGACGTGGCTCGCCCAGGCGAAGGGCGTGTCGGCCGATCTTCCAGTAGATGATGTATCAACCACCGGCTTCGCCGGCCGGGCACTTTCGTCAAGCCTCGGCTGGATGCTCAATTCCATTTGGAAAAGCCTGTTTTCCCAAGGAGTTATCCTTGACGGCGCATGGGCCATCTGGCAACGTTCTGGCGGCTGAACTGTCTGGCGGAATTCCGGAGGGCGAACATCCGGTCGGAAACATCCGGGCACCGAGACATGACCAAGTCGGAACTGATCATCGAACTCGCCGCCAGCAATCCGCATCTGCGGGGAGCCGACATCGAGCTGATCGTGGCGACCGTGTTCGACGAGATCACCGACGCATTGGCACGTGGCGAACGGGTGGAACTGCGAGGCTTCGGCGCCTTCACGGTGAAGCGGCGCAACGCCAGAACGGGACGCAATCCGCGGACCGGCGAGGCCGTTCCGGTGGACGAGAAGGCGGTGCCCTTCTTCAAAGCCGGCAAGGAGCTGCGCGAGCGGGTGAACCGCGGCAAGCCGGCACGTGGTCCCGCGGAGCGCATGACGGCGTGATATTCGGCCGCGATCGATGCGTCTGCTGATCGCACTGCCATTGCTGTTGCTGCTCGTGGTTTTCGCCCTGTCGAACAAGGAGCCGGTGCGGCTCGGGTTGTGGCCGACCGATTACACGCTGGTACTGCCACTCTCGCTGGCGGTGATTGGCGCCATGGCGGTGGCCTTCCTTGCCGGTGGTCTGCTGGTCTGGATGTCTGCATTGGGACAACGCCGGCGGGCGCGGCGTGCGGAGCAGACCGTGCGGTTGCTGGAGGCTCAGGTGCTGGAACTCAAGGCGAGGCTGCCACCGCCGCTGATGCCTCCACACTCGGGCTGAGCGCCAGCAATGCCGACCGATATAATGCCAGGGGCAAGTTCTGTGACGCTCTCCGCGGCTCTTGGGCTCTTGCCCCGTCATGGCCGGGACAAGCCCCATCCGCATCAGGATACGCGCTTGCGGGCGTAAGGGTCTGACGGGAAACAACCGGATCATTTCCGGACTTGCCTCATGCCTCATCGTCATCGCCGGCGAAGCATGCCCCGGCGAAGACCGGGGGTTGGCCATCCACGTCTTCTCATTGCGCTGGCAGCGAAGACGTGGATGGCCGGGACGAGCCCAGCCATGACGATGGAGGGGCGGCCGTTGCGCCAATTGGAGCACTTATTTCGCCGCGAATCCCAGGATACTCCCCTCCCGCGAGGGGAGGGGGAGGACTTTTTGCCAAGGCACCACTATCCTGATGCCTATGGGGACAAGCCCGGCCATGACGGAAGGAACGAGAGGCGATGGAAGGTCATCGGCTCGGGCCGCCGACATAAGCGTCAAGATCTGCGGCATAAACGATGCGGTCGCGTTCGACACCGCGATCGCTGCGGGCGCGAACTGGGTGGGCTTTGCGTTCTTCCCTCCCTCACCACGCTATGTCACGCCGGCGGCGGCCGCCGCCCTCTCCAGTCGTTCGCCAGGCAGAACGCGACGCGTGGGCCTGTTCGTCGACCCGACGCCGGAGGCAATCGCCGCAACGCTCGACGTGGTGCGGCTGGATATCCTGCAGGTCTACGGTGCGCCTGATCTGCCCGCGCTGCGTGCGCGCTTCGGCCTGCCGATCTGGCACGCGGTGGGCGTCACGACCGCCGCCGACCTGCCTGTCGCGTGCGATGGCGCCGACATGCTGGTGATGGAGGCCAAACCGCCTCCTGGAGCGACCCGCCCGGGCGGCAACGCGCTGCGGTTCGACTGGTCGCTGCTGCGTGGCTGGACCGCGCCCGTGCCGTGGATTCTCGCCGGTGGCCTGACGGTGGACAACGTCGCGGAGGCAATCCGCGCCACTGGCGCCTTGGCGGTGGACGTTTCATCGGGGGTCGAGCGAACGCGCGGCATCAAGGATCCCGCACTGATCCGCGCCTTCATCGACAACGCAAGATCCGGATGAACGCGAGCGTTCGGCTCCGAAGGGCGACGGAGGCGGATGTCGTGGCACTTGGCGTGGTGCACGTCCAGGCATGGCGTGAGGCCTACACCGGCATGGTGCCCGACAATGTGCTGGCAGCGCTGGATCCCGCACAACGTGCCGGCCGGTGGCGCGATGGGCTGGCACGGGGCCTGGTCGTCCAACTCGCCGAGCAGGACGATGCAATCATCGGCTTCGGCTCGAGTGGAAAGCAGTTCGATCCCTCCCTGCCCTATTCGGGCGAGATCCGCGCCATCTACGTGTTGCGGCGCGCCCAGCGCCTGGGAATTGGCCGCGCCCTGATGGCGCGGCGGCAGGCGACCTGCTGGCACACGGTCACGCATCCGCCATGCTCTGGGTGCTGGAGGCCAACACGCCTGCCCGGCGCTTCTATGAAGCACTTGGTGGCCGGGAAATCGCCCGTAGGGAGCAGCAGCGCGAAGAGTTCCGCGCTGTCGGCGTCGCTTATGGGTGGGACGACCTGAGACGCCTGTCCTGACGGCGTCAGGTCTTCGCAGGCTTGGACAGCGCCTTGGCCTCTGCCTTTGCCGCCTCAAGTTGACGGTCGGAGACTTCTCCACCTCGGCTCGGAGCTGTGCGATTTCCGTCGCTGTCGTACCGGTTGGAGGTTCGGCGCTGCCGGTCTCCGCACCGCGATAGAACGGGGTGAACATGCTGAATGCCCGTTCCATGATCGCCATGTTCTGTCGGCCGACCTCCTCGATGTTGCCGAACGGGAACAGATTGCCCATGGTCTTCTGCATGGCGGCGCGCATCTGCTCCTGCTGTTGCGTCAGCGCGGACATCGCCTGCTCGAGGAAGCGTGGCACCAGGCTTTGCATCTGATCGCCGTAGAAACCGATGAGTTGACGCAGGAATGCCGTGGGCAGCAAGGCCCGACCCTTGCCCTCCTCCTCGACGATGATCTGAGTGAGGACGTCACGGGTGATATCCTCGCCGCTCTTGGCATCGTACACGACAAAGTCCCGTCCCAGGCGCACCATGTCCGCCAGGTTGTCCAGCGTGATGTAGCTGGAGCTCTCAGTGTTGTAGAGCCGCCGGTTGGCGTATTTCTTCACCACCACCGGTGGCTTCGTCCCGGGGTCCGCCGCCGGGTCGGTGTGGACGATATCTGCCATGCATGCCTCGGTAGTCAGGATGCCCTAACATGCAGCCGATGCCGCACCTGCGAAAGCCCCTTCGACAAACTTCAGTGATCTTGCGGCTGTTGCAGGTCCCGGCGCGGCGGCGATCACGGCAGTCCCCAGCTCTTGTGCGCCTGGATGGCGAGCCGCCATCGCAGGGTGCGCCAGGCAATAGGCCGCCGCCGCCTCGGTATTGCGGCGACGCTCCGGACCGTCCATCGGTGACAGCCAATGGTGGCGCGGCAGGGAAGTCGACAAACATTGCCGGATCGATCTCCGACCTGCGGATACACCAGCTTCAGCTCGTCGGCCGTTCCCAGCACCAGCGGAGCACCGGCCTTCGGACTGACGCACAGCCAGTCGACGGGAGCCGGAAGCGTCTGCGTGCCATTGGTCTCGACAGCGAGGTAGAAGCCGCGCTGCCGGAGCGCCTCGATCAGGGCGTGCATCGACCTGCAGCAGCGGCTCGCCACCGGTCAGAACGGCCATCATGCCTGCGGCATCCGGTGCGCGCCACAGGGCGGCGGCGGCGTCCGCGAGCGCCTCGGTGGAGCCGAACCGCTCGCCGCCGACGAACTCGGTGTCGCAGAACCGGCAGACCGCCGTGGCGCGGTCTGCTTCGCGTCCCGACCACAGATTGCAGCCGGCGAAGCGGATGAAAACAGCGACGCGGCCGATGTTCGCACCTTCGCCCTGGGCTGTGAGGAACAGTTCCTTGACGGTGTAGCTCATTTCAACTCCAGCGGCGCAATCGCCAGCATGGTCGCCGGTTTGCTGGGTTGTTGTCCCGATGCGCGAGGGTCTTGTCAAAGGCAACGGTTCGCGGGCAGTGCGCAACATGGCGTCAACCCAGCGGTGGCGCATTGCACTCACGCTTACGTTACGGCGAGCCGAGGAATGGACGCGATCTCATCGTGTCGATGGATAAAGAGCCGCGTGCGGGCAAATCCGGGCACGCCGGACAGGCGTTCCATGCGATGGTGCGGCGGCGTGCAGTTCCACGGGAGACGGGAGGCTCTCAATGCGCCAGTTCGCATCCGTCGTGAGTTTCATCCTCGCCTGCACCGGTTGTGTGGTGGCGCCGGAACCGCAACCGCTATTCTCCGCGGTCACCAGCGACGTGGCACCTGACGATCCGCATTGTCGCGATTACCGGGCACTGGCGACGGTGGACGGCCAGCCGCAGGAAATCGTGGGGCGCGCCTGCCAACAGAGCGACGGCTCCTGGAGGATTGTCGAAGGGCCGGCCAGTGCGCCGCCGCAGATGCTGGCCCTCTATGCGCCGCCGCCGTACGCCTACGACCCATGGCTTTGGGATTTTCCGATCGGTTTCAGCCTCGGTACCTCGGTCGTCTTCGTGGACCGGCAGCATCACTTCCACCACATGCAGGTCGCGAACGGGCTTCGACGGTTCCATTTCGCCAACGGCGGTTTCCATGCGGTGCCCGTGCATCCGGTGTCCAACGGCATGGCCGGCATGCATCGCGGGTGACGTGCGATAACGTGCCGGGGCCGGATTGCGTGCATCCCGATGCACAGCGGCGCGTTTATCGAGAACGGGCCGCGACTTCGCCGGCCATATGCGAAGGCATGTCATGAACGCTGAACCGACGCAGCCGGCCGGTCCTGACCTCACGAAGGGTGTCGATGCCGGGCAGCTCGACGACGGCGCCATGCTCCTCGGCCATGTCGGCGAGGACGCGGTGCTTCTCGCGCGATCCGCCGGGGAGGTCTTTGCGGTTGGCGCGACATGCACGCATTACGGCGGCCCGCTCGCGGAAGGGCTGCTGGTCGGCGACACGGTCCGCTGCCCCTGGCATCATGCCTGTTTCAGCCTGCGCACCGGCGAGGCCATCCGCGCCCCGGCGCTGAACCCCGTGTCCTGCTGGGCGGTCGAGACCATCGACGGCAAATACGTCGTGCGCGCCCGACGCGAGACGCCATCGCGGTCGGCATTGCCGGCTTCCGCCGACACGCCGGCTTCGATCGTCATCCTAGGCGGAGGAGGGGCGGCGCAGGCGGCGTTGGAGACCCTTCGCCGTGAGGGTTATGCCGGGAGCATCACGGTGCTCAGCGCTGACTCCGCGCCGCCATGCGACCGGCCGAACCTGTCGAAGGATTATCTCGCTGGCACCGCATCCGAGGAGTGGATCCCGCTGCGGGAGCCCGACTTCTACCGGCAGAATGACATCGACCTGCGGCTCGGCACCCGCGTGACAGCGATAGACACCAAGGCGGCGACGGTCCGGACAGAAGGTGGCGGCAGCTTCCCGTATGGCGCGCTGCTGATCGCGACCGGTGCTGAACCGATGCCGCTCGACGTTCCCGGCGCCGATCTGCCGCACGTGCATTACCTGCGGTCGCTCGATGACTGCCGCTCGATCATCCAGGCCGCCGGACATGCGAAGCGTGCGGTGGTGATCGGCGCCAGCTTCATCGGGCTGGAGGTCGCGGCTTCCCTGCGCGCGCGGAACCTGCACGTGGATGTGGTCGCGCCGGGCCGGATCCCGATGGAGCGGGTCCTGGGGCCGGAGATCGGCACGCTGATCCGCACGGTCCACGAGGCGCAGGGGGTGCGACTCCACCTTCCCGGCAAGCTGCGGTCGATATCGGAGCGCGCGGTTTTGCTTGAATCCGGCGAGAGGCTGGAGGCCGATTTGGTGGTGGTGGGCATCGGCGTCAGACCTTCAATCGGACTTGCCGAACAGGCAGGCCTTGCGCTCGATCGCGGCATAACCGTCGATCAGTACCTGCGAACCAGCGTTCCCAACATCTTTGCGGCCGGCGACGTCGCGCGCTGGCCAGACCCGCACTCAGCGCAGAAAATTCGCGTCGAGCATTGGGTTGTCGCCGAACGGCAGGGCCAGACCGCGGCACGCAACATGCTGGGCGGGAATCAGCCGTTCGATGCGGTGCCGTTCTTCTGGAGCATGCATTACGACGTGCAGGTCCAATACGTCGGTCACGCCGAACGCTGGGATTCATTGGACATCGACGGCTCGATCGAAGGTAGGGACTGCCGGGTTGCGTATCGCAATGCCGGCCGCACGCTGGCCGTGGCGACCATCGGGCGCGACCTCGATAGCCTGCGTGCCGAGCTGGAACTGGAGGGTGCGCGGGCCGGATAAGCGCTGCCGTTCGTTCAACCTGCTTGCAGTCAACGTGCGGCAGGTAACGGTGGCAGGGAGGGGGGAGCGTGATGAAGCCAATAGCGGCAGCCGTGGCGTGCCTGTTCGCGATCCTGGGCGCGGGTGCGTCGGCGCAGAATGCGAGCGAACCGGGCCTCGAGTTCTATCGGATCGGCGATCTTCCGCTGGAAAGCGGCGATGTGATCCACGACTTCAGCATTGCCTACATGACCCAGGGCACGCTCAACGCGAGCAAGTCCAACGCGGTGTTGATGGTGACCGCCATCAGCGGCAACCACCATCGGATCGATTACCTGATCGGGCCGGGCAAGGGGCTCGATACCGACCGTCTGTTCATCATCAAGACCAACGCGATCGGCAACGGCCTGACAACGTCGCCCAGCAACAGCGCGACGCAGCATGGGCCCGCATTCCCGCACTTCACCATTCGCGACATGGTGCAGAGCCAGTATCTACTGTTGCAGCACCTCGGCATCGAGCATTTGGTTGCGGTTGCCGGCGCCTCGATGGGCGGCATGCAGACCCTGCAATGGGGCGTCAGCCATCCCGATATGATGACCGGTCTGATTGCGCTGACGCCGATGGCGCGCACATCGCCGTGGTCGATCGCGATCAACGAGGCGACGCGGCACGCATTGATGCTCGATCCGACGTTCAACGGCGGAAACTACACGGAGCAACCCGACAAGGGCTGGCGCATGCGTGCCGATGTGCTGCAGGTGATCGCGACGCGCACGCCCGAAGCGATGCGCAGGCAGTTTCCCGATGCGATGGACGTGATCCCGTGGATCGCGGCACAGGAGCAGGGTGCGGCCAAATCGGGCTTCGATGCCAATGACTGGATTGCGCAGACCTGGGCCTATGACCGGCATAATGTCGGCGATACGTTGATCGATGGGAAGGCGGTCTTTGCCGGCGATCACATCAAGGCGCTGCACAGCATCAAGGCCAAGGCTCTGCTGATGTCCGGCGAGCTCGATCTGTACAACCCGGTCGAGGAGGGCATCGAGGCGGCGACTGCCATTCCGGACGGGCGGCATGTCACAATTCCCTCGGTGCAGGGCCACGTCGCGGCAAGCGCCGGTTACAAACCGGCGGATCTGGAGTTCATCAACCAGACGGTGCGCGTCTTCATCGCCGTCGTCACGGACGACTGGAAGAAGCTATAGGAATATCGGCAGCGTTGAAGCGTCCATGATTTGTTGCCGCGGCGCATCCCCGCAACCGACCTCGAACCGGTGGCGTTGCCCGGGTAGCCGGGATAAAGTGGTGGAGGCGCGTGGTTGGGCGGTTCAACCGAGTGCCCGAGCAGGGGATGGCCCATGCACCAAATCACAGATTTGTGTTTTCCGCGCACCGAGGCAGGGGGAAAGTCCGTGCGCGGGCTGGCGGCGGTGGTGGGTTTATCGCGGCTGATTGCCGTGGCAGGCCTGGCGGGCGTGTTGCTCGCAGGCTCCGCATCCGCGCAAAGCCGTGGGGGGGGTATGGGCTTTGGCGGCCATGGCGGATTTGTTGGACATCCCGGATTCGTTGGTCATCCCGGCTTCATTGGTCACCCAGGCTTCTTTCCCAATCGCGGCTTCTTCCCCAACCGTGCGTTCTTTCCCAATCGCGCCTTTTTTCCCAATCGCGCGTTTGTCAACAACCGGTTCTTTTTCGGGGGAGTGATCGTGGCGCCGCCGGTGTTTGTGCCGCCTTACCCGTATTGGCCCTATTGGTATCCTCCCTACCCGTATCCGTACCCGCCATATCCGTAATGCTCAGGGCAGGTTCGATGTGACTGCAAGCCGCGTGGGCACGCCCCCGATCAATGGTCGCCGCGCAACCTGAAGGCAGAGCGTGGAGGGACCGCGTCGTCGTGGTCACCGGCGGCACTTCGGGCATCGGCCGGGAATTCGTAATCCGGCTCGCGGCCGAAGGCGCCATGGTGATCGCGTGCGCACGAAATGAATTGGCGCTTCGGGAGCTTCAGGCACAGTGCCCGGAGATTGAGGTGATCCGCTGCGACGTTTCTGTACGCCCGGACGTGCTGGCGCTCGAGGCGGCCATCCGGCAGCGCCATGGCAGGGTCGATGTTCTGATGAACAATGCCGGGGTCATGGAACAGGTCGATCTGTTGGATGGTGCCGTCAGCGACGAAAGCATCGCCCAGGAGATCGCGGTGAACCTGACCGCCCCGATCCTGCTGACGCGAACGCTCCTGCCGCTTCTGCGCTCGGGCCGAAGCCCGATGATCGTGATGGTCACCTCGGGGTACGCCTTGCTGCCGGCGACGCGCGCTCCGACGTATTCCGCGACCAAGGCCGGACTCCACTCGTTTACGATGGCGCTGCGGCGGCAGTTGCGCGGCGTCGGCATTCGCGTCGTCGAGGTGATGCCGCCGTTGGTCGATACGCCGGCCACACGCTCCGTCCTGCAGCCGAAGATGTCGCCCGCCGTGCTGGTTGACCGGGTGCTGCGCGATATCGGGCGCGGGCGCGACGAGATACTGCCCGGATTGGTCGGCGTACTGCCGTGGCTGATGCGTCTGGCCCCATCCTACGCGGCGCGTCGTGTCGCAGGAACGTAAGAGACGCTGATCGGATCACGCCGCGAGTCGCGTGGAGGGTGATGGATGACAGGCCGCCTGGACGATAACCCGACACAGGAAGCCACGAAGCCGGACTTCGATATCGTGTCGGTGTTTGCGGAGCGGCAGGCGGAGCGCTACGCACTGCACGCGCGCTACATGAACGAAATGATGGTCCGCGTGCTGCAAACCATCGGGTACGACGTGGGCTTCCGCAGCGGAACCGGGCAGTATCTGTTTGACCGCGCGGGGGTGCGCTACCTCGATCTGCTGAGCGGTTGGGGCGTATTCGGAATCGGGCGCAATCATCCAAGGCTTCGCGACGCTCTGACCGGAGTTCTTGCAGCGGATTTCCCTAATCTCGTGCAAATGGACGTCTCGCCACTGGCCGGCATCCTGTCGGAACGGCTGCTCCGGTACACACCCTGGCTCGACAAGGCTTTCTTTACCAACTCGGGCGGGGAAGCGGTCGAGGCAGCGATGAAATTCGCGCGCAAGGCGACCGGGCGCGCCGGGCTGGTGCATTGCACAAATGCCTTCCACGGCCTGTCCTATGGCGCGCTGTCGTTGAACGGCGACGGCAATTTCCGCGATGGATTCGGCCCACTGCTGCAGCACTGCTCCGAGGTTCCGTTCAACGATCTCGCGGCGCTCGACAAGGCGCTGGCGACACGCCAGGTGGCCGCATTCATTGTCGAGCCGGTTCAGGGCAAGGGTGTGAACATACCCGACGACAGCTATCTTTCCGGCGCCCAGCAACTTTGCCGCAAATATGGGACCTTGCTCGTAGCCGACGAGATACAGACCGGGCTTGGCCGTACCGGGCGCTTTCTGGCGATCGAGCATTGGGGCATCGAGCCGGATATGGTCCTGCTCTCCAAGACGCTGTCCGGTGGACATATCCCCGTTGCAGCTGTGCTTGCTCGCAAATGGATACACGACAAGGTCTTCGATCGCATGGACCGGGCGGTTGTCCACGCCTTGACGTTCGCCGGCAACGACCTCGCGATGGCCGCCGGACTTGCGACACTCGAGGTGCTCGAATCCGAACGCCTGGTCGAGAATGCGGCGCACTTGGGTGCGCGTCTGCTGACCGCGCTGCAGGCGATGGCGTCAGGCCATGAGATGGTTCGGGAGGTTCGCGGCAAGGGCCTCATGATCGGCATCGAATTCGGGCGGCCGCGCTCGCTCAGGCTCCAGGCGGCGTGGGCCCTGCTGGAGGCGGTCAGCCCGGGGCTTTTCTGTCAGCTGATCACCATCCCGCTCTGCAAGCATCATCACATTCTGGCCCAGGTTGCGGGACACGCGAGCCATACGGTGAAGCTCCTGCCCGCGCTGGTCATTTCCGAAGAGGATTGCGATTGGATCGAAGGTGCCTTCAGCCAGGTGATCGCCGACAGCCATCGGGTTCCCGGGGCCGTCTGGTCATTTGGAATGACCTTGGTCGAGAATGTTCGAAAGGCGTCCGCCATGAAATCGGCCGCCCACTGACGCAACCGTTCAACGTCATGGTCGGCCATACGACGGGTCAGTGGGGGGCGGTTTGATCACGGTGAACCCCACAATTCGCGATAATTCGGGAATTTCTTGAGCGTCGGATCGTAGCGGGTCGGCTCGATCCAGGGGAGCAGTCGCTTCAGGATGGCGTTGATGACCACCGAGGTGTGCCTGACATACAGATCAGTCGGGTCCAACACGTGCCTCAGGTGCAATTTTGGATCGTAATTGAGGCCACTGCTGCGAAGCCACTTGTAGCCTTGCAAGATTGCCCACGAGATCATGTCGCGGACGGCGTAGTGATAGAGATGCAGGTCAAGCGCCACCGAATAGTCCAGACCGATGTACTCGGCATGGATCGCATCACCCTCGATCATGCACAGGGTGAAGGCGACAATCCGTCCATTCTGGCGCCACAGGAAGAATCTCACCTTGTCAGGCATCTGCCGTCCAAGGCCGCAAAGGAAAGGCTTTGTGAGCTTCTCAAAGTGCAGCTTCGAGCGGTTGTAGACCTGGAGGTAAAGCGGATAGGTATCGTCGATGAACGGCGCGATATCGCCGACGACGCTCACTTCGATTGGGGGCGCCGCGGCCGCGGCCGCGAACTTCTTGCGCAGCTTTCTGCGCGTCGCACCATTCAGCGCCCTGGCCATGTAGGCATCGAAGCTCGGATAATCGATGTTGAGGCGGGTCATGGGAAGACTGGGCACTCGGCTGAAACCGTGGTCCAGAAAGCAAGTCAGCGGCCCTCGGTACTTCGCTGGAAACTCCTTCAGAACGACCAGCGGCACCTTCAGATCGCGCGCACGCGCCACGATCTCGGAAGCAAGAAGCCGCGCATTGGACGCGTGCGAACACTCGGGTCCGTCGAGACATCCTTCGCCCACGGCACATCCGACCATCATGGTTCGCATCTTCAGGAAGCGCGGCCACACGCGCCTGACCGACTGGACAATTGCGCGCATGGTGGAATCAATGCCGGCGAGCAGGTCCTGATCCAGAATGAAAAACGGCTGAACCACCTGAACGTCGCCATGTCCGTCCTTGATAGCAAAATACCGATAATCGAATCCTTGCCGGATCGTGTCTTCGACAAGCTCGTAGAAGCGACGGTCCTTGCGTTCACCGGCGAACGCGTTGCGCCAATGGGCGCAGTGCGCCAGTTCAACACGCGACATGACGGCCACATTGCCGCCTCTCGGAGCGTGTCGACGGTCTCCGGTCCAGCGAAGCAATTCATTCATCGCAGCAACCTGCTTCCAGAACCAGCCGCGCGCTACCCTCTGTTGCCGCACCGGGTGTATGCTCCCGCGCGGCCGTTGGAAGGACCGATATGTGTCGTAACCTGCTGCTGATCCTTATAGCGCTTCTGGTCGTCCCTCGTCTCGCTGCCGCAGAGGCATCCGATTGCGAGCAGCCCTCGCCCGGCTCCGATGGCTGGGCGGTCGCGGCCCCGGCTGATGTCGGCCTCGACCCCGCGACCTTGTGTGCCGTCGTGCCGCACTTCGCCGAATGGCGGCAGGCCGATGTCCACAGCATCGTTGTCGTCCGCCATGACAGGCTCGCCTTCGAACACTACTTCTCCGGCGCCGACTCGCAGTACGGCACCGCGATACCTGACGCAGCATTCAATGCCGACACTTTGCACGATGTCCGCTCGGTCACGAAAAGCGTTACCTCGCTTTGTCTCGGCATCGCGCTCGACCATGGCTGGGTGAAGACCGTCGATGCGCCCGTGCTGAGCTTCTTCCCTGAATGGACCGACCTGCGAACGCCGGAGAAGGAGCGCATCACGTTGCGTCATCTGCTCATGATGTCGGCCGGCCTCGATTGGAACGAGAACATCCCCTACACCGATCCAACCAACAGTGAAATTCGCATGAACCACGCCTCGGACCCTTACCGATTTGCGCTGGAGCAGCCGGTCGTCCTGCCGCCTGGCGAGGTCTACAACTACAGCGGCGGCGACACGGCGTTGATCGCAGCCGTGCTGCGAAAGTCAACCGGCCACTCGATTGAGCAGTTGGCCAAGGACGAACTGTTTGAGCCGCTGGGCATCACCGCCGTCCAATGGTATCACTTCAGCAACGGCGATCCGAGAGCGGCCTCCGGGCTGCGCCTGCGTCCACGCGACATGGCCAAGCTGGGACAGCTCATGCTGAACCACGGACAATGGGACGGCCGGCAGGTGGTCTCGGCCAGCTACGTCGATGCAGCGATCGCACCGCAGATCAACGGCCAGGGTCTATTCTTCTATGGCTATCAGTTCTGGCTCGGTCGCTCGTTGGTCGGCGGACGGGAGATCGACTGGGCCGCCGCTGTCGGGCTCGGTGGACAGCGCATCTTTATCGTGCCGGCGCTCGATCTTGTGACGGTCGTTACCGCGGGGCTCTACACCGACAACCTGCAAGGACCGGTGCCCCTTGTGATTCTCAACCGGTACGTGCTGCCGGCGGCCATGAAGCAGGGCCCAGGCCAGTAAGTTTTACCCTCCCACTTGGTCTGCCCCGCTATCGCGGGCGAAGCATGCCCCCACGAATGCCGGTGCCCCGCCATCCACATCTTTGCTGATCGCAGCAAGGAAAGACGTGGATGGCCGGCTTTCGCCGACCATGACGAAGTAGTGGCGACTGCTGCAAGCCGGGCGTCCTTATGCGGCGCTCGCCAGTTCGGACAGCCGCCGGAGCGCGGCAGCGTCGCCCAGCGCGGCAGCCAACTCAGGCGCCGACAATGTTGCCAGGGCACTCTCCAACGTCTCCGCCTCGTCCAGTTTCGCCCGTCCAAGCGCGAGAGTTGCATCGATCGGGTCCACGCGCGCACGCCGAGGCGCCGGCAGCATCGCGATGTGGGCCTGCAGCAACCGCGGGTCGCGCAACAGGCGTGCAACGTCGGGCGGGGACGCGGTCTGCCATTCGCGTTGCAGCACCGCGGCCCGCGAGACCACGGCCGGCGGCTCCGCTTCCTCGGGTGTGCGCAACAGGCCGCCGCCGGACCACCGCCGGCCAGTCAACAGCGCAAGAGGGATCGCGAGCGCCAGTCCCAGCACTACCGGCAGCATCCAAAGCGCCAGATACAACGAGACCAGCCAGGCGACGATGCCGAGCAACAGACCAAGCACCGTGTGCCGACGGTACAGCCGTCGCGTTTCGCTTGCAGGTATCGCTCCATCATCCCGCCGCTGCGCTCCCCAGCCCGAATCGCGTCCGAGCAGGATCGCCGCCACATCGATCGACTGCGTCAGCATGACCACCGGCGCCATCAGCCCGGCGACGAGCGTTTCGAGCAGCAGTCCGAGAAACAGCCGCAGCATGCCGCCGCAGCCGCGCCGCTCCCGCCGGTGCAGCAGGATCGCAACGCAGCCAAGCAGCTTCGGCACCAGCAGCAGGCCCATCGTGCCGACGAACATCCACATCGCGCGGACCGGATCGATCACCGGCCACTGCGGGAACAGCGATTTCCCCGCGGGGAAATAATCGGGCTGCACAAAGCGTGCCTGCACCGCGATCAGGATGCCGGTGAGGATGAACAGCAGCCACAGCGGCGCCGTGATATAGGACCCGATGCCGGTCAGCAGATGCAGCCGGCTGATCGCATACAGCCCACGGGTCGGCAGCACCGCCGCGTGCTGCAGATTGCCCTGACACCAGCGGCGGTCGCGCACGGCAAGGTCGGTCAGCGTCGGCGGCACCTCCTCGTAGCTGCCGCGCACGCCGGGCACCATGTGCACCGCCCAGCCGCCGCGCCGCATCAGCGCGGCCTCGACGAAGTCGTGGCTCATGATCGGCCCGCCGAACGGTTTTCTCCCCTTGAGTTCCGGCAGCCCGGCGCACTCCGCAAACGCACGCGTGCGGATCAGCGCATTGTGCCCCCAGTAGTTGCCCTCCGCGCCGTGCCACCACGCGATGCCGTGCGCGATCAGCGGCCCATAGACCCGGCCGGCGAACTGCTGCATGCGGGCGAACAGCGTCGTCGCACCGGTGATGATCGGCAAAGTCTGGATCAGCCCGACATCCGGGTGACGTTCCATCGCGCCCACCAGGCGCACCAGCGTCTCGCCGGTCATCAGGCTGTCGGCGTCGAGGATCAGGAACTGCTGATAGGCGCCGCCGAAGCGCCGCACCCACTCGGCGATGTTTCCCGATTTTCGCGCGGTGTTCCTCGGGCGGCGGCGATAGAAGATCCGCGCGTCCCCGCCCGTCCGCTCGCGCAGTTCCAGGAACCCCGCCTCCTCGGCGATCCAGATGTTCGGATCGGTGGTGTCGCTGAGGATGAACAGATCGAACGCATCGCCCGCGCCGATCTCCCGCAGCAACTCATCGATCGCCTGCAGTTCGGCCATGATCCGCGACGGCTGTTCGTTGTATGCCGGCATTACCAGCGCGGTGCGCGTGGCAAGGCGCGGCAACGGCGCGTCCGGACCGGTGCCGAGCGCGCGACCGCCGCCGGCCAGCAGCGAAAAGAAGCCGGCGAGCGCGCTGGTGAACGACAGCGCGATCCATGCAAACAAAGCGAGGAACAGCGCCAGCATGAAAATCGCCAGCGCCGTCACCCCGTTGACCGCGAACACGCGGTACATCTCCTCCACACCGCCGACCGTCAGCACGACCGCGCCGCCGATGACGACGAAGCGGCGCAACGCCATCGCGCGCGGCGAACTCGCGGGACGCGGCGACGGCGGTGGCGCCTCGCGCAGCGACTGAGTCGGCATCGCCAGCGGCGCCTCGTCGGGCAGCGCGCGGAACGAAGCAGCCTGCGCGGTCAGGTCGTCCACCGGTAGATCCAGCTCTCGGTCAATGGGTTGTCGCCGTCCATCAACCTGGCGTGCATCTCGACCACCTTCTCGCTGCCTTGCACGAGTTGGAAGCCGAGCCGCCAGCCGCCGGTCGCCAGATTGGGTTCGACGACGGCGTTCTCGATCTTGCCCTTGTCGGCGCCGACATCGATCGCGGGCGGCGCATCGGCGCGGCGTCCCTTCAGCGCGCCGCCAACGAAGTCGATGACGAACTGGCGGTTCTTCTGGTCCCACGCCAGGCCGCATCGCGTATCGGCGACCCAGGCGAGCGGCGAGGCGGACGGGAGTGACCAGCACCAGTGCAGCCGGTAGTTCAAGATGTATTCGCCCTTCGCCTTCAGCGGATCGTGCGGTCGCCAGAAGACAACGATGTTGTCGTTGACTTCGCGGTTGGTGGGTATTTCCACCAGCTCGACGATGCCCTCGCCCCAGTCGCCGATCGGCTCGACCCACAGCGATGGGCGCTTTTCGTAGTGCGCCTCGAGGTCCTGGTAATCGCTGAGCTGCCGTCCGCGCTGCATCAGACCGAAACCGCGCGGGCCGCTGTCGGAGAACGCGCTGATCTGCAGCTCCCGCGGATTGGCGAGCGGCCGCCAGATCTGCTCGCCCTTGCCGTTCCAGATCAGCAGGCCGGTCGAGTCGTGGACCGCCTCGCGGTAGTCGTCGACGCGCGTGCGGTCGTTGGCGTCGAACAGGAACATCGACGTCAGCGGCGCGATGCCGACAGTGGCGAGGTCGGTGCGCGGATACAGCACCATCTCGGTGTCGAACACGGTCTGCACGCCCGGCCGGATGGTGAAGCGGAATGCCGCCGCCGCACTCGGGCTGTCGAGCAGCGCGTGCACGACGATCGCGTCGCTGCCCTTCGCCGGCCGTTCCAGCCAGAACGAGCGGAACACGGGAAATTCCTCGCCGGCGGAATCGGCGGTCTTGATCGCGAGGCCGCGCGCCGACAGGCCGTAGCCCTGGTCCTTCGCCACCGCGCGGAAGTAGCTCGCGCCGAGGAAGGCGCAGATCTCGTCGAAGTAGTCCGGGCGGTTGAGCGGGTAGTGGATGCGGAAGCCGGCGAAGCCGATGTCGTCGCTCGGCGGCTTCACCTTGTCGAAGGTGAACAGGTCGGGGCTGTAGCGGATCGGCACCGCGCGGCCGTTCGTCACTTCGAAGATGTCGACGCGCTGCTTGTAGAGAAAGCCGCGATGAAAGAATTCCTCGGTGAATTTGAGCCCCTGGCCGCGCCACAGCGCATGGCCGGGATCGAACCGGATCGAGCGGTAGGCCTGGTAGTCCAGGTTGTTCAGCGTGTCCGGCAGCGAGGCGTCCGGCGCCTTGTAGGCCTGCTGCGCCAGGTCGCGCGCCAGGTTCCGCACGGTGGCGCCATCGAACGGCTTATCGGGCTGGCGCATCCTCGGCCTGCGCCGGCCCCACGTGTCCGAGCGCTGCCACAACCGGCAGAAGCGCGCTCCGCAACAGCAACTCACGACGGCGCATCACGCCTCCCACGGTTCAGGTGCACGGCCGGGTTTCATCGCGTGATTGGGGCGAGATTGTCGCCGCCCCACGCACGAAGCGGTGATGCAGCGATCACAGCAGCCGCAGCGCCAGGAAGCCCCCCACGATCCCGGCCGCCAGCAGGCTGGTCACCAGGGTCAGCCGCCGCTCGATGAAGTCGCGCACCGGCGTGCCGAACGCGCGCAGCAGCGCGGCGACCATGAAGAAGCGCGCGCCGCGCGTGACGATGCTCGCGGCCATGAACACGGGGAAGCTGAACTTCGCCGCACCCGAGGCGATGGTGACGATCTTGTAGGGGATCGGCGTCAGGCCCTTGATCAGGATCACCGCAAGACCCCAGCGCGCATACCAGTCCTGGAAGGACCCCAGCGGGTCGGCGCCGAACAGCACATGGGCGATGGGCAGGCGCATCAGCCCGTCGAATATGAAATAACCGATCGCGTAGCCCAGCGCCCCGCCCACGACGCTGGCAACGGTGCAGATCGCGGCGAAGCGCCAGGCGCGATCGGGCCGGGCCAGGGCCATCGGGATCAGCAGCGCATCGGGTGGGATCGGGAAGAAGCTGCTCTCGGCGAACGCCACGACGGCAAGCCACCAGGGTGCGCGCGGCGAGGCAGCCAGCGCGAGCGTGCGCATATACAGACGATGCAGCATTCCGATCTCCTATCAGTGATCAGTGATCGGTGACCAGTGATCAGTGACCTGGCCCCTTGACTGATCACTGGTCACTGAACCACGCCCGCCCTATCGTGTCCGCAAGCCGCCCCGCCCGAGGATTCCTTCATGCGCCGCACCGCCCGCCTGACCGCATTCCTTGCCGCGACCATCCTGCCGGTGCTGGCAGGCGCGCCAAGCGCCGGCGCGCAGTCCCCGCTGCCGCCGCAATCCTGGCTGTTCGGCGCATGGATCGGCGGGCTGTTCCCGCCGCCCAGCACGATGTCCGCCCAGGAATGCCTCGCCCAGCCGGTGGTCATCTTTACCCGCGACATCGTCATGCGGGTCACCATTGTCGATCAGCTTTACACCCAGCGTCTGGTGGAGACGGCGCGCACCACCGGCAACGGGGTGGAGTTCCGCTTCGACCGATCGCTGCAGGTCGCCCAGTCCAGCCCGTTCGGCCTGACGCAGGGCGGCGGCGAGATCGGGTTCGGCTGCGAGGATCCTGACGTGCTGCACGTGCAGAAGCGCGGCGAGAACGAGATCAGCTTCCCGGGCTGCCCGGAGTTCCCCTACCCGCTGGTGCGCTGCCCCGCCCGCTAGAACAATCGAGGAGACGCTGCCGAGATGACCCGCTCCGTTGCCCGCCTGCTTGCCGAGAGCCTGGAAGCGCACGACGTCGATCAGATCTTCTGCGTCCCTGGGGAGAGCTATGTCGGGCTGATCAACGCGCTCACCGACATGAACTCGGTGCGGCTGATCGTGTGCCGGCATGAGGGTGGCGCGGGTTTCATGGCGGTGGCCGACGGAAGGCTGCGCAGCCGCGCCGGCTGCTGCATCGTCTCGCGCGGGCCGGGCCTGTCGAATTCCATGGTGTCGCTGCATTCGGCGTATCACGACGCGACGCCGGTGGTGATGCTGGTCGGCCAGGTGGAGCGCAAGGACTTCGGCCGCATGGCGCTGCAGGAGCAGAACTATTCGCGGCTGCTGTCCGACGTGACCAAGTCGGTGATCGAGGTGATCGAACCGGAGCAGGCGTCAGAGGCGATCGCGCGCGCGTTCCATCTGGCCGAGAGCGGCACGCCCGGGCCGGTGGCGGTGATTCTGCCGGAGGATATCTTCGACGAAACCACCGACGCCGGGGTCGATCAGCCGCGGCCGCGTGTGCTGGCCGGCCCTCGCGCTGAGGATTTGGATCGGCTGGCGGATATGCTGGCGAAGTCGGAACGGCCGTTGATTCTGGTGGGCGGGGCGCTGCTCGGCGATGCGATGTACGACGAGGCGGTGTTCGGCGACCTGCGGCGGCTGGCCGAGGAGTGGGTGCTGCCGATCAACCCGACGCATCGCCGGCCGCAACTGTTCGATGCGACGCATCCGCACTATGGCGGCTACATGGGGATACGTGTGCCGCCCGCGCTGATCACCGAGATGAAGCGCGCCGACCTGATGGTGGCGATCGGCGAACGGCTGACCGACAGCGTGAGCCAGTCGTACACGTTCCCGGCGGCGCCCCAGCCGCAACTGCCATTGGTGCATGTGTGGCCGGATGCGAACGAGGTGGGGCGGGTGTGGCGGCCCGAGTTGGGGATCGCCGCCAGTCCCCACGAGGTAATCAAGGCGCTGCTCAAGCGTGGCGCGCCCGCCGGGGCGGACGAAGCGGCGGGGATGGGTCGCCGGACTGCATGCGATCCATCGCAAGCTGCTGGCGAAGGAGTGGGACCCCACGTCGGACGGCGTGAATTTTGCCGCCATTGTCTGCGAGGTGGACAAGCATCTGGCGCCGGATGCCACGGTCACGTCGGATGCCGGCAATTTCGGCAGCTTCATTCACCGGTATATCGGCTTCAAGACGGGACAGATCTTCCTGTCATCGGTGGTGGGCGCGATGGGCTCCGGCATGCCGATGGCGGTGGCGGCGACGCTGCGCCGGCCGGGCAAGCAGGTGGTCGCGTTCATGGGCGATGGCGGCGCGCTGATGGCGGGCAACGAGATCGCGACCGCGTGCCAGTACGGCGGGGCGCCGATCATCGTGATCTCGGACAACCGGATGTACGGCACGATCGGCATGCACCATCATGTGCGCTATCCGGGGCGGCCGTTCCAGGAATCGATGAAGCTGACCAATCCGGATTTCGCGGCGTGGGGGCGTTCGTTCGGCGCCGAGGGGATTACGATTCGCGATAAGTCGGAGGTGGCGGACGGGATCACGCGGGCGTTCGCGGTGAAGACGAAGCCGGTGGTGGTGCACTGCCACACGTCGGCGGTGCAAATGAGTGCGTGGAGACGATACGAACCGCAGTGATCAATGCGGAACACACCCCTCCCCCCAACCCCCTCCCGCAAGGGGAGGGGGAGTAAGTACAGCGCTCCCCCTCCCCTTGCGGGAGGGGGTTGGGGGGAGGGGTCGCGCGCTACCGTCCCAAATGCTGATCGAAGAACCCCGCGACCTCCATGTTGTATTCCTTCGTCTCGGGCGCATTGATGTCCCGGTAGTACTGCGCGTGCAACTCGCCCTCGAACACCTGCAGCACCGCCTCCACCCCGGCCTCACGCAGCTTGCGATGCACCCGCACCGTGTTCGACAGGAACAGATCGCGCGTGCCGCTGGTCAGGATGGTCGGCGGAAACCCGTGCATGTCGCCATACACCGGTGACAGCAGCGGGTCCTTCAGATCATGCCCGTTCGCGTACAACAGCGCCGCCGCATGGAGGAACCCGTCATCCGACACCAGCACGTTGTCGAGCATCTCGTTCGCATAGAAGCTGTCGCCGGTCTTTGTCATGTCGGACCATGGCGTCCCTGGCGCGATGGCGCCGGGCAACGGCAGATGCTCCATCTTCGCGCGCAGCACCATGGCGAGCGTCATGCCGCCGCCGGTTGACGTGCCGAAGATGCCGACGTTCTTCGGCTTCGTCGTCTTCAGCACTGCGCGATATACCGCCATCGCATCGTCCATCGCGGCCGGATACGGAAAATCAGGCGGCATGCGGTAATCGACCGAGATCACCTTGAAGCCGCCGAATCCGGCCAGCTCGATCGCCTCCTTGGTCGCCGCTTCGCCGGGGCTGAGCACGTAGGCGCCGCCATGCACATGCACCAGAACGCGGTCGCGGTTGCGGGGCGGAATCACCTTCGGCGTAACGATGAACGCCTTCACGCCCGCGATCGTGGTCGGCTGCACCGTCACGCCGAGCGCGTCGCGGATCTCGGGCAGAGTCGCGACCACCGCGGCAGCCGCCTTGTCGACTATCGCCTTCCATTCAGCCGGCGTCTTCGGCACGACGTTCCAGTTCGGGTTGTACGGCTGCGCGATGATCGACTGCATCTGTGGGCTGACCGTGTCCGGCACCGGAACGATATGGTCCGGCACGTGCCGCGCGCCCGGCGGCACAGGCGGCGTTGCCTCCTGCTGCGGTTGTTGTGCGTAGGACGTGCCGGCCAACAGCAGCGCCACCGCGGCGACATGCGTTATATTCATGGACAGTCCCCCATTGTTGACAGTGTCATAATCCGCTCGCCAGGATCGACGCGTTTGGCACATTGGGCAAGACAACATGGACTCTCTGCCGCTCGACAGGCGCCTGCGGATCGGCATCCAGACAATACATCGCCGTACCGAACCGGCGACCGGACCGTGGTTGCCGAAGATCGACGAGCTGGTCGAACTGGTCGAGCTGGTGGATCGCAGCGGCTACAACTCGCTGTGGGTCGGCGACCATATTTCCTTCGCCGTGCCGGTGCTCGACCCGCTGCTGCAACTGGCGCAGGCAGCGATGGTAGGCCGTCGTCTGACGTTGGGCACGTCGGTCTATCTGCTGCCGTTGCGTCATCCGGCGCCGGTGGCGAAGCAGGTTGCGACGCTCGATCATCTGACCGAGGGCCGGCTGATCTTCGGCGTCGGTGTCGGGGGCGAGTTTGTCAAGGAGTACGAAGTGTGCGGCGTGCCGATCGGCGAGCGCGGCGCCCGTCTGGCCGATGGTATCAAGTTGCTCCGTCAGTTCTGGTCCGGCGAGGCGGTTAGCCACTCTGGACGGTTCTACGGCAGCTTCACCGACGTGCCCATGCGCCCGCCGGCACGCCAGGACCGGCGGGCCGCCGATCTGGTGCGGCGGCCGCTCGGACGGTGCATTGCGACGCACCGGACGGCTGGCCGATGGCTGGCTGTCATACGTCGTCACGCCCGACATGTACCGGGCATCGCTGGAGAAGATCGACACCGCCGCGCGCGAGGCCGGGCGGTGCATGACACAGTTCGGTACCGGCCATCTGCTGTTCACGCGCATTGACGACAGCTACGAGAAGGCGCTGGACGCCGCGACCGAGACGCTCAGTGTGCGCTATGCCATGGATTTCCGCAGAGCGGCACAGCGCTATTGCGCGCTCGGTCGCCCGGAGCAGGTTGCCGAACGAATTCGCGAATTTCACGCCGCCGGGGTGCGTCATGTGGCTCTCGATCTGCTCGGCCCGTACGAGCAGCGCTTTGAGCAGATCACTCGGTTCGCAGCCGAGGCCATGCCGCTGTTGCGCGACCTGACTGCGGCCTGAGGGAGAGAGCATCGTCATGCAGGCAGTGAAGCGCGATCTCACGGCAATGCTGCGGCCACGATCGATCGCGCTGATCGGAGCGACCGATCGTTCGCGCTGGTCGCAGAACACGTTCGACAACCTGATCAACCGCAAATACGCGGGCGAGGTGTATTTGGTCAGCCGCCGCGGCGGCACGGTGCACGGCCGCAGCGCCGCAACATCCTGCGTGGCCGTCGGCGCTCCGATCGATCTCGGCCTGCTGATGGTGCCGATGCAGGCGATCGAGGAGGCGCTTGCCGACCTTGCCGCCGCCGATGTGCATAATGCAGTGATCCTGACTTCGGGATTTGCCGAGACCGGGCACGACGGCGCGGAGAGTCAGGCGCGGCTTGCTGCGCTGGCGCGCCAATATGGCGTATCGCTGCTCGGTCCCAACTGCCTGGGTTTGGTCAATTTCATCGACAACGTGCCGCTATGGACGGGCGGATTTCGCGCGCCCAGCAAGCCCGGGTGCATCGCGGTCGTGACGCAAAGCGGCGCCAACGGCAGCTTCATCTCCAGCCTCGCGGCGCAACACGAAATCGGCCTTTCGCACATGGTGTCCACCGGCAATGAGGCGGACCTCGATTGCGCCGATTTCATCGACCACCTGATCGATCAGCCCGAGGTGCGCGCGATCGCGCTGTTCGCGGAGACGATCCGCCACGCGCCCAACTTCGCATCGGCTGCGCGGCGGGCGATCGCGTCGGGCAAGCCGATCGTTGTCCTGAAGATCGGACTGTCGGAGATCACCGCGCGCTCCGCGCAGGCGCACACCGGTTCGCTGGTCGGCGACAACCGCGTGTTCGATGGCGTGTGCCGCCAGCTTGGCATCGTGCGCGTCGATTCGATCGAGGACATGCTGTTCACCGCCGATGTGATCACGCGGACCGGCGTGCTGCAGCCGCGCGGGCTCGGGCTTGTGTCGATCTCCGGCGGCGCATGCGAGATCGTCGCGGATCGCGCGCAGGTGCTCGGCATCCCGCTCCCTGCACTGTCCGATGGCGCTGTCGGCGAATTACGCGCCGCACTGCCAAGCTTCGGCACGCCGAACAATCCGCTGGACATCACCGGCGGCGCGGTGCTGCAGCCGGACCTGTTCGAGCAGGGCCTGCGCATCATGGGCCAGCACAAGGAGTTCTCCGCGCTCGCCTGTCTGTTCGACGTGCCGGTCGCCGAGGAGCAGGCGACCGAGTTCGTGCTTGCCGCGTTGCGACACATCGCGACGGGACTGCGCGCAGCCAAGGTGCCGGCGCTGATGATCAGCCACTCGGTGAAGCCGGTGAGCGAGGTCTCCGCCCGCATCATCGACGAGATTGGTCTGCCCTATGTCAGCGCGGGCATTCATCATGGCATGAACGCGCTTGGCAATGCGTTCTGGTGGTCGGAGCAGCACCGGCGCCTCGCTGCCGCGCCGACGCCGGTGTCGCAGATTGCACTCTCCGCTGAGCGCCCCCGATCCGAGCGCGCCACACTTGCCTTTCTGGCGCAGCGCGGTGTCCCGGTTGTGCCGACGACGTTGGCCACAGATGCGGATCAGGCGGTGGCTGCGGCGCGCGCGATTGGCGGGCCCGTGGCGCTGAAGATCGCGTCCGACGACATCGCGCACAAGAGCGACATCGGCGGCGTCGCGCTGAATGTGCAGGGTGACGCCGCAATAGGAGAGGCGTTCCGTCGCATCATCGCGGCTGCGCCGTCCGATGCGCGCGTCGATGGCGTGCTGGTTGCGCCGATGCGGACCGGCGGGATCGAACTGTTCGTCGGCTGCACGCGCGATGCGCAATGGGGTCCGGTAATAGCTGTCGGTCTCGGCGGCGTGTGGGTCGAAGTGTTGCAGGATGTCGCGCTCCGCCCATTGCCGATCGATCCAGTAGAGGTGCGGCGCATGTTGGGTGAGCTACGCGGTGCCAGGCTACTCCGAGGCGCACGCGGTACGCTGGCGGCCAATCTTGACGCAGTCGCAGACGTTGTCGCACGCATCGGCGACGCGGCGGTGGCGCTCGGGCCGGAACTGGATGCGCTCGAGGTGAACCCGCTATGGGTGCGCGGCTCCGATGTCGAAGCGCTGGACGCGTTGGCCGTGTGGCGCAGTCAGTGATGCACCGTGTTGGCAATTACTGCAGCGGCTGAGAGCCCGTGTATTTGATGATGTCCAGCCCGCCGCTCAGTCGGTCGTTGGCGTAGATCAGACCGTTTTCGTCGACGTAGACATCGTTGATCTGAATCGTGTGCGTTGCGTTCCCGGGCGGCGCCGCTTCGATCAGATAGCCGATCTCGACGGGATGGTAAGGGTCCTCGATCGAATAGACGCGGATGCCGCCATTGAAGAAACTGCCGACCACCGTCCTGCTCAACGTGCGCGAGGTGTTGGTCGGCCTGTTCATATGGATATTGTGCGCGCCGAACCGCCCGCCCGCCTTGCACAAGGCGGCGAAATCGGTGGGCGGCGGTAACACCGCCAGCGGGACAGGCGCGTTCTCGTCGCTCATGTCCCAGACCCAGTCGCGCTTCGGCCAATCCTTGCAGTTGGCCGCCGTCGCCTCTTCCGTCTGGATCAGCAGGTTGCGCGAGATGATCGGCAGCACCGTATGGGCGAAGCCGTTGCCGAGCGACTGCCAGGAACGGCGTGCGATCAGCTTCGGATGCGCCTTGTCGGCGATATCGAGGATGACCATGCCGCCGTCGATCCAGCCGATATAGGCGCGGTCCGGCCGCTCCGGCGACACGGCGGGTGTGTGCATGCGGATGCCCGTATCGAACGGCTTCACCCGCGGAGGCGACGGCTCCGCATCGCCGTCGCGCGTGCCCGGCAGCCACCAGCGCCCGGCCTCCTTCGGGTGCGCGGGATCCCGCATATCGACGATCATCAGGAACTGGTCGTCGTCCTTGTTGCGCGGCGTGAAGTCCTTGGCGCCGGTCGAGAGATAGGCATATTGGCCATCATCAAACGCCAGATAGTGCACGCCGCGCGAATGCGGACCCGTGGTGTCGAAGTGCGACAGCTGCTTCGGATGCACGGGATCGGCGACGTCATAAACATCCATGCCGGCATAGGGCTGCCCCACCGTCTCGACCTGGTGCGCCACCGCCATCGTCGTGCCGGACAGGCCGAGCGAGTTGCAGCGTGCGAACGCGGCCTCCACCGGTATCTGAGCGATGACCTTTGGATCCTCCGGTTTCGTCACGTCGATGACGGTGAAACACATCGGCGCGGATTCGTGAGCAAGGAACAGCACGCGCTGGCCATTTGGATATTGCCGCAGCGCGAGTCCTTCGCCGCCCTTGCCGGCGCCGTTCAGGTCGCTGTGACCGATGATCTGCATATTGCTGGCTTCCGTCACCGCTGGAATGGGATCGGCATGTGCCAAGGCAGCCGTCGCCATCAGGGCGGCAGATAGGGTCACTGTTCGCCACGGAGATATTCGCATGATTCCTCTCAGCCCAGTTTGAAGCGGTCTGAACCCGCCATAGCAACTTCAACCACATGATCCGCCAGCGCCAGCGACGCCGTCAGGCCCGGGCTTTCGATGCCGAACAAGTTGATCAGCCCCGGCACACCATGGGTCCGCGGGCCCTGGACGACAAAATCCTGCGCCGGTGCGCCGCGTGGCGCGATCTTGGGACGGATGCCGGCGTAACCGGGCCGCAGTGCGCCATCTTTCAACGCCGGCCAGTATTTCCGCACCGCCGCGTAGAAGCTGTCGGCTCGCGCGGGATCGACCGTGTAGTCGATCGTGTCGATCCATTGCACATCGGGTCCGAACCGCGCCTGGCCGCCGAGGTCGATGGTCAGATGGACGCCAAGGCCGCCGGGCACCGGCACCGGATAGATCAGCCGTGAAAACGGCGAGCGCCCCGACAGCGTGAAGTAGTTGCCCTTGGCGTAGCACGCCGGTGGAACGTGATCCGGCGGCATGCCGGCGATCCGGGCCGCGAGGCCAGGCGCATGCAGGCCGGCGGAATTCACCAGGAGCCGGCAGCGCAGCGTCATCGGATCGACGCCGCCGACATCGATCTCCACGCCGCTTTGCACAACACGCCCGCCGATGACCGGGCACAGGAACACCGGCACCGCGCCGGCGTTCTCGGCATCGCCCTGCAGCGCCAGCATGAAGGCGTGGCTGTCGATGATGCCGGTGACGGGCGACAGCAGCGCGCTGGTGCAGGACAGGTTCGGCTCCATCGCAATCGCCTCGGCGGCGGTGAGCACGCGCATGCCCTCGACCCCGTTCACCTCGGCACGGCGCTTGATGCCGGCCAGCATTGCGTCCTCTTCGACGTTTGTCGCCGCGATAAGCTTGCCGCAATTCGCGTGCGGCACGCCCTTCTCGTCGCAATAGGCGTAGAGCGCCTTGCGACCCGCGACGCAGAACCGCGCCATCAGGCTGCCGGCCGGATAATAGATGCCGGCGTGGATCACCTCGCTGTTGCGCGAGGATGTCTCGGTGCCGATCCCTTCCGCGGCATCCAGGATGATCACTTCGCGGCCGGCCAGCGCGAGCGCACGCGCCACCGCCAGTCCGACGACACCGGCTCCCACCACAATGCAGTCCACTCGCTCCACACGTCACCTCCACGCCGACCGCCGGCACGGTTTACGCCGGCGGGGTTTGCTCGCCAACCTGATTGCCCGCATCATTCACAACAGGCGTGGATACAAGCCGGCGCGGGGGTGACGAGGTGAAAGCGGGAAGGAAACGAAATGGATTTGAATCTCGGCGGCAAGGTTGCGTTGGTCACCGGCGCCAGCCCGGCCGAATTGTCTAGGATCCGCCGTCAGACTAAGTGCTCCAAGCGGAGCAACGTCCACGCCTCAATCGTCTTGGCCGGCCCACGGGCGGGCCGAAGGGCCGCCCAAGGACAGGCCCCGGCGTCCATCCACGTCTGCACTCTGGATGGCAGCGCAGACGTGGTGGCGACCTTCGCCCACCAGACGCTAAATTCAAGCGAGGGATTCATTGCGTCGCCTAGTCACCGTGCGAAGTAAGTGCGATCTGTCCACAGGCATCGCCAGTCCCGTGGTCGCAGCAAACATGCCGATCTGCGACCAGGTGCCGCACGGTGGAGAGACTCCAGTCACTTCCCCATCGCCCGGCGCTTCCACAGCTCCCACGGACGATCGACCAGTCCGTCGTTGGTATTCATCGCAGCAGCTGCCTCGCCGTCGTTCAGGAACATGGGATCGCCGAGCCGCAATGCCTCGGTCTCCATGCGGGCGTCCACCTCTGTGTAGACCGCGCGGAACACGACGTGGCGTACCGACTGGGCCGCTGCGACGGAACCGTGCCCGCGCATCAGCGCGACCGGATGTGGCCCGAGCGTCATCGCGAGCGCATGGCCCAGTGCTGGGTTGCTGATCAGCATGTTGGACGCGGGCCCCGCCACGTCGCGGATTTCGAACACCGGCACGCCGCCGCCCAGGAAGCCGGCGATGTGGTTCATCGGTCTGAGCTGCACCTTGGTATCGGCGTACGGAATCACGGCCGGCGAGTGGCTGTGCACGATGGCTTGGACGTCGGGCCGCAACCTGTAGATCTCGCCGTGGATGAAGCGTTCGAGATACACGGCGCGGCCGCGCTGATCGACCGGCGTGCTATCGAGGTCGAATTCCATGATATCCTCCGCGGTGACCAGCGCGGGTGCCATGCTGCGCGCGAGCAGATAGCGATTCGGGTCCTTGTCGTGGCGCGCACTGACATGACCAAAACCGTCCACGACGCCCTGGTCATAGAGGATGCGGTTGGCGGCCACGAGGTCCTCGATCAGCGCCGCGTTCGCCGGGCCGGCCGATGCCGGAGACGGCGCCTGCGCAACTACGGCGGAAGCCATAAGCGCACCCAGGAATCCGCGCCTGTCGATATCGTGCGCCATCCCGCAAAAGCAGATCACCATGACGTCCTCCCTTGATGCTTTGCGCACACCGTACACCTCTCCCACTCCGTGGGAGAGGTCGGCGAGCGTAAGCGCGCCGGGAGAGGGTCTGGACGCGGCGCCCTCACCCGCTGCTCCGCGGCGACCTCTCCCACGAAGAGTGGGAGAGGTGTACTGTACTTCGCAAAGCCAGAGGAGGTGGAACATGAGCGACCCGGTCCGCCATGCGTTGTGCGAGGCTGTCGATGGCTCCGTCCTGATGGGCCACATGCAGGAACTTGCCCGCTGGGTAAAGCTGTCCGGTACACCGGACGAATTGCAAAGCCTGCACTACTTCCAGGCGAAGCTCGGCGAATACGGCTACCGTACCAACATCATCATGCACGACGCCTATATCAGCCTGCCGGGCAAGGCGCGGGTTGATGTGGATAACCAGGCGCTCACCAGCATCACGCACTCGTTCTCGTGCAGTTCGCCGGTGCAGGGCGTGTCGGGACGGCTGGTCTATGTCGGCGACGGCGACGCAGCCGACTTCACCGGACGCGACCTGCGCGGTGCGATCGTGCTGACGGAAGGCATCGCCAGCCCAGGGCAGGCCGCGCGCGCCTCGCATGCCGGCGCGGTGGGCCTGGTACAGATCAGCCCACACGAACATCTGCACGAGATGTGCGTCTCACCCGTGTGGGGCAGCCCGTCGGGCGAGACGCGGTCCGAGCTGCCGACCACCGTCGTCTGCACCGTGTCAAATGCCGATGGCAGCGCATTGCGCGAGCGCCTGGCGCGTGGCGAGCAGCCGAAGGTGACACTGCATGCCGAGGTCGACACCGGCTGGCGGCAGACGCCGATCCTGGTGGCCGAGATCGACGGACCCACGGCGGATGGCCCGTTCATTCTGTATTCGGGCCATCATGACACCTGGCACTACGGCGTGATGGACAACGGCGCAGCCAATGCCACCATGCTGGAGGTGGCCCGCCTGACCGCGCGCGAACGCGGCACGTGGCGGCGCGGTCTGCGGCTGTGCTTCTGGTCGGGGCATTCGCATGGCCGCTACTCCGGTTCGACCTGGTATGCCGACCAGAACTGGGAGGAACTGGAACGTCGCTGTGCCGTGCACGTGAATGTCGATTCCACCGGGGGCATCGGCGCGACCGTCCTGAAGAATGCCGCCGCCGCGCCGGAGCTGGTCGGGCTCGCCGGCGATGCGATCGGCGAGCAGGCCGGATCGGAGTACGACGGCAAGCGGATGTCGCGGTCCTCGGACCAGTCGTTCTGGGGCATCGGCATTCCCGCGATGTTCGGCGCACTCAGCGAGCAGCCGCCGGCGCCGGTGAAGATGCGCAATGCGCTCGGCTGGTGGTGGCACACGCCGCACGATCTGCTGGACAAGATCGACGAAAAGAACCTGGTGCGCGATACGCGCGTGTTTGTGCACACGCTGTGGCGCCTGCTGACCGATCCCGTGCTGCCGCTGGATTATTCCGCCCATGCACGCACGCTGCTGGAAGAACTCGGGAAGCTGCGCGCGTCGCTCGGCGACCGCTTCTGCGTCGACAGCCTGATCGCCGGCGCGGAGAGGCTGCGCGACGAGTCAGCGGTCGGCGGACATTCCGATGCGGCGCTGATGCGCGCGTCACGTGCCTTGGCGCCAGTCTATTACACGAGCGGCGACCGGTTCGCGCATGATCCGGCGCTGCCGTTGTCGGCGTGGCCGGTACTCGATCCGCTGCGCAGGCTGGCCAAGGTGTCGCCTGGCACTGACAGCGCGCGCTTCCTTTCCGTCAGCGCAATGCGAGGCCGCAACCGACTCGCGCACGCGTTGCGCGAGGCGACGGAGGCGCTGAACGGTTAGATAACGTGCAGTGCCGGTGGGTTACGCTGGGCCAACCCACTCTACACGTTGCGGCAGCGCAGCAGGTTCATAGGCTTCATGCTCATCACCACATCGTCGTTCTGGTTCAGCACCTCGACCAGGCTGCACACCAACCCACGATCGGGCTTCGAGCGTGACCGGTTCGCTTCCAGCACGGTGACCCGCACGCGCAGCCGGTCGCCGGGACGTACCGGACGCACCCAGCGCAACTGGTCGATCCCCGGCGAAGCCAATGCGGCAACTCTTGAGAGATAGTGCTCGACAAACAGCCGCATCATCATCGAGCCGGTGTGCCATCCGCTGGCAATCAGCCCGCCGAACGCACCCTGCGCCGCGGCCGCCGGATCGACGTGCATGGCCTGCGGGTCGTAGCGCCTGGCGAATTCCACGATCTCCTCCGCCGTCACCGCGACATTGCCGAATTCGCTCACCATGCCGACGCGATAGTCTTCGAAGTACCGCTGGGCAGGCGGAACCGTGGCTTCTTCATCCATGGGGACCGATCCGTTTCGCTGTTGCTCGCCAATTGTCTGACATGCCATATAGCGCTTCACAATAACGTGGCGGCTCGACGCCGGCATGCAGGAGGATCACGTCCCATGCAGCACCTTTCCCGCCGTGGCATTCTCGCGGGCTCCGCGGCATTGGCTCTCGCCCGCCCCGCCATCGCCCAAGGCGCTCCGATCAAGATCGGCCTCATGCTGCCGTTTTCCGGCACCTTCGCCGCACTCGGCGAGAACATTGCTGCCGCCTTTGAAATGTATCTGCAGGAGCGGGACAGCAGGCTGGGCGGCCGCGCGGTCACGGTGATCCGACTCGACGATGAGTCCGATCCGGCGAAGGCGCCGCAGAACGTCAACCGCCTGCTCGATCGCGACCATGCGGAGGTTCTCATCGGCACCGTGCATTCCGGCGTCGTGATGGCACTGGTGCAGGCGGCGCGCGAACGCGAGGTGCCGCTGATCATTCCGAACGCCGGCAATGTCGCTGCCACGCGCGAGTTGTGCGCACCGTCGATCTTCCGTAGCTCCTTCAGCAACTGGCAGCCCGCCTACGGAATGGGCAAGGCGCTTGCCGCGAAGGGCGCGAAGAAGGCCGCATGGGTAACCTGGGACTATGCCGCCGGCAAGGAATCCGGCGAGGGCTTCCGCGACGGATTGCGTGCCGGCGGCGGCGACATGACGCATTTGCTCACACTGGCCTTCCCGGACACCAACTTCATGCCGATGCTGGGGGTGCTTTCCGGACTTGGCGTCGATGCGGTCGGCTCGTTCTTTGCCGGCGGTGGCGCGGTCCAGTTCGTCAAGGACTACGCTGCCGCCGGGCTGCGCGAGAAACTCCCTCTGTGCGGCTCAGGATTCCTCACCGAGGGTGTGCTGGCTGCGCAGGGTGCGGCGGCGGAAGGGATCCAGACCGCACTGCACTACGGCGACGGATTGGACAACGCAAAGAACACCACGTTTCGCGCCGCCTTCAGGCAAAAGACCGGGCGCGACGCGGATGTCTATGCGGTGCAGGGCTACGATGCGGGCCAGATGCTTGCGATCGGGCTGGATGCGACGAAGGGCGACGCAACGGCGATCACGCCGATGGCGGCGGCAATCGTGGCTGCGAAGATCGACAGCCCGCGCGGCGCATTCACCTTGTCGCCGTCGCATAACCCGGTGCAGACGATCTATCTGCGCGAGGCAAAAGGCGGCGAGAACCGCGTGATCGGCGTCGCGGCCGATGCGCTCGCCGATCCCGGCACCGGCTGCAAGATGAGCGCCTGACAGGACTGATGGATCTCGCCGGGTTGCTCGCCCAGATTCTGAACGGCGTGCAATACGGACTGCTGCTTTTCCTGATCAGCAGCGGCCTGACGCTGATTTTCGGCGTCATGCGCGTGATCAATCTTGCGCACGGCAGCCTGTTCATGATCGGCGCCTATCTTGCCTACCTGCTGGCCGGCGCCACCGGATCGCTTTGGCTTGCGTTGCCCGCCGCGCTGATCGGCGGCGCACTGTTCGGCGCGCTGTTGGAGCGCGTCCTGTTCCGCCGGTTCCGCGAGCGCGAGCATCTCGATCAGGTGCTGCTGACCTTCGCGCTGATCCTGGTGTTCGAGGAGGCACGCGCGGCGCTGCTGGACAACCAGTTCCACAGTGTCGCCGTGCCAGCGGTGCTCGATTTCTCCGTGCGGATCACCGCCAACTTCGCCTATTCCGCCTATCGCATCGCTGTGCTCGGCATTTGCCTCTGCATCGCGGCGCTGATGTTCGCCTTCGTCGAGCGCACCCGCGTCGGTTCGGCAATCCGCGCCGCCGCCGAGAACGCCGAGATGGTCGACCTGCTCGGCATCGACGCGCGCCGCCTGCACACGCTGGTTTTCGCCGCGGGCACTGCGCTCGCGATGCTGGCGGGTGCGCTGGCCGCGCCGTTGCAGTCGGTCTATCCGGGGATGGGCGACGGATATCTGATCATCTCGTTCGTCGTGGTGGTGATCGGCGGACTTGGTTCGATCGCCGGTGCGTTCTGGGCTGCATTGCTAATCGGCCTGATCGACACGCTCGGCAAGGCGTATGTGCCGCAGGCGGCGGGAACCGCGATCTACGTGCTCATGGCGGCGGTGCTTCTGTGGCGGCCCGCGGGCCTGTTCGCCGGGAACTGACGGCATGCGTTGTGCTTCATGGCGCGGCAACACGGCGTTGGCGCTCGCGGCACTGGCCATCGCCTGCATGCCGCTTTACGCGTCGCCCTATCATATGCAGCTTGCATCCACCGCTTTGATCGCTGCGATGTTTGGGCTCAGCCTGCAGCTGCTGCTCGGCGGCGCAGGCATGGTGAGCCTCGCACAGGCGGCATTCTTCGGCCTCGGAGCCTACGCCGTGCATCTGCTGGGCCGTGGCCTCGGCGGACCGCCATCGATCTTCCTCAGCCTGCCGGCATCAGCCCTGGTCGCCGGACTTGCCGCTTTGGCGATCGGCCCGTTCGCATTGCGGACACGCGGCTTCTTCTTCCTGATGACGACGCTCGCCTTTGGCCAGATGCTGTATTTCGTATTCCACGACACGCCGCTCGGCGGCGGCGCCGATGGCGTGTTCATCCAGCGACCGGTGTTCGCGGCGTTCGGCGCATCCTTTGAGGTTACGCGCGCCAACCGCCCTGCCGTGCACCTGCTGGTGAACCTTGTCGTGCTGGTCGCGATATACGCCGTGCTGTGGCGGTTGATGCGGACATTGTTCGGCCACGCCCTGCTAGGCATCCGCGCAAACGAGGACCGCATGCGCGCGATGGGCCACGACGTGCTGCGCCTGAAGCTCGCGGCGTTCGTTCTGGCAGGCGCGGTCGCCGGCATTGCCGGCCACATGGCCGCGCTGAACGACGCGTTCGTCAATCCCGAATTGCTCGGTTGGCATCGCTCCGCCGAGGCGCTGCTGATCGTGTTGCTGGGCGGCATTGGTGCGTTACACGGACCCATACTCGGCGCGTGTGCGTACACGTTGATCGGCGAAATCGGCAGGAGCATCACTGAGCGCCAGCGTTTGGTGGAAGGCCTTGTCATGCTTGCCGCGGTCCTATTGCTGCGCCACGGAATCGCGGGGCTGCGACCGTGGCGCCCTTTGCCGACGTGACACCAGTGCTACAGGCGAGTGGCTTGTCGCGCCGCTTCGGCGGGCTGCTCGCGGTGGCGAACGTGTCGCTGGATCTCGCCCTTGGCGAACTGCACGCCGTGATCGGTCCGAACGGCGCAGGCAAAAGCACGCTGCTGAACCTGCTCGCCGGCGAGCTTGCACCGACCGACGGCACCGTTCGCATCGACGGTCGCGACGTCACTGGCTGGAGCAACTGGCGTATCGCACGCAGCGGCGTCGGACGGTCGTTCCAGCACACCAACCTCATGCCGGAGATGACGGTGTTCGAGAATGCGCGCCTGGCCGCGCAGGCAGCGATGCCCCCGCGTCATCTGATGCGCAGGCTACGGCGCGACGACGCGACAGTCACCGCGGCGTGTGCCGCCCTGTCGCGCGTGGGTCTTGCGGAGGCCTCCGATTGCATCGTCCGAACGTTGAGCCACGGACAGCTCCGCCAACTTGAAATCGGCATAGCACTTGCAGCGCAACCGAGGGTGCTGCTGCTGGACGAACCGCTCGCCGGCATGGGACCGGAAGAGAGCGAGATCATTCGCCGGATTGCTGCGCGAACTGGCGCGCGATCATGCCGTGCTGCTGGTCGAGCACGACATGGACGTGGTGTTCGCGGTGGCGCATCGCATGACCGTGATGCTTGATGGTCGGGTCTTGGAATGTGGCACGCCGGACGCAATCCGCGCCTCGGCCGCGGTGCGCGACGCGTATCTCGGGCACGACATATGATATCGAGCGTCCGCCCATGCCGATTAATCCGTCATGGCCGGGCTAGTCCCGGACATCCTCTCCAGCACCGGTGGCGCGACGGATGACCGGGACACGCCCAGCCATGACGAACGCCCGCACCATGAACGCCCCGATCCTGGAGGCGCGTGATCTCGTCGCCGGCTACGGCGCCAGCCAAGTGCTGCGCAGCATCGATTTCACGGTGTTGCGCGGCGAGACGGTCGGCCTGATGGGCCGCAACGGCATGGGAAAGACAACCCTGATCCGAACGCTGCTTGGTCTTCTGCCCGCGCAAGGCGGGAGTGTGTTGTTGGACGGCGTGGATGCCAGCAACCTTCCGGCCTTCCGACGCGCGCAACGTGGCATCGCCACCGTGCCGGAGAACCGCGGTGTATTTGCCAGCCTGTCCGTCCTGGAGAATCTGCACCTCGCCGCGCGTACCGGTGCATGGACGGAGCGACGCGTGCTGACGCTGTTCCCCCGCCTGCGGGAGCGCGGCCGTCATCGCGGCAACCAGCTCTCCGGTGGCGAACAGCAGATGCTGGCGATCGGCCGCGCACTGATGGCCAATCCAAGGCTGCTCATCCTGGATGAGGCGACCGAGGGCCTGGCACCGCTGATGCGCGACGAGATCTGGCGCACGATCCGTCTTGTGCGTGACAGCGGAATTGCAGTCATCGTCGTGGACAAGACGGTGTCGGCCGTGCTGTCGCTTGCCGATCGCGTGACCGTTCTGGTGAAAGGCAGCGTCGTCTATAGCGGCTCCCCGCAAGTACTGCGCGAGGATGCCAAGTTAATGCATCGGCATCTCGGTGTGTAATACTAGGGCCGAAAGTGACGCACGATGGTACGTCTTTCATCGCCACTTGTGCGGCCATCCGTTCCGGTTTCCGTGGCAGAGCTGTGTCGCCGGGCCAGACGACGTAAGAGCAGTCGGGGAAGTACGTCGATATCTCGCGCGCTGGTACAATACCAACCGACCGTGCCGTTGACTCGAGATGCGAATTGGCGCGACGCGGCAGGGTGCGATTCACCGTCCATACCAGGCAAAGGGGATAGCGATGACGGTAGCGATTACACGGCTGGAGCACTCGGCGCCGGACCTGCGCGCGACGGCGGCGCGGCGTATGCTGGCGATGGCCTTGATGCTGGAAGACTGGTCGCGTGAGGCTGCGGCCGACGCCTGTGCGATGGACCGCCAAACGCTGCGCGACTGGATGCCCCGCTATATCGAGTTGGGTTTGGAGAGTCCGTTCGACCAGCCCCGCCGCAATGGCGCCTGGTACGCTTTTCCGGTCAACTTCACCTCGCTCCAGCTCGTGCGGTCACGCGACTTCGTAAATGCCGACATGCAGATCGGTCGGATACCAGCCGGCCACCGGATTGAATTCCTGCGGACAAGCCGACAATGCGACGATACAGTCGATCCACGCCTTGAACACGACACAGTCGCCGGGCTTCGAAGGATTGTCGCCGGTCTCCACCCTGCCGTCGGGGAATACTTCGACCCGCATGAACAGGTTGACCGGCTGCGGGATGAACGGGACGACGCCGAGGAACGGTGTCATCACATGTCGGAAGTTGCCCGCGCAGCTCGCATGCTCGCCCTGCACGCCATATAGCCGGTAGCGGTGCTCGTCGCACGGCGCCGTCAGGAGGTCGTGCACGCCGCACGTGTCCTGCACAAGCTGCAGGATGGGACGCCGGTGATTGGTGTGGAACGACTCGCCGGGCCGTGGGCAGAGCCGATTGACCCAAACGCAGGTGTGCATCGCCGAAAGGTGCTCCTGCGGGTTCGCCGCGTTGAACGCCCAGAAGTCTCCCGCCTGCTTGCCATGCGGATCGGCGATCTTGAGGAATTGTCCCGTATCAAGGCGGTCCGCCCAGCCTGTGCGCGCAACCACCACCGTTGAACGAACCAGCCGCAGCTTCAGAGTCAGCTTGCCATTCAGATCGACCGCAATCTCTGCGTCCATTGTCATATAATCAGCATACCAACGATATGCCCAACGGCAATGCACGAGCCGACCAAATTTTGGGCAACTTGCTCCCGATCCCCCGTCAGGTACTCGGTCAGTACTTCGCGTAGGGTCGTGCCGGCATAGGCGGTGCGCATGAGGCCACGCCGTTGCAGAGCAGGGACGAGCCCCTCGGTGACTTCGATGATGAAACGGCGGCTGGTGCGCTGGAACGGGGTGCTGATGAGGAATCCGTCGCCGCCGACGGCCTCGGCAACGTTGCCCATGCGCTCGGCAACCGTGGCGGGCGCACCGATGAACTCGACGTCGGAGGGCACGGCGCCGAACCGCTCCATTGCAAGCTGGCGCAACGTCTTCCCGCTGCCCCACTGGGCAAACTTGTCGAGGGAGCCCTGCTCGCCGTTGGTGGTCAGCCGCGGCAGTGGCTGATCCAGATCGAACCTGGAGAAATCGATGTCCGTGACGGTGGCCGTGCTCGCCAGGGCGCGTTCGATGAAGGCCGGCGACGAGACCATGCGCTCCCGTTTGGCATACGCCTCGTCGTCCGTTTCGCCGAGGATCGGATAGACCAGGAACAGCACCTTGATATCATCGGGGTTGCGCCCGAACGACTCCGCGTGGCGGCGCACATCGTCGCGGTACTGCTTCATCCCCTCGACACCGTTTGCGGTGGCGATGATCGAATCGGCGTGCCTTGCCGCAAAGGCGCGGCCACGCGGCGAGCCGCCGGCCTGCACGAACACCGGTCGTCCCTGCGGCGAGCGCACGGTGTTCAGCGGACCGCGACACTTGAAGTACTTGCCCTCGAAGTCAATCGGCCGAACCTTTCTGTGGTCGGCGTAGATGCCCGTTTCACGGTCCATCACCACGGCGTCCGGATCCCAGGAGTCGAACAATTGGCAGACCAGATCAACGTATTCGTCTGCCATCTCGTAGCGCTGCTCGCGCGGCGGAAGCCTGTCCATGCCGAAGTTCTGCGCTGCCGCATCCTCGCCCGACGTGACGATGTTCCAGCCGAAGCGGCCGCCGGAGATGTGGTCGAGCGTCGAGCAAAGACGCGCCAGCATGAAGGGCGGATAGGCCAGCGTCGACAGGGTGGCGACGACGCCGAGCCGCGAAGTCGCCGCGCTGATGAGGGCAGCAAGCGGCGACGGATCGTGCTTGGGTACCTGCAACGCGTGCTTCAAGGCGGCTTCGGCACTGTCGCCGTACGCCTCGGACACCATCAGGGTATCCTCGATCATGATATAGTCGAAACAGGCCCGCTCCAATGCCTGTGCCATATCGACATAGAACCTGCCGTTCCAGTGCGAACCGCCGGTGGCAAGCGGATGGTCCCACTCCCCCGGCGTGAAGTTCATGAACCAACCCAGATGCAGCCGCTTGCTCGCCATCGGCAACGCCCCCCGCTTTGGGATGCGGGGAGCAGGAGCAAATACCGGGCCAGACGTGCCGCTGGCACGCCGGTTGCTTCGTCCAGATGGTTGGACACAAAACTGGGGGGCTGCTTCATGGAACGACGCGCACTGCTGGCCGGCGCCGCTTCGGCGGCCCTGTTGGGCCTCACGATCACGCGTCAGGCCCACGCCGACACGCTCGACGACGTGAAGAAGCGCGGAACGCTGATCATCGGCACGGAAGCGGCCTACGTGCCGTACGAGTTCTTCAAGGACGGCAAGATCATCGGCTACGACCCCGACATCATCGACCATCTTGTCGGCAAGCTCGGCGTCAAGGCCGAGATCGTCGACACGGCGTGGAACGGCATCATCCCGGCGCTGTATGCCAAGAAGTTCGACGTTATCATCTCTGCGATGACCATCACCAAGGAGCGCGCGGACAAGGTGCTGTTCTCTATGCCCTACGCCGATGCGAGCAACGTCATTCTGCTGCGCGCCAACGAGGATCGGATCAAGACCGCGGTCGATCTGTCCGGCAAGATCATCGGCGTGCAGATCGGCAGCGCCGCGGCCGGCATCGTCAAGGTGTTCGAGGCCAAGCTGAAGGCCGAAGGCAAGCCGGGCTACGCGGACGTGAAACAGTACGAACACTATCCCGAGGCATACCAGGATTTGATCAACCGCCGCGTCGATGCAGTGGTGAATTCAAAGTCCACCATGATGGTGGTGATGCATGACGCACCGGGCCAATTCAAGATGCTGGACGGCGTGTCGGATATCACGGCCTATTTCGGCATGGCCTTCCGCAAGGAGGACGCCAGCTTCCAGGAATTCGTCAATGTCCAGCTTGCCGAGATGAAGTCGAGCGGAGAATTGGCCAAGCTACAGGAGAAATGGTTCGGCGGCACGATGGAAACACCGAACGTGGTGCCCGAAGTCCTGCCCTGACGCCGCGCCGACATGGTCGGCTTCGATTGGTCGGTCATCTGGTATGCGGCCCCCTACATGGTTCGGGGGGCCGTTGTCACGCTGGAGATCTCGTTCTGGGCACTGGTGGTCGGCACCATGGTCGGACTGGTCTGCGGCCTGGTCAGTGTCTCGAACCTCAAAATCCCAAAAGCCATTGTTCGGGCCTACGTCTATTTCGTGCGCGGTACGCCGGCCCTGGTGCAGATCTTCCTGGTCTATTTCGCCCTGCCGCGCATTGGCTTTGAGCTGTCGTCATTCTGGAGTGGCGTCGTGGCGCTGGCGTTCAACTCCGGCGGGTTCATCTCGGAGATCGTCCGCGCCGGACTGCAATCGATTGACGCCGGCCAGACCGAGGCGGCGCTCTCGATCGGCATGACCGACCGCCAGTCGATTCTGTTCATCCTGCTGCCGCAATCGCTGCGGCGGATCACGCCGCCGCTCACCAACGAGGTGATCACGCTGGTGAAGAGCTCCTCGCTGCTGTCGGTGATCTCGATCACAGAACTCACGCGGTCGGCGCAGGTGATCATTGCCGAACGCTTCACCCCCTTCGAACTCTACGCCGAGTTGGCGGTTTACTATCTGGTGATCATCTCGGTGCTCGCCTGGTTCTCCGAATTCGTGGAGAAACGGCTGGCATGACGGCGGGGCCACTGCTGGCGATACGCGGCCTGTCCAAGATCTTCGGTCAGATACCGGTGGTCGACCGGGTTGATCTTTCGATCACCCCGGGCGAGATCGTCATGGTGATCGGACCAAGCGGCGCCGGGAAATCCACGCTGTTGCGCTGCGTCAACCGCATCGAGATACCATCGGAAGGTGATGTCATGCTCGACGGCATCAACATGGCGGGCGAGATGCGGGGCGATCGGCTGGTGCCCGATCGCCCAACGATGACAGCACGGAAGCGCCGGCACATCGGCATGGTGTTCCAGCGCTTCAACCTGTTTGCCCACCTCACCGCGCTGGATAACGTGGCGATCGGGCCGCGCCGCGTACTCGGCATGAAGCTCGCCTCGGCACGCGCGCTCGCCGCCGAGCAACTCGCGCGTGTGCGATTGTCGGAACACGTGGGAAAGCGGCCGGCGCAACTGTCAGGCGGACAGCAGCAGCGCGTGGCGATCGCGCGTGCCATGGCAATGCGACCGGTGCTCATGTTATTCGACGAGCCGACCTCCGCGCTCGATCCCGAACTCGTCGGCGAGGTGCTGGAGGTGATCCGCACCTTGGCCCAGGACGGCATGACCATGCTGGTGGTGACGCACGAGATGCAGTTCGCGCGCGAGGTCGGCACGCGCGTTCTGTTCATGGATGAAGGACGTATCCTGGAGGATGCAACGCCGGCGTCGTTCTTCGCGCGGCCGGAGCAGCCTCGCGCACGCGAGTTCCTGCGCCGGCTTCACGCGCCTATTGCCGGGTCGCAGGCTTGATCGGCCGTGGATGACCGTCCTTACCGATCGCGACGAAGGTGAACTCGGCCTGCGTCACCTTGATGCGATCACCGCACCCGTGCCGGAGCACCCAGACCTCCACATCCAGCGTGATCGATGTACGCCCGATCCGCTTCACGTCGGTGTAGAAGCAGACGGCATCCCCGACCTTGACCGGCTGCATGAACACTATGTTTGAAACGGCGACCGTGACGGTACGGCCCTCGGCCAGGCGCGTCGTCGTCATGCCCGCCGCCGCATCCATCTCGGCCATGATCCAGCCGCCGAAAATATCGCCGGCCGGATTGCTGTGTGCCGGCATCGCCAACTGCCGCGCTGCGAGTTCACCGCGCGGCGCACTATCGGCGGGTGCCGCATGGTCGTTCGGCGACGCGATTATCACGTCCATGATCAGAGTCTCCTGTGCGGACGGGCGCCCCTTATTCGCGCCGATACGTGCCGTTGGCGATCGCCGACAGGTCGGAGCGGCGCAGGCCCAGATCCCACAACTCACGCTCGTTGAAGCGATACAGTTCCCGAACTTCTCGTGCCCGTTTGCGACGATCAGCCCACGCGGCGCCAAGACTATCAAGGCGCGCGCGCAGCCATGACAGCCAAAAGATTGCTTCGCGCGCGACCTGCTGCTGGCTCTCGGAGAGAGCCCGCGACTGTTCGGATAGGTTCATTTGCACGTTCCTTCGGATACGCCGGACTTGGCCGGCCTTGGGGCGAAGGACGTTCCCCTCATGGTGCGGTGCAACATAACGGAATGCCGCTCCATCAAGTCAATAGCGCTGGCCTAATTCGCGTGCCGAGGTGCTTTGGCGCAACACATCGTCCACCAAGGCTGGGGCGGGGGGCGGAAGATATCACGCTTCCGCGATCTGGCTGCTATGAAAGCGCCTCGTCAACCCCCGGGCGTGAATCGGGTTGGCGCGGAGCGGCAGGAGAGGGTGCCGCGGGATGCACCCTCTCCCGCGTCGCTGTCGCTCCGCGACCTCTCCCGCAAGCGGGCGAGGTGTACTATTAGGAAGTCAAATAAATAGCCGCGACGCTACCGTCCAGCGAACGCACCGCGTTGGCGCAGCACATGCACGCCGCCCAACATAGCTGCAGTCAGCACAATCGTCAGCGTCGAGACCGCGGCTATAGTGGGGTCGATCGCGAAACGCAGATCGTCCCACATGCGTCGCGGCAGGGTGACCGCGCCGGATCCCGAGAGAAACAGCGCGACAATCACTTCATCAAAGGACGTGATGAACGCGAACAGGGCTCCGACCAGAACGCCCGGAAGAATCAGCGGCAGAGTGACCTGACGGAGCGTGCCCCAGGGCGTTGCGCCGAGACTGAGCGCTGCCTGCTCCAGCCGACGGTCGAACCCAGCCAGGCTCGCGCTAACGCTGGTCACCACGAACGGAACCGCGAGACAGGTGTGGGCGAGCACGAGACCGATCGGTGTCCCCACCAGTCGATAGCGCGAGTACGCATAATAAATGCCGATCGCCGCAATGATCCCCGGCACGATCAGCGGCGATACGATCAACGCCGCAACCATCGCGCGCATCGTCCGCGGCAGACGTGTCAGCCCGAGTGCCGCAAGCGTGCCAAGCGCGGTGGACAACACGACGACAGATGCGGCAATGGCGAGGCTGAGCCAGGTCGATGCCAACCATTCGCGGCTGCCCAGATAGGCCGCGTACCAGCGAATCCCGAACGCCGGCGGTGGAAACGTCAAATAGCTTGCGGACGAGAACGACAGCAGGGCGACAATCATGATCGGCAGCGCGAGGAACAACAGCACGAACGTCCATAGGGCCGCGAACATGCAGCGGCCGATGGTCATCGCGTCGCCATCCGAAGGACGTCGCGCACGCCGGGCAGTCGCTGAAACACGGCAATGATCAGCAACGTCGCGGCCAGCAATGTCGCGGAGAGACATGCGGCGTACGGCCAGTTCAGCAGGTCCACCTGCTGCGCGATCAGCATGGAGAGCATGAGGTCGCGCGGGCCGCCGACCAAGGCCGGCGTGATGTAAAAACCCAGCGACAGGACGAAGACAAGCAGTACGCCGGCCGCGACGCCGGGCATCGACAGCGGCAGGACGACCTGCACGAACACGCGCCATGGCGCCGCGCCGAGGCCGGCCGCCGCGCGCGGCAATGCTCCGTCGATCTGTCGCAGGACGCTTGCGATCGGCAGGATCATGTATGGCAGCAGGATATGGATCATGGCGATATGCACGGCGAACGGCGTATTCAGCAGCTTCAATGGCGTGTCGATCAGGCCGGCCGCGATCAGCGTCTCGTTGACCAGACCCTTGCGGCCGAGCAGCACCATCCAGGCGTAGCTGCGCACCAGTACGCTGGTCCAGAACGGCAGTAGGACAATGATCAGCACCACGCTTGCGGCGGCGCGCTCAAGGCGCGACAGTGCTAGGGCAACGGGATAGCCGAGCAACAGGCAGCCGATAGTGACGACGAAAGCGGTCCGCAGCGTTGTCCAGAACACGTGCAGGAAGACCGTGTCACCAAGCAGCCGTCGGTAATTCTCCAAAGTCCATGTCGGATCGGCGACACTGCGCAGCAGCATGGAAACGAGCGGCAGCGCATAGAAGACCAGCATGTAGAGGACCAGCGGCGCGACCAGCAGGGCCGGCCCAGCCCGCAGCCACGCCGCCCGCCTCCCGCGGAGCAGCGGCAAGGAAGCCGTTGTCGCGACGCCGCTCATTGCTCAGACGATTACGGTGTCGGCGATGGACCATGCGATCTCGACTCTTTCGCCGACGATGCGGCGGCGGATCGCGGCACTTGACGGCTCCTTGAGGACGATCGACACGCCAGCGTCGCACCGGCACAGATAGCGGCAGCGCTCACCGGTGAACACGGTCTCGGTCACCGTCACCCACGTTCGGTTCTCCCGCATCGTGCCCGCGGCCGCATCGGCGAACCGCATTCGTTCGGGTCGCGTCGTCAGCGTCACCGCCGCATCGGGCGACGGAAATGTACCGGCAACAGCCCGCACGATCGTGCCGCCACAGTCGACGATCGCCTCACCACCTTCCACACCGCGCACGATGCCCGGCAGGAAGTTGGATTCGCCGATGAAGGACGCGACGAAGCGGTCGCATGGCCGGTCGTACAGGTCCTCCGGCGTGCCAACCTGCGCGATGAGCCCTTCATTCATCACCGCGACGCGGTCGGACATGGTCAACGCTTCTTCCTGATCGTGCGTGACGTAGATGAAGGTAATGCCGAGATCGGCGTGCAGGCGGCGCATCTCGAGCTGCAGGCTCTCGCGCAATTGCTTGTCGAGCGCGCCGAGCGGCTCATCCATCAGCAGCAGGCGCGGACGAAAGACGATGGCGCGGGCCAGCGCGACCCGCTGCTGCTGGCCACCCGACAGCTGACGCGGATAACGCGCCTCGTAGCCTGGCAGGCGCACCAGTTCCAGGCTTTCGCGCGACCAGCCGCGCGCGCGTGGCCCGATCGACGCCGCGCTGCTTGAGCGGAAAGCCGATGTTCTCCGCCACCGTCAGATGCGGGAACAGCGCGTAGTTCTGGAACACCATGCCGATGTTGCGCTTGTGCGGCGGCAGCGCGATGACCGAGCGTCCGTCGATGGCGATGTCGCCGCGGTCGGCGCTTCGAAACCGGCGATCATCATCAGCGTCGTGGTCTTGCCCGATCCGCTCGGGCCCAGCAGGGTCAGGAACTCACCGGAGCGTATGTCGAGCGAGATGCCACGCACCGCACCGACGTTGTCGAACCGCTTTTCGATCCCGCCAGGACGACGGAGGCGCCCTGGAAGGCATTCGACCTTCCGATAGCCGGCAAGGCGGCTCCGTCCATGACCCTCGCTCCCTTTCAGGCCAGGATCCACTTGTTCCAACGCCCGATGACCGTGTCGCGGTTGTCCACCCACCAATCGTAGTTGTAGTTGACCAGCTGCGACCTGATCGCCGGCGCGCTCGGCAGCTGCTCGAGTTGTTTCGGCGACACATGGTCGGCGGACTTGCTGTTGACGAAGCCGTAGGGGATCAGCGAGGACAGCCGCGCCTGCGGTATTGCCATCGTGCTGAAGGCGATGAACTTCATCGCGTTGGCCCGGTTCGGCGAGCCCTTCGGCACCGCCCAGCAATCGCGCTTGAGCAGTCCCTGGTTCCAGCTGATCGCCGCGGGCACGCCCGCCGCCTGCAACGCGGCCATGCGGCCGTTCCACACCGAGGTCAGCACCACTTCGCGGTCGGTGAGCATCTGCAGCGGCACCGCACCGGTCTCCCACCACTTCACCACGCTCGCCTTGATCCTGTCGTAGCTGTCGAAGGCTCTGTCGATGTCGATCGGATAGATCTTGTCGGGCGGCACGCCCGCGGCCATCAAGGCAAATTCCAGCTCCGGCGTGCTCGGGCCGGCGCCGCCCAGTGCGCGATCGCCCGGGAACTTCTTCACGTCCCAGAAGTCCGCCCAGCCGTTTGGCACGGCGCCTTTGAACGCGTCGGTGCGATAGGCCATGACCTGCGACCAGACCAGCATGTCGAGCGCGTATTCATAGCGATAAAGCGGGTCGATGTTCGCGGTGTCCACCAGGTCGTAGTCGATCTTCTCGAAGTAGTCGCCCTTCTTCATCAGGTTCTTCACGGTGGAGCGGCCGAGCTGGACCACATCCCACTCGACGTTGCCGGTGTCCACCATCGCCTTCACCTTGTTGATGTCGGCGCCGGCGAAGTCGCGCGTCGTGATGCCGCTCAGCTTTTCGAACGGCTCGAAATAGGCCTTGCGCTGTGCGTCCTGCGCGGTTCCGCCGTAGCCTGCGATGCGCAGCTCGCCGCTGCCCTTCAGGTTCTCCGGAATGGTGGTCAGCGCGGGAAGCTCCGTGGTCTGCGCCCGCAGCGGGCGCGTGCCGAGAAACGGCGCCGTGGCGCCGAGTCGCGCTCAATGCGAGGAAACGACGACGGAAAAGTTGGGGCGTGTCATCTCGTCCGGGCATGGCTGCACTCCTGGTCAGGGTCACAGTTTCTCGCCGGCGCCGGAACCGGAGAACGGCGTGGGAATCCACCATTCCTCGCCGCGCGCGGTGGTGATGTATTCCGGCCAACGCAGATCGACCGGCGGGACGAAGTCGCGCGGCAGCAACGGCGCCACCCACTTCGCGCCGCCGATACCGCCACCGGTGCGCTCGTTGAACTCGGCCTTGACGCGTTCGAGGATCGTCGGGATGCGCCAGCAGATCGAGGAACGATGCGGCCAGCGTTTTCGCAGCGACGAAAAGGCCGGGGTCGATCGCCGCCGGCAGCCCACCCAGCGCATTGCCGCACCATGCCGGATATTCGTAGCTGTCGTCGGGCGGACGCAGCCGAGGACGCATGGTGAACAGACGCGCGGTCGGCGCATGCCAGCTGTATTCCACGTAGTCGTCGGCGCCGATATGGAACTGCGAGGGCGGCAGGCTGCGGCGCACGGTTGCCTCGAACTCCGCGGGCGGGGTCAGGCGCTGATTGTCGGCGACGAACGGATCATCCATCGGCGCCATTCCCAGATTCGTTTGGATCGCGCGGCCAAATTCGCGCGCCTCGTCGTCGAACGCCGGTGCGCCGATCTGTTCCATGTTGCGATACACCAGATCGATCATCGTGCTGTTCGGCAGGCCGACGCGGGTCTTCGTCACCCAGCGCAGCGACGCCTGGCAGCCACAGGACGCGGCGGCGTGACGGGCATTGTTGGCCAGCACCTGGCCGATCTGCTGCTGCACCGCGAGCGACGGCGAACGCCAGGAATACTGGATCTGGCTGAACCGCGGCGGCAGGTTGTCGGACGTCGCATCGCCGCCGGCAAGAATGAACTCGTTCAGCGTCCAGGCGCCGGCGTGCGGATACATCGCCTCCTTGGTGTATTTGGTGGTCGTGTACATCAGGCACAGCGCGTCGATCGCGCCGGGACAGCGCGCCGCGGCGTGCGCCGATGTCCGGATCGGCAGCAGGGACTTGTCGATCCACTGTTCGGGCGCCAGCGTCTCGAAGGTGATCACCACGCTCCAATAGGCGCCGCACTGGGTCTCGCCCTGCACCGTGTTGGTGGTATGCGGATGGTAACAGATGAAAGCATCGCAGCCGTCGTAGTAGCCCTTGGCCGCATGCACCGGCTTCGAGCCGCAGACCTTCTCGGCAGGCTCGCCGAAGAATTTCAGCGTGCCGCGCAGGCCGTGCTGCTGCATCGCCGCCTTGGTCGCAAGGATGCCGGCAAGTGCCGCCGAACCAAGCGACGAGTGCGGGTCGGTGTGGCCGGCGGTCCACGGATGCAGTCCCTCGCGCGGCGCCTTGAACGGCACCACCTGCTGCGATTGGGCAGGCACGGCGTCGTATTCGGCAAAGCTGCCCAGTACCGGCGACCCGCTGCCCCAGGTCGCGGCGAAGGCGGTCGGCATGCCGCCCGAGCCTTCCTCCACCGCGAACCCCTCGGCGCGCAGCAACTCGCAATAGGCGCGCGCCGATTTGTATTCCCTCCAGGCAGGTTCTGCGAAGTTCCAGATCGCGCGGTTGAATTCGGACAGCCGGGCCCGGTTGGCGTCGATCCATGCGACGGCCGATATCTGTGTCGGTTCCAACGCCATCGGTTCCTCCCCGCTCAGAACTCGAGGAGGTTATCCCGAAACTGCGGATGCGCGTAGGCCGCCCGCACCAGGCCACGCGCCTGCAGCGCAGGCACCAGCCCGTCTTCCACCTCGGCCAGAATCCGACGGCTGACATTTGGCATGGAGAACAGGAAGCCGTCGCCGCCGACCTCCTCCATCACCTCGCCCATCCGCGCCGCAACCGAGTCCGGCGTGCCGACCAGTTCGACCGACAGTTCCGTCGCATTGTGGTCCGCCATCGCCTCGCGCAGCGTCCTGCCGGCGGCCTTGCGGCGGAACTCGTCGAGCGTCTGCTGATGGCCGTTGGTCGTGACGTCCGCCGGCAGCGGCTTGTCGAGATCGAACCTGCCGAAGTCGATGTTCGTCACCTTCCCCAGATGCGCCAGCCGCTGCGGAATCTGCGCCTCGGCTCGCGCGGCACGCCGGCGCTTCTTCTCCTGCGCCTCGTCCTCGGTTTCGCCGATGATCGGCGCCACCAGGAACAGCACCTTGCACGGATGCCGGATCGCGGCCGTGCGCCGCCATCCGCGCACGCACGTCGTCGCGGTACGCCTTCATCGCCGGCGATGCCCTTGGTGTGCGCGACGATCGTGTCGGCATACTGCGACGGCGAACTGCCGTCCGCGCGGCGAGCCGCCGGCCTGCGCGATCACCGGCTGACCTTGCGGGCAAGGTCCCGAATTCAGCGGGCCGCGCGTCTTGTAGAACCTGCCTTCGAAATTGACCGCATGCACCTTGGTGTGGTCGACCAGGATGCCGCTCTGCCGGTCCGCGATGATCGCGCCCGGTTCCCACGATCCCCACAGACGTCGGCACACTTCCATATACTCGTCGGCCATGTCGTAGCGCAGGTCGTGCTCCGGCATGCCGGGCATGCCGAAGTTCATCGCGGCGAAGTCGGAACTTCCGGTGACGGCGTTCCAGCCGATGCGCCCGGAGGACACCTGGTCCAGCGTCGCGATCAGCCGTGCCAGCAGGTACGGCGGGTAGGCGTAGGTGCCGAAGGTCGGGACAATGCCGATGCGCGACGTCGCCTGGCTCATGAGCGAGGCCACCACCGACGGGTCCTGCCGCGGCACCGCGATGCCGTGGTTGAGATAGAGTTCGGTCGATCCGCCGTAGCTCTCGCCGACATAGGACAAATCCTCGATCAGCAGGTAGTCGAAGCAGGCGCGCTCGAGGCTGCGCGCCATGTCGGTGAACAGCTCCGGCACCATCCAGGTGTGCCCGATATGGCCGGTCCAGGGCTCGCCCCACGCCTGCACGCTGGAGCCCTGCAGAAACCAAGCGAGGTGAAAGGGCCTGGCAGCCATCCATCCGCTCCTTGCGATCCCGGGTGCGAATTCGCATGCAAACGATATGCCGAGCGACGCACCTGTACGCTTGGTATGCGCCTTGCTTGGCGGCCTCGGCAATCGGGGGGCAATCGGGGGAGAGATCGATGCGCAATGCGTACGGGTTTCGTTGTCTGGCTGCCGCCGCACTGGCCTTGTCGATCGCTGGGAGCGCCAATGCCACCGATCTCCGGATCGCGATGCGCGACGATCCCGACGTGCTCGATCCCGACGCTCGCCACCACCTATACCGGGCGCATCGTGTTCGCCGGCCTGTGCGACAAGCTGTTCGATATCGATCAGCACATGGCCATCGTGCCGCAGCTCGCCACCGGGTACGAATGGAGCAATTCGCAGACGCTGATCATTCGCCTGCGTCAGGGCGTCAAATTCCACGACGGCCAGACGATGGACGCGGCCGCGGTCAAGGACAGCCTGGAACGCCACCTGACGATGGAGGGCAGCTTCCGCCGGCCCGAGATCAACCAGATCGATCATGTCGAGGTGGTCGATCCGGCGACGGTCCGCGTTGCGCTGAAATCGCCATCGTCGCCGTTCGTCGCGCAACTGACCGACCGTGCGGGCATGATCCTGGCGCCCGAGGCGGCGAAGGAAGGCAAGGGCTACGGCGCGCACCCACTGTGCAGCGGGCCGTTCCGCTTCGTCGAGCGGGTGCCGCAGGACCACATCACGCTGGAGCGCTTTCCCGACTACTGGAACGCCGCGGCGATCCACTTCGACCGCGTGATCTATCTGACGATGCCCAACTCGTCGGTGCGGCTTGCCAACCTGCAGGCCGGCGCCATCGACATCGCGGAATACATCGTCCCGACCGACGCGAAGACCGTCGACGGCCGATCCGCGGCTGAAGCTCGTCGTGTCGGATGCGCTCGGCTACCACGGCATCGTCAACAATCTTGCCAACGGTCCGCGCGCCGACACGCCGTACGGCAAGGACCCGCGCGTGCGCAAGGCTTTTGAACTGGCGATCGACCGGACGGCGCTGATCGACGTGGTGTTCAACGGCGTGTATCCGGCGTCCGCGCAGGCCATTCCGCCGACCTCGCCATTCCATGTTGCGTCGCTGCACGCCTCCTGCGCGCGACGTCGCCAAGGCGAAGGCGCTGCTGCGCGAGGCGGGCGTGACGACGCCGCTCACCGTGACAGTATCTGTCGTGAACAGCCCGGATTCCGTTCAGGTGGCGGAGGTCATCCAGTCGATGGCCGCCGAGGCGGGATTTGACGTGAAGATCAACGCGATGGAGGCGCGTGCGCTGCTGAATTCCGAGATCCAGGGTGATTTCGAAGCCGCGATTGGATACTGGTCCGGGCGGATCGATCCCGACGGCAACATGTACACGTTCCTGCACACCGGCGGCCCGCTGAACGAGGGCCATTACAGCAACCCGACGCTGGACTCGCTGCTCGATCAGGCGCGGCAGGTGGCGGATGTCCCGGCGCGGGTCGGGATCTATGAGAAGATCTGGGCACTGGAAGCCCAGGATCTGCCGATCACGTATCTTTGGACCTGGAAGAACATCGCCGGGATGTCGGCGAAGCTGCAGGGATTTGTGCCGATCCCCGACGGGTTGATTCGGGTGCAGGACCTGCGCTTCGCACATTGAACGCGCCGGGTCCCAGCTTTCGCGCACGTTCGTTGGGATGACGGTCTCTTGGCCCTGTTCTTGCTGTTTTCGCCTCCGGAAGTATTCGGGCTGGCTGGATCGGCGGCGTCTGCCGCCGAGCGGAACAACCACTGCTCTTGATGCGGGCTTTTGCCCAGAGGTTAAGCATGCCACGTGTCACCGCCGAGCCGTATGCGTACAACTTGGATCCGACCGCCGCGGCGCTGGTCATCATCGACATGCAGCGCGACTTCCTGGAACCGGGCGGCTTCGGCGCCGCGCTTGGCAACGACGTCGGCCTGCTCCGCTCGGCCATCGCACCGACACAGCGCGTGCTGCGCGCCTGCCGTGCCGCCGGGATGATGGTGGTCCACACCCGCGAAGGCCATCGACCCGACCTGTCGGACCTCGCCCCGGCCAAGCGCGTGCGGGGAAAATTCGCGACCGGCATCGGCGATCCCGGACCGATGGGCCGCATCCTGGTGCGCGGCGAGCTCGGCCACGACATCGTCCCCGAACTCGCGCCCGCGCCCGGCGAGCCCGTCGTCGACAAGCCGGGCAAGGGAGCGTTCTACGCCACCGACCTGGAAGCGATGCTGCGCAGCCGGGGCGTCGCGCAGCTGCTGGTCTGCGGCGTCACCACCGAGGTCTGCGTCAACACCACGGTGCGCGAGGCCAACGACCGCGGTTTCGATTGCCTGGTGCTGGAGGACTGCACCGGCTCCTACTTTCCCGAGTTCCAACAGGCCGGGATCGCGATGATCAAGGCGCAGGGCGGCATCTTCGGCTGGGTGGCGCCGTCGTCCGCACTGCTGACCGCGTTGATTTGACCCCTTTGGCATCAATCGACGGGAGACCGCAATGAACAGCGCGCGCATGACGGAAGTTCCCTCCTGGTGGGTGCCCGGCGACTGGAACGGTTTCTTCGGCCTGTTCACCAACGTCGCGCTGAACGTCATCGTGCTGACCGGGCTCTGTCTCGGCGTGGTGAACCTGCCGGACGATGTGGTCTTCGGCCGCATCCTGCCGGCGCTCGGCGTCGCGTTGCCGATCGGCAATCTGTTCTACGGCTACCTTGCGTGGCAGCTTGCCAAACGGCAGGGGCGCAGCGATGTGACCGCCCTGCCCTACGGCCCCTCGGTGCCGCATATGTTCATCTGCGTCTTCGTGGTCATGCTGCCGACGTACCTGAAAACGCATGATCCTCTGATGGCCTGGGAAGCCGGGCTGGCCTGGGCGTTCGTCATCGGCGTCATCATCCTGTGCGGCGCGTTCGTCGGCCCGACGGTGCGCAAGTACACGCCGCGCGCGGCAATGCTCGGCGCGCTGGCCGGCATTTCGATCGCGTTCATCTCGATGCGGCCGGCGTTCCAGAGTTGGCAGATACCGTGGCTGTCGTTCCTGTCGCTCGGCATCATCCTGATCTCCTGGATGGCACGGGTGCGCCTGCCGGGTGGCGTGCCGGGCGGGCTCGCAGCAGTGCTGGTCGGCACCGTGCTGGCGTGGTTCGTCACCTTCTCCGGCATCGAGCCGGTGATGGATCCCGCAGCGGTCGCGGCCGCGTTCGGCAAGTTCGGCCTGCATCCGCCGATCCCGTCCGCGCATTTCCTGCAAGGCCTTGCCGATATCGGGCCGCTGCTTGTCACCGCGGTGCCGCTCGGCATCTACAATTTCACCGAGGGCATGAACAACGTCGAAAGTGCCGCTGCGGCCGGCGACGAGTACAGCCTGCGCCAGGTGCTGATCGCCGACGGCATCGGCGCACTGGCCGGCGCGGTGCTGGGCTCGCCGTTCCCGCCGGCGGTCTATATCGGCCATCCCGGCTGGAAGTCGGTCGGCGGCCGGATCGGCTATTCGATGGCCACCGGCGTCGGCATCGGCGTGGTCTGCTTTCTTGGCCTGGTGGCGCTGCTGCTTGCAGTGGTGCCGCTGGTCTCCATTCTGCCGATACTTTTGTATATCGGCCTGGTGATCGGCGCGCAGGCGTTCGAGGCGACGCCGTCGCGCCATGCACCGGCCGTGATCCTGGCGCTGCTGCCGAACGTGGCGGAATGGGCGCACAGCCAGGTGGACGGTGCGCTCGCCACGGCCGGCACATCGGCCGAGCAGGTCGGCTACGCCGCGCTCGCCGCGCATGGCGTGGTGTATCAGGGGATGCGGCTGTTCGGCGGCGGCGCAACGTTGGCCGGCCTGATCCTCGGTTCGATCGCCGCCTTCATCATCGACCGGCGATTCGACCGTGCCGGGCTGTATGCACTGATCGGCGCAATGCTGGCGTTCTTCGGCTTCATCAACGGCACCGCACTTGGGTTCGGCAACTCTTCGTCGGTAGCGCTGGGTTACCTGCTGCTTGGGCTCATGTGCCTGGGCCTCAGCCGTTATCCGGCCGCCGCACCGGTGCCGCTCGACGAGGAGCGTCTGGACGGGGAGCCGTTGGGCGAGGAAGCGCCGGCAGAATGAAACCTCGCGGCATCTCCGACAAGAAGGAAGCAGTTCGTATGGGCATCACCCGCCGCGCCCTTTTGGCGGCCACACTCGCGACACCCGCGATCCTGCGGGCCCGGGCGGCCTCCGCCGATACCATCACCATCCGGATTGGCGCGCTGAAGCTGATACATTCGATCACGCCTTGGTTCTATGAGCGCTTCCTGCCCGAGGGTTATCGCGTCGAGATCATCTCCTTCGAGAGCCCGACCGACGGCAAGTCCGCCGTGGTCACCAAGTCCGTCGATTTCGGCACGTTCGGCATCGCGGCAGCGATCTTTGGCGCGGCGGCACACGAGCCCATCGTCGTGTTCGGTTCGGAGTGCAACAAGGGCATGGCGGTGGTTGCGCGCAAGGATGGTCCGATCGCCAATTTGAAGGACCTGAAGGGCAAGCGCGTCGCGATCTGGCCAGGCTCCACGCAGGAGGTGTTCATCCGAGAACGTCTGCACATGGAGGGCATGACCATCAAGGACGTGGAATCGGTGCGGGTGTCATTCAGCGAGATGCCGGCGGTACTGGCGCGCGGCGATGTGGACGCCTATGTCGGCGCCGAACCGGGGCCGGGCCTGTCACTTGCCACCGGCGTCGGCAAGATCGTCGAGTATCCGTACTCCACACCGATGGGCAGCCTGAACATGATCCTCGCGACGCATCGCGACACGCTGGCCGACAAGCCTGATCTCGCGAGGCTGGTGCTGAAACTGCAGAAGCAGGCGAGCGAATACGCCATGGCACATCCCGACGAGATGGCCGCAATGACGGTCGCCAAACTCGGTATGAAGAAGGACGCCGTGGAATTGTCGGTCAGCAACGTGGAACTGAACTGGCGCATGACGCCGGAGATGCTGAGCGAAGCGAAATCCTATGCCGATCACATGGTGGAGCTGAAACAGATTCGCGCCGTGCCCGACTTCGCCACCTTCATGGACACGCGCTTCTCGGACGATCTGTCGCAGGCTGCATGAGCGCGACCACGCAAACAGGCGATCTGACGCCAGTCGGGCGGCGCCGGTCGTTGCGCCTGAGACTGTCACGCCGACCTCTGGCCCTCATCGTGCCGCTGCTGCTGCTCGCGCTCTGGTGGTGGGGAACCGCGGGACGGCCCGATGGTTTGATCCCAGGGCCGCCGGTCGTCGCGGTTGCGCTGTGGGATCTGGGGTTCGGCGGGATCTACGACGATGCGTTCAGCGGCATGCTGCTGCCCGATCTGATCGCCTCGGTCAGTCGAGTCTATGGCGCGTTCCTGCTGGCTGCCGCGGTGGCGTTGCCGCTCGGCATGCTGATCGGCCGGCTGCGTCTGGTGCGGGAATTGCTGGAGCCGACGCTGCAACTGCTGCGGCCGATCCCCGTCACTGCCTGGCTGCCGCTGTCGATGATCATGTTCGGCCTCGGCCCGCGTTCCGCATTCTTCCTGGTGGCGCTTGGCGCGTTCTATCCGATCCTGGTCAATACCGTGTTCGCGGTACGCAGTGTCGAACCGCGGCTGTTCGAGGCCGCGCAGATGCTTGGTGTCTCACCGGCCCGGCTGTTTCCGAAAGTCGTGTTGCCGGCCTCGTTGCCCGGCATGTTCACCGGCTTGCGCCTCGGCCTTGGCTTCGCCTGGGTGGTGATCGTGGTGGGCGAAATGACCGGCGTGCAGACCGGCCTCGGAGCGATGATCATGGACGCACGCCAGCTTTCGCGCACCGAGATCGTGATCGCGGGCATGGCGGTTATCGGCTGCGCGGGATTTCTGTCGGACCTGGCGATACAGGCCGTCGGTCGCCGATTGCTCGCGTGGAGCCCGATGCATGGCTGAGCCGCTGCTGCGCGTGCGCGGCGCATCGAAGCGCTATCCCGGCGGCATCGAGGCGTTGCGCCAGGCGGACCTTGTGGTGGAACGCGGTGAGTTCATCTGCCTGATCGGCGCGTCCGGCTGCGGCAAGTCGACGTTGCTGCGAATGATCGCCGGATTTGAGACTGCCACCGAAGGCGAGGTGATCATGCGCGGCAAGCCGGTCACCGGGCCGGGACCTGATCGCGGCATGGTGTTTCAGGATTACGGGCTGTTCCCGTGGCTGACCGTGCGCGGCAACATCGGCTTCGGTCCGGCAGCGCGCGGCAAGACCAAAGGCCGAGGCTGCACGCATCGCCGAGCGGTTTGTCGCGATGATGGGGCTGGAGCGTTTCGCCGATGCCTATCCACATCAATTGTCCGGCGGCATGAAGCAGCGCGTCGCGATCGGCCGCGTGCTGGCGAACGAGGCGCACCTCGCGTTGATGGACGAGCCGTTCGGCGCGCTCGATGCGATGACGCGCGAACGTCTGCAGGAGGAGTTGCTGGCGATCTGGCGCGCCACCGAACTGTCGGTGGTGTTTGTCACCCATTCGCTGGAGGAGGCGATCTTCCTCGCCGATCGCGTCGTGGTGATGTCGCCGGGACCCGGCCGGATTGTCGCGGAAGAGCGCATTGTGCTCGAGCGTCCGCGCGATGTCTCGTCGCCGGCGTTCAACGCGGTGCGCCGGCGCCTTGCCGCGCTGCTGCATCTCGACCACGCGGAGGCCGCGTGACGCCGACCGAGGCCGCCGAGACCGCACTGCAAAACGATCGCAGGCACGACGATCCGGCAATCTGGATCACGCGCCTGCCCGACGACGACGTGCTAGCGCGCGCCCGGCAACTCGAAGCGCAAGGTCCGCAGGGGCGCAAACTCTGGGGCGTGCCCTTTCGCGGTGAAGGATAATATCGACGTCGCCGGTCTGCCGACCACGGCGGGTTGCCCCGGTTACACGTACACCGCGACAACCACCGCACCCGCCGTGCAGCGCCTGCTGGACGAAGGCGCGCTGCTCATCGGCAAGACCAATCTCGACCAGTTCGCCACCGGCCTCGTCGGCACACGCAGCCCGTACGGCGTGCCGCGCAATGTCTTCGATCCGGCCTATGTCCCGGGCGGTTCCTCGTCCGGCTCCGCGTGCGCGGTTGCGGCCGGGATCGTCCGTTTCGCGCTTGGTACCGATACCGCCGGATCCGGCCGCGTTCCGGCGGCTTTCGGCAACATCGTCGGTTTGAAGCCGACCGTCGGCAGCGTGCCCGCGCGCGGCGTCGTGCCGGCATGTCGTTCGCTCGACACCATCTCGATATTCGCCCGTTGTGTTGACGAAGCGCTGGCAGTGCAACGGGTCATTTCCGGCCACGATCCCGACGATCCCTATTCGCGCGCCGCACCATTTGGGCACCTGCGGCGCGCTGCAGCCCCACCCGCGGCGCGGATCGCCATGGCGGAGCCCATCACCTGCACCGCCGCGATCACCAAATGCACCAATGATGTCGGAAGACTGCTCAATGCGGAGACCATCGACATTTCATTGTTTCTGGAAATTGCACGTCTGCTCTACGATGGTCCGTGGATAGCCGAACGCACGGCGGTGCTGCGCGAGGTGGTGGAGATGCGGCCCGAAATCCTGCATCGGGTGACCCGCAGCATTCTCGAAAGTGGGCTCACGCGGCGAACGGTCGATGCATTCGACGCGTTTCATTGTCTGGCGGAGGCACGCTGCGCGGCAGACAGCCTGTTCCGCCGTTACGATGCGTTGCTGCTGCCGACCGTGCCGTTCTGCCCGACGCTCGTCGAAGTGGCCGCCGACCCGATCGGAGCGAACAACCGGCTCGGCACGTTCACCAATTTTGTCAATCTGTGCGATCTTGCCGCGATCGCCGTGCCGGCAGGTTTTGACAACCGGGGCATGCCGATCGGCGTGACCCTTATCGGTCCTGCATGGTCCGAGGGCAGGTTGGCCGCGCTGGCAGATCGCATCCACCGTGCAGCATCCGACTTTATGGGTGCGACGCATGTCGCGTTGCCGCCGAGTGCGCCGCCCGACGCGCTTGCCGCGGACGAGACCGCACTGTTCTGCATCGGCGCGCATATGTCGGGACTGCCGCTCAGTCATCAACTGACGGCGCTCGGCGGCCGCTTTCTGCGAACCGAGCACACCGCCCCCGCCTATCGTCTGCACGCCCTCGGCAATCGGCCCGGTATGGTGCGCACGCACGATGGCGCGGCGATCGATGGCGAAGTCTGGGCACTGCCGATAACCGCGATTGGCGCACTGCTCGGCCAGGTGCCGCCACCACTCTGTTTTGGTACGGTGGAATTGGAGGACGGGCCATGCCTCGGCTTTCTTGCCGAGGCCGACGGAGTCGCGGGAGCACCCGATATCACCCGCTACGGCGGTTGGCGCGCCTGGCTCGCCGCCGAGGAGGCATCATGAGCGACACCGACGATCTCGACTCCTGGATGGATGGCAACGCGGCATTGCTCGGCATCACCGTGGCGCCCGAATGGCGCGAGGCAGTGCGACTGCATCTGCGCATCACACGCGATCTGGCGCAGCGCGTGCTGGAATTCCAACTTCCGGATGATGCCGACCCCGCGCCGGTGTTCCGCGCGTGACCGAGTTCGACTGGGCCTCGGCCGCGACGATAGCCACCGCGGTGGCAACCGGCGAGACGAGTGCGGCAACGGTGATCGATCAGGCACTGGCGCGCATCGCCCGGCGCAATCCTGTGCTGAACGCCTTCACCGCGATCACCACCGAACGCGCACGCTCCCGCGCGGCTGCCATCGATGCGGCGCGCACCGCGGGAAAGCCGGTCGGACCGCTCGCCGGCGTGCCGTTCGCAGTGAAGAACCTCATCGACATCGCCGGCCTGCCGACGCTGGCAGGCTCGAAGATCAATCGCGAGCATCCTCCGGCCGGCGCGGACGCAACGCTCGTCAGTCGCCTCGAGGCGGCAGGCGCGGTGCTGGTGGGCGCGCTGAACATGGGTGAATACGCCTACGACTTCACCGGCGAGAACAGCCACGACGGCCCGTCGCGCAATCCGCATGACACCACGCGGATGACCGGCGGCTCATCCGGCGGATCGGGCGGCGCGGTCGCAGGCGGCATGGTGCCCATCGCGCTTGGCTCCGACACCAATGGCTCGATCCGCGTGCCTTCGTCTTTCTGCGGCATTTTTGGTTTGAAGCCGACGTTCGGCCGGCTGTCGCGCGCCGGCAGCTTTCCGTTCGTGTCCAGCCTGGACCATCTTGGCCCGTTTGCCCGCAACACCGCTGATATTGCGCTGGCCTACGATGCGATGGTGGGGCCGGATCCACTCGACCCGGTCAGCGCGGACCGCGCAGCTGAACCAGTTGGTCCGACCCTCAAGGCCGGCGTCGGTGGACTGCGCATTGCCAGCGCGGGCGGCTACTTTCGTTCGGACGCCGGCGCCGAGGCGCTGGCAGCTTTGGACAACGTGGCTGCGGCACTTGATGCGACGCGACGGATCGAACTGCCGGAAGCCGCACGTGCGCGTGCCGCGGCCTATCTGATCACCACGTCCGAAGGCGCTGCGCTGCATCTCAATCGCCTGCGCACGCAGCCTTTCGATTTCGATCCGGACGTGCGCGACCGGTTGATCGCGGGCGCCATGGTTCCTGCTGCCTGGGTGGTACAGGCGCAGAAATTCCGTCGCTGGTATCGTGACGCGGTGCTGCGTGTGTTCGACGAAGTGGACGCGATCCTCGCACCCGCCACGCCGTGCGTTGCGCCACCGATCGGTCAGAAGAGCTTCGTGCTGAACGGACAGGAGGTGCCGCTGCGTCCGAATATCGGCATCTACACGCAGCCGATTTCGTTCATCGGCCTGCCTGTCGTGGCGGTGCCGGTTCCCCAGGTCGGCCGGCATGCCGATCGGCGTGCAGATCATTGCCGCACCGTGGCGCGAAGACGTCGCACTGCGTATTGCCTATGATCTGGAGGCACGCGGTGTCGTGCGGGCGCCGCAACCGCCGGAGTAGCTGCATGGAGATCAACGTTCCCGAGGTGCGCGCCGAGGTCGAAGCGGCATTCGCGCGCTACGAGACCGCGCTGATCAGCGAACGACGTCGCGACCTTGCAGGAGCTGTTCTGGCGCAGCGAACACACCATTCGCTATGGAATCGGCGAGAATTTGTATGGCAGCGACGCAATCGCCGCGTTCCGGTCCGCGCGCTCGCCGGTTGGGCTGGCGCGCCGCATTTCGCGCACCGTGATCACAACGTACGGACACGACTTCGCGACAGCCTCGACCTTGTTCGAACGCGACAGGGTGCCTGGAAAGATCGGCCGCCAGATGCAGACCTGGGTGAGGATGCCGGAAGGCTGGCGGGTCGTCGCAGCCCATGTGAGTCTGATAGACGCAATGTAGAGCAGATGCGACACCAGGGATCTGCCGAGAAACAACCGAATGATTGCAGGCGTCGTTGCGGAGGAGATGGCCGGGACTGATCACCGGATCAGGTCAGGGGACGGCCATGACGGATGGAACGAGCGGTGACGGAATGTAATCGGTTCGGGCCGCTGGTGTAAGAGCAGCGGGGACATTTATCAGTAGCGGTGCCCGGCATTAGAACGCAATCTCATACTCAACTTTCCAGCGGACAGCTCCGCGGGGCGACGCTTCCGTCATCCCGAACATATAGCCGACTTCGTACTTCAGCTTGCCATACGGCGCGAAGCTGATTGCACCCACGGCCACCGGACCGATGAAATGCTGTTGCTGCGAGAACTTGCCGGCCTCTCCCAGATCATCGATGAATCCGTAGTACTCCAGGGCCGGATCAATGTATGGGTTCAACAGCAGCCGTGACTGCCACGCAACCTGCAGGCCTGTCGCATGGGTTGCATTGTGGCCGATATCATGTTCAAAGAACACGTTCAGCGTGTGAAGACTGTCGACGCCCAGGACATCGTACAGCTCCTTCTGGACGATCGGTCCCAAAGTGAAGGTGTTCGGCTCTCCGTTCAACGCTGACTGCGAATACTCGGCAAAGAAGCCCAGATTGAAGAAGTACTGGCCGGGTTCTGTGATCTGGAAGGTGTTTTCCATCGTTGTGGCCGTGTAATGCACACTGCTGTCAGGGACTGAATTCGACTCGCCTTCCAGCTCGACCTCCCACCAGGGCGTCACGCCGTAGCCGATCGAGTTCGTGTAGCTTTGCTGGCCGCCCAGGGTGGGATTCTTGTCAAAGCTGACAAAGCCATTGTGCTCAAATTCCAGTTCACGATATTCGACCTCCGGCATTCGCACCTGCAACTCTGCGCGAGCCGAATATGCCGGGATCAACGCGACAAAACCTGCAGCGCCGGCGGCCAGCAGTTTTCTTCGCTGGAGACCGCCCCGCGCCATGGCGCGCATCGGCAGGCCGATCGCAAGCAGGACGAAGATATAGGCGATGATCTGTATGCCTGCCGGTCGCGCGACGTAGCCGACCAGCGTGTGGAGGGTCTTGCCCACGAGGCTCTTCTCCGACAGCAGGAACGACGTGTTCCAGATCTGGTCACCGAGCGGCGGCAAAAGGTCGGCCTGCACGAGAAATCCAGCCGCCTGGGCCGCCAGACCGGCGGCGAGCAGCAGCACCATCCAGCCGGTGACGGCGAACAACCGCTTCACGGGAATGCGCAGCAGTCCGTAGTAGAGGATGACCCCGACGATGATTCCGCCTGCAAGGCCGATCAGTCCGCCGGCAAGCATGACGAGGGGACCATCATGGGATGAGGCGGCGACACTGTAAACGAAGAGCACGATCTCGGAGCCCTCACGCAATACGGCAACGCCGGCGATCAGTGCGAGCGCTGCGAGCGGCCTGGTTCCGGCAGCAACCTGACGTCCGATTTCCTTCGCCTCATCGGCCACTTGGCGTGCATGACACGCCATCCACAGGTTGTGCCAACCGAGCATGCAGACAGCGAGCAGGAGCACGCCGGCGTTGAGAACCTCCTGGCCGGAACCCTGGAACGAGTCGGCAATGCTTGCGGCGAATATGGCGACCAGACTGGCGCCGCATACGCCAACCCCGATGCCAGTGGCGACCCAAAGTGTGCGGCCTGCCACACCAACCGAAGCGGCCATGACGATGCTGACGATGAGTGCCGCTTCCAGCACCTCGCGGAAAACGATGATTGCGACGGCGAGCATGGAGCCTCAGCGTGCGATAAGGTGGCCGCGGGTCTGCGGATTGAAGTCGTCGAAGAACTCGTAAGTGCCGGGCCGCAGCGGGCCGACATAGACCGTGATCTGCTGGCCAGGCGTGACGACCTTTTCCCGGCGCAGCTCGGCACTTTCAAATTCCGACGCGGCGGTACGTTCGTTCGTGACATGCAGCTCGATCTTCTGTCCGGCGGGCACGGTGAGTTCGGGCGGATCAAACCCGTTGTCGTGAATCGAGATCGAGAAGGTGGGGTTCTGCGCCTGCGCCGGGGCGGACTGAAGCAGCGCGGCAGCGGCGAGCAGACAGCCAAGAGCGCGGATGGGTGTCCGCGGTGGTCGGCGGGCCAGGGCATGCGTGAAGTCGGGTCGGTACGACCGGCGCGAGCGAGATTTCATGCACCACCTATATGCGAATCATTCGCAAACTCATTCGCAGTACGATGTCGCAGCCAACTTTGCAAGTGGGCGTATCGTCAGCTTGAGCGTTGCAAGCCTCCCTGCCCTGCCATAGCGTCCCGCCTGCGCCTTCCAGCCGGGGAACGATGCCCGACAACTCTTCCTCACCGCGTCCGCACTCGACCACACAAGTCGGGTGGGAACCCGAACTCGCCGAACTTCGCGCGCGCGTGTCGCTCGCCAAGGAGCTTGGCGGCGCGGAGCGCGTGGCGCGCCAGCACAAGGGCGGCCGCCTGACGGTCCGCGAGCGGATCGACCGCATGCTCGATCCTGACAGCTTCCACGAGATCGGCGCGATTGCCGGCAAGGCGATCTATGATGCCGACAGCAAGGAGATCGTTGCCTTCACCCCGGCCAACTGCGTGTTCGGGCGCGGCACGGTCGATGGGCGGCCGGTCGTGATAGCGGGCGATGATTTCACGCTGCGCGGAGGATCGGCGGACGCCTCGATCAAGGGCAAGCCGAAGATGTCGGAGCAGATCGCGGCCGAGTTCCGCATGCCGATCATCCGGCTGATCGAGGGCTCCGGCGGCGGCGGTTCGGTGAAGACCATCGAGACCACTGGCCGCGCCAACCTGCCCGGCGGGCTGTCTGAGACCACCTCCTTCGACCTTGTGGCCAACAACATGGGGACCGTGCCGGTCGTGGCCCTCGGGTTGGGTTCGGTCGCCGGGCTAGGTGCGGCGCGGTTGGCCGCCAGCCACTACTCGGTGATGGTGAAGGAGATTTCTGCGGTCTTCGTCGCCGGCCCGCCGGTGGTGGAGCGGCTGGGCGAGCCCCGCACCAAGCAGGAACTCGGCGGCTGGGACGTGCAGCTGTCCTGCGGGGCGGTCGATCACGCGGTGGATACCGAGGACGAGGCGTTCGAGGCCGCGCGCCGCTTTCTGTCGTATCTGCCGGGCTCGATCTGGGACCTGCCGCCGCGCGTGCGCAACTGGGACGACCCGGAGCGGGGCGAAGAATTCCTGATCGCCGCGATCCCCCGCGAGAAGAAGCAGGCCTACCACATGCGCCGGATCATCGAGGCGCTGGCGGACAAGGGCAGCTTTTTCGAGATGGCGCGCAACTTCGGCCGGCCGATCATCACCGGGTTCTGCCGGCTGGATGGCTGGCCGGTGGCACTGATGGCGGGCGATCCGCTGTTCCACGGCGGCGCGTGGACGGCCGACGCATGCAACAAGATCATACGCTTCGTCGATCTGGCTCAGACATTCCATCTGCCGATCGTGCACCTGGTGGACTGCCCCGGCTTCCAGGTCGGGCTGGCCGCCGAGAGCAGCGCGGTGATCCGCTGGGGCGTCCGCGCCCTGTCCGCGATCAACCAGACCACCGTGCCGTGGTGCAGCATCGTCGTCCGCAACTGCTACGGCGTGGGCGGGCTGGGCCACCAGCCGGTGAGCCACCTGTGTCAGCGCTACGCCTGGCCATCGGCTAGTTGGGGATCGCTGCCGCTGGAAGGTGGCATCGAGGCGGCCTACCGGGCCGAGATCGACGCCTCGCCCGACCCCGCGGCCAAGATGGAGGAGATCGAGGCGCGGCTGAACCGGCTGCGCTCGCCCTACCGCACCGCGGAGACCTTCTGGGTGGAGGAGGTCATCGATCCGCGCGACACCCGCCGCCTGCTGTGCGAGTTCGCCAACCTCGCCGCGCCGCTGCGGACTCCGGGGCCGTCTGTCTTCACGATGCGGCCGTAGTCGCACGACGGACCGATGGAATGGGACAACGGCGCGGGGCCGCTCGACCGTGACGCCTTGCATGAGCGATAGGCGCTTCACGCTGGATACGAACATCCTGGTCTATGCCCTGGACCGACAGGCCGGCGACAAACATGGCGTGGCAGGTCGGATTATCGATCTGGCGGTGCGGGCCGACTGCTGCCTGACCCTGCAATCGATCTCCGAATTCTATGCCGCCGTGACCCGCAAACGCCTGGTCCCGATGGCCGGCGCACGGGATCAGGCACTCGATTGGCTGGACATGTTCCCTACGGTCAGCGCCTCCGCCGGGCGCCGTCCGTACTGCTCTGACAACCGCTGCGGCCGGCAAAGCCTCCTATTGGGATGCGCTGCTGGTCATCACCGCGACCGAGGCCGGATGCACCGCGATCCTTACCGAAGACCTTGCCCACGGCACACGTGCTGTGCAGGCGTGCGCATCATCAACCCGTTCGCCGGAGCGGCACTGTCCGCCGAAGCCGAGGCGTTACTGACCCAGGATTGACTGGGTCCGCCACTGCGTCCCCATCCCCCGCCAGGATCTTCCCGGCGAAGTGGGGACCGGGGAGGGGACCTGCCATGCCGCCCACTCCGGTTGAAGACTTGGTGCGTTTCGCCTAGGGTGATTGACGGGAGAGGGCCAGAGCCGCACAACAAAATCGTTGGCAAAAAAGGCCACACGTCGGCGCGTTTGCGCGTCGAGGGATAGGAGTCCGAGTTGCAGCCTACCAACATCGGTAACCCCGACTACTTCCATAAGGTGGTCGACTGCCAGTGGGCGTGTCCCGCCCATACCCCCGTGCCGGAATACATCCGGCTGATCGCCGCCGGTCGATATGCCGACGCGTTCATGATCAACTGGGAATCCAACGTCTTCCCGGGCATTCTCGGGCCGGACCTGCGACCGGCCCTGCGAGCCGGCCTGCCGCCGCGGTCGCGTGGAAGAGGAACCGGTGGCGATCTGCCGGCTCAAGCGCGTCGCCGCGGATTACAAAGGCGACATCCGCCACCGCCTGCCCAAACCGGCCGAGCGCAGCAACGGCAAGCGAATCGCCCTGATCGGCGCCGGCCCCGCGTCGCTGACCGTTGCCCGCGACCTCGCACCCATCGGCTACGAACTGGTGGTGTTCGATTCGGACCCGCGCGCCGGCGGCATGATCCGCAGCCAGATTCCGAAATTCCGCCTCCCCGAGGAGATCATCGACGAGGAGGTGGCCTACATCACCGGCCTCGGCATGGAGATGCGGCTGGGCCAGCGCATCGACAGCCTGAAGGCGCTGCTGGCCGATGACTACGACGCGATCTTCGTCGGCTGCGGCGCACCGCGCGGGCGCGACCTGCCGATCCCCGGCCGGCACGAGGCCGCGGCGAACATCCATATCGGCATCGACTGGCTGTCCTCGGTGTCGTTCGGCCATATCAGCAAGATCGGCAAGCGCGTGATCGTGCTCGGCGGCGGCAACACCGCGATGGATTGCTGCCGCTCGTCGCGCCGGCTCGGCGGCGAGGACGTGAAGGTGATCGTGCGTTCCGGGCTTCGAGGAAATGAAGGCGTCGCCCTGGGAAAAGGATGACGCCATGCATGAGGACATTCCGATCCTCAATATGCTGGTTCCCAAGGAGTTCACCCACGCGGGTGGAAAACTGACCGGCGTGATGTTCGAGAAGGTGAAGGCCGAGCGCGACGCCAAGGGTCGCCGCAGGCTGGTGCCGACCGGTGAGCCCGATCAGCATTTCGAATGCGACGACGTGCTGGTGGCGGTGGGACAGGAGAACGCGTTCCCGTGGATCGAGCGCGATATCGGCATCGAGTTCGACCAGTGGGACATGCCGGTCGTCGATGAAGTGACGATGGGATCGACCAATCCCAAAGTGTTCTTCGGCGGCGACTCGGCGTTCGGGCCGAAGAACATCATCTGGGCTGTGGCGCACGGGCATCAGGCGGCGATTTCCATCCACAAGCTGTGCCAAAACGAAGATGTGCGCGACCGGCCGCCACCGATGGTGACGCTCGCCTCGCAGAAGATGGGCATCCACGAGTGGAGCTACGACAACGACATCTCGCTGGACCTGCGCTTCAAGGTGCCGCACCGCGACAAGGCGACCGCGCTGCGCGACATCAAGGCCGAGGTCGAACTGGGTTTCGATGACAAGCTGGCCTTCGCCGAGGCGCAGCGCTGTTTGAATTGCGACGTGCAGACGGTGTTCACCGACGCGCTCTGCATCGAGTGCGACGCGTGCGTCGACATCTGCCCGGTCGATTGCATCAGTTTCACCGAGAATGGCGAGGAGCCGGAGCTGCGGCTGCGGCTGAGCGCGCCCGCCATGAACGAAACCCAGGACCTTTACGTTTCCGGCGCATTGAAGACCGGCCGCGTGATGGTCAAGGATGAAGATGTCTGCCTGCACTGCGGCCTTTGCGCCGAGCGGTGCCCCACTGGCGCGTGGGATATGCAGCGCTTCCTACTCGATGTGGCACAGGCGGAGCACGCATGTTGCAGTTTGCAGAACGCGTAACCGGTCTCCAGCGCGTCAACGACTTCGTCGTCAAGTTCGCCAACGTCAACGGGTCGGGTTCGGCCAGCGCCAACACGCTGTTTGCCAAGTCGATCCTGCGGATGGGCGTGCCGATCACGCCGCGCAACATCTTTCCCTCGAACATCCAGGGCCTGCCGACCTGGTACGAGGTGCGCGTGTCGGAAGCGGGGCATCTGGGTGCGCGCGGCGGTGGCGTCGACCTGATGGTGGCGATGAACCCGCAGACCTGGACACAGGATATCGCATCCATCGTGCCGGGCGGTTACCTGTTCTACGACTCGACGAAGCCGATGCCGCCGTCGAAGTTCCGCGACGATATCGTGGTGATCGGCGTGCCGCTGACCGAGATCACCAACAAGGCCTATACCGATTCCCGCCAGCGGCAGCTGTTCAAGAATATCGTGTATCTCGGCGTGCTGTCCGCGCTGTTGCAAATGGATGCGGCGGAGATCGAGACCCTCCTGGGCGAGCAGTTCCGCGGGCGCGACAAGCTGGTGGCAGCGAATGTGCAGGCGCTGCACATGGGCCGCGACTATGCGCTGAAGAACCTGGACTGCCCGATCGGCCTGACCTTGCGTCGCGCCGATGCGGTGGGCGACCGCATCTTCATCGAGGGCAATGCCGCTGCTGCGTTGGGCGCTGTGTATGGCGGTGCGACGGTGTGCGCATGGTACCCGATCACGCCGTCCTCTTCTCTGGCCGAGGCGTTCACCCGCTACTGCAATCGCTATCGCGTGGATCCGCAGACCAAGCAAGGCCAAATTCGCGATCGTGCAGGCGGAGGACGAACTGGCCTCGATCGGCATGGTGATCGGCGCGGCGTGGAATGGTGCGCGTGCGTTCACCGCGACGTCGGGGCCTGGCATCTCGCTGATGCAGGAATTTGTCGGGCTGGCGTATTTCGCCGAAATCCCCGCGGTGATCTTCGACGTGCAGCGGTCCGGGCCGTCCACCGGAATGCCGACGCGCACGCAGCAGACCGACATTCTGAGTTGTGCGTATGCCTCGCACGGCGACACCAAGCACGTGCTGCTGTTCCCCGAGGACCCGTACGAGTGCTTCGAGTTCGGCGCGCTGTCCTTCGATCTGGCGGACCGGCTGCAAACGCCGATCTTCGTCATGCTCGACCTCGAGATCGGCATGAACGAGCGGCTGTCGAAGCCGTTCGTCTGGGACGACAGCCGCAGGATGGACCGCGGCAAGGTGATGACGGCGGAGGAGTTCGAGGCCGGCAAGGATTTCGGGCGCTACCTCGACGTGGACGGCGACGGCATCCCGTATCGCACCTATCCCGGCACGCATCCGACGCGCGGCGCATTCTTCACCCGCGGCACTTCGAAGGACCGCCGTGCGCGCTACAGCGAGGAAGGTCCGGACTACGCCGAGAACATGCTGCGGCTGCTGAAGAAGTTCGAGACCGCCAAGCAGTTGGTGCCGCGGCCGATCGCGCGTTCGGCGACGGAACCGACACGACTTGGTGCGATCTATTTCGGCTCCACCAGCGCGGCGATGAACGAGGCGGAGGAGATCCTGGCCGAGCGCGGCATCCATCTGGATCTGCTGCGGGTGCGCGGCTTCCCGTTCCACAGCGACGTGAAGAGCTTCATCACCGAACACGACCAGATCTTCGTGGTGGAGCAGAACCGTGACGCGCAGTTGCGCACGCTGCTGGTGAACGAGCTGGAGATCGATCCCGTGAAGCTGACCCGCGTGCTGCACTTCGACGGCACGCCGATCACCGCGCGCTTCATCTCCGGCGCCATCGCCGACAAGGTCAACTCACTGAAGATCGTTCCGTTCCGCAAGGCGGTGCCATGATGGCCGGATCAAGTCCGGCCATGACCGGAGAAGGCCGGGCTGACGCCCGGGCACAAACATGACATTCATTCCCAAGCCGAAGCTGCACCATCCGGCGCTGCCGGTTAATTCGCTCGGCTTTACGCGGCGCGACTATGAGGGCGCGGTTTCCACGCTGTGCGCCGGCTGCGGCCACGATTCGATCAGTGCCGCGATCGTGCGCGCCTGCTTCAACCTGGAACTGCCGCCGCACCGCATTGCCAAGCTGTCGGGCATCGGCTGCTCGTCCAAGACGCCGACGTACTTTCTGGGCGCTTCGCACGGGTTCAATTCGGTGCACGGGCGCATGCCTTCAGTGCTGACCGGCGCCAACCTGGCGAACCGCGATTTGATCTATCTCGGCGTGTCCGGCGACGGCGATAGTGCCTCGATCGGCATCGGTCAGTTCGCCCATGTCATGCGGCGCGGCGTGAACATGACGTATATCGTCGAGAACAACGGCGTGTACGGATTGACCAAGGGGCAGTTCTCCGCCACGTCCGACAAGGGCGCCAAAAGCCGGCGCGGCGTGGTGAACAACGACGAGGCGATCGACCTGATCGCCATGGCGCTGCAGCTTGGCGCCACCTTCGTCGCGCGCAGCTTCTCCGGTGACAAGGAACAGTTGGTACCGCTGATTGAGGCGGCGCTGAAACACCAAGGCGCTGCCTTCATCGACTGCATCTCGCCCTGTGTGGCGTTCAACAACCACGAAGGCTCGCACACCAGCTTCGACTATGTGCGCGAACATAATCTGGCGGTGAACTACCTCGACGTGATTCCCAGCCGCGAGCCGATCACCGTCGAATATGCAGCCGGCACGGTCGAGATGGTGAAGCAGCATGACGGCTCGGTGCTGCGCCTGCGCAAGCTCGCCAACGACTACGACGTGCACGACCGGATCGCCGCGATGACGTATCTTGCAGGAGCGTCAGGCAGCGGGCGAAATCGTCACCGGGCTGCTGTTTGTGGATCCGGAGCCGGAAGACCTGCACCATCACATGAACACGGTGATCACGCCGTTCAACGAACTGGATGAGGCGGCGTTGTGTCCTGGCTCAGCTGCATTGGCGAAGCTCAATGCAAGTTTGCGATAGCACCTTCTCCGTCATGGCCGGTCCTCGGATCAAGTCCGAGGATGACCCGGCCATGAACGCCTCGCTTCGCTAGGCGCTTCCTGCTGGGGGACACCATGAAAACCATATCGCGTCGCGCCGCGGTCACGGCGCTGGTGACTGCACCGCTCGCCATGCCCGCGATTCTGCGCGCGCAGAGCACATCGAAGCCGGTGCGGATCGGTCTGCTCAGCGACATGGGCGGTCCGTACCGGGACGTAGGCGGGCCGGGCAACCGCGTCGCGGTCGAAATGGCGATCCAGGATTTCGGCGGCTCGGTTCTCGACCGGCCGATCGAGGTGTTGCAGGGCGACGACCAGAACAAGCCTGACGTTTCCAGTGCGCTGGCGCGCGAGTGGATCGACAACCAGGGTGTCGATGCGCTCGCCGATGGTGCCGCTTCATCGGCTGGCCTCGCCATCCAGCAGGTGTGCCGCGAGAAGAAGCGCATTTATCTGATCACCGGTCCGGCCACGTCGGACATGACCGGCAAGCAGTGCTCGCCCTACGGCATCCACTTCGCCTACGACACCTACGCGCTGTCGCACGGCACCGGCACTGCACTGACAAAGGCCGGCGGCGATAGCTGGTTCTTCATCACCGCGGATTACGCCTTTGGCTATGCGCTGGAACGCGACACCACCGCGGCCGTGACGGCGGGAGGCGGCAAGGTGCTCGGCAGCGTAAAGGCGCCGCTGGCGACTGCGGATTTTTCCTCCTACCTGGTGCAGGCGAAGGCATCGGGCGCCAAGGTCATCGGCTTCGCCAATGCCGGCACCGACCTACAGAACTGCATCAAGCAGGCCGCCGAATTCGGAATGTCGCAGGGCGGTGCGCGCATGGCGACGCTGCTGATGGCAATCAACGACGTGAACTCGCTCGGACAGAAGACTTGCGAGGGGCTGGTCTATACCGACTCGTTCTATTGGGACATGACCGACAAGACGCGCGCCTGGTCGAAGCGGTGGAGCGCGCAGATGAACGGGATGGTTCCGGGGCTGCTGCACGCCGCGAACTACTGCGCGACGACGCACTGGCTGAAGAGCGTGCATGCGGCCGGCACCACCGATGCCGATGCGGTGGTGGCGAAGATGAAAGCCACGCCGGTCAACGACATGTACAACACGGACGTGAAGATCCGCGAGGACGGACGGGTGATGCACGTGATGCATCTTTGGCAGGTGAAGTCGCTGTCCGAAGCGAAGTACCCTTACGACTACTGCAAGGAACTCGTCACCATTCCGCCGGACGAGGCGTGGCGACCGCTCGCGGACGGCGGCTGCACATTGGTGAAGGCGTAGGAAGGAGCGAAGCGCAAAGTGCCTTCCCCTCCCCTTGCGGGAGGACGTTGGCGGAGGGGTTGAGCCAGTACCGGTTCGGTTCCCTCTCCCCACCCCTCCGCGGAGCGGGGACCCAGTTGCTGCCTAGGTCCCCGCTTTCGCGGGGATGACGACCGAAGGATGAAACGTCATCGTCAACCGACGCGCTTACTCTGCCTCGAGCCCTAAGCTGGCGGCCCGGACCGATCCTCTCGCATTGCGTCGAGGTCGCCCTCCCAACCGATGCCCCGAAGTTCCTCGATAGCCTTCTTCTGACGGAACAGTCGCACGACGACTCGCAGCGGTTCGTCGACCGTGGCACGCCTTATGTTGCTTCCTGCTGCCCCCATCGCTTCGGCCAAAAGATTGTCATCGATCTCGATGTTCGTGCGCACGAACAACTGGGGGGATTGTTGCCCCGCGGCGTCCGGAGCCAACACCGGGCGGACAAGCTCCAGGTCCCTGAGGGTGGATATTTCGTCGCGCAACCGGATCAACGTCCGCAACGCCTGCTCGACGGTGGCACGTTTCGTGCTTTTGCCGGTCGCTTCCATCGCCTCCGCCAGCAATGCATCATTGATCTCGATGTTGATGCGCATGACTTCGTCTCATGTGTATAGAACAAAGCTTACATACACAGTCACCGTTCGGGCCTCAAGGCTGCGGGCGTCGCCAAAGCCACTTCTCTCCGCAGCTCCACCTAGAGGAGATCACTCGATATGCCCTTCAAAGTCGAGGTCGGACCACCGCAGATCGCCATCCACCAGGCGCAGACCGTGCTGGTCACCAACCCCGACGGACAGGTGGACTGGCCGTCCGACAAGGGGCTGTATTTCTACGACACCAGGGTGATCAGCGCGTGGGCGGTCTATGCCAACGGCGCTGCCTGGGACCTGTTGAACGGTGGCGCGGTCACTTACGACACCGCACGCATCTTTCTGACCAACAGCAGCTTCCTCACCGAGGACGGCACGGTGCCGGCGCGCAGCCTGGGCTTCGTCGTCGGCCGCAGACTAGCCGGCGGCCTGCACGAAGACCTCGACATCACCAACCACGGACCCAGAAAAGTCCACTTCAACCTGGAGATCGCCATCCGATCGGACTTCGCTGATGTGTTCGAGGTGAAATCGGGCCGCATCGTTCGCCGCGGCCGCATCACCACCGACTGGTCGGACGCGCATCAGAGGCTGAGCACCACCTACAGCAACCAGGATTTCCTGCGCGCGGTGCATATCGGCACGCGCCACGAGGACCGGCGCGCCGCCTACGCCAACGGCAGGCTGAGCTTCGACGTGAGGATCGATCCCGGACAGACCTGGCATTGCTGCCTCATCTACGACCTGATCGACGGCAACCGCCATTTCCATGGCCCGCAGGACTGCGCGCAGAATGCACATGTCGTGCGCCGTTCCAACGTACAGACCGACTGGCAGAATACGGTGTTGAAGATCCGCACCAGCAACGAGGAGTTCTATCGCTGCTACCGCCAGGCGATCGAGGACATGGCGGCTTTGCGACTGCCGATCACGGGCACCGACCACATGGTGTTCGTGCCTGCCGCCGGCCTGCCCTGGTTCATGGCGCCGTTCGGCCGCGACAGCCTGATCGTGTCGCTGCAGAATATCCTGATCTACCCGGGGTTCGCCCGCGGCGCGCTCGACGTGCTGGGCCGCTGGCAGGCGAAGGAGCGCGACGACTATCGCGACGCGGAACCGGGCAAGATCATGCACGAGCTGCGCTACGGCGAGCTCGCGCATTTCCGGTTGATCCCGCACACGCCGTATTACGGCACCGCGGACGCGACGCCGTTGTATTTGATCACGCTGCATGCCGCGTGGCGCGCGACTGGGGATCGCGACCTTCTCGATCAGCACATCGATGTCGCCGAAGGTTGCCTGTCCTGGATCGACGACTGGGGCGATCGCGACGGCGACGGGTTCCAGGAGTACCAGACTCGCTCGCCGGTCGGCTACGAGAACATGGCCTGGAAGGATGCTGGCGATTCCATGAGCTATGCCGACGGCACGCCGGTGAAGGGCCCAAAGGCTCTCTGCGAACTGCAAGGCTATGTCTATGATGCCTGGCTGCGCATGGCCGAGGTCTATGATGAACTCGGCAGACACGACCGCGCCGCCGGGCTTCGCGACAAGGCGGCCGCACTGTTCGTCCACTTCAACGAGGCGTTCTGGGACGAAGAGACCGGCTTTTACGCCTTCATGCTGGATGGCGAGAAGCGCAAGGTGCTGACCGTCGCATCGAATCCTGGCCATCTGCTGTGGTCCGGCATCGTTCCGGCTGATCGCGCCGCCCGGATCGTCGCGCGGATGATGGCGCCGGACATGAACTCGGGCTGGGGCATCCGCACGCTGTCGGCGCAGCACCCGGCATTCAATCCGTATTCATATCAGAACGGCTCGGTCTGGCCGCACGACAACAGCCTGATCGCGCTCGGCTTCAAGCGTTATGGCTTCGCGCGCGAGGTTGCGCAGATCGCCCGCGATATCTCCGGTGCGGCGAGTCACTTCCTCCTCAACCAGCTGCCGGAACTCTATGCCGGGGTGCAGCGCGGCGAGACTGAGTTCCCGGTGCAATACCTCGGCGCCAACGTGCCGCAGGCCTGGGCCGCCGGTTCGGTGTTCGCGCTGTTGCAGGCAATCCTCGGCATTCGGCCGGACGCGCCACGCGGACGGATCTTCGTCGATCCCGCACTGCCTGCATGGCTGCCGGACATCACTCTGTATGACCTTCGTCTCGGCCAGCGCAGCCTCGACGTGCGCTTTTGGCGCGAAGACGAGACGACGCGCTTCGAGGTGTTGCGCGGCGCGGCACACGTCGTGGAGCAGCGCGCCTTCGATCCGGTCTCGATCTGAGTGGAGGGCACCGCCCCATGCAGCACATGCGAACCGCGGATGCGGTGATCGAGAGCCTGATCCGCCACGGCATCGACACGCTGTTCGCACTGCCCGGCGTGCACAACGACCACCTGTTCGACGCGGCGCATCGCGCGCAGGACCGGTTCCGCGTGCTGCATCCGCGGCATGAGCAGACCGCAGCTTACATGGCGCTCGGAGCAGCGTTGGTGACGGGCCGGCCGCAGGCCTTCGCCGTCGTGCCCGGACCGGGACTGTTGAACGCCTCGGCTGCCTTGCTCACTGCTTACGGCATGGGCGCTCCGGTGATCGCGCTGGTCGGACAGATACCGTCGTTCGCGATCGACCAGGGTCATGGCCATCTGCACGAGATCCACGACCAGCTTGGCCTGCTGCGCCACATCACGAAGCACGCCGCACGCATACGCGCCCCGCACGAAGCGCCGGCGTTGGTGGCGGAGGCTATCCGTATCGCGTGCAGCGGAAGGCAGCGACCAGTGGCGCTGGAATGCGCGATCGACACCTGGGGTGTGACCGGCGCGGTCGAGTTCCCCGAGGTCGCTGCGCCAACGGTGCCGCCCGTCGATACTGAGGCCGTGACCCGTGCGGCGAAGATCCTGGGCCACGCGGAGCGTCCACTGATCGTTGTCGGCGGCGGCGCGCTGGGTGCGGGACGTGAGGTGCAGGCGACGGCGGAGGCATTGCAGGCGCCGGTATCCTCGTTCCGTCGCGGCAGAGGTGTCATTCCGACGACGCATAGGCTGGCCGTGTCGTTCACCGAAGGCCATGCGCTGTGGAAGAATGCCGACGCGGTGCTGGCGATCGGGACGCGGCTCTATTGGCAGCAGAGCGTCTGGGGCGTGGACGAAACTCTGCCAATCGTTCGGCTCGATATCGATCCCGATGAGATCAATCGCTTCCGCCGTCCAGCATGCGCTCTGGTTGGCGATGCCGCGACCGAGTTGCGTGCCCTGCTGTCCGACCTGCCGGCGCACAACCGCGTGCGACGCCGGCGCGACGCGGAGTTGGCCGCGGTGCGCACCGCTTTCGCCGAACGGCTTGCCCGCCAAGAACCGCCAATGGGTTTCCTGCGCGCCATCCGCGCCGCGTTGCCGGAGGACGGCATCTATGTGGAGGAGGTGACCCAGGTCGGATTTGCCAGCCGTCTGGCATTTCCCGTGCATGGGCCGCGGACATTCCTGTCGCCGGGCTACCAGGACACTCTGGGTTGGGGCTACGGCGCTGCACTCGGCGCGCAGGCCGCGGCGCCTGGGCGCAAGGTCGTGCTGGCAACCGGCGACGGCGGATTCATGTTCCAGGCTGCCGAACTCGCCACCGCGATGCGGCACAGGCTGCCGGTGGTGGTCGTGGTGTTCGACGATGGCGCATTCGGCAACGTGCGCCGCATCCAGGAGCAGCAGTACGGCAACCGGCTCATCGCCTGCGATCTGACCAATCCGGATTTCGTGAAATTTGCCGAGAGCTTCGGCATGGCGGCATTCCGCGCGACGACGCCCGAGGCATTGGAAGTCACGCTGCGCCAGGCCTTCGCGCTGGACGCTCCGGCGCTGGTGCATGTGCCGGTCGGCCCGATGCCGAGCCCTTGGGACATGATCCTGCTGCCGCGTGTGCGGGGCTTCGCCGATGCATGGCGGCCGGCGCTGCCGTAGTCGCTCCGATCAGACCATCCACCATTGCGGTCGACTCTCCCACCGTCATGGCCGGGCCTGTCCCGGCCATCCACACCAGCACCAGTGTCACGACGGAGGGCCGGGACTGATCCCGAGCGCGCAATACCGCTTGACGCGGACTGTCAACATAACTAACTAACGGCCGTCAACGGGCGCACTGTGTCCATAAGTCGGAGGCGCGGTGAGCGCGCCATCCAGCACGATCGCCCACACCCTCTCAAATCGCCGGAGACACCATGAGCATCGACCTGACACCGCTGGTGCAGGCGCTGGCGGCGCTTGCCCTGACGGCACTCGTTTCGGCCACGCCCTATCTGGCGCCCCTGCTCCGCCGCTACCTGCACATCCAGCTCACCGCGACGCAGGCCGCGTCGATCCAGTCGGCCGCCGACGCCGGCGCCCAGGCGGCCTACGGCTACATCGCCACGAGCGCCGCCAGCTATCGCAACCCGACGATCCGGAGCGCAGCCCTGGCCCGGGGCGTACAGCATGTCATCGCATCCACGCCGGATGCCCTGACCGCGCTCGGCATCACTGAGGACCAGGTCCGCAGGATGGTCGAGGCGCGGTTCGGCGGCCTGCTAGCGGCCGATCCGAGCGTTTCGATCGCCGAACCGCAGCCGCCCAAGACCCAGGCCGCCGCCTGATCCCCAACCGACAGACTGGAGACTTCGACATGCGAACCATCGTCCTCGCGGCTACCGGCGCGTGCGGGTTGCTCCTGATCGCCTGCCTGTCCGCCTGCGGCAACCTCCCACCCGACCAGCAGGCCAAGGTCACGCAGGCACTCGCCGTGGCGTGCAATGTCGACGGCGCTGTTGTGCCAGTCGCTCAGCCCGTCATCGCGACGCTCGGGCCCAGCGGGGCGACCGTCGTCGGCATGGACAGCCTGCTTGTACAACCCGCCGTCGTGGCTGCCTGCCAACGGCTCGGTGGCACACCGGCCGGCGTGACGCCGGCCTCCGCCCCCGTCGCGGTTCCCGCTGCGCCCCCCGCGTCGGGGGGCTGACGCCGACGACAACGCCTCGTGGTCGGTCGGTCGGCTCCGATCCGTGGAGCGCCCGACCGGACGTGCATCGCCCGGCAAGGAGTGCCATACTGACCCGCATGTCAGACACAACCTATCAAGTCGTCCGTCAGACAGATGGCAGCTTCCAGGTGAAGCTTACCAAGCCCGGGGATCTTCCTCGCGTCGCCGCCGGCTTCGCCACATTGGCCGATGCAAATGCCTGGGTGGCACGGGACAGGCGGCTGGCCAGGATACCCGAACCCTGGACCCCCAGCGCACACCGCCGCCTGAACCGGCGCTGACGGCCACCGGGCAGCGTAGATCCCGCGCGGGCTGGGCTGGCTTGGCTCATTCTCGCCGCGCCGGCGCCCGGCCGCTTCGGCTTCGGCTACCAGTTTCAGACCGTCCCGACCCTCGGCCCCGAGTTGGTGCAATTGCTTCACCTCGACTACACGGCCCTGGGCATTCTGATCGGCGCCTTCATGCTGGCGATGAGCGTCTCGGTCGCATCCTACCCGATCGGTGTCGGGCTCGCGCAGCTCTTCCTGCCGCCGCTGGAGCACGCGTATGGCTGGCAGGCCGCCTTCACCTCCAAGGCCGTCGCCTTGGCAGGGCCCGCCGGGCTGTTTCTGGCCAGCTATCGCCCAGCGCTGCACGCCGCGCCGGTTCCCTCACTTCCGAGCGGCGCCGGCGCGATAAGCATGGGTGATGCAGCCAGGCAAGGTGCAGTATCTGGAGGGGCTTCGCGGCATAGCGGCGATGCAGGTGGTGCTGCTGCACTTCGTCAGCGGCTTCATGCCGGAAACCGCACAGCACGCGTGGCCGCCGTTGCGAGTGCTGTTCGACGGACACACCGCAGTCTATGTGTTCTTTCTGATCAGCGGCGCGGTGCTGACGCCTTCCTTCGCGCGTCCGGGTCCATTCGTCGCGAAGATGGCCAAGCGAGTGGTGCGGCTGGGTATCCCGGTGGCCGCGGCGGCCGTTATCGCCACGCTGCTGCTGGCAGCGTGGCCGGATGCGCATCTGCGGGCCGCCGCGTTGACCGGGTCGGCGTGGCTCGCGATGGACTCCAGTGGTGCGCCGACGCTTGCGCATCTGGCACGCGAGGTCAGCCTGGACAGTCTGCTGCTCGGCTACCGGGAGGCGACGCTGTTCGCGCCGCTGGCAGAGCGGCTGCCGCTGATGCAACAGTCGCTCGACGCGCCGTTCTGGTCGTTGCATCTGGAACTGTATGGCTCGCTGCTGGTGCTGGCTCTAGTGTGGTTGCGCGCCCGTTCGGCATGGCTGCACTGCGCTGGCGTCGCCGCAGCGGCCGTGCTGTTCGGCACGCATCCGATGTTCCTGTTCGTGCTGGGGCATTTGTTCTCGTGTGTTATGAACGTACACCTCGCCCGCTTGCGGGAGAGGTCGCTGCGCGCAGCGCGGCGGGAGAGGGTGGATGCCGTTGGACGCACCCTCTCCCGCGTCGCCGAAGCGACGCGACCTCTCCCGCAAGCGGGCGAGGTGTACGCACGGGGCGCGGTCGGAGCACTGCTGCTCATGCTCGGTCTCGTGCTCTGCGCCACCAAGGATTGGCGTGTCCTCGAGACGTGCCGTCAGTGGCTGGCCAATATCGAGTTGGCTGCTGCACCGAATCTGTTCCAGTTCGCCAGCCAGGTGGCGGCGGTGCTGATCTTCACTGGCATCTTGCTTTGTCCGCCGGCGCAGGCACTGCTTGAGTGCCGAACATGCCGCTATCTGGGGCGCTTCTCCTTCGGCATCTACCTGCTGCACTTTCCAATCCTGTTCACCCTTGCCTGCCTGATCTTCATCGGCGCGCAGTTGGTGCTGCCGTATGCGGCATCGGTGGCCATCGTATTCGCACTCTTCATCGGCATCACCCTGCTTGCCGCCGCACAGTTCGAGCGTTGGATCGACCGCCCAGCCATCGCACTCAGCCGGCGTGCCGGCGCAATTCGGCTGCGGGCCGCCTGATCACCGACGCAACCGGTTCACCAGCGCCTCGGCCTCATCCGTCGCCATCGCGAGCGCCTGGCTGGCGACGGCCTGCGGGAAGCCGGCCCGCGCCATGATAGCCAGCTCACGGCGGCGGCCGGCCTGGTCGGGCGGAGCGCCAGCACGGAACGGGCCGATGCGCCGTCGCCGCGCCAGCGTCAGCGCGGCGGCAAGTTCGCTGATCGTGTCCTCGGGCAGCACAGATCGGGCAACGTCCGCAGCCACCCCCTTGGCCGTCAGATGCGCGGCCACAGCCAGGCGCGAGCGTCCCGCGCGGATCAGCGTACGCGCCCTGCTTTCGGCAAAGGTCGCATCGTTCACCGCCCCGGCTGCGGCAAGGCGGATGACGACGTCGCGTATGACGCGCCTGGCTTCATTCGCCTGACGGGCAACAGCATCCGCATCGCAGGCCTCGGACTGAGCGAGACGGGCCCAGCGATCCACGCGCCGCTCGAGAACGCGCCGCAGACTGGCCTCGGTCGCGGCATAGCGCGCGAGATAGTCGAGCGCGGCTTCGTGGAGCGTCGCCGTGTCAGGCGGCGGCCCGGCGCCACGGCGTTGCGGGTCGGCATGCATCGGCGGACGATGGCACGACTGGCGCCCGATACAAGGTCACCGCCCGGCGCACGCGGCCCCGTTCGTTTGACTCCCGTCCGCGCAACCGCCAACAATCCCCGCTTCCCTTTGGACCCGCCCCGAAAGGTCGCGGGCGGGTGATCCATTGGGGAAACCTCAGACAAGGGTTTCATACCCATGATTTCCGCTCTGCTGCCGAACTACGCCCGTGCCGACCTCGCTTTCGAGCGGGGCGAAGGCGCCTGGTTGTGGACAGTGGACGGGCGACAATTCCTCGATTTCGGGTCGGGCATCGCCACTGCCTCGCTGGGCCATGGCCACCCGCACCTCGCCAAGGCGATCGCCGAACAGGCCGCCAAGGTGATGCACGTGTCCAACCTGTACCGCATCCCCGGGGCCGAGCGGCTGGCGCAACGGCTGGTGGACGCGACGTTCGCGGACAGCGTGTTCTTCTGCAACTCGGGCGCGGAAGCGAACGAGGGCATGATCAAGATGATGCGCCGCGCCATGTTCGACGCCGGCAAGCCGGAGCGCTTCCGCTTCATTGTCTTCGAGGGCGCCTTCCACGGCCGCACGCTGGCGACCCTGGCCGCCACCGGCAATGCCAAGTATTTGGAAGGCTTCGGCCCGGTGGTGGAGGGCTTCGACCAGGTGCCGTTCAACAACATGAACGCGGTGCGCGACAAGATCGGTCCCGCCACCGCCGGGATCATCGTCGAGCCGATACAGGGCGAGGGTGGCGTGCGTCCGGCCGACATGCAGTTCCTGCGCGACCTGCGAGCCGTGTGCGACGAATACGGCATCATCCTGGGCATGGACGAGGTGCAGTCGGGCATGGGGCGCACCGGCAAGCTGTTTGCGCACGAGTGGTCCGGCATCGTGCCGGATGTCATGTCGGCGGCGAAGGGCATCGGCGGCGGCTTCCCGCTCGGTGCCGTTCTGGCGAAGGAGCAGTTCGCCAAGGCGCTGAAACCCGGCACGCATGGGACGACGTTCGGCGGCAATCCTTTGGCGTGCGCCGCCGGCAACGCCGTGCTCGACGTGATGCTGGCGCCCGGCTTCATGGAGGGCGTGCAGCGCAAGGGCAACAAGCTGCGCACCGAGCTGGAGAAGATCGTCCGCGAATTCCCGCAGGTGTTCGAGGATGCGCGGGGCATGGGACTGCTGTTGGGCATGAAGTGCGTCCTGCCGGTGGGCGAGGTGCAGGCCGCCTGCGTCGCAGAAGGGCTGATGGCGATCACCGCCGGCGACAACGTGCTGCGCCTCGCTCCGCCGCTCGTTGTCACCGACAGCGATCTGGACGAGGCGGTGGCAATGTTGCGTCGCGCGGCGCGGCGTGTATCGCCGTCCGCCGGCAGAGCTGCGGCGAAATGAGCGCCTCGCTCAGGCGCACGAGTGACATCGAGGGCCGGTCCACCGATCAGGTGGGCGGCCCGAGGCACTTCCTCGATCTGCGCGACTTCGACTCCGCGACGCTCCGGCAGATGCTGGATGTTGCGGCGAACTACAAGCGTGGCGGCGTGTCGTCGCGTCCGCTGGCCGGCAAGACGCTGGCGCTGATCTTCGAGAAGCCGAGCACGCGCACGCGCGTCTCGTTCGAGGTCGGCATGCGCCAGCTCGGCGGCGACGTGGTCGTGCTGTCGGCGCGCGACATGCAGAGTGGCCGCGGCGAATCCGTGGCGGACACGGCGCGTGTGCTGTCGCGCTATGTCGATGCGATCATGCTGCGCACCGACAACGTGGCGAAGCTGCACGAACTGGCGGAATTCGCCACCGTGCCGGTGATCAACGGCCTGACCGACACCTCGCACCCCTGCCAGCTCATGGCCGACGTGATGACGTTCGAGGAGCATTGCGGACCAATTGCCGGGCAGGTCGTCGCCTGGCTCGGCGACGGCAACAACGTCGCGCGCAGCTGGATCGAGGCCGCGGTGCGCTTCGGCTTCACGCTGCGGCTGGCCACGCCGGACGCGCTGCGCCCGCCGCAGGACCTGATCGACTGGGTACGGGCGCAGGGCGGCACGATCGAACTGACTGACGATCCGGAGAAGGCGGTGTCGGGCGCGCGATGCGTGGTGACCGACACCTGGGTCTCGATGTCGGACGATCCGAACACCAGCCGGCACAATCTGCTGGCACCGTACCGGGTCACCGGAGCGCTGATGGCGAAGGCGGCGGCGGACGCGATCTTTATGCACTGCCTGCCGGCCCATCGCGGCGAGGAGGTCACCGAGGAGGTGATCGACGGCCGGCAATCGGTGGTGTTCGACGAGGCCGAGAACCGATTGCACGCTCAGAAGGGCGTGCTGGCGTGGGCGTTGGGGGCGGCGCGGTAGCGAAAAGCGCTCGCCGCGGTCGCGGGAAAGATGGTAGCTTGCCAGAAGCGGGGTCGCTCGCGCGACCTCGCCCCCGGTGGGTAGGCTAACGGCGGAGTGCGAGGGTTAGTCGCACCCGCCACCTACCCCACCGAATTCGCCAGCGAATGCGTATCCGCATCCTCTGCTCCTCCGATGGCTCCCGGCCGAATTGCCGGGAGCACTCGCAGAATGCCGCTCGAAATGCTGCTACCGCGTTGATGACACGCCAGTGTGACGGACCATGCATGCTGGACCGTTGCGTCAAGGTCTTTGCTGCGCTGCAGAACATCCCCTTATTGGTTGGATTGGAACGACAGGATTGTTGACCCATCATGAAATGGTCGCGCGAACTGAGGATTGCCCGCCGCAGCATCCGAACCGCTGTAAGGGCAGCTTCCGCAATGGCGAAGGCCCAGGCGCAACTTCCTGCGACGCTACGGCTGGCGCCCTGGTCGACACCTGATCCCATCCAGGCTGCCCCCGGACCGGCCGAGGTCAGCGATTTCGGCAGCAATCCCGGTCAGCTCGCGATGTTCATGCATGTCCCATCTGGTGCCCCGGCGCTGGGAGCACCGTTGATCGTGCTGCTGCACGGCTGCGGCCAGGCAGCGATCGCGTTTGCCCGCGAGACCGGCTGGATGACGCTCTCCGATCGGCTTGGAGTGCCTTTGGTGCTCCCCGAGCAGGCGGGCGAGAACAACCACGGGCGGTGCTTCAACTGGTTTCATCCAACCCATGTGCGCCGCGGGTCCGGCGAGGCGTTGTCGATCCGGCAGATGGTCGCCGCAGCTGTGCAGTGCTTCGGCTCCGACCCGAAGCGGATATACATTGCCGGGCTCTCTGCCGGGGGCGCCATGGCGGCTGCCATGCTGGCCGCGTACCCGGACGTGTTCGCCGCTGGGGCCGTGGTCGCCGGCCTGCCGGTCGGTGCGGCGAACAGTACTTCCGAGGCATTGCGGCGAATGGCCGAGGCCGGGCCCTCCCGATCTCCCGCAGTCTTGGCGGACCTCGTTCGTCGCGCCGCACCCGCCGGCTTTCCCGGGCCATGGCCGCGACTATCCATATGGCATGGAGATTCTGATCGCGTCGTTGACCCCGCCAATGCCCGGCTGCTGGCCGAGCAATGGTCGGCGTTGCATGGCCTGGCCAGCACGGAAGTTACCATAGAACCGTCCGGCGGCCGCCGCGAGGTCTGGGGCCAATCGAAGCTGCCCGCAGTCGAGCTATGGACGCTGCCGGGCCAGCCCCACGTATGGCCAGCCGACGCGGCAAATCGCATTACCTGCTTCTGGGGACTCGGATCGGGTTGAAGCCCCTGCAAGCAGGCGCGCCAACGTCCTGGCACCGTTTACAACTAGCTGCCAACCGATCGTGGCGAGCACGTCATCGGTAAGATGATCGACGGGCCGGATTCGGTGGCGTTCGACGACGCCAAGAGTTGCCTGCGCGCGCGGAACGACATGCTGGTCTGGCGTTTGCCGCCAGTACGATAGCGTGTCCGAAATGTATTCGCCGTGACGGCGAGATTGTGCTAGACAACCAAGCAGCGAGGCCGCATTCCAGCGACCCCGCCACTTGGTCGAACAGGCTATCGGCGGCGTGCGATTGTCAGTCGCACCCGCCACCTGCCCCACCAGAGTTCCCAGACAATGCGATTGAGCACTGCTGTTACCTCCGATGGCTCCCGACAGGATCGCCGGGGGCATCTTGGGCATACGCCGCAAGTGATGCCGCAAGGTCAGCGGGGGGCGTATTTGAATTGCTCCGGGGGATTAACCGCGCGGCAATGCACAGCGACCACCATGAAGGCAATGCCGCAACCGAAGGTTCCCCTAATGTCGAACAATGCGTTCGCGCGGGACGTGATCATCGCTGACAACGATTACATCGTCCGAGGCATTCTGCGTTCCGTGCTGGAGGGCCAGAACTTCAACGTCTTGCAGGCTGTCGATGGTATCGAGGCGATTGATTATGCCACGCGTACCAACGCCCAGCTTGTTATCCTCGATTACAAAATGCCCAAGTTGGATGGTTTCGCCGCCTGCATGCAAATCCGCCGCCTGCCCGGCTATACTGATGTGCCGATCGTCATTCTCACGGCATTCAACGACGATCATACGCGGGGAGCGGCACAGCGCGCAGGGGCCACCATGTTCCTGGCCAAACCATTCAGGCCGGTCGATCTGTTGCAGGCCATTGCCATGCTATTGGGCTCTCGCCAAGCCGATGCCGGTTCGGCAACAGCCACGGGCGCAACCGCCGCATTTGTCTGGGAACGCCGGCAGGATCCGCCACCGCTCTATGGCGAGCCGACAGAATTGTCTGAAGGTCGCCGGATCCTGAATATCTGCCGCCGCTGACCGTACGGATTCAAGCGGGTGTCAAGCTTTCGAGCGCTCGTCTCTTGCGTAGCTCCACAAGCGCGGCCTCTGCCTCGCGCCGTATCTCTGCCACCATTCGTCCTGCCTCGGTGGCATTGGCAGCGATAGCCGTCTGGAAGCGGGCAGCGATCATTGACAGCCGCAAGAAGCCGAGCGTGCCCGCACCACCCGCCAATTCATGCGCTTGTTCGGCCAGTGCCTCCGGCGCTCCGAACGGCATCGGTCCATCGAGCTTCCGCAGCAACGCCTCGATCCGCAATGAAAGGCAATCGAGCAGTTCATGGATGGCGTCCCGATCCATATATGATGCCAGTTCCGCTATGCTGTCCCGATCGATCGTTTGTAACGCATCGCAAGATGCATGCGCCCGGTGCGCTGTCGCCCGTTTGATGACGGCAATCAGATCCGCCTGAGTGAAAGGCTTCGCCAGATGCTGCGACATGCCGGCGCGACGGCATTCCTCGGCATGCTGATCAAGAGCGTTCGCCGTCACTGCAACGATCGGCACCTGTGCGCGCGAACCATCCAGCGCCCTGATGCGTCGCGTCGCCTCCAGGCCATCCATCCCGGCCATGCGCATGTCCATGAGCACCACGTCGAATTCCATCGCGGCGACGAGCCGAACAGCCTCGACACCATCGTGCGCCTCGATTGCTGTGTATCCCGCCTTGCGCAGGTATGCCGCCGCGACACTACGATTCACCTCGAAGTCGTCCACCACCAGCACGTTCAACTTCTGATCGGGCGCAACATCTGCGACCTTGCCCGAGGCGTTCGGTGCATCGGCAACACCAGCCGGTAGTTCCAGCCAGAACACGCTGCCTCCGCCGGCGTTGTCGCGGTGACCCATATGGCCGCCCATGCGCCGAGCAAGCCGATGTGCGATCGACAGCCCAAGTCCGGTTCCCTCGATGCTGGTACGTTCCGTGCCAAACCGTTCGTATTCCTTGAACAGAAGGCGCCGCTGCGCCTCTGGTATGCCGATGCCTGTATCGGCCACCTCGATCATGAGGTGGCTCTCGTCACCTGTCAGACGCAACTCGATCATGCCGTGTGGAGTGTATTTCACCGCGTTGCTCAGCAGGTTCAGCAGGATCAGCCGAAGCTGGACATCGTCCGTCACGAAATGCCTGGATGCGTTGGCTGCGATGACCCGTGTCTCCAGCCCCCTCGCTTTGGCGCCAAGTTCTATGACCGCCATGCACTCCTCGATCAAGGTTCTGACGTCGATCCGATGCATGTGGATGGTCGGCCCAAGCGCCTCTATCCGCGCATAGTCCAGCACCATATCTACCACGTCACGCATATGTCTGCAGCACCTGGTGATCTCTGCCACTTGGCGTGCCTGCTCGGGAGCAAGCTTTTCCTCGTTTGACAGTTGTTCTGTATATCCCAACACACCATGCAAGGGTGTGCGCAACTCATGGCTGAGCATGGTTAGAAAATGCGTCTTCTCGCCGCTCTTGAGTTCGGCTGCCTCTCGCTTCCGTCGCTCGAGCGATAGTATGACGCTCAGAGACGCAATCAACAGCGACAGGCTGCCAAAGCTCAAGAGAATCAACCATAGTGAGGGAAGTCCGTCGGCATAGAGTTCATCCGTTGCTATACCGATGCTGACAACGAGTGGCAGGTTTCCAACGCGACGGTATACAAAGCGTCGCTGGAGATGATCGGTCGGATCGACTGTCGTGATTGTTGTCTCGCCACTTCTCACAAAGGTGCGGTACGGCTCGGATACGTCGATAACGCGCCCGACTTCGCTACGGTCATACGGCAGCCGAGCCAGGATAATCCCATCGGGCTGCACCACCGTCGCAACAGCATGGGGTCCAAGGTCAAGCCCCTTCAACAGGTCATGGAAATAGTCCAGCTTCAGGCCGATGACGACCACACCCGCAAAGGTTCCATCCGCATTATCGATACGACGACTTACCGATATGGCTGTGTTGTCGCCGTTGCTCCCGAAAGTCTGGCCGACGAACGGCACGTCGGGTGGCCCCTTTTTTGCCTCCCGGAAATAGTCACGGGACGCCCAGTTCTCACCGTACCGTGCCGGCGGTGAGGCAGCTGTGACATCGCCTTTCTCGTTCACCACCTCGATGAAATTGACGTACCGGTCGCGCGGAAAACGGTCCAGAAGGGCTGGATTTGCGACTGTGGAGGATTGAAGAGCGGCTGCGACCGCCCGAAGCCCGAGATCAAGCAGCTCCACATTGCGCGCGATGTCCTGTTCAACCGCCGCGGCAAGGCGCGACGCTGTTGCATCGGCCTGCCGCTCCACCGAGCGGTTGGCGTCCCGCACAGCGAACGCCATCACGACACTGATCAGCGCGACGGACCAGAGGCCCACGGTCATCACGCCTTTCGCCGTCAGTTGTGACCGCGCCCACAGCAGGCTGCGATAGGCCCGTTTCAGCACACGCATCGTTTTGCTGCCTGTCTAGTTGAGCGATATTAGGCTGCAAATTACTAGCCAACCGTTGATGGCTGCCGCACTTCTGAGCGTCTGCGACGGCAGGACAAAGGCTTGCGTCTTCCGCTTGGATAAAGATGGCTACATAGTTAATTCTGATGTGTGGGATATCATTCAGACTGTTCGCCCTTTGATCACATCCGGACAGACGCGGGCTGCTCGAGCCATGATCGGCATCGACCAGCGGCAGCTCACCGCGCTGGCAGGCCGATCGACGCCCGCAATCCAGCGGATGGAGGCGAGCGATGGCGTGGTGCGCGGCACCGTTGATTCGTTGATGAAGCTGGTCAACGCTATCGAGGCAGCGGGACTCGAACTGGTCGCCGAAGGCGCGGCCGGCACAAAGGGAGGGCTCGGCGTGAGCCTGATGACGCCCGTTCCGCCGTTGCGCCGCGCGCGACCCTCAAGGAGCACCCGCCGCGCATGATCCCGCTCACGCTGGCCTGCATTGCCTTGCTGCTGTGCCTCGGCGTCGCCGGCGCGTTCGTCGCGCACGCGCCATCCGGACGGAACATCGTCTATGGCGGCAGCCTCGGCATCTCGCTGCTGTCGCTGCTGGCGGCTCTGGTCTCGCTCGGCGCCGAGCCATCGGTCGTGACGCTGCCGCTCGGCCTGCCCTGGATCGGCGCACATTTCCGCCTGGACCCCTTGGCGGCCTTCTTCCTGATCGTGGTCGGGCTCGGCAGCGCCGGCGCCAGCCTTTACGCGCTCGGCTACGGCAGGCACGAACACGAACCGCAACGCGTGCTGCCGTTCTATCCTGCGTTCCTGGCTTCGCTCAATCTCGTCGTGGTGGCCGACGATGCGTTCAGCTTCCTGTTCGCGTGGGAGCTGATGTCTCTCAGCTCGTGGACGCTGGTGATGTCGCACGACCGAGAGAGCGGCAATGCGTACGCCGGCTATGTTTACATCATCATGGCCATCTTCTCCGGGCTGGCGCTGCTGCTTTGCTTCGGCCTGCTCGCGGGACCGACCGGCGGCTACGCCTTCGTCGCGATGCGCGCCGTGCATCCCACAACCGGGATCGCGGCGCTGGCCCTGGTCCTCGCGCTGATCGGCGCGGGATCGAAGGCCGGCGTGGTGCCGCTGCACGCCTGGCTGCCGCTGGCGCATCCTGCCGCGCCCAGCCATGTCTCGGCGCTGATGAGCGGCGTGATGACGAAGGTCGCCGTTTACGGTTTCGTGCGCATCGTCTTCGACCTGCTCGGCGCGCCCACCGCGTGGTCGGGCATCCTCGTTCTGGCGGTGGGCGGCATCACCGCCGTGCTCGGCGTGCTGTACGCGCTGATGGAGCATGACCTGAAGCGGCTGCTCGCCTACCACACGGTCGAGAACATCGGCATCATCTTCATCGGTCTCGGCCTGGCGCTGGCCTTCGGCGCCAACGGGCTGGCGACCGCCGCCGCGCTCGCGCTCACCGCGGCGCTGTTCCACGCGTTCAACCACTCGGTGTTCAAGAGCCTGCTGTTCTTCGGCGCCGGCGCCGTGCTGACCGCGACGGGCGAGCGCGACATGGACCACCTCGGCGGGCTGATCCATCGCATGCCAAAAACGGCGTTTGCGTTCCTGGTGGGCTGCGTGGCGATCTCGGCGCTGCCGCCGCTGAATGGGTTCGTATCCGAGTGGCTGACCTTCCAGGCGATCCTGCTCCACCCCGATCTGCCGCAATGGGGCTTCAAGATCATGATCCCCGCGGATGGCGCGCTGCTGGCGCTGTCCGCGGCACTCGCCGCCGCGTGCTTCGTCAAGGCGTTCGGCGTGACCTTCCTCGGCCGGCCGCGCACACCGTTCGCGGCGGATGCGCGCGAGGTCGACCGCTGCTCGCTTGCCGCGATGTTTGTGTTCTCCGGTCTTTGCCTGCTTGCCGGCATCTTCCCCGGCGTGGTGATCGACCTGCTCGCGCCGGTGGTGCAGACGGTGACCGGGGCGCATATGCCGACACAGCTTGGCGTGGCGTGGCTCTCCATCGTGCCGATCGAAAGCGCTCGAAGCTCCTACAACGGCCTGCTGGTTTTCCTGTTCATTGGCGCATCTGCATCGCTGGCCGTGCTGGCGATCCATCGCTTCGCCTCGCACGCGCTGCGCCGAGGACCGGCCTGGGATTGCGGCTTCCCTGACCCGAGCCCGGCGACGCAATACACCAGCGGCAGCTTCGCCCAGCCGATCCGACGGGTTTTCGGCGCGGTGGTGTTCCGCACGCATGAAACGGTGACCATGCCACCACCCGGTGACATCGGTCCGGCGCGGATCGAGAAGCACATCAGCGATGTGATCTGGGACGTGTTCTACGCCCCGGTCGCTGGCGGCGTCTGGTACATTGCCGAAGTGCTCAACCATCTGCAGTTTCTGACCATCCGTCGCTATCTTGGATTCGTGTTCGCCGCCCTGGTGATCCTGCTGCTGGCGCTGGTGCTGTGGCAGTGATCCAGGGACTGCTTGTGCAGGGCGTGCAGATGGCGCTGGTGCTGCTGCTGGCGCCGCTGCTCACCGGCCTTGTGCGCAAGGTGAAGGCACGCTTGCAGCGCCGCCGCGGACCGTCGCTGATCCAGCCCTATCACGATCTAAAGCGGCTGCTCGGCAAGGAAGTGGTACTGGCCGAGAACGCGTCCTGGCTGTTCCGCGTCGTGCCCTACGTCATCTTCGCGGTTACCTGGGTGGCCGCGGCGCTGGTGCCGACCTTCGCCACGGGATTGTTGTTCAGCTGGTCGGGCGACCTGATCGCGATCACCGCATTGCTCGGCAGCGCACGCTTCGCCCAGGCGCTGGCCGCAATGGACATCGGCACCAGCTTCGGCGGAATCGGCGCGTCGCGCGAGGTGATGATCGCCTCGCTCGCCGAACCGGCGATGCTGATGATCGTGCTGTCGGTCGCCCTGATCGCCGGCTCGACGCAGCTCTCCACGGTCGCCGACTACATGGCGTTCTCCGCCGTGGGGCTGCGCGTGTCGCTGGCACTTGGCCTGGTCGCGCTCATCATCGTCGCACTTGCCGAGAACGGGCGCATCCCGGTCGACAACCCGGCCACGCACCTGGAACTCACCATGGTCCATGAGGCGATGGTGCTGGAGTATTCCGGCCGGCATCTGGCGATGATCGAGCTCGCCGCGTCGCTGAAGCTGCTGCTGTACGTCTCGGTGATCGGCTGCATATTCGTCCCGGTTGGCCTCGCCTATAGCTATGCGATCGGGCTCGCCCTCTATCTGGGCAAGCTGGCAACGGCGGGCGTGCTGCTCGGCGTCTTCGAGATGTCGATCGCCAAGATGCGCGTGTTCCGCGTGCCCAATTTCCTGGGCATCGCATTGATGCTGGGTCTGCTCGGCGTGCTGCTGCGGTTCGTGTCGGAAGGCATGTGATGCACGGATTTGCCTTTGACGTCTCGCACATGCTGGCCGGCGGTCTGGTGCTCGCCAGCTTCATGATGCTGTACCAGGACCGGCTGTACGCGCTGATCAACGTGCTTGCGCTGCATGCCTTGATCCTGGCGCTTTCGGTTGCCTGGCAGGCCTACATCCAGAACGCGCCGCAGCTTTACATCACCGCGGCGATCGCACTCGTGTTCAAGGCCATGGTGGTTCCCTGGGCGCTGCGACGCATGGTGTTCCGCCTGGGCATCCACCGCGAGATCGAGACCGTGGTGAGCATCGGACTCACCATGCTGGCCGGCATCGGGCTCGTGGCCTTGTCGCTGATGGTGATGCTGCCGGTGACCGCACACGCCGATCCGGTGGCGCGCGAGGACATCGCCATGGCGCTGTCGGTGGTGCTGATCGGGTTGCTGATGATGGTGACCCGGCGCAACGCGGTGAGCCAGGTGGCGGGGTTCCTGTCGCTGGAGAACGGCGTCAACCTGGCTGCAACGGGCGCGCAGGGCATGCCGCTGGTGGTGGAAATCAGCGTGGCGTTCTCCATTTTGATCGCCTGCATCGTGATCGGCATTTTCCTGTTCCGCATCCGCGAACGCTTCGACACCGTGGATCTGGAGGCGCTCGATCAGTTCCGGGGGGAGCGGCAATGAAGGCAGCATTCAAGCCGGCCGCCGACTTTTCATCGCCCGCCGACTCATCGTCGGCCTCATCGTCATGGCCGGGCTTGGCCCGGCCATCCACGTCTTTCCGTGACCTTCGGAACAAAGCCGTGGATGGCCGGGCCAAGCCCGGCCATGACGAGTTTAACCACAACCGCACCCACGGTATTCGTCATCGACGACGCATCGAGGCACTGCGGCGCGCCTCTCCCGCGAACGGGCGAGGCGCACTGCCATGAGCGAACTCGCCACCCTCCTGGTGCCGCTCGCCGCCGCCGCCATACTGGCTGCGTTCTCCGACTACCGGCTCTCGGCGCGGATCAACGTCGCCGCGAGCCTGCTGGCGTTCCTCTGCGCGCTGCTTCTGCTCGTGGACCGACCGGCTCCCGGCCAATACCTGCAGATCGACGATCTGAATGTGGTGTTCATCCTGCTGAACACCTTCGTCGGCTTCACCACCAGTGCGTTCAGCGCCAGCTACATCGGCCACGAACTGGAGACCGGCCGCCTCACGCCGGGCTACCTGCGTTTCTACCACGCAATGTTCCAGCTCATGCTGTTCGGCATGAACCTCGCGCTGATCGCCAACAACATTGGCCTGATGTGGGTGGCGGTGGAACTTGCGACCCTCACCACCGTCGTGATGGTCGGCATCTATCGTACCCACGAGGCGATCGAGGCCGCCTGGAAATACTTCATCCTCGGCAGCGTGGGCATCGCGCTCGCGCTGTTCGGCACCATCCTGGTCTATCTCGCCGCGCGGCCGGTGATCGGCGAAGGCGTGGATGCAATGGTCTGGACGGTGCTCATCACCCGCGCGCGCGACTTCGATCCCGCTTTGCTCAACATCGCCTTCATCTTCCTGCTGCTCGGCTACGGCACCAAGGTCGGCCTCGCGCCGATGCACGCCTGGCTGCCGGACGCGCACGCCGAGGGCCCGACGCCGATTTCGGCGGTGCTGTCGGGGCTGCTGCTGAACGTGGCACTCTATGCGCTGCTGCGCTTCAAGATGCTGCTGGCGGCAAATCCCGGCGCCATCGCGCCCGGCCCGCTGATGATCACGCTCGGGCTGATCTCGCTGATCTTCGCCGCCTTCATGCTGTATCGCCGCCGCGACATCAAACGCATGTTCGCTTATTCCTCGATCGAGCACATGGGCATCACCGTGTTTGCCTTCGGCATGGCGGGCCCGCTGGGCAATTTCGCCGGCCTGCTGCAGATGACCATGCACAGTCTGACCAAATCGGCGATCTTCTTCTCGGTCGGCCACGTCGCGCAGGTGAAGGGAACGCAGCGCATCGCCGAGATGGGCGGCCTGACGGCGACGCATCCGGTGCTCGGCTGGGGCCTGATCGCGGGTGTGGCAGCGATCGCCGGCCTGCCGCCGTTCGGCGTGTTCACCAGCGAGTTCCTTGTCGTGACCTCCACCTTCGCGCGCGAGCCCCTGCTGGCGATCCTGTTTGTATTCGGATTGCTGATTTCGTTCGGCGCGCTGTTCCTGCGTGTCACCTCGGTGGCGTTCGGTAATCCGATCGGCCCCACCGGACCGGTGAAGGCATCCTACGTGCCGATGTTCGCGCATCTCGCGCTGGTGCTGATTGCGGGCATCTATCTGCCCGGTCCACTGGTCGCCTGGTTCCAGCATGTCGCGGCGCTGTTGGGCTGACCATGGAAGGGCTGAGCGCAATCCTGACCAGCGGCCGCATGATCGCGCGGCACAGTCCGTTTCCGTGTTTCGTCATCGATGCGGCAACGTGGCAGCATGCCGCCGACCGGCTTGCCGCCGGTGACTGGTCGTTGCTTGGCCTGTGGGGCGAGGTTGGGCGCGCGCATATGGCAATCCTTCACGCGGGAGAGCCACCGGTCACCGTGCTTAGCCTCGATTGCCCGGACGGCCGCTTTCCATCGGTCGGCGCCTCGCACGCACCTGCGATCCGGCTGGAACGCACCATGCGCGACCTGTTCGGTCTCGTCCCCGTTGGATTGCCCGATACGCGGCCCTGGCTCAACCACGGTGCCAATCCGACGGCGTATCCGTTCCTGCCGGTTGAAGGTGACAGCCTGCATCAAATTCCCGTCGGCCCGGTGCACGCGGGCATCATTGAACCGGGCCATTTCCGCTTCACCGCCGATGGTGAAACCGTCGTGCGCCTTGAGCAGCGCCTCGGCTACGTGCACAAGGGCATCGAACATCTGATGCATGGTGCGACGCTCGATCATGCAGCACGTCTCGCCGGCCGCACGTCGGGGGACAGTACCGTCGCCTATGCACTGGCATTCGCGCGCGCCGTGGAAGCGGCACTCGGCATCGAGGCGCCGCCACGCGCCGTCTGGCTGCGCGGCGTGATGGCGGAAATGGAGCGGATCGCCAACCACCTCGGCGACTTCGGGGCGATCTGCAACGATGCCTCGTTCAGCATCATGCTCGCCCATTGCGGTATCCTGCGCGAGCGCGTGCTGCGATGCGCCGCCGCTTGCTTCGGCCATCGCCTGATGATGGACCGCATCGTCCCCGGCGGCGTCGCGGTCGATCTTGCGCCCGATGGATCCACCCCGATCCGCGCGTTGATCGATGAAATACGGGCGCGCTTTCCCTCGCTGGTGGCACTCTACGACGCGACCGCCTCGCTTCAGGATCGCACGGTAGGAACCGGCATCCTGCATCCCGACCTTGCGCGACGCTTTGGTGCCGGCGGCCATGTCGGCCGTGCTTCTGGTCGCAACTTCGACGCGCGCCGGTCGATCGGCTATCCGCCCTACGACGAACTCGAATTCGAGGTCCCCGTGCGCGAGGAAGGCGACGTGAATGCCCGCGTCTGGATCCGTATCAAGGAGATCGAGCAGAGCCTGGCGCTGATCGAACTGATGCTGGACCGCATGCCGGACGGCGAAATACGCATCGCGTTCGAGCCGACCGGCCCCTCGGAGGGTATGGCGCTGGTGGAAGCATTCCGCGGCGACGTCCTGGTATGGCTGCGCATCGATGCGAAGGGGCGCATCGATCGCTGCCATCTGCGCGACGCGTCATGGTTCCAGTGGCCGCTGCTGGAGGCGGCAATCGAGGGCAACATCGTCGCCGATTTTCCGCTCTGCAACAAATCGTTCAACTGCTCCTACTCGGGTCACGACCTGTGACATTGAAGACCTTGCTGCAAGGCCTGCGCTCTCCCGTCACCGAGCCGGCGCCGGCGCCAGCGCTCGATGATTTGGAACTCGCCGCGCTGGCCTCGAAGCTCGATCAGGCCGCGCAGCGTCGGCTCGGCCGCAGCCTGTCGATCCGCGAGGTGGATGCAGGCTCGTGCAATGGCTGCGAGCTGGAAATTCATGCGCTCAACAACGCGTTCTACGATCTGGAGCGCTTCGGCCTGCGCTTCGTGGCCTCGCCGCGCCACGCCGATGTGCTGATGGTGACCGGACCGGTGACGAGGAACATGCGCCAGGCATTGGAACGCACCTGGCGCGCCACGCCGGATCCCAAATGGGTGGTCGCGGTGGGCGATTGCGCCGCCGGCACCGGCGTATTCGCCGGCAGCCCTGCCTGCATCGGCGCCGTGGCGGAGGTCGTTCCGGTCGATCTTGTGATCCGCGGCTGTCCGCCGACACCGATACAGTTGCTGCAGGGTCTGCTGAGCCTGTTCAGCGCTCGCTGAACAGCACGCCGCCCTTCGCCTTGTTGTCGCGCGAGGTCTCGACGATCTCCACGAGAACCGCATCGGCCGTCACACCGAAGTTCTTCACCACCGCGTCGGTGACGTCCTTGATCAGCGCGCGCTTCTGGTCCTTCGAGCGGCCCTCGATGGCATGGATATAGACCTCCGGCATTGCTTGGCTCCCTCTCCCGGCATTATGCGATCCGGCACCGTATGGCGACTCGCCGTGGTTGACAAACCGGCAGCGCCGCCGCCTAGGATCGCACCGAAAGTTGCGGGGGAATGATCATGGGCGGGCTTCACATCGGCCGGCGCGGCGTCATCACGGCCGCCCTGGCAGCGCCTGTCATTCTGCGCCGAAGCGCGCGCGCCGCCGCCACAATCCAGATGATCAGCCATCGCTATCCGGCGCTCGAGTACTACGCCGAGAAGATGCGCACAGCGCTGCCCGGCACACAAGTGAACACCCAGCTCATGCCGTTCGACAAGGCGCTGGAGCTCTGCACTATCGCGTTTTCGTCCAAGGCCGACACGCCGGACATCGTCTATGCCAACGACTCGACATTCCTGACCTTCGCCAAGAACGGTTGGCTGCGCCCACTCGACGACCTATGGGCGAAGCACAAGGACGAGTTCAACCTCGGCGACATACCCGACTCCGTGCTGAATACCTTTCGCCGCGACGGCCGCCTTTACCTGATGCCGTTCACGCTCAACACGATGCTGTTCTTTTACCGCAAGGACCTGTTCGACGCGGCCGGCAAGTCGCCCCCCACGACGATCGCTGAGTACAGGGACCTGGCGAAATCGTTCAACAGCCCGATGCGTGCCGGCACGATCAGTTGCGCCAAGCCGGTGGATGCCGGACTGAACGAGGCGCACTGGTACATCAACACGATCGGCGACGGCTGGTTCGACAAGGACTGGAAACCGATCTTCAACGACGCACGCGGTGTGCAGGCGATCGAGACAATGAAGGAGATTGTGCGTTACGCGCAGCAGGGCTTCGCCGCGGCGGCAAACGACGAATGCACAATCGCCTTGCAGCAGGACACGGCCGCGATGGGCCTGCAATGGGCGACGCGCGCCAAGGCGATGGATGATCCGCAGAAATCCCGCGTCGTCGGCAAGATCGACTGGGCGCCGCCGCCACAAGGCCGAGCCCGCCTCGGCTCCGATGGCTATTGCATCTCGGCGTTCAGCAAGCAGGATCCCGACACGATGTTCCGAATCATGGCAACGGCCATCGGACAGGAGAACATGCGCGGCGCCGCGGGACTGGCTTTGCCGCCGCGCTATGCGTTGCTGAAGGACCCCGAACTCACCAAGGCCAACCGCTTCTATCCGGCATCGCTCGCCGCGGTCGAAACTGGTCTCGCATTCCCTGCGCTGCCCGAATTCTATTCGGTCGGCGAGTTCATCACCCGGCGCGTGCTGCAGGCCGTCACCGGTGAGATGCCGGTCAAGGACGCACTTGACGCCGCGGCCGGGGAGACGACCGCCTTCCTCAAGGGTCACGGCTATTACCAGTGATCGACGCCGGCGCAGCCTGTTCAGCGGTCCCGAAGGAAGTTGGTGGCTGTTTCTGGTACCCAGCGGGCTCGTGCTCGCAGCAGTGCTGCTGTACCCACTTGGCTACGCGATCTATCTGAGCCTGTTCAACTACGACCTCGGCAGCGGGTCGCACGATTTCATCGGCCTGGGCAACTACGCAGCGCTGCTGGCGGACGCGCGCTTCTGGGACACGCTGAACCGCACGGTGCTGATCGTGCTGGCGGCGGTTGGTCTGGAGTTCTGTATCGGCCTGCTGGCGGCGTATGGTCTGCACCGCCTCACGTTCGGCGTCCGCACCCTGAACCTTTTGCTGTTTCTGCCGAACATCGTCACGCCGGTGGTCGCTGCGCTGTTCCTCCGCTGGATCTTCATCGGCCGCTGGGGACTGCTCAGCGGCGCCCTTATCGGTCTGGGCATCTTTCCGCCGGATTTCCTGGGCAATCCATCCTGGGCGCGCGTCACTGTCGTGCTGGCGGATTCCTGGCAGTTCACGCCGTTCATGATCCTGGTGCTGTACGCTGGGCTGAACACGGTCGATCAAAGCCAGATCGAGGCCGCGCAGATCGATGGCGCCGGCGTCTGGATGCTGCTGTTCCGTATCATGCTGCCGGCGATTCGCCCGCTGATTGTGTTCGTCCTCGCGATCCGTCTGATGGACGCATTCCGCTTCTTCGACACGATCTACGTGCTGACATCCGGCGGCCCGGGAACCGCGACCGAGACGATCACGCTTTATACCTACGCGCTCGCCTTCCGCCTGCTGCAGATCGGCAAGGCTTCGGCACTCGGGGTGCTGACCCTGCTGTTCGTCGCGATGCTGACCGGGCTCATGATCCGCGTCGTGTATCGCCGAGAGGGCGGCGCCTTCTGATGCGGCGACGGATTCGCACGCAGCTTCCGCTGTTCCTGGCGCTGTGCGGATTCACCGCGGTCAATCTGACGCCGATTTTCTGGGGCATGCTGACCTCGATCAAACAGCCGGTGGACGCGTTTTCGGTTCCGCCGAAGCTGATCTTCACACCGACCTTCGATTTCCACCGTCAGGTGTGGGTCGAGAAGGCGTTCTGGCATTTCCTGATCAACAGCGTGGTGATCTCGGTCTGCACGGTGGCGCTTTCCGTCTCCGTCGGCACGATGGCCGCCTACGGCCTGTCGCGCATGGCGAACCGCGCGTCGCGTGGCCTGCTGTTCGGCCTGCTGGCAATGCGCATGTTCCCACACATTCTCCTGGCGATCCCTTTCTTCGTGCTTGCGAAATCGCTTGGCCTGATCAACACCTATCCGGCGATGATCCTGGCGCTGGTGGCGATCAACCAGCCCTTCACCATCTGGCTGATGCGCAGCTTCTTCGTCGACGTGCCACACGAACTATATGAGGCGGCGGCAATTGACGGCTGCAACGCCTGGCAGGTGTTTGCCCGCGTGGCCCTTCCCGTGGTGCGCCCGGGTCTGTGGGTCACCGCGCTGTTCAGCCTGCTGCTGGCCTACAACGAGTTCCTGTTCGCGCTGGTGCTGACCGGTCCGGACACCAAGACGCTGCCGGTGGCGATTGCCGAATACGGCGGCGAGGATATCAACTACTGGTCGCTTTCGGCGGCCGCGGCGGTCGGCATCATGCTGCCGATTGTCGTCTTCATGATGGCGCTGCAGCGCCATCTGGTGCGCGGCCTGGCACTCGGCGCGGTCAAGGGATGAAGCCACTGGCATCGTGCTGACACCCCGCGCCGCCGCCCCTGATCTCGCGCGCCTGCCGATCGGCCTGAACCTGCGCGCCATCAGCCTCACGGAGGGCCTGCGCGCGGCGCTGTCCGTCGCCGTGATCATCGCCGTCAATGAGCCTCTCGACTGGCCCTCGCTCCGGGAAGCGGGGCTCGCCGCGCTGCTCACCTGCATCTGCGATCCCGGCGGCCCGATCCGCCGCCGCGTTCCGATCCTTTTGGGCTTCACCGCCCTCGGCGCACTGATCACCGCCGGCGTCGGCCTTGCCCGCGGCCTCGGCATGCCGGTCGCGCTGCCGCTCGGCGCGTTCGGCCTGTTCGCGCTGTCGTTCGCACGCGTGTATGGCCAGGCCGCACAGCAACTCGGGGGATTGGTCTCGACGGTGCTGATCCTCGCGCTGGACCGCCCGCTGCCGGACTTGGCGACGGCCGCGGCTCTGGCGGCCGGGTTCGCCGGCGGAGGATTGTGGGCCACACTGCTCACGCTGGTGCTCTGGCCAGTGTATCCGTTCCAGCCGGCCCGTCGTGCGGTGGCCGCAGCGTATCGCGCCCTCGCGGCTCTCGCCGCCGACCTGCACGCCGTGCTTTCCGCCGGGAACGGCGACGCTGCCCGTTGGGCGGCGCACGCCCGTGAGCATCGCCGCGCCGTGCGGGATGCGATCGAAGCGGCACGCGGCATCGTGTTCGAAACGCTGCGGGCTCGCGGCGCCGCCGGCATCCGCGGTGGCCACAGCCTGATCCGGCTGGAGGCTGCCGATCAGATGTTCGGAGCACTGATCGCGTTCGCCGATCTCGCCGAGCACGGCACAGGCCTTGAACGCCGCACCGCTTTACGCCTGCTGCGCCGATTGCGGCCGCTGCTGCTTGTGTTCGGTCGCGCGATCATCGCCGACAACGCCGCGCTGGATCCGCGCATCGGCCGCTCGATCGACGCCATGGCGGCCGAATCCGCTGCACTGCCCGAGACCGATCCTCTGCGCCCGATCGCGATGCGCCTCATCGAGCGGCTTCGCATCGCCCACACTCTGGCGCTGCCGCAAAACTTCCTGCCCGGCGTCGATCCGGCCGGGCGGCGCGCTCCGCTGCTTCAGCGCGTGCTGCAACCGGTGCGCGCCAATCTCGACTGGCGTTCACCCGCGTTGCGGCATGCGATGCGCGCCGCGGTGGTGGCGACACCGGCGCTTGCCTTCACCATGCTTTGGTTCACGCCGTACGACCACTGGCTCACCATTACCATCGTCGCGACGATGCAGCCCTACTTCACGTTGACCTATGCGCGCGCGCTGGAGCGCGTCGGCGGCACCGCGGTAGGCGGTCTGGTGGCGGCGCTGGTCGGGCTGGTGTGCACGACGCCGCTGGCAATGGCCGCAGCGATGTTTCCCCTGGCCGTGGCGGCGCTGGCGGTGCGCGCGGTGAGCCTCGGCCTGTTCATGGCCGCGCTGACGCCGCTGATCGTGCTGCTGGTTGAAACCGGTCAGCCCGGCGCCAACGAGTGGTCGATCGCTGCGGCGCGCTTTGCGTTCACAGTGCTCGGCGGGCTCGTTGCCGTGGGCGCCGGTTTCGTGCTGTGGCCCAGCTGGGAACCGCAGCGCCTGGGGCAGGAGGCGCGCGCCGCGATCGGGGCGCACGGCACCTACGCGGCCGCGGCGCTGGCGTTTCTCGCCGGCAATGCTCCGGTCGGCACCGTCGATGCGGCACGGCGCGCGGCCGGCATGGCAAGCAACAGCCTGGAGGCGTCGATCAGCCGTGCGCTGACCGAGCCGGGAGCGACGGGGCGCGATCGGCTCGAGGCGGCGCTGGTGATCGACGCCGCGCTGCGTCGCTGTGCCGGGCGCCTGTCGGCGATGCAGCTCGATCCGGGATTGCGCACCGCGCTTACCCCCGATGCATTCGCCGCCTGGCACGATTGGATCGCCGGAGCGATGCGGGCGCTGGCTGCGGGAGACATCACGCTGAAGCCGCGGCCAGCGACAAGGGAGGTCGACTCGTTGGTGCGCATCGCACGGCAGATCGAGCTGATGGCAGGGGCGTTGGAGCGGTTGGACGGCTAGGATAGCCTGCCGAGCAGCATGGGGGCGGAGGATGAGCGACGAACCGGCGGCATGGATGGGTGTCATCGAGGAGCGCGTGCGGCGCAACGCCGGGCGTTTCATGTTCACCGCACGCTGGATCATGGCGCCGATCTATCTCGGCCTGCTCGTGGCGCTCGCCCTGATCGTCGTGAAGTTCGTGCAGAAGCTGGTACAGGCCGTGCCGACACTGATGCAGGAGTCGAGCAACGAGGTCATTTTCGAAGTCCTGACCCTGGTTGACCTTTCACTGGTGGCCAACCTGATCGTGATCGTGATCTTCGCCGGATGGGAGAACTTCGTTGGCCGCGTGCTGACGGTGCAGTCCGGCGAGCGGCCACATTGGCTGGGCGCACTCGACTTCAGTGCGATGAAGCTGCGGCTCGTCGCCTCGGTCGCGGTGATCGCCGCGGTTCTGATCCTTGAGACCTTCGTGCATGTCAGTGAGGTGCAGCCTGTTCAGGCCGCGTTGCAGCTTGCCATCCTGCTGGGCATCGGTCTGCTCGGCGTTCTGCTTGCTTTGATGGACCGCCTGAGCGAACACCATGGAGGCAAATGAGTCCATGCAGGTCGGCATCCAGTTCTTCCCCGACATCGGCCCGGACGTAAAATCGGCCCGCGACTACTGGCAGGAAGCGCTGTGCCTGGTCGGGTTATGCGACCGCTACGGCTACACGCATGTCCGCACGGTCGAGCACTACTTTCATCCGTATGGCGGCTACAGCCCAAATCCCGTGGTGTTCCTCGCCGCCGCGGCGCAGATGACGAAACACGCGCGGATGATAACGGGCGCGGTGCTGCCCGCGTTCAACAATCCGCTCAAGCTTGCCGGCGAATTGGCGATGCTGGACGCGCTGTGCAACGGCCGCCTCGACATCGGCTTCGCCCGCGCCTTCCTGCCGCACGAATTCGCCCGGTTCGGCGTGAAGCTGGACGAAAGCCGGGCGCGCTTCGACGAGGGCATGGAACAGGTGCGGCTTCTGCTCGAGCAGGAGAATGTCACCGCCGAAGGGCGCTTCCATAGCTTCCGCAACGTCACGTCGCTGCCGCGGCCGACCCAGATGCCGCGACCACCGTTCTATGTCGCCGCGCTTTCGACCAAGGAGTCATTCGAACGCGCCGGCGCGGGAGGTCATGGCATCATGGCAATCCCGATGGCCGGCGGCGCGATGGCGGAGCTGATCGACACCTACCGCGCAGCATGGCAGCGCGCCGGTCACCCGGGACGCGGCACCGTGATGCTCGCATTCCACATGTTCTGCCACGACGATCAGATCGCGGCGGAGCGCATCGCACGCGAGCCGCTGAACCGATATCTGCGTTCGCTGGTCGGGGCGGCATCGGATTGGATGGCGGGCGAGAGTTCGGCCGACTACCCCGGCTACGACAAGGTCATTGCCGCTCTGGCGCAGGAGAACTTCGACACGCAGGTTGCCAAGTGCGCCGCCTGGGTGGGAACGCCGCAGCGCATTCTCGACACCGTAAGCACCTACCGGCGGCAGATCGGCGATTTCGAGATCGCCTCGCTGCAGGTGAATTTCAACGACATCGCGGTTGCGGATGCGGAAGCGTCGATGCGGCTGTTTGGCGAGAAGGTACTGCCCCGACTGCCACGCCTTTAGGCTCTGCCGAGAACGCGCCGAATGTTTCACCGTCATGGCCGGGCTTGCCCGGCCATGACGATGAGACAGCGATCCGTACGCTTAAGTTAGCGCCTATGGGACCTGATCCGGGGATCAGTCCGGCCATCTACGTCTTCGCGGCCAGCTAGCAGAGAAGACATGGATGGCCGGGACAAGCCCGGCCATGACGATATAGCTGCGACCGTCGTGATAGCTGCGACCGTCGTGATAGCTGCGACCGTCGCGATAGCTGCGACCGTCGCGCCATCTGGAGCATTTATTCCGCGGCGGGAGGGGGTAGAGGCGGCGTCTTCAGCGCCGGCATCACATGGGTCGTGCAGCGATCAAACCCTCACGTTCCAGCACCGGATAGACGCCGCCGCCCAGCATCATCGACAAAAGCTGTCCGGGCACCGGCAGCACATTCAGCGTCTGTCCACTGCGTGGGTTGCGCACGCTCCACGTGTCGATGTCGAATTCCGCTGTGTCGCCTTCCTCGAACGCCGCGGCGACGCCGGGACACTCGCAGGCCAGCAGCCCGTAGTTCACCGCATTGCGGAAGAACAGCCCGTTGATCGTCTCCGCCAGCAGGAAGCCGACCCCACAGATGCGCAGCGACCGCGCCGCCGGACGCGACGAGCCCATGCCATAGTTGAACCCGCCGACGATGGCGTCGCCCTGCTGCACCTGATCGACCCAGCCCGGCCGGTTGTTCATGAACACCGCACGCGCCTGCTCCTCGGCGCTGCGATACAGATACGGCCCGGGCAGCATCAGGTCGGTGTTGATGTTGTCGCCGAATTTCCACACGCGCCCTGCCATCATGACACGTCTCCCTGGAAGAACTCGGCCGCGCTGGCGATCTGTCCGGCGAGCGCGGATGCGGCGACAGTGGCGGGCGAGGCCATGTAGATGCGCGCCGATGGATCGCCCATGCGTCCCTTGAAGTTGCGCGTGCTCGCGGTGATGCACACCTCGTCCGGGCCGAGCACCCCCATGTGGCCACCGACACACGCGCCGCAGGTCGCCGGCGTGACGATGGCGCCCGCTTCCATCAGCGTCTGCACGTAACCCGCCGCCATCGCGGCGCGATGGATGGCCTCGGTGCTTGGCGTGACGATGAAGCGGGTGCCCGGCGCGACCTTGCGGCCCTGCACCACGCGCGCGGCCACCGCGAGATCATCCAGCGTGCCGTTGCAGCAGGCGCCGATGAACGCCTGGTGGATGTGCCGGCCGGCAACTTCGCTGATGCCGACCGAGTTGTTCACCACCGCGTCGGGCAGCGCCACCAGCGGCTCGATGATGCCGAGGTCGATGGTGCGGCGCTCCTTGTAGGTGGCATCGGCATCCGGCGTCGTCGGGGTGAACGGCTTCGGATTGCGTGCCTTCACGTACTCGACCAGCGTGTCGTCCGGTTCGAAGATGACAAATTCGGCGGACAGTTCGGTGCCCATCGTCGTGAGCGTTCGGCGGGCGTTCAGGCTCATGCTGGCCATGCCGGCCCCGCCGTATTCGATGTTCTGGTTGACGTGCGCGCCCCACCTGCCGGCGATGAACAGGAAGATGTCCTTCGCCGACACGCCCGGCCGCAGTTTGCCGGTGAGGTCGTAGCGGATCGTCTGGCCGACACGGAACCATGCCTTGCCGGTGGTGACGGCGTACAACATGTCAGGCCCGCCGACGCCGCGCGCCGCGCAATTGAACGCGCCGGCGCTGCAGGTGTGCGAGTCGGCGTTCACCAGAACGGTGCCGGGTAGCGCATAGGCGCGATCGGCAATGACCGCATGGCTGATGCCCTGGTCGGGGCCGACATCGTGCAGCCGCTGAATGCCGAATTTCTTCGCGAAGTCGCGGCCGGTCTGCATGCAGGCGGCGGCCTGTGCGGTCGGCGCAGGGACGAGGTGGTCGAAGACGATCACAACCTTGGACGGGTCGGCGACCTTCAGCACCTCGCGCCAGCCTTCCGGCAGGAACGACAGGTCGATCAGGCACGCGGTCTCCACGTCGACAACCGCGACATCGCCAGGCGCGACCTTCGCAACGCCGCCTGCGCGCGCCAGGATCTTTTCCGTCATCGTCATGCCCATGGCTCGTTCCCTCCGGCCGCGTTGCTTACAGGCATTCTGATCCGTATTGGTGTTCTGTCCAGGCGACGCTAAGTTCCAGTCCTCATCCCCACCGGATTCGCCCACGTGAAACTTCGCATCGCGACCTGGAACATCAACTCGCTGCGCCTGCGCGCCACTCTGCTGAAGGAGTTGATCGCGGCACTCGATCCGGACGTGATCTGCCTGCAGGAAACCAAGGTGCCGGATGAGCTGTTCCCGACGGCGGCGCCCGGTGAGCTCGGTTATCCCTACGCGATGTTCCGCGGCATGAAGGGCTACAACGGCGTGGCGATCCTGTCGCGCCGGCCAATCGAACTGCACGACATCGCGCCCGACTGGTGCGCCAAGGGCGACTGCCGACATGTCGGCGTCCTGCTGGATACAAGAGGCGGCCCGGTGGAGCTGCACAATTTCTACGTCCCCGCCGGCGGCGACATCCCCGACCGCGCGCAGAACGTGAAATACGGCCACAAGCTCGATTTCATTGCAGAGACGCGCAACTGGTTCGCGGCACGAACCAGACTGGCGCGCAACGTCATCGTCGGCGACCTGAACATCGCGCCGCTGGAGCATGATGTGTGGAGCCACCGGCAATTGCTGGACGTGGTCAGCCACACGCCGGCGGAAACCGAGGGCCTGACTGCATGGCAGGGCACCGGCTTCGTCGACGCGGTGCGGCATTTCGTCCCGGCGGACCAGAAGCTCTACACGTGGTGGTCGTATCGCAATCGCGACTGGCGCGCCTCGGACCGAGGCCGCCGCCTGGACCACATCTGGGTGACGCCTGATCTGGCGGGCAAGCTGAAACGCCAGATCGTGCTGAAGGACGCCCGCGACTGGCCGCAGGGGTCGGACCATGTGCCGGTGTGCGTGGAACTGCGGCTGTGATTGCGCCGGCCGCGGGGGGCCGGTAAATCTGCGGACATGCCGCGGGTGTAGCTCAATGGTAGAGCTCCAGCCTTCCAAGCTGGCTATGCGGGTTCGATTCCCGTCACCCGCTCCAACCCCCGCTCCAGCCCTCTGGGGTCCGCATCAGTAGATGTCGCGCTGGTAGCGACCCTGCCGCGCCAGTGCCACGATCCAGTCGCGCGCCTGCGCCTCGTCGAGCCTGCCCTCGGTCATGGCGATCCGGCGCAGCGCGGCATCGACGTCGCGCGCCATGCGGTTGGCGTCGCCGCAGACATAGAAATGCGCCCCGTCCTGCAGCCAGCGCCAGAGATCGGCGGCATTTTCCGCCATGCGATGCTGCACGTAGTCCTTGCTCGCCTGGTCGCGCGAGAAGGCGACGTCCAGCCGGGACAGCGTCCCATCGGCCAGCCACGCCTTCAGCTCGTGCTCGTACAGGAAGTCGTGCGCGCGCTGGCGCTCGCCGAACAGCAGCCAGGCGCGCCCCTTGATGCCGAGCGCCGCACGCTCCTGCAGGAAGGCGCGGAACGGCGCGATCCCGGTGCCGGGCCGCACATGATGATCCGCGTGCGCGGCTCCGCCGGCAGGCGGAAATGGCTGGTCTGGATGCTGGCGCGGATCGGCCCGTAGCCGGTGGCGCGATCGGCCAGGAAGCCGCTCGCCACGCCATGGCGCAAACGGCCTCGCCGAGTCTCGCGAACCACTGCGACGCACAGATGCACCGCGCGCGGCGTGGCGCGCTGAGACGCGGCGATCGAATAGAGGCGCGGCCTCAGCGGCGGCAGCGAGCGCAGCAGGTCAGCCAGTGGCGGACGGGCGGAGGGAAACGCCTCCAGCAGGTCGAGCAGATCGGCGTCGGTCGGTTCGGCGCCGTTCTCACCCTCGGATAGCGCGCGCAAAGCAGCGGCGTTGCTTCGGATGTGACGCGGCCATGGCCAGCAGGTCCAGTGTGCGATCGAGCGGACGCGCGATATCAAGCTCGTGGGTCAGGGTCTGGCACACCGCCGCGTCGTCGGCGATCCCCAGTGCGGCCAAAGTCGCATCGACCAACGCCGGATCGTTCGGAACGGCGATGCTGAGCGAATCGCCCGGTGCGTAGGTCAGCCCGGAGTCCCGCAGATCGGCGCTCGATTGGCGATCACCGCCTGTCCAACCAGTTTGATGATCGGGACGCCAACTACTTGTGCCAGGTTGCGTTTCGGTTGAACTCCCCCTGCTTCTACACCGTCATGGCCGTCCCCGGACGTGATCCAGCCATTTCTACGGCATGGTTTCGGCCTCATTCGGTGTGGTTCATTGACGGCGGCGAGCAAATCCGGCGGAAGGCGAATCAGGACGCATGTGATCGGTGATCCGAAGATTGGCCCGGGCTGGCTCGTCGGGTCCGATGCAGGGCAATGGCCGGCCCGGTGAGCGTGTGCAGCTGTCGCTCCTGCGGTAGTGCCAGTGCGAGACGATCCTTCCCGTACTTTCACGTCCAGACGACCGGCAACGGAACCTGTGGTGCATAGTCAATGCAAGATTCCGCCAAATCAAAGCACAGGCACTCTATCGTACGCTGATTAAAACAATCCGGGTCGGATAAGACAATGGACCTCGATCGCCATGCCGATGATGCGCCCGCTCGGCTGGTGAACCTTACTTTGCTGCCCCCAGCACTGTCCCTGCCAATCGCTCGCACAGCTTCGCCATCTCGGTGTGATCGGCATCGGACCCGAACATTGCCTGAGCCGCCGTCACCATCTCCTTGCACAGCGCCGACAGCGGCGCAGGTGTTTCGGTCTCGCGGCCGACCTGCAAGGCGATCGAAAGATCCTTCGCCAGAAGCCCCATGGTGAAGCCGGCATTGAACTTGCGCGACAGCACGAACTGCTTGAACTTCCTCTGCGTCGAATTGTTCATCCCCGTTGCTGCGTTCAGCACGTCCACCATGACGGCGGGATCGAGCCCGAAGCGCTGGCCGATCAGCAGCGCCTCGATGCCGATCAGAAAGCCGCCCGCGGACACCATATTGTTCAGCGCCTTCATCGCCTGGCCCGATCCGACCGCACCGGTGCGCAGCACCGACGTGCCCATCGCCGACAGCACCGTCATCACCGAATCGATGATCGCGGCATCCCCGCCGACCATGATCGCCAGTTCACCCGTCTTCGCGCGCGGCACACCGCCGGACACCGGCGCGTCGATCATGTGGCCGCCCAGCTCCATGACGCGCTCGGCGAGCACCTGGGTGATCGACGGAACGCCGGAGCTCATCTCGATCACCACGGTACCGGGCTTCATCCCCGCCATCACCGTGTCATCGCCTTTGGCCAGCACGTGCTCGACGATCGCGCTGGTCGGCAGCATGGTGATCACCACGTCCGACGCGGCGGCCAACTGCCGCAGACTGTCTGGCGCATCGCCGCCGACCTGCTGGGCGAAGTTGTTCGCCACCTCGCGTCGCTGATCGTTCACGTGCACGGTGAAGCCGGCGCGCACGAGGCATGCCGCCATCGGCCAGCCCATGTTGCCGACGCCGACGAAACCGACGCTTGGACTGTCCGCCATCAGTCGCTGCCCCCTCTATTCCCCGCTTCATTCCCCTGGGCGCCATCGACTTCCTTGAATACTTCGGTGGCGATCCGAAATGCCTCCAGGCAGGCGGGGATGCCGCAATAGGCGCCGATCTGCAGCAGGATCTCCTTGATCTCGTCGCGCGTCACGCCATTGGTCAGCGCGGCGCGCAGGTGCAGCCGGAATTCGGCGCCGCGGTTGAGTGCCGCCAGCATCGTCAGGTTGATCATGCTGCGTGTCTTGCGGGGCAGACCGGGACGCGTCCAGATCATTCCCCACGCGACTTCCGTGGTGATCTGCTGGAACGACGCGTTGAAATCGTCCGCGCGGGTCAGTGACCCATCGACATAATCACCGCCCAGCACGTCGCGGCGCACCTCCAGGCCCTTCTTGAACAGTTCGCTCTGATATTCCGGGCGATCCGGAATGTTTGCCATCGTGCATCTCCTGCTGTTGCGCGCGGCAGACGGTAGAGATTGCCAGTCACGCGGGCAAGCTGTTGACACGCGCAGAATGGACGACGGTGACCGGGCAAAAAATCGCAAGAGCCCCAGGTCTTCTCTTAACTGGCGCTCGAAAATACTATCCCGCCGGGTCACGGATCAATCGTGATGGCTTAGGCGGCCGGTCTGATTGTAAAATATAGTCTCCTTGGTGGGCCCTTTCGCTCGCCGAGTCGGGCGTCGTTCAAACCAGGACGGGACCGCGCGCGCCCGCTGCCGGAGCAGTCAACCATGGACGTATCTGCGGCGCAGCCTCACGACAGTAACAAGCAGCCGGAACGACCGAAGCTGCGCGATATCATGGGACCCGGCCTGATCACCGGCGCCTCGGACGACGACCCGAGCGGTATCGCCACCTATTCCCAGGCCGGCGCGCAGTTCGGCTACAGTTTGGGGTGGACGCTGCTGCTCACCTACCCATTGATGTGTGCGATCCAGTTGATCAGCGCACACATTGGCCGGGTCACAGGCCGAGGCCTGGCCGGCAACATGGGGCGCCATTACCCGGCACCGCTGCTGTATCCTCTTGTCGGACTGCTTGTGGCCGCCAATACCATCAATATCGGGGCCGATCTCGGCGCGATGGCCGCGGCCCTGCGTCTGCTGGTCAACGGTCCGATGCTGATCTACGTCGCCGGGTTCGCCATCGTTACCGTTCTGCTGGAAGTGTTCGTTCGCTACTCGCGCTACGCCGCCGTGTTGCGATGGCTGACCCTCTCGCTCTTCGCCTATGTGGCAACCGTGTTCGCTGTCGGCGTTCCCTGGCTGACCGTGGCGCGTAACCTGATTCTCCCTGATATCAGGCCATCGGGCGACTATCTGACCGTCGTCGTCGCCGTGTTCGGCACCACGATCAGTCCGTACCTCTTCTTCTGGCAGGCTGGCGAGGAGGCCGAAGACGAGGAAGAGCGATCCCCGGGCCAAGCCGCTGATCGAGGCACCTCAGCAGGCGCCAAGGCAGATGGCTCGCATGGAGCTCGACACGGTCGTTGGCATGGGTTTCTCGAACATCATCGCACTGTTCATCATGCTGACGACGGCGGCGACGCTGAACGCGCACGGGGTCACCGACATCCAGACCTCGTCCCAGGCGGCAGAGGCGCTGCGCCCGATCGCCGGCCGCTTCGCCTTCACCATCTTCGCGCTCGGCATCGTCGGCACAGGGCTCCTGGCATTGCCGGTGCTTGCCGGCAGCGCCGCCTACGCAGTGGGTGAGGCGCTGCACTGGCGAGTGGGGTTGGCCCAACGTCCCGGCCGCGCGCGCGCCTTCTACGGCACGATCGCAGTCGCAACCTGCGTGGGCGCCGTGCTCAACTTCACGCCGCTCGATCCGATCAAGGCACTGTTCTGGAGCGCCGTGATCAACGGGGTCGCCGCGGTGCCGATCATGGTGATGATCATGCTTATGGCGTCGCGTCGGCAGGTGATGGGCCAGTTCACGCTGACGCCATGGCTGACGGCACTAGGCTGGCTCGCCAGTGCGGTGATGGCCGCAGCCGCCATCGGCATGTTCGCTACATGGGGCAGCTAGCGAGGCCGCGCCGAGTGGTCGGCACCCGCCCAGGTGCGATATTTCCGCCGCACAGCTGACTCTCCCCGGTTCTCTCACACCGTCATGGCCGGGCTTGTCCCGGCCATCAGGAGCGGCTCCCTGCCACGACGGATGGCCGGGACAAGCCCGGCCATGACGGAAGGAACGTGCGGTGACGGAAGGTATTGGTTCGGGCCGATGGGATTACTTCAGGGCGAACCAGGCGTAAGCACCTGCCCAAATTACCCGCACCACTTTACGCGGCAGACGACCTACACGTAACGCAGCGTGGCGAACATGCCAGCGGCCTGATGATACAGGAGATGGCAATGCAAGGCCCACCAGCCGGGATTGTCCGCATCGAAAGCGACCACCACACGCGTCTTCGGCGTGACCAATACGCTATCGCGCCGCGCGCCCTGAAACCGAGCGCCATCGATTTCCACCACCTGAAACGTGTGTCCATGCAAATGCATCGGATGGGGCATCGGTGTCTGGTTCTCGAACGCAAGCTCGACGCGCTCCCCGTTCGCAATCGGCAGTGGCGGGATGTCCTTGTTCCAGGCGACATTATTGATCGACCAGACATAGCCTTCCATATTGCCGGTCAGGTTGAGCTGATGCACGCGGTCCGCCTTGCGCGGCGTCAGCGGCTCGGTCGCGCGCAGGCGCCGTTCCAGATCAAGCGTCAGCGCGGGTGACGGCATCGCCGCCAACGCGGGAAGTCGGCGGACCTGTGCGTTCCCGGCCTGCAGGATCACACCGGATTGGTTTCGTTCGCCCTCCAGAATGGCCAGGACTGGATGCGAAGCCGGTGTTCGCGGCATCTGGACGCGAATATCGAGTCGCTGCGCGACAGCCACGGGAAAGCGTCGGCCGAGGACCGGCTGCACGCGGAACCCATCTACCGCGATGAGCTCGCCATCCAGCGCGCCAAGATCGATATGATAGGCACTCATCGATGAACTGTTGATGATGCGCAGGAGCACCGTCCCGCCCGTTCTGACGCGAATAACCTCGGGGTCGGCGAGCGTGCGGTCATTGGCGAGGAAGGCGTCGTACTTCACATCATTCAGGTCCGGAGCAGGCGGCGCGGCGGCAGTCGCCATGCCGGCACCACCAGAGTTCATCGACATGGCACCGCCGATCGCAGGCATTTTCATGCCGCCGGCCTTGCGCAGCCCCTCGAGGATCTGCTCGGGCGGCGTAAAGCTGAAATCGGCAAGCATTATGATGACATCCTGCTGCCCCGGCCGGTCTCGGCTGTCGCTGATAATGAGAGGAGCGGCGAGCAACTCCTGCTCCTGCAGGCCTTCGTGGGAGTGCATCCAGAAAGTGCCGCCGAATTGCAGTGGGAAGTCATAATCCGCGCTGCCGCCGGGTGGGATCGGGGGAGAGGAGATGCCGGGAACACCATCCTGCTGCCATGGCGGGGCCAGCCCGTGCCAATGGATCAAGGTCGGCACGTCGAGTTGGTTCTCGACGCGGGAGCGGAATTGCCGTCCCACCGCGGTTTGAATGCCGGGCATGCCGTTCGGCTGGGTCAGGCCGAGGACCGAGGCCGACTTGCCATTCACCTCGATGCTGCGCCGCTGCACGCGAAGGATCGTGCGGGGCTCCGTGTTTGCATTCCCGGCACCGCCATTCATGGGCAGTAGCGCGGCGAGCGCGGATGACATGACGTTTCGGCGCGACAGCAAGGCGTTTTTCTCCTCCAGGCGCGCCCTGACGTCCGACGGCCACGCTCAGGGGGCGACGGCAGCCGTGAAGTGAATTGCCGGCTCCGCCCCGGCACCGTCGGCATAGGGGGGCAACGAAATGTAGTCGAGGTAACCCCCCTGGTAAAATGGATTGTGGTACTCGCGGTTGGAAACAGAGAACCCAAACCCATGCATCGTAAGCCGCGGCTCAGTTGAGCCAACAAGGTTGTCGACCCTAAATCCGGAATTCCCGGGGATCGCCGTGCCGGCTGCTTGCAGCCCGGTGATCGTTCCCCCGTTCGCCATACCTGTAATGCCGGTAATCTGGTAGAAGCCGTCAGCATCCGGCGTGGCGTCAGTCATAAATGTGCCGGAAGCGCTCACACCCGCTCCGGTGTAGCTCCAGTTCCACAGCATTGACGCCCAAGCCCGTTTGCTCGCGCCCAGCAGGAGCACCGACAATGCGACAATCAGGATTGTCATCACACTCTCGCTCCGCCGTGACGCAGCCATGTGCCTAGCCCTTCACCGCACCCGCGGTCAGCGCTCCAACGATGAACCGCTGCAGCACGAGGAATGTCAGAATCGCTGGAAGCGCTGACAGGATCGCGGCCGCAGCGAGCAAATGTGTACTCACGGAATCGCTGCTGGACTGGTAGTCCAGGATGCCGACGCTGATCGGATAGAGATTGCCACGGGTCAGCAGTACGAATGGCACGATGAACTGCCCCCACGAACTGATGGCCACCAGAATCGCTGTGGAGGCCAGGCCCGGCAGCATGACCGGCAGCAGCACACGCAGCAGGGATTGCAGGCGGGTACACCCGTCGATCCGCGCTGCCTCATCCAACGCCACTGGGACGGTGTCGAGAAATCCGGTCAGCATCCAGGTTGCGAGCGGCGCGCTGAGCGCGACATAGACCAGGACGACCGCGCCATGCGAGTTGATGAGGCCGAAGGTGGAGAACCAGCGATACAGTGGCAGCGCGGTGACCAAAGGTGAGATCAGCTGCACGCTGAGCATGCCGAGCATCACCAGTGGCCTCAGCACTGGCCGGCGGAAGCGCAGGCGCGACAGCGCATAGGCACTCGGCACGGCGATCGCCAGCGCGCACAGCACCGTCGCTGACACAAGCTTGACCGAGTTCAAAAGATAGAGCGCGAGCGGCGAACCGGTGAGGACGTCGTGGTAGGCGGCGAACGTTGGATGCCGCGGCAGCAGGCGTGGCGGGAAAGCGAACAGCTCCGCCATCGGCCGCAGCGACAGCGATGCGACCCACAGCAGTGGGAACAGAAAGATCAGGCTGACGACGATGTAACCGGCATAGATCGCGCCCGATCCGGCCAAGCGACGGACACCCCTCCCCGTCATACGGCCCGCTCTCGTTGCAGCATGCGTGCATAGCAGCCGGACAGGACCAGACCGATCGCCATCAGAATGACCGCGACGGCTGCCCCGCGACCGAATTGAAACTCCGAAAACACCAGATGATAGATGTAGAGCGCGATCACCTCGGTCGCGCGTCCCGGACCGCCACCCGTGAGCGGCAGTACCATGTCGAATGTGTTCAGCGTGGCGATGGTTATCAGCACCAGGTTGATCAGCAGGATGCCCCGCAACGAGGGCAGCGTGACATAACGGAATTTCTGTAAAGCCCCGGCACCATCGACCGTCGCGGCCTCGTAAAGCTCGGGCGGCACCGTCTTCATCCCGGCGTACTGTATGATCATGCTGAACGCGGTGCCGCGCCAGATATTCGCGATCGTCACCCAGAACAGCGCCGGTACCGGTGCAGACAGAAACGCAGGATTGCGGGTGCCCAACAGTGACATGGCGTAAGCCAACATGCCGTTACCGGATTCGTCGAGCAGCAACTTCCAGATGATGCCGATGACCACCCCCGGCAGCACCCAGCCCACCAGGACAACCGCACGAACGATCGCCGCGCCTGGCAGCCGACGGCGCTCGCCCTCGCAGAGCAGGGCCGCGATCAGCAGACCGAACACCAGCTGGCCGGCGATGCTGGCTGCAACGAAGATGCTGGTCACGCGCGCCATCATCAGGAATTCGGACGAACCGAATACGCTGCGATAGCTGGCAAACGTATAGTGGGCGCGCGCTGCGGCGTCGGTTGCGTCTGTGAGACTGAGCCGCGTCACGTCGACCAGCGGGTAGAGATAGAGCGCCGCCAGCAGCAGGAACAGCGGCGCAAGCCAGAGGAACGGGCGATCCTCCAGCGGCCGCCCTTGCGCAGCGATCAAGGCGCGAGCTTGCGCCACGCCTGATCGAGCGCGGCCTCGGGCGTCTGCTGTCCGGTGATCACATCCGACATCGCGACCTGCAGCTCGTTGGAGATACTGGGATACGCGATGGCACCAGGACGCGCGCGCGCATAGCGCAGCAGTGTCAGGAATTCATGTACCGTCGGATCCTTGACGTAGACGGAATCACCCTGCGCCACACTCATGCGCGTTGGCAGATTGCCGATCGCCGCGGTGGATGCCGCCATCGCGGACGGGCTTGCAACCAGGCTGTTGATCAGGTCGACGATGATGTCTTGCTTCTTCGCATCCGGCGTGAATACCGCATATGTCCAGCCGCCGGCCGCCGTGACGGGATCGCCCGGAGACATCAATGGGATCGGCGCAATGCCCCAGTCATTCTTGTCGCCGAGCTCGCGCAGTTGCTTGGCCATCCAGTTGCCCCCGAGGAACATGGCGACATTGCCGCGCAGTATCTCGGGGTATAGGTCGGCCTCGAACCTGTAGTTCACGACGCGGCTCGGGCTGGCACCGGAAGCGATCGTGCGCTTGAGGAACGCAAGCAAATTGAGCATTGCAGCGCGGTTCGTGCCGTCGCCGAACACCGGCTTGCCGGAGGCATCGACGAGTTCGCCACCCTGCGCCCAGAACATGGGCAGGTGCTCCATCACGGCGCCTTCGCCGCGCCCGCCGGGATACAGGTAGCCGGTCAGTCCGCGTTTCGACAGTTCGGCCGCCTGCGCGATCAGCTCGTCCCACGTCTTCGGCGGATTGGACACGAGGTCCTTGCGATAATACAGCACGCGCACATCGGTGTTGACCCAGAGCGCCTTCAGTTTCCTGTCCGGTCCCAGCATGCCGTTGCGGGCAAAGGCGACGAAGTCGTCCACCTGGTCAGCGCCATAGAAGCGATCGAGCGGCTGCAGGAATTGGTAGAAGCGGCTCAGAAAAAACGAGTCGAGCATCGCGAAGTCGGGCGCGCGGCCCGCGGCGACCTGTTCCTGCATGCGCGTCATGCTCGCGTTGATATCGGTGCTGTTGAAGGTGACATCGAGCATGACGTCAGGGTGCGCCTTGACCCATGCCTCGATGTGCGACTGGTAATAGTCCTTCACGGTGGGCACCGACGATTTCGGCGATTGCGTCGGCTGCATCTGCCAGGCGATGTGGATCGGCGCATCGCTGGAGCCGTACTGGTCGGCGCGTGCGGTGCCGCTCAAGGCAAATGCCATGGTGCCGATCAATGCGAGCATGAGCTGCCACGCTGTCATCGTCTTCCTCTGCATTCTGTCTTGCCGGAAATTTCAGCAGGAACCATCGGCGGATTGTCAGGCACTGACAAGGTGGATCGGAGCCGGGAGAGATGTCCGCGGCGCGTTCAGTATTTTGTGATCGTCCTCGTTCTCACTCGCAAGAGATAACGTTGCAGGTGGTACCGTTTTTGGTTTCGCCGGACATGCGGCTCGGTCTGGCTGAGCAGGACCTACCCAAAGGGGGTATGGTTGCCACGCCCTGCCGGCACCAGATTGCCCCGTATCATCCTTCCAGCATGCGGAGGAACAATTCGATGCCGTTTCCGATTGCGCTCACCGTCAACGGCGTGCGCCACGAAGTCTTGCTGGAGGACCCGCGGGTAACCCTGCTCGACCTGCTGCGCGAGCGGCTGCATCTCACCGGGACAAAGAAGGGCTGCGACCGTGGCCAGTGCGGAGCCTGCACCGTGCTGCTTGAGGGCCGGCGCGTGAATGCCTGCCTTGCGCTGGCGGTCAGCCACGACGGGGCCGACGTGCTGACTGTCGAGGGGTTGGCGCATGGCGATGCGCTGCATCCCGTGCAGGCGGCGTTTATCGAACACGACGGGTTCCAGTGCGGATTCTGTACGCCCGGACAGATCATGAGCGCTCTCGGCGTCATCCGCGAGGCGCAGGCGGGCGACGATCCCGAGCGGGTGCGCGAGGCAATGAGCGGAAATCTCTGTCGTTGCGGCGCCTATGTCGGCATCACCGAAGCCGTGCTTGCCGCTCAGGCGCGCATGCGCGCGACGGAGCAGCGCGGAGAAGCGGCATGAACCGTTTCGATTATGTGCGCGCCGCGAGCGTCGCGGAAGCGGTGGCAGCGGCCGGCGCCTCGGGTGCAACCTTTCTTGCTGCCGGCACCAATCTGCTCGATCTGATGAAGGGAGGCGTCAGTCGTCCGGCGCGCCTCGTGGATATCACCCGCCTGCCGGGGCTGGACCGAATAGAGCCTCTGCCTGACGGCGGCCTGCGGATCGGCGCGCTGGTGCGCAACAGCGACCTCGCCCACGATGCGAATTTCGCGGCACGCTATCCTTCGGTTGCCGAGGCGCTGCTGTCCGGCGCATCCGGGCAGTTGCGCAACGCCGCGACGACAGCCGGCAACATCATGCAGCGGACGCGCTGCCCGTATTTCTACGACGTCGCCTCCGCCTGCAACAAGCGCGACCCGGGTGCGGGATGCGATGCGCAGGGAGGTGAGACACGCCTCAATGCGATACTTGGCTGGAGCGAGCACTGCGTCGCGACCCATCCGTCCGATTTCTGCGTCCCCCTCGTGGCACTCGATGCGATGGTGGAGATCGAGGGCAGGTCCGGCCGGCGCGACGTGCCGCTCGAGGCCTTCCATCGCCTGCCTGGGAATGAGCCCGAGCGGGAGACGGTGCTCGAGCCGGGTGAGCTGATCGTTGCCGTGCGGCTGCCGCCTGAGGCGGCCGGGTTCGCCGGTCACGCCCGTTATCTGAAGGTGCGCGAGCGCACGTCCTACGCCTTCGCGGTGGTATCGGCCGCGGCCGGGCTGCGCCTCGACGGACAACGCATCGTCGAGGCACGGCTGGCACTCGGTGGCGTCGCGCTGAAACCCTGGCGCGCCCGCGAGGCGGAGCGTGCGCTCTCCGGCCGCGGCTGCGACGAAGCCACTTTCCATATCGCCGCTAACATTGCGCTCGCCGATGCGCGCCCCTGCGGTGACAACGCGTTCAAGATCGAGCTCGCGCGCCGGATCGTCGTCCGCGCTCTCACCCTCGCGGCCGCAGGGACGCCCGAGCGCGTGGCCGCCCTGCCCGCTTCTGTCTTCGCATCGGGGGTTCCGACACATGCCTGAAGCCGCAACCCACATTCGACACGGATCGAATATCGGCCAGCCGCTGACGCGCCGCGACGGTACCCTCAAGGTGACGGGAGGCGCGCGCTACGCCGCCGACCACCATCCGCCGGGGATGTTGTTCGCCGTGATGGCCACCAGCAGCATCGCGCGTGGCCGTGTGACGTCGTTCGACGTGACCGCCGCGAAAGCGCATCCCGGCGTGGTCGAGGTGATGATCCCGGGCAATGCGCCGAAACTCGCGCAGTCTCCCGATCACAAGGACGATCCGTTCGCGTTCAAGCTCGATCTGCTGCAGAACGATCACGTTCGTTACGCAAACCAGCCGATCGCCGTGGTGGTTGCCGAGACCCTGGAAGCGGCGACGGAAGGCGCCGCGTTGCTCAATCCGACCTACACGTCCGAGCCCGCGCACGTTGGCCTCGATGACACCGAACGCTTTGTCCCGGAGATCGTCGGTTTCGGGGAGGCGCCGGCGGCCGAAAAGGGCGATCTCGAAGCCGGGTTTGCCTCGGCCGACCAGCGGATCGAGGCGGTCTACGAGACCGCCACGCAGTATCACAATGCGATGGAGCCGCACGCCGTCGTCGCCGAATGGGATGGCGACAGACTTGTCGTCGACACACCTAGTCAGGCCCTCTCCTTTGCACAAGGCCGCATCGCCAGGCTGTTCGGCATCGATCCGGCGAATGTCCACGTCCGCAGCGAATTTCTTGGCGGCGGCTTTGGTTCGAAGGGCGCCATCTGGGCGCCGCAGGTCCTGGGTATCATGGCGGCGCGCCTGGTCAAACGGCCGGTAAAGCTGGTGACACGGCGCGAGCAGATGTACGGCCCGGTTGGCCATCGGGCACCGACCCGGCAGACCCTGCGCCTGGCCGCACGTACGGACGGTGCGCTGACCGCCATCGAGCATCATACGCTGACCGCATCGAGCACATTCGACGACTTCTTCGAGCCGAGCAGCGGGACGTCGCACACGCTCTACGCGACGCCGGCGCTGTCCACGAGCCACGAAGCGGTCCGGCTCGACACCGGCACGCCATTCTTCATGCGGGCGCCGGGCGAGGCCCCCGGCAACGCCGCTTTTGAAAGCGCGATCGACGAGATGGCGGATGCCTGCGGCATGGACCCGCTTGCATTCAGGCTGAAGAACTACGCGGAGGTCGAGCCGATCTCGGGCAAGCCGTTTTCGTCAAAGGCGCTGCGCGAATGCTATGAGCGCGGGGCTGAACGGTTTGGCTGGGCGGGCCGCCCGCGCCCGCCGCGGCAGATGCGCGACGATGTCGGAATGCTGGTTGGCTGGGGCGTCGGCACGGCGGTTTTCCCGGCGCTCACGATGCAGGCCGAGGCGCGAGTTGTGCTGCGGGCGGACGGAAGCGCCGTTGCCGAGATCGGCGCCAACGACATGGGCCAGGGCGCCTGGACCGCGCTCGCACAGATCGCCGCCGACGGTCTCGGTCTCGACATCGCCCGGCTCGAGTTTCGCATGGGCACCTCCGACCTGCCCAACGGGGGCGTCGCCGGCGGCTCGTCGCAGACCGCGACGTCGGGTGCGGCGCTGCACAATGCCGGCGCAGATGCGATCGCGCAACTCGCCGAATTGGCGGTGAACGACGAGCGCTCGCCGCTGTTCGGCGCGGGCAATGCGGGCGTGGTCGCGCGTGACGGCAAGCTGTTGCGGCGCGACGACGAGACTCGCGGGGAGCACTACGAGGCCATTCTCGCGCGCGCCGGTCGCGCGTCGATCGAGGGCAAAGGCCAGGGCGCAAGCGATCCAGCCGTGCAGGAGCGCTATGCCACGTACGCGCATGGAGCCGTGTTTGCCGAGGTCAAGGTCGATCCGGACCTCGGACAGATTCGTGTCGCCCGGCTGGTCGGCGCATTCGCGGCGGGGCGCATCATCAATCCGCGCATGGTTCGGAGCCAGTACCTGGGTGGCATGATCTGGGGCGTGTCATTTGCGCTGCACGAGAACGCGGTGATGGATCCGCATTCCGGGCGAACGATGAACGCCAATTTTGCCGAGTACCATGTCCCGGTGAATGCCGACGTGCCCTCGATCGAGGCGATCCTCGTCGAAGAGCACGACCCGCACGTCAACCCGCTCGGGATCAAGGGTGTCGGCGAGATCGGCATCACCGGCACGGCAGGCGCGATTGCGAATGCGGTCTGGCACGCAACCGGCGTGCGGGTGCGCAAGCTGCCAATCACTCTCGACAAGCTGCTGCGCGCCTGATCTGTCGGCCCCTCGGCGACGGCGCCGCGATCGACGATTTCGCCACTTCCAAATACAATATGAGCGGCCCGAACCAATGACCTTCCATCGCCACTCGTTCCTTCCGTCAGGGCCGTCCCAGGACCTGATCCGGGGATCCAGTCCCGGCGATCCGTCGTGGCACGGTGCCGCTTCTGATGGCCGGGACAAGCCCGGCCATGACGGTCTACGTGCAGCGGGGACAGTCAGCAGAAACGGCGCTTAGGATTCGCCGCAAAATAAGGGCTCCAAGTCGCGCACGGCCGCACCTCATCGTCATGGCCGGCCCCGGCCTTCGCCGGGGCATGCTTCGCCGGCCATGACGATGAGGCACGAGGCACGTCCGGAAATGATTCGGTTGTTTGCCGTCAGACCCTTAGTACAATTGGCGACAGCGAGCGGTTCTTCACGACGTTCGCCCAACACTGTCACACACTCCGCGCCTTCCGATCTGCCGTGCAACTTGGGCGCCAACAACCCACTTGGGTCGAGGCTCACCTCAAGGGTGCCTCAGGCGCCATATATGCCGCGATTTCTTTCAGCACGACCGTCGATACAATTCCCGTCCATTGACGCCTTCTCTCGCACGGTAGTTGAGACGGCGACCGTAAGCCTGTGCGACGGCAAATAGGCCATCGTCGCGGCGTAACCCGAAAACGACGGGTTCTGAACGATCCAGCCATTGACGACGAATACTCCGAAATCCGTAGTAGGATGTTTCGCTCCACTGTTTGAATTTCGCGGTCAGCGGCGCGAGCTGCAGCGCGTGGGATTCGGGCGAGATCAGCGCCCCGGTCCCGATGGCCGCCCCGCTCTTCAAGATGTCGGCAATGTTCGATGTCATGATCGCGCCGCTTGCGAGCGTCCAGGACGGGTCCCAATATGTCGAACTCTTCGTACCTGCCGCGTTCGGCGTCGAAGGCGTGGAGAACGGGCTCCTGGATGACCGCGGTCGCCTCGCTTCGGGTATCCGTGAGCGACAGCGGATCGAGAATCCCCTCGCGGATCAGATCTTGGAGCGGACGACCAGTCGTCATCTCCAGCACCTTGCCGAGGATAACGAAGTTTGTGTGCGCATAGGACCAGCATGTCCCCGGATCGCACATCATCGGCCGGTTGAGGCCGATCGCGATCAGTTCGCCCGGACTCCAATGCCGAAACGGATCGGCATAGAGAAGCTGAAGGAATGGTTGATCGGTGACAAAGTCGGCGTAGCCCGAGGTCCCGTTGATGAGCATCGTGAGGGTGATCTGATCGGACCTGGGATATTCTGGAAACCATTTCGACAGTTTGTCATCGACCCCGAGGACACCCTTGTCGCGCAATTGGAGGAGCACAGTTCCGATATAGGCAATCGCAATCGAACCGTTCCGAAAATGCATGTCCGGCGTTGTCGGTACCCCGGTCATCAGATTCGCCCCACCCCATCACGGACGTTGGCTTGCCATCGGTAGCAAAGCCCGCCAGCACAGCCTTCAGATCGTGCGTCGCCATTGCCTTGCGAACGATCGAGTCAATCCGCTTTAACGCTTCCTCGACAGCCACGCATCGCCCGGCAGCGCCGACCTGTCCGCCCGGACACGCAGGTGGAGCCGCAGCCGCCTTCGCCGTAAGCGTTCCGGCCACAGCGCAGCCAAGCAAGGTCGGCAACGCCCACCCGAGAAGGCGCCGCGCGCACGCGATTGTTGAGCTCAGTCTACCCACCGGAGTGTATTGTCGCCGCAACTCCGTAGCATCGTTCGGAACGAACCGCCTCAACAAGGGCACTTATTGGGAATACCTCGCTGACAGATCAGCATCGTAGCGAATCGACCGTTGGCAATTGTGGCCCACCGCTGACCGGGAATTCGCGTTTCGTCAGCCGGCCACGCACGCCATTCTACCATTCCAGCGCATCCGCCATCCGCCGCCGCTGCCAGCCGGGTGGGCCCAGGAGTTCGTACATCGTCCTGGAAATCCGGGTGTAGAGCGTCAGACCGTATTGCGGATCGCTGCCTATGGCGGCATGAACTTCATGCGCTGCGTTGGCCGCTTCGATGTAGCTGTCACTGGCGGTCGACCCAGCCAGATAGCTGCGGGCGACACCATTTCGGCCCGATTCGATGGCCCAGGCAGCCTCATAGGTCGCCCATCGGGCCGCATCCATCGCATTCAGCAAGCGGATGATATGGTCCTGCACCCGTTGAAAACGGCCGATCGGAGTGCCGAATTGAACGCGCGTATTGCTGTGGGCCACGGACATGTCGAGCATTTCGAGCATCCCGCCCACCTGATAGGCGGCGGTCACCACGCGTGCCGTGGCCAATGCGTCGTCGAACGACCGATCGCCGGTGCGAACGATGTCCGTCTCCGCGACCGCAACATTGTCGAAACTGACTTCGTGGTTTGCCTGAAGGAACCCCTGCAACAACCTGGTCGCGATTCCGGCCGCGTCGGCTGGAACGATCGCCAGCGCCGGCGTCGCATCATCCGACGTGACGACGCTGACCAGGAAGTGAGTCGCCGCGTCGGCGAACGGCACGAATACCTTCGATCCCGTCAGAACCCAGTTCCGTTCATGCTGCGTCAGCGCGGTGCAGGTCGCGGCGACACCGTTCCAGGAGGTATCGGGTTTTCGCAGTGCCGGGATCAGGATCATGCCGCCGTCCGCGATCGCCGTCAGTGCCGCGTCGCGCCGCTCCGATGGCTCGGCACGCCAGCAGCAGACAGACGGCGATCGCACTCGAAGCGAGCAACGGGCTCGGCACCGCGCCGCGTCCCAGTTCCTCGAAGATCAGGGCGACGCTGAGCGGATCGAGGTCCAGGCCGCCGCACGTCGTCGGCACCAGCGCGCCGGTCCAGCCGGCGTCGCGGAAATGGGCGAACCAGCCGGGATCCCAGGTCTGGCCCTCCTTGGCCTGACGCACCAGTTCGGCTCTCGGGACATGCCGGCGGACGAAGGATCGTGCGCTGTCGCGGATCAATATCTGTGACGATGTCAGCGATAGGTCCACGGTCAGGCCTCCACGGGGCTCTTGCGGGCCACGCCTTCTTCACCCAGCCGTCCCGCCTGTTGCGGCTCGCGGTTCCCGACGCCGAGACGGCGGGCGATGACGACGCGCTGGATGTCGGTCGTGCCGCCCGGATGCTGCTCGACGATCCCGCGCCGCTGCTGTGCTTCTGCGATCCCGTCGATCGCGCCCAGGACGGGATCACTGGTCAGCGCCTCCGGTCCGAGGAGATCGAGAATGGCCTTCGTCAGCCAGAGGTTCGTTGTCTTCCTGAGATACGACACCTGCGAGCCTTCGTACGACCGTTTCTCACCGGCGTAGACCATCCAGAAGTTGCGCGTCGACAACAGGCGGACTGCTTCAAGCCGGCTGAAGATCTCGGCGAGCTTCGCCCTGACGTCGGGATCCTCGATCAGCGGCCGGCCGTCGCGATGGTGTCTGCGGCAATGGGCCAGCAATGCGATCCACACCGGATTGGTGCGAATGTTCCCCTGGCCGCTGTGCTCGACTTCGAGATGCGTCGAGGCGACCTTCCAGCCGTTGTTCTCGCCGCCCGACGAGGCAGTCCGCCGGGACGCGGACATTGTCGAAGAAGATGATGTTCTTGTGGCCGAATTCGTCGGTTTCGCCCTCGCTCTGCGCGCTGAGCATATACAGCGGCTGCGTCGTGATGCCCGGCAGCGCGGCATCGATCATGAACCAGGACACGTTCTGGTGGCGCTTGCCCTTGGGATCCGTGACGGCGATGGTCCAGTAACGGTCGGCGCCGTGGTGCGAGCCGATATAGATCTTCTGGCCATTCACCACATAGACGTCGCCATCGCGGATCGCCGTGGTTTTGACACCGGCCAGATCGGATCCGGCGGATGGTTCCGTCAAAAGCTGCCAGCTGCGGACCTCGCCTTTGTAGATCGGTGGAAGGAAGCGCTGCTTCTGTTCCTCGGTGCCCCAGACGCGGATGCTGGCGCTGCCCATCTTTCCGCCGCTGTCGTAGTAGGGCGGCAGGCCAAGTCCAAGCCGCGCGGTTTCCTCCTCGAGCACGATGATCTGATCCAGATCGAGACCGCCGCCGCCGTACTTCTTTTCTCCCGATGGATAGAGCCAACCCTTCGCGCCGAGCTTCCTGCCGAGCTCGCGGCGCATCAGATAAATGGCACGCGACTCCTCGAAGCTTCGTGGACGGGCCGTGATCCCATCGGGCACGTTCTCGACGAGCCAGGTCCGGACCTCGTTGCGGAATTCGTTCTGCGCCGCGGTGTATTTGAGTTCGAATTCCACTGCTGTCGTCCCTCCCAGACCGATCTTGTTCAGCGCGTGGGAACTTTCTCCGCACACGCGATTGCCGCGGCCACGCATCCCGGCCGAACTGATCGTCGGCCGGTTCGGAGCATTGTCAACCTCGCAGGCTTCCGTCTCTCAGATGTTTCCCGGTAGACTGCACACGAATAAGCAATCTGGCAGTAGGCTTAACCGTGTGCCGGAGGGAGCGCAGAGCATGCAGGCGGATTACATCATCATCGGCGCGGGCTCGGCCGGCTGCGTGCTGGCAAACCGGCTGACCGAGGATCCCGGTACGAAAGTATTGCTGATCGAAGCGGGCGGGCGCGACTGGAACCCGCTCATCCACGTCCCTGCCGGCTTCTTCAAGATGCTCGACCACCCGACGCTCACGTGGAAATATCGCGCCGAACCCGATCCCGGCACCAACGGACGTGCCATTGTCTATACGCGCGGCCGGGTGCTCGGAGGCTCGTCTTCGATCAACGGGCTGATCTACATCCGCGGCCAACCCGAGGATTACGACCACTGGGGACAGCTCGGCAACCGCGGCTGGTCATGGGACGATTGCCTGCCTTACTTCCGCAAGGCCGAGCGGTGGGAGGGCGAAGGCAGCACGGCACGCGGCAAGGACGGTCCGCTGTTCACGTCGAAAATGGACCGCTCGCCGATCTGTGCCACGGTGATCGAGGCCGGCAAGCAGCTCGGCCTTGAGTACCGTGAGGACGTCAACGACCTGCCGCCCGGCGCCGGCGACAGCATCGGCTGGTGCCAGCAGACCCGTGGCGGCCGACGCCGCGCCAGCGCCGCGCGCACGTATCTGCATCCGGCATTGAAGCGGCCGAACCTACAGCTTGTCACCAACGCGCTGGTCCATCGCGTGCTGTTCGATGGCACCGAGGGGAGCAGGCGTGCGACTGGCGTCGAGTTCTCGCGCGGCGGCGCGGTCGAAAAGGTGGAGGCCGTGCGCGAGGTGATCCTATCGGCCGGCGCGGTCGGTTCGCCGCACATCCTGCAACTATCGGGCGTTGGCGACGCCGAGCATCTCGCGAAGATCGGCGTACCCGTCGTGCACGAATTGCGTGGCGTCGGCCGCAACATGCAGGACCACTATACGGCGCGCGTGTCCTACCCGGTCGTCGGCATGGCGACCGCCAATGAAAAATCATATGGTCTGCCGCTCGCCATGGAGGTCATGCGCTGGGCGTTCACCGGCAAGGGCATGTTGAGTTACAGCCCCTCGCTTGTCGCCGCCTCGGTCAAGGTCCTGGAGACTTCGGCGACGCCCGACATGCAGGTCACCTTCGCGCCAGGCAGCTTCAAGGGCGGCCAGATCGGCGAACTGGAGCGGACCCCTGGCCTCAGCGCCGGTGCCTGGCAGATGCGGCCCCTCTCGCGCGGCTATGTCGAGGCCAAATCGAACCGTCCCGGTGAGGCGCCGGCGATCAACCCGCGTTACCTGTCGGACGAAGCCGACCGGCGCGCCATCATCGGCGGGTCTGCGGTTCGCGCGGCGTTTGTTCGACGCTCCGCCGTTGCGGCAATTCGTCCGGGAGGAGAGCCTGCCCGGCAATCAGGTCCAGACGGATGACGAGCTACTTGATTACGCGCGGCGCAACGGCGGCACGTGCTATCATGCCAGTTGCACCTGCATGATGGGTTTGCATCCGATGAGCGTCGTCGACAGCGAGTTGCGTGTGCACGGTCTGGATGGGCTGCGGGTCATTGACGCATCGGTGATGCCGGCCGTCACCTCGACCAACACCAATGCGCCGACGATCATGATTGCCGAAAAGGGTGCGGCGCTGATCAAGGGCGCAGCGCGGCAAAGACTGGCGGCGTAGCGGGCTTCGCATCCGACCGCACCGGCTGAGCTTAGCGGCAGTTTTGCACAATTCGGCCGCTGCCCGTTAGGATGTCAGCTCCTGGGCCGCGCCGCGCGGCACGGAGCTGTAATCGCTCAACCATCTGCGGGAGGAGCCAGACCATGCCACTCGACATCATGCCGACCGCCCGAACCGTCACCGCGACACTGCACTACCTGAAGCGCGGCACCGAAAAGCCGGCTCGCTATGTCTCCGAGCCTCCGCCCGGCGTGGCGCGGTGGAACGGCATTGACGATCCGCACGACGTGAGGATCGAGGATGCTCGCGCCCATGAGGCTGATTTCACCCTCGATCGCAACGGTTTCGCGCTGATCAAGGCAGCGACCGCGGTGCGCGACTTCTATTCCGAAGACGAGGTGAAGCAGGTCTATTACCCAGAGGTCGCGCGACTGTTGCGCGAGACGCTTGGCGCGAGCCGCGTCTTCGTCTTCGACCACAACGTGCGCAACGCGGGGCGGTCCGGAATGGCCGAGCCCTCGCGCCGCGTGCACAACGACCACACGGTCAATTCGGCGCCCCGTCGCGTGCGCGACCATCTGGGTGCTGACGCGCCCGAACTGCTGAAACATCGCTTCGGTGTCGTCAACGTCTGGCGGCCGATCCGCGGCCCGGTGCTCGAACTCGCCGCTCGCGCTGTGCGACGCGCGCAGCTTCACCGATGACGACCTCATCGCGAGTGATCTTGTGTATCAGCATGTCCGCGGCGAAACATCCTCGGTCGCCTACGGGCCGGGCCATCGCTGGTTTTATTTTTCCGAGATGCAGCCCGATGAAGTCGTGCTGATCCGCGTGCACGACAGCGCCACCGACGGCCGCGCGCGGCTCTCATTTCACACTTCGTTCGACAATCCACTTGCGTCCGGTGCCCCGCCGCGCGAGAGCATCGAAGTGCGCAGCCTGGTGTTCTTCCCGCCTGGCGCCTAAGGGGATTCGCGGCGAAATAAGTGCTCCAAGTGGCGCAACGGTCGCACCCTCCATCGTCATGGCCGGGCTTGTCCCGGCCATCCACGTCTTCGCTGCCAGCGCAATGAGAAGACCTGGATGGCCGGCCGGAGCCTGCCCTCGGGCGGCCCATGATGATGCGGCACGAGGCACGTCCGGAAATGATTCGGTTGGTTCCCGTCAGACGCTAAGGAGATCGCCGTGGCGGTACGGGAGCTGGCTTAAACGACCCAGCGCTGCCGGCGCAAACGTCGGGCCGCTACGCCAGCCTCCCTCCCCGACGAGGCCATTGCGCGCATCCGCGGCACGGTGATCCAGTCATCAAACGTGGCGCCGTCGTGGAGCCTTGCGGCCAAGCCGGGGGTCGAGAGAAGCGAACCCAAACCCGGATTTGCGTCACGACCTCGTGGCTGGGACCGCATCGCACCGTAGGGTGGTGATCGGACGCCGCCAGCGCAATATCGCAACAGAGTTTCGCCAGCCATGTGGTGATCCCGGTTTCGGTGGCCATGGGAGGCCATTCGGGTCCGGGCTACAGGTCGAGCATGGTAGCGATTCGCGACCTTACGTCATCGAACAGGGATTGCGGCACGCGCTCGATGAAGGCGGCACCGCGTGCCGGCCAATCGATGCTTTTCAGCTGCTCGATCATGATAAAGCCGCTTGTCGTCGTGCCAACCAGCAGAACCCGCGTCCGCCATGGCCGCTCGGTGCGGGTGACGGGGCACGCAATAAGGAATCCAGTTGCCGCGTTGAAATTGGATGCTGTCAGGATCAGCGCCGGCCGATTTTTCGCCTGCTCACGTCCCATCTGCGGATCGAAATCGATCCAGGCCAGATCGCCCTTGTCAGGCAGGTAGGGCACTACCAGACTTCGCGGCCGACTGGCGGACCCCAGTCAACTTCTCCGGACCGATCATCGGGACTGCAGCCTTCCAACAACTCGGCCATGGTGTAGCGGCGACGGCCCAACGGCTCGATCACGAGGCGATTGTCCTCGATCTTCACCTCGACCTTCGACCCTTCCGTAAGACCCAGCTGTTTCAGCATCGGCTTCGGCAGCCGCAATCCGACGCTATTGCCCCAACGATGCAGCGTTACGGACATCGGTGACCCCGCCCTTTCCGGTTGGATATACAATAGGTATCCCAGCGGAGCGCGGCAAGCTCTCGACGGAGATTCTGCATTTGGCCGCAGTCCTCCAGCGTGCTTTCAGCTGCCGGGCAGGATATGCTACCAAGCGGTAGCACCGTCCGGGCGAAGCAGAAACATGCCAAAAGTCACCTACATCGAGTTCAACGGTACCGGTCATGAGGTTGATGTGCCAATCGGCACGTCCCTGATGCGCGGCGCGGTGGACAACAACGTGCCAGGCATCGACGCCGACTGCGGCGGCGAGTGCGCCTGCGCCACCTGCCACGTCTATGTGGATGCCGCGTGGCTCGACAAGACAGGGCTGCCCGTGCCGGGCTCGCAGGAAGCCGCCATGCTGAGCTTCGCCGCGGTCGCGCAGCCTGACTCGCGCCTGTCATGCCAGATCACGATGCGCGAAGAACTGGACGGACTGGTCTTACGGATGCCGGAGGGACAGCACTGAAGCCAACCAGGCCTGCACAGAGCCTGGCGCAGAGGAGGAAACCCATGGACGCTCACGTCGATTTCGACCCGCGCGTTGATGCGTATTCGAGGCCGCTCGACACGATCGATGTCAGCGTCCCCGAGCTTTACCGGGATGACGTGTACCAGCCGTACTTCGAACGGCTGCGCCGCGAGGACCCGGTGCACTGGTGTGCGGACAGCGCGTTCGGCCCGTACTGGTCGGTGACCAGGTACAAGGACATCATGACGATCGCGGTGAACCACCAGGTCTTCTCCTCGCACTGGGAACTCGGCGGGGTCCGGCTCGAGGACCAGGTGAAGGGCTTTGAACGGCCCAGCTTCATCCAGATGGACGAACCCGATCATGGCGAGCGCCGCAAGGCGGTAAGTCCCGTCGTCGCACCCGGGAACCTGGCGCGAATGGAGGGCATGATTCGCGAGCGCACCACGCGCGTGCTGGACGAACTGCCGCGCGGCGAGACGTTCGATTGGGTGAAGCACGTCTCGGTGGAACTCACGTCGCGCATGCTCGCCACGCTGTTCGACTGGCCACTGGAGGATCGCCACCGGCTGATGTTCTGGTCCGACGTCACGGTCTGCCACGTCGACACGCCGGACGCGCCGGTCCACTCCGAGGCGGAGCGCTACGCTGAGCTGCAGAAGATGGCGACGGCGATGAAGGCGCTGTGGGACGAGCGCGCCGCCAGCAATGCGCAACGGTTCGATCTGATCTCGATGATGGCGCACGCGGATGCGACGCGGAACATGGATTTCCGCGAGCTGCTGGCGAATTGCAGCCTGTTGATCGTGGGTGGCAACGACACGACGCGGAACTCGATGTCCGGTGGCGTTTGGGGGCTTTCCAAAGTTCCCGGACGAGTATCGCAAGCTGCGGGAGAATCCCGAGCTGGTGCCGAGCCTGATCTCGGAGATCATCCGCTGGCACACGCCTGTGCTGCACCTGCGGCGCACCGCGCTGGCGGATTTCGAGCTTGGCGGCAAGACGATCCGCAAGGGCGACAAGGTGGCTATGTGGTTCGTCTCGGGCAACCGCGACGAGGACGCGATCAGGAATCCGCATGATCTGATCGTCGACCGCCCGCGCGCACGCGAGCACATCTCGTTCGGCTTCGGCGTGCATCGCTGCGTCGGCAACCGACTGGCCGAACTGCAGTTGCGCATCCTTTGGGAAGAGATCCTGAAGCGCGACATCGAGATCGAGGTCATGGACAATCCGAAATATCTGCGGTCGAACCTCATCCACGGCATCCGCGAGCTGCCGGTGCAAATTCATTGAACGGAGGAACACCATGAACGCGCCGGTCGATATGGACCACAGGGCACTTGCTTACTCGATGCCGCTCGACAAGTTCGATGTGAGCGATCCGCGGCTCTACTACGACGATGTCTGGCAGCCTTACTTCGAACGGCTCCGCCGCGAGGACCCGGTGCACTACACGCCGGAAAGCCCCTACGGCCCCTACTGGGCGGTCAGCAAATACCGCGACATCGTGCAGGTCGAGGTGAACCACAAGGTATTCTCCTCGTCCGACGAAGTTGGCGGCATCATGATCAACGATGCGCCAAAGGGCATGGAGCGCACCAGCTTCATCCGCATGGACCCGCCCGAACACGATGACCAGCGCAAGGAAGTCAGCTCGACGGTCAATCCGATCACCCTGGCAAAGATGGAGACCCTGATCCGCGAGCGCACCAACATGGTGCTGGACCGCCTGCCGCGCGGCGAGACGTTCAACTGGGTCGAGCGCGTCTCGATCGAGCTCACGTCGATGATGCTGGCGACGCTGTTCGACTATCCGATCGACCAGAAGGCGAAGCTGATCCGCTGGTCGGACACGTTCATCTGCGACATCAACGCACCCGATGCGCCGGTGCGCTCCGAGGAGGCGCGCTTCGCCGAACAGATGCGCTTCGCCGAGCACATGAACGAAATCTGGGAAGAGCGCGCCAAAAAGCCTAAGAGCTTCGATGTGATCTCGATCATGGCGCACGGCGAGGCGACCAGCAAAATGACGCTGCGCCAGCGCATGGGGATCCTGATCCTGTTTCTGGTCGGCGGCAACGACACGACGCGCAACTCGATGACGGGCGGGCTGTTGGGCCTGAGCCGCTTCCCCGAACAGTTCCGCAAACTGCGCGAGAACCCCGAACTGGTCACCAGTGCCGTGTCGGAAATCGTGCGCTGGCAGACGCCGGTGATCCACATGCGACGCACCGCGCTGGAGGATGCCGAGATCGGCGGCAAGCCCATCAAGGCCGGCGACAAGGTCGTGGTCTGGTACATCTCGGGCAACCGCGACGAGGAGCATATCGAACGGGCGGACGAATTCATCGTCGATCGCAAGCGCCCGCGCGAGCACATGTCATTCGGCTTCGGCATCCATCGTTGCCTCGGCAACCGCCTCGCCGAGTTGCAGTTGCGCGTCCTGTGGGAGGAAATCCTGAAGCGCGATCTGCAGATCGAGGTGGTGGACAAGCCGGTCTACGCCTACTCGAATTTCCTGCACGCGATCCGATCGCTGCCGGTGCAAATCGCAAAATAACTTGTTGCGTTAGTCGTGATTGGGATCGGCCGCACTCCCACCGTCATGGCCGTCCCCGGCCATGACGAGAATTGGGACGCAACATTATTCGCGCCTGGCGACATCACGCACCCGCGTTATCGGGGAACGGCTCCGCCAGCTCGAGCGCCCGCGCCGCGCGCAGCACCAGGTCGTCGCGATACTGTGCCGCCACCAGCTGCACCGAATTGGGCAAGCCGTTCGTCCGCAGTCCCAGCGGCACGGTGATCGCCGGCTGGCGGGTCATGTTGAAGGTGAACGTCCACGGCGCCCATTGCGGTCCACAACGCCTGCACCGGATCGTTGGTCACCGCGTCGGCCAGCGGCGGGCCGTCCGGCACGGTGGGGCACAGCACCAGATCGAAACGCTGGTGCAGCCGCGCCATCTCGTGCGCCGCAACCGCCCGCAGCGCCTCGGCATCGAGGAACTCGATCGCGCTCATGCCGCCCAGCGCGCGTGCGACCTCCAGAATGCCGGGATCGAGCAGACCGTGCCTGTCCTCCGGCGTCATCGCCACAAGACGTCCCAGCGCCGAGCCCCAGACGCGCGAGAACAGCATCCGCGTGTCGGGCAGTTGCGGGTTGGCTTCGTCCACCGCGGCGCCGGCATCGGCCAGCAGCGCCGCCGCCCGCTCGATCGCCGCCGCGCCATCCTGATCCACCGGCGCATCGAAGCCCGGACGGCGCAGCACGCCGACCCTCAGCCCTGCGACCCCCGCCTCGATCCCGTCGCGCCAGTCGCGCCCGTCATCGGGCACGCAGAACGGATCGCGCAGGTCGTAGCGCGCGATTGCGGACAACATCAGTGCTGCGTCGCGCACCGTGCGTGTCATCGGCCCGGCACAGGAGACACCGGGGAAGACACTCGCCGGCCAGAGCGGCACGCGGCCATAGGTGGGCTTCAACCCCACCAGCCCGCACCACGCAGCCGGAATGCGGATCGACCCACCGGCATCGGTGCCGATATGCAGCGGCCCGAACCCGGCCGCTCCGGCCGCACCCGCGCCGGACGACGAACCGCCGGTGGTGTGGGCCGGGTTCCACGGGTTGCGCGTGATGCCGTGCAGCGGACAATCGCCCGGCGACTTCCAGCCGAACTCGGTCGTGCAGGTCTTGCCGACGATCACCGCCCCCGCCGCCTTCAGCCCCACCACACTCGGCGCATCGTCCGACGCCGGCGCGGCATCGGTCAGGCGGCTGCCGCGCCGCGTGGGGAAGCCTGCAAGGTCCAGCAGGTCCTTCACCGTGCACGGAACGCCGTCCAACAGCCCGAGCGGGCGGCCGACACGCCAGCGCGCCTCGCTCTCGCTGGCGGCTTCCAGCGCACGCGGATTGAGAACGGCAAACGCGTTCAGCCCCGGATTGAGCCGCGCGATCCGTTCGGTGACAGCCTGCAGCACCTCGACCGGGCTCAGCGCCCGAGTGGCATACAGCGCCAGCATCTCCTCGGCGGTCAGCACTGCGGCATCGGTCACTGGAATGGCCTCTTCTCGGTATGGCGCTTTTGGCGTCGCGCACCATTGCCACCCGCAGGTGTCGGCAGCAACCTCGCGCGGAACCGTGCATGGAGGAAGAGATGCAGGGCGGCCCGCTCGCCGGCATTCGCGTGATCGACCTCACAACGGTCGTGCTAGGACCGTTCGCCACGCAGCTCCTGGGCGACATGGGCGCCGATGTGATCAAGGTGGAATCACCGGACGGCGACAACTGTCGTTGGATCGGACCGAGCCGCACCAAAGGTATGGGCTCCTACTTCGCCATGCTCAACCGGAACAAGCGAAGCGTGGTGCTGGACCTGAAGCGGCCCGCGGCGCGGGACGCACTGCTGCGACTGGTCGATGGCGCCGATGTATTCGTGCACAACATGCGCCTTGGTGCCGCGGAGCGCCTGGGCCTTGGCTACGCCAGCCTCGTGGCGCGCAACCAGCGGCTCGTCTATGCCTCAGCCTCGGGCTTCCGCAGGGGAAGCAGCAAGCAGGACGATCCCGCGTTCGACGACATGATCCAGGGCATGAGCGGACTTGCCGCATTGAACGCCGGGCCCGATGGCGCGCCACGCTACGTGCCGAGCGTCGTGGTGGACAAGCTGACCGGACAGATGCTGGCGTCGATGATCGGCATGGCGCTGTTTCACCGCGAACGCACCGGGCAGGGTCAGGAAGTGCATGTGCCGATGCTCGAGACGATGCTGTCCTTCCTGCTGGTCGAGCATCTGTGGGGCGCGGCAATCAACCAGCCGGAACTTGGCCTCGGCTATCCGCGCATGCTGACACCGCATCGGCGGCCATACGCGACGCGGGACGGCTACATCTCGGTGATCGCGGTGAGCGACGCGCACTGGGGCCGGCTGTTCGAGGCGATGGGCCGACACGGCGCTGATCGAAGACCCGCGCTTCGCGACGATTGCGGCACGGTCGGACAACGTGGATGCGCTGTATGCGGTGTTGGCGGACGGGATGCGCGCGCGCACGACGGCGGAATGGCTGTCGGTCCTGGGCGCGCTCGACATCCCCTGCGGGCCGGTGAACACGCTGGAGGACCTCCTGCAGGACGAATATCTGCAAGAGACAGGATTCTTCCAGCATATGCGGCATCCGCTCGACGGCGAGGTCACCCTGACAGCGATACCGGCGCAGTTTTCCGCCAGTCCGCCGTCCGTGCGCAGGCTCTGGCCGGCGTTGGGCGAGCACACCCAGGAGGTCTTGCGCGAGATCGGTTGCAGCGACCAGGAAATCCGGACGATCGCCGACTCCGGCTGATGACAACGGCATGACATGCTGCCCCGGATACCGGAGCAGCTTGCCCGCCGACGCACAGAGGGCTAACCCGTCAACCAGCCCTACGGAGATCCCCCAGATGCTGCTGGCCGGCGATATCGGCGGGACCAAGACCTTGCTGGCGTTGTACGCACCTGCCGCTGGCGCCCGGAAGCCTGTCGCCGAGGCCGAGTTCCACAGCGCCGACTACGCCGGCCTCGACGTCATGGCGCGCGAGTTTCTGTCGCGCGAGAAGGCAACGGCGGACCACGCCTGCTTCGATGTCGCCGGACCGGTCATCGGCGGACGCGCGCATCTGACCAATCTGCCGTGGGACGTCGAGGAAGCGGCCTTGTGCCACGCCATCGGGCTGCGGCGCGTCATGCTGCTGAACGACCTGAAGGCGATCGCGTATGCCGTGCCGCATCTCCAACCGGAGGACCTGCACAGCATCAATGCTCGGCCGGCCGGAGCCGCAGGGACCGATCGCCGTGGTCGCACCCGGAACCGGTCTGGGCGAGGCGTTCCTTGTCTGGGGCGGCAATGCCTACATCGCCTGTTCGTCCGAAGGCGGCCATGCGAGTTTTCCGCCCACCGACGAACGGCAGGCCGGCCTGCGGGACTATCTGGCGCAACGCTTCGGACACGTCTCCTGCGAGCGCGTCTGTTCCGGCCTGGGGATTGCCAACGTCTACGACTATCTGCGCGACAGCGACCCCGCGTCGGAGCCGGCGGCGTTTGCCGCGGCGTTGGCGCGCGCGCCCGACAGAACCCCGTTGATTGCGCAAGCCGGCCTGGATGACCCCTCCGACAACCCGCTGGCCGTGGCGACGCTGGAGATCTTCGTGTCAATCCTGGGTGACGAGGCGAGCAATCTGGCACTCAAGGTACTGGCGACGGGCGGCGTGTATCTGGCAGGCGGGATTCCGATACACGTCCTGCCGAAGCTGACGGATGGGCGATTCATGCAGGCCTTCGTCAACAAGGGCCGGCTGTCGGACCTGCTCGTCAACGTGCCGGTCCATGTCGTGATGACGCGCGCGGCGCTGCTCGGGGCGGCGCAATATGGCTTGGATCAGATGCGAACAGCCTGAACGACAGCGCAGGGTCCGCAATGGTGCGACCCTTGCGGGAAGCGAGGTTTAGGAATGCCAGCTCAGTCGGACCTGGATCAGCTCACGATCAACACCATCCGCATGCTGGTGGTGGACGCGGTGCAAAAGGCGAAATCCGGGCATCCCGGCACGCCGATGGATGCCGCGCCCACGGCCTACACGCTGTGGCAGCGCCTGCTGCGCTACGACCCGGCCGATCCCGAATGGATGAACCGCGACCGGTTCGTGCTGTCCGCCGGGCACGCATCGATGCTGCTGTACAGCCTGATCCACCTGACCGGCATCAAGGCGGTGGGCCCGAGCTATCACGGCGAGGCCCGCGAGGCGGTCACGCTCGACGACATCAAGACGTTCCGCCAGCCCGGCAGCCGCTGCCCGGGACATCCGGAATACGGCATGACCTCGGGTGTGGAAACCACCACCGGGCCGCTTGGCCAGGGTGCCTCGACCTCGGTCGGCATGGCGATGGCCAGCCGGTTCATGGCGGCGACCTACAACCGTCCGGGCTTCCCGTTGTTCGACTACAACGTCTACGCGCTGTGCGGCGACGGCGACATGATGGAGGGGATCACAAGCGAGGCCGCCTCGCTCGCCGGCCATCTCCGTCTGTCCAACCTCTGCTGGATCTACGACAGCAACCGGGTGACCATCGAGGGCCACACCGACATCGCGTTCACCGAGGACACCGCGGCGCGCTTCCTGGCATACGGCTGGAACGTGACGCGGGTGAGCGACGCCAACGACCTGGACATGCTGGAGCGCGCGTTCGGGGTGTTCCTTGCAACATCGGATCGACCGACGCTGATCGTCGTGCACAGCCATATCGGCTACGGCGCGCCGCACAAGCAGGATTCGCCCGAGGCGCACGGCGAGCCGCTCGGCGAGGCGGAGGTGCGGCTGACCAAGCAGTTCTTCGGCTTCGACCCGGACCAGTCCTTCGTCGTCCCTGAGGCGGTGCGACAGCATCTTGCCGCCGGGTTCGGGGCGCGCGGTGCCAGGATGCGCGCGGCGTGGCAGGACCTGTTCCGGCGTTACCGGACGCAGTTCCCGGAGCAGGCGGAGCAGATCGATCGGATTGCGACACGCGAGTTGCCGGCTGGATGGGAGAAGGCGCTGCCGACGTTCCCACCGGACGCGACCGGCATGGCGACCCGCGACGCATCGGGCAAGGTGCTGAACGCAGTGGCCGCGGTGGTGCCGTGGCTGGTGGGCGGCGCCGCCGACCTGTCCCCCAGCACCAAGACACATCTCACGTTCGAGGGTGCGGGCGATTTCCAGCCCGATGGCAACCTGGGCAATTATGCCGGCCGCAACATGCATTTCGGTGTCCGCGAGCACGCGATGTGCGCCGCGGTCAACGGCATGACGCTGTGCGGATTGCGGGCCTTCGGTTCAGGGTTTCTGATCTTCACCGACTACGCGCGCGGCTCGATCCGGCTGTCCTCGATAATGGATCTGCCGGTGCTGCACATCTGGACGCACGATTCGATCAGCGTCGGCGAGGACGGCCCGACGCATCAGCCGATCGAGCAGCTGATTTCGCTGCGCGCGATACCCGGCATGATGGTGATCCGCCCGGCCGATGCCAACGAGATGTCGGAGGCCTATCGCGTCGCGCTGACGACCAGGCACCATCCGGTGGCACTGATCTGCTCGCGGCAGCCGCTGCCGATCGTCGATCGGACCAAGTTCGCCGCGGCCGCCAATCTTGCGAAGGGGGCCTATGTGCTGGCGGATGCGCCGGACGGCAAGCCGGATGTGATCCTGATCGCCAGTGGCAGCGAGGTCGGACTTTGCGTGGCAGCGCGCGAACAACTGACGGCGGATGGCGTGAAGGCGCGCGTGGTGAGCATGCCGTGCTGGGAGCTGTTCGACGAACAGGACGCGGCGTACCGCGACAGCGTGCTGCCGCCGGTGGTGACGGCGCGGGTGACCGTCGAGGAAGCCTCGACGCTGGGATGGGCGCGCTATGCCGGCCCTTCGGGCGTCACTGTGGGCATGCACAGTTTCGGCATGTCCGGGCCGATGAAGCAGATCGCCGAGCATTTCGGCTTTACCGTGAATGGCGTGGTGACGGCGGCGAAGCAGGCCATGGCGGGTGGCGCATAGCATGTGCCGACACCTGCGTCGGGCCTGCGCACCCCGTCAGGCCTGCGTATTCCGTCATGCCGACGAAGGTCGGCATCCACGTCTTTTCTTGGTGCGGGGAGAGAAGACGTGGATACCGGCCTTCGCCGGCATGACGCGTGGGGAATTTCCGCGGCGGCCGTGACCGCCTGAATTGAGGAGGGTGACGATGGAACTCGGCATGATCGGCCTAGGCCGCATGGGCGCTAACATGGTCGAGCGCCTGATGAAGGCCGGCCACAAATGCGTGGTGTTCGACAGCCACGCCGACACGGTGCAGCAGTCGGTGGCCAAGGGAGCCAAGGGCACCACCAGTCTGCCGGATTTCGTGAAGGCGCTATCGAAGCCGCGCGCCGTCTGGTTGATGCTGCCGGCCGCGGCCGTGGATTCCGTGCTGCATTCGCTGGTGCCGCTGCTGGAGCGGGACGACATCGTCATCGAGGGCGGCAATTCCTATTACCATGACGACATCCGTCGCGCCAAAGAACTGAAGCCCAAAGGGCTGCATTACGTCGATGTCGGCGTCAGCGGCGGCGTCTGGGGCCTCGAGCGCGGCTACTGCCACATGATCGGCGGCGAGGATGCGGTCGTGAAGCATCTCGATCCGATCTTCCGGTCGCTGGCGCCGGGCGTGGACACGGCGCCGCGTACGCCGGGCGCCACCGGCGAGCCGACGCAGGCGGAGTACGGCTATCTGCATTGCGGCCCGAACGGCGCCGGCCATTTCGTCAAGATGGTGCACAACGGCATCGAATACGGCATGATGCAAGCCTTCGCCGAGGGCTTCAACATCATCAAGAATGCCAATGTCGGGCTGAAGAAAGGCGAGGTGGATGCCGAAACCACACCGCTGCGCGACCCCGATCACTTCCAAGTACAACATCGACGTGGCGCAGGTCGCCGAAATGTGGCGGCGCGGCAGCGTGGTCGGGTCGTGGCTGCTCGACCTCACCGCCGGCGCCTTGCGGCAGGACCCGGGGCTGGCGCATTTCCAGGGCCGGGTCTCGGATTCCGGCGAAGGCCGTTGGACGCTGCTTGCCGCGATCGAGGAAGGCGTGCCGGCGCCGGTGATCAGCGCGGCGCTCTATTCCCGATTTGAATCGCGCGGCAATGCGGATTTCGCCAACCGGATGCTGTCGGCGATGCGCTTCGCGTTCGGCGGCCATGTCGAAAAGCCGGCCGAGAAGGAGGGATCGTAGATGGCTGTCCTGCCGTCGGATGCGATCGTCTTTTTCGGCGCGACCGGCGACCTCGCATACAAGCAGATCTTTCCGTCGCTGCTGGGCCTGGTGCGCGACGAGGGCCTGAATGTCCCGATCATCGGCGTTGCCAAGGCCGGGTGGACTCTGGATCATTTGAAGGCGCGCGCGGCGGACAGTCTGCAGCACCACGGCGGAGCGGACCCGAAGGCGCTGCAACGGCTGATGGAACTGCTGCGCTACGTCGATGGCGACTACAATGATGCGGCCACCTTCACCGAACTGCGCAAGCAACTCGGCGAGGCGAAGCGGCCGCTGCACTACCTCGCGGTGCCGCCGAGCCTGTTCGCGACGGTGGCGGAAGCGCTGGCGCAGTCCGGGTGCGCCGACAATGCGCGTCTGGTGATCGAGAAGCCGTTCGGCCACAACCGCGAGACGGCGCTTGTGCTGAGCCGCCTGCTGGCGAAGTTCTTCCCGGAAGAAAACATCTTCCGAATCGATCACTACCTCGGCAAGGAGCCGGTGCAGAACATCGTCTACACGCGCTTCGCAAACTCGATGTTCGAGCCGCTGTGGAACCGCGACCACGTCAGCAGCATCCAGATCACCATGGCCGAGAATTTCGGCGTGCAGGATCGCGGCCGATTCTACGACGAGACCGGGGCGATCCGCGATGTGGTGCAGAACCACATGCTTCAGGTGCTCGCCCAACTGACGATGGACCCACCGACGGGCGAAGAGCACGAGGCGATGCGCGACCAGAAATCCGCGCTGCTGAAGGCCGTGGCTCCGCTCGACCCGGCGCATGTGGTGCGCGGGCAGTATGCCGGCTATCAGGCGGTGCCGGGCGTGCGCGCGGGTTCCACCGTCGAGACGTTTGTCGCGGTGAAGCTGTTCATCGAGACCTGGCGCTGGGCCGGTGTGCCGATCTACATCCGCGCCGGCAAGGAGCTTCCGGTCACGGCGACCGAGGTGGTGGTGCATTTCAAACGACCGCCGCGGGAAACCTTCGAAGAACTGGTGCCGCTGAGTTCCGGACACGTGCGGATGCGGATCAGCCCGGATGTCAGCATCGCGATGGGTGTGCGGGTGAAACTGCCCGGCGAACGCATGGTGGGCGAGGATGTCGAGATGATCCTGACCGAGCAGGCGCCGAACATGCTGCCACCGTATCAGCGTCTGCTGGGCGACGCGGTGCACGGCGTGGGTGAACTGTTCGGACGGGACGATATCGTGGATGCACAATGGCGTATCGTCGAGCCGATCCTGGACAACGTGACGCCGATCTATCCCTACGAACCGGGGACGTGGGGTCCCGACGAAGCCGAGGCGCTGATCGGTGCCGATGGACCGTGGCGCGACCCGCAACCGGCGCTGGAGGTGTCAAAATGATGCACGACCTCGTCATACTGTTCGACGTCGACAATACGCTGCTCAACAACGATCGCGTGCAGGCCGATCTCGACGTGCACATGAGCATCGAGCACGGCGCGGCCGCGCGCAATCGGTATTGGGAAATATTCGAAGAACTGCGCAGCCAACTTGGCTACGCCGATTATCTCGGTGCACTCGAACGTTATCGAATGGAAGAGATGCACGACCCAAGATTGCTGCGGATCTCGAACTGGCTGGTGGACTACCCGTTCGCCGACCGGCTGTACTCCGGCGCGCTCGACGCGGTGAAGCATGCACGGCAGTTTGCGCCGGTGGTCATCCTGTCCGACGGCGATGCGGTGTTTCAGCCGCGCAAGGTCGAGCGCTCCGGGCTGGCGCAGGCATTCGACGGTAACGTGCTGATCTACATCCATAAGGAAGAAGAACTGGACGACGTCGAGCGGCTGTATCCTGCCAAGCATTACGTGATGATCGACGACAAGCTGCGCATCCTCGACGCGATGAAGAAGATCTGGGGCGAGCGTGTCACGACCGTGTTCCCGCAACAGGGCCACTACGCCACGGACCCCGAGATTCTCGCACAATATCCACACGGCGACATTCAATTGAAGCGGATCGCCGATCTGGTCCATCACGATCTGGCCGACGTCCGCAAACGCTGACATGGGGAGATGAGACTGTGAAGGCAACAGAACGGCTTCATGAACTGGGCCAAAGCCTGTGGCTCGACAACATCACCCGCGACCTGCTGACCAGCGGCACGTTGCAGCGGTACATCAACGAATTGTCGGTGACTGGACTGACGTCGAACCCATCGATCTTCGACCATGCAGTTACTCACAGCGCTTCATACGATGCCGAGATCAGGCGTCTGATGGGTGCCGGGAAGGCGGGCGAGGCGCTGTTTTTCGAGCTGGCGATCCAGGACCTCACCAAGGCTGCCGACCTGTTCGCGCCGATCCATCAGCGAACCGCCGGGGTGGACGGCTGGGTGTCGCTCGAGGTCTCGCCGCTGCTCGCACATGACACGGCGCGGACCATCGCTGATGCCAAGGCGCTGCATGCGAAGGCCAATCGTCCGAACCTGTTCATCAAGATCCCTGGCACTCTCGAAGGTCTTCCCGCCATCGAGGAGGCGATCTTCGCCGGCGTGCCGATCAACGTGACACTGCTGTTCTCGCGCGACGACTATGTTCGCGCGGCGGACGCCTATATGCGCGGTCTGGAACGCCGGGTCGAGGCGGGATTGAGCCCCGATGTGCGTTCGGTCGCCTCGGTGTTCGTCAGCCGCTGGGACAAGGCGACCTTGGACAAGGTTCCGCAGGAGCTCAGGGACCGCCTTGGCATCGCGGTCTCGCAGCAGAGCTACAAGGCGTATCGCGACCTGTTGGACTCCGAGCGTTGGCAACGGCTGGAAGGCTGGGGGGCGCGACCGCAGCGACTGTTGTTCGCCAGCACGAGCACCAAGGATCCGCAGGCATCGGACGTGCTCTACGTAGGCGCGCTGGCGGCGCCGAATACGGTCAACACCATTCCGGAGGAGACGCTGCTGGCGTTTGGCAACCACGGCCAGGTCGATCGCGCGATGCCTCGGGACGGCGGCGATGCGGAGCAGGTGCTGGTCGCCATCACGCGGGCGGGCGTCGATGTCGGCGCGCTGGCTCGGCAATTGCAGGACGAGGGCGCCAAGGGGTTTGTCGATTCCTGGAAGGAGCTGCTCGGCGCGATCGAAACAAAGAGCAAGGCGCTTTCTTAGCCGTCACGGAGGACGCGATCATGGCAGATTCGCAACGGCCAAATGACACTGCGGCGTGGCATGCGCTGTCCGCGCATTTCCAGCAGATCAAGGACGCGCATCTGAGGCAGTTGTTCGCCGACGATGCGGGGCGTGGCGAGCGCCTCGTGGCCGAGGGCGCCGGCCTGCTACCTGGACTATTCGAAGAACCGGATCACCGATGAGACCGTCCGGCTGTTGCTGCAGCTCGCGCGCGAACGCGGCGTGGCCGAGCGGCGCGACGCGATGTTCCGCGGCGACAAGATCAACATCACCGAGCAGCGGGCGGTGCTGCACGTGGCGCTGCGGGCGCCGCGCGACGCGAAAATCCTGGTGGACGGCCGCGACGTCGTGCCTGAGGTGCACCAGGTGCTGGACGCGATGGCGGCTTTCGCCGAACGCGTTCGGTCCGGCGCGTGGCTGGGGCACACCGGCAAGCGCATCCGCAACGTGATCAACATCGGCATCGGCGGCTCGTATCTCGGGCCGGAGATGGCCTATCGGGCGCTGCGTCCGTTCAGCGACCGGTCCATGACATTCCGCTTCGTATCGAACGTGGACGGTGCCGACTTTACCGAGGCCACGCAGGGCCTGGACGCCGGCGAGACGCTGTTCGTGGTTGCGTCGAAGACCTTCACCACGCTCGAGACTATGACCAACGCGGCGACCGCGCGCAAATGGCTGATCGATGCGCTCGGCAGCGACGCTGCCGTCGCGAAGCACTTCGTTGCGCTTTCGACCAATACCGAGGCGGTGCGTAAATTCGGCATCGACACCGCGGAAATGTTCGGCTTCTGGGATTGGGTCGGTGGCCGCTACTCGATGGATTCGGCGATCGGCCTGTCGACGATGATCGCCATCGGCGCCGATGGCTTCCGCGACATGCTGGCGGGCTTCCGCGCGATGGACGAGCATTTCCTGACGGCGCCCCCGGAGCGCAACCTGCCGCTGTTGATGGGAATGTTGACTGTCTGGTACAACAACTTCTTCGGCGCTCAGACACTTGGCGTGATGCCGTATTCGTCGCACATGGCCCGCTTTCCGGCCTACCTGCAGCAACTGCAGATGGAGAGCAACGGCAAGCACGTGGACCTGCAAGGCAATGCGGTGACTGTGCAGACCGGACCGATCATTTGGGGTGAGCCGGGTACGGATGGCCAGCACTCGTTCTACCAGTTGCTGCATCAGGGCACGAAGCTGGTGCCGTGCGACTTCATCGGCTTTTGCCACCCTCTCAGTCCGCTCGTGCACCACCACAATCTGCTGATGGCCAACCTGTTCGCGCAGGCCGAGGCGCTTGCATTTGGCAAGACGGCGGAGGAACTCGCGGCCGAGGGCTCGCCGGCGTTCCAGACGCCGTTCCGCGTGACCGAGGGCAACCGCCCGAGCAATACGATCCTCGCCGACGCCCTCACGCCGCACAGCCTTGGCGCGCTGGTGTCGCTGTACGAGCATAACGTGTTCACGCAGGGCACGATCTGGGGGATCGACTCGTACGATCAGTGGGGAGTCGAACTGGGCAAGGTTCTCGCGCAGCGGATCATCCCGGAACTTGAAGCCGCGACTGAGCCGAAGCTGACGCATGACAGCTCGACCAACGCGTTGATCCGACGCTTTCGTGCGCGACGCGGCTAGGATCTATCGAGTGCATCGTCATGACCAGCGAAAGCCGGTCATCCACGTCTTCTCCGTCAGCGCAAATAGAAAACGTGGATGGCCGGCATAGGGCCGGCTATGACGATGTAGGTGTTATACCAAGCGCCCTAAAGGTTGACTCTCCGGGCAGGCGTGGCGTCATCGCAAAACCGTCATGGCCGGGCTTGACCCGGCCATCTTTCCAGCCGCAGTGCCGGTACAGATGGCCGGGTCAAGCCCGGCCATGACGTGTGTGGGGCCAGTGCCGTACGTCAACATTCAGGGCGCTTGGTATTACAGCGCGGCCTGCGTTCCCAGAATGACGGTCGCCTGAGCCGACAATACGCCGCCGTTGCCGTGCACCAGCGCGGTCTCCGCCTGCGCCACCTGACGTGCGCCGCATTCTCCGCGCAATTGCCGCACCGCCTCGATCAGCAGGAATAGTCCGTACATCCCCGGATGGCAGTAGGACAGACCGCCGCCGTTGGTGTTCACCGGCAGGCTGCCCTTCGGCCCGATCCTTCCGTCGCTGACAAACGGACCGCCCTCGCCTTTCGGGCAGAAGCCCAGATCCTCCAGGAACAGGATCGTGTTGATGGTGAACGCGTCATAGAGTTCGAGCACGTCGATGTCGGTCTCGCGCATCCGCGCCATGCGATACGCCGCAGCACCGGACTCGCGCGCACCCGTCAGCGTCAGGTTCGGCATCGACGAGATCGACGCGTGCGTGATCGTCTGGCCGCAGCCCAACACATAGACCGGCGGTTTCGCCAGACTTCGTGCACGATCGGCCGACATCATGACGATGGCGCCCCCGCCATCGGTGATCAGGCAGCAGTCGCGCACGGTGAACGGATAGCTGATCGGCCGCGCCGCCAGCACGTCGGCGATGGTCAGCGGCTTCTTCTCCCACGCGACCGGGTTCAGCAGCGCCCATTCGCGCGCCGCCACCGCCACCTCGGCAAGCTGTTCGCGCGTGGTGCCGAATTCGTGCATGTGGCGCGACGCGGCCAGGGCATAGGCGGTCGAGGGCAGGAACGGACGGAACGGCGTTTCGTACGGATTGTATTCGCGCGCCGAGGCCTGGCGCCGTCCGACGGTGCGCTGCGTGCTGCCGTAGGCGATCACCGCCACCGAACACAGTCCCGCCGCCAATGCGGCCTGCGCATGCGCGACGTGCACTTCGAACGACGAGCCGCCGACGATCGTGGAATCGGTGTAGGCGGATGGCAGGCGCAGATACTCGCACATCGACATCGCGGAGGTGCGGGCCTGCGTCGCGGCGCAGAAGATGCCGTCGACGTCCTTCAGCGCGAGGCCGCAATCGGCGAGCGCGCGATGGATGCCCTGCGCCATCAGATCGAGCGGGCTCATGTTGGCGGCGACAGCGCCGATATCGGATTCCGCCGCGCCGACGATGGCGGCACTCCCGCGCGTGAGGCCGTTCATGGCGCGGGCTCCGCGGGCGTAAACACCGGATAGGGCGGTTCGTCGCCCTCCGCCTGATGCACGCGGAACCTCACCCGCATGCCGATCCGCACATCGAGGGGGGGAATATCCTCGACGCGGCTCATCATGCGGAAACCTTCGTCGATATCGATCAGCGCGACGTTGTACGGATCGCCCTTCTGGGGATAAACCACGGTGGTGGCGTGCACCGTGCCCATCCCCTTGCTGACGCGCCACTCCAGCCGATCGCTTCCGGTGAACGGGCAGATCACCCGCGGATAGAACACCGCTGCGCTGGCTTCGGGGCTGAACTGGTAGCCCAACTCACCCTTCTCCAGATGTTCGAGATACGTTGTCAGGGGCGATGTCGGTGCATTTGCCATGGTCATACTGGCCTGTCGCCCTGCACCGTGACACGGTGGCCGGAGCGGGTGTGCGGCCAGTAGTCCCACATGGCGCGATGCTGCGCGCAGCGGTTGTCCCAGAATGCGATGGAGTTTTCCTGCCAACGGAACCGGCACTGGAACAGCGGATTTTCCGCGTGGTCCCAAAGATAGTGCAGGATCGCCGAACTCTCGTCGCGCGCCACGCCGACAATGTGCTTTGTAAAGCCGCGATTCACGTAGAGCGCCTTCTGTCCGGTCACCGGGTGCGTGCGGACCACCGGATGTTCGGCCCGCGGATAGCTTATCTTGTCGGCGATGCCGAAATTGGCGTAGGTGCCGCGATACAAATCCTCGCCGTCGTGAATCGCGGTCAGCCCTTCGACGTAGCGCTTCATTCGATCCGACAGAGCCTCATAGGCGGCGTACATCGAAGCGAACAGCGTGTCGCCACCGCGCGGCGGGCAGGTGCGGATATACAGGATGCTGCCCATCGGCGGTTCGACGTCACACGAAACATCGCTGTGCCAGAACTCGCCGTTGGCGCGCGGCGAATCCTTGTCGGCGTGGATGATCATCAACTCGGGATGACCCGGTTCGTGCGGCGCCGCCGGATGGATGTGCAGCTTGCCAAACCTGCGCCCGAAGTCGAGGTGTTGTTCGTCGGTGATGTGCTGGTCGCGGAAGAAAATGACCAAATTTTCCGCGAGCGCGCGATGGATCTCCTCAAAGGTCTGATTGCCGAGCGGCTGCGCCAGATCGATGCCGCCAATCTCCGCGCCGATGATCGGCGTCAGCTTGTCGACCGTGATCGTGTCATACGGGGCGGGATCGTCCGGGCTGTGCTTGTAGCGCGGTCCGCTATAGCCACGCATGACGTTCATGGTCTGCCTCCATCGGCAAATGAGCCGGCGGCAAGTCTAGCCAACGCCGCCGCGCCGCGCCACGTCGGGGTAGAACTGCGGCGCCTCCCGCCGGTCGGCCAGTCCGTAGTCGCGGATCACGCGCACGCGCCGGTGCCGTATCCGGCCGGCGTCGGCCAGCGACGCGGGCGGCTGCCACGCATCCGCCGCGGCGGCATCGCGCCACGACGCCAGCAGAAGCAGCTTCCCCTGCGTGTAGATGCTCTCGAAAAGTTCCGCTGCGGCCACTCCGTCGCGTCCGATTGCCGGAACGCGCAGCCTTTCCTGCAATGTCTCCGCGTCGGAGGGCCCGGCGTCCGGACCTGGATCAACTTCCGATATGCTCACGACCTTCGCCGCGCCGACCTCCGTCGCATCGAGCCGAAGCTGCTGGATCGTTTGGCCAACCGGGATGTTCGTGTCCGCGGTGATCTCACCGACCCGCAGATGGTAATCCTGAAACACCTCGAAGCGACCCTTCTCCTGCACGCCGTGATGCATTGCGTGGGTACGCCAGCGGATCACGGATTTCTCATCGGCCCAGGTTGACAGCGACAACACGCGTCCCTCGGTGCGCCTGCTCTTGTAGCGTTCGTTGTCGATGAAGCCGGCGATCGTCTCGAGTTCGGGGCGCAGTTGCTTCGCAAGGTCCAGATACTGATCCCATCGGTCCGATTTTGGCTGCACTTCGAAAATCACGACGAACATCGTTTCCTCCGCAACCATGGTGAGTTGAGAGTAGCGAAACCCACCATCACCGAACGCACAAGTCCGAATGCTTCCACCGCGGCCGAAACGTCACACCACCGCGATCGCGCTCATTTCGATCAGGTAGTCAGGGTGGGTGAACTTGCTCACCTCGACCAGCGTGGAAGCCGGCGGTGGGGACGGAAAATACTCGCGCCGCACCTTATGGATCGGCGCCAGGTTCTCCATGTTGCGCACGTAAACATCCACGCGGCAGACGTTTGCCAGCGTGCCGCCGGCGGCTTCCACCGCCGCCTTGACGTTCTCGCACACCTGTCGCGTCTGCGTCTCGATGTCGCCGATGCCCGCGATCGTCCCGTCTGGGCGCTGCGCGACCATGCCTGATATGAACACCAGCCGCCCACTCGACTCCACGGCGATGGCCTGGGCGAAGTGTCCGCCAGGCTTTGGCGCCTTATCGGTGGTGATAGCTTCTCTCGGCATCAGTTCCTCCTGTGTCGTTAGTGGCACTTGAACGCATCGAACGGTTCGCGACAGGCGCGACAGCGGTGCAGCGACTTGCACGCAGTGGAGCCGAATTCGCTGATCTGTTCGGTATCCGCGCTGCCACAGAGGGGACACACGGGGCGCGCCTCACCGAACAACGCTCTGCGAGACGATGTATGCTCGGGCGGCGCTATGCCAAAAGCCGCGAGCTTGCGGCGGCCCGCATCGGTCAGCCAGTCGGTGGTCCACGCGGGCGACAACGTTGTGCGGATCAATGCCTTGATCCCGGCGCGCGCGAGAGCCGTTTCGATCTCCAGGGTTATCATGTTCATCGCCGGGCAGCCGGAGTAGGTCGGAGTGATCGTGACTTCCACCGTATCGCCCCGCACCGCAACATCCCGCAGGATGCCGAGATCGGCGATGGTCAGCACCGGGATTTCCGGGTCGGTCACCTCCTGAAGCACGGCAATCGCGCGATCGCGCAGCGAGGCGGCCTCTACCATGTGGCCCCCGGATGAGTGCGCTGAAGATGTTGCATCACCGCCAGCAGATGACCGAGATGTTCGGTATGGCGTCCACTGCGCCCGCCCGACTGCATCCAGCCATCCGCCGGCCGAGCAAGCGTGGCGCGCGACAAAATAGTGCCGACCGTTGTGTTCCAGCTCTCTCGCAGGGACGCGGGGTCCGGGATGACTCCCGCTTCGATCAGCGCTGCATCCGCGGCATCGGTGGCAAAGAGTTCGCCCGTATAGGGCCAGAGCAAGTCCAGCGCCGTTTGCGCCCGGCGGTGGCTTTCCACGGTGCCGTCACCGAGACGGATCAGCCATTCGCCCGCATGGCGCAGATGATATGCGGTCTCCTTCTCCGCCTTTGCTGCCATGGCGGCGAACGTTGCCTCGACTGATCCGGTCGCCGTGCGCCAGAACGGGTCGGCGAAGGCGGAGAACAGCAGCAGCCGGGCGATCGTAACGGCAAAGTCGCCGTTCGGCAGCTCGACGAGCAGGCAGTTGCGCCAGGCGTCCGCATCGCGGAGATAGGCGAGCTGATCCTCGGTATGTCCGGTGATGGTGCCGGCGTTGCTGTACAGCGCGCGCGCCTGGCCGATGAGATCGAGCGCGATATTGGCGAGCGCGAGCTCCTCCTCCAGCGTCGGCGCATGACCCGTCCATTCCGACAGGCGATGGCCAAGGATCAACGCATCGTCCGCGCGGCGAAATAGCTGCAAGACGAGCGGGCTCTCCTGAACGGCGATCGAGGTGGTGGCCATGGGGCCACCATGGTAGCACGGATGAACCGCCGCGGGGATTGGTCCCCCCAGCGATCAGGTGAATGCACTCCGGCGCAGCTGGTGCTTGTCCATGCGATAGCGCAGCGTGTCGCGTGTGATCCCGAGTGCCTGCGCGGCCAATGTCACGTTGCCGCCGACGCGGCGCAGGGCCTGCACGATGAGGTCATGCTCCTGACTGTCGAGCGTTGCGCCCGCGGTGCCCGACACGTCGTCGCTTTGACCCTGGAGGGCCGGTGGCTCCCGCAGGCTGAGATCGTCCGCCCCTATCCGCTCGCCAATCGTCAGCAGCGCCGCCTGCTCCAGCACGTTGCGAAGCTCGCGGACATTGCCTGGCCACGAATGACGGCGAAGTGCGTCTATTGCACCGGTGTCGAGCCGCAGTTCCGGCCGGCCGTATCGCAAGCGGTGTTCCGCCAGAAAATGCTCGGCGAGTAGTACAACATCGTCGTCACGCGCGCGCAGCGGAGGTATGGAGAGCATTATTGCCCGCAACCGGTACATCAGGTCTTCGCGGAACTCGCCGGTGCGCACGCGTTCCTCCAATGCCGCATTCGTCGCCGCGACGAAGCGCACATCGACGGACCGGTCGCGCGTGCTGCCGACCGGACGCACGCGGCGGTCCTCGATCACCTTGAGCACCTTGGCCTGCGAGGCGGGCGGCATCTCCGCGATCTCGTCCAGGAACAGCGTGCCGCGATCGGCGGCCAGGATCAGCCCGGTGCGCCGCTCCTTGGCATCGGTGAAAGCGCCACGCTCATGCCCGAACAGTTCCGATTCAATGAGTTGCGGCGATAGGGTCGCGCAGTTGATCTCAACGAATGGTTCCGCGTGGCGCGGGCCCTCGAAATGCAGCGCCCGTGCGACGAGTTCCTTGCCTGTCCCGGTCTCGCCGGTGATCAATACGGGTGGCGGCGGTCCGCTCAGCTGGCGTGCTTCCATCGCCAGCACCTGGGTGATCTGCCGCTTCAACTCGACAATGCGGGGCGAAGCGCCGGCGATCCGGTCCAGGCCGCTGCGCTGCTCCTCGCGGCGTCGGTAGTAGGCAAGCGATTCCTCCGCATGCCTGCGCGAAAGCAGCCGGTTCACCAGAAGTCCCAACTCCTCCAGGGAAACCGGCTTGGTCAGATAGTCATCGGCACCCGACTTCATGGCTGTCACCGCCAGGGCGACGCTGCCGTGAGCAGTGATCATGACGATCTTGCTGTCGAGGTCGCGCTGGCGGATGTGTCGGATCAGGTCGATGCCGGTTCCATCCGGCAGGCTGTGGTCCACCAGCACCACATCCGGTCGCAGCTCCTCGTATACTTCGATGCCACGCGCCAAGGTCGGAGCCTGCGCGACCTCGTATTGCTGTCGCTCGAGATAGCGCGCGACATTGCGCGACAACAATGGCTCATCCTCGACGATGAGGATGGAGCGGTTCATCGACGGGCCACGGCAAGCTTGATTCGCAACAGCGCGCCACCCTGTTCGGAACTCAGGATATCCAGGGTTCCGTTGAACCGCTCGACAATGCGCCGTGCGAGCGCGAGCCCAAGCCCGAGACCGTGGATCTTCGTCGTGAAGAACGGCTCGGAGATGCGTGGCAGCAGGTTGGCCGGGATACCCGTACCGCTGTCGGTGAAGCTGATCTGGGTGTGCCGGCTGTCCGGATCAGACAGCACGATGCGGAGCCGTCCGCCGTCCGGCAGGGCTTCGATTGCGTTGGTGACGATGCTGGCCATCGCCTGGCCGAGCATTGGCGGGTCCACGTCAACCGGACGCCGGGTCCGCCTCTCGTCGTCGATCGTCACCGCGACACGGGCACGATCGAGCGCGGCACGGTGGCGTTCGATCGTGTCGCGCACCAGATCGAGTGGCTCGACGCGCTGGACCGATACGGCGTCGGCGCGCGCGTAGTCCATGAGTTCCCGTACGCACTGGTCCAGCCGATCCACCTCGCCGATGATCTCGTCCGGCACAGGCTTGAGCGTCGGGTATTCGAGCCGCAGCAACTCGGCGGAGCTGCGAATGCCGGACAGCGGATTTCGCAGGCTGTGCGCGACCGCACTCGCCATCTGGCCAACCGCGGCCAGTCCCTCCATTCGGCCAAGCTCGGCCTGCTGGCGTTGGATCTGCAGCGCTCCGCGCCGGACGATCCAATAGAGCGTCGCGAACAGCACGAGCGAACCGATGGCGGCGGAAACCTCGATGATCCGACGGCCTCGGTCGATAGCCGTCTCGAGCGCCGTCGGGACCTTGTAGACCTCGACCACGCCCATGACCGTGTCATCGCGCCGGATTGGCAGATAGGCCTCGATGAAATGGCCTGTGGCACTCGCGCCGAGGGCGATGTGCTCGGGTTTGTTGTCGGAATCCAGCTGGCCGATCTCGCTCACCAGGTTGCCTTCCATCGCCTCCTGAAGCTCCGGATTGTCGTCGAAGAGGCGGCCGGTCAACGCCTCGTCGGTTGACCAAAGGATGCGCTTGTCCGCGCCGTAAACATTCACCCGCAGGATTTCCGGCATTGCGCGCACGTGCTCCGCGAATGCCTTCAACGCCTCATTGTGCGCCACCGCCGCCGCGGACGAATACGCGCTCGCCGTAACCCTCTGCGCCCAGGATGCTCTGCAGGAACTCCTGGGTCACCGCGACCTCGCGATCCAGCATGGTCGTCGTCAGGTAGCTGCTCATCAACAGGGCGAATGCCGCGCCAAGCACGGCGATCACGGCGAAGCCGGCGACGGCGAACCACACGCGCAGGTCGAAGCGGATGCACTTCATGGCTGCCCGATCAACAGCAAGGGTTGACGGCCCACCGACCGGCGGGCCGCGTGCGCTCGCAAGCGCCACTCATATCACCATCGTAATACACTGGCCAATGTCGGGCAATTGCCGAATTGCCGCCCTCGCCGGCAGAATAGGCCCGCATACAGGCGCCAGCGCGTAAGTCGTGGTGTCACCCAGCGCCTGCGATCCAAGCCGGAATAAGGGAATCATCTGACCCGAGGACAGCGGTGAGACGCCCGAGCCAATAACCTCATCGCCACTCGTTCCTTTCGCCATGGCCGGGCCTGTCCCGGCCATCTGTGGTGGCAGGATGCCGCTTGTGATGGCCGGGACAAGCCCGGCCATGACGGTGTACGAGCAGCGGAGAGAGTGAGCGGAATAGACGTCTGGTATCAGTGGTGATGGGCGTGCGCATTCGCCGGATCGGCGGGAAGCGGATGTTGGGCGAGCGCCTGGACCCTGGTCGAAAGCCGTTTCGGGGTCGCCCAGCCGCCTGCCTCACCTGGGCGCCAGCGGGCTCGAAGCCACCCGTTCGGATCAACCAGGAACTGGCTGCCCGCAAGTGCGTCCGACGCTGTGCCAAGCAGGATGGCGAGAGCCTCCCGGACGTCCTGCTGTGCTACGCATCCAGCGTCGCCTGGCCGGATGCCGTCATCCGCGGGCAGCGTGATCGTGACAAGCTGCGTGCCGGGTTCAACCACGGGTTCCCCCTGCCCGTTTCCGTCCGCTGCCACAAACCGTATCACCTGCCCCCGCAGATCGTCGGAATCGATCTCGCGCCCATCGGCGCAAACGGCGTTGAACTGGGGAATACGCGACGGGACCAGAGCCCTGCCCGACGTGCGTTCGAACACCCCCCTGATACGGGCACGCAGGTAGTCGACCAGGTCCCACCGGTCCTCGTCCGGTGTGCGGACGGCATGTCCCGCGAGCCAGAACAGATCACCGTCGCCGTATTCCAATAGACCCCGCGTCGTCAGATCAGGGGGATGGACCGGCAGCGTGCTGGCCGCCGGGCCATCTCCCTGACCCGTCGCGCCATGGCACGACGCGCAGTCCTTCTGATACAGACGCTCCCCGCGCACGATGGCGGCGGCGGCGAAGCCTGTGGGTGAGACGAAGTAGCTGGTCGGGTAGGCTGCCACCAAAAGCTGGCCTGGCGTTTTCGGATTCATCCGCCATTGGAACGGCCAGACTGGCTGCTCATGGGTTCCGGGGGTGAGGTGTGCCAGAAATCCGGCCGCCAGAACCACCAGCACGGCGAGCGCGGTTTCGCAAATGATGGAACGCCGCAGGTACGCACCTGGTCTGGCAGAGAACACGAAGCGGTTCAGCGCCGCCAACCCCAGCAGTGACAGGAACAGGAACAGCTTGAGCAGAGCCACGCGCCCGTACGCCGTTCCGACCAGCGCCGGAATACTGCCCACCAGTTCGACCGCCTGGATCAGGGAGGTTGCGGCGATGACCGATACGGTCGCCAGTCCAAGCGGGAAGAAACGCCTGGTGGCGAGGGCCGCGGCATCGGGTGGCATCGAGGCAAGACAGACCAGCAGGGGCGCCAGTCCGCCCAGCCAGGCGCCGGCCGCCCACACATGGAGAGCCTCGGTGATCATCAGGCGGTCGCCGGCGCCGCCCTCCATGGCCCCGGCGTGACCAATGGCCGCCTGCAGTCCGAGCGCGCCGCCCGCCAGGATGATCGCGATCGCCAGGTTCGAACGCGTGGGCAAGGGCGGAGCCGCCGCTTGGCCTGCTGACGCATATCGCGCGTTGGCTACCCGCCGCGCTGAGCGCGATGCGACTTCGCGGAGAAAGAGGCAGCCCGACAGCAGGACCACCAGCAAGGCGAAACGGGCGAGGACAAGCCGGCCGAACTGGGTCTCCAACGCGACCGTCGGCAGGATGGCCAGCGTCTCGCGCATGCCGTGGGTGCCGGCGATCGCCGCGGCCTCCGCGACGAACCAGGCCACACCCAGGAGGAGCGCGAGCAGCACGCTGCCCCAGCCCAATCGCGTGAGCCGCACGCGCACCAACCGTGCCCATGGCGTGTCGGGCAGCCTGCGAACCACCACGGCGGCGAATATGAGGGTGCCGAAAAGCGAGGTCAGAGCCGCGATGTGCGCGCCCCGCAGGACCGCGGTGGCGATGTCCTCGGCGTTCATGGATCACGGTCGAACGGTGAAATCGAGACTGCGCACCTGGCTGCTGGCGGATGCGCCGGCACGATCGGGCATGGCGAGGGTGAAGACGGGCACTGTCGGATTCGTGGACAGGAGCGCCGTCGCCGGAACACGGATGGTCATGGCGTCTCCAATACAGCAATCGGTTCATCGCGGCCAAAGGCCACCGATGAAGGCTTCGCCATGAGCCATGTTCCGATTCGTGTGTGTCTTTCGCCGAGGAGCCGTCGGGGCGATTTCGCGGCGTCCGGAGCGATGTTCGGGTGGCGCAACGCGCGCGGGACCGCAAGCTGCCGTTGCCCGGCAAGGCATGTGGTCGGTTCGAGTCTATTACGTGTATGTTATTATAGCATATTGGCACCTTGGTCGTGAGCACAATCCAGGGATTACAGCCATAAGTTGCTACCGTGGTCGGCGTGGCCGGGTGACACAACCTCACCTGGCTGTGAATTTCCTAACCGAATTCATAACGTATATGTTGCGATTGCGCTTTCGCAAGTTTATAAACCCCCTGCGTTTCCTGAGACGTACGTAGCGTTGATCGCGTGCCGATCGGGTCCAAGCGCGGAAGGCAGGCCAAGGGGACTGGAGTATGGTTGCGCTAAACCGCAACGGTTGTGGATTCGGACGGATCACGGTCAACATGCCAAAAATGACCGGCGTCCAGAATTCTGACGCCCGTCCGAACCCTGGCTTGCGTCCATAAGGCCATCCCGGCCGGCTTCCCGCGTCCCGGCAGCGTCCGCCCTGCGTCTGCCAATTTCGTTGCGTATGAGCAACTCTCATGCCACTCTGCAACCACCACATGAAACAAAATGGAGCCTAAGATGACGAGTTGGAAAGACAAGTTGGCGCTGACGGCGCAGCGAAACCGTCAGGAGATCGTCAAGGCCAAGCTGAACCGCCGCGAGATGATGCGCCTGGGCCTGCTGACCGCGGGCGGCACCCTCATCGCGAAGGCCGGCCTCAGCGCCCGGGCGTTCGCCGCGCAGGGCAGTGGCGACACCGGCAGCCTCACTGTTCCAGGCGTTGACGGCCAGAGCCCGCCGATCACACCATGGAAGGCGCCCATGCCGCGCCTATGGGTGCAGCAGCCGGTGTTGCCGCAGAGCATGGAGTACGGCCTGCCCGACGGCACGACCCCGGTCGATGGTGCGTCCCTGCGGGTCAATCACCAGTACTTCTCGTACACGCCGCCGGCCAACGGCGCGCCGGTCGGCACCTATGGTCCGTCGCCCCTCAACCCCACCTACAACTTCGCGCCCCAGAAGTTCTACGAACTGGAGATGAGGGAGGACTTCGTCCAACTCCATCCCGACCTGCCTGCCAACGACCCGGTTCTTCGCGTTCCACGACAACAACGGCAATGCCCGCGTCCCCGGGCCGCTGATCCGGGCGAAGTACGGCGAGCCGGTGCTGGTCCGCTTCAAGAACAAGCTGCCGTCGACGAGCGACACGCAGGATTTCGGCATCGCCGAGATGACCACCCACCTGCACAACGGCCATACGCCCTCCGAGAGCGACGGCAATCCGGTCAACTACTTCAACTCGATCCAGGACGGGTTCGACCCGACCAAAAACCCCAACGGCAACAAGATCAACCCACTCGGCTTCAAGGATCAGCACTACCCGAACGTGTATGCCGGCTTCCGGGATCCGGCGTTCGGCCCGGCAGGCAACGCGAAGGAAGCGCTGGGTTCGCTGTGGTACCACGATCACCACCTCGATTTCACCGCCCAGAACGTCTACAAGGGCATGTTCGGCTGCTACAATCTGTTCGACACTCTCGACACCGGCATACCCGGCACCGGCCTCAACCTGCCTTGCGGGCTCAGCGCCAATGGCGATGACCTGGACTGCCCGATCTTCTTCCACGACGCGGTGCTCGACGCGGGCGCCCAGTTGGTGTTCGACCTGTTCGACCTGGACGGCATCATCGGCGATCGCTTCCTCGCCAACGGTCAGATCCAGCCGTACCTGAACGTCGCCCCTCAGCGCTACCGGTTCCGCCTCTATGCCCCCGGCCCGTCGCGCTGGTGGGAGTGGTCGCTGTATGACGGCAAGCAGTTCTGGCCGTTCTGGCAGATCGCACCGACGGCAACCTGTTGCCCGACGCGGTGCAGGTGAGCAGCGTGCGCATCGCGGTGGCGGAACGCGTCGACATCGTCGTCGACTTCGGCAAGATGCGCGCGGCGGGCGTGCAGCGCCTCTACTTCGTCAACCGCGCCGAGCAGGTCAACGGCCGTGGCCCGACCGGCAACACGCTGACCCCCGGCACTCCGGTGCTGCAGGTCAACATCACCGGCAACCCGCCGAAGGGCGGCGATCAGTCGGCTGATCCGGCGGATCCGAAGCTCCGCCGGTCGTCCAACAGCCCGGCGAACATCGGCATGAAGCTGCGCGACCTGCCGGACATTCCCACCGACATGTCCAAGGCTGCAGACCCGTACCTGGCGGTTCGAACGCGGCAACGGCGGCTGGATGGTCAACGGCAATTTCTTCGACGAGAACGTGGTCAGCGACGCCATCCCGCAGGGCCAGGCGGAAGTCTGGATCATCCAGAACCCCGGCGGCTCCTGGCGGCACCCGGTGCACATCCACTTCGAGGAGCATCGGATGCTGACGCGCAACGGCCAGCCGGTGCTGCCCGCCACGCAGCTCAACGGGGCAATCGACTACTGCACGCCGTGACATCATCAACCTGCAGACCAACGACGAGGTCAAGCTGTTCATGCGCTTCCGCGACTTGGGCGGCACAGGCAAGCCTTACTATGATCGCTACGTCATGCACTGCCACAACGTGGTGCACGAGGACCACGCGATGATGGTCCGCTGGGATATCAATCCGTCCTAGCGGCGGCCGGCGCCCGCCCCTCCCCCGGGGCGGGCGCCACACCTTTCAGGTATCGAAGGATCACGATCATGCAGAGGCGGAAATTCGTCGCCGGAGCCGCCGCGGCCGCTCTGGCGCCCTTCGCGCTTGCCGTTGCAGGCAAGGCGCGGGAACTCCATCAGGACGGCGCGGCGTGGTTCACCAATGTCGAGGTGAAGACACACGACGGCCGCACGCTGCATTTCTACGACGACGTGATGAAGGGCAAGATCGTCCTCATCAACTTCTTCTTCACCGACTGCGATGCGATCTGCCCGCTGATGACCGAGAACCTTGCCCGCGTGCAGGAACTGCTTGGCCCGCGTGTCGGCACGGAAATCTTCATGGCTTCGATCACGTTGCAGCCGGAGCACGACACACCGGAGGTGCTGGCCGCCTATGCCAAGACTTACGGCATCGGGCCGGGCTGGGATCTGCTCACCGGCAAGAAGGATGACATCGAGCTGCTTCGCCACCGGCTGGGCTTTGCCGATTCCGATCCGGTCGAGGACGCCGACCCGGAACAGCATATCGGCACCGTGCGCATCGCCAACGAACCGATGCACCGTTGGGCCATGAGCCCGGCACTGATCAATCCGCCGGCGATGGTCAGAGCCGTGAACCGGGTGGTTCCGAAATTCACCTGAGGGTTCGCGGCGAAATAACTGCTCCGAGTGGCGCAACGGCCGCACCTCCATCGTCATGGCCGTCCCCGGACTTGATCCGGGGATCAGTCCCGGCCATCCACGACTTCACTGCCAGCACAAGGAGAAGACGTGGATGGCCGGCTGGAGCGTGTCCTCGGTCGGGCCGCAGCCTGCCTCTGCCAAAGGCGGGGGGCCCACCCGTGGGCCGGCCATGACGATGCGGCATGAGGCGCGTCCGGAAATGATTCGGTTGCTTCCCGTCAGACCCTGAGGCGCAATTGCAGGTAAACGAACAGAGCGAGGGCCGCAGCCAGGTATGCGGCTTCGCTCTATCGTTTGCACTGCGTTTCTGGTAATATTCGCTTATGATCATGGCCTTTCGCAGCTGCCGACCTTTCCGCCGCGAGGCCGGGTTCACGCTCATTGAAATGTTGGTCGTGGTGGCGATCATGGGGTTCGCGCTCACCATGGTGATCACCCGCGGCCCGGTGCGCAGCCAGGCGCTGGAGATGAAGGCGGCCGTCAGCGAAGTTGCGCAGGGATTGCGCCTCGCGCGGTCCAGGGCGATTGCAACCAACACCCCGGTGCAGTTCGCCGTCGATGTGCCATTGCGCAGCTTCCGCATCGACCGCGGGACGCCAACCATTCTCCCGCGCTCGTTGAGCATCTCCATGACCGCGGTGTCGGAAGAAACGCTTGGCGCCCGGCTTGCCGCCATCCGGTTCAACGGCGACGGCAGCGCGACCGGTGGCCGGATCGAATTGACGGACGGCCAGCGGCGTTCACAGGTCGGCGTCGATTGGCTGACGGGACGCGTCAGTGTCCTGCAGGTCCGCTGATCGCGCACATCAGCAGCAACAGCCGCCGGCTGTGACCCGCCATCCCGTGTCGGACGACGCGGTGTGGGTGAATGCCCCCGTCTTGCGAGATCAAGGGATGTTCGTGTGCCCGACTGGCTGCCTCCGCTGATCCTGGCGCCATTCATCGGCAGCTTCGCCGCGCTGCTGATCCGCCGGCTGCCGGCCGGGCAACCGGTGGTCCTGGCACGTTCGCAGTGCGAGGCGTGCGGCCACGTTCTCGGTCCGAGGGAATTGATCCCGCTCGTCAGTGTCGCGATGCTTCGCGGACACTGCCGCTGGTGCGGCGCCCGCATATCATTCATGCACCTCGCGGTGGAGCTTGCCTGCCTCGTCATCGCGGTCTGGGCCGTCCTGACCGAATCCGACCCGCAGCTTGTCTGGCTGGATTGCGTGCTTGGCTGGACGCTGCTCACCCTTGCCTGGATCGACTGGGAGCACATGCTGCTGCCTGATGTGCTGACCCTGCCGCTGATCCTTGCCGGCCTCGGCGCGACACTGCTGCTGGATCCGACGGCCACGACCGAACACGCGGCGGCCGCGGCGGCCGGCTACCTTGCCTTCCGGGCGATCGAGATCCTCTACCGCAGGCTGCGTGGTCGCGACGGGCTTGGCCAGGGAGATGCCAAACTGATGGCAGCGGCGGGAGCCTGGCTTGGTCTCGCGCCCCTGCCGATGGTGGTTTTCATCGCCGCGGTTTTTGGTTTGGCGATCGCCGCGGGCCTGCGGATCGCGGGCCAGTTGTTGCACCGCGGCTCCGCCATTCCACTGGGTCCCGCCCTCTGCGCCGCGATCTGGGTCACATGGCTGGGGTTCGATCCCGTGCTCCTGCTGATGGACAGACTTCCCTGATGTGGCGTCGTCGCACACCGGATGCACGCCAGCGCGGCTTTACGCTGCTGGAAGTGCTGATCGCGCTCGTGATCGCGGGCATCGCGCTTGCCACGGTATTCCGGGCGGCGAGCGAGAACATCAACGCGACCGGGGCGGCAGCCCGTTATCAGGAGGCGGTCTCCCGCGCCCGCTCGCATCTTGACGGCACCAGCGCCAATCTTGCGTTCGGCGAGCAGGAGGGAGACGACGGCGGAGGCTTTCACTGGCGGACCGTGGTGCGCCCGGTTGAAACCACCGGCAAGCAGGACACGGAAGGACGGCCGGTTGCCGCCACCGACTCGCTCGTGATCACGCTGTGTGCCGTCACCGTTTGGATCAACTGGCGGGAGGGAACGCATGGTCGCACGGTTCGGCTGGATAGTGAGCGTCTGCTGATATCGGCGCCGGGCTGAGCACGCCGGGGCGACCAGAGCAGCCGCCGTGTTTCGACAGGTCCACACACTCGGCCATCTGACGCAGCATCGCCGTTCGATGGCCACGCGACCCAAGCGCCCCGGTTGGCTCACCGTGCGGCGAGCGACGGATCCAACCCGCGTTCGGCATCGCCATGTCGATCCGTTGTGGCACCGGACAGGGGCGATTTGCTATCATCCCGTAATGAGCGCGCGCAGACAGGCAGGCTTCACCTTGCTGGAAATCCTGGTTGCGCTCGTCGTATTCAGCCTGCTGATGATGGGCCTGGCCCAGGGCCTGCGGCTCGGCGTCAATGCGTGGCAGGCACAGGCGCGCACGCTGGCGGATCGCGGCGACGTGGAGGCCGCGGACAGGACGCTGCGCGCACTGATCGAGCGCATGGATCCCGGCGGGGTCAGTGGCCGACCCGCGGCCTTCAAGGGAACGTCGCACAGCCTGGTGTTCACGACAACGCTGCCGCAGGCGGCCGACACGATGGTCACGCGGGCAGCGCTCGTGACATTGGCAGTGGACGAAAAGAACCAGCTGCAGCTGCTATGGCAGCCAAACTACCGCTACCCCATCGGGCCCGCGCCGCAGCCCGGACGCGTCACGCTGATGCGCGATGTGGACCACCTGGAGATGGCTTACTGGCACGACCCAAAGGCCGGCTGGCAGTCGGAGTGGGGCGGGGTGGTGCTGCCCAAGCTGATCCGAATCCGCATGGTCTTCACCGGCGCCAGCGGACGGCACGGATACGATATCGTTATTATGCCGATGCGCGACCGGTGGCGGCTGTGAGTCGCCAACGCGGCTTCGCACTGCTGATCGTGCTGTGGACAATGGTGCTGCTGGCATTGCTGGTGGCGCAATTCACGACGACGGGGCGGACCGAGGTGCAGGTGGCTACGAACCTGCGGGCCAACGCGGCGACGGAGGCCGCGGCGGATGGCGCCATTTATCAGGCGATCATGCGATTGGTGCAGGGCACATGGGCACCGGATGGACGCCTGCGCGTGATCCGCATTGGCGATGCCGCGGTCGAGGTGCGTATCAGGAACCAGTCACGAAAGGTAAACCCGAACACGGCACCCCAGCCGGTGCTTCAGGCGCTGCTTGCCAATCTCGGCGTGGACGCCGGCAAGGCAGCGGCGCTTGCGCGCGCGATCCTCGACTGGCGCTCGAACGGCGCGCAATCGCTGTCTGGCGGAACAAAACTGTCGCAATATCAGGCGGCAGGCCTGCCATACGGACCGGGGAACCAGCTGTTCGACAGCGTGGACGATATCGGGCTCGTGGTGGGAATGACGCCGGCGCTGCTGGCCCGGATGAAGCCATTCGTGTCGATATATCGGGAGGGCGATCCGCCAGCGCCGAGTGATCTGCCCGCCACACCGGCCGAGGCATCGACGGGCACCGGCGACCCCTGGTATTTCGGCTCGTCGGGTCGGGTCATGGTGGTGATGATAGACGCGACCTCGGTTGGCGCGAAGGGGGGTCGGTTCACACGGCAGGCCGTGGTTCGCTTGCGCGCGGAAGCGAGCCTGGACCAGGCGCCGTATCAGATTCTAACGTGGGGAACGCCTTCGGAGTAGCCGATGCAACGCGCGCTCCTTTCGCTTGTGCCGAACTGTCACGGATTGCAGATGGTCCCACCCTGGCCGGCATTGCCGGTCTGGCCCAGTGAGCAAAGATCGTAGTCATGGCCGCTTCGCTCCGAGGGGTTGCGATACACGAAGGGGTGGTTCCATGGATCCATGGGCAGCGTGTCGCCCTTGAGATAGGGTCCGTTCCAGTTGTCGGATCCGGAGGGTTTCTGCACCAGTGCGGCGAGCCCCTGGTCGGAGCTGGGATACGAGCCGACATCGAGCTTGTAGAGGTCGAGCACCGAGGAAATGCGCTCGATGGATTGCTTGGCAACGGAATTGCGTGCGCCCGAGAGCTGGCGCAGGGCGGCTGGCGCAACGAGACCGATGAGCAGGCCAAGGATGGCGATGACGACGAGGATTTCCAGAAGGGTGAAACCCTCGTTGCCCGATGGTCGCTTGACTGCGGACCGTCCGATTGGATCGAGGGTCAGAATGCGCTGCTTCATGATGCTCCCAGTCTCACGGAAGAACTGATCCCACATAGATCATAAAACAGACCACTGCGCCATTCCGAAATCATTGGACAACAACACATGAATCATGTTTTAGCTGGATCAAATGGCGGTTCCATTTCTTGCATGCATGGCACTTACCGCATCGTGGTATCATTTGCCGCCGCGCGTGCTGCCGTCCATCCAGGCGATTGAAGGCGGACGCGTTGGACTGATGCACTCGAACAAGGATGGGTCGGTGGATCTGGGCGTCATGCAGATCAATACGATTTGGGTCAGCCCGATCGCCCGATTTGCCAGATTGCCGGAGGCTAATGTGCGCGACCGGCTGCTGAGCGATCCCTGCTTCAACATCGCCGCTGCCGGGCTTATCATGCGCACATATCTGAACGAGACCAAAGGCGATCTCTTGCGCGCCGTCGGCGACTACCATTCCCATACGCCGATCCTGAACCTGAGCTACCAGGCCAAGGTGCTGGATGCGGCGCGCACGATGTTCGCCTCCCGGCGGCCTTGACCACATGCCACACCCGACCGGCATGGAGAATGACGCACCGCGGCCCGGCGCCCGCATATCTGCCCGCATATCTCATGGACGACGCGCATTATGACCACGCTGCTTTCCACTGCCGAGATGCCGTTGGAGAAGTTGACCGACATCCTGCTTCGGACCGGCCAATGCGATATCCGGGCGCTTGAACGCAGCCGTCGCGTCGCCGATGAGACCGCGCAACGGCTGGATACGGTGCTGCTGCAACTTGGCCTGGTCTCCGAACGGGGAATGGCCGAGGCTTATGCGACGCTGCTCGAATTGCCCGTGGCCCGTGCCGACAGCTATCCGACCGACCAGCCGCTGTTCGCCGACCGTCTGACCGGACGCTTCCTGCGCCACGCCCACGCACTGCCGATGGCGATGGAGGGCGATACGCTGGTTGTGGCCCTGGCCGATCCGCTGGACAGTTTCACGCCCGCCGCCATCGCCGCCGCCACCGGCGCAAGTGTGCGCCTGGAAATCGCCGTGCCGATCGAGCTGGATACCGCGCTCAAGCGCCTCTACCCGGACGAGGAGGCACCACATGCCGCCGAGGATGGTGCCGCCGAGGAGCCCTCGGAAGACGATACCGAACGGCTGAAGGACCTGGCGAGCGAGGCGCCGGTGATCCGTCTGGTCAACCAGATCATCACCCGCGCGGTGGAGACCCAGGCCTCCGACATCCATATCGAGCCGTTCGAGGATCGGCTGCGCGTGCGCTACCGCTATGATGGCCAGTTGCAGGAGGCTGACAGCCCACCGCCACGCCTGGCCGCCGCCATCACCTCCCGCATCAAGATCATGGCGAAGCTCGACATCGGCGAGCGCCGCCTGCCGCAGGACGGCCGGATCAAGCTTGCGGTGCGCGGACAGGAGGTGGATTTCCGTGTCTCCACCATCCCTTCCCTGTTCGGCGAGACCGTCGTGCTGCGAATCCTCGATCGCAACGCCGTTGCGTTCAACTATGCACGCCTCGGCCTGTCGCAGGGCGTGATCCACAAGTTCAGTGCGGCGCTCGAGGCGCCCAACGGCATCGTGCTGGTGACAGGCCCGACCGGCAGCGGCAAGACCACCACGCTCTATACCGGCCTGCTGGCGCTCAACGCCGTCACGCGCAAGATCGTCACGGTCGAGGACCCGATCGAATACCAGTTGCACGGCATCAACCAGATCCAGGTGCACACCCAGATCGGGTTGAACTTCGCCAGCCTGTTGCGCTCCATCCTGCGCCAGGACCCGGACGTGATCATGGTGGGCGAGATCCGTGACCCGGAGACGGCGCAGATCGCCGTCCAGGCTGCGCTGACCGGGCATCTGGTGCTGTCCACGCTGCATACCAACTCCGCCGCGGCCGCGATCACCCGCCTGCGCGACATGGGGGTGGAGGACTATCTGCTGACGGCCGTGCTGCGCGGTGTGCTGGCCCAGCGCCTGGTCCGCCGTCTGTGCACGGCCTGCCGCCGTCCTGTTCCCGCCGCGCCCGAGATGATCCATCGCTTCGATCTGGAAAGGCGCTGCGGCGGCGGCCCCGTGACGCTGTATCACCCGGTCGGCTGCCCGGAATGCCGCAATACCGGCTACCGCGGCCGTGCCGCCATCGCGGAGTTCCTGGAGCTTGGCTCCGAGATCGAACGGCTGATCTTCGCCGGCGCCGATCACGCCAGCATTGAACGCGCGGCGGTCGCCGGCGGCATGGAGATCATGCTCGACGCCGGAATTGCCGCCGCCCTGGCCGGGGAGACGACGATCGAGGAAGTCGCCCGCAGCGTTCAGGCGGAGGGCTGAGCCGTGCCCTCCTTCCGCTACACCGCGATCGGACCTGGCGGCGAACTTCAGCGTGGGCTGATGGACGCCGCGACCGAGGCCGAGGTCATTTCGCGCCTGCAGCGGCAGGGCAGCATGCCGATGCGCGCCGAACCGGCGGCCGGGCGATCTTCGCTCGCCTCGCTGCTGCACATCGATTTCGGTGGCAAACGCGGTCTGAAAAAGCAGGAGGTTGCCGACCTCATACGCGAACTCGCGACCATGCTGGGTGCTGGGCAGGACCTGGATCGCGCGCTGCGCTACATGCAGGAAACGGCGCCCAACACGCGGGTGCAGCGCGTCGTGACGGAAATGCGCGACGCGGTGCGCGACGGCGCCCCGCTGTCTGTCGCACTCAGCCGCGCTCCGGGCAGCTTCACCCGGCTGCATATCGGCCTGGTGCGCGCCGGCGAGGCCGGGGGCAAGCTGGCGGCGACACTGGCGCGCATGGCCGACCTGCTGGACCGGCAGCGCAGCCTGGCGGCAACCGTCAGTTCGGCCTTGATCTATCCCGGCCTGCTGCTGGTGGCGGCGATCGGATCGGTGGCCCTGTTGCTGACGCAGGTTCTGCCGCAGTTCGTGCCGATGTTCGAGCAGAGCGGGGCGAAGCTGCCCGCCTCCACCCAGTTCCTGATCGATGCCGGAGCGGCCGTGTCCAGCTACGGTTTGCAGGCATTGGTGGTGTTGGGCGCATTGCTGATGGCTGGTCGCGCCCTGCTGCGCCGTCCGGGGCCACGGCTGTTCACCGATCGCTTCCTGCTGCACCTGCCCGTCCTCGGTACGCTCCTGCGCGAAGTGCTGGCCGCACGCTTCACCCGCGTGCTGGGCACCCTGCTGGTCAATGGCGTGTCGCTGATCGCGGCATTGGGCGTCGTGCGCGATGCATTGGGCAACCTCGCCGCGGTCGCCGCAATCGAGCAGGCCACGTCCAGTGCGCGCGGCGGTGGTGGGCTGGCCCAACCGCTATCCGAAGCCCGTATCTTCCCGCCACGCACCATCCACCTGCTGCGCCTGGGCGAGGAGAACGCCCAGCTTGGCCCCATGGCCCTGCGTGCCGCGGACATTCATGAGGAACGCACCCGGCTGGCAACGCAGCGCATGGTTGCGCTGCTTGTGCCGGCCATCACCATCCTCATGGGCCTTGCGGTTGCCGGTATTGTCGCGTCCCTGATGACGGCGATGCTCAGCCTGAACGACCTGGCCGGCGCCTGAGCGGCGGCGGTGTCCGCTCCGTCCGACAACTCAAAATGTGCCCGAACTGTCCGCCTCGAAGTGGTAACCACAGGCATCGCCAACGATGTCTCCCGCCATGTGAGTGCCGCTGACGGCGCCACGGATATAGGCAGCGCCGGACTGCGCCTGAAACGAACCGTCCGACGCGATCACGACATTGAACGATCGCACAGGCTGCCACGGCACCTGCGGCTGGTTGAGCGTATAGCCGAACGAATTGTCGACGACGTGCAGCGTCAGCATATCCTGGGTTCCGCACGATATGGCGGACCCCTGAACGAGCTGAGTGATGCCATTGTAGGTTCCGTTCACGGAGACCGGTCGGGATGGCTGTGTGACGGCAATCGGGGCGACCGGCGGTGGTGGGGGTGTGCTGGTGCATCCAGCCGCTGCCATGCATATGGCAATAGCCGCCAGACCAAACTGCAAACTCGCCATGTTGCTTGACTCTCCATTCCAGGTGCGCAGCGGGATAGACGGTCCCGTTATAGGGGCGCTGTTCCATTGAAGGCATACGTGATGCCCATCCGTCTCCATTCGCTGGCACTCGCCCTCGCAGTGGCCGCCTGCGCGCAGCAGGCAACGCCGGATCTTGCTGCTGCGCTCAAAGGGATTGAGAAGTCGCGCTTCCTCGCCTGCTCGGGGCCGCCAATTCTGGAGCTTCCCCAAGGCGGCCAGGAACGTATGTCGTTTGTGACAAACCTGCAGCGGGGTGCGACGATCGGGGTTTCGAGTCCCACGGCCCTTGCTCCTGCCTCGTGTTCGGTGGATACCGTGTTCGAGAATTCCAGACTGACCAGCGCAAACTTTTCGGGTGATCTCTCGATGTGTCAGGTCGTGTTCGCACCATGCCTGCGAAAATAGGAGCGGTGCTTGCGGCGGGTCTGCCGTTGCTCCTGGCGGCGTGTGGAAACGGCGCCGCCCCCGCGCAATCGAATGTTGCGCGAGTGCCCGGCAGCTGTGGAGTTGAACACGGCGCTGCCAAACGATGTACCACCCGGCGGGGGCGGCACCGGCACTGTATTCTTCCACGGCACGCTCTATCACTTCGCAATCGGAGGCCTGGGTGTCGAAGGCAGCGCCGTCGCGATCATGCAGACGTCCGGCGAGGTCTATAAGCTTCAGGACATATCGCGGTTTGCTGGAACCTATCGTCGCGCGCCCGGTGCATCCCCAATTCCGGGACAGGCCGACGGCGGCCTATGGCTGCAGAACGAGTACGCGACAATCGTTCATCTCCAGGTCCCACCGCAGGGCCGCATGCCGGATCTCGGCGGCGACGCCCTGCGCATCGTCCTCGATCAGTAATACGCGCCGGATCGTTACTGTGACATCGATATGACGACCGCGTCGCCGCCGAGGCTGAGCATCAGGCCAGTCCGCTTGGCCTTCAGATGCATGATGACGCCCTTCTCATTCTGCAACCAAAGATCACCGCCGCTCGTGTTACCGATTGCGAAGCCATAGCGGGCCTGGCCGTAGGCGCCAGGGAAGTTTGCCAGGCTGTTGAGTTTGTAGACCTCGCCCTCGGCGTCGATCGTCGAGGCGCCGATGCCGCCAACTCCCAGGCCGCCGACCGCAAAGGGATAGCTTCCGCCACGATAAAACAGTGTCCCGCTGCCGCCACCGGCACTGCCGATGAAGGCGGCCTGGACCTGCTCCATGTCAACGGTGCCGTCGGGCGTCAATCCGGCGACGGCTTCGGGGCCGAGCTTGACGGACGACGAACATCCCGTCAGCAACAGCAGCGCGGCCAACGCAAACCCGAGCAGGAGATGACGCGACGGCGACTGCGTGTAGTTAGCCTCAGGTTTCGCTGTCCCGTTGATGGTCGTCGTATCGATCATACTGGCAGTCTCCATGCGACTGGCCGCCCTCCCACGAGGTTCGCCGGCGCAGCCTTGTGATTTGTCTAGAATGGTTTCGGTGTGACTGCAATCGACGAAATCCGCTTCGCGAACCACGTCCGCACAGCGGGCGGTCGCGATGCCTGCAGCCGCGGATGAGGTGTGTGCTGCTCGATTCATACCCGAAGACTGCGGTAACGCATCAGTATAGACCAATCACCGATCAAAGGATAAATGTGCGTTGTCCATGCTCTGTTGGTCACCCAACCAATTCGCGGGTCCGGCATAGGTCGCTGTTGACAACGCCGGATCTAATCGGGCCGATCATGTTGAGGCGAGGGAGTCCCTGATGTTGAGCCGAGTCGTCATGGCCGCCGTACTGGCGGGGCTGTTCACAGCGGGAGCAACGTCTGCCACCCATGCGCAACAACCAGGCAGCGCGGGACAACAGGCCGCGAACCCGTCGGGCTGGTCATTCAATATCGCACCCTATCTGTGGCTGCCGACCATCAACACGACGCTGGACTATCACCTGCCGCCCGCGCTCGATGGCAGACTGCCCACCGAAGTGTCAGTCGGACCTGGCGATATACTGTCCCATATGAACTTCGCGACGATGATTGCGGCGGACGCGCAATATGGCCCGTTCTCGCTCCTCACCGACTTCATCTACTTGAACCTGAGCGCCACCAGTTCCCATTTCAGATCGATCGACTTCACCGGCCTTCCCTCCCTGCCGATCTCACGCTCGGTGCAGCGCAGCACTGGCACATCGCTGAACGCCAAGGTATGGACCCTCGCGGGAGGCTACACCCTGCTACAGGGCGGATGGGGCAACTTCGATGTGATCGCCGGCTTCCGCTATTTCGGAGTGAACACCACGACGAATTTCAGCCTGGGAATTACGCTGACAGGACCACGCGGCAACGGCGCGACGTTCGGGGGCATCGGCGGCGTTTCCGACAACAGCAGCATCTGGAACGGCATCGGCGGCTTTCGCGGCCGCATCCGTCTTAGCGATACGGGGCTGTTCATCCCGTATTATTTCGACATTGGTGCAGGCGGCTCGAAACTGACCTGGCAGATTGCGTCCGGCCTCGGCTATCAAACGGGCTGGGCCGGTGTGTCGCTCACCTACCGTTACCTATCCTTCGAGCAGAGCAGCAGCGCCGTCGTGCAGCACCTGTCGATGGGTGGCCCGATGATGATGGTGAATTTCAGCTTCTAGCATCTTCGCAATGATGCACGTCTATTCGCCGATGCTCTCACGCCATCACTGACAGTCGCGCGCGATCAACCAGTGGCGACTGAAGATCTGTCGAGAAACGACTGACTCGTTCGTTACGTCCAAAGGAACCAAAGCGCGAGCAGCGGCCGTTCCGTTGAGCGCATCGCGTGCACGATGTTTGGAGGATTGTACACGAGGCCACCGATGCCAGGCGCATGCCATGGATCGCTCGCCTGGCGCCATTGCCCGTCCGAAAGCACGACATAGATCTCCTCGGGCGGATGACGATGGTCGGGATATCGCGTATGCGGTGCCATAAGACTCACGCCGATCCGGACATCGCGCCGTATCTCGAGCCCCTCCGGACCTGTGATTGTCGCGTTGGCGTGGGCGTCCAGGAACTGGTCGCCCTGCGTCTCAGCGCCAGCCCGGACCTTCCAGCTGAGCTGCGGTTCGATAACGGCAAAGGCATCGGCCAAGGCACCGATTGGGCCGGGCTGACGGCGCACGTGCTCCAGCGCCGTCGCCAGATGGCGGCAGACGGGCAATCTGCCCGTGCCCGGACGCCCGGCTTGGGTGGACGGCGCCTGTAGCGCCGCAAACATCCGTTCGGCAGCCACGCGCGCCCGTCCATCGACAGCGGATCCATGACGGATCGCTGCTTCGGCCGAGGTCAGGAACAGCTGGAGATCGGGGGAACGGAGCGACATCATCTCTGGGATCCTCACGCTGCGCGTGACATGTTGGCACACGGCAGCCTGCTCGTCGCGTCGCTGCAGCCTTCTGTCGCTTGGAGGACATTCGCCGCACCACCGCCCGCAGTGCCAAGCTCGTGGCGAAACCGGTGCCTCGGCGGCTCGATCACAGGTCTGACGCGGCACCCTGCCACGACGGATGGCCGGGACGCGCCCGGCCATGACGGAACGAACGAGTGGCGATGGACGGTCATTCGTTCGGACCGGTGGTATGAGGCAGGTGGAGGTCGCTTTGCCGAGACGAAGGCCGAGGGCCGGCTGGGTTCGCTATCTGGCGCCAACAGTTTCCAACGGCGAACGTCTGCCACCACCAGCAGTCACGCCAGCATTCATCCAATCGCCCATTTGCGCGCGAGAGCCGCGTCGAGGATCGCAGATCAGCTCTTGCCTTCGCCGTTGCTGACCGCGAGGTGTTGACCGCCCGACCGCGTGCTTGGAGTCCCGACATGTTCGATCCCTTCACCCCGTTCCGCCTGACTGGCCGCACCGCCTTGGTTACCGGCGCCCGCCGCGAAATAGGGCGCGCGATCGCGCTGGGTCTTGCCGGCGCGGGGGCACGCCTGGCCATTCATCACGCCGGCACGACCGAGGAACTCAGCGATGCCGCCAACGTCGTCCGGGAAATCCAGGCAATGGGCGGAGACGCTGCCGCGTTCGGCCAGGATTTCGCCCGGGACGACGCCGGCCGACCATCTGGCCGCCGCCGTCACCGCGTGGGTGCCGATCGACATCCTGGTGCTGAACGCCTCCATCGAATTGCCGGAGGACTTCCGTGCCGTTACCCGCGAACACTTCGACCGCCAGATCGCCGTCAACCTGCGCACCACGATGGAATTGCTGCAAACCCTGGTGCCCCCGATGGCCGAACGCGGTTGGGGCCGGGTCGTGACCATCGGCAGTGTGCAGCAGGAGCGGCCACACCCCGCGATGTTTGTCTATGCCGGGACCAAGGCCGCGCAACTCAATTGGACCCTGAGTCTGGCACGCCAGTTCGGCGGCCAGGGCGTGACGGTGAACAACCTCGCCCCTGGCGCGATCCTGACTGCGCGCAATCGAGACCAAATGGCCATTGAGGGCGAGACCCTGGCACAACGCATCCCGGCCGGACGCCTTGGCCGGCCGGACGACCTGGTGGGCGCTGCGATGCTGCTGTGCTCCGACGCTGGCCGTTACATCAATGGGGTCAATCTATTCGTGGATGGCGGACGCGCGGCGGTGTGATGATTGGGCCGCCCCAGGCTATCGGTACCGGGGGGTGCGAGTGCCACCCGATCGTGGTCTGGGGTCTCGTTTTTGTCGATGTGTTGTGTCGGATGACGGGCAGGCTGATAGTCAACGGCGAAACCACCCTTCGCAGCGGGTTCAGATCGATCGGCAGGATGACTACAGCTTTCGATGGAAAAGTGGCCCTCGTCACCGGAGCCGGCGGTGGCATTGGCCTGGCGACGGCGGAGGCCTTCGCCAAGGCTGGCGCGTCCGTGATCCTCGCCGATCGCGACGAGGAGACCATCGGCAAGGCGGCCGAGGGCCTGCGCGCAGCGGGCCACAATGTCGTTGGCGTCACCTGCGACGTGACGGATACCGCTCAGGTCGACGCGATGATCGAACGCGCCGTCGGCACCTATGGGCGGCTCGACGCAGCATTCAACAATGCCGGCGTGAATTCCGAGGCTGCGGCGCTTCTGGAAACCAGCGACAACGAATTTGAACGTGTGATGAACGTCAACCTGCGCGGCGTGTGGAACTGCATGAAGGGCGAACTTCGCCAGATGTTGGCGCAGGGCAGTGGCGCGATTGTCAATTGTTCTTCGATCGGCGGCTTGAAGGGTTCGAGAGGCCGCAGCGCTTATTCCGCGAGCAAGCACGCGGTGATCGGTCTGACGCGCAGCGCCGCTCTCGACTATGCCGCCAAGGGCATCCGCATCAACGCGGTCTGCCCGGGAATGATCAACACGCCGATGGCAGCCTTCGTCACGAAGAATTACGATCCGGAAATCGTGCGGCGGATGGTGGCGCAAGAACCCATCGGACGCTTCGGTGAGCCGGACGAGATCGCCGCTGCCGTGGTATGGCTTTGCAGTCCGGCCGCGAGCTTCATGGTGGGTCATGCCATGGCCGTCGATGGTGGCATTCTCGCCGGCTGATTGACGGTGCGGAAGTCCTCCGAGGGTCGCGCACATTCCGTGAGTTCAAGCGTTCGCATGCACTCCCGCACCAGCCGCCCTTGCGACCACCGCGCCTCCTCCCTAGGCTCGCGCAGATTCCCTCCAACAGGAGCGCCCCAACATGCCACAATCGCAAGGAACCAGATTTACCGCCGAGCCCCTGACCTTCATCGTCAGACACCAACTTTGGGATGGCAACGTCGAGGATCAGTCGACCAGGGTGTATCCATCGACGTGGCGGCCGATGTCGGCGGCAAGCAGACCACGCTGCTGCGCTTCAACTGCTTCGACATCGAGAGAAGCTACGTCTACGGCCCGGAAAATCCCGAACTGACGACAGCCGGCCGGGTCGGCGGCGGCATGGGCGTGCACTGCCGGATGGATCCGATCATCGATGGCAATCCCATCGGCTGGACCATCCGAACCCTTGGCCAAAAACTCCCGAAGATGCTGGACCGGGCCGGCTACAAGGAAATCGCGGAGGCAACCGACCTTGCCACGGTGCGCGGCATCCTGCCCGACGTGGAGGCCTGCGCCAGGGAAACGTTCATATCCAAGCGGAACACGGTCAAACACAACCGTGGCACCGACATCTTTGAAGCCGGCAACATCCGGTTCGGCCTCGAGATGCGGCGGCAGCGAAACGGTGACGGCGGCCTCGCGCTCCACGTCCTTGCCGACGTGGGCGGATCGAAGGGGAAGGCATACGTCGAAGAAACCGAGGTTCTGGCGTTCGACTGTTTCTGGCAGGGCGCGCATTACCATTATGGTCCGCGCAACAAGAACCACCGGATCAACTGGGACCTGACGGTCATCGACGATCCGCTGGAGTGGACCTTCGAGCAGCTCGAGAACAGAAAGATCGGCGCGATGATCGAGCGTGCCGGCTACCCGGGGATCGCGGCCGATCTGGACCTCGACAAGATCGCCTCGGTCCTTCCGGCGCTGAAGAAACGGGCCTTCGAGATGTACGAGGAAGGCGAGAGATTGACCGGTCACAAGGGATTGCCGCTCGAATTCACCCCGAACCTGGCCGCCGAATAGCTCACCGAGAAGGCGGGGGAGGGCGCAGAAACCCTCCACTGCCTCACGGTTGCTGCCGCGCTGCGTCACGAAAATCGTGGGTGGCCGGGACAAGCCCGGCCATGACGGAAGGAACAAGTGGTGACGGAGGGTCATTGGTTCGGGCCGCTGGTATGACAAGCCCGCGGCTATGGAGACGGCACCGCGTCACGGCGCCGCGCAGGCATTCCATGACGGCGGCGGGATGATGCTGATCGGCCAGCCGCCCGAGAAGAAGGCCGATCCGCAGAACGTCGTGGACGGCCAGTTCAGCGGCCCTTCGTGATCTCGGCGGCGCTCGCAACCGGCGCGATGGGCTGGGACAGCTACGGGCTGCTGCGGGATGCATCGGTGCGCGGTCTGCTGCCGAAGGTGGTGTGCGAGTTCGATCCGGAGATCGAGGCCGAGTTCCCCGCCAACATGTCCGGCAGGCTGACCATCGCCGCGCGGGGGCGCAGCTTCGCCGGAAGGTGGTGGTGCCGAAGGGCGAGCCGTCGAACTTCCTCACCGAGGCGGAACTGCGGGGGAAATTCACCGGCCTTGCGGATGCCGTTCTGGGTGCCGAGCGCGCCGGCGGCTGGCCGACGCCGTGCTGGCGATCAATGCTACCGCAAAGATCGCCAGCCGGGCGCGCTCGGCGTCACCGATGCCGGCACGGCTGGCGCGGGAGTGATATCGACGCGCTGTCCGATGACCGTTTCGGGCGGGCAGCGGAGTTTGCGCACTGGGATCAGTTCAGCATGGGAGAAAGCGTCGCCCCATCAGCAAGCGTGCGCCGTTGCCTGCTACGACGACAAATGAAACCCACTCGGCATTATAAATGCTTGAGAGTATGTAATGCTATGGCGTAAAATTTTGGATGGCTCATACTCATCGTCATAATAGAATTTCCTAAGAGCTTCATCGCTTGGAAATTCAATGAGCACCGCGCGTCCCTTTACGAGATTGCCCTCCAGAATTCTCTGCGCCGTCCACAGCGGAGACCAAGCGCCCGCCATGTTTATTAATCAGTTTTAGAACGGCAGGCACATATTCATTATCATATCTTTGTCTGTCGTAATCTCGATAAGAACTACGAGATAGACAGTCGGGGTTGGGTCAGCCATTTCCCAGTCCTTGTGATCACGAAGCGCCAGTCCATATCTACCTAAGCGGCGGAGCCGGAACCAATAGGTTTGATGTAGCCTTCCCGGTCGGGAGTGTCATCTGGCGGGGGACGGATGAGCCAATCTCTGACGGAGCGTTACGACGATCGGATCGCCGGAGTGCTGTCGTGCTACGACCGCGTGGTAACCACCGGGACGCTGCCCGGTGTGTTATGCGGACGGGATGACCCGGTATCTCAATGCCCAGGGTATCCGCATCTTCGACTATCCGCAGTTCGCGATGAAGCTGCGCGATCGTGTGCGAGACCGAGCGGCATCGTTGGCCGCTGAGGCGGGAGTAGCAATCGAGCACATGGCCAAGAGCCACATTCGCAAGGAGTTCGGTGGTCGCGCGGGTTCTCGAGCGGCGCGGCGATCACCCCGGCCTGGTGCACATCATCTCGGCCATGGAAGCCTGCGATGCCTATCAGCCCTGGCACGACAAGCAGACGCACAAGACGTTCATCCGACCGGACAGCGGCAAATGCCTGCACTACTATTTCTACTTCATGGATGCAGCGTTCGGACTGATCTACCTGCGTGTCCCGACATGGGCACCTTTCCGTCTGCAATTCTACTGCAACGGCCACAGTTGGCTGGCTTGCAAACTAACCGCCAAAGGCATCGGCTACACCATGGCCGACAATGCCTTCATCCGGATCGATGACTGGCCGCTTGCCCAGGCGTTGGCCGACACGCTTTCGCCTGACCAGTTGCACCGCACCCTGGATCGATATGCCGAACGGTGCTGCCCGGTGTCCGACGTGTTCGGCCAATCCTATCACTGGAGTCTGATGCAGGTGGAATACGCCACCGATCTGGTGTTCCGCTCCGCTGCCACTCTCGGGCCGCTCTATGAGCAGCTGGTCCGGGAATCGGTGCTGAGTGTGAAAGCGGAGCAGATAGCCACCTTCCTCGGCCGTCAGATCACGCCGCTGCTGACCCAGGAGGTTGGCTCACTGTTCTCCACGCGCATCGAGGGAACCTGCATCAAGCACCGCTTCGGCAAATGCTCGATCAAGATGTACGACAAGTGCGGCATCGTGCTGCGCATCGAGACCACGACCAACGACGTGTCCTTCTTCAAGCACCACCGCAAGGTGGAACACCGCGAGGGGCCACCCACCCGGGAACTCGCACCGGTCAAGAAGTCCATCTACAGCCTGATCGATCTCCGTGCAATTCTCCTTGGCTGCAACCGACGATATCTGACTCACCTCTCTGCCCTCGATGACTTCTCCGCCGGGGTTCGCGCACTCGACCGCGTGACCAAGCCGCGTCAGGTCGACGGCAAGATCGTCAAGGGGATCAACTTCTTCGAACCAGGCGACAGCGCGTTGCTGCATGCCCTGCAAAACCCAAGGGTCAACATTGCTGGCGTCCGCCGGGCCGATTCTGCTGCCGGACCTCGACATGTTCTCGCCGACCCGGCTGTCGAGACAACTCCGCCGATTACTGGACATCGGCATGATCAAGCGGGTTACCGGGACATATCGGTATTATCTGACGAAGGCTGGGCGTGCAGCAGCCGCAGCAGCAGGACGACTTACCGAGGCAGTCATCATTCCGGCTATGATTTGATGGGATTTAACGCGGGAAGTGGCAAGAGTTAGGTGATAAGTGACTAAAGTCGCGCTGCCTGCGCCATCACCTCGATCGCCTCCGGCTGGCGGGAACGAACGGTAAGGCTGGTTGCTCCGGAGTCCTCCCATGCGCGGAAGCGCTGCCTGATCCGCTCCGGCGGCCCGACGAGCGATTTCTGATCGACCCATTCGTCGGGCACCGCTGCAATCGCTTCTTCCTTGCGGTGCGCCAGGTACAGCTCCTGTATCCGCTCAGCCGCATCGCCGAAGCCGCGGCGGATCATCATGTCCTTGTGGAAATTCTTGTCGCGATGGCCCATGCCGCCGACATACAGCGCGACCTCGGGTTTCATCTTCGCCAACGCGGCCTTCACGTCGCTGTCGATTTCGACATGCACCGAGGCCTGGATGGCGAAATCGTGCAGGCTCTTGCCGTTGCCGGCGCGGCGAAAGCCTTCCTCGAGCCAGGGCAGATATTCCGGCAAGGAGCCGGGCACAAATCCGAGCGGCAGCCAGCCGTCGGCGATTTCCGCTGTCAACTTCACGGTCGCTTCATTGCCAGTGCCGAGGTAAATCGGGATGTCTGGATTCATGTGCAGGATGGATTTCAGCGGCTTGCCGACGCCGAGCGCGCCTTCACCGGTGTAGGGCAGGCTGATCTCGCGCCCCTGATGCGTCACCGGCGCCTCGCGCCGGAAGATCTTCCGCATGATCGCGACGTAGTCCTTGTAACGGTAGTACGGCCGACCCCACGGCTCGCCGTACCAACCTTCGACGATCTGCGGTCCCGACACACCGAGCCCGGCGATGAAGCGGCCTCCGCCGGCCATGGCATCGACGGTGGCCGCGCACATCGCAGCGTTCGCCGGCGTGCGGGCGGCAAGTTGCATGATGCCGGTGCCGAGCTTGATCCGCTTCGTCAACGCTGCGAGGTAGGCAAGCGGCGTGACGGCATCCGTGCCGTAAGCCTCCGCTGTCCATACACTGTCATAGCCAAGCTCCTCGGCGCGCTGCACGAGCTTCACCGGAATTTCAAGATGCGCGCGCGAATAACCGATGGAAAGACCGAGTTTCATTTTTTGTCCTCACACTACGGCGTATGCGCATCCCCAACCCCCAACCGTCATAGCCGGCCCCCGGGTCGGGCCGAAGGGCCGCCCGAGGACATGCCTTGTGCCGGCCATCCACGGCTTTATCGCCCGTCACATCGAAAGGCGTGGGTGGCCGCGCCAAGCCCGGCCATGACGGACGATCGTGGCCGGGCTTCATCCCGTGTTCCTCCACGTCGCGCGCGGGATCGGCAGCCCCAGATTCTCCCGCAGCGTCGCGCCCGTGTAGTCCTTGTGGTACAGCCCACGCCGCTGCAACTCCGGCACGACGTGGCGCACGAAGTCCATGTAGGTGCCGGGCACGTGCGTGGCTGCAAGTACGAAGCCGTCGGCGACCGGCTCGGTGAACCATTGCTCCAGCCCGTCCGCCACCTCCTTCGGTCCGCCGACGAACGGGTTGTTCGGACGCGCCCGGTGACTGTAGCGGACGAAGTCGCGCGGCGTCGGGTTGGTGATTCCGCTCGCCCGCAACACGCGGTCCCGCATCGACTGCGTGCCGGAGATGTTCGCCAACTCATCGTCGGTAAAAGGTTCGTCCAGGCCTTTGGACGCAAAGTCGAAGTTCATCGCCTCAGACAGCAACGAAAGCGCGTCCTCGTCCGTCGCCAACGTCTCGATCAGCGCCATCTTGTCCTCGGCCTCGGCTTTGGTCTCGGCGCAGACCACATAGGCTGACGGCGTGATGGAGAAATGGTCGGGGTTGCGTCCCTGACGCTCGACGTCGTCCTTCAGCTCGCGATAGAGTTGCCGCCCGTGCGCCATGCTGGTGTGCGTGGACACGAAGATCAGCTCGCCCCAACGCGTTGAGAACTGCTTCCCGCGGCCACTCTGCCCCGCCTGGATGACGACGGGCTGGCCTTGCGGCGAGCGCGGCACGGTGAACGGCCCGCGCGAACGGAACCAGCGGCCCTGATGGTCGAGCCGCCGCACCTTGTCGGGATGCGCGAACAGGCCCGTCTGCTTGTCGATGACGATCGCGTCGTCATCCCACGAATTCCAGTGACCAAGCACCACCTGCATGAACTCGTCGGCACGGTCGTAACGTGTATCGTGCTCCAGGTGCTCGTCATATCCCATGTTCAGTGCTTCGCCGTCATTCATCGACGTCACCACGTTCCATGCGGCGCGCCCGTTCGTCATCAGGTCGAGCGTGGCGAATGTGCGCGCGACATGGAACGGTTCAAAATAGGTGGTGGAGCAGGTGGCGCCCAGGCCGAGACGTTCGGTCGCCATGCCCATCACTGTCAGCACGGTGATGGGATCCATCTTCACGCAACGTATGCCATGCTCGACCGTGTGGCGATGATCGTTGCCGTAGCGGTCAGGCATCGCCAGGCGATCATCGAAGAACCCGATATGAAATTTGCCCTCCTCCAGCACGCGGCCGATCGTGCGGTAGTAGTCGGCGGACATGGAATCGTCGCGCGATTCCGGATGGCGCCAGGAGCTGACAAGGTTCGTGCAGTTCTGCGCCTGCAGGAAACCGACCATGACCATCTGGCGCATTCTGTGCTCCGTCGCGGGAGGGTGGATCATCGCGCGGAACCGCGGTTCGGGCTAGCCTTCCGCGAATGGCCCTGTGCGAAAGGAGGCATTCATGCTCGCCCTGGTCAACACTCCGAACGGCAACGCTCCTGTCGAATTGCGCGAGCTGCCGGAACCACAGCCTGCGCGAAACGAGGCGCTCGTCGAAGTGCGCGCCTTCTCGCTCAATCGCGGCGAATTGCGGTCGTTCCAAAACAATGAGGAAGGTTGGGTGCCGGGCCAGGATGTGGCCGGCGTCGTGCTGCGCCAGGCCGAGGATGGCAGTGGCCCGCCGGCGGGAACGCGTGTCGTCGCGCTGATGGACGAATTCGGCTGGGCGCAGCGCGCCGCGGTGCCCGGCCATCGCATGGCGGCGTTGCCCGATAACGTCAGTTTCTCGCAGGCTGCAACGTTGCCGGTCGCCGGCCTCACGGCGCTTCGCACATTGCGTCATGGCGCACCGCTGCTCGGCAAACGCGTGCTGATCACCGGAGCCGCCGGCGGCGTAGGAACCATTGCCGTGCAACTTGCGGCGCGTTCCGGTGCGCGTGTCGCGGCAGTTGTCGGTCGGCCGGAACGCGCAGCGGGTATCAGGGAACTGGGTGCGGCAGAAGTCGTCCAGGGCATCGAGAACGCACAGGGCCGCTTCGGGCTGATCCTGGAATCGGCAGGTGGTGCATCGCTGGCCAGAGCGATCCAGCTTGTCGAGGCCAAGGGAACGGTCGTGGTGTACGGCAACTCTTCGGGCGAATCCACGACGATCAGCTTCGCGGATTTTCGTGGTGCGCAGAATTCTCGTGTGCAGAGCTTCCACTATTTCACCTCGGAAGCCGAGGACCGCTTCGCACCGGACCTTGCGGTGCTTGTCGCTTTGATCGCCGACGGATCACTGAAGCCACGGATCGGCGTGGAACGGAGCTGGCGGGATATCGCCCAGGTGGCAGTTCAGTTGCGCGAACGGGCTGTACCCGGGAAGGCCGTGCTGCTGGTTGATGCGGGGTAGAGAACCCGTATTGCACGCGGTCTGCCGCGCGCTCTACGCCGCAGCCGCCGCTTTCTCCGACCGCGGCTTCGGCAACTCCTCCGCCGACAGCAACTCATGTGCCAGCAGCGCCGCCGCGCCCTCGTCCAGTTCCGTCCGGTTCACCTTCAGGATACCCACTGCCCGCGCCAGCGCTCCCTCGAGGTGCGAGCGCACCGCCACATCGATCTCGTGCGCCGTCTCGTCGCTGAACTGCCGCGGCCGCCAGAACACGCCCGGCTGCTGCAGGAAATTCCCCTGCTCGGTGTCCCACGCAACCGGACCCAGCCGATCGTCCATGCCGAACCGCAGCACCATCCCGCGCGCGATGTCCGTCGCCTTCGCCAGATCGTCCGCCGCCCCGGTGGAAATGTCCTCGCCCAGCAATATCTCCGCCGCCCGTCCCCCCATCAGCACGGTCATCTTGTCTTCCAGCTCCTGCCTGCCCATCAGGAACCGGTCGTCCGTCGGCCGCTGCAGCGTGTAGCCCAGCGCGCCGATGCCGCGCGGGATGATCGACACCTTCTGCACCGGGTCGCTCCCCGGTATTGCCAGCGCGACCAGCGCGTGCCCCATCTCGTGATAGGCCACCACGCGCCGTTCGCGTGGGATCAGAATGCGGGAACGCTTCTCCAGCCCCGCGACAATCCGTTCCACCGCCCCGGTGAAGTCCTCCATCGCGATTGCATCCGCCCCACGCCGCGTCGCCAGCACCGCCGCCTCGTTCGCGAGGTTCGCCAGATCGGCCCCGGTGAAGCCTGGCGTCAGCGCCGCGATCTCCTCGAGCCGCACGTCTGGCGACAACTTCAGGTCCTTGAGGTGGATGCGCAGGATGTCCACCCTGCCCTTCTTGTCCGGCCGGTCCACCAACACCTGGCGGTCGAACCGCCCGGCCCGCAGCAGCGCGGGGTCGAGAATCTCCGGCCGGTTGGTCGCCGCCAGGATCACGATCGCCACCGATCGGTCGAACCCGTCCATCTCGGCGAGCAGCTGATTGAGCGTCTGCTCCTTTTCGTCCTGCCCCGCGACCGGACTGACGCCACGCGCCCGTCCCAGCGCATCCAGTTCGTCGATGAAGATGATGCACGGCGCGGTCTTCCGCGCCTGCTCGAACAGGTCGCGCACGCGGGCGGCGCCGACGCCCACGAACATCTCGACGAACTCGGCGCCGTTGGTCGAGTAGAACGGCACCCCCGCCTCCCCGGCCACCGCACGCGCCAGGAGCGTCTTGCCCGTCCCTGGCGGTCCCACCAGCAGGATGCCGCGCGGGATATGCGCCCCGAGCCTGGTGAACTCCTCCGGCCGTTTCAGGAAGTCGATGATCTCGTGCAGCTCCTCCTTGGCTTCGTCCACGCCGGCCACGTCGTTGAAGGTGACCTTCACGTCGGTCTCGGCCACCAGCTTGGCCTTCGAGCGGCCCACCGACAGCAGCCCGCCGCCGAAGCCGCCGCCGCGCCCGCCCATCATCGCCCGCGAGGCGAACATCCAGATGCCGACGAACAGCAGCGGTGGCAGGATCCAGGAAAGCAGCGTGCCAAACGCACCGCCGTCCGCGGCGGTGCCGCTGAACTCGACATTGTGCTGCGCTAGCTGGGCGGCGAGGTCGGGTGGGACCTGAACGGTGGTGAAGCCGGTTTTGCCATCGGGCATCGCCTCGGTCAGCGTGCCATGGATCACGTTGCCCGAGACGGTGACCTGCTTGACCTTGTTGCCAACGAGGTATTGCTGGAACTGGCTGTACGGGATCACATCCGAGCCCCCGCTTCCGCCGTCGTTGGAGAACAGGCCGAGCGCGGTAACCACAATGAGCCCCGCGACGATCAGCCAGATGAACGAAGGAAGCTGTTGTTTCGGTGGCGGCACGCGATGCCTCCCGATGGAGCGGCCCTAAGCATGGGCTGAGGCCGGCCGTCCATGCAACTGCCGATGGACGCGGCACACTGGATGGCCCGCGAACCATTCCTTTACGACTGAGGATTATTCATCGGGGTTGCGCAACAAGCGCAGCCTAGCCAGTGGAAGGACAAGACGACCGGTCCCTGGTTTCCCGCGCCTTCGGTAGTCCCGGGCGTGTCAGCGGTTCGTCACGCACGGCATCGAGAAGGATCGTTACTGCCGTCCGGCTGCGCGGCATTCGGCGTGCATGCGGTCGTACGCGAATGGTGCGGGCGGCAACGCTAAATTTACTGCTGAGGCGTAGGAGGGACCCAGGCAAAACGCTTCGGTATTCAATTCCGTGTTCGCACGCAGTCCATCGTTCATGGTCCTCGGCGCTGGCGGCTTCATCGGCACGGCGCTCGTCGCCTCGCTCGAGAGCCAGGATCACCTGGTTCACGCGGTCACTCGGGCCGCGCTCCCCGCACTGATCGCGTCGCGCCAGCCCTGCGGCCATGTTATCGGCTGCATCGGCCTGACCGGCGACTTCCGGAGCCGCCCGATCGACACCGCGGAGGCACATGTCGGCCTCGTCGCGCGCTGCCTGTCCGAGCTGCGGTTCAGCTCCTTCCTGCTGCTGTCTTCCACGCGCGTCTACCGCCGCGCCAGTGCAACGCATGAAGAGGCGGCGTTACCTTCGCTGCCGGCGGACCCATCCGACCTGTACAACCTGACAAAGCTCGCCGGCGAGGCGCTGTGCCTCACCGATCAACGACCATCGATCCGTGTGGCGCGCCTGTCCAACGTGTACGGCCCGGGCATGCCGCCCGAGACGTTCCTCGGTGAGGTCCTGCGCGAGGGCCAGCTGACCGGCGACGTGCTGTTTCGCCAAGGCCCCAACTCCGCCAAGGACTATGTCAGCGTCGCCGCCGTGGTCCGCATGTTGCCCGCGATCGCGACTGGAAGGGCGTCATCGCATCTACAATCTCGCCGCCGGCTGCAACACCAGCCATGCCACGATCGCCAACCGTCTGCGCGAAGATCTCGGGTGGCAGGTGCGCTTCGAAGCCGAAGCCCCGACGGTGCAACTGATGCCGATCGACACGTCGCAACTCGTTGCCGAGTTCGGGCCGGCGTAAAGCAGCCTGTCAGCAGATCTTCCGACCCTGCTGGCAGTTGAACGGGAAAGCCAATGCTCACAATCGACGAGGCTCGCGGCTGCGTAGTCGTGCAACACGCGGACGGCACGACGGAACAGCATCCATTCGACACGCCGCAGGCGTTTGAGGCGGTCTCGGCCGCGTGGCTGCGCTGCGGCTGGGATGCCAAATATGTTTATGGCTTCACCTGGCTGGGACGGCCGGTAATCCAGCTGCCGGAGGACATGATCCGCATTCAGGAAGTGATCTGGCACCTTCGGCCGGACGTGCTGGTAGAAACCGGTGTGGCCCATGGCGGCTCGTTGATCTTCTACGCGAGCCTGTTCGAGGCGATGGGACAAGGTCGCGTCATCGGCATCGACGTGGACATCCGCAAGCACAGCCGCACCGCGATCGAAGCGCATCCGCTCGCCACCCGTGTCACGCTGGTGGAGGGCAGCTCCACGGCTCCGGGCACGTTGGCAGCCGTGCGGCACAGCATCGGCCCCACGGAGACCGTTCTGGTGATTCTCGATTCGAACCACAGCCGGGCGCATGTCGAGGCGGAGCTTGACCTATTTGCGCCGCTGGTCTCGCGCGGCTCCTACATTGTGGCCTGCGACGGCATCATGGCGCAGCTTGCCGGTGCGCCGCGCACCGCGCCGGATTGGACGTGGAACAATCCGTTGGCCGCGGCGGAAGCCTTCCTGGCACGCAATCCGGACTTCGTGCGGGAAGAACCGGCCTTCCCCTTCAACGAAGGCAATGTGCGGAGCCGGGTGACCTACTGGCCGAAGAGCTACCTCAGGCGACGCTGATACGCTGGGACCCTGTGGTCATCTGGCGCAACACCTGGAAGGTATGGATGGACTGAACGAACCAGCCCTGCTCGTCCTGGATCAACGGTTGCTGATCGTCCGGAACATCCGCGACCGCCAAACGTTCCTCCCGATCACGGAGGGACCATGACACGCAACATCGGCTACCTGTTCGGCTTCGTGGCATTCCTGGCATTGCCGTACGCTGCCGGCGCCCAGAACCCGCAGCCGGCGCCCCCGAACGAACCCCATCCGTCGGTTGCGCCACCCGGTGCGTCCCAGCCGCCGCCGGAGCAGATCGCTCCGGGCGGGGGTGCGCAGGGCACGGCAGGCACGCGCAACCTCAGCGAACGGCTGTCCAGGCAGGAGGGCACCCTGCAGCCGCCAACCGTTGATCCGGGCATCCACGCGCCGTTGCCACCGAACAGCCAAGGCACGATGCCGGTAATACCCCCGCCCGGGACGCCGGGCGGCAACCGGACTGTCGTGCCCAAATAGGGTGGTCTGGCGTTGAATCCCCCTGTTGTCAGAAACGCCGCAGCGCCGCACATACCTGCGCAACCTGCCCGTCGCTCAATTCGGGATAGATCGGCAGGCTCAGCACCTGTTGCGCGGCGATCTCCGAGGCGCGGCACCCCGACGGCCCGGTCACGATCCGCTCGCGATACGCCGGCTGAAGATGCACCGGGCTAGGGTAGTGAATGCCGGTGCCGATCCCGGCGGCGCGCAGGCGTGCCTGAACTGATATCCGGTCCGGCACGCGCAGAACATAGAGATGGAACACGTGGCCCGCGCCGTCACGCCGCGCCGGCGGCGCGAGTGACGTGCCGCGCAGCGCCTCGTCGTAGGCGGCGGCAATCGCCCGGCGTCGCGCGTTCTGCGCGTCGAGATGTTGCAGCTTCACGCGGAGGATCGCCGCCTGCAGCTCATCGAGCCGGCTGTTCACGCCGACGGCGTCGCTGATGTAGTGGGTCCGCCAGCCGTATTGGCGCAGTGCCGCAACGCTGGCACCCAGCTCTGCGTCCCGCGTCGCGACCATACCACCGTCGCCGAGCGCCCCGAGATTTCTTGGTCGGATAGAAGCTGAAAGTCGCGACCTCGGTGAAGGTGCCGACCTTGCGGTCGCCGATGGTGGCCCCATGCGCCTGCGCGCAGTCTTCCACGATGGGCACGCCGTGCCGACGGCACGCCACAATGATCCGCTCGAGCGCGGCCGGCTGGCCATACAGATGCACCGGTATCACCGCACGGATCGGCGGTGCGCCGGGGGGCGGGTGGTCGAGCACCGCCGCCAGTTCGACCGGGTCCATCGTGTAGTACTCTGGCTCGATGTCGACCAGCAGCGGCGTCGCACCGACCATTTCGATCGCGGCGACAGTTGCAACTGCGGTATGTGAAACGGTCACGACGCTCATGCCCGGCCCGACGCCAAGAGCGCGCAGGGCCAGGGCCAGCGCGTCCGTTCCGTTGCCGCAGCCGACCGCCGCCGTGCAACCCAGCCACGCCGCGAACTCCGCTTCGAATGAGCGGCCCTCCTGGCCGAGGACGTACCAACCGGAATCCAGCACGCGTGCCACGGCGGCGTCGATCCCGGTTTTCAAAGCGCGATAGCCGGCCCCGGGGTTTGCCTGGGGAACAGTGATCGGCGGTGCACTCATGGTTGACGCCTCCTCGCACGCACCGATTGGCCGGCAACCTCACCCGAAGGCAAGTGCAGCGGATCAACGGCGATGTAGCGCGCCGGGCGCGGTCCATCGCCGCCGCACTGGAACGCACCTACGCGGGCCAGGACCGCCCGATCGTCTTCGGACAAGCGAGTGACCTCGCGCAGATGATCGGTCCAGCTTTCCACCGACCACACTTCCAGCCAGCCCTCGGGATGCGCCACGTCCTCGTACAGCTGCCACGCATGGGCGCCGGCCCGGCCCCGCACCCGGCGTACCTCCGCCATGGTGGCAAGAAACGCCGGTCGCTGCGACTGCTCCACCTGGTAATGCACGGTTTCCATCACACGCCCGCGTGCCCGCCGCAGCATCGGCATCAGCGCCGCCGCCGGGGCTTCGGGCATAGGCACGGGCACAGGTTCCGCCGCGGCCGGCATCGTCCGGGCAGCGGCAAGATCGATGGAAAAGCGATGCACCAGGGCTCCCAGGACGATGCCGATGCCGGCAGCCACCAGCAGTGTATCGGCCAGGCCGACCACGCCGCCGAGCCACCCCCAGGCGAACGAGGCGGCGGTCAGCGCGCCATTCTGCGCCAGCTGGTAGATAGACAGCGCGCGGGCGCGCACCCATGGCGGGCAGACAAGCTGGGCAGCCGCCTGGATGGTGGCGTAGGCCGATGTCCAGCCGACGCCGAACAGCAGCATGCCAAACGCGGCCGGCAGCCAGTGATGCGACAGACCCAGGAGCGCGACGCCGGCGCACGAAAACAGCGTGCAGCCGACCACGGTCGCGCCTCGGCTGATCCGGCCCCGCACCAGCGGCAGCAGCATCCCCGAACTGACGCCGCCGATCCCCATCATCCCCAGGATGACGCCATACATCCCCGGGCCGAGCCCGAGATGCACGCGCACCAGCAGCGGCAGCAAGGCCCAGGGGGCGGCGGCCGGGATCGAAAATGCGATCGTCCGCACCATCGCATACCGGATGGCGGGCGTGTTGCGGACGTAGCGGACGCCGGCACGCATCGCGGACAGCAGGTGTTCGCGCGGCAGGCCGGTGAACCGGCGCCCCCGGTGCCAGGTGAACAGCGCGGCCAGCACCGCGAGGATCGAGACCGCATACAGCGAAAACGCCAGGCTGGTGCCGCCCAGAAGGATCAGGAAGCCGGCCAGCGCCGGCCCGATCGCGCGCGTCAGGTTGTAGCCGATGCCGTTGAGTGCGATCGCCTGGACAAGGTCCTCGCGGGGAACCAGTTCCGGCACGATGGCGCTCCAGGCGGGTGCGGTGAGCGCGGAGCCGATGCCGATAGCAAAGGTGAACGCCAGCAGCCAGAACGCGGTCACGGCGCCGCTGATCGTCAGCATCGCCAGCGCGGCAGCCGCCAGAATCGTCCAGAGCTGTGCGCCGATCAGGAACACGCGGCGGTCGACGATGTCGGCCAGCGCCCCACCGGGGAGCGCCAGCAGGAATACCGGCATGATCGTCGCCGCCTGGACCATGGCAACGATGAACGGGTTGGGCGCCAGGGTGGTCATCAGCCAGCCGGCGCCGGTGTTCTGCAGCCATGTGCCGAGCCACGCCACCACGTTGGCGAGCCAGAGGACGCGGAACGTCGCGTTGCGGAGGGGAATCAGGGCGGCGGGAAGACGCATCGGCCTATGATAACAGGACGGCTGGCAATTTCGCGTCCGGTGTCAGCGCGGCCGGATCATTCGCGGCTTGCGTGCGTTGGCGTCGCGAGCGGGACGGTGACCTGGATGCGGACGGTGCGGCCGGCGACGATCGGCATCGCGGTCATGCCCCAGTCAGCCCGGACAAGTTGGCCTTCCGCGACGACCCGATCCGGGCTCCAGGCAAGCGAGAGCTGGAACGGGCGGGTGATGCCGTGCAGGCCCAGCATCCCGTTGAGACCCGACTTCTGGCAGGACCCGGAAAAGGTCAGTGTCGGGAAGCGGGGAGCATCCATGAAATCCGGGCCGATCATGGTCTCCCGCATCGATGTGTTGGTCATGGTCAGGCTGACGACATCGATGGTGAGTTCGACCTTGCAGGTGGAATGGTCCTCCGGATCATAGGTCAGCACGCCACTGAACTGCGCGAACGTGCCGTCGAGCGGAAGCAAACCCATGCCATAGGCGCGGATTGCGACCTCAGTATCAGGCGGCGCGAGGGCGATCCGGCGCGGCGCTGCCCCCGCCCCCGTCGCAAGACAGGCGCACAAGGCACAGAGCAGCAGGCACTGGACATGCATGGGAGGCAATTGGGTTGGTCCGCCGTTTTGGCCAGGGGTCTGGCGCCGTTACGCTTGCGTTCACCATCCGGGCGTAGACAGGACACACACCATAACCGATCGGGCGTCGTGTCCTGAACGCGCTTCAGAAAATTGCCACGATTGCCCGCGTGCGCACCTTTACATTTTCCGGCATCGAGGCGGTGCCGGTCGAGGTGCAGGTGCAGATCTCGGGCGGCATGCCGGCGCTGCTGGTGGTCGGCCTGCCCGACAAGGCGGTAGGCGAGGCACGCGAACGCATGCGCGCCGCGCTCAGCGCCATCGGCCTGGCGCTGCCGCCGCGCCGCATACTGATCAACCTGGCTCCGGCGGACCTGCTGAAGGAAGGCAGTCATTTCGATCTGCCGATCGCGCTGGGCGTACTGGCCGCGATGGACGTGGTGCCGCGCGAGGACCTGTACGGCTATGCCGCCATGGGCGAACTGTCGCTCGACGGCACGCTGAACGCGGTCGCGGGCGTGCTGCCGGCTGCGATCGGGGCCTCGACGCTGGATCTCGGGCTGATCTGCCCCGCCAGCCAGGGCGGCGAGGCGGCCTGGGCCGGCCGCATCGAGGTGCTGGCTGCGGCCGACCTGCTGTCGCTGATCAACCATTTCCGCGGCACCCAGGTGCTGACGCCGCCGGAGACAGCTGGAGTGGCCGAGATCGGCCGCGGCCCCGACCTGTCGGACGTCAAGGGCATGGAGACCGCCAAGCGCGCCGTGGAGATCGCGGCGGCCGGAGGCCACAACCTGCTGATGATCGGCTCGCCCGGCTCCGGCAAGTCGATGCTGGCGGCGCGCCTGCCCGGCCTGCTGCCCGATCTCGAGCCGAAGGAGGCGCTGGAGGTCAGCATGATCCACAGCGTCGCCGGCCTGCTGGAGGGCGGGCGCCTGGTCATGCGGCCGCCGTTCCGCGAACCGCACCACTCGGCGTCGCAGGCGGCACTGACCGGCGGCGGACAGCGCGCGAGGCCGGGCGAGGTCAGCCTGGCGCATCGCGGCGTGCTGTTCCTCGACGAACTGCCGGAGTTCCCCAAGCAGACGCTGGAGTCACTGCGCCAGCCGATGGAGTCCGGCCGCACGACGGTGGCGCGGGCCGCGGCGCACATCACCTATCCGGCACGCTTCCAGCTGGTCGCGGCGATGAATCCGTGCCGCTGCGGCTATCTGGGCGATGCTTCGCGCGAGTGCGGCCGGGCGCCCCGTTGCGGCGAGGATTACCAGAACCGCATCAGCGGCCCGGTGCTGGACCGGATCGACCTGACGGTGGAGGTGCAGCCCGCATCGGCTGCGGAACTGGCGCGCGCGCCGGCTGGGGAAAAGAGTGCAGCGGTTGCGGTGCGGGTGGCGCGGGCGCGGGCGGCACAGCGGGCGCGCTATGGGGTGGACGGCCCGATCAGCAATGCCGAGGCTGACAGCCGCGAGGTGCAGTTGGCGCCGGATGCGGCGGCGCTGGCCGAGCAGGCGATGGACAAGCTGCGGCTGTCGCCGCGCGGCTATACACGGGTATTGCGCGTCGCGCGCACGATCGCGGATCTTGCCGGCGCACCGATTGTGCAGCGCCCGCATGTCGCCGAGGCTCTGGCGTTCCGCCATCGCATGCCGGGACGAAAGGTATAGTAACAGTGGGCCGAACCAATGACGCTCGATCGCCACCCGTTCATTCCGTCGTGGCAGGGTGCCGCTTCTGATGGCCGGGACTGATCCGCGGATCAGGTCCGCGGACGGCCATGACGGTGTAGAAGCAGCGGAGAGAGTTAACAGATTCGGCGCTTGAGATAACCGCTACTTTTCCACCCGGAATGCATCGCTGATACGGCGCACGGCACCGGCAGCATTCACGACCAGCAGGTCGAACCGCACGCCGTTGAGACCCCACTCCGGATGTGCCGCCAGCACAATCTCGGCTGCCGCGAGCAACCGTGCCTGCTGGCGGGGCGACAGCGCCACGGCGGCATCGGCCAGCGTGGGACGCGCCTTCACCTCGACGATGGCAAGAACGCCGTCCCTTTCGGCCAGGACATCCAGTTCGCCGGCCTCGGTTCGCACCCGACGGCCCAGCACCGCCCAACCATCGCGCACCAGGGCAACGCAGGCGGCGTCCTCTGCGGTCGTGCCGAACGCATAGGCGCGGGTTCGCTTCCGACGGCGCTGCGACATGGCGGCATGATGCGTCCCCCGCGGCTAAGCATGCGTGAACGCCGCATGGCGGAAATGCGGAGGCCCTAGATAAGGGGCGTTTGTCCGCAACCGACCACATGCTACAGGACAGCGGTCAGTTGTGATTGGTCCGCCTCCCATGAACGAACAGAGTGCCGCCGCCGGCCTGCAGCGCTTCTTCGGCGCTCCGCTGGCCGAGACCGATCCGGAACTGGCGGCCGCACTCCGCGCGGAACTGGTCCGCCAGCAGGATGGGATCGAGCTGATCGCCAGCGAAAACGTGGTCTCCGCCGCGGTGCTGGAGGCGCAGGGCTCGGTGCTGACCAACAAATACGCCGAGGGCTACCCTGGTCGGCGTTATTATGGCGGCTGCGTGTATGTCGATGTCGCCGAGACGCTCGCGATCGACCGGGCGAAGCGCCTGTTCTCCTGCGCATTCGCCAATGTGCAGCCGCATTCGGGCGCGCAGGCCAACCAGGCCGTGTTCCTCGCACTGCTTCACCCGGGCGACACCATCCTGGGCATGAAGTCTCGCGGCCGGCGGCCATCTGACCCACGGCGCGGCGCCGAATCTGTCCGGCAAGTGGTTCCGGGCCGTGCAGTACGGCGTGCGGCGGGACGATGGGCTGCTGGACTACGATGAGCTGGAACGCCTGGCACGAGCCGAGAAACCGCGGCTGATCATCGCCGGCGGATCGGCCTATCCGCGTTTCATCGATTTCGCGCGCATCCGCCGCGTGGCTGACGAAGTCGGCGCGTATTTCATGGTGGACATGGCGCATTTCGCCGGGCTGGTCGCCGCCGACCTGTTCCCGAGCCCACTGCCGCACGCCCATGTCGTCACCACCACGACGCACAAGACCCTGCGCGGACCGCGCGGCGGCATGATCCTGAGCAATGATCCGGAGATCGGTCGGAAGATCAACTCGGCAGTGTTTCCTGGCCTGCAGGGCGGCCCGCTGATGCACGTCATTGCCGGCAAGGCCGCTGCCTTCGGCGAGGCGCTGCGCCCCGATTTCCGCACCTACCAGAAGGCCGTCGTCGAGAACGCCAGGGTTCTGGCCGCGACACTCGCCCGGCAGGGCCTCGCCATCGTCACGGGCGGCACCGATTGCCACCTGATGCTGGTCGATCTCCGTCCCAAGCGCGCAACCGGCAAGGCGGCGGAGGCCAGCCTGGAGCGTGCCCGGATCACCGCCAACAAGAACGCCATCCCGTTCGACCCCGAGAAACCGGCGATCACCTCCGGCATCCGGCTGGGCTCGCCCGCTGCCACCTCGCGCGGCTTCGGCACGGCCGAATTCCGCGAAATCGGGCTGATGATTGACGAGGTCCTGGAGGGCCTGTCCCGCTCCAACGACGGCACGAATGCGGCGGCCGAGGCGGCGGTCGGCGCCAGGGTGCAGGCGCTGTGCGCGCGGTTCCCGATGTATCGCGCGCGGTAGAAGGCGATGCGCTGCCCGTTCTGCGGCCACGAGGACACGCAGGTGAAGGACAGCCGTCCCAGCGAGGACGGCGGCGCGATCCGCCGCCGGCGCTTCTGCGGCAATTGCGGCCAGCGCTTCACCACGATCGAGCGGACGCAGCTGCGGGAACTGACCGTGGTGAAGGCGGACGGGCGGCGCGTCCCGTTCGACCGCGAGAAGCTGGCCCGCTCGATCCGCATCGCGCTGCGCAAGCGGCCGATCCAGGACGAGCGCCTCGAGCGCGTCGTCAACGGCATTGTCCGCCAGCTCGAGGCCTCGGGCGAGAGTGACATTCCTTCGAAGCAGATCGGCGAACTGGTCATGGACACGCTGAAGGAGCTGGACTCGGTCGCCTATGTGCGATTCGCCAGCGTTTACCGAAATTTCCGCGAGGCCAAGGATTTTGAGGACTTCATCGGCTCGTTGGGTGAGACCACGTAGTTCCGATCATGGTCGAGCCGTCGCGCACCACACCAGCGGAGGACATCGCGCACATGCGTTCGGCGCTGGCGCTGGCGCGGCGGGGGCTTGGCAATTCCTGGCCCAATCCGTCGGTCGGCTGTGTCGTGGCGAAGGCTGGCCGCGTGGTGGGACGTGCCGTCACCGCGCCCGGCGGACGGCCGCACGCCGAACCAGCCGCGCTGGACCTTGCGGGTGAAGTCGGCACGCGGAGGTACCGTCTATGTCACGCTGGAGCCCTGTTGCCACTGGGGACGAACGCCGCCGTGCACAGACGCCCTGATCAACGCCGGCGTGGCCCGCGTGGTGATCGCCACACGTGATCCCGATCCGCGTGTGGATGGCGCCGGCATCGCCAGGCTGCGCGCAGCCGGCATCGAGGTCGAGGAAGGTGTGCTGCAGGACGAGGCCGACGACGTGGTGTTGGGGTTTCGCTCGAGGGTTCGCCTGGGACGTCCGCTGGTCACGTTGAAACTCGCCTCCACACTGGATGGCCGCATCGCCACGCGGTCAGGCGAAAGCCGCTGGATCACCGGGCACGCGGCGCGGCGTGCGGCGCACGCCCTGCGCGGCCGGCACGACGCGGTGATGGTCGGCGTCGGGACGGTAATGGCGGACGACCCGGAGTTGACCTGCCGTATCCCCGGCTATCGCCCCAATCCGGTGGTGCGCATCGTCGCCGACAGCCGCCTGCGCACGCCTCTGACTGCGACGCTGGTCGCGACCGCGTCGAGCAGCCCGACCTGGATGCTGATCCGTGAGGGCAGCGAACCCGAGCGCCGGAACGCGTTCGCCGACCTTGGCATCACGCTGATCGAGGTAGCGGGGGCGGAGACCGGCGTCGATCCGTCCCAGGCGCTGATCGCCCTGGGCGATGCGGGGCTCACGCGGCTCCTGGTCGAGGGCGGCGCCCAGCTTGCCGCCTCGCTGCTGCGGGCCGACCTGGTGGACCGCATCGCCTGGTTTCATGCCCCCGCGATCATGGGTGCCGATGCCTGGCCCGCGGTGCAGGCGTTCGGCATCGATCGCCTGGATGCCATGCCACGCTTCACACGCACCGCCGAGACGCCACTCGGCGATGACATACTGACCGAATACATGCGGAAGGCCTGAATGTTCACCGGCATCGTCTCGGCACTCGGCACGATACGCAGCATCGCTCCACTGGTAACCGACGACGACATGCGGCTGGTGATCACTGCCCCCTGGCCGGACACCGCCGCGATTGCCATCGGCGCCTCGATCGGCTGCTCCGGCTGCTGTCTTACCGCGGTTGAGATCGGACCGGACTGGTTCGCCGCCGATGCCTCGGCCGAGACGCTCAGCAAGACAACGATGGGACGCTGGCAGGTCGGAACGCGCATCAATCTGGAGCGCTCGCTCCGGCTCGGCGACGAACTGGGCGGCCATCTCGTCTCGGGCCACGTGGATGGCATCGGCGAGGCGCTGTCGTCTGTGCCGGAACATGGCTCGACGCGCTGGAATTTTCGCGTCGCCCCTGCCCTCTCGCGCTTCATCGCGGTCAAGGGCAGCATCGCCGTGGACGGCGTGTCGTTGACGGTCAATGAGGTTACGGACGATACCTTTGGGGTTAACATCATTCCGCACACCGCCGCGGTGACAGGCTTCGGATTGCTCCGTCCAGGCGATGCGGTGAATATCGAGATCGACATGCTGGCGCGCTACGTCGCTCGGCTGGCGGAGTTCAAGTGATGCACGACATCAAGACCATCGAATTATCGCAGTATCTGTCCAGCGCCGAGGAACTGATCGAGGAAGCGCGCAACGGACGGATGTTCATCCTGGTCGACGACGAGGACCGTGAGAACGAAGGTGATCTCGTCGTCCCAGCGCAGTTCGCCACGCCCGATGCGGTCAACTTCATGGCACGTCATGCGCGCGGCCTGATCTGCCTGGCACTCACCCGCCAGCGGGTGGAGCAACTCGGCCTGCCGCTGATGAGCGCGCACAACGGCACGCGGCACCAGACCGCGTTCACCATCTCGATCGAGGCGCGCGAGGGCGTGACGACGGGCATTTCCGCGCATGACCGCGCGCGCACCATCGCGGTGGCGATCAACCCGGAATGCGGCCGCGACGAGATCACCACGCCGGGCCACATCTTCCCGCTGATGGCGCGCGAGGGCGGAACGCTGGTGCGCGCCGGCCACACCGAGGCCTCGGTCGACATCGCGCGCAAGGCGGGGCTGTATCCGGCGGCGGTGATCTGCGAGATCATGAACGACGACGGCACGATGGCCCGGCTGCCGGACCTCGTGAGCTTCGCCCAGCATCACAACCTCAAACTCGGCTCGATCGCCGATTTGATCGCCTACCGGCGGCTGACCGAGCGTCTGGTGAAGCGCGTCGCCGACGGCATGTTCCACCATGTGGCGGGCGGCGACTGGCGTGCCGTCGTTTATGCCAACACGGTCGAATATCAGGAACATCTGGCCCTGGTGAAGGGCGACCTGAGCGGACCGGAGCCGGTCATTGTGCGCATGCACGCCGTCGATCTGCTTGAGGACATGACGGGCGGCCCGCACTGGATCGGCGTGCACAACGCGATGCATCTGATCAGCGCCGAGGGCCGCGGCGTCGTGGTGCTGATCCGCGAGCACCGGAAGACGGCTCTTGCCGAGCGGGTGAACCAGCTGGCGGCGAGTCCTCGTCCGCAGCGCGAACTGCGCGATTACGGCATCGGCGCGCAGATCCTGCTCGATCTCGGCGTCAAGGACATGATCCTGCTGACGAACCGGCGCCGCACGATTGTCGGCCTGGAAGGCTATGGGCTGAACCTCGTGCAGCAGCGGTCGATCCCGAACATCGTCGGCGAGAGCTACACCGGATGAGCACCGAGGATGCCCCACTGCCGGCCGCACCTCGCATCGAAGGCCCGCCGCCGCATCTTCTTGTGGTGCGGGCACCGTACTATCGCGCGGTGGCGGACGGTCTCACCGACGGCGCGACGCGCATTCTGCGCGAGGCCGGCGCCACGTTCGAGCAACTGGATGTCGCCGGCGCCTTCGAACTGCCGCAGGCGATCCGCATCGCCACGCGCGGCTCGCGGCGCTTCGATGGATTTGTGGCGCTTGGCTGCATCGTGCGCGGCGAGACGGACCACTACGAGTTCATCTGCCGTGCGTCGATGGAAGGCCTGATGCAGGTGGCGCTGCAGTTCGGCCTGGCGCTCGGCACCGGTCTGCTGACCTGCGACACGCTGGCGCAGGCCGAGGCCCGTTCGGGCAAGGATGGGCACAACAAGGGCGCGGAGGCCGCCGCCGCGGCGCTGCTGCAGATCGGTGCGGCACGGCATCTCGGCGCGGTGTGATGAGCAGGCCGCCCCGCCGGCCGCGGACCGCCTCGCGCGTTGCCGCCGTGCAGGCGCTGTTCCAGAGCGAACAGGCGCAGGACAACCCCGAGACGGTGATCGACCAGTTCGTCCGGCATCGGCTTGGCGAGTTGCCCGGAACCGGCGGCTTCGAGGAGGGGCGCATCCCCGATGCCGAGGTGCCGCTGTTCGCGCGCATCGTTCGCGCCGCGGTGGCGCAGCAGCACACCATCGACAGCATGCTGGCCGAGGCGCTGCCGGCCGACTGGCCGCTGGCGCGCATCGACCCGGTGCTGCGCGCCGTGATCCGCGCCGGTGCGGCGGAACTGGCGATGGCCGAGGGACCGCCGGCGAAGGTGGTGATCAACGAATACCTCGACGTGGCGCGGGGGTTCTTCACCGGTGCGGAGCCTGGGATGGCCAACGCGATCCTGGACCGGCTGGCGCGGCTGTTGCGGCC
>CAWABH010000056.1:0-266364 GCA_963780095.1 uncultured Alphaproteobacteria bacterium
GGGCGCAAACCCCCTCCTCGCCCTCCTCCGTTTCGCCGGAGGGGGCCCCTCTCCCGCGAAACGGGGGAAGGCGGGGAGGGGGCACCGACCACCGCGAAGCGGCTGCGACGTCGTCGCTGGACAAGCGGCGGCGACCTGCGACTTCAGACGCCCGGGCCGCCGAACCAGAAATAGCTGGCCCAGGATGAACCGCTCACCATGTTCGACTGAATATCGTACATGGCTGGGTTTTCCGCCGAGGGCGAACCATCGCTGTCGGCCATCGTGCCATTGCCATCGGTCTGGATCCGCGTGTTGCTCTGGTAGGCGGACCAGGTCCATCCGTCCTCGGCGAAGTTGCCGCTGCCCATCCAGGTGGTCGTCTGCGAGGGATCCGCCAGCGAGCTATACACCTCGCCCCAGAAAGCGACCCATTCGGCATGGTCGCTCAGTGCGGCGCCACCTGGACCACCTCCGAACAGCGAGGCCGGGTAGTAGCCCATCCAGATTCCCTGAGCCTGAAACCACCAGTTCCCTTGGTAGAGCTGGAATTTGATCGTTATGACGTCCTGGTTGCCGCCGTAGGTGCTGCTGCCGTTGATCAGGATGCCAGGGAAGACGTTGGGATCGTACCTGTACCCAACCAGCAAAGTCGCGATTGTAGCCACCCAGATTGTCGCCGTCGCGGGTGTATCCGTCGGTTGTGTAATATGTAAACAGGTGTGGCTGCCAGTCGCCGTATTGATCGTGGCACACCTCCCATCCGGCCTCGATCGACTGAAGCTGCGGGTTGTCGTAGTTCTGCATGCCGAACTGGGAGATCGAGTGGTCCGACGAGTATTCAGTGTATGGGTCCCACATGTTCAGCACCGCTTCGCAGCCGTAACAGGTGGCCCATTGCGCACTGGTGGCATGGTAGTAGTGGAACGGATCGGGGTCGGCAGCCGGCAGCTTGCCCGAGCGGGGCGTGAGGCGCCTGCCATCGACCTTCCGCTTGCGTGGGAAGCCGCTTAGCTTCTCGGTCGCGTTCAGACGCGAGAAGTCCCGCCGCAGCACTGGCACAGTGCCGGGTGGCCCGCGCTCGATGCTGGGATCGTCCATTTCGAAGGTGGCGGCACGGCGGGTCGGGTCAGATCGCTGCCCATTTTTGCCAGACGGCGGGGGAGTCGCGATCTTGCCCTGCGGGTGCTGGGCTTCGATTGGGACCCAGTCCAACACCTGACCACTTGGCGTTCTGGTGGTCTTGACGACAACAAGTGGTTTGCGTCGCTCTTCGAGGAAGCGGACGGTGTCCTCGTTGTTCGCCGGTGTCGCCACACCATTGTGCGGGCGGACTTTGTTCGGTCGCGGGTTCGGGTTGCGGATCATCTATTGTCTCCGATTGGGATTACCCGGCTCATCATCGGCCGAGCAGTCCCACCTAGACCGGCGTCACGGGCAGAACAGTCAACAGGTTCACAGTTGTTGGCTTCCAGGTGGCGGCCTCATATCGACTGCCGCTGAGAATGGCCCACCGCTCGCCATGACGGCGGAGGCCAGGCCCGGGATTCAACGGTGTTGGCGGTTGAGGTTATACCAAGCGCCGAATCTGTTGACTCGCCCGCTGCTCTTACGTCGTCATGGCCGGGCTTGTCCCTACCAGATGCACACATCTCGACGGGGCACCCGCTTGCGGCGCGACGCGATCTCTGAATCTCTGGCGACGACACACCGCTGGAGTCGGCGAGATGGGCGATAGTCTGGGCCAATTTGGTGATCCTCGGCGCGAGCGCGCAGGGCGCTTTCTGCTCGCGCGGCTGATGGAGGTCGGTCAATCGGGGGTTCGCGTCCGCCCGCTTGGCGGCAACCGGGCCGGTGAGGTTCGCCTCGGGCGGTTCCTGCGCAATCCGCATGTGACGCCGGCGGAGATGGTGAAGACGGCCAGCGCACGGACCGCGACACTGGTGGAAGGGCGCCACATCCTGGCCATCCAGAGCCTGCCCCCGGACTTGATCCGGGGGACACCACCAGCCTGCGTGATGATGGCGATCAGTGCAGTCTGCAACTGCATTCGATGATCGCGGTGGATGCGACGGATGGTGCGCTGCTGGGACTGGTGCATGCCGAGTTCCTGCGCCGCACCGGCGGCAAGAAGGCGCTTTGCGGGAAGCGTCCGTTCGAGGCGAAAGAGAGCCGCCGCTGGTTGGATGCCACCAAGGCGGCCGCGCAGTTGGCGGGCGCCGGGGCGGCCTGCGTGACGGTCGTTGCCGATCGCGAATGCGACATCTACGACGAATTCGCCCATCGGCCAGCCGCGACCGAGTTGTTGATCCGCGCCCACCACGACCGTGTGCTGAAGGGCGGCAAGCGCCTGTACAGCTGCCTCGACGACCGGTCCGAACTGGGCCGCGAGACGATCCTGTTGCCGGCGGCACCCGGGCGGCCGGCGCGCACGGCGGTCTTGGCGCTGCGGGCCGGTGAGGTGGCACTCAAGCGGCCGATGCGCAACCGTGCCGCCGAGACGGCCAAGCTGCCACCCCACATCACTCTGACGCTGGTCGAGGCGCGCGAGATCGAGCCGCCGGACGGTGCCACGCCGGCGCACTGGCGGCTGTTGACGACGCATGCTGTCACCACCTTGGCAGACGCAAGGCAGATCACCGGCTTCTACCGCGAACGCTGGACCATCGAGCAACTGTTCCGGGTGATGAAGACCAAGGGTTTCGATATCGAGGCCGTGCGCATCGGCGATGACGCACCGTTCGAGATCCTCACGGCCGCCACGCAGATTGCCGCCATCCAAGTGCTGCAAATGGTCCGTGCGCGCGACGGCACCAGCGGCCGGCCGCTGGAGGATGTGTTCGATCCCGCCGATCAGCCTGCCCTGGAAGCCATCTGCGCGAGCCTCGAAGGCAACACTGCGCCGCAGCAAAACCCGCATGCCAAAGGATCCCTCGCCTACGCCGCCTGGGTCTGCGCACGGCTCGGCGGATGGACCGGATACTACCGCCCCGCAGGCCCCGTCGTGACGCTGCAGGGGTTCCTGCGCTTCAAAGCCATGCATCACGGCTGGGAACTCGGGAGACTTGTGTGAATCTGATAGGGCTTGGCCCGGCCATCCACGTCTTTGCCCTGACGCAAGCAAGGCAGTCGTGGATGGCTGGCACAAGCCCGGCCATGACGGAAGGAACGAGTAGCGATGAAAGGCCATTGGTCCGGGCCGTTGGGATTACTCGTGGCGGGAACTGCTCCGCATCAATGACCACCGTGCCGCTGCTGCGTCGTCGGCTTCCCGGGCATCGACCCAGACCGCGCCGCCGTCGGCGAACTCCTCCTTCTTCCAGAACGGCGCCTTCGTCTTCAGCCAGTCGATCAGGAACGCCGTGGCGTCCAGCGCCGGCTGGCGATGCGACGCCGCGGCCAGCACCAGCACGATATTGTCGCCGGCCACCAGCCGGCCGACCCGGTGGATCACCGTGCAGCCGAGCAGCCCCCAGCGCCGTTCCGCTTCCTCGGTGATCCGCGCGATGGCGCGCTCGGTCATCGCCGGGTAGTGCTCCAGCGTCATGGCGGCGACGCGCTGGTCCAGCGCGTTGTTGCGCACCGTGCCGACGAAGCAGCCGATGCCGCCGATGTCGGTGCGCCCGGCACTCAGCGCGGCGAACTCGGCGCCGATGTCGAAATCCTCCGCCTGGACCTTGATCCTGGCCATCGCGTCAGCCGCCCGTCACCGGCGGGAAGAAGGCCACCTCGTCGCCGGGGCGCACGGGCGTGGCAGGATCGGCGAAGTCCTGGTTGACCGCGCAGCGCACCGTCTTCCGGTTGGCGAAGGCGCTGGCATGGCCCGGGCTTCGCTCCGTCAGCCAGGCGATCAGATCACCGACCGTGCGCACGCCTGCGGGCGGCGTCACACTCTCCTGGGATGTGCCCGTCCGCTCGCGCAGCCAGGCGAAATAAAGGATGGTCAACGGTGTTTCGGCGTCTGCCATGGATGTTCAGCGTGGTGTGGGCACCGTTTCGATCGTGCCATTGGAATGTATGATTGTGCTGGTGCCATTGCCATTGGGCACGACGATGGAGGATCCGCCGCCGGGCGTCGTGGTGGTCTGGTAGCCACCGGTGCCGCCATTGGTCACCGCTGGGCCGTTCAGCGTCGGATACACCTGCCCCGCCGGATTGGGGCCGGGCGGTGTCGGGTTCGTGGCCTGGGGCGGCCTTGGGGGTGGCAGCGGCGCCAGACCCTGCTGGTTGTTGCTGGGCGGCGTGGAACTGCCGCGCGCTGCCGGCGGCGGCGGCAGATTCGGCGCCTGATTCCGGAATTCCGGCGAACCCGGCACAGGTTGCTCCGGCTGCGGCTGAAGGCCCTGCTTCTCGATGTCCTCGAGAGTCGGCATGGGAGCCGTCGCGCCTGGCCAGACATCGCCAGGTTCCGTGGTCAGAGGCTGCACCTCCACCACCTCGCCCATGGCGCGTCGCATGTTCTCGCTGCTGCTCACCGGCATGTTGGGATTGCTGCCGGTCGAGAACGGGAGGTCGGCCCAGGTGCCGTAGCCGCAGCCTGATAGCGCCAGGCACAGACAGGTTCGGACTATGCGGCGCATGAAGGGGGCTCCCACCGGAACGAATCGTCGGCTCGACGGGCCGGACGACGCCAGCCGGAATGTGGGCCGGTCACGCGCCACGCTCAAGGACTTCATGAGGGCGATGGCCCGATCGGCCGGAAACCCAAGGATCCAGGCCGCGATCGCGGCGGGATCATTCAACGGCAGCAGAGGGCGGTCGGCGTCCATCGGCGCATCGGTCGCGATTGCCACGATGTCCGCCTGCTGCGGCCAGATCGGCGGCTTGCCGAGCGCGGGGCGGTGCACCTCGATCTTCGGGAATGGGTGGCTCTTGAAGCCTTCCACCAACACGATGTCGACCGGTTCGAGCCGGTTGAGCAACTCGGGCAGCCCTGGCCCGGGTCCGACGACTTCATGCAGCAGCGCCCAGCGCGCATCGGCGGCAACCAGCACCTCGTGTGCGCCGGCCTCTCGGTGGCGATAGGTATCCTTGCCGGGCCGATCCATGTCGAAGCCGTGATGCGTGTGCTTCACGGTCGAGACCGTAAGGCCCTCGGCACGCAGCACGGGGATCAGCCTGGTCAGCAGCGTGGTCTTGCCGCTGCCGGACCAGCCGACGATGCCGATTACCTTCACGCTGGAACCTTCACGCCGGCGTGGTCACGAGGAGGGCATCTGGCGCTTGGGCAGGCCGCCGGCGCGTGGGCCGAAGGCATGGCGGAGGCCGGCGGTCAGATAGTCCCATCCGGTCCACAGGGTCAGTGCGGCGGCAATCCACAGCATCGCCTCGCCGATGATGCCGATCGGCAGGAACGACAGATGCAGGAGCCGGGCCGAGGAATCGCCTGCCAGCAGCGTGCCGAGAGCGCCCATCTGGAACCCGGTCTTCCACTTGGCCAGCCGCGTGACCGGCAGACCGATGCGGATCTCGGCGAGGTATTCGCGCAGCCCGCTCACCAGGATCTCGCGCAGCATGATGACGATCGCCGGGTAGAGGCCCCAGGGGGACAGGCGCGCCTGGCCGGCCAGCATCATCAGCGCGGCGCCGACCAGCAGCTTGTCGGCGATCGGGTCGAGCATGCGGCCGAGGTCGGATTGCTGCCGGCGGTTGCGGGCGACCTTGCCGTCGAAATAGTCGGTCACCGCCGCGACGCTGAACAGCACGCAGGCGGCGAGGTCGGCCACCGGGTGGCGCAGCGCGACCAGTGCGACCAGCAACGGGATCGCCGCGATGCGCGAGAACGTCAGCAGGTTCGGCAGGTCGGTGAGCATTGCGCGCACCCTAGCCGCTTGGGAGGAGTTGCGGGAGGGGGGCGAGCATCGCTGTATTTTTGCTTCGGCAGGCGACATGACTACTAGGCAGCGTCGACCTCCTGGTTAATCCGGTCGCCGAGTTCCTGTTCGGCAAGCGCAAGGTCGTAGTTGCCCTGCAGGGTCATCCAAAACACGGCGCCAGTGCCGAAGTAGCGACCGAGGCGAAGTGCGGTCTCGGCCGAAATGGCGCGCTGGCCGCGGAGGATCTCCGTCAGACGATTGGCCGGCACGCGCAGCTTCAGGGCGAGCGCGTTGGCGGTCAGTCCGCGTGCATCCAGTTCCCGGGCCAATGTACGGCCAGGGTGCACCGGGGGAAGGACGATACCAGTGGGATAATCATAAACCTCGTCGTCCCCAGACTTTGTCATCCGGGTGGCCTTATCAGTGCGTGTCGGCAATGTGGACTTCGTAGGCATCGCCATTCCTGAACTTGAAGAGGATTCGCCATCGCCCGTTCACGTCGATCGACCAGAAGGCACGCAGATCACCCTTTAGCTTGTGCAATCCGACACTGTTGAGCTTAGCGAGTGCAGCGAGCGAAGGAGCAGCATGTAGCTCCGCCAGCCGCTGGCGCGCGATATAGACGTCCAGCCCAGAGAACAGACTTTCCCCCTTCGGCAAAACGCCGTGTAGCGGAACCAAGGATGGAACGAATTATTCGCAGGTTCGCTTCGGCTGAAATTGCAGTGGGTGCATGAAAATATTATCTCCAAATCATCAATGAAATCGCGATGCGGCACTTCGTCAAACGCTATACGCATCGTAGCAATACCGATATCACGTGCCGCGTAGTATGTCAAGCGTAGTATTACATTGCCCATCTCCGCAGCCGCGGCAGGCGAGCAGTGACGGTCAATCAAGTATCCGCCGCAGTGCTATGAAACAGCTTCCATCCGCACCCCGGGATGGAAATGGGCATACACCCGCCGTGCCGTTTCCCGGCTGATGCCCGGAGCCGCCTCAAGATCGGCAAGGCCCGCCATCTTCACGCCGCGCGCCGAACCGAAATGGTTCAGCAGCGCACGCTTGCGTGCGGCACCGATGCCCGAGATCTCGTCCAGTTCGCTGTGTCGGATGTTCTTCGAGCGACCCGCACGGTGGGTGGTGATCGCAAAGCGATGCGCCTCGTCGCGCAGGCGCTGCAGGAAATACAGCACGGGGTCGCGCGGTGGGAGCTGGAACGGTTCGGCGCCGTCGGTGTGGAACCACTCGCGGCCCGCATCGCGATCCGGCCCCTTGGCGATGGCGACCAGCTTCACGTCGTTCACGCCGAGGTCCTGCATCGTCTGCCGCGCGGCGGAGAGCTGACCGGCGCCGCCGTCGATCAGCACGAGGTCCGGCCAATCGGTCGGCGGCGCGCCCTCCGCCTGCTCTTTCAGCGCGCGGGTGAAGCGGCGCTGCAGCACTTCGCGCATCATGGCGAAATCGTCGCCGGGCGCGATCGGCCCGCGGATGGCGAATTTACGATACGCGGCCTTGGTGAAGCCGCCCGGCCCGGCGACGATCATCACGCCATAGGGGTTGGTTCCCATGATGTGGCTGTTGTCGTACACCTCGATCCGCTCGGGCGGCGTGGGAAGATTGAACAGCTGGGCGACGCCCTCCAGCAGCTTCGCCTGGCCGGCGCTTTCGGCCAATCTGCGTTCCAGCGCCTCGCGGGCGTTGATCTCGGCGTGCTGCACCACGGCGCGCTTCTCGCCACGCTGCGGCGTCAGTATCTCGACCCTGCGGTCGGCCTTCAGGCTCAGCGCCTCGGCAACGAGAGCCTGCTCCGGCAACGGGTGGTTGACCAACACGCACGGCGGCGGCGGCTTGTCGTCATAGAACTGGGCGATGAAGGCCGCCAGCACATCGGCTGCCTCCTCGGTCTTCGCGTGCGAGGGGAAGAAGGCGCGATTGCCGTTGTTGCGTCCGCCGCGGAAAAAGAACACCTGCACACAGGTCTGCCCGGCAATCTGCCAGGCGGCGATCACATCGGCGTCCTGCAGGCTGGCCGGGTTCACCACGTCGTTGCCCTGCACGAAGGTCAGGGCGCGGATGCGGTCGCGTGCCGCGGCAGCATGCTCGAATTCGAGCGCCGCGGCGGCGTGTTCCATCTCGGCCGCAAGTTCCTGCTGCACCGAGGCCGACTTTCCGGCGAGAAACGCCTTCGCCTGGCCAACCAGACGCCCATAGTCCGCCTCACTGATGCGCCCGACGCAGGGCGCCGAGCAGCGGCGGATCTGATAGAGCAGGCAGGGCCGCGTCCGGTTGGCAAACACCGTGTCGGCGCAGGAGCGCAGCAGGAACACCCGCTGCATGGCGGTGACGGTCTGGTTCACCGCCCACGCCGATGCGAACGGCCCCCAATAGCTGCCCTTGCGCACATGCGCGCCGCGATGCTTGGCGATCTGCGGGAACGGATGGTCCTCGGTCAGCATCAGCCAGGGGTACGACTTGTCGTCCCGCAGCACGATGTTGAAGCGCGGCTTGAGGCGCTTGATGAGGTTGGCTTCCAGAAGGAGCGCCTCGGCCTCGGTATGGGTGGTGATCACCTCCATCGCGACGGTCTCGTTGACCATGCGGCGGAGGCGTTCATCCAGGCGACCCAACTGGGTGTAGGCGGCAACACGCTTCTTCAGGTTGCGCGCCTTGCCGACATATAGCGCGTCACCCTTGGCATCGAGCATGCGATAGACGCCAGGGTTGAAGGGCATGGTCACGAGCGCCTGCTCGATTGTGGCGACGCCCTTGATGCCAGCAGACGGATTGGTATCGCTCATGCCAGACAATCTATGCCGTTATCGACGATCCACCGAACCTGTGGACAAGTCTGTGGGCAGAACTGCTCGCTATCACGTGAAAGCCGCGGATTCCGTGGCTTTCAATCGTGTTGCACAATTTCTAGGCAACGGTTACTTCACTGATTCTCAAGGATTTTTTCTGTTCGTCGCATTACAACGCCGACACATTCCGCCATCCCGCTGTAATGTTGAGCCATACCCTAACGCGTGGACAAATTGGTCTGCCGGCGCTCGATCTCCACTCCGGCGGACGCGGCGTCAGCAAATATATCAAGCTTCTCCACGCGGATCCGGGCCAGGTGGATACGCCGGTCGGCAAGACACGCCTCGGCGATGCGCTCAGCCAGCGTCTCGACCAGCCTGACGTGGCCTGAACCGACGATTGCCCGCACCGTTGCGGCCACCTTCTCGTAGTCCACCACCCGGGCCAGCTCGTCGCGCCCGACCGGCTTGCGCGACAGCAACCGCGCGCCATCGTCCTCCACGCCAAGATCGACATTGATCCGCACCCGCTGCGGCGCGGCATGCTCGTGCGGATGGACGCCGATGCTGGCTGCGAGCACGAGGTCGCGCAGGAACACGTGGCGGAGTGCCCTGGCGCTGCTGGCAATCGGAGGCGCGTCCATGCAGGTCACTCCTCGGGTGGCGGCGTGTGGCGTCCGGGCTGCCATTGCAGGTGCTGGCCGCCGTCCAGTGCCAGCATCTGGCCCGTCATCGCCGGCAGGGCAAGGATGGCGAGCACGGCGCGCGCGATCTCGTCCGGACTGGTCCCGCGGCCGAGCGGGACCGACGCGGATTGCCGCGCGAACTGCTGTTCGCTCTGGCGGGTATTCGGCAGCGCCGGGCCGGGGCCGATGCCGTTGACCCGGATGCGCGGCGCGAGTGCCAGGGCCATCGACTGGGTGAGCGCCCACAGCCCGGCCTTGGCGACCGTGTAGGAGACGAAGTGCGGGGTGATCGACCAGACCCGCTGGTCCAGCATGTTGATCACCGCGCCTTCCGCGTCGGTGGGCAGCGCCCGGGCGAAGTGCTGCATCAGCACGAACGGGGCTCGCAGGCCCGGTTCGATGTGCCCGTCCCACGAGGCGCGGGTGGTGTCGTGCCACTCGTCCCGCTCGAAGGGGCTGGCGTTGTTCACCAGCACGCCGATCGGTCCGAGCGCGGCGGTGGCTTGCGGGAGGACCCGAACAACTTCGGCTTCACTGGCCAGATCGGCGCGCAGCACAATGCAACGGCCTCCGGCGTTGCGTATGTCGGCGTAGGTGGCTTCGGCGGCCGCGACACTGGCGTGGCAATGCAGTGCGATGCCGAAGCCTGCGTCGGCGAGCGCCAGTGCAATTGCACGACCGATCCGCTGTGCGCCGCCGGTTACCAGGGCGGCGCGGGGGATGGTCGCGGGAATGTTGGCGATGAGGGACATGATGCCAGTCAACTTTGGTCCCGCGGCATTGGGCGATCAAGCGGAGACCGCTCGTTCTTCCCGTCATGGCCGGGCTTGTCCCGGCCATCCGTCGCGGCGCCGGTGCGGGAGGAGATGGGTGGGACACGCGCGGCCCTGACCGGTCTGAGTGCAGGGAGGAGACTCACCGGCGAAACGCGGTACATTTGCAAACCGGAGGCACCGGCGCCACATGCGCGACATGCACCGCCGTGACCTGATCCGCCTGTCGCTCCTCGCCCCGTTGGGATTCGCTGCAAAGACCGCCCGGGCGCAGCCCCGCTTCCAGCCGACGCCGCAGGATACCGCCGACCTGGCGCGAATCGAGACCTATCTGGACAGCCTCCGGACGCTGAAGGCGCATTTCCTCCAGGCGGCGCCAAACGGGGCAATCAGCCAGGGGACCGCCTGGCTGGACCGGCCCGGACGGATGCGCTTCCAGTACGACCCGCCGAGCCCGCTCCTGCTGGTCGCCGGCCACGGGCTGGTGGTGTTCCACGACAAGTCGTTGAACCAGACAAGCAATATCCCGCTGTCGCATACGCCGTTGGGAATCCTGCTGGCGGACAATGTCCACCTCTCGGGTGACGTGACCGTGACGGGCATGCAGCGACTTCCCGGGCAGATCCAGGTGAGCCTGGTTCGCACCGCCTCGCCGGGCGACGGCACCCTGACCCTGATCTTCGCGGACAATCCGCTGGCGCTGCGGCAATGGACGGTGCTGGATGCCCAGCGCCAGGAGACTTGGGTGACGCTCTACAACGTCGAGACCGGCGGCAAATTCGACGCAAAGCTGTTCGAATTCATCGATCCACGGTTTTTTCAGCCGAATCCAGGCTAACGGACGTCCGTTTCCAGGCTCCGAGCCGTGCACGGGGACGGTTCCTGCGGGTCTGACATGACGGCCATCGCACAAAGTGTCTTCATTTTAACGCGGAAATCGAAGATTATCCTCCCACATGAGGTCCATGCGGGTTGTCAAGCCGCTCGTCGGCATAAGTTGCTGCACCAAGCAGTTCGGCGTTTTCGGTATGCCGAACCATGCCGCTTCGAACACCTATGTCGATGCGACCGATCTGATCGTGGGCGCCGTGCCGGTGCTGATCCCCGCCAACGGCCCGACTGCCGACATAGAAACCCTGCTCGAGCGGCTGGATGGGATCATCCTCACCGGCAGCAGGTCCAACGTGCACCCCAGCAATTACGACGGGCCGCCGCATGCCGAAGGCACGTGGGAGGACCCGGCGCGGGACGGCACCACGCTGCCGCTGATCCGTGCCGCCGTGGCGCGCGGCGTGCCGGTTCTGGCGATCTGTCGCGGCTTCCAGGAGCTGAACGTGGCTCTCGGCGGCTCGCTGCACCAGCGATTGCAGGACCTGCCCGACCGGATGGACCACTCCTCCCCGATGGTGGCCTCGCGCGAAATCCGGATCGGCAAGGCACACAGCATCCGTATCACCCCGGGCGGCTGGCTGCATCGCCTTGCCGGCGCCACCGATATCGCGGTGAATTCGCTACATAACCAGGGCATCAACGAGCTTGCGCCGGGTGTCGTGGTGGAGGGCACCGCCCCTGACGGGACGATCGAGGCGGTGCATGTCATTGCCACGCCCGCCGGTCCCGTCCCGGGGTTCGCTGTCGGGGTGCAATGGCACCCGGAAAACGACTGGCGGACTGACATCGTCTCGCGTCGGATCTTCGAGCAGTTCGCACAGGCCGTGCACGCCTACGCCGAGGGCGGCGACATGGGCGGTGTGTCGGCCGCCGCCGCGGACTGACGGCTGTCCGAGCGCGACCAGCCCTTGTCATTTCGGCTGATCCGGCCGATGTAACCGTCACCGACCGGACCCCTGCGGTCCGGTTTCCCGTCCACAACCATGGCAGGCAAATTCATGTTCATCGAGACCGAAGACACGCCGAATCCGGCCACCCTGAAGTTCCTGCCCGGCCGCTACGTCATGGAGACCTCGACGGCGGACTTCGCCTCGCCCGCCTCGGCCGCGCGCAGCCCGCTGGCGAGCGCACTCTTCGATCTGCCGGGCGTGGCACGCGTGTTCCTGGGTGGCGATTTCATCACCGTGACGAAGGCCGGCGATGTCGCCTGGCAGGCGCTGAAGCCACAGGTGCTGGCGGCGATCATGGAGCACTTCGTTGCGGGGCGTCCGGTGATCGAGGGCGCGGCCGAAGCGGACCTGGACGAGGATGTCGCGCCCGAAGACGAGGAAATAGTGGCGCAAATCAAGGAGTTGCTGGATACGCGGGTCCGCCCGGCGGTGGCCGGCGACGGCGGCGACATTGTGTTTCGCGGCTATCGCGAGGGTATCGTGAAGCTGCACATGCAAGGCTCCTGCTCCGGCTGTCCTTCGTCTCGCGCGACGCTGAAGCACGGCATCGAAAACATGCTCCGCCACTACGTGCCGGAGGTCGTCGCCGTGGAGCAGGTCGACCTCTGACATCCTTCGGGCCTCGCAAGGAGATATCGACTTGACGCTGGATGCCGCCGGGCTGGATCTGCTGTTCCGCGAGGCGCGGAGCCACAACAGGTTCACGGCCCAGCCGGTCACCGACGAGGAGCTGCGGGCGCTCTACGATGTTCTGAAAATGGGCCCGACCTCGGCCAACTGTTCGCCAGCGCGCTTCCTGTTCCTGCGCACCAAGGAGGCGAAGCAGAAGCTGGCGCCGGCGCTGTCGGCCGGGAACCTGGAGAAGACGATGGCAGCACCGGTGACGGCAATCGTCGCCTACGATCCTAAATTCTACGAAAAGTTGCCGACGCTGTTCCCACACAACCAGGAGGCCCGTTCCTGGTTCACAAGCAACGAATCGCTGGCTGCGACAACCGCATTCCGCAACGGGACTCTACAGGGCGGCTATCTGCTCCTGGCGGCGCGTGCTGTCGGTCTCGATACCGGGGCGATGTCGGGCTTCGACAATGCGATGGTGGACGAGCTGTTCCTGGCCGACCGCGGCTGGCGATCGAATTTCCTGTGCAATCTCGGCCACGGCGATCCCGATGGGCTGTTCCCGCGCTCCCCGCGGCTCGACTTCCACGAAGCGTGCGTATTTCTGTAGGACAGAAGAAGATTTACCGCAGAGACGCGGAGCCACGGAGAAGAACAGAATGGCGCTGCGCGCGCAGTGCATTTCTTATCCTCTGTGTCTCTGTGTCTCTGCGGTGAATCTGCCTTCTTCGGACCCCAATGCGGGTTCTGGCACTGGATGCCGCGCTGGCTCGGTGCACGGCCGCCGTTGTGGTGGACCAGCAGACGCTTGCCCTGCGCCAGGAAGACACTGCTCGCGGCCATGCCGCGCTCCTGCCCATGATGGCGAGCGCGGTGCTGGACGAAGCGGGGTTGCGCGCGACGGCACTCGATCTGGTGGCGGTAACGGTGGGTCCGGGGAGCTTTACCGGCATCCGGGCCGCGCTGGCTCTGGCGCACGGAATCGCGCTTGCGGCCGGCATACCGGTGGTCGGGGTGACGGTTGGCGAAGCCCTGGCCGATTCGCTGCCGTATCTTGGGGAACGCCGCTTGTTGTCTGCGATCAACAGCCGAAGGGGGACGGTGTTCCTTGAGGGCGATGGAGCGATTGTCTCTGTCGCGCTGGACCTGCTGCTTCCGACAGAGGGCAAGATCGCGGTTGCCGGTGATGCAGCGATCGCGGTGGCTTGCCGGTTGGCGGCGCGTGACGCCGACGTCATGCTGACGGACGCGCGGCTGCCTCGGGCTCGACACGTCGCGGTGGTCGGCGAGCGGCGGCTCAGGGGGGTGTTGCCGCCCTTGTCGGCACAGCCGCTCTATGTCGATCCGCCGGAAGCGAAGCTCCCTGCCGGCGGATTGCGGCCTCCGCCTGCGGGATGAGCGAAACGGTCCAGCGCGCCACACAGGCACATGCGGCCCTATTCGCAGCGATTCATGCGGCGGCGTTTCCACCGGCGGAAGCGTGGGGTGAGGACGCGATGTCGCTGCAGCTTGCTCTGCCGGGCGTGTTCGGCCTTTTGGATGGTCGCGGAGGAATGCTGCTCGCGCGTGTCGCGGCCGAGGATGCGGAGGTGCTCACCCTGGCGGTCGAACCGGGTGCGCGCAGACGAGGCGTCGCGCGGACGCTGCTGCGGGCCGCGATCACGGAGGCGCGCGCGCGCGGCGCCGCGGCGCTTTTTCTGGAGGTGGCGACTACCAATCTCGCGGCGAGGTCGCTTTACCGGCAAGCAGGCATGGGCGAGGTGGGACAGCGGCGCCGCTACTATGCCGACGGCAGCGATGCCGTCGTACTGCGCGTGAAACTTCTGTGACCGCCGGTGGCCTGCCGCCGACTTGACCCGGCGATCACCCGCCGCCGCGCCGCAGAAGAAGCTGGCTGACGCCGTCCGCATCGGTCGCCAGTGAAATCACTTCGTGGCCCTGTTCGCGGGCGGTGCGCGGCACGTTGCGCAGCGGTTCATCACCGCGCAGCCGCACCAGCAGCGTCTGTCCCGGTGTCATGCGATCGAGGGCAAGCCGGGTACGCACGAAGGTCATCGGGCATACCTCGCGGGTAATGTCCAGTTCATGATCGGCGGCTTGCTTGTCTGTCATGTTATTAACCCGCTTCTTACGGTCACAAATATCCATTGCGAAACGGCCTGCCGTGATCCTATATGGCGTAAGTCTATCGCCTTGAAAGCTTGAAAGGAACTGCGATGGCCGAGCAACCAGTGACCGCCAACGTCCTGGGACTGACGGCGCAGATCGTCGCGGCGCATGTATCAAACAATTCCATTTCGGCCGAAGCGCTGCCGTCTCTGATCCAGGAGGTCTACAAGACGCTGATTGGTGTCGGCAATGAACCGGTTCAACCGGAGCGGCCGCAGCCGGCGGTGCCGGTGAAGAAGTCCGTTTTCGCCGACCATATCGTCTGTCTGGAAGACGGCAAGAAGCTCAAGATGTTGAAACGACACCTTAAAACCTCCTACAATATGACGCCGGAGCAATACCGCGAGCGCTGGGGACTGACGCCTGACTATCCGATGGTGTCGCCCAACTATGCCAAGCATCGCTCCGCACTGGCCAAGAAGAGCGGCCTCGGCACCAAGCCCCGCAGCAACGGACGCCGGCAGCCTTCCTCGGGACGGGCCGCCGCCTGAGGGCGACATTGGACAGGGCCGACCCTGATCGGCTACGCCGTCGCATGCCTGCGGACCAATGTCCCGACCTGGACGGCTCCGGCGGGCCACCGACCCCCCTGTTGTGCATTTCGGGGGGCTGGCCTGGGTGACCGGGCGGCTGGCTTGATCGCAAGGGATCCGATGGAATCGCGCATCGAGCGCCTGTGCGTCGAACGAGGCCTCAAGATGACCGGCCAGCGTCGGGTCATCGCCCGCGTCCTGTCCGAGGCTTCCGACCATCCCGACGTGGAGGAACTCTATCGCCGGGCCGCCGCGCTCGACGCCCGCATCTCCATCGCCACCGTCTACCGGACGGTGCGTCTTCTCGAGGAGAAGGGAATCCTCGAACGGCGCGACTTCGGTGGTGGCCGGGCGCGCTACGAACCGACCGAACACGGCCACCACTATCATCTGATCGACGTCGATACCGGCAGGGTCATCGAGTTTCAGGACCCCGAATACCAGCGGCTGATGCAGTCGATTGCCGAGCGGCTCGGCTTCGACCTGGTCTCGCTGCGTCTGGAGCTGTTCGGCCGCCGGCGTGACCCGGCGGTGTCGGGACGCGACAGGGCAGGGCGGCAGCACGCGTCAAGGTTGGCCGGAGCAGGCCAACAGTCAGGTTCGTCCACGGGCCTTGCAGGTCAGGGCGGGTCCGAGCCGGAAACCGGCGCCAAACCGGCCATGGTGCAGGGAAGGGCGGAACGATGACGGTGGAGCAGAAACTCCGAACCGCCCGGACCGACATTCTGCCCTTTTCCGAACTCCGCGCCGGTGCCCTCGGCGTGCGAATCGCCGTCACGCAGGCGGAGATCGACGCCGTGCAGGCGCTTCGCTATCGGGTGTTCTACCAGGAGATGGGAGCGACAGCCGATGCGGCGACCGCTGCCAGCCGGCGCGACCGCGATGCGTTCGACCAGGTCGCCGATCATCTGCTGGTGGTCGATCATGAAATCGGTGCCGGAGCCGAAGGGGTGGTCGGCACCTATCGGCTGATCCAGCGGGAAGCGGCGGCGAAACTCGGCCGCTTCTATTCAGCGGACGAATACGATATTGAACCGATCATGGATTTTCCGGGTCGCATCCTCGAACTCGGCCGCTCCTGCGTGGATGCCGCCTATCGTGGCCGCGTGGCCATGCAGCTGCTGTGGCGCGGCATCGCCGCCTACGTGTTCCATTATCAGATCGACCTGATGTTCGGCTGCGCAAGCCTGCACGGGACCGATCCGGATGAACTGGCGCAGGACCTTACCTACCTCTACTACAACCATCTGGCGCCGCCCGCGGTGCGTCCCCGCGCCCTGCCGCACCGCTATGTGGACATGCGGCGCATGCCGCCGAGCCTGCTCGATTCAAGACGCGTGCTGACGCAGCTGCCGCCGCTGATCAAAGGCTATCTGCGACTGGGCGGGTTCGTCGGCGACGGCGCGGTGATCGATCGGCAGTTCAACACGACCGATGTCGCCGTGGTGGTGAAGACCGATCTGGTAACCGACAAATACTACCGCCATTACGAGCGCCAGTTGCGCGACGCGCTGGACTGACCGGCGCACTCGGACTGCGACGTCGGCAAGACCGGTCGGCGCAGCGTCATCCGCAAGAACTGATCACGAAGAGTTTCCAACGGCGATGCCAAATCATCTAGGCATGGCAGGCTTGCTCGTTGTCGTATCCGCAACGTTTCCCGAATCGGCGACCAGGGCGATTGTCGGGATCGCGCGGGACAGAAGGCAGAAACGTGAAGTGTGGGGAAATCGGCCAGAACCAGGGCCGGGAAGCGGAGTTCGCTGCGCAGGTCATGCGATTGGTTGCGGCGGCAGTTGTGCTGATGGGCGTCGTCGACGCGGCCGTGCCGGCACTGGCGCAGGCGCCTCCCGTCGTCAATCCTGTGCCGCAGGGTTCGCCGGTTCCGCGCATCCTGCCGCCGGCGCCGCCCGCGGTGGGGCCCGGTACGGTCATTCCGCCGCCATCGGAGCCGGCCGCCGAGGTGCCGAACCAGCCGGTACGGGTCAGCAGCGTCGATGTGGAGGGCGTCACCGCCTATCCGCAGCCTGAGATCGCGCAGCTCACCGCCGGCCTGATCGGCCCCTCGGTGCCGCTGCCGCAGATCGACGCCGCGCGTCAGGCGATCCTGCAGCGCTATCGTGCCGACGGCTACGTGCTGACCACCGTCTCGGCCAAGCTGGAGGCGAACGGCCGGCTGCGCTTCGTGGTCACCGAGGGGCGGATCGCCAGCGTCAAGCTCGATGGCGATATCGGCCCGGCCGGCACGCAGGTGCTGCGCTTCCTCAACCGGCTGACCGAGAAGCAGCCGATCGATTCGGTCACGCTGGAGCGCTATCTGCTGCTGGCGCAGGACGTGCCGGGCGTGAGCCTGCGCGCGGTGCTGGAGCCGTCATCCGATCAGCCCGGCGCGCTGAACCTGATCGCCCAGGTGAGCCGCCAGGCGGTCTCCGGGCTCGCCACCATCGACAACCGCGCCTTCAACCAGACCGGGCCGATCGAGCTGCTCGGCGTGCTGGATTTCAACAGCTTCAGCCAGTACGGCGAGAAGACCGAGACTCTCCTACTACCATACGTTCCCGAACAGCGAGAATTTCGGCCAGGCATCGAGCGAGGTGTTCATCGGATCGTCCGGCCTGAAGGCGCGGGTCTATGGCGGCTATGGCTCGACCGTTCCGACCGGGAGCCTGGGGCTGACCGGCTACAACGGCGCGACCACGGTGTTCGGCGCGCTGGCGAGCTACCCGGTGATCCGCTCGCGGCAGCAGACGCTGAACGTCTATGCCGCGTTCGATGCGCTGGATTCCAACATCACCACCACGCCGACCGGCATCCGCCTGCAATCGAGCTACGATGCGCTGCGCGTCCTGCGTCTCGGCGAGGATTACGCGCTGTCGGATGTCTGGCTGGGCGCCGAACGCTCCGCGGTCAACGCGCTGTCGGTGCGGATCTCGCGAGGGGATGAAGCTGCTGGGCGCCTCGACCGAACGGCGTCTCCCCGACGTCGCCGCGCCCGGGCGAGCAGACCGGCTTCACCAAGATCAACTTCGAGACGAGCCGCACGCAGACCCTGTTCTCGCCCTGGGACGGCGCCAGCGTCGGCGTTGATGGGTCTGCTGACCGGGCAATGGTCCGACAACATCCTGCCGCCGGCGGAACAGTTCTATCTCGGCGGTTCGCGCTTCACCCGCGGCTACTATGCCGGCCAGGTGCCGGGCGACAAGGCGCTGGCGGCGACCGCGGAGCTGCAGCTCAACACCGGATTCGAGGCGAACCTGTTCGGCAAGTCGCTCGACATTTCGACCCAGTACTATGTGTTCTACGACTGGGGCGAGACGTGGCAGAATCTCAGCAGCGACCATGCCGCCATGATCAATTCGGCGGGCGGCGGGGTGCGCATGCAGGTCACGCGCTACACCGAGGTCGATTTCGAGGGTCTGGCGCGGTTCAACAAATTTCCGACAGGCGGCTCCGTGACCGGCTGTACCTGTGAACTGCGTCTCACCTCTGTACGGCGGGGCGTTCTATTGGCGGGTGCTGACGCGGTTCTGAAGAACATGAGCGACGGCGATCGGCACGGATGTCCGCGACGACGGAGGGGTGATCTATGGCGGCGGTCTCGGTTGCGAGAACGAAGTGAGGCTGCTCGGCGTCGTCCGCCGCGGGCGCCTCGCCGCTGATGACGACCACGGCGTTGCAGGCGACCGTGATGCTGGTGCTGTCGCTGCCGGCCGACGCGCAGCCCGCGCCGAATGCCCGGCCGACCGGGGGCACCGTGGTCGCCGGCGCCGCCGCGATCAGCCAGACCGCCACCAACACCGCGATCAACCAGTCCAGCCAGCGCGCGGCGGTGAACTGGCAGGGCTTCAATGTCGGCAGCCGGCAGAGCGTCACGTTCAACCAGCCATCGGCCAGCGCGGTCACGCTGAACCGCGTGACCGGCCCCGATCCGTCGCAGATCGCCGGACGCATCGACGCGAACGGCCAGATCGTCCTGGTGAACCAGTCCGGCGTAACGTTCTACAAGGGCTCGCAGGTCAATGCGAACGGGCTGATAGCGACCGCCGCGGGGATCAGCACGCCGAGAACTTCATGGCCGGCGTCATGACGTTCGACCAGGCGGCCAAGCCCAACGCGCGCATCGACAACCAGGGCACCATCACGGTCAAGCAGGCAGGTCTCGCCGCGCTGGTGGCGCCGCAGGTGGCCAATTCCGGGGTGATCAACGCGAGGCTCGGGCATGTCGTGCTGGCGGGAGCGAAGACCGCGACGCTCGATCTGTATGGCGACGGGCTGCTGTCGCTCGACGTCACCAATCAGGTGACGCAGACGCCGCGCGACGCGAGCGGCAATGCGGCGACCGCGCTGGTGACCAACACCGGCGTCATCGTCGCCGACGGCGGCACGGTGCAGCTGACCGCGCGTGCCGCGGACGGCATCGTGGCGAACCTGGTGGAGGCCGGTGGCAAGATCCGCGCGGCCAGCGATGGGCGACCAGACCGGCGTGGTGGCGCTGAACGGGGTCGGCGGATCGATCGTGGTCGAGGGCCAGCTTTCGGCGCCTGGCCTGGCGCCGGGCACCAAGGGCGGCGCGTCGAGGTCGCGACGACAGGCAATGTCACCGTGGCGTCCACCGCGAAGATCAGTGCGATCCGGCAAGGCCGGCGGCGGCGTGGTCGCGATCGGCACGACGCTGGACCGCGCGCGCGGCGGCCCAAGTGTCACGCCGACGCTGACCGCGGCCAACACGGTGATCCAGCCGGGCGCGAAGATCAGCGCGAACGCGACGGCCAACGGCAACGGCGGGCGCGTACGGTGCTGTCGACGCAGTCCACCACCATGGCGGGCACGATCGCCGCGAAGGGCGGTCAATCACGGCGGCAATGGCGGGTTCGTCGAGGTGTCGGGGGAAACGCTGTCGCTGACCGGGACGGTCGATGCATCGGCGCCGCTGGGCGTGACGGGATCGATATTGCTCGACCCGCTGGATCTGTTCATTTCGGCCGAAAATCCGGAAAATGGTTCGGGGCTGATAGCCCCGAGCGCCACCGGGGTCGCGGCCGACGGCCAGCCGAGCGCCACCACGAGTTCATGGCTTACGCCCGCCAGCATCGCCAACCTCGCCGGTGCGGTGACAATCGCCACGACGCGTGACCTGACAGTGCTGTCGGCCTTGAACACTGCGCAAAGCAAAATCACGACGCTGACATTGGATGCCGGCCGCAACCTGACCGTGAATATAAGAACAGGTATCACGACAGCGGGAAGCCTATTGCTGTCGGCTGGAATATAACTCCAGTTGGCGTTGAGCCTGACTTTCGGGGGGATCTCCCAGATCGAGGATATAGATTTAATGGTACCCAGCGTCATTCGCGGCGGGAAGGGTTCATCGGATGGTGAACCACAATCGTCAAGATCGGTGGAAGCATAAATCAAATGGTTATGTGGTATAAATCACGTAGAGGGCCACGACGGGCAAGATCTCGGTACGGCCTCCAGTATCACGAATCAAGAACTACAGTATCAGCTCCGCGTTGGGGAACAGTGAATGTAACTACCACGCTGGGAGATCTCATCCAGTCAGGCACTGGACGCATTTTCGGAGACGTCACGAATGTCAACATACACGGCAATATCAGCGAAAGTGGCTCCGCGCCATAGCTACGTCGGCGATGCAACCAAAAGATACAGTGTCAGTAACTGCTGGAGGAAGCATCGCACTGGCTGGCAAAGCATTTATATTGGCTGCCAATGCAGTTAGTGTGACGGCAGGAGGCAACATAAGTCTGACGGATTTCGTAATACTAATTCTGCTCACATCCAGTCGCTTAACGCTGCCGCCACGGTAACTGCTACGAAGGGGGACGTAGCCCTGTCAGGCAACGGTGCCTTCATAAAGGGGGGCACCGGCGTAACGATAGATGCGAAAGCGGGTAAGATCAGCATTGGACCCGGAAGTTCCGTAGCGGGCACGGGTCGTACTGAACGCCGGGGCCGGCGGGGTCGAGTTGACCGGCAACGCTAAGCTGGGACAGACCGGTGGCGTCATCGATATCACGTCGACCGGCCCGGTGGCTGAGGCGTCGACCAGCACAATTACCGCCAATTCGATGACCAGCAGCGGCGGGGTGAGTGGCAATGTCAGCCTGCTCGGAACGGGCAACGCAATTAACGTCTTCCACGATTTCACAGTGACCAATGGCGATCTGGTCCTCGTCAACGGCAACGACCTGAACTCTGCTCGGCACCCTGAAAGCCAACAATCTGTTCTTCGAAGCTGCCAAGGCCGGCGGCACGCTGACGCTCGGGATCGTCAATGATGCGCCACCGCCATCGCCAACCGCGCTGCCAGCGACGCTCGATGCCGTCGCGCCAGGCGGGCGCATCTCGCTGGTTGCGGACAACTACGTCGTCCTGCCCACCGCAGCGATCGACGCTGAGTTCGATCACAACGAACGCAGGGACGGTGGAATTGGCGCCGTTCTCCGCGTTGCATAATCTGCTCGGCGCCGGCGGTATATGTGCCGATCATCCATACCGGCGGCGGGACGCTGGAAGTTGGCGCCTTCACAAACGTACCGGCTGGCGCAACCACCCCAGCGCCCCGAGCAAGCACCGTCGACATTGCCGGTCCACTCAGCCTGAGCGCCGACACCGCAGCGACGCTAAGACTGGACGCAACCGGTGCGATCACCGAAACAGGCGGACCCATGACGGTCGCCAACCTGGCCGAGCAGTGCAGGGATCTTTTGCCAGTCTGACCCAGCCCGCCAATCTGATCGGCACGCTGGACGCGATTCAGCACGCACAGGCCGGCTTCGCGCTGGCGAACAATCAGGCGCTGCTCGTTGGTCTGGACCGGTGCGACGGATACGTCGGTGCGTGCAAGCGCAGCTTGCGCTGACCATCAAGACCGGCGACATCACACTGGCGGGCAGTGTGAGTGCCAGCGAACGTCAATGGACCTGTTCATCCGCCGGTGCGATAATCCAGACCGGCGGGTCCCTTGTCGCCAGCACGCTGACAGGCAGCGCGGCAACCTCGGCCAGCCTGACGCAGCCCGACCAATCTGGTCGGCACGCTGGGCGCGTTCAGCACCACGGCCGGCTTCGCACTGGTGAACAACAAGTCGTTGCTTGTGGGAGGGCCGGTAACAGATACCGGCGTGGCCAGCACGCTGGCGCTTGCCACACGGACGGGCGCCATCACGTTCGCTGGCAACGTGAGTGCCACGAACATCCTGGACCTGACCTCCGCCGGCGCGATCAGCCAGTCGGGTGGGGCGCTGAACGCGGCAACGCTGACGGGGAGCGCAGTGGGCGCGGCAACACTGACCGGCAACAACCAGATCGCCGCGCTTGGCAACTTCAGTGCCAACAACTTCGCACTGAGCGATGCCACAAGCCTGAACATCACCGGCTCCGTCGCGGCGGGACCGAGCGCCAGCTTCACCTGTTGCGGGCTCGATCACCGAGACCGGCAGCGTGACCGCCAACCTTCTCAGCGGCAGCGCGATCGGCAGCGCCAACCTGACCGGCAGCAACTCGGTGGCGGAGATCAATGGCTTCAGCGTCACTGGCTCATCGAGCAGCCTTGCGCTGAACGATCAGGGCAACCTGCTGATCGCCGGTACGGTGAGCGCCGCAAGGATCGCAGTGCTGGATCCGTCGAGCCAGATTTCGCTCGGCGACGGTGCCACCATCATGACTGGAGGCACGACCAGACCGTCCGGTCCCATCCAGTCTGCGCTGGAACCGATCAACAGCGGCGTTCCGGGGGCGTACTTCAAGGCCGCAAGCTTCACGCAGATCGGCAGCAGCAACGTGGTCGGCCAGGGCGGCGGACCAGCCACTCTGCAGATCGACGTGACCGGCCACGCGCAGTTCGATCCGCCGCTCGGCCTGCAGGCGACCGGCGCATGGCTGATCCTCGACCTCGCCAGCGGCACCGCCACCGGCAACGTGTTCGTCAATGCGCTCGACGTGATCTACACCACGCCAGGAAGTGCAAATCTGTCCGGCACCATTCAGGGCGTCACCGGTGGCAACGCCGCGGAGCTCGCCTTCATCCAGCCGGCGATCAACGTCAACTACCAGTTCAACGGTTGTGAGATCGCGGCCGCGGTATGCCAGGCGCCAACAACATCGCAACCAGGGGGACAGCCAAACCAACCGGTGGGAACGCCAACGGAAACTCTGCCGCCGGTGCCGGGGACACCTCTCGCGACCGCCCTGCCCAACAACACACTGACATCGACGCTCGGCGGCATTTACCAGTATTTCCTCTCCGGCGCGCCGCCCGCACTCATCGGTTCGTCGAGGCTCGTGCTCGTGGCACTTCCAACGCTGCCCGGTTCGCTGCGACGAATGACCGATTCCGACGTGGTGCCACCCAACATCTCCTACCTGGACTACTGACAATGCGATCGTTCATTGCGGAACTTGCGGTGCTCTGCCTGCTGGCAGGATGCGCGAAGCCACCCCCGTCCGCCTATGTCGGCGGGGCGGCGGCCGCCGCGCAAGGCGAGGGCATCAGTCTGGGCGTCAATGCCAGCGGCGAGACGTGCAGTCAGCTGCCGTCAGGCGCAGAGGACACCGTCGATGTGTTCTGCGGTTCCTGGCAGCAGCCCGCCGCGCGCATCCGCACCGACGGATCGTCCGCCGACACAACGCCGATGAGCGCCGCAACGTCGGGCTCGTGGCGCGAAACCATCGATCTCCGCTACGTCTGCAACGCACCGGTCCCGACATCGATCCTCGGCGGCGAGCAGGCTGTCGTGCTGCAATGCACACGGCGCGTCGGCGGCTGGCCGCAGATCGCGATGGTGGCCTCGGTCGATGGCCGCATCTATCAAGCCTACGGCATCCTGCCGACGCTGCCGGTGATCGAGCGATCGATCGGCGTGCTGTCGGGGCGCACGACCGCCACGTCGGCCGCGCTGCCGCCATCGGCCGCCGATGCGCTGCTCGCGCCCCAGCTTGCCGCGCACGCATTCAGTGCCGGCGATGTCGGCGAATACGAGCGGCTGATGGCACTCGGCGCGCGCGCCAATCTCGCGGAAAACTTCGCCGCGGCCGAGATCGCGTATCGCGCCGCACTCGCCCTGGAGCAGCGCAAGCTCGGTCGCGACAATCCCGATACCGTCACCGCGCTGATGCACCTCGCGTTGCAGGTTTCCGACCAGGGCCGTTTCGCCGACGCCGATGCATTGTTCAAGCAGGCGGACGCGCTCGCCCCGCGTGCCAGCGACAAGGCGGCGATGGCGCGCCTGCAGCACTACCGGGCACTGCACGCGCTGAACCAGGGGCGCGACGAGCAGGCGCTCGCATTGCTTCAATCGGCCGAGAGCGGCTATTCCGCGCTTGTGCCGCGCGACAGCCTGACGCCCAGCGTGCAACTCGCGTCGTTGGGGGGCGCCGGCGATCTGGCAATCCTTCCCGGTCAGGGCCTGATGGTCGATCCGACCACGCAGTCGGCGCTGATCGGCCTGATCGAGGCGCGCCGCTACCGCGCAATCGTGTTGCGCCAGCTCGGCAGACCGACCGAAAGCGCCGCGGCGATTGCCTCGGCTGAAAGTCTGGCCCGCGCGAACCATCTGAGCGTCCCGCTCGTCTCCGCGCGGCTGTCGCGCACGACCGCGACGACCGAGGACGTGAACGGCAACGTCGTTGCCGCAGCCTCCGGCCTTTCGTTTTCGCGTCAGAATTTCACCCAGATCGTGCCGCGCACGCGACCGGTTGCCGAAACGGCGCTGCTGCAGGCCGGCGTGGCCGCGAAGCAGGGTGATCCGTCCCGGACGATCGAATTGTGCCGCATCGGCATCGCGCTGCTGCGCGACCTGCGATCGGGCACCGATCCAGCGCTGCTGGAACCTTGCCTGGCATCGTTCGCCGCCGAGGCGCAGCACCGTTCGGGCGAGCGCCAGCGCCTGCTGATGGAGATGTTCGAGACGGCTGAACTTGCGCAGGACAGCCTGACCAGCCGCGAGATCGACGAGGCGGCGGCGCGGCTTGCGGCCAATGCGCGCGATCCCAGGGTGGCGGAGGCAATCCGCCGCCGCCAGGACACGACCGACGCGTTGGCGGAACTGTATCGCCAGCGGGACGCACTGACCGGTCGCGCGTCGCCGGAAAGCATGCCGTCCGACGCGCCGATCGATCCTGCCGCGCTGGACAAGAAGATCGCCGCCGCACAGGCGGAACTGGCCGATGCGGATGCGGCGCTGCAGGCCGCGGCTCCGAATTACGGGCAGCTCGTGCAGCAGGTGGTTCCGACCGCCGATGTCCTGGCGGCGCTCGCGCCGAACGAGGCCCTGGCCGCCATCACGCCAACGAAGAACGGCGGCTGGGTTTTTCTGCTGCGCGACGGTGCCATCGATGTCGCACCGATGAAGGGCGATGCGGCCTCGATCACGGCCATGGTCAAGCGCGTGCGCGCCAGCATCGAAATCGCCGACAGGATCGTTGCCGCAATTCGATACCGGATCCGCGCAGGCACTCTATGACGTAACGCTCGCGCCGGTGGCGACGCGGCTGACGGGGGTGAAGGCGCTGGTGGTGGCGCCGTCGGGCGCGTTGCTGTCGCTGCCGTTTGCCCTGCTGCTGACCGGGCCGGCCGATCCGACAAACCTCGCCGCCGCGCCGTGGCTGAACCGGCAAATGACAATCGCGCATGTTCCATCGGCGGCGAACTTCGTCACGCTGCGCAAGGCGGGCAACTCGCAGGCGGCGCATCCGTGGTTCGGCTTCGGTGATTTCCGCCCGGTGACCCTCGCCCAGGCCGAGGCGAGCTTCCCCGGCGCGAGCTGCGTGGACAGTGCAAAGCTGTTCGCGTCGCTGCCGCCGTTGCCCTACGCGCAGCGCGAGCTGGTCGCGGCCCGGACGCTGCTCGGCGCGCCCGCCTCCGCCGAGATGCTCAACACGGCATTCACCGCCGATGCGGTGCGCCATGCCGCGCTGAAGGATTACCGCATCCTGCACTTTGCCGCGCATGCACTGCTGCCCTCTGAGCTGCACTGCCAGAACGAGCCCGCGATCGTCACATCCGCCCCGCCGCGCGCCCGTGACGCGTCCGGCGCATTGCTGACGACAAGCGACATCACCGGGCTCGACCTCGATGCGGACCTTGTCATTCTGTCGGCCTGCAACACGGGCGGCCCCGGCGGCACGACAGCCGGTGCAAGTCTCTCCGGCCTGGCGCGCGCCTTCTTCTATGCCGGCGCGCGGTCGCTCGAGGTCACGCACTGGTCGGTCAATGACCAGGTGGCGGCATTCCTGGTGGCCGACACGCTGCGCCGATTGCGGGAGAATCCAAATCTCGGGATCGCCGGCGCCTTGCGCGACGCCCAGCTCGCCGTGCTGGCGGATGCCGGCAAGGGGCTGTCGACCGAGATCGCCCATCCGTTCTTCTGGGCAGCGTTCACGGTGATCGGCGAGGGTGATGGACGCGGTCCCGTCAGCGCCGAGCCGTCGCATTTCGCCACGTCGCCTCGCAGGTCTATAAGCCGCACCAAGGGGTGATGCGGGATACCAATGGAGACCATCGAAACCCTCGGCAAGTACGAGATCAAGCGGCTGCTTGGCCGAGGCGCGATGGGCACCGTCTATGAAGGCTGGGATCCGATCATCGCCCGTCGCGTGGCGATCAAGACGGTGCGTCTGCCCGACGCGTCGGACCCGGAAACCGAGGAGGCGCTGGCCCGCTTCCGCCGCGAGGCGCAGGCCGCCGGTCGGCTGAACCATCCCAACATCGTCGGCGTCTTCGACTACGGCGAGACCAACGACCTCGCCTACATCGTGATGGAGTTCGTCGACGGCCCGCCGCTGAAATCGCTGCTCGACAAACAGGAGCGTTTCGCGCTGGCCGACACGGTCCGCATCATGGAGGACCTGCTGGCGGGGCTGCACTACAGCCATGAACGCGGTGTGGTGCACCGGGACATCAAGCCGGCGAACGTCATGCTCACCGGCACGGGCCAGGCGAAGATCGCCGATTTCGGGATCGCGCGGATCGAGAGCAGCTCGATGACGCAGGCCGGCACGGTGACTGGGAACGCCGGCCTACATGTCGCCCGAGCAGTTCATGGGCCAGGTGGTGGACGCGCGCACCGACATCTATTCGTCGGGCGTGCTGCTGTATCAGCTGCTGACCGGCGAGCGTCCGTTCGAAGGCGGCATGTCGGCGATCATGCACAAGGCGCTGAACACCGATCCGCCGTCGCCGTCGCAGCTCTCGGTGACCGCGCCGCCGTCGTTCGACGCCGTGGTGCGCCGGGCGATGGCAAGGCGGCCGGAGGACCGCTACCGGTCTGCAACGGACTTCGCCGAGGCGATACGCGCCGCGTTGTCGGCCAGGGCCGAACCCGCGAACCGAGGACGAGGCAACGCATATCAGCGTGGCGTCGCGCTCCGCGACCCGGGCACCGCGCGTCGCCGGCGAGGTCAGGCATTCCGCTGCGATGCCGGTCATGGCTGCGGGTGCGGTCGTGCTGCTTGCGATTCTGGGCGGCGCTGGATGGTGGTTTCTCTCGCGTGCGCCAGCGCGGATTCAAACGCAGGTCGCGAACGACGACGACGCACCTTGCCGCGCTTCGGGTGCGCCAACGCCGATACCTGAATCCGCGGCCGGCAGCCGCCGCCCGTTGCATACTTCGAAAGCCCGATCGAACCCCTCCGCGGTTCTGTCTGCAGCGCCATCGCCACCGTCCGGATGCACCGCCCCGGGCCGTCCGCCACCATCGCGCCGGATGACCACCGCCGCAGCAAGTTGCGTTGGCGAGTCTCGACGTGATGCGCCGGCAGATTGCGCAGTACATCGCCGGCCGGCACTGCGTCCTGCTCGGCGGCGATCTCAGCGACAATGGTTCGGTGGCGCTGTCAGGTTTCGCGGGCAGCACCTTTGTCAACGAACTGCGTCAGGGCATCGACGGCATCACGTCGCCCAATGGCATCGACTGGCGTGTAAGCAGCGTCGATCCGGTATTCTGCCCCGCGCTGGACGCGTTGCGTCCGACCGTGCCCGCATTCGGCAACGGAGGACTTCGAGCTTGGCGTGCAGATGGCAGGTGGCAAGACGCGCCTGCGCGACGGCGAGCCGATACGCCTGCAGCTTGTCATGCCTGCGTTTCGCCGGCTGGCTGCGGGTCGATTACATCGCGCACGACAAGTCGGTTCAGCATTTGTATCCGCAGCTCGCCGAACCGAAGATTGCCATCAAGGCGGACGTGCCGCGGACCTATGGAGCCGGCGAGACCGTCGATCTCGGTCACCCGTCGTGGTTGGTCGGCCCGCCCTACGGGACCGACATGGTGATCGCGGTCGCATCGTCGGAGCCGCTGTTCAGCCGTGCCGCGCCCGCGCAACGAGGAGACAGCGGACGTGTATCTTCGCGACCTCCAGACGGCGATCAACGGTGCCTCGCAACGCGGCGTCCGACTGGCGGGCGGCGCAACGACCCTGGAGACGTTGCCGTGATCCGCTGAAGCACGGCACGCAGAACACGCAACATACGTCATGGCCGGGCTTGGCTCCATTGCCATCAGGATAATGGTGCCCTTGGCGAACAGTTCTCCCCCTCCCGCAAGGGGCGGGGGAGTATCCTATACCAGCGGCCCAAACCTATGACCTTTCATCGCCACTCGTTCCTTCCGTCATGGCCGGGCTTGACGATGTACGAGCAGCGGGCGAGTCAACAGAATCGGCGCTTGGTATTACTCCTGCCAGCGCTTATCCTGATGCGTATGGGGCTTGTCCCGGCCATGACGGCTCAAAGACCGTGACTCGCGTTTCAGCGATAGTGGGTACTACCGCGCTGATACCGGCTCCTGGTAGCCAGCCAGGACGTCGCGCAGCCAACCGGGCGGCATGCCGGCAAGAAAGCGGGATTGCAGTTCGACGAGACGCGCCGGCGTCAGTCCTGCCAGCTCCGCGTTGAAGAACAGCGGATCGCGGGTGAACATGAGATAGGCCTGCATCTCGTTGAACATCAGCTCTTCATTGCCGGTATCATACTCGTCCTTGGCCAGGAAGCTGCGAAACGCGGCGCGCTCGGTGCCGGTCAGCGCCGTCAGCCAGAAGTTGTGCACGTACTCGGCATAGACCGGATTGCTGAAGAACTCGCCATGCGACAATTCGTGCCGCAGGATCGCAACCCGCGCGCCTTGCGTGACCCGGTGATCCGCGCCGGCGGCTGTCAGCGAAATCAATGCCGCGTTCACCGCAGGAGCGAACCAACCCTCCTGGTGCAGCAAGGCACGCAGCTGCTCCTCCTCGGGGTACAGCTCGATCTGATCGCGATCAGCGAGGGCGAAGAAACGGACCAAGGAACCGGCGCCGTAATCGTGACCGTAATAGAACGTCTCGATCGTATCGCCCTGCGATCGAATCGCCTCGTCCAGCTGGCTGTCGGTCAGCACGCGATCCCGTGGCAGACCGACCTTCTCGACCAATGCAGCCACGCGGTTGAGCATCCGTCCCTGATCGTGCAGGGATGCGAAATCGAGCACCAGGATCTGCGGGTTGTCGGCGAAGCGGAAGATCGAGAGATTGGCCGGCGCATGATCGCGTATCTGCTGCTCCGTGGCGATCTCGATCGGAAAGACCGGCCTGCTCGCTGCGACAGGTGCTTCCGATGCGGCGGGTGCCCGTGCCGTCGGCGCGCTGACCGAAGGAGGAGCGGACGGGCTCGGCCAGAGCAGCCAGCCGCCCGCCGAAACGGCAAGCAAGGCGACAACGGCGATCGCGGCGAACAAGCCGCCTCGCGTGCGGCGCGGCGGCGAGGGGATTCGTATGGTGTCGTCGGAACCCGGTTCGACCGGTGCCATGCCGCGTGCGCGCCGGCGCGGCGTGGCTCAGGCGCCCAGGTTGATCACCTGCACCCGGCGATTGCGTGGTTCCGGCGTCTGGGATGGTGTTTGCACCAGCAGACCATCCTCGCCCAATCCCACCGCCTGCAGCCTGGCCGGATCGACCCCATACTTGTGCGCGACGTAGTCAACCACGGCGGCGGCCCGGCGTTCGGACAGTGCCTGGTTGTACTCGCGCGACCCGACCGTATCGGTGTGGCCTTCGATGCGGAACCGATATTCCGCAAGATCCTTGCTGGCCAGCGCGCGGCCCAGTTCGTCGAGCGTGTGGATCGCATCGGCAGTCAGGTCGGCCGAACCGGTCGCGAAGTTCACCGTCAGGTTGACCGAAGGACCAGCCGCCTGGGACTGAGTTGGCGCGCCCGCCCGGTTGGCTGCGATACGTGGCTGTTGCCGGCCGGCGGGTGCCGCCTCGGCCGGCGCGGTCGCATCGCTGGACGGCGCGGCGAGCCGAATGCCACGCGTGCCACCCTGCATCAGATTGCCGCTCGGCTTCAGCGAATTGATTATCTGATCGGCTGATGGATTGCTCTGGGCAAGGGCCGGCAGGCTTCCAAAGACCAACGGGGCGACGACAATCGGAGCCAGTAGCGAGCGCACGGGAACAAATCCTCCCAAGTTCCGGTTGCCTTATAACACGCGAACGTCGTGCCAAGCGAGGAATTGCAGCGGCGGGCCGCTTGACCGGCGTGTCGTAGGGCCTGGGACACACCACATCTGGGGGGAGAATGCGAGACGTCCCTTATCTGCAGCGAGCGCGGCCAGCCGGGGTGCGCTCTGTCCGGCTGGCATGCGGATTGGTGCTGTTCACCTATGTCGGCACGCACCTGCTGAACCATTCGCTCGGAAACATCTCGCTGGCATGGCTGGAGCGAGATCTGCTGGTGCAGAAATTCATTTGGCAGGGATGGCTTGGAACGGCCACGCTCTATGGCGCCCTGGTGACGCATTTCATCCTGGGTCTTTGGGCGCTGTATGAGCGGCGCTCAATTCATTGGACTCCGGGCGAGCTGACACAGCTTCTACTCGGCTTATGCATACCGCCGCTGCTTGCCAACCACCTCGCCGGTACGCGCATTGCCTTTGCCGCGTTTGACCTGAACAAGGGCTATGCGCATGTGCTGTACTCGCTCTGGATCGCCTCGCCGTTCTTTGGCTGGGTGCAGCTGACGCTGTTGGTGGTCGCATGGCTGCACGGGTGCTACGGCGTCTACTTCTGGCTGCGGCTGCAACGGTGGTTCGAGGCTTGGCGCAGCGTGCTGCTGAGCATCGCCGTGCTGCTGCCGGTGCTTGCGTTGCTCGGATACCTTCAGGGCGGCCGGGAGGTCATGGCACTGGCGCAGGATCCCACCTGGCGCGCGACCGCGACCGCGTTCACGGCCATCGGGACGGAAGGGCAAAGACTCTGGCTTGCGGATCTCCGAAACGACTTTCTGCTGTTCGATGGCGGCGCCCTGTTGGTGGTTCTGCTGGCCAGGTTGGCACGCACGGTCAGGGAGCGCTGGGCCGGGCGCATCCGCGTGGTTTATCCGGATGGCCAAAGTGTATTCGCGCCACTTGGATTTTCGGTGCTCGAGGCCAGCCGTATGGCCGGTATCCCCCATGCCAGCACATGCGGTGGCCGGGCCCGGTGCACGTTGTGTCGCGTGCGCGTGCTCAGCGATATGCCGCTCCCTTTGCCGGCCGAGGTGGAGCGGCGCGTTCTCGAACGGTTGGGAGCCGATTGGCGATCCGTGCGCCTGGCCTGCCAATTGCGTCCGAGCCATGATGTATCGGTGTGGCCGCTGGTGCCGCCGGCGGCATCGAAGGCCTTCCTGCAACGGCGCCAGTTGCACGCTATCGCGGAAGAGCGGTTCGCCGCGTTCATGTTTGTCGATATGCGGGATTCCACCCAGCTTGCGGCAGGAAGACTACCGTTCGACAGCATATTTATCGTCGGTCACTTCCTGAGTGCGATCTCCGCCGCCGTGGTGGAGGCTGGCGGTCTGCCCAACCAGTTCCTGGGCGATGCCGTGCTCGCGATCTTCGGCCTGGAAACGGATGCGGCCACTGCTTGCCGCCAGGCGCTCAAGGCGCTGCCGCTGGTGGCGGCCAATATCAGCCGACTGAACACCGTCATCGAGCAGCAGGTGACAAGGCCAATCCGGTTTGGCATCGGACTGCATTGCGGCCGGTCGGTGATGGGCGAGATCGGCTTTCGCGATCATGTCACATTCACGGCTCTTGGCGATCCGCTGAACGTGGCCTCGAGGCTGCAACAAATGACAAAGGAGATTGGTTGTGAGGCGATCGTCTCGGAAGAGGTGTTTCGCCACGCCGAAGTTTCGGGGGCCAATCTCCCGCAGATTGCCGCCCAGTTGCGAGGCCGTGATGACCCCGTGCCGGTGCGCGTGCTGCAGGAATGCGCGGCGGATGCATCCGGGTTGATCTGGCCAGCGGCGTCCGCGTCAGGATAATGGTGCGCCTAAGAAAAGTTCTCCCCCTCCCCTTGCGGGAGGGGGTTGGGGGAGGGGATGGCGCAAACCCCTCCCCCAACCCCCTCCCGCAAGGGGAGGGGGAGAATTACACTCTGGTCCCGCGCTTATTCTGCTGCCTATGGGGCTTGTCCCGGCCATGACGGTGTCCGATCCGCCGGAAGAGTCAACAGCAGCGGCGCCTGGTAGGCGGCAAACTCAGAAGACGCCCGCCGCGCGCAGGATGGGCAGCCGCACACGCAGGCAGCGGTCCAGCACCTCGCGGAGCTTTCCCTGTCCCTCCTCGTCGAGGTTGGCGCCGATATGCCGGACCCAGTCTTCGGTCTTCTCCTCGCCTTCTCCCTCCAGCACGCGATCGAGCACGTAGAGGTCGAACAGGGTGCATGGCGCGCCGGTGCCGAGTGCAGTGCTCGCCGCGGCAATCGGGCGACCCGGGTTGTCGGTGCGCGCAAGGGTGGCTGCGGTGGTCCGGTTGAAGCGTAGCGCCTGTGCCGTCGGCGCGGCGCCTGCCCGCAATGCCGGCTCGGCCAGATCGAGGCCGACCAGGATACCGATCAGCTCGGCCGGGTTGTCGCGCTTGCCGTCGAGCGTCGGCAGCTCCAGCAGATCGCCGACACGGCGCGGTCCTCCCGCCAGAGCCTTGGTGATCGGCCCATAGAAGCCGCGGTTCAGGGTGGCGCGGCCGGCCGGCATGTCGGCTTCGAACGGCATATCCTCGGGACTTATGTTCAATGCAACCGTCAGCTCCCGCAGCGCCGCATCACGCATCTGCAGGTTCATTCGCCTTGCGCCGCGGACGAACACATCATGACGCAGCGAACGATCCAGGCACGCGTCCTTCACCAGTTCGCGCAACAGCGGATCATCGAACCTCTGCGTTACCGCTCGCTGTTCATCGGTGAGCGTCAGATCGGGAAAATTCTCGATCAGACTGACCGAGCCCACCCATTCGAGCTTCGCGTCGGCGAAAGCGGCGGCGACGTCGGCATGGAAGCACGGGGTCCAGGAATCATTCATGTACTCGTGCGCCAGGTACTGCACCGGCAGCGTGCTCATCCGCTCGATCAGTGCGCTCACCCAAGGCGAACGAACGAGCTGCAGCGCGCCCGCCGCGTGCAGCTCCTTCACCAGCTTCAGCCCTTCCTCTGCCTGCCGGTCGCTGCGCGAGCCCAGCCGCAGCCCGCACTCGCGCAGCACGCGCTGCATCCCGAGGGCGGCGCCCCACGCCGGCAGTGAATTGTAGCTGACATGCACCGCCCCGCCCGGTTTCACCTTGCTCCGCAACAGCCGGACGATGCCGGACTGGACAACCGAGGGCACCCAGCTCCACACGCCGTGCAGGCTGACGAAATCCGCTTGCGGCACTTCCGCCGAAACCGGGTCTTCGGCCAAAGTTCGCGAAATCCGCTTCGATAAAACGGATGTTGTCGAGCGCCGCTTCCGCGGCCCATGCGCGCGCGGCCGCGATATGCGCCGGATTGAAATCGATCGCGGTGACACGCCAGTTCGGGTTGCTCGCCGCCAGCACCATCGCGCCGAAACCCTGGCCGCAGCCGAGCTCGAGATAGCTCAGTGGATCGTCCGGCCCCGGCATCGGCGATGCGACCCCACCAAGTAGACAGCCCAGCGCGATCATCGGCGGCGACTGTTGCCGGTAGTAGCCGGTCATGTAGGTGATGTCGGTCACATAGCCGCCGCCCCAACCGGTCATGCCGCCTGTCCCATCGTTTGCCCGATCGTCTGCCCGACCATTTGCCCTTGGACCTGTTGCGCCTCGATGACCTCAGCTTCGAACACCGCATCCGCGGCGTCCTTGCGGCTGATCTACGCCCGGCCCGGCGCCGGGAACCCAGGTATTCCAACCGAGCCGCGGTGGTGGATCGGCGGCGGCGGTCAACAGCAGCGGCGGCACTTCACGCCCCGCCAGCACCGGATTGATCGCAAACCCAAGCTCGAAACCCAGATATGCCCGAACCAACGAAACCAGCCGATGCAGCGACAAACGATCCGGCAACAACCGTTGGAACCCGTTCAGATCGAGCGGCCCGATGCGCAGGATGATGCGCGCCTGCGGATCCCAGGCTCGCACGCCGGCCGCGGCGTCAATACCCAGCCGGCACCACGCGCCGTTCGCCGACAGTCGCGTCCGCTGGTCCGGCGGCAGCGACAGCCACGCGCCGGCGAACTCCACCACCTCGACCTCCATGCCGAGCCAGTCGGAAATAAGCGCTCCGAGCCGGTCGGCCGACCGAGGATGCGCGGCAAAGAGCCCAGCATAGTACAGCAGCGGCTCGGTCCCCGCTGCCAGGCGCGGGGCGAGATGCGGCGTCGCATAGCCGGCGAGTGCCAGCAGGACCTGCGTCGCCGAATCCGGCGTCGCGACGGTGCGCAGCGAAGCCGCTTCCGCCGCCCGTGCCGGGCGATATTTCATGCCGGCGCGGGCGAAGAATGCCACGAAGCGATGCGCCAGCATGTCGAGAAAGTCCCGCAACGCCGTCGAGCGCCCGCGCAGCGTCTGGGTGACGATCTCGGAATAATAGCGCGGCATCACACCCGAGGATCCGGTCAGTCCGATCAGGCCGACCGTCACCTCGGGCAAACCTTCGGCCTGCTGGCGAACGTCGAGCACGTCCGCGGGCGGATAGACCAGCCCGGCCGGCGAGCGGAAGCGCAGTATATCGGTTGGATCCTCCACCCGCCGCGCCCAGGCCAACACCCGCACCGCCGCATCGAAGCGAAACCGCCTGGGCATCGCCCGCAGCTGCGCCAGCGCGGACCGTCCCCTCATGCGAGCACGCGGGTGCCGCTGCGCGCGGGCCAGGCGGCGGCGCTGCCGGAGCGGCCGCGCAGCGTGGCGCGGGTGCGGGTGAAGCTGTTGACCGTCGCGTGCAGCGCCAGGAAGCGTTCCAGCACCGAGGCCAGCAGATAGAGGCCGCCGGTCTGCCAGGAGCGCGGGTCGAATTCCAGAGCAATATCGAGGCCGCGGCAGAACGCGCCGGCGCGACCGGGCGCGCGCGCCGTGCCGGGGGCCGCGGTGATGGCGGTCAGCGCATCGATGGCGTTGCGGGTTTCCGCGGTGTCGCGCAGGTCGTAGAGGCGCAGCACCTCCTTCAGCGCCGCCGCGCCCTGCGCGCCGCCGGTGACCGACAGGTGGCCGAGCGAGAGGTGGGAGACCAGCCGCCAGAAGCCGCCTTCGCGCAGCGGCGGGCGCAGCGTCGATGTGGCGGCGGTAATGCAGTTCAGCGCGGCGATTGCGGCCGCGCCTTCCACGAGACGCAGGCGCGGCCGGCCGCCGCCGAACGGCAGCTCGGTCGGCAGGTCGCGGTTGACGCAGAGTGCGTCGATGGAAAGCACCGTATCGGCTGGGCTGTCGGGATCGAAAGCCGGATCATGCGGGGCCAGGAACACTTCGGTCCCCGGCACGCCCGGCGCCGCGGCGCGCCGCGCCACGTGATAGAAGCCGCCTGGGACACCGGGATCCGGATCGTTCTCGGTCAAACGATGGAACGGACGCCAGGGTCGGAAGGAGCCGTCGGGCCTGGTCTCACGCACGCGCTCGACGCTCCAGATCTCGGCCGCGCGCGGGCGCCGGGCGTCGGGCACGATGCGGTATTCGGTGTCCATGTGACTGAGCGTGACCGGCTCGCAGCGCTGCGGAAACAGGTTGACCAGCGGCGTGCAACCGAGCGCCAGCGACTGCTGACCGATCGTGCGCTCCAGTTCCGGCAGCGTACGGTCCAGATAGACGAAGACTTCGAGCCGGTTGCCGGCGGAGACCAGCGTCTTGGCGTCCATCCGGGTGAAGTCGAGGAACAGGAATTTCTCCGGGAAGGCAAAGTATTCGGTGAGCAGGCGGAAGCCGGAGAACCCGCGCGCCGACCACGGCAGCAGTGCCTCGTCCGGCGCGAAGCCGGCGGGTTCGATCGCGGTGGGGGGCACGATGACTGGCGCAGGGTCAACCGCACTGTCGGCATACGCGATCGAGATCACGTGCGCACCGAGCAGCTCGTAAAGCCCCAGCGTCTGGTTCACCGGTCCGCGCAGGAAGAAGCGCAGCCGGTCAACGCCGAGCTGGGTGAAGGTGCTTTCCGGCGAGGCGCATTTCAGAGTGATGCGGAGCACGCCGGCGGCCCCGGCGGCGGCCGGATTGGCGGGTGCCACGATCGGCAGACCGGATAGACGGACGTTCTCCACCTGGATCGGCCACAGCGTCACCGCCGAGGTGGTGCGGTAGTGCAAGGGCTCGCCATGCACCGGCTCGGTGTCGATCGGCATCCCGGCGGGCAGGCGCGCCGGCGTCATCAGGTCCGGCTGGCAGTCGAGCTGGGCCATCATGCAGGACGGCATTGGGGCGAGGTAGTGCGGATAGAGCAGTCCGAGCAGGGCATCGGTGAGTTCCGGGAACTCGTCGTCCAGCCGGTGGTGAACGCGGGCGGCGAGGAATGCCATGCCTTCCAGCAGGCGGGTGACGTGCGGGTCTTCCGTCCCATCGGCGGACAGGCGCAGCCGGCTGGCGATCTTGGGGTGTGTGTCCGCAAACTCGCCGGCGAGCCGTTTGATCGCGGCCAGTTCGCGCTCGTAATAGGGTAGCAGGGCGTCAGACATTCTAGCGACCGCAGGTAGAGTACACCTCTCCCGCGATGCGGGAGAGGTCGGCGCGATGCGCCGGGAGAGGGTGAATGAGCAGTGCAGTGTTACAGGATGCACCCTCTCCCGCGCCGCTCACGCAACGCGACCCCGGTTCAAGCCCGGGGCAGGCTCTCTCCCGCAGGCGGGCGAGGTGTACGTTTTTCCCGAGCAAACCGGAGCTCAGCCGACGCTGCCCGGTCGCACCACGATATCATCCGTGGTCGGATCGACCAGCGTGTCGAATGCAACCGCCTCGGGCGCCGGCTCCGCGTACAGCACAGCCTCAATGCGCAGCCGGAGCGTCGTGTCGAGACGATCCTTGGTATCGACCAGCTGCACGCGTACGGATAGGAAGCGCGGCTCGAACCGGCGGATCGTCTCTTCGAGCTCCAGGCGCAATTCCTCGCGCCGACCCGCGTCGTTGAACGCGCCTGCGGCGAAGTCGGGAATGCCATAGCCGATCGGCGACGTGGCGAGCTCGGTGAGGTGTGCCGGCCACGAGCGCCAGCGTCGTCGTGCGTTCAGCAGCGCCTCGAGGTCCCGCCGCACCGAGCTGCGCAGCGCAATCATGGAATCCGCAGCTGACACCGGCGGATCGCGTTGCTCACCCGGCGCATCGTCGATCAGCCGGTCCAGTAACGGCGCCTGGACGCGCGCCGGCGTGCCACGGACGCCGGGTCCTCCGCGTCCACTCATGCGCCGAACCGGATGCTGCCGAGATCCATCATTCCGACCGCGTCCTCGCCCAACAGGAACAGGCGCTGGCCGACGCCGCGCACGGGTCCGCCTTCGACCTCGCGCCAGTCGGTCTCGCGACCGAGGCGGAGCGCATCGGTCATTGCATCGTCCGCGGCATAGACCGTTGGAAGATAGACCTCGCCGTCCGGTCCGTTGGCGACGGACATCGATGCACGCCGCCATAGCAGGTCACGTGGCCGCTTGGGCGCATGGAATTCGAGCGTCTGCACGCGCTCGATCGGAATCCAGAAGTACTTGCCCGTTGTCGTCAGCACCTCGAAGCTGCCGGCCAACAGATCGTCCGCGTCGCGCATATCGTCAAACGCCAGGTCGCCATGATGTCCCGGAGCGCGGGGTCGCACGGCTTCGGCTGCCTCTGCCTGGCGCGCGGCTTCGGCAGGATCACCGGCGCGCAGCGCGACCAGCGCGGCAAGCTGCAGCCGCTGCGTCTCTGTTGGATCGGCCAGGAACTCCGGCACCCTGCCATCGCGGAACAACTGTCGCCGCGCAATGTCGGCGCGAATGAGTTGGCGGAACTCGGCGACAACAAGCGCGGTCGTGGGATCGATTGCCGAAGCGGCGTCGAGGACCACGTCGGCGCGTTGGAGGTTGCCGGTGAAGGCAAGCAGCTCGCCGAGGAGAACGCGGGCATTGAGGTCGGTCGGCGCCTTGCGCAGCGCGGCCTGTCCCGCTGCCACCGCCTCGTCAAGCCTGCCCGCGCGGAACAGCGCGGACGCGGTCTGATCGGTTCCGCTCATGTGTCCCTCATGCGTGCCGGCTCCGGTTCATCGTCCGCTTAGATCGGTTACGAGCTGGAATGCGGCAGAGATGTCGTCGAGCTGGTAGTGCGGCTGGAGATGCACGACGCAGCCGAAGCTGCCGGGCCGCCCTGGCAGCTCGTTCACGCTGACCCTGCCGGCGACCAGCGGGAAGCGTGCCCGGCTGTCACCGCTCGCGGACAGATTGCCGTTGACATACTGCGTCAGCCAATCCTGCAGAAAATGCTCGATCTCGCTGGCGGTCTTGAACGAACCGATCATATGCCTGCCCTTCATCTTCAGATGATGGGCGAAGCGCGAGGCGCAGAGAATCGAATTGACCTGCGTCGAAAGCCGCGCGTTGGCGTCTGCCGCGTTCGCGGTCGGACCCTGATGGCGTTGCGGCGCCAGCAGACTGCGCACGGCGCCGAACACCAGGTCGTTGCTGTTCGGTACGGCGGAAAGCGGCATGAGGCCGGCATCGAGCAGCGAGCGCTCCTGTCGGTCGGTCAGCACGATCTCCATCGGACAGCGCACCCAGGTCTGGTCGGGATCGGTGCGGAACGGCTCCAATGGCAGATCGGTCACCAGACCGCCGCCGACGCGATCGCTCTCCACGCCGCGCACGTCCGCCGGCCAGCCGAAATGCGCGAAGGCGCGGGCGACCGTCGAGGCAAATGCGTACCCCGCGTTCATCCACACGCGCTCCTCGCTCGTCGGAGCGTACTCGGCGTAGCGGAAGCCGTCGGTACGCGTGCCGTCGTCTTCCCACGGCGGCCTTGCAAGCAGGTGCGGCAGCGCGACCCCGACGAAACGCATATCGGTACGCGAGGACAGACCGCGCCAGCGCAAATGGTCGGCGTTGCGCAGCGGGGCAGCCAGATCGGTGGACGTGGCAAGGTCGGCGAAGCTGTCGACCTCGAGCAGTGCGGGCGAGGCGCCGATCACCACCGGCGAAAAAGCCGCCGCCGCGACGCTGGCCAGCGAGGCGAGCGCATTCACGTCATCGGTGCGCGAACCGGGGCCAGGCTTGTGCCGTACCTCGTGATCGACCACCAGGAGGCCGTACGGCTCGCCCCCCGACATTCCAAATTCTTCTTCGTATATCTTGCGGAACAGCGAGCTCTGGTCGAATTCGATGGCCCGTTCGAGGTCGCGGCAGATTTCCGGCCAGCCGACGTTCAGTATCCTGATCTTCAGTTGGTTTGAAAGATCAGCGCCGTCAACCAGCCAGGCCAGGCCGCGCCACGTTCCTTCGAGCCTGCGCAGGCGGGCATGATGCAGGATGGCGTCGACCTGTTCGGACAGCATTGCATCGATGCTGGCAACGTCGCGATCAATCGCATCGCGCAACGCCTGTTCGTCGATCCTCAGCCGCGCGCCGCGTTCGGCGCCGAACCAGAGACCGATCGCGTTGCCCGCATCGGCGTTGAGAAAACCGCTGACCGCATCTTCAAGCACGACGTCCCGGCTGCCCACGAAACGTCCCGACAGCATCGCATCGCGCACTCCAGGCTCGCCTGCCCCGGACACCGATCCGAGGTTGGCGTCAAGATCCGCCGCCGCTTCGCCGGCCACGCCCACGACGAGGTTGATTTCGTTCATCGGGGTGGCCGCCTCAGGCGAAGGGCGACGATCAGCCCGCGGTGGCCGGGATGCGGGCCACCATGCGCAGGCTGGTGGTCAGCTCTTCCATCTGAAGCCACGGCCGCAGCCATGCCACGGCGTTGTATGAGCCAGGCCTGCCGGGGATCTCGCGCACTTCGATTTTCGCCTCGCGCAACGGGAAGCGCGCCTTCATCTCCTGGCCGGCATTCTCGTTGCCGTTGACATAGTTGTTGATCCACCGGTTCAGCCAGCGCTCGACATCGCCCGCTTCCATGAAGCTGCCGACCTTGTCGCGCGCCATCACCTTCAGGTAGTGCGCGAAACGGCTGGTCGCCATGATATACGGCAACCGCGCCGAGATCGCCGCGTTCGCCGTTGCCTCCGGGCGATCGTACTTCTTCGGCTTCTGAACCGACTGGGCGCCGAAGAAGACCGAATAGTCGTTGTTCTTGTAGTGGCAGAGCGGCAGGAAGCCGAGATTGGACAGCTCGAATTCACGCCGGTCGGTGATGGCGATCTCGGTCGGACACTTGGCATCCAGGTCGCCATCGTCCGTCGTGAACACGTGGTACGGCAGGTTCTCCACCTTGCCGCCGCCCTCCGCGCCACGGATCGCGGTGCAGAATCCAAATTTGGCGAAAGCGTCCGTGAGCTTGGTACCGAGCGTATATGCGGCGTTCATCCAGCAGTAGTCGCCATGCTGCATGGCCTTCGCCGCGCCCGCTTCGTCGTATGGCGCTTCCTCGTAGTTGAACTCGTCGATCGGCTTGGTGGCCGCGCCGTAGGGCAGGCGGGCGAGCGTGCGCGGCAGCACAAGGTTGACAAAGCGCGAGTCCTCGCTGTCGCGGAAACTGCGCCACTTCGTGTAGTCCTGCGTCTCGAAGATCTTGGCCAGGTCGCGCGGCTTGGCGAGCTCGGGCCATTTGTCGAAGCCGAACATGCCGGCGCCGGCAGCCGAGATGAACGGCGCGAAGGCCGCCGCGGCAACGTTGGACATGAGCCGGAGTGTCTCGATGTCCTCCGGGTGCTGCGTCCACTCGTAGTCACCGATCAGTGCGCCATACGGCTCACCGCCAGGCATGCCGAATTCGTTCTCGTAGATCTTCTTGAACAGCTGGCTCTGGTCGAATTCGACGGCGCGCTGCAGATCGCGCGACAATTCGCGCTTCGGCAGGTTGAGCACCTGGAGCTTCAGGGCCGTGCCGGTCTCGCTGTTCATCACCAGGTAATGCAGTCCGCGCCATGATCCTTCGAGCGCAGAGAACTTCGGGTGATGCATGATCGCGTTGAGCTGGTCCGAGAGCTTGCGATCGATCAACGCGACGGCGTTGTCGATGCTGCGGGTCAGGTTCTTGTCGAACGTGACGGTGCCGGACATCGCCTGTTCGACCAGCGTCTTGACGAGACCCTCCGCCTGGTCGCGCGGCGTCTGTTTGGTTGCCGCGACGACCTGATCAAGGAACGACGGGCCCTCGGTCGTCTCGGTTGCCGCCGCCGGGGCAGCCGTCTGGGCACCTGACATCCGTCAGCCCTCCTGCTTGCCCAGCCCCAAGCTGGCTGGACAGCGATTTCAGTTCGTCATCATTCTGCAGCACCTGCTCGAGCAGACCCTCCAGTTCCGTGCTTCGGTCAACCTTGCTCATCAGATCGCGGAGCTTGGCACGTGTTTCGAGCAATGCGGCCAGCGCCGGCACCTGCCTCGCGACGTTGGCAGGCTCGAAATCCTCGATCGATTTGAATGTCAGTTCCACTGGCATCTCGCCGCCCGCTTCCGACAGCTTGTTATCGACCCTCAATTTCAGCCCGGGAGTCATCCCCGCCATGACATCGTTGAAATTGTCACGGTCGATCTGGACGAACTTGCGATCTTCGAGACCCTTCAGCTCCTGCGTCGGGTCGCCGGAAAAATCGCCCAGGATGCCGACGATGAACGGCAACTCGCGCAGGACCTCGGCGCCTTCGGTCTCCACCTCGTAGGTGATGTGCACCCGCGGCCTGCGAACGCGCTTGAGCTTGTCGTGGATGCTGGCACTCATCGTCTCGGTTCCCCATCCCTGTGATCGGCCCGCGCCGACTTCGGCGCATTCCCTCATGTCGGCCTGGCGCGGAAAGATTAGCCAGTCGTGATGACTAGGGTCAATAATTCCTTCAGTCTGTGATCTTATTCACACGAACCCATCACCCATCCGTGTCATTCCTGAGCGTCAGGCGGTGGCGGGCGTATGCCGAGCGTGGTCAGGATGCTGTTGCGTGCATCCATATCGGCAACGACCTCCGCCAGCAGTTCGGGCCATGTCATGCGCCCGCGGCGCACCGCCTCGTCGAGCGTGTAGGAGAGCGGTGAGTGCGGTTCGGTGCGGCGAAAGAAGTTGGCGATCTCGCTCAGGGCGCGCAGCGCACCCTCGCGCGATGCAACCTGTCCATGCGCCACTGGGACGCCGACAGAGCCCGCGCTGTCTTCCGTTCTGCCACCCGTCGCCTCGCCTGGCGTCCCCGCGGGGTCATCGGCGGTCGCCTCAGCCGGTGCATAGCGCGCGGCAAATTCCGTGATTTCGGTCAGCCGATCGCGGACAGCCGTGGTGGAAGGCCCGTCGTCGGCGCCGGCCTTTGCATCCATGACCGCGGCCATCGCCTGCCAGGCGTCGTGTGCGGCCCGCGCGTCGGACAGCAGGGCCGCGAACTCGATGCGCTGCCTGGCATTCAGCGGGCCGAGCGGTTCCGACTGCTTGTACTGGTAATATGCGACAGGGGTGCCGTCGGACCGATGGAACAGTGTCAGCTGGTACAGGGGCTGGATCAGCGACCCATTGCCGTCGCGGCCGTTGAGCCCGGTCACCGGGGCAACGCGGGTCTCCATGCCATCCTGGTCCGGCAACGGAAACAGGCCGTCCCAATACTGTTCGGCCAGCCCCGCCATGACTTGCGCGCCCGCGGCGAGCCCGGCGAGCCCGTCACTGCGCAACAGCGCCTCGGTCAGCCAGGCCGCGACTTCCAGGTCCTTTGTTGTCTCCGTCAGCGTTTTCAGGGCAATCTCGCGAACGCTGCGCCAGAGCGGTCTGGGATCACGCGCATCCGTATCGTCGATCTCCTTCCCGCGCTCGGCGTCGCGCGCCGCGAAGCGGGCATCGCGCAGGCGGTTGCGCGGCGAGTCACCGGACTGATCTTCCCGGATGTCCACGCCTTGCGGCGCGTCACCAGGTATCGGCGCCAGCAAAGCCTCGAGGTCGAAGCCTTCCGGCAGGTCCGTCATTCACGCGCCTCTCAATAACTGGACAATGGTTCCGCGTAACACATAGTCTTCGGTCGCGAAATGGGGGATTGCACCCTCGGAGGACACCGGATGGCCACCATCGATTTGAAGCAGCTCGTGGGACGGTTGAACGAGCCGTGCCGCCGGGCGCTCGAGGCCGCCGCCGGTCTGACGCTGTCGCGCACGCATTACAATGTCGAGATCGAACACTGGCTGGTCACGCTCGCCGATCGCGCCGACAGCGACATCGCCGCCATTCTGCGCCATTACGAGATCGACCAGGGTCGCTTCGCAATCGACCTCAATCGCGCGCTGGAACGTATGAAGACCGGCAACGGCCGTGCGCCATCGCTGGCACCGGATATCGTGGAGTTGGCGAAGCAGGCATGGCTGATGGCTTCGCTGGAGCAGGGCGCCGCGCGTATCCGATCGGGACATCTGCTCTGGGCGCTGCTGGCGGACGAGACCCTGGCGCGGCGTGCGCGCGAGGCCTCCGGGCAACTGCTGAAGATCAACCCCGATGCGCTGAAGCGCGACTTTGCCGCGATCACTGCCAACAGCGCCGAGGCGGCGGACGCCCAGGCGGCAGTTGCAGCCGGCGACGCAACCGCTTCCGGCGATGGTGCAACGATGGCGCCGCGTGGGTCGGGTGCGCTCGATCAGTACACCACCGACCTCACTGCCCAGGCACGGGCCGGAAAGATCGACCCGATCCTGGGCCGCGACGCCGAGATCCGCCAGATCATCGACATCCTGACGCGGCGACGGCAGAACAATCCGATCCTCACCGGCGAGGCAGGCGTCGGCAAGACCGCGGTGGTCGAAGGGTTCGCGGTGCGGCTGGCGTCCGGCGACGTGCCGCCGGGATTGCAGGGTGTCTCGCTGAAGACGCTCGATCTCGGCCTGCTTCAGGCGGGCGCCGGCGTGAAGGGCGAATTCGAAAATCGCCTGCGCAACGTGATCGACGAGGTGAAGGCCTCGCCGAAGCCGATCATCCTGTTCATCGACGAGGCGCACACGCTGATCGGTGCCGGCGGCGCCGCGGGCCAGAGCGACGCCGCCAATCTGCTGAAGCCGGCGCTGGCCCGCGGCGAGCTGCGCACCATCGCCGCGACCACGTGGGCCGAATACAAGAAATACGTCGAAAAGGACGCCGCGCTGACCCGGCGCTTCCAGGTCGTGAAGGTCGAGGAACCGGCGGAGCCGATGGCGATCGCCATGATCCGCGGCCTCGTCGAAACGCTGGAGAAACATCATAATGTCCGTATCCTGGACGAGGCGGTGAGCGAGGCGGTGCGGCTGTCGGCTCGCTATATTCCGTCGCGCCAGTTGCCGGACAAGGCGGTGAGCCTGATCGATACCGCCTGCGCGCGCGTGTCGATGAGCCAGGCGGCGGTGCCGCCATCGGTCGAGGACCGCCAGCGGCGCATCGCGCTGATCGACACCGAGGTGGCGATTCTGGAACGCGAGATCGCCGGCGGCGAACCGCATGAGGCGCGCCGCGCGGAACTGCTGGCGGAGCGCACGCGCGTGGCCGAGGAACTCGCGGCTCTGGACGTGCGCTGGGAGCAGGAGAAGGCGCTTGCGACGCAGCTCGGCGAGACACGGGCGCGGATCGAGGACCCGGCGGACACCGAGGACAAGGATGCGCTGCGCGTAATTCTCGCAGGGATCTCCGGCAGGCTGCGCGCGTTGCAGGGTGAGACGCCGCTGATCCATCCCGTGGTGGACCGTCAGGCGGTGGCCGAGGTGGTCGAGGGCTGGACCGGGATTCCGGCCGGCCGCATGCAGTCCAACGAAATCCGCACCGTGCTGAACCTGAAGCAGGCGATGGAGCAGCGCATCGTCGGCCAGCCGCATGCGCTGGATGCGGTGGCGCAGGCAATCCGCACGTCGCGTGCCGGCCTCACCGATCCGCGCAAGCCGATCGGCGTGTTCCTGATGGTCGGCACATCCGGCACCGGCAAGACCGAGACGGCGCTGACGCTCGCCGATCTGCTGTATGGCGGCGAGCAGAACGTCACCGTGATCAACATGAGCGAGTTCAAGGAGGAACATAAGGTCAGCCTGCTGATGGGAAGCCCGCCCGGCTATGTCGGCTACGGCGAGGGCGGTGTGCTGACCGAGGCGGTGCGGCGGCGGCCTTACTCCGTCATTCTGCTGGATGAGATGGAGAAGGCGCATCCCGGCGTGCAGGACATCTTCTTTCAGGTGTTCGACAAAGGGAACATGAAGGACGGCGAGGGTCGCGACATCGACTTCAAGAACACCGTCATCATCATGACGTCGAATGCCGGCACCGACCTGATCACACGGCTGTTCGCCGACCCGGAAACGGCTCCTGATTCGGTCGCGCTGGCCGACGCGCTGATGCCGGAGCTGATGAAGCACTTCAAACCGGCCTTCCTCGGCAGGGTGAATTTGGTCCCCTATTTTCCGCTGGCGCCCGAGATCATTCGTCAGATTGTCGGACTCCAGCTCAACCGGATTCGGCGAAGAGTGCAGGAATCGTATGGCGCTAGGTTCTCCTGGGACCAGGACCTTGTCGATACGATTGCCGCGCGCTGCACCGAGACATCGTCCGGGGCGCGCAACGTCGAGAAAATCCTCTCGCGGACGTTACTGCCGGAATTGTCCGCGGAAGTGTTATCTCGCCTCGCCGACGGCGCAACGATCAACGGGGTCACCGTGGGCGTGGACACGGCGGGATCGTTTCAATACCACATCGGCTAAAACCCTCAAACCGCCTCGCCGGAAACAAAGGAGCGCAACGTGGCAATCTACATGAAATGGGATGGAATCGACGGAGCCGTGACGACACAGGGCTTCGAGAAATGGATCGAGCTGAGCTCGTTCCAATGGGGCGTCGGTCGTGCGATCGGGACAGCGGCGCGCGGCGCGGCAACCCGTGAGGCGTCCGAACCAAACATCAGCGAGATCGTCATAACCAAACGGCTGGACAAGGCTTCCACCAAGCTGATGATGGACGCCGTCGCCGGCGATCTGAGCGCCACGGTCAAAGTCAAGTTCACCACGACGACCAAGGACAAGATCGACACGTTCCTGGCTTACGAGCTTACCAATTGCGGGCTGAGCGGCTACAGCAAGTCAAGCAGTGGCGACGCCCCGACGGAGAGCATGACGCTGAACTTCACCAAGATCATGTGCACCTACACCGAACGCGATCCGAAGATCGGCGGATCGCCGGATACGGTAGGCTACGATCTGTTGACGATGGGAAAGGTCTGACGCGCGACATCGGCGTTCCCCTGGGGCAAAGTACGTCATGGCCGGGCCCGACCCGGCCATCCCTCACGGCTTGTGCTGGACGAGATGGCCGGGTCAAGCCCGGCCATGACGTGCTTTGCGTGACGCGCCTCAACGATCTGGGTACTGAGCGGTCCCACCCACCTGAGCCGTCACGCCCGGCCATGACGTGCATTGCGGGATACCGATCCACCGGCCGTCGCTGCTACCCGGTGAATTCGACCGCGACTGCCGTGACGTTGTCGCTGACATTAAGCGCGAGCGCCGCATCGATCAGCGCCTGCGGCGCCGCACCGTCAACCGAGCCGAGCAGGCTTGCCAATTCACCCCCCGACAACGTCTTGCACAGGCCATCGCTGCACAGCAGGAACCGATCGCCCGCGCACAAGCCGGTCGCTCACCTTCTCGAGGACAAACTCGTCGAGTTCAGCCCCGACGGCGCGGGTGATCACGTTCCCCCGCGGATGGTTCGCCACTTCGTCCGGGCTGATCGCGCCAGCCTCGAGCAACTCCTGCACCAGGCTGTGGTCGCGGGTGATCTGGCGCAGCGTGCCGCCGCGCAGAAGATAGGCACGCGAATCGCCGGCCCAGAGGCAGGCGAAGTGTTGGCCTCGCGCCAGCATGACCACGACGGTGGACGCCACCATCACGTCCGGTCCGCGCCGCGTAGCCTCCTCGCGCAACGCCACGTGGGTGCGCTCGATCGCCAACCGCACCTGCGCCAGCAGCTCGGCGGCCCGCAACCCCGAGGGGATCGCTTCCAGCGCCTCGGCAATCATCCCCGATGCGACTTCGCCCGCTGCGTGACCGCCCGCGCCGTCCGCCACCGCCCAAATGCCGATATCGGGCCGGTCAACATACGCGTCCTCGTTGTGCGTCCGCTTCGCGCCAGGATGCGTCGCGGCCCAGGACCGGAAGCGCGGGGCAATCACGACGCGGGCTCCGCCGCGCCAAGCATGGTTGCATAGGTCGCCGCGTCGGGCATGGATGAAAGAGCCATCCGGGCGGCCTTCACCTGCGAAGAGCCTTCGCTCCACCACACGGCGTCGGCAGCTGGTTCGATGTCGCTCGTCAGGTCAGGCACCCCCAGCATGTCGGAAATCTCCTGCGGCGGCGTATCCTGCTCCAGCGCGTCACGTCCAACAGCCTCGCATCGGTCGAGCCAGGCAATTCCCTCGGCCGTCGCGCCCGCGGCGTCATGCAGCGCGGCAAAGGTCAGTGGAAAGTAGCGTCCGGCTCTGTCGACGCTCGGCAGCATCAGGCCGAGCACCGCGCGCTCACCGCACATCCCCTCGGGCAGGGCGAAACGCCAGACCGGCGCCTCCAGGAACGCGGGCAGCCAGGCCTCGCCCATCAATGCACGGCTGCCCGCCAGCACGGATTGCATCCACGCGTCCCAGCGATCGGTGAAGTCGCGCGGCAGCCCGGCACGGACGAAATCGCCGCGCGCCGGTAGCTTGCCGTAGAAGCCGACTACAGCGCCGGACACTGGAAGTCTCGCAAAATGCCGGGCGCGAACGGGTTCAGCACCGAACCGGCGCGGATCTCGTACGAGGCGTGGCGGTCGCCGAGCTGAAAGGCGAGCGTGTAGCGATCCGCCGCCCCGCTCTGCTCCAGCGTGCCGCGTCCGAACAGCCGGAACAGTGACCACGGCCCGTTCACCTGAAACACCGGCGTGCCGCTCGACGGCGGCGGATCGAACACCAGTCGGACGCTGTTCATGCGGTTCTGTCCCGGCCACGTCACCGACACCGGCCGCTGCGGTCCGTGCGCATAGACGATTGCCTGTCCATCCAGATCCAGCGTCACCTGCTTGGCATCCGTATCGAGTGGCGTGATGTCGAATCGCACGGTGGGCTGATTCCCGCCACCCGCGAAGAACAGGTCGCGGATCTGCGACGCGCGCTGGAACTGGGCAAGGTCGCCCGGCGACACCGGGGCCGCGACGCCTGCCACCGGCTGGGCCTTCCAGTTGGCGCCGGAGGTATCGACGAAAGGCTGCAGATTCTCGTTGAAGAACTTGTCCAGAAGCCCACCCGGTGCGAACAGACGGGCGAAGTCGTCAAGCGGAATGTCGTTGCTGGATCCGGCAACGAACGGATAGCGCCCGGCGACCGCCTTGGTGCACAGCGACGCAGGACCGCCCGGCGAACCGAACGCCTTCTTGACCTGCTCGAGCGTCCCGCCGCCACGCAGCTGGTTGCCGCTCATCGCCATCGCCTGCAGCCAGCGGGCCACCGGTTGCGGATCGCGGCTCGCCTCGGCCTGCAACGACTGCGCGGGATCGTCGCCGCCGCCGAGCGCGGCTGCTGGCCCCCCGCCGGGCGCGGCAGCCAGCCTGGCCAGCTGCCCCTGCAGATCGTTCAACAGCTTCAGCACGTTGTCGATCGGCGCGCCGGGCCCCTTGCCGACAAACGCGATCAGCGCGGCGTAGCGGTCTTCGATCGCCTTGCCCGGCGGCGGAGGCGGTGGCCCGGCGGCCGTACCAAGTGCGGCCTGCACACGATCCGCCGCGCTGCCCGCTGCCTGCGCGGCAGCCTGCGCCGCCGCCTGCGCAGCACCGGCGATACCGGGCGGCGGTGGCGGCGGCTGGGTCAGGGTGAGCTGGCGCGTGATGCCGGCCAGCAGATCGCGCATCGGCGACTGGGGCGATGCGAGGATGTACAGCTCCTGCACCGCCTGCGGCAGGTTGCGCATCGGCTCGATGTCGAGATCGGCGAGCAGCGCGTCCCACTGCCTGGCATAGTCCGCGGTGTAGAGCGCGGTGACGTCGCGCTGCAGCGTCAGCACCTGCGGACTGGTGGGAATGACCTGCGCCTCCTTGCCCAGTACCCAGCTTTCGCTTGCCACCTGCGTCGTTGCGGCGGGCAGGTCGGGCTGCAGCACCTTGTAGAAGCCGTCGATGGTGTAGAAGCCGGGCACGCCCTCGGTCAGCGGCGCGCCCGAGCGGCGGATGAACACCCGCACGCCGGATGCGCCCGCGGAGTCGGATGGCCGCCAGGGGGGCAATGCCCGTGCCTGCTGCGAGCCGCGGATCGTGCCGTAGACGCGCTCCGCCAGCGACACGCGGCTGAAGGTGCGCTGCGCATCCTCGATCAGTGCAACGTCGAGCGGCACCTTCTCGAGCGGCTCATCCAGCAGCGCGGCCAGATGACGTTCCAGGCTGTCGCGCACCCCCTTCAACGCCGGGCCGGGCCAGGCGGCCTGCCAGTCGAGACTCATCCACTCCTTGACCAGATCGCGGTCGAGCGGGCCGGCCGAACCGAGCATCAGGTAAATCCGCGTCGCCTCATACAGATACGCCGGCTGGTCGAAATGCGACCGCATCTGGCCTTCCAGCCGGACGATCAGCCGAGGCAGCAGCACGTGCTGCAGTGCGTTGCGATACACCTCGCGCGCACCGGCCCCGAGCTTGCCGGTCTGCGACAGGCCAGGGAACCATTGCATCGGAGGCGACCCTGCGTCGACGCCGAACGGCAGTGCGCGCGCCTGATCCAGCAGCGGCACGAACCGTGGCAATTGGGCATTCGTCACCGGATCGAGACCGAGGGACTGGGCTGTCTTGTCGTAGGCGGCCAGGGCGGCGTCGGACTGTGCGAGCGCGGACTGGTTCGCGTGCCGCGTCTGCACCAGCGCGGCCGCCCCGCCGATCACAACGACCAGCGCGAGCCCAGCAGCGCCCGCGCGGACCAGCGCGTTCCGCCGGACGGCGACCGGGTCACGTGCGACCAGCGTTGCCTCGCCGAAGACCACGTCCTTCAGCAGGCGGCTCAGGAAATAGCTGCGTCCCTGCTCCGGACGCAGCGACGCGGCTCGCTGTGCGTCGATGCCGAAGCTGCGTGCCATCGCGCCGGTGAGACGATCGATCGGCGTGCCTTCCTGTGTGCCCGACGTGAGATAGACGCCGCGCAGGGACGGCGCCGGATCGAGCCGGGAACCGCCGAACGCCTCGGTGAGGAATTCCGCAACCGGCGCGGCAAGGCTGGCGACCTGGGCGGGAAATCCGGCGATCAGCGTGCGCCGGTCCGGGCTTCTTTCCGCCTGCAGCCGGTCGAGCACCCGCTGGTTCAGCCGTTCCACCAGAAGCCGGAAATCCGCACTGAACTGCCCGGCGCTGCCGGAATCCGACTTGTTCAGCGGGAAGGTCATGCCCCAGACCTGGCCGCGCCGCTCACGGTCCAGGTCGTCGAAGAACTCCGTGAAGCCGGCGATCAGATCCACCTTGGTGAACAGCGCATAGACCGGCACGCGCACGCCGAGCTGATCGTAGACTTCCCGTACCCGGCGCCGGATTGCCCGCGCATGTGCCAGCCGCTCCGCGGACGACGCGGTGGCGATGTCGGACAGACCGATGGCCACCAGCACGCCGTTCAGCGGTTGGCGCGCGCGGATGCGGCGGAGCAGGTCGAGAAACGCCAGCCAGCCAGCCTTGTCCACGACCGCATCGGAATCCTGCGTCGTGTAGCGGCCGGCGGTGTCGATCAGCACCGCGTTCTCGGTGAACCACCAGTCGCACATGCGCGTCCCGCCGACGCCGGCGACCGCGCTCTGTCCCATCTCGGCCGCAAGCGGAAACGAGAGGCCGGCGTTGAGCAGCGCGGTGGTCTTCCCCGCGCCGGGCGGCCCGATGATCAAGTACCAGGGCTGCTCATAAAGATAGCCGCGCGCGCCCGACGCCTTCTTCAGCAGCGCCAGAGCTGTGGTGAGCCTGTCGCGCATCGTCGCGGCCTCTTCGGCCGATGCGGCAACGGTGGGATCGACCGGGGCGGCGGTGACGCCCCGAAGCAGTGCCTTGTCTTTCCTCCTGCGACGCCAGCTGAGGCAGACATTTACCACACCCCAGATCACCACCATCGCCGCGATCGCCTCAGCGCGCGCGGTCGAGCTTTCGAGGTAGGACAGGAATGGCCCGAACAGCCAGACCAGCGCGGCAAGCAGCGCGACGCCGATCAGGCTCAGGAACCAGCGGGAACCAAGGAAGCGCAGCACGGCACGCATGGTTCAGCCCTGCCTCCGCAGTACGACCTCGATCCTCCGGTTCTGGTCGCGTCCGTCCGGCGTTCCGTTGGATGCCACCGGATTGGCATCCGCATGACCCTGCGCCGACACGCGGCCGGGATCGCCGAGCGCGCCCACGATGATCGAGCGTGCAGCATCGGCGCGCATCGCGGACAGCTGGAAGTTCGACGGAAACTGCACGGTGTGGATCGGCTGATTGTCGGTATAGCCGTTGACCGTCACGGGGCCCTTCTCGGCCTTCAACGCCTCGCCGATCCGCTCCAGCAGGTGGACATAGTTGGGCGCCACGGAGGCGCTGCCGGACGGGAACATGCCGCGGTTGCGGATGCGCACGATGGGCGTTGCGCGATCGCCGAGCACGGTGACCAGCCCCTGGTCGATCTCCGGCTTGAGGAACACGGCGAGCGGGTCTGCTGCGATGGCTTGCTGTGGCGGGAGCGGCCGCGCAGGGGCAGCGCGTGGGATCGTCGGCATGTGCGCGAGTGGTGCGCCCAGCAGTTGCGCAAACACGGTGTCAGAGGCGGCGTTCAGGCCGGTGGAGAACCAGATGAACAGCCCGCCGATCACGGCGAGGGTGGCTGCACCAAGAACCCAGGTCGGCACGACGGCACGCGCCGGCCGGTACGGCGCCTGCACGCCCTGCCAATGCGGCGCCAGCGCCGGGTCGGTTGGCTGCCCCTGGCGCACGATGATGGCGTAGAGATCCTCGCGCAGACGATCGAGCTCACCCGGGCCGCGCGGCGACAGCCGATAGCGTCCCTGAAAGCCGAGGCTGAGGCAGAGGTACATGAGCTCCAGAACCGGCAGGAATGTGCCGGATTTTGCCGGAGCTGACCGAGCAGGTCGAAGAACCGCTCGCCGCCGCGAACCTCCTGATGAAAGCTGGATACCAGCGAGCGCTCCGCCCAGTCGCCGGCGCTGCCCCACGGCGTGTTCAGCACCACGTCGTCGAGACTGGCGCAGAGTGCATAGTGCGCCGGGCGCAGCTGATCCATCGGCACGCCGCCGTCGCGCGCGGCCTGTTCGAAGATGCGGATCTGCTGGACGGCGCGCTCGCGCAGGTCGCCGGGGTTCGGCTGGCTGTAGGTGTTGCGCAGACGTCCAAGCAGCTGCAGCAGTGGAGCCGCCGCCTCGATCAGCGGGTTGAGGCCGAAGCTGATCTTTTCACCACTGTCGGTGCCGATAGGCGCCGCCGGCGGCGCGTCGCGATATGACTGGACCGGGGCCTGCGGCGAGGGTGCCGCTCGCCGGCCGCCGGGTGCCGGGCGGATTACAGTCCGGTCGGGGTCCTCCGGTTCGGAGAACGGATTGTCGCTCATCCTCTGATCGCCCAAAGTTCCAGCCTTAGATTGGGAAAATCCCCCGAGACGTGGATCGCGAAGCCGCCCGAGTTCTGCATCTGCTGCCAATGCGGGCTGGCGCGGTCCAGCTCGAAGTAGGTCGCGCCGGCGTAGAACGGCAGTTGCCGGGGCGCCACCGGCAGCGGCCGCACGGCAATCCCAGGGAGAGCCACGTTCACCAGCTCGCGGATATGCTCCACCGCGCCGATCTTCACCTGCGACGGGAACAGCCGCCGCAGCTGTTCCGCCTGTAGGTCCGCCTGCACCGTGAGCACGAAATTCGAGGCCCGCAGGATCGTGCGGTCGGTGATCGGACCCACCCTGACCCCGTGGCGCGCCTCACGCAGCGGGATCGCCAGCGCGGTCGCTTCCAGCACCGCGGACAGTGCCCGACGCAGATCTGCAACCACCGGTGCGAAGCTGCGCTGCAGATCGTCATGGCGATAGGCCTGATAGGCGTTGGGCCGCCGCGTATCGAGAAAGGTCGCGAATTCGCCGGCCATCTGCACGAGCGTCGTGTAAAGCGACTCCGGATGGATGTTCGCCGCATCCGCCCAGTGGGCCAGCACGTTCTGCCAGCCGTTGATCGATTGCAGCAGCAGGAAGTCGGCAACCTGCGCGACGCCCGCCTGGCCTGGTGCGGTCATGCGCGCAGCCAGCGCCTCGCCGCGCTGGTTCAGCATGCCCGACAGCTCGGCGATCAGTCCCGACAGCGGCGGCGCCGTTGAACAGACGAGCGATGGCGGTATCCAGCGTTCATCCAGGACGACGCGCCGATCGGCTGTGACTTCGGTCACACGAGCCAGGCCGATGCAAAGATAGCCGGTGCGTTCGTCGGTCTCCAGCAGGTAGCGCATGCGCAGCCGGCCGACCTGCAGCTCCGCCGGCTGGGGCGAGGCGGAATGCGTGTCGTAGGCTTCAAATGGACGCGCGGCGTAGCGGCCCTCGGTCGCGCTGTCGGCGACCTCCACCGCACCGGCCTGACGGATCGGCAGGGCCAGATACACCAGCACGTTGCGGGCGCTCTCGGGGAGTTCCAATGGCGGCGGATGGTCCGTCTCACCGGGCAGCGAAAACGGTGTGCCGTCCTCGAACACGCCGGTAGCGGATGCGAGCGCGAAACGGCCGGTGCCGAGCAGGTCGCGATCGAGCGCGTACTCGATCATCCCCCACGGATGCGGACGCAGCGCCTGCACGCGCCCGCGCACGAGTTGCTCCGTCCAGCGATCCTGCTGCTGAAAATGCTGCGTGCGCAGGAACATGCCTTCCTGCCAGACCACGCGGTTCGTCCAGCTCATCGATCGGCTTCCCCCCAATCGGCACCATCGCGATGCAGGCGCGCCGCCACCCCGGTTTCAGGCCGCGGGCTTCAGCGTGATAGCAAGTTTGCCGACGCCGAGTGCGAGTTTTGTCGGCCCGCTGGTCGCGACAGGCGCAATCGCGCGCCATTGCGCGGCATCGATGTCGCGATACAGTACCACGATGCCGACGTTCTGGACCTCCGGTTTGAGTTCGAACGTCTTCGTCTGGGTCTCGCCAGGCGAGAGGACAAATTCCTGTGAGCCCGCGTCGTCCTGCCCCAGGGTCTGCTGCTCGTGCTCGGTCAACGCGAACACGTCGCCGCGCTCAAACTTCGGCGTGGCGGTAAGCTGATAGATCCGCACCGCGACCGGCGCGGGCTTGCCGGAAATATCGGGGTTCTGATCGGCGGCGCCGGTCATCACCAGCGTCAGCACCGGTGGGGGTTTCGGTTTCGGAGCGCAACGAAGCAGCGCCAGCGGAACGGCAGCGACCGTCAGCAACTCCAGCACGTTCCGGCGTCGAATCATCGTCGCTCCTTGGCAGAGGCCTCGTCCAGCGAACGCTCATAGGCGCGGGCGAATGCCTTGCCGAAGGCACTGTCGAAATCGTCGGCCAACGCCTGCACGGTGCGCGCGTGCAGCGTCTCGTAGGCATCCCACGCGCGCGCCTTCTTCTGCGCCGGCAGCAGTGTCATGCCGCCGCCCTGTTCGGCGCCAGCACGCAGCCTGGCCGGATCGAGCCCGTCGAGGACAGAGCGCACCGCTGCCTGCATTGCGGCCATCGAGGCGAGCTCGTGCAGCCGGATGTCCCGCAGCGCGTCGGCGATCGCCTCGTGGGGCGCCATATCGGTCCGTCGTCCCGCGCCGAGCAACGCGGCAAGCGCGTCGTCGTCGCCGGCGGAGAACTTCAGCGGATTGTTGCCTCGGGCGCGGATCATCGTCTGCTCGATGCGGAACTCGCTCTTGATGGCGGCGCGGGCCATCAGCACGGCGCGCAGCCCGGCGACCAGGGTGCGGAACGCCTTGCCCAGTTCGATCATGGTGGCGACCGGATCGGTCGGATGTGCGTCTGGCTGGCCGGCGCCCTCGAGGAAGGCATCAAGCAGTGCGGCGTGGTCGGCGCGAGCCTGCGGTGGCGGTGGGGGCGGCGCCAAAGGTGGCGGAGCCGGCGGTTCCGGTGGCTTCCGCGGCGCGGGCCGTGCGACCGGCTGCGGCGCGGTGCGGGAGGCTGGCGCCGAGATGCCCTCCAGCAGGCTATTGTCCCAGTCGTCCGGCAGCAGATCGTCACCGGGGATTACGCCGCCGGTATGCAACGGCACCTGCCCACTGGGCCGTGGCGGACGGAACGCATCGTCCATGATCGGCGAATGATCCGCCTGGGTCGGGCCGTGGAATGGGGCCTGATGCGAATCCGGCGCCAGCGGATCGTAGTCGAGCGGCAATTGTGCCGACGTCGGTGTCATCCCAGGAGCAGGATGGTCCGGCTCATCGAACGGATTGCGCACCGGCTGCTGCGGTTCGAACGGATCCGTGGCGAACGGATCGCCGAATGGCCTGCCCCCCGAGGCCGCGCCAGGGCGCGCGACAGCGTCTTCGACCAGCCGTATCTCGATCTCGTACGCACCGAGCCGGACGCGGTCGCCATCGCGCAGATTGCGCACGGCGCCGGCGCCGATCGGGGCGGTTTCCCGGTTGAGAAACGTCCCGTTGGCCGATGTGTCGGCGAGTTGCCAGACACCGCTGCGGTACGCGAGGGCGAAGTGACGCTTGGAGAGCAGCCGCGACGGATCGGGCAGCACCCAGTCAACGCCAGGGCCGCGACCCACGGAGAGTTCTCCGCCGGTCGTACTGCGGGTTTCGGGTGCCACCCTGTCCGGGCAGCGCAGGACAGTCATTGTCAGTTGCATGGTCTCAGCCGATTGTGGTCAGGCCGGCCACCGGTCTATCGCGTCGCGCCGTTTCGGCGGGCAACCGGCCGGGGCCGCCCACCGGACTATTACGCGCATTTTCCAGGAAGCGGTGCAATCATGCTTCCCGGCGCGAACGTTCCCGCAAACAGCCACGATCGGCTGGAGGTGCGGTGGCGCGGGTCGTTGAGACGACCCTTGCCGAGCCGCCGGCGATGCATTGGAAGATCACCCCCAGTGACGAAGTTTGAGGCCATTTCTCATGATCCTTTCCGTCCAGCCGACATTTCCAGGTTTGGCTGTCGGACGGAGCCGGGCCACGATCACCCAAATCGTTGGGAAAATTCTATGAACCTGATCACACTGCAATCACCGGCCTTCGCGAGCTGGCCCGCGTAGAATCCCGCCGCCGGAAGCACCAGGAAGTTGGCGTCACGATTGACCTGCCCCCCTTCCGTCCGACACGCTTGCCGCGGGTTCCGGAAATGCGCGTCGGTGGAACCGGGAGGAGCGAAATGACCGCTGCCACTGCAAACCAGCACACCCTGCCGCGTGCGGAGCCCGAAGCGGTCGGCATGTCGTCGGCGCGGCTTGGCAGGATCATCCCCGCGCTGAACGCCGAGATCGAAGCCGGCCAGTTGCCCGGCGCGGTCGTCGCGGTCGCCCGGCATGGGCGCCTGGTATTCCACGAAGCCGTCGGCCATCTCGGCCCCGACCGACGCGCCCCGATGCCGCTCGATGCGCTGTTCGCCATCGCATCCATGACCAAGCCCGTAACCGGCGCGGCCGGGCTGTTGCTGTGGGAGGAAGGACGCATCGGTCTGGCCGATCCGGTCGAGCGGTTCCTGCCGCAACTCGGCAACCGGCGCGTGGCCGTGCTGAATGAGCGCGTCCTCGCCGGACAGGGTCCGATCGAGACGGTGCCCGCCGAGCGATCGATCACGATGCTGGACCTGATGCGTCACACCTCCGGCCTGACCTATGGCGGGCGCGGCACGACCGCGGTGCATCGGCTCTACCCCAACTCTTCCAACGCCGCGGGCGCCAGCCTCGATGCCGCCGGCGTCCTGGAACGGCTCGCGGCCGCGCCGCTGCTGTATCAACCCGGGACCGTCTGGGAGTACGGATTTTCCATCGACGTCATCGGCCTGGTGGTGGAGGCGCTCTCCGGTCAGCGCCTCGGCGCGTTCCTGGAACAGCGCCTGTTCCGCCCGCTCGGCATGGTGGACACCAGCTTCCGGGTGCCGGCCGACAAGGTGGCACGCCTCGCCCGCCCGCTGCCGCGCGACCCCGATACCGGGGCGGCGCAGTCGGTGCCGGATCGCGCCTTGGCGTTGCGGTTCGAGTGTGGCGGCGGCGGGCTGGCGTCGACCGCGCTCGACTACCTGCGCTTCGCGCAGATGCTGCTGGGCGGCGGCGTGCTGGGCGAAACCCGCATCCTGGGTCGCAAGACCGTGGAGGCGATGCGGACCAACCACCTGACGCCGGAGATCGAGAACCGTATTCCCGGACTTGACCCGAATTCCGAGGGGTATGGGTTTGGCTTGACGGTCGCGGTGCGCGCGCGGGCCAGCACGCTGATGGGCAGTTTGGGCGAGTTCTACTGGAATGGCGCCTACGGGACGCTATGGTGGGCCGATCCGGCGGAGCACCTTGCGGTGGTGTTCATGGCACAGGTGCCGGGCGAACAGCGGCGGCGGTTCCGGCCGCTGATCAATGCGCTGGTCTATCAGGCGTTGACGGAATAGCGCAGGGCGGAGCGGCGGCTGGATCACTCTGCCGCAATGTCGACCAACGCGAACCCCTCCTTCCGCATCGCATCGGCAAGGCGTCCGTCCAGCGCGACCACCGCGAAGCCGGTATCGTCGGCGAAGGCGCGATCAAATACCTCGATCGCGCCAGGGTGCATGGGCCAGCTTCGCCTCGCAGCCCAGTACGGAGGCCTCCCACGCTGCGGACAAGCGAAGATCGTATTGGCTCGCAAAATTTCGTCGGTTGAAGAGGGCCCTGTGGCTGCGTAAATATGCGAATATGGTTTTATGGGGTCAGGACCACGATGAAAACCACGGTTGAACTGCCGGATACAATCTACCGTCAGGCCAAAGCGGAAGCGGCGCTGCGCGGCCGCAAGCTCAAGGATCTCATCGAGGAGGGTCTCCGCCTCGTCCTCGACGCGCCGCCCGATACGCCAGGTCGGCGGGATCTGGCTGGGCTGATGCACCCCTCACGCGGCGTGGTCGAGTCCGGCATTCCGGACCTCGCTTCGAATCCGGAGCACCTCAAGGGCTTCGGGCGCGATGCGCGCCATCGTTGATACCGGGCCCTTGGTCGCTTTCTTTGACAGGTCGGAACGATACCACCGCTGGACCGCCGATCGGATCGAGGAACTCGACGCGCCGCTGCTCGTTTGTGAGCCAGGTACTGACCGAAACAATCTATTTGCTCGCGCGGTATTCCAGGGCGCAGGACGCCCTGTTCAGTCTGCTCCAGAATGGCGCACTTGTGGTGGCGTTTCGGCTGGAGGAGCACGTCGGTATGCTGCACGGTCTGCTGCGAAAATATCGCGATACCCCGATGTCGCTGGCAGATGCCTGTATCGTTCGCATGGCGGAGATCCATGAGGACCATCGCGTCCTGACCCTGGATTCCGACTTTACAATTTACCGGAGACGTGGCCGGCTTCCACTCACCCTCATGCACCCGGCAGCCATGCCCGACTGACCGCGCCTGGTGTCGGAAGGCTGCCTCTGAAAATATTCCTTGACGCGGACTTCGGTCCTATGTTCTCGTTCAGGTCATGTCCGCCGCAACCACCGCACCAACCCCTACCGAGGCCACCCGCACCACCCGCCTCCTCACCCTCGTCCGCACGCTGATCGACTACGGCAGGCAACTCGCCGCCACGCTCCAACAGCGCACCGCCGCCACCAACCTCGCCGACGTCACGCGGCACTTCGGCACCATCGACATCGGGGAAATCCTCGCGCGCATCGCCCGCGGCCTGCTTCGCGCCGCCGCGCTCGAAACCAGACTGTCCAGCCGCCTCGCCCGTCAGCCGGCCGCACCGGCCGCACCCGCAGCCCAGAGCGCCCCATCCCGCCGCCAACCGCGCGCCGCCCGACCCGTGGACCGCAGCGCCGGCGCCGCCGACCCAGGTCCCGCCCGTCTGCCCACACCCGAGGACATCGCGGCCGAGGTCCGCCGCCGCCCGATCGGCGCCGTCATCGCCGATATCTGCCGCGACTTCGGGATCGTGCCGAGCAACCCGCTGTGGCGGGAACTCTCCCTGGTCATCATCGAAAACGGCGGCAACCTCGCCACCCTGTTCAAGGACACATGGAAGCGGATCAGCGTGTGGCTGCTCAATCCGCCCGCCGCCGGGCATCCCGCGGCACCGGCACCGCATCTGCCATTCGCGGTGACGCCCGGCACCGGGCCGCCCTGAACCCGCATCGCGGACCGTCGTCTGGCCCGACGAGCAGCGCATCGTTCGCCACTCCTGCACGCCAGATAATCAGGTTGCTACCCAGCTTGTCACATCAGGCGAAATCACGCTCGATCCGCCAGGGATCACGGTGACCGTTGAGACGTTCTGCGTCGACTGAGCGGCTTGGATCGCCGTCCGCGACCTCATGCGGCTACCGCTGGTTCATAAGCCACCAGAACGACCAACGGGTTTTCGTACTCGCCGAGGTCGTAGGCCGGGATCACGCCGTCCTCGATCGCCGGCGGCGGCACCGCCCCAGCTTCTATTGCCGAGGTCAGCGCATCCCGGGCCTGGCGCGCGATCTGCTCTGGCCTGTCCGCGGCGGAGGTCACGCCGGGGAGGCCCGGAAAGCTGATCCACCAGGTCTTGCCATCGTCAGACGGTTCGGCGATCGCGATGTAATTCCTCACGCCCATCTCAGTGGGCGGCCATTGCCCGCTCCGCGTTTCGCGTCTCCCTCTCCGCCCCAGGGAGCGGAGAGGTCGATCCCCACCTCACCTAACCTCTCCGCCCCAGGGCGGAGAGGAAACGAAGCAACGCCGGTCCGGTCCAAATTCGTCCCGGTTCACTCGGCGGCCATCGCCCGATCGGCACTCCCCACCACCCGCGCCATCATCGCCGCCGCATTCCGGTGGAGGATCTGCTCGCGCGCTTCCTCGCCGATCTGCGCATCCGCCAGCGCCTTCCGCGTCCAATCCACCCCGAACGCGCTGCCGTCGGTGCCGCACACGATCCGCTCGGCGCCGTACAGGCTCACGGCCGCCTCGATCGCGCGCGGACCGAACGAGTTGCAATCCACATACACCTTCGCGCGCCGGAAGCGCGACGACGGCAGCTCCTCGTCCGGCGTGTCGAGCAGGCTGCGGTGATCCATGCGCTCGACCTCGTAGGGAATGTTGCCGCCCAGGTTGTGCACCACGACCGTCACGTCGGGGTACCCCGCAAGCAGGTCGGTGAGACACAGCGTCACCATCACCGACGACAGGCTCGCCTGCATATCCAGCGTGCCGTTGCGGCGGCGCGCATTGTCCGTGTCGCCCCCAACCTTGGGGAACGCGTCGCCCGGCCGCGGGCCGTGGTGGATCAGCAGCACCGCGCGGTGGCGGTTGGCGACCTCCAGCAGCGGACGCGCCGCTTCGGCATCGGCGCGCGTGAGGAAGTAGTTGCCCGGCAGCTGCGCGCCGACCACGCCAGGCAGCCCGAGCGCCCGCTCGAGTTCGGCGGCGGCGGCGGATACGTCCGTCAGCGGCAGCGCGGCGAAGGCGGCGAAGCGGCCAGGATGCTTCTGGCAGATCGCCGAGAACCCATCGTTGACGCTCCGGCACAGCGGCACGGACACCTCCGAGCGGCTGGGATTCGATCCAGCAGAACGAACCGAGCAGCGACAGCACGCTCGTCTCGACCCCCTGGCGGTCCATGCGGCCGAGATGGAAATCGACGTCATCGAACGCCTTGGCCAGCGGCTCCTCGCCCATCCGCGACTTCAGCACCTCGACCCCGTCCTGGTTGCGCAGGACCCGGGGTTCCTTGCTGCGGGCGCGCAGGGCGTCGGCAACTTCGGCAGGCTTCCAATGGGCATGCATGTCGATCATGGCTGTTTCCTCGACGGGTTGTTCGGCAGCTTAGCCTCATGGCGGCTCACCGCAAGCTACGACAAACGTCAGACGCCGACCAAACGGGAGTTCTTGAGGAAGAAGATCGCCCCCGAGGAACCCGTCCAAACCCTCTGCACGGTGATTTTGACCGGTCGAAGCGAGCGGGACACACCGCCTCAACCCGGGACATCAGAGGGGTCTCCCTCTCTCCCTTCAGCTCAGCCAAAGAGGGAAAATCAATACGTATATGTATGTATCATAACTGCCACATGGAGGCACTGGCCGATTGCGATAGGCTAGATTCCATGGATTGAAACGCTTCCAGCATCTGCCGCGCGGCCGGCCCGTCAATACTTACGCAATCATTTGTCCACAGCTCGCAAAGCAAGAATTTTAGCGCAGATGCAGGAAGGCGATGCACGCAGAACACGCAGATGCTAGCGAGCTGAATGAATTGTCGGGGTTGGCATATGAAGTCCGTGCCGCCGGCCTCTCGGCTGTGAAAGCGACCGGTCTGCGACTTTGCCTGCTGCTCAACTTCGGCAAGCCGCGCCTGGAGATCAAGCGCGTGGCCCGTGACCTATAAGCCGCGCCAAGTCATCTGCGTGTTTTGCGTGTATCGTCTTTCTGCATCTGCGCTGGATTCTTTCTTGGTCTGCGGTGCCACAAGGCTGGTAATGCGGGCCGAGACTGTACGCGATCACAGCCCGTCCCAGCCGCGACCGTCCTACGCTCAACCGGTCAGAATCACTGTGACGAGGTACTAGCTCGCTGCCGCCACGCCCCGCAGATCAAGCTCTTGCGCCCTGATGCAGCGCACCCAGTGACCCGGCGACACTTCCTCGAGCGGAGGCGTCACCTGCCGGCACCGCTCCGTCGCGTAGCGGCAGCGCGGATGGAAGGCGCAGCCAGGCGGCGGGTCGGAAGGATCCGCCACGTCGCCCTCCAGCACGATCCGCTTCGCCCGCAGCCGCGGGTCCGGCACCGGCACGGCGGACAGCAGCGCCTCGGTGTAGGGATGCCGGGGCGTGTCGAACAAAGCCGATGTGGGGGCGACCTCGACGATCTTGCCGACGTACATCACAGCGACCCGGTGGCTGACATGCTTCACCACCGACAGGTCGTGCGCGACGAACAGATAGGCGATCCCCAGGCGATCCTGCAGCTCCAGCATCAGGTTGACGATCTGCGCCTGTACCGAAACGTCGAGCGCCGACACCGGCTCATCCGCCACGATCAGCGACGGCGACAGGGCGAGCGCGCGGGCGATGCCGATGCGCTGGCGCTGGCCACCGGAGAACGCATGCGGGAACCGGTTCAGATAGGCGCTCGGCAGGTGCACCAGGTCCAGCAGTTCCGAGACGCGCGCATTGCGCGTCCGCGTGTCGCCCATCCCGTTCACCAGCAGCGGCTCGCCGATGATCTCGGCGATCGTCATGCGCGGATTGAGCGAGGAGAACGGATCCTGGAAGATCATCTGCATCTGCCGCCGCAGCGGCCGCAGCTCCTTGCGTCCAAGCCGCGCCACGTCGATCTCGGCGCCGCTGTCGGTGCGGAAGCGGATCTCACCCTCGGTTGGCGCGATCGCACGCAGGATGCAGCGCGCGGTGGTGGTCTTGCCGCAGCCGCTTTCGCCCACCAGCGACAGCGTCTCGCCGCGTTGAATGGTGAAGCTCACGCCGTCCACCGCGCGCACCTGACCGACCAGACGGCCGAGCAAACCACGATGGATCGGGTAGAATTTCCGAAGTCCACGCACATCGAGGACCTGCCGCGTCGCGCTCATGCGACGGCTTCCGCTCCCGCCGTATACAGATGACACGCCACATCGTGGCGTTCGCCGATCGCCACCTCGGCGGGAAACGACCTCTCGCACACCCCGCCCATCGCGTCAGGGCAGCGTGGATGGAACGGGCACCCCGATGGCCGCGCGTAAGGGTGCGGGATCGAGCCGGCGATCGTGGCAAGCCGTGACAGCGGCTCGGCCAGAACGCTCGGGATCGAGCGCAGCAACGCACGTGTATACGGGTGCCGCGGCGCATGGAAGATCGCGTCCACCGGGCCCTTTTCCACCTCATGGCCGAGATACATCACCACCACATCGTCGGTCATCTCGGCGATCACGCCCATGTCGTGCGTGATCAGGATCACCGCCAGCCCGCGCTCCTGCTGCAGCCGGCGGATCAGCTCCAGGATCTGTGCCTGCGTCGTGACATCCAGCGCCGTTGTCGGCTCATCGGCGATCAGGATATGCGGTTCGGCGGCGAGCGCGAGGGCGATCATCACCCTCTGGCGCAGGCCGCCCGACAGTTCGAACGAGTAGGCATCCACCCGCTGCGCCGGACGCGGGATGCCGACCATTGCAAGCAGCTCGATCGCACGTGTCCGCGCCGTGCGTTTGGACAGAGCGGAATGCAGCCTTATCGCCTCGATGAGCTGGTTGCCGACGGTGTGGAACGCCGACAGCGAACTCATCGGCTCCTGGAACACGAGGCCGATCTCGCCGCCGCGAATGGCCCGCAGCTCCGCGCCGTCGGAGGCGAGCTTCACGAGATCGACCGTCCGTCCGTCCGCGCGGCGCAAGATGATCTCGCCGCTGACGATGCGGCCGGGGCGTTCGACGATGCGCAGGATGGAGCGCGCGGTGACGCTCTTGCCGCAGCCCGATTCGCCGACGATGCCGAGCGTGCGGCCGGGAAACAGATCGAACGATGTGCCGTCCACCGCGCGGACCACGCCCTCGTTCGGGAAGAAATGCGTGTGCAGATCGCGCACCGACAGGATCGGTTCAGCCATACGGATCCGCCGCGTCACGCAATCCGTCGCCCAGGAAGTTGAATGCCAGGATCACCACGATGACCGGCACCGCGGCGAACAGCAGCCACGGCGCCAGGCCCAGCGTCTGCAGGTTCTGCGCGTCCTGGAGCATCACGCCCCAGGAGATTGCCGGCGGTCGCAGTCCCAGGCCGAGGAAGGACAGCGTGGTCTCGCTGATGATCATCGCCGGCAGCGCCAGGCTGACCGCGGCGATGATGTGCGACAGGAACGACGGCACCATGTGGCGGAAGATGATGCGCATGCGCGATGCGCCGGCGAGTTCGGCGGCGGTGATGAAATCCTCCTCGCGCAGTGCGAGGAACCGCCCGCGCACGACCCGGGCCAATTCGGTCCAGCCGATCAGCGAGATGATGATGGTGATGGCGAAATAGACGCGCTGCGGCGACCAGCTTGCCGGCACCGCCGCGGCGAGGCCCATCCACAACGGGATGGTCGGCACGGAACGCAGGATTTCGATGACGCGCTGGATGACCGTGTCCAGCCAGCCGCCATGCAATCCCGACATGCCGCCCAGCAGCACGCCCAGCGCCAGGCTGAGCGTCACGCCGACAAGCCCGATGGTAAGCGACGTGCGGGTGGCGAGCACGAGCCGGGAGAACACGTCGCGCCCCAATTGATCAGTCCCCAACAGGAAGATCGCGTCCTGTGGCCGGCCGTCGGCGAGGCCCAGAAGGTGCCGGTCGGTCGGTATCAGCCCGAACAGATCGTACGGGTAGCCGCGTCCGAACAGCACCAGGTCGCGCGGGTCCGACGGGTCCGGCGCGTAGGCGAGCTTGAACGTCCGCGGGTCGCGCTTGCCCTTCAGCGCGTAAACATGGGGACGGAAATTCCCGGCGGCGTCGAACCAGTGGATCGGCTGCGGCGGGATGTAGCTGCGGGCGGCCTCGGTGTCGAACGGTTCGGCGTAGGCGATGAAGTCGGCGAACGCGGCGACGACATAGAACGCCAGCACGATGCCCGCGCTGATGACCGCCAGCTTGTGCCGCCTGAAGCGCCACCAGATGAGCTGGCGCTGCGTGGCGACGGCGACGCGGGTCTCCGCCTCGGTGATGAGCGGCGGCGCGCTATCGGAAACCGCGCTGCTCATCGCAACTGGCCGAGCCGGATGCGGGGGTCGATCCACATCAGCAGCAGGTCCGAGACCAGTGTGCCAGCCACCGTCAGCAGGCCAAGCAGCAGGATGATGGTGGACGCGAGCAGCATGTCCTGCGCCAGCAGCGACCGCAGCAGCAGCGGTCCGACCGTCGGCAGGCTGAGCACGACCGAGATGATCACCGACCCCGAGACCATGAACGGCAGCAGGTAGCCAATGGTGCTGGCAAAGGGATTCAGTGCTGCACGGACCGGGTATTTCAGGATGACGCGGCGTTCCCGCAGGCCGCGGGCGCGCGCCGTCACCACGTAGGGCCGGCGCAGTTCATCCAGCAGGTTGGCGCGCATGATCCGGACGAGCTGCGCGGTTCCGGCAAGCGAGAGGATCAGGATCGGCACCGGCAGATGGGCCAGCAGGTCGATGAATTTCGCCCAGGTCCATGGCGCCAGTTGCTGTTCGGCGGAGAACAGGCCGCCGACATTGATGCCGAACAGCCGCGAGCCGAAATACATGATGATCAGCGCCAGCAGGAAGTTCGGAATGGCAAGTCCGACAAAGCCCAGGAACGTGAACACGTAGTCGCCGAACGAATACTGCCGAACGGCGGAGTAGATGCCGATCGGCAATGCGAGCGCCCAGGTGACCACGATGGCGCCCAGCGACAGCAGAACGGTCAGCCAAAGTCGGTCGCCGATGACTTCGGTCACCGGCCGCCCGTATTCGAAGGAACGGCCGAAGTCGCCGCTCGCCACCATCGCGAGCCATTTCCAGTATTGCACCCACAGCGGCTGATTGAGGCCATAGGCAAGGCGCAGCGCATCCGCCTCGGCGGCCGAAATCGCGGTGCCTGAGGCGCTCGCCTGCGCGGCATAGGCGCTGACGAAATCGCCTGGCGGCAGGTGAAGGATGACGAAGGTCACCAGCGTGATCGCCCACACGGTGATTGCCGCCAGTCCAAGTCGCCGCAGGAGATAGGTCAGCATGGACCAGGACCAAAACGAGAAGACTCCCCCTCCCCTTGCGGGAGGGGGCTAGGGGGAGGGGGCCGTTGCACCGCCCAGCCCCCTCCCCCCAACCCCCTCCCGCAAGGGGAGGGGGAGGAATATCGGCTCAGGCGCGTGTAGACCATCATGCCTTGAAGTACCACGTCTCCGGATGGGAATTCCCGGGGGTTCGGCAATGCTGGGCATTGCACACCCGCGCGGCGATATTGCCCAGCCGGTTTGAAACCAGACGCACACCGAGACCCGCCGGCGATTGCCCGACCGTGCCGATGCCGTATTGCTGATCGACCAGAATCTTCCAGATCTCCTGCGCGTTATGGTTGCGGCCCTCGGCCTTGAGGCCCGCAGCCTCGGTGTAGAGATCGAATATCTTCAGAATGTTCGGATCATCCGGTTTGGTGCCCTGCTTGCCGCCGGACGAGTACCACGTCGCATACTCGGGCCCAAACGCCGCGCCGGGAATGACGGGGACGGCCCAGGTGGGAAACAGATACAGCAACTCGGTCCCGCCATTGTTCCAGACGAACAGTTGATGTTCGTTGTTGGTTTCCTTGGCAAAGCCAAGCCCGCGCTCCATCTCCCTGACATCGGCCTGGATGCCGATCTTGCGCCACTGGTCTGCGACCATCTCGGACAGCTTGGGATATGGCAGGAACGCCGCGATCGCGATGACCTGGATGCGCAGTCTGTCGCCATTGTCGGTGCGGAGCCGGTAGCCATCCGCGTCCTTCTTGGCCAGCCCGATGCCATCCAGCATCTTGTTGGCGAGCGCCGGATCATAGGTGGACCACTTCTTGCGCCAATCCGGTCCGGGACTTTGCGGCATGGTCTCGCCGGGCGCGGGCGATCCGGGTGTGCCGACACCCAGCCAGAACGTCTCGTTCAACTGGTCGCGGTCGATGCCGAGCGACAGGGCGCGGCGGAAATCGGCGTTGGTAAGCCATTTGCGGATTTCCGGGTCGCCCGTGTAACTCTGGTTCACATGGAACATGAAGTCGGATCCGGCAAATCCGAGATCCAGATGAACCTTGTAGTTGCCCTTTTGCTGGTTATCGAGCAGCACCGGCAGCTTGCCGAGGTCGATGTGGCGTTCCTGCTCGTCGTATTCGCCGGCCATCGCGCGGAGGTTGATGACCTCGAGGTTCTCGGCAAGGGTGAACTGGACGCGATCGAAATAGGGCAGCTGGTTGCCCGCCGTATCGACGGCATAGTAGTACGGGTTGCGTTCCAGCAGCCAGATCGGGGTGTTGATCGGCCGCACGCTGCGCCAGGGCCCGAGAACCGGCACGTCGGGATTGAGTTCCCAGTCCTTCTTGAAGTGCAGCATCTGCACCCAGTTCTCGAATCCCTCCTGCTTCGCGCGTGCGTTAACCGCCTCGACGGACGAGTATTTCGGCAGGAACTGCTTGAGGTAATGAGCGGGCGCATAGGCGCCGAAGCTGAGCTTGGCGGCCTGGCGGACGGCCTGTCCGCCACCCATCGCCGTGTCGCCGGCCATGATGTCCTCGAACAGGTAATACGGCACGTCGAATTCCCAGCGCACCGTGGTTTCATCCACCTTGACCATGCGGCCGGGTTTTCCCTGCGGTCGCATTTCCAGGCGTCGGCGTCGGGACGATCTCGGGGTTGCTGTAGATGTCCTCGAACCAGAAGATGAAATCGTCGGCGGTGTAGGGCGCGCCGTCGGACCATTTCATGCCCTTGCGCAGGAACAGCGTGTAGGCCCTGCCGTCGTCGCTGAGTTCGTAGCCCTTGGCGGCGCCGGGCACGATCCTGCTGCCGTCCGCGCTCCAGAACAGCGGCTTGTCGGACGACTGGATGCGATTGCCGTTCTCGCCGTCCGCGGGTCCGGTGAAAGCGCGCCGCCAGGTGCCGCCGTATTTGCCGATTTCGTTCAACGGCTGCCACACCAGCGGTTCAGCGGGGACGCGCTGCTCCACGGGGGGCAGCTTGCCGGCTTTCACCAACTCGGCGAGCATCGGCGCTTCAGCGAATTGCTTCGGCCATTTTGCCGGGTCGGTGATCATGGTCGGGCCCTGGATTTCGCCCACCAGACCGGATTGCGAGAGACTGGTCTGCGCTTCCGCGATGGCGCTGCGCAGGAATTCCATGGCGGCCGGGCTGGCGGCGAGGCCGGACAGTACGGCGCGACGTGACAGTTCGGCCTTGGGCATGAACGCTTTCCCCGCAACGAGTTGTGCGGCAATCTACCGGCAGGCCTTGCCGCTCGCCAGTGGCGGTCTCCCCCTTTCGTTGGCCGGGCTCGTCGCACTCCCTATGGCTTCGCCATCGTCGCCTCGGCATCGGCCGCGGCGTGGTAGTTGTTGCGCAGGAACCAGAGCCGATACTGCTCGTAGGTCACTTCCGGATAGCGCGGCGGATTGTCGTCGCTGCAGCACGTGGGCAGACAACGGATCGGCCAGTCGGTATTCGGCGCGAAGAAGAACGGCACGGCGTAGCGGTCGCAGTCCGGCGCCGGATTGATCGCGAAGTGCTCCGTGGAGAGGAACCGGTCGTTGCTCCAGCGCCTACACATGTCGCCCGAGTTGATGATGAACGAGCCAGGTATCTTCGGCGCCTTCATCCAGCCGCGTCCGGCCGGCCGAATGTAGAGTCCCTCCAGATTGGACTGCGGCAAGATGGTCAGGAACGAACTGTCGGTGTGCGGCGAGATGCCGAACTGGTTGTCCTCGTAGTCCGTCGGTGGGTAATGCGACAGGCGCAGCGTGCACTGTGCGTTGGTGAAGGGTGCATCGAACCAATCCGGCGTCAGGTCGAGTGCGGTGGCGAACACCGGCAGCAGGCTTTTGGCAAATTCCTCGAGCCGCGCATAGTACGCCACCGCCGTCGTCGCGGAACCCCGGCAGATCAGTCGGCCATTTGTTCAATTCTCGGAACGGCTTGGCGGCGCGCACCTCTGGGTCGTCCGGCGAGCGTTCGCGATCGATGAAGAACGCCTCGTTGAGGTCCGGTTTCCCGTTGTTGTTGATCTCGGATGTCTTGATCGCGAAGCGCGCCGCCGGCAGGTAGCCTACCGAGCCGGTGCCCATCGCCAACGCCATCTTCCGTTCCAACGGCATCGCGTGCAGGCGCGCCGCCTCAGCGAAGATGGTGTCGATCATGTGTGCCGACACGCCGTGATTGACCACCACCAGGAAGCCGATGTGCTCCAGCGCATAGGCGAGATCGCGCGCCAGACGTTCGCGTGCGCCGGGAACACCATCGGCAAACCCGGCAAAGTCGAGCACCGGGAAGTCGTCCGCCTCGGCGTCCTGCAGCAGCATGCTCATTCCCGATTCTCCTTCACGCGGTCGCGCGCAGTCGCAGGTCATCGACCATGTCGCTCACGCGATACGCCTGCACCAGTCCACGTATCAACGCCGGCGCAATGCGATGCCACGCGAGCGGGCGCAGCGGGCTCAGCGGAAACACCGTCGCGTCATCGTGCGCGCCACGTGCCAGAGCGGCCAGATCGCGGCCCATCATGGTGGCCGCGGCGATGCCGCGTCCGTTGTAGCCGAGGCCGGCAAACAAACCCGGGGCCAGCTCGTGCAGACGAGGGAAATGGTCGGTGGTCATCGCGACCCAGCCGCTCCAGCCCTGCTGCCATCGTACCGCGCCGAGCTGCGGGTACAGCCGCCTGATCCGCGCATCGACGCGACGCCAATCCGGCTTGGGTTCGGCGCCGAAGCTCGGGCCATGGGCGCTCGCGTGCAGCCGTCCGTCAGGCAGCATCCGCACGCCGGAATAGAGCTGCCGCGTATCGGTCAGCGACTGCCGTTCAGGCAGGATGGTGTGGCGCACATTGTCGGACAACGGCTCGCTGACGAAGCCATGGCCCCGCATCGGAATGATGCTCTCGCGCAGCGTGGGCCACAGATCGCCGGTATAGGCGTTGGTGGCGATCACCACGTTATCGGCCGTCACGCCGGCACCATCGACATCGATCGCCCATCGCCCGTCGCGCCGCGCGAGACCTTGCACGTGTGTCCGCGTGTAGATGGGTGCGCCGGCGGCGACCACGGCGCGCGCCAGTCCGCGCGCATAGGCAAACGGATTGATGTTGCCGCCGCGCCGGTCGAGCGATGCCGCCCGATAAAGCCGCGATCCAATCGCCTCGGCGCAGCGTGCGCCTTCCAGCATCTCCACCGGAGCGCCGCGTTGCTGCCAATACCGCGTGCGGCTTTCCAGATCGCGCTGGCCGCTCGGCGAATGGGCGGCGAAGATCAGGCCCGAACGCACCGGCCAGCACTCGATCCCGTGCCGGGCGATCAGCTCGAACACCAGATCCGGCCCGGCAGCAACCGCATCGACGATGCGCTGGCCGCGCTCCGGCCCGTAGTGCCGCAGGATCGCCTCATGCCCCAGCTTCAGATACGGCACCACCTGACCGAAGGCGCGTCCCGACGCGCCCCAGCCGATCTCCTTCGCCTCCAGCACGGCGACATCGATGCCGGATTCCGCCAGATGCAGCGCGGTCGAAAGCCCGGTGAAGCCCGCGCCGATGACCGCGACCGCGACATGTTGCTGGCCATCGAGCCTTTGCGTGGGAGGCGGGGGCGGCGCGCCGCGGACATAGACGTCGGGTGGGCCGGCCGCATCGGACGATGGCTCATGCATGCATGCAACGATGCGGCCGGTTGCCGCGATGCGCAACCGGCGGCTAGGGTCGCGGCCAGTCCAAGTGGGAGGGTCGTGCCATGGCGCCCAATGCAAAACGCGTGTTCTATGTGAAGTACCTGTCGGGACCAGTGTTCGGCGAAATCCTGGCGCGCCGTCCCGATATCCAGCTCGACAAGCTGGAGAACGAGACACCGGATGCGGACGCCGAACCGATCCTGTCGCAGGCGCATGCCTATCAGATCGGGGCGTCGCGCCAGGTGATCGGCAAGCATCTGCAGGTGACCGATGCGCTGCTGGAGCGGACGCCGAATCTGGTTGCGGTGTCGTCGAACGGCGCCGGCTACGACACGATCGATGTCAATTCCTGCACGCGGCAGGGGATCATCGTAGTGAACCAGTCGGGCGGCAACAAGGAGGCGGTGGCGGAGCACGCGCTGGCGATGTTGCTGACCCTATCGAAGCGGATCATCGAGGTTGATCGGCGCATGCGCCGCGCGCCTGACATTCCGCGCAATGCGTTCATCGGCACCGAATTGCTGGACAAGACGATCGGCATTGTCGGCATCGGCAATGTCGGCGGGCGGTTGGCGGAGCTGTGCAAGGGCCTGTTCCGCATGCGCGTGCTGGCCTACGACCCGTATCTGACTGCCGCGCAGATCGCCGCGAAGGGGGCGGAAAAGGTGGACACGCTGGACGAGATGCTGCGGCAGGCCGACTACGTCTCCGTGAACGCGCCCTATACGAAGGAGACGCGCAACCTGATGGGCGCGCGTGAGTTCGCCCTGATGCAGCCGCACGCCTACTTCGTTACGACCGCGCGCGGCGGCATCCATGACGAGGACGCGCTGGCCGATGCGCTGGAGGCGAAGAAGATCGCCGGCGCTGGGCTGGATGTTTGGGAGGATGAACCGCCGCCGCATGACCACAGGCTGATGGCGTTCGACAACGTGCTGGTCAGCCCGCACACCGCGGGTGCAACGCACGAATCGCGCGACAACATGGCGCGTTTTGCGGCGGAACAGCTGATCGACATCCTTGACGGCAAGCGCCCGCCACGACTGATCAACCCCGAGGTGTGGCCGGCCTATTGCGACCGGTTCGAACGGATCATGGGTGGCCGGCCGCAGGGATAGCCCGCAGAACTCCCTCTCCCCTTTGGGGAGAGGGCCGGGGTGAGGGGTCGTGTTGCACTGTCGATGGTCGCTGGCCCCTCACCCCAACCCTCTCCCCACAGGGGAGAGGGAGTGTCCGATTATCCCTTCCCGTGCCGCCCTGCTGTCGCACCGGCGATGCGGCCGAACACCGAACCCGACATCAGACCCGCGCCGCCCAGATAGTTCTGATAGAACACGCCGCCCACCAACTCGCCGCCGGCGAACAGGCCGGGAATGACGCGGCCGGTGGTGTCCTCCACCTCGCCGTCCGTGGTGATCTTCAAACCGCCGAAGCTGAACGTGATGCCGCAGGTGACGACAAATCCGCTGTACGGCGGTTTGTCGATCGGCAGCGCCCAGTTGGATTTGGGCGGCGTGATGCCCTTGGTGTGCTTGCCGTCGAGGATCGCCGGATTGTAATCGCCCGGCTGACAGGCGGCGTTGAACTCGCGCACGGTCCGCACCAGGCCTTCGACACTGATCTCCAGCTTCTGCGCCAGGTCCTCCAGCGTGTTGGCTTCCGCCTTTGTCACCTGGCGAATGCGGTATTCGTCGCGCACCATGTCGATCGTCTTCTTGTCGAAGATCTGCACCGCTGTGCGCTGCGGTTGCTTCATGACCTCGCGGCCGTACTTGGCGTAGGTGTGATTGCGGAAATCCGCGCCTTCATCGACGAAGCGCTCGCCGTTGACATTGACGATGATGCCGATCGGGTAGGAGTGCTTCTGATAGTTGTCGAGCACGACACGATCGCCGAACGGCGGCGCGCTGATGTCCCACTGTACCGCGTGGCAGGTGGACCAGCCACCGAATGCCGCGGCGCCGATTTCCAGCGCGGCCTTGATGCCGTCGCCGGTGTTGTGGCGGGTGCCGCGCACGCGCGCCATCTCCCAGCCCGGACCGTAGTAGCGCACGCGCATCTCCGGATCGGCCTCGAAGCCGCCGCAGGCGAGAACCACCGCCTTGGCCGGGATGTCCTCGTAGCCGTCGGGACCGAACACGGTGACGCCGGTGACCTCGCCCTTGCGGTTTTGGATCAGCCTGCGCAGCCCGGTGTTGTAGCGCACCGTGATGCCGTTGCGTTCGGCTGATTTGAACAGGAAGTCCACGAGGCCCCACCCGCCGCCGACCGCCTCGACCGCCATGCCGCCGAAGAAGTGCTGAATGCCGTTCACCAGATACGACTGGCGTTTGAACATCGGAATCCAGCGCACGCCCTTCTTGGCCATCCACACCACGGTCTCGCGCGAACGGTTGACCAGCAGGTCGGCGAGTTCCGGCTCCGAAAGGTTCTCGGTGACCTTCATGAGATCGTCCATGTAAATCTCCGCCGTGAACGGCGGGATGTACATCTGTTTCGCCTCTGCGTCGGACAGATCGGCGAGCACATCGCGGCGCAGGTCCTCCACGCCGTTGTGCACGAAGCGGAAGCCGCCGGCGGTGAAGGTGGAATTGCCGCCGCGCTCCTCCTCGCTGGCCTTCTCGAGCACCAGCACTTTGGCACCCTTCTCCTGGGCCGCGAGGGCGGCGCACAGCGCGGCATTGCCCGCGCCAACCACGATCACGTCATACGGGCCGGCATCAGCCATCGGAGCCTCCTGATCCTTCGTGATGCCTCATTACGAACGGTTGCCGCCGCGCGCAAGGCGTCGCACATTGCCGCTCCCGGATCGGAGGGTCGCCCGGATGGACGAGGAAGCTGCCGGGCCGCGACTGGCACGAGATCGTGCGTGACGTGCTGAAGCGCCACGAGGTGCGGCTGGTGACCTACGTGCCGGACAATGTGCTGCGCCCGCTGATCGATGCGGTGCACGCCGATCCTTTCTTCACCGCGTTCAGCACGGCGCGTGAGGAGGAGGCGGTCGGCATCGTCTCCGGCGCCTGGATGGGCGGGCTGCGCGGCATCGTGCTGATGCAGACGTCTGGTTTCGCCACGCTGCCCAATGCGATCGCCTCGCTCGCGGTGCCGTTCCAGATCCCGGTGCTGATGATGGTGTCCGAACGCGGCACGCTGGGTGAATTCAACATCGGTCAGTCGCTGGTGGCGAAGACAATGCGCCCGGTGCTGGCCGCGCTCGCGGTGGAACACCACACGATGACGCGGCTGGACGAGGTGGAGTTCATCGTTGATCGCAGCATCACCCAGGCGGTCGCCACGCAGGCGCCGTGCGTCTTCATCCTGTCGCCGCTGCTGACCGGCGGCAAGGTTTTCGCGAAGTGAGGCAGCCCATGTTGGTCGGGACAAGCCCGACCATGACGATAGAAGGCCGGGCTATCGCCCGGAACCATACATGACATTCGCAACCAACCATCCGGTCAGCCGCGAGCAGGCCAAGGTGATGAACCGTTTCGACATCACCAAACGCATGGTGTCCCGGCTGCATCACGACGAAGCGGTGATCGGCGGCATCGGTTACACCAATTTCGACCTGTGGGCTGCCGGGCGCAGGCCGCAGAATTTCTACATGCTGGGCAGCATGGGTTTGGCCGCCCCGATTGCTTTGGGGGTGGCGCTGGCGCAGCCGAAGCGCAAGGTGATCGCACTCGAAGGCGACGGGTCGATCCTGATGCAGCTTGGTTCGCTGGCCACCATCGCGGGGCGCAGGCAGAAGAACCTCGGCGTTGTCATCATGGACAATGGCACCTACCAGATCACCGGCGGGCAGATCACTTCGACCGAACTCGGCGCCGACATCGTCGCTATCGCGCGCGGCGCCGGGATCGCCCAGAGCGCCTGGGCCGCGGACGAGGGCGCGTTCGAAGAGTTGATCGATCTTGCGTTGCGTGAGGACGGTCCGTGGCTGATCGGCTGCCGCATCGACAAGGAGAAGCCCGCCGAAACCACCGAACGCGACCCGCCGCGCATCCGCGATCAGTTCATGCGCGGGTTGGGCGTGAAGAAGTGATGGCTTGGTAAACTGCCTGACCAGGCTATTTCGTTTCCGCCCGTTCCAGCGCGGCGCGGTCCCAATGCGCCAGGTCGGCCGCCGCGCCGTAAGTAGTCTGCAGAAAATCGAGCAGGTCGTTGTCCGGTGATGACGCCTTACGGACCGCGTCGTAAGGCAGAATGAATTGTCCGAGATCCGGATCGTAGTGTGCGGCATCGGGCCGCACAGGGGCTTCTGAAAACCCCGGCGGCTCCGGATACGCATAGCTGTAGAACGCAGCCTGGCCGAACCCGCCATTGCCTGGCCAAAAGCCGCAACTGCTCACCTCGTGCGAGTAGGCCTCCTGCATGACCCACGCCCCGAGATTTGGCGAGTTGCTCGTCAGCGTCGGTGCGGCGCGTCCGGAAAAGCGACTGACCGCGAGATCGAAGCTTCCCCAGAAGAAGTGCACCGGGCTCACCTTGCCAAGAAACCGTGACCGGAAGAGCGTGCAGACGCGATCCGCCTGCACGAGAATGCGCCAGAATCGCTGAGCGTATTCCGGGTCATAGGATGCGTGGTCTCGGTCCTGATCAAACGGGATAGCGTCGGGAATTTCGACCGGCATCGTCCAGATTCGAGTCTCCAGCCCAAGCTCCCGCAGCCGGCTCATGACCTCGGCGTAGAAGTCGGCGACGGTACGGGGTGCGAGTGCAATCTTCGCGGTCGCGCCGTCGCTCGTTTGTATAATCAGGTTGTGGGCGAGAAAGTCGAAGTCGAGCTGGAAGCTGCGGGCGCCATACGCGATCGCCGACGTGGTCAGCCCTCGGCTGCTCACATAAAGCGGCACCTGCCACCAATGGTTGATCAATGGCGCATGCGCGAGGCGGATCTTCCCGACCACCTGGGTCCAGAGATGCAGCGTTGCGCAGGTATCCGCCCACTCGGCGAGCGGTAGATCAGGCCAGTGTTCCAACTGAGAAACCATCCTTACACGTCCACCACGACGTACTCTTCCTCCACAGTCACCGGCACGGTTTCCGCGACATACGGTCCTTCCACCACGCGCTGGCCGGGCGCCACTTCCACCGGATAGCTGCGCACCTGGATGCGCTCGGGTTCGCAATAGGACTGTCCGGTGCGGACGTCGAATTCCCAGCCGTGCCAGGGGCAGCGCAGGATCTCGCCCTTGCGGGAATATTTGTAGTGTCCAGGCTCATCCGATTCGATCAGGCCGGTCAGGATGCCCTCGCACATCGGTCCACCCTGGTGCGGGCACCGATTGAACAAACCGAAGAACTCGCCATCGAGATTGAAGACGGCGATCGAACGGCCACGAACGGTCACCAGCTTCCGCTGGCCCGGCGGTATCTCGGCCACGGTCGCGACCACATGCTTGCTCATTCAACGACGCCCCATCAGCTGCCCAGCCTCGAACAAGTCCATACACCGAGCGCGCACTGTCTTGGAAGAGCAGCCGGCCTTGACCCCCACAAACACCGCGCCCTAGCTTGCCCGCGAGCACGTCCGGGATAACGGGAGGCTATTCACAATGCGGAGAATTCGCATCGCCAGCGTTGCGCTGGCAGCCGGCCTCATCGTCGCCTACGCTCAGGCAGGTGCCGAAACGATCCGGTTCGGCGGCATTCTGCCTCTCACCGGCCCCGGCGCACTGATCGGCACGGCCGAGATGCGCGGTGTGCAGTTCGCCGTGGACCAGGCGAATGCAAAGGGCGGCATCGGTGGCAACAAGGTCGAGGTGCAGTTCGAAGACAACCAGGCCAAGCCCGATCAGTCCATCCTGTCATTCAACAAACTGACCGACCTGCAGCATGTGTCGGTGATCTTCACCGGCTACTCGGGTCCCACGCTGGCGATGGCGCCGCTGGCAACGCGCAAGAAGGTGCTGCTGGTGAATGCGGGCGCGCAGGCCGATGCACTGGAGAAGGCCTCGCCCTACCTGATCAACACGCTGCCGACGATCGGCGGCGAGATCGAGGTGCTGTCGAAATATCTCACCGGCGAGGGCAAGAAGAAGGCCGGCGTCCTGTTCGAGAATGGTGCCGCCGGGATGGCCGGGCGCGACGACTACCTGAAATACTTCCCGGAGGCGGGCGGCACGATCCTGGCACAGGAGGCCTCGCAGTTCGGCCAGACCGACTTCCGGCCCGCGCTGTTGAAGATCGCCGATGCCAAGCCCGACGTGATGCTGGTGGTGATCACCGCCGGTCTGTTGCAGATGGCACAGGAATACAAGCAGCTCGACCTGAAGTTCGCCGTCGCCGGCACCACCTTCTTCGCCGATCCGTCGGTCATCGCCGATCCGTCCGCGGCCGGTTTCGTGCACACCCAGTTGCAGATCGACGCGCCGCCGGACCTTGCGGCACAGTTCAAGGAGAAATACGGCGCCGACATGGAGTTCTTCGCCAAGCAGTACTACAACGCCGCACAGATCGTGCTGACGACACTCGACAAGGTGGTGGCGGACAAAAAGCCGGTGACCGGCGAGGCCATGCATGACACTCTGCTGCAAATTCGCAAGTTCCAGGGCCTGATTCCGCTGGAGTTCAAGACCAATACCGCCAGCGTCCCAATGGACATCAACGTCATGAAGGACGGCAAGGACGTGCTGCTGAAGGAGATGAAGCTGCAATAGCCGGCGACCGCACTCGGGACAGACGCCGATGCTGGCGCTGCAACTTCTGGTCACCGGTGTGGTCACTGGCTGTTCGCTGGGCGTGGTGGCGATCAGCTTCTCGCTGGTCTACGCCACTACGAAGATCTTCCATGTCGCGCATGCCGGCATCTACACGCTCGGCGGCTACCTGGCATGGTCGCTCGTTGTGTACGGCGCGCCCGTGCTGGTCGCCGTGGCGGTCGCGATCGCCGCATGCGCGGCACTTGGCGCGCTGATCCAAAGCCAGCTCTATGCCAGGCTGGAACGCCGCCGCGCGACGCATCTGGTGGTGCTGATCGCATCGCTTGGCGCATTGGCGGTGATGCAGAACATCATCGCGGCGATCTACACGCCGAACATCCTGCAATTCCCGATCGAATGGAGCAGACGCATGGTGTCGCTGGGCGCCGTGCGGCTGAACTACACCCAGATCCTGACGATCGTCACCAGCCTGGCCGCCTATGTCGGCACCATGCTGTTCGCGCACCGCACCATCCTGGGCAAGCGCATCCGGGCGGTTGCGTCCAACCCGATGCTGGCCGACATCACGCGGCTGCAGCCGCAGACTGTCTACATCTACGTGATCGCCATCGCCTCGGCGCTGGTCTGCCTGCCGGGCATCCTGGTGCCGCTCGATCTTGGGCTGCAGCCCTACAACGGCGTCACGCCGCTGCTCACCGCCACCATCGCCATGATCGCCGGCGGCGTCGGCAGCATCACCGGCGCGTTCGTCCTGTCGGTGGCGATCGCGGTGGTGCAGAACCTCTCGCTGCTGGTCATGCCGGGCGAATGGAGCATCGGCGTGACGTTCTTCATCTTCGTGATCTTCATGCTGTTCCGTCCCACCGGTCTCTTTACGGCACGCTGATGGACTTCCTGTTCAGCTATATCGTGCTCGCCGAAATCTATGTGCTGCTCGGCCTGTCCACCAATCTGCTGGTGGGCATCGTCGGCATCTTCTCGGTCTCGCAGGCCGCGGTGTTCGGCGTCGGCGCCTATCTGGTCGCGCATTTCCTGATGGCCGCCGATCCGCTTTCGTTCATCCCGTCGCTGGCCATCGCGGCATTATGCTGTGTGGCGCTGAACATTCTGGTGACGCTGCCGTCGCTGCGCGTCTCCGGCGACTATTTTGTCGTGACCTCGTTCGGCATCCAGTTGCTCGCCACGGCGGTGTTCACCAACTGGGCCGAGGGAACCGGCGGCGCCAATGGTTTGCCTGGAATTCCGCCGCCCGACGTGTTCGGACTGCCGATCGAGACAACGGCGCAGTATGTCTGGCTCTGCACCGGCGCAGTGCTGCTCGGCTGTCTCTGTTTCTTCCTGATCATGCGCGCGCCGTTCGGCCGCCTGCTGCGCGCGATCCGCGAGGACGAGACGGCGGTCGCCGCGGCCGGCAAGAACGTGCTGCGCGCGAAGGTATCCGCCGCGGCCCTGGCAGGTGCGTTCGCCGGCACGGCGGGCGGGTTATATGCCACGTTCCTCAGCTTCATCGATCCGTCGTCGTTCGATCTCGACGCGTCGATCCTGCTGCTGACCATGGTGGTCGTCGGCGGCGCGCGCACTCTCGCCGGTTCCATCATCGGACCGTTCCTGTTGCTCGCGTTGCCGCAGTTGCTGACGTTGGTGGAAATCCCCACCACGGTCGCCGCCGCCGCGCGCCAGCTCATCTACGGGCTGCTGCTGATTCTGTTCATGCTGTTCCGACCGCAAGGCCTCGCGGGAGAACGTCTGTGACGGCCCGCTTCATCGTCATGGCCGGGCTTGACCCGGCCATCTCTCGGCGGTTTGGATTACAGGAGTGACCACGTACCTGCAGGTCAGCGGCCTCGACCATCGCTTCGGTGGACTGCGTGCGCTGCAGGAGTGCAGCTTCACCATCGAGCAGGGTCGCATCACCTGTCTGGTCGGCCCGAATGGCGCGGGCAAGACGACGATATTCAATGTGATCACCGGTTTCCTGAAGCCCGATGAGGGTAGCGTGGCGTTTCGCGGACGCAGGCTGGACGGGTTGCGGCCGCAGGCGATCGTTCACGCCGGCATCGCGCGCACATTTCAGAACCTGCGGCTGTTCGCCGACCTGAGCGCGCTGGACAACGTGATGATCGGCATCGCCGGACAGTTCGGCGAGGAGCCGCTGGGTGCGATCTTCCGGCCGTTGCACACCGCGCGCATGCAGACGCGGCGCCGGCAGGAGGCGATCACAACGCTGGAGCACGTCGGTCTCGCGGATCGCGCGCACGATCTGGTGCGTAACCTTTCCTATGGCGAGCAGAAGCTGCTGACGGTCGCGCGTGTTCTGGCGACCGGCGCGGAATTGCTGCTGCTGGACGAACCTGCATCCGGGCTGTCCGCGGGAGCGCTGGACGCGGTGATGGCGTTGCTGCGCCGACTGCAGACCGAGGGCAAGACGTTGCTCGTCGTCGAACACAACACACGCGTGGTGCAGCAGATTGCCGACGATGTGCTGTTCCTGCATCAGGGTCATCTGATGGCGCAGGGCACGCCGGACCGCATCATCAGCGATCCGGCACTGGCGGAAATCTACTTCGGCGGCGCACTGTGATGCTGCTGCAGCTTTCCGGACTGGCGGCGGGTTACGGCGTGAAGACGGTGATTTCCGATGTGTCGTTCGCGCTCGAACCGGGGCAGATACTGGCGTTCCTGGGACACAACGGAGCGGGCAAGACCACGACGCTGAAGACCGTGATGGGTCTGCTGCCGCCGCGTGCCGGGGAGGTGTTGTTCGACGGTCAGCACGTCGAGCGGCTGAGCGTGTCGCAGCGCGTCGCACTGGGTTTGCGGCTGCTGCCCGAGGGCCGCGGCATCTTTCCCGACCTGAACGTCGCGGAGAATATCGACGTGGTTGCCGCGCGCAACGTCACCGACAAGGCGATGTTCGGCATCGCCGACGTGTATCGGCTGTTTCCGGTGCTGGAGGAACGGCGCTCGACGCGGGCCGGCAGTCTCAGTGGCGGACAGCAGCAAATGTTGGCGCTGGGGCTGGCAATTCTCGGATCGCCGCGCTGCCTGCTGCTCGACGAACCTTCGATCGGGCTGGCACCCAATCTGGTGGAGCGGCTGTTCCAACAGGTCCACGACGTGTGCAAATCGCACGCGATGACCGCGGTCCTGGTGGAACAGAACGTCGCCGCGGCGATGAAGATCGCCGATCGGGTGATCATCATGAACAACGGCCAGATCGTGTTCGACGGTCCGCCGCAGGAAGCCCGCGAGTCGAACTTCTGGCACTACTTCTAGCGCCAGCGGTCCGAGCACGGGATGACCTACCGAAAGTTGTAGACGTTCAGCGCGTTGTCCCGGAACAGCATGCGCTCCTCCTGCTCCGTCATCTTGAAGCGGAAGGCGGTCTTCGGATCGTCGAAGTCCCAGTGCGGATAGTCGCTGGAATAGACCATCCGGTCCCAGCCGATCCATTCGAACACCTGACGCAGGTCCTCGGGGTTCTCCGGCTCCTCCACCGGCTGCGTGGCGAACCACAGATTCGTCCGCATGTATTCCGACGGCGGCCGCTTCACCTGCGGCACCTCGTCGCGCATCTTCTCCCAGTGCGCATCGAGCCGCCAACCCAGCGACGGCGCCCAGGCGAAGCCGCCCTCGATCAGGCACACCTTCAAATTCGGGAACGCCTCGAACACGCCTTCCAGGATCAGGCTGGCGGCCTGGTTCTGCATCGAATGCACCAGCACGTGATGGTCTTCGATGTAGAATTGCGGCCAGCCGCTGGCGGACGGCGCACTGTTCTGCGTGCCGCCGATATGCAGGCCGATCGACAGATTGTTGGCCTGTGCGGCGGCGAAGATCGGCCAGTAGCGCCTGCGGCCGAGCGGCTCGGACGTCTTGGATCCCAACTGGATCTGCGCAAACCGCCAGTCGCCGGCTCGCTTTTCGATCTCCTTCACCGACGCCTCGGGATCGTCCTGCGGCACCAGGATCGACGCACGCAGCCGAGGCTCCGGATCCACGAAGTCGTGCGCCTGCCAATCATTCATCGCGGAGCAGAGCGCGGCGGCTTCGTCGAGATTGCGCGACGTGTTGCCGCCCAGCAGCGGTTCCAGCACGCCATGCGCGATGTTGTAGGCATCCAGCAGTTGCTCGCGCATAAACGGCACATCCGACCCCGGCAGCCCGCCGCCAGGCGGCCAGGAGTCGCGCCGCGATGTGTTCGGCGAGAAACGCGGATAGGTCCCGCGATCGGCATAGATGCCGCAGTTGAATTTGCCATACTCCGCCAGATGCTTGCGCCAGCGCGCCGACAGATACGGGTCAAGCGAGCGCGGCGATTTCATGTAGGGATGAATGTCGCAATCGACGATGCCGAGCTTCACCTCGGCTTCGCTGCGCCGCTCCAGGACGTCGACGGGCGCGTTCATTGCACGGTCTCCTTCAGGCGGGGGTAGGTCTCCAGCGGATTATCGACGCGAATGCGCCGCAGCAGGTCGGGGGACAGCCCGCCGGGCAACACCTGATCGCCCTCGAACTGCCAGTGCGGATAATCCGAGGCGAACAGCAGCATCCGGTCGCTGTCGATCTGCTCGATGATGCGCTCGATCACCGGCGTGTCGCGCGGCGCATCGATCGGCTGCACAGTCAGCCGCACATTCTCCCGAATCGTCTCGGCCGGCGAGCGCTTCACCCACGGCACCTCGGCCCGCACGCCGCGCCAGGTCTTGACCGCGCGCCACAGAAATCCGGGAAGCCAGGTCACGCCGGACTCGATCAGCACAACGCGCAGCTCCGGGAACTTGTTGAACACGCCGTTGGAAATCAGGCTCAGCAACTGATCTTCAAACGTGTTCGTCTGGGCGACATAGTCGTGCAGATAGAACGATGGCCAGCCGCCGGACGTTGGCGCGTAGCGGTACATGCTGCCGGCGTGCAGGCCGATCGGCAGACCGTGCTTCACCGCCGCCTCGTAGATCGGCCAGTAGTAGCTGCGGCCGAGCATCATCTCGCACGCCACCGGCAGAAGGATCTGCACGAAGCGCCTGTCTGCGGCGCGGCGTTCGATTTCCTCCACCGCAAGCAGCGGCGCCTGCGCCGGCACCACGATGGACGCGCGCAGGCGTGGTTCCTTGTTCAGCCAGTGCTCGATGATCCAGTCGTTCACCGCGGAACAGATCGCCGCGCCCATGCTCTCGCTGACCGCGACCTGCCCGCCGGTGAGCGGATTGCAGATCGCCAGGCTGATGCCGAACGCATCCAATGCATTGTGCTGCATTTTGCCGAGATCGGAGCCCGGCCGCTCGCCCGGCACGCGCCAGTCAGGCCGGCAGGTAATCGGCGCGTTGAGCGGGTAGCTCATCATGTCGAAGCCGTCGATCCCGCGAGCGACGAATGATTCGCGCCAGAAATCGTCCATGTACGGCAGCAGCGCCTTGATGTTGGGCACGCCGGGATGGATGTCGCAGTCGATGGCGCCGTCAGCGATGGAAGTCATGGGTTTCTCCGTCACCGCCGTTGTACGGGCGGCCGATCGCGAGTGTCAAACGCGACACCCCCTCCCCAACCCTCCCCCGCTTGCGCGGGAGAGGGAGCATTGAACCCCCTCTCCCGCGCAAGCGGGGGAGGGAGCATTGAACCCCCTCTCCCGCGCAAGCGGGGGAGGGTCGGGGAGGGGGCCTATCCCTTCAATCCTGCCCGCCGAAGGCTGCGCTGCCAGTCGGCCGCTACCGCATCCAGCGCCACCTTCGCCGTCTGCTGGCCCAGCAGCACCTGCGATATTCCGCTGCGCAGTTGCAACTCCATCGTCGGCCAGATCGCATCCCGCGGCTCCAGCGTCGCAGTCTGCATCGCCTCCGCCAGCACCGGAGCCCAGCCAAACCGCTCCTGAACGTCCGGCTGGTTCAGCACCGAGACGCGCGGTGGCGCGTTGCCACGCTCGAGCGAGCGGCGCATCCATTCCTTGCTGGTGGCGAACTGGATGAACTCGAACGCCCACTCCTTGTTCCTGCACGCGGTGGGCACCCCGAACGTCCATCCGCCGACGCTCACGCTGCTTTCGGCCCGCGAATGAGCGCCTGGCGCGACCGCCCAGCCCCAGCGTCCCGCGGTTTTCGACAGCTTCGAGTCGTTGATCAGCGTGCCGTATGGCGCCAGCGTTATCGTCATCGCATAGCGATCGTTCTGGCCGCCGGCGACGATTTCATCGAACTCCCAGGTGATGGCGTCCGGTACGACGACCTTGTACTTGGTCATCAGGTCGCCGTAGAACTGCAGAGCCTCGACTGCACGCTGATCGTTGATCAGGATCTCCCACGTCTTCGGGTCGAAATACCGCCCACCATTGCCGCGCAGGAACGGCGAGAACCCGCCGACCATCGCCGGTCCCTGACGCCCCCAGATGCCGAGCCCGTAGCGATCTGGCGCGCCCGCCTTGGTGGTTGCGATGCATGCCGCCTGGAACTCGGCCCAGTTCTCCGGCGCCTTGTCAAAGCCGACATCGGCCAGCAACTGCTTCTGATAGTTCAGGATGCTCGCCGTAACGCGGTACGGGATGCCAAGCAGTTTGCCCTGGTAGCTGGCCATCTCGCGGATCGGCGGCAGGAAGTCGTCCCAATCGAAATCGGGATGCCGGCTTGCCGTGCTGGCGAGCAGCTTCTCGTGATCCTCCATGTGCTGCGCCAGCCAGCCCGCATAGGTGGCAGTCCACTGGATGATGTCGATGCCGCTGGAGCCGGAGTTCAGTTCGGCTTTCAGGCGCGCGCTCAGTGCGTCGATCGGCAGAAGTGTGAAATCGACCTTGATGCCGGTCTGCTTCTCGAACGCCGGCGCGACTTCCTCGACCAGACACCAGTGCCACGGCCCGTTGTCGCCGACGAATACCAGCTTGTCCGGTTTGGATTGCGCACGCGCGAACTTCGGGACGGAGGCTGCCGCGATCGAGCCTTGCAGGAATCCACGCCGTTTGACTTGGCTCATGTCCTGCACCTATCGCACCGCGCCGGCGCGCTTCAGGCTGCGTTGCCAGTCGCTCGCGACGCCATCCAGCGCGTCCTTGGCGGATTTCTGCCCGAGCAGAACCTGGGACAGGCCGGATCGCAGCTGCAATTCCAGCGTCGCCCAGATCGCGTCGCGCGGATCAAGCAAGGCGGTCGGCAATGCCGCCGCCGCCACCGGCGCCCAGCCGAACTTCTCCACCATTTCCGGATCGTTCAGCACCGAAAGCCGAGGCGGCGCGTTGCCGCGCAGCATGGAGCGGCGCATCCATTCGTTGCTGCACGCCATCTGGATGAATTCGAAGGCCCACTCCTTGTGCTTGCCGGCAGACGCGACCGCGAGGCTCCAGCCGCCAAAGAACGTGCGGCTCTGCTCTGGTGATTTTCCGCCAGGCATCGGCGCCCATGCCCACTTTCCGCCCGTCTTGGATTTTTGCGGGTCGTTGATCAGCGTGCCGTACGGCGTCAGCGTCACCGCCATCGCATAGCGGTCGTTCTGGCCACCGGCGATGATTTCGTCAAACTCCCAGGTGATGGAGTCCGGCACCACGGCATGGTGTTTCGTCATCAGGTCGCCCCAGAACTCCAACGCTTCCACGGCCTGAGGCTGGTTGATGTAAATCTCCCAGGTCTTCGGATTGTAGAAGTCCCCGCCATTGGAGCGCAGGAACGGACAGAAGCAATCGACGATCGCCGGACCCTGCCGGCCGAGATAGCCCAATCCGTAGCGATTGGGTGCGCCCGCCTTGGTGGTAGCAATGGCCGCTTCCTGCAATTCGGCGAATGTGCCCGGCGCCTTGTTGATGCCGACCTGTTCCAGCAAGGCTTTCTGGTAGTGCAGCACGCCCATTGTCACGCGATAGGGGATGCCGGACAGGCGCCCGTCCCAGATCGCCATCTCGCGCAGCGCAGGAACGAAATCGTCCCAGCCGAAATCGGCGTGCTTGCCTGCGGAGCCCGCGAGCAGCTTCTCGTGATCGTCCAGATGCGGGTAGAGCCAGCCGATCTGCTGCGACGTCCACTGGATGACGTCGATACCGCTGGAGCCGGAATTCAGTTCGGACTTCAGCTTTGCATTCAACGCATCGATCGGGAGGAGAGTGAAATCGATCTTGATGCCGGTCGCCTTCTCGAACGCCGGTGCCACTTCCTCGACCAGGCACCAGTGCCACGGCCCGTTGTCACCGACGAACACCAGTTTTTCTGGTCTATTCTGCGCCAGTGCGACGCGTGGCAGCACGACGGACGCGGCTGATGCCTGAAGAAGGTGCCTGCGTTTGATCATCGTCCGATCCCCGCGCGCCGCAGGCTGCGCTGCCAGTCGCCCGCAAGATCGTCCAACGCCTGCTTCGGCGTCTTCTGCCCGAACAGCGCCTGCGACAGGGCCGACCGCATTTGGATCTCCAGCGTGTCCCATACCGGATAGGCCGGCGTCGGAAACCCGGTCTCGATCGCCTGCGCGGCGACCGGCGGCCATCCGATGCGTTCCACCATCTCGGGATCCTCCAGCACGGAACGGAGCGGCGGCGCGTTGCCGCGAATCATGGCGCGCTTCTGCCACTCGCGGCTGCACGCCATTTGGATGAACTCCAGCGCCCACTCCTTGTTCTTGGTGTATTTCGGCACGCCGAGCGAGTGGCCGTCGATCCAGGTGCGGCCTTCATCCTTCGAGTGCGGCCCCTGCACCGTTGTCCATGCCCATTTGCCGCCGGTCTTGGAAATCTTCGGATCGTTGATCAGCGTGCCGTAGGGCGCGAACATCTGCACCATGGCGTAGCGGTCGCTTTGACCGCCGGCAACGATTTCGTCGAATTCCCAGGTCATCGCCTCGGGTGGCACGACTTTGTATTTGGTGACCAGTTCGGCATAGAACTGCAGCGCCTCGACGCCCTTCGCATCGTTGATGAAGATCTCGCCGGTCTTGAAGTCGAGCAGCCGCCCGCCGTTGGAATAGAGCCAGGGATTGAAGCCGACGAACATGCCGGCGCCCTGACGGCCGAAGATGCCGAACGCGTAGCGCTCCGGCGGCTTGTTCACCGCGAGCGCGGTCTTCAGGAACTCGTCCCACGTCCCGGGCGGCTGGCTGAATCCGGCCTGCTCGAGCAGTGCCCTCTGGTAGTGGAAGATGCCCGTGGTGATGCGGTACGGAATGCCGACCAGCTTGCCGTCGTAGGTTGCCGCCTTCTTCGTGCCGGTGAGGTAGTCGTTCCAGTCGAAGTCCGCACTGCGCGATTTCATCTGCGCCAGCAGCGGCTCGTGGTCCTCCATGTGCGGCGCGATCCAGCCGGCCATGCCGACCGACCACTGCACGATGTCGATGCCGCTGCTGCCGGCTCCGAGTTCGGCGCGCAACCGTGCGCGCCACGGATCGACCGGCAGGAGGGTAAAATCGATCTTGATGCCGGTCGCCTTCTCGAACGCGGGCGCCACCTCCTCGACCATCACCCAGTGCCAGGGGCCGTTGTCGCCGACATAGACGAGTTTGTCCGGCTTGCTCTGCGCCTTGATCTGCGGCGCGGCCAGCACGCCCGCGGCCGCCGCCGACACTCCCAGCAGAGTGCGGCGCTTCAGTCCGGGCATGCATTCCTCCCCTACCATTTTATGGAACCGCAGATGAACGCAGATAAACGCAGATGCTCCGTGCGCCGGCCATGCCACATCTCGTCTTATCTGCGTTCATCTGCGTTCATCTGCGGTTTCAACCTTTGACTGCACCGGACGACAGCCCGGCAACCAGATGCCGTTGCGCGGCAAACGAGAAGATGATGACCGGCAGGATCACCAGCACGCCCGACGCGGTCATGCCGCCCCAATCGACGCCAGTGTCACCGCCGGAGAACGCTGCCATCAGCACTGGCAGCGTGCGTGTCGCGTTGTTGGTCAACACCGCAGCGAACAGGAAGTCGTTCCACGCAAGTTGCAGGCACAGAATACTCGCCGCCACCAGCCCAGGCCTGATCAGCGGCAGCACCACATGGCGGAACGCGGCATAGCGGGAAGCGCCATCCACCCACGCGCTCTCCTCAAGTTCGCGCGGCAGGTCCTCGAAGAAGCCACGCATGATCCACACCACCAACGGCAGGCTGAACGTGCTGTAGGCCAGGACGACGGAAAACCGCGTCGTGGTCAGGCCGAACTTGCTGAACAGAATATACATCGGCACCAGCACCGCGATCGGCGGCAGCATGCGCATGACCAGCAGCGAGAAGAACAGAAACGAGCCGCCGCGGAACGGGAACCGCGCGAACGCATAAGCCGCGGGAACGCCGACGCAGATGGACAGGATCACCGCGCCCGAGGAGACCACCAGGCTGTTGACGAATGCCTGGAGGAAGTCGGCCTGTCCCAGCACGCCGACATAGTTCTCCAGCGTCGGCCGCCACACGAACAGCGGCGGTGTGGCGAACACCTGCAGCCGCGTCTTCAGGGACAGACCGATCACCCATAGCAGCGGGAACAGGAACACCGCGGTCATCGCGATCAGCGCTGCGTAGACCGATGCTGCGAACATCAGCTTGCTGCGACGCGACCCCACGCCGGAGAGCGCGCTCATCCCAAACACTCCCCCTCCCCTTGCGGGAGGGGGTTGGGGGGAGGGGAGGGGGCGCATCCTGGCTAGCATCATCAGTTCGCCTCCCGCCGGCGGATCACGGCGATGAAGAACAGGCACAGCAGCAGGCACATCAGCAGCATCAGCCACGACGCCGCGGCGCCGAGGCTAAGATCGAACCGCACGAACGACGCAAGATACGTGAACATCGACAGCGTCATCGTGGCGTTCGCCGGGCCGCCGCTGGTCATCACATAGATGTTGTCGAACGCGCGGAACTCGAAGATCGTCCGCAGCAGCAGCGCCACCAGGATGTAGGGCCGCAGCAGCGGCAGCGTGATGTGCCAGAACACCTGCAGCCGGCTGGCGCCGTCGATCGACGCCGCCTCCACCGGCTCGCTCGGCAGCGAGCGCAGCCCGGCGAGCAGCAGCACCGCGACGTAGGGTGCGTTCTGCCAGAGGTTCACCACCATGACCGAGATCAGCGCCGTGTCAGGCCGGCCCAGCCAGACGATGTGGCTGCCGATCCAGTAGTTGACCACACCGTGATCGGGGTCGAGCAGCAGCTTCCAGCACAGCGCCGCAACGATCGGGGTGATCATCATCGGCACCACCAGCGCGGTGCGGAAGAAGCCGATGCACGGCAGGTCGATGTCCAGCAGCAGAGCGATGCCCAGGCCGCAGGCAAGCTCCGTCGTGACCGTGGTTGCGGTATAGACGAAGGTGACCGACAGGCTCTTGAGGAACTGCGGATCGGTCAGCAGGTCCTGGTAATTGGCAATGCCGGCGAAACTGCCGGCGAACAGCGCCTGCTCGGGCGCCCAACCCTCGAAGCTGATATAGAGCGAGAACAGCAGCGGAATGCCGAAGATCAGCAGCATCATCGCCGTCGTCGGCAGGACGGCGACGCGCGTGAACTGGCGGTCGAGCCAGCGCTGCACGCCGGTGGTGCCGTAGGCGGTTCCTCGCATCGTCCGGATGCCGGTCTGCCGGACGGCGGTGGTGGTTCCTCCCATGATCCCTCATTTGCCAGGGCGCAGTGGTTTCCCGCGACACCATACAAGCCGCACCCAGCCTCGTCACCCGCGCAGGCAGTTGCGCGTCCCTCAGCCGCGCCGGAGAACGATCGCTGCCGCGGCCAGCATCAGCAGCATGCCGACGACGTCGCCGATGTCCAACCTTTCGCCGAACAGCGTGGTGCCGAGCACGACCGCGATCACCGGAGATACGAATGCGTAGGTGCCGGTGCGGCTGGCGCCCCAGTCGCGTACCAGCAGGAAATAGATCACCGTCGAAAGGATCGAGCCTGGCAGCAGCAGGTACAGCCACGCGAAGACGGCGGGCCACCCCCACGGATGGATCAACGCGGCAAACGCGCCCGGCTCGAAGACGATCGATGCGGCCAGCAGGATCACGCCGCCGATGAGGTTCGTCATGGCCGCCATCTGTGCCGGCGCCAGCGAATTCATCAACGGCCGCGCCATCACCGATCCAGCCGAGTAGCACAAGGTGCCGATGATCACGCCCGCCGCGCCGGCCAGTTGCCAGGCGTCGAGGGTGCCGGCGAACGCCGACGGGCCGAACAGCACCAGGATGCCTGCGACGCCGACCGCGAGGGCTGCGAGCTGACGCCACGATGGCCGCTCCTGCCCGAATGCCACCGCGAAGCCCAACAGGGCGATCGGCGTCAGTGCCGAGGACAGCACCGCGGCCAGACCCGCCGTGATGTGGCGCAGGCCGTAGAGCTGGATCACCTGATTGAGCGACACCATCAGCACCGCGACCAGCAGCAGCCGCCCGGTCAGCCGCATCGGGATCTGCAGGCGCTGGCCGCGCGCCCAGCGCCACATCAGCAGCATGAGGCCGGCCGTTGTCCAACGCGTTCCGGCGAACACGCCAGGCGGCACAACCGCGATACCGATCTTCATGGCGAGCCACGTTGTGCCCCACACGAAACACAGCACGGCAAACAGCGCCCGTTGGCGCGACGCGAAGGAGACCGGCAACCGTTTGGTCAGCACGATGCTCGCCATCTATGCTGCCCGACGGCGACCTTCGGTGAACCGGCTGAAGCGGAACGGCGCGGGGTCCACGATCGGGGTGTCACCCGCGACAAGGTCTGCCGCGAGCCGCCCCGCGCCGGGGCCAATGCCGAAGCCGTGGCCGGAGAACCCGGTGGCGAGGAAGAAGCCCGGAACGCCGGCCACCTCGCCGATCACCGGCACCGCATCTGGTGTGACGTCGATCAACCCGCCCCAGCTCTCAGCCACCTGCATCCGGGCGAATGCGGGGAAAGCCCGCGACAGTGCCGCGCGCGCCTCATCCAGCGTGGCCTGCTTGGGCGCCGGATCGAGCACCCGAACCACCTCGAACGGCGTGGCCTCGTCCAGCGCCCATGTCCGTCGGATGCCCCATTCCTCCAGGAAGCGACGACCGAGACGTAGTCGCACCTCCCCATAGTTCCGCCGCAGCGTCGGCAGGTATTGCAGCAGCAGACGGAACGAATCCGGCGTGATGTCGGCGACATTGGCGTTGCGCCGCGCGATCGTGTAGCCGCCGTCCAGTCGCTTGCGGAACGCGAACACCGAACCGCTGGCGGTGACCTCCGGGGCACCGCTGAGCGGGGCGGTGCGGAACACCGATCCCAGCACCTTCAGCTGCGGCAATTCGACGCCCGCATTGCCGCAGAACAGTCGCGACCATGCGCCGCCCGCCAACACGACCGCATCGGCCGTGACGCGCCCCTTCTCGGTGACCACGCCGGAGACCCGGCCGCCTTGCGTCTCGATGCCGCGCACGGCGCATTCGGTCAGGATCGCGGCGCCTGCCGCACGTGCCGCTTCGGCGATCGCCGGAGCAGCCTGCGACGGTTCGGCTCGCCCGTCGGTCGGCGTGTGCAGCGCGCCCACGAACTTGCCGGAGGCGCCCGGCACCACGGTGTCGATCGCGGCTCCGCGCAGCATCCGCGCGTCCACCTGATACTGCCGCGCATCGGCCAGCCACTGTTCCTGCGCGGCAATCTCCTGCTCGGTTTCGCACAGATAGGCGATGCCGGGCTGGCGGAAACCGGTCTCGCGGTTGGTCCGCTGGTTCATGCCGCGCCACAGCCGGAGGCTCTCGATCGCCAGCGGCATCTCCCGCGCGTCGCGGCCCATGGTGCGGCACCAGCCCCAGTTGCGGCTGGACTGCTCGCCGCCGATGCGGCCCTTCTCGCACAGCGCGACCGAATGGCCCTTCTCGGCGAGGAACAGCGCTGTGCACACGCCGATGATGCCGCCGCCGATGACCACCACGCCGGCGCGGGCCGGCAATGCAGGGTCGGACTGCACGATATCGACGGGTGGGGACATCGGATTGGTGGCCAGTGATGGACGGGTAGAATAAGCTCGGTCCGCAACACTGACCACTGAACACCGAAAGCTGGGGCATTGACCAAATTGTCCAGGAACGTGGGCGTCCCCAAGTCAGGAACAGAGCATGCACCTTGAGGCGGCCCTCGAGACTTTGAAATCACGCGAGCAGGAGCTTCGCGGACTTGGTGTTTCCCACATCGCTCTGTTCGGCTCGCTTGCCCGTGGCGAAGCCGATGACGCGAGCGACATCGACATCCTGGTCGATCTGCAATCGGATGCACCGATCGGCGTCTTTGAATATGTCGGTCTGATACAGTTTATCGAGGACCTCTTCACGGTGAAGGTCGATGTCGCCAACCGAGCCAGGCTGAAGCCGCATGTGCGTCCCAACGCCGAGCGCGAGGCGGTGTATGCGTTCTGACCAGTCGCGCCAGGCACTTCGCGACATCCTGGAAAATGCTCGGCTGGCACGCGCGTTCGTGGCAGGCTTGGACGCAGCAAGTTTCGCCGCCGATCGGCGCACGGTTTACGCGGTGACCCGCTGTCTGGAAATCATCTCCGAGGCAACTCGCCGGCTTGGTCCATCAATCCGCGACCGACATCCAACGCTGCCTTGGCGAGCGATCATGGGCGCAGGGAACGTCTATCGGCACAACTACGACAACATAGCCGAGGACCAACTGTGGCATACGGTGAATCATAGTCTGGGCGAGTTGATCATGGCCATGGAACAGGAACTCGACGCCAGCACGAATTGATGTCGTGAGGCCGTGCATGAATGCGCCCAACGATTGCAACCGGGCGCGCAGTTGCCGGACGGCGTCGCCTGCAGCGCTTCGCCGCTCAGCCAACCCCGTGCGCAACAAGTTGCCGTGCAGCCGGCTGCGATGCCGGAACCACCAGACGCGCGAGGCCCTGGGCCAGTTGCTCGCATTGCCGGCGGATGTCGGGCACCGCGGTCATTTCCCAGAATGCACCTTTGGTGACCGGACCGACGGCAAACAGCCGACGCGACTCGGCCCCGCTGCGGCTGCGCAGCGCACAGCGCTCGGACACATCCAGCCCGAGCCGTGACGCATCGGGCCGCCCAATCCCCTCGATCAACAGCGAACGCACCAGTGGATCGGCGACGCGCCGATAGTCGGTGGCGGGCCCGGAACAGTTCACGACCCGCGCGACCCGAAGCGTGGCGATATCGTCGCCGCCGCGTGGACGGAACCGCACCGTCATCCTCCCGCCCGCGCTCTCGTGGCCGCGCAGCCGGCCGGCATGGACGCGCAACTGCCCGCTTGCCCGCGCCGCTTCGATCCGTGCCGCGACCGGTGCCGCGATGCGGTGGCGATGCACATCCCACCACGTGCGCAGATGCCGCAGGAAGCGCTGGCGATCGTCCGCCGACAGCGTCGCCCAGATTTCCTGAGTGACCGGACGCAAGCCGTCGATCACCGATTGCCACGTGCCGCCTGCGGCCAATGCCTGTTCAGCCTCCTGGCGCAGGAAGCGCGTCAATGCGCGCAATCCGCATGGGTAGGCGATCGGCCCGCGCGGCGTGGCGACAGCCGATGTGTGACAGCGCGGCAGCAGTCCCCGGCGCGACACCGCGTGGATCGGCCCGACATGCCCCTGATCGAGCAGGGAGATCACGGCGTCCACCATCGTGAGCCCGGCGCCGATCAGCAGGACCGGCGCAGCGGGATCCAACCCGGCAAAGGCTCTCGGCGACCATGGATCGGGACAATAGAGTGCCGGATCGTAGAACATGCTGTCGGCGACCGGAATCGGCTCGGGCGTGAAATTGCCAAGCGCCAGCACCGCGATGTCCGATGCGATGTCGTGGCCGCCCTCGATGTGCAGGCGCAGGTTGCGTGGCTCCTGCGTGATGGAAGCGACACTGCCATGGAGCAGCTCCAGATGAACGGACGATTGTCGGCGCAAAGCGTCATGCAACTGCTTGCGGATGTAGCGGCCGAACAGCCGGCGCGGGACAAAGCTGCCGCCATCGGGCATGACACCGTCCAGCTCGTGCAGCGGTCGGGACTGCAACCAGTCCAGGAAGTGCCTCGGCTGATCCGGAAACGCGCTCATCCGGCCGGCCGGCACGTTCAGCAGATGGTTGGGGTTGTCGGTCGCATAGGCCTGCCCCGGTCCGAATTGCCGGTTGCGCTCGATCAGGCGGATGAGCGTGCCTGGCGGGCAATGCCGCAGCAGGTGCAGCGACAGCAGTGTGCCGCTGAAGCCCGCTCCGATGACGGTGATGGACGGGTTCGCCATGCAAAGCCTCCCTAATTCCTATTAATCACATAGGAATTATGGACAACCTGCCGCTGGCGAGTCAACAGAATACTGCCCGGATGGGCAAAGGTCCGACCGTGGCCCGAAAGGGGGTGTTGACCCTGCGCCTGGGCAGGGGCACGTGAACCGGATGCTCTCCAGCAAGGCCAAATATGCTGTCCGCGCCACGACGATGCTCGCCGAGCGGGCGAGCATCGAGGATTGGACGCCAACCGCGGAGGTTGCGGAACAGGAACGCATTCCGCGCAAGTTCCTTGAAGCCATCCTCGTGCAGCTGCGCGATCACGGCATTGTCGACAGCCGGCGCGGATCGCAAGGCGGCCACCATCTGTCGCGCGACGCCGCGGAGATTTCCGTCGCCGACATCATCCGCATCTTCGATGGCCCGCTGGCGCTGACGCCCTGCGCCAGCGTGACGCGATTCCGTCCGTGCACCGATTGCGTCGACATTGCTTCCTGCCGCCTGCAGCATCTGATGCGCGAGGCACGCGACGCCGTGGCCGGCGTGCTGGAGAACTATTCGCTCGCCAGCCTGGCCGCGCCGGGCAAGAAGCGTCAGCCCGCCTCGCGCACCACGCAGGCGATAATGTCCGCGAGGCGCCCGTAGTCCTCGATGTCGTTGTAGGCCGCGGCGGAGATTCGCAGCCAGATGGCGTCTGCCAGTATATGGGTCGGCGCATCGGTCCCCGCCGCCAGCAGGCGGGCGCGCAGGTCGGCCGACCGTTCCGGCGTCGCCGAACCGGCGAGCGGCAGACGCACCACGCCCATGGAGCCGGTCAACCCGCCGATGGCGCCAGGTTCGGTGTTCAACCGCCGCGCCAGCAGCGAGGTCGCCTCCCCGGCCAACGCGATGTTGCGCGCCATCAGCGCCTCGCCGCCGAGCCGCGCATGAAAATCGATCGCGATGTCCGTCGCCAGATATGCACTTGGATCACGCGTGCCGGTCCAATCGAACTCCGCGAGAAACCCCCGGCCCAGGCCATGCGAAATCGTCACCGGATGCAGGTTCTGCTGCCGCTGCGGCGCCGCGTACAGGAAAGCCGAACCCTTTGGCGCGCACAGCCATTTGTGGCAATTGCCGGCGTACCAATCGGCACCGATCGCGCGCACGTCCAGCGCCACCTGCGCCGGTCCATGCGCGCCGTCCACCAGCACGGGAACGCCGGCGTCGTGGCACACGCCGACGATCTGCTGCAGCGGCAGCACGAGCGCGCTGCCGGAGGTGATGTGGTCGACCACCGCAAGCCGCGTTCGCTTCGTCAGTGCGGCGGCGATGTTGCCAACGATCGTGTCGGCCTGCGGATGCGGGAATGGCACCACGGCTTCCACCATGCGCGCGCCGGCGCGTTCGGCGACGTAACGCACGGTGTTGCGGACCGCACCGTAGCCGTGGGTCAGCACGACGATTTCGTCACCTGGTAGCAGGCGCAGTGAACGCAGCACGGCGTTGCAGCCGGTGGTCGCGTTGTCAACGAAGGCGATGTCCTCGCCATCGGCGCCGATGAACGATCCCAGACGATCGGCAGCGTGCCGCAGCGCGTCCGGCAGAACGGCGCGCATGAAGCGGCCCGGCTGCGCTTCCATGCGCCGCTGCCAGTCCTGCTGCGCCACCAGCACCACGCGCGGCGCTGCGCCGAACGAGCCGTGGTTGACGCTGAGAAAATCCCAGTCCAGCGCCCACTCGTGACGCACCGCCTTGCCGAGCAACGGCACCGTGCTATTCCGCAGCGATCCGCGCGCGCTCGGCGATCAACTGGCGGGTCAGCGGCAACAGGCTTCGCCCGTATTCGATCGCGTCGTTCAGCGGATCGAAGCCGCGGATCAGGAAGGTGGTGACGCCGAGGTCGTAGTAATCGCAGAACGCTTCGGCCACCTGAAGCGGTGTGCCCACGAGGCTGGTGGTGTTGCCGCGCGCGCCGGTCAGCAGCGCCGCCCCGGTCCATAGCCGCTTGTCGAGCCGTTCGCCTTTTGCGGCGGCGGCCAGCAACCGGCGCGAACCCTCGTTCGGCGGATCGCGCGAGCCGAGGCCGGCCTTGGCCCGCAGTTCGGCAATCCTCTGCTTGATCTGTTCTGCGCGCGCCCACGCCTCGTCTTCGGTCGGTGCGAGAATCGGTCGCAGCGACAGGCTGAACCGCACCTCGCGCCCGTGCAGCGCCGCCGCTGCGCGCACGCGGGCCGTCAGTTCGCGCACCTGCTCGTGCGTCTCGCCCCACAGCGCATAGACATCGGCATGCTTGCCGGCAACCGCGATCGCCGCATCGGAGGCACCGCCGAAATAGATCGGGATGCGCGGCTGCTGCACGCAGCGCATCGCGGTCGAAGCGCCGTTGAACCGATAGTACTTTCCGGCGTGATCCACCGGACCCGTCTCGGTCCAGATGCGTTTGAGGATGTGCACATACTCGTCCGTGCGCGCATAGCGTTCGTCCTTCGGCAGGAAGTCGCCGTCGCGCTGCTGGTCTACATCATCGCCGCCGGAAATTACGTGGATCGCCGCACGTCCGCCGGTGATCTGATCCAGCGTGGCGAACTTCCGTGCCGCTAAGGTCGGCGCCACGAAGCCCGGCCGATGCGCGATCAGGTATCCCAGCCGCTCGGTATGCGCCGCCGCCGCCGCTGCAAGCAGGAAGCCATCGGGGCCATCGGAGAAATACCCCACCAGCACACGATCGAACGTCGCCTCCTCCGCCGCCTGGGCGAAGTCGCGGATGTAGCCGCGATCCAGTATCGCCGGACCGGGAGGATGGATCTCGGATGCATGCCGGTGATGGATCATGCCGATGAATTCGATGGTCATCGCAAAACCTCTCGCTTACCGCCGTGGTGTGCGCGCGGCGCTGCCGAACTGCCGCTCCAGTGTCTGGCCGGCAAGCGAGATCACCAGGCAGGCCACGAAGAACAGTCCCATGGCGAAGGTATAGCCCTCGATCGCCAGGCCCAGCCAGTTCGGATCCTTCAGCGACTGGTTGATCACGCCCATCAATTCGAACAACCCCACGATGGAAACCAAGGTCGTGTCCTTGAACAGATCGACAACGATGTTGATGATCCCCGGTATCGCCAGCCGCATCGCCTGCGGCAGCACCACCAGGGCCTGCGCCGTGGCCGTGTGCATGCCGAGCGCCAGCGCCGCCTCGGTCTGTCCCTTTGGCACGCCCTGAAGCCCGCCGCGAACGGTCTCCGCCATGTAGGCGGATTCGAACAGCGTCATGACCACGATGGCGCGAATCAGGTTGTCCACCCTCATGCCGCTGGGCAGGAACATCGGCAGCATGATCAGCCCCATGAACAGCACCGCAAGCAACGGCGATCCACGCCACAGCTCGATGAAGGCGATCGAGCCCCAGCGCACCACCGGCAAACTGGACTGGCGGCCGAACGCGAGCAGAATGCCGAGCGGCAGCGATCCGACGACCGCCACGAAGGTCAGCACGACGTTCAGCATCAGCCCGCCAAAGTCGCCGGTTGCCACGGCAGGCAGCCCGAACACGCCGCCCACCAGCAGAACGCCTCCGACAACGGGCATGCCCAGCAGCAGCACCGCCACCCACCAGCCACGCCGCCGCGCAAACAATGCACCGCTGCACGTGATCGCCAGCAGTACGAATGCCAGATCGACGCGCCAGCGCTCCGGCTCCGGATAACGGCCATAGATGAACAAGGCGAAGCGCGCCTTTATGAATGCCCAGCACGCGCCGTCCGGTGCGCAGGCTCTGCGGCTCAGTCCGTCCCAGGTGGCCTGCGCCAATGCCCAGTTCAGGAACGGCGGCACCGTCAGATAGAGCAGCACCAGCATCATGATGGTAAGCGCCGCATTCAGCTTGGTGCCGAACAGCGCTCGCAGCATGGGTCTCATCGCCCCTGCTCCATCAGCCGTCGGTTCCAGCGGTTCATCACCACCGAAGTCGCCAGGTTGATCGACAGGAACACGCCCATCAGCAACGTCATCACTTCCACCGCGCGGCCTGACTGGTTCAGCACGGTGCGCCCGAAAATCTGCAACAGGTCGGGATACGCGATCGCTGCGCCCAGCGTGGTGGATTTGATGATGTTGAGGTACTGGCTGGTCAGCGGCGGGATCAACATGCGCAGCGCCTGGGGCAGAATCACCAGGTACATCGTCAGCCCACGCGACAGGCCAAGCGACAATGCGGACTCGGTCTGTCCATGCGGTATGCCGAGGATAGCCGCGCGAATGATCTCCGAGATGAAGGCCGCGGTGTAGATCGAGATGCCGAGCCAGAGGGCGAGCAATTCCGGCGGGAGGCGCAGGCCGCCGGTGAAGTTGAAGCCATGCAGCGCCGGCAGTTCCCAGTTCGCGCTGAACGCGGCGCCGACCAGCCAGGCCGCCACCAGCAACGGACCCAGCAATACGCCCGCGACCGAGCCGGGCGGACGGGCGAACCAGCCGATCACCGCCAGCACCAGCAGCACGCCACCAAGCAGCAGCATAAGGGGATCAAGCATCGGCGATGGCATCAGCAGGCCGCGCACATTCAAGAAGAAGCCCCAGCCCAGTACCATGCTCTGGCGTGGCGGCGGCAGACTTTGCAGTACCGCGACGTAGATGAAGAAGATCTGCACAAGCTGCGGCGTGTTGCGCACCACCTCCATGACGGCGCGTGCGATCCCGGCCATCAGTGGATTGCCGGATAGCCGCATCAGGGCGATCAGCAGGCCCAGCGCGGAGGCCAGCACGATCGACATCGCCGCGCACAGCAGCGAGTTCAGCCCGCAGACCAGCAGCGCATAGGCGTAGGTGTCGGTGTTCTCCCAGCTCAGCAGATGGAACGGGATATCGAAACCGGCGGTGTGCCACAGGAAGTCGAAGCCAAAGGTGATATTCCGCTGCGACATGTTGGCGCGGGCGTTGTGGCCGAGCCACAGCACCAGCGCCGCGAAGGCGGCAACTGCGACGATTTGCCAGACCCACGCCCTGGCCGGCCGCGACAGCGACCAGCCAGGGCGCGCGGCCTCAACCGCCGCTGGGTTCAGCGGAATGGCAGCGCGTATTGCAGTCCCCCCTTGGTCCAGAGGTTGTTCGGGCCGCGCGGCAGATGAAGCCCCTTGGAGCCCCAGTACTCCTCGTAGATCTCGCCGTAATTGCCGTCCGTCTTGATCGCGCGCAGCGCCCAATCATCGTCGAGCCCGAGCAGCTTGCCGAAACCGCCCTCTGCGCCGAGCAGCCGACGGATGAACGGATCCTTGCTGGTTGCCTTCAGCTGATCGGCATTGGCCTTGGTCACCCCGAATTCCTCGGCCGTGAGCAGAGCTTCGTGCACCCAGAATATGATGCGGCTCCACGCGGGGTCGCCGGAGCGGGCATGCGGGCCCATCGGCTCCTTGCTGATGACGCCCTCCAGAACAACCCAGTCATCCGGGTTCTTCAAGGTCGATCGCATGCCGGCCAGGCTGCCGGTATCGTCGGTGTAGCCGTCGCAGCGGCCGGTCTCCATCGCCTGCACGGCCTCTTCCGATTTGTCGAACAGCAGCGTGCCGATCTTCGTGCCGTTGGACCGGGCGAAGTCAGCAATGTTGAGTTCCAGCGTCGCCCCGGTGATCACGCAGATCGTCGCACCGTTGAGATCGGTGATCTTGCTCACGCCGAGCTTCTTGCTCACCAGGAAACCCTCGCCGGCGTAGAAATTCACGGCGATCTCGTCCAGGCCAAGCTGGATGTTGCGGGTGAACGTCAGAGTGCTGTCACGGATCAGCACGTCGATTTCACCCGATTGCAGGATGGTGAAGCGCGCCGCCGCCGTGGTCGGCACGTAGCGGATCTTCTCCGGATCGGTGTTCAGCGCGGCGGCAATGGCGCGGCAGTAGGAGATGTCCAGGCCCTTCCACCTGCCGGTGTTGTCCTGCGAGGCGAAGCCCGGCACGCCGGTATCGACGCCGCAGACCAGCATCCCGCGTTTCTTGATGTTCTCGACTGTCGGACCCGGGAAGCTCAGGCCCTGCGCATGCGTCGTTACTCCCGGAAGCAGCAGTGCCGCGGCAAGCCCGGCGGCGTACAGGCTCCGTCTCAGGCAGCTCCAGATATGTCTCATGGCGATCGACCCCCCTGTTGTCGCGCCTATAGAGGCTGGCGGAAGCCTGTCGCGGAGGCAATACGGAATTGCGCAATGCGAAAATTGCCGGCAGGTCCGAGCGGGCCTGGGCTAGAGGAACGCCGCCACTTTCCCGGCGATCTCGCCGGCACGTTCCCAGCTCATGCAGAACCTCGCGTCCGCCAGCACTTCGTGGCGCAGGTCCTTCACCCGAGCGATCATCTCGTCGAGGAAGCGCGCATAATAGAAGTGCTCGCCGAGCAGCAGCAAAGCCGGTTGCGCAAGCCGGCGCAGCCCGCCATCCATGTCGAAATTCGCCAGCGCCGTTACCGCCTGCCAGCGCTCGCGCCCCACCTCCATCTGGGCCGTATTGATGCGATCCATCCAGGACTGAGACGGTCGCATCGGCGCGTGCGCGGGATCATTCTCCAGCATGAACTCGATCGTGCGCGTCAGCGGAAAGCCCGACGCATCGGCGGGACGCAGACCGCTTCGCAGCTCCCGCACATGTTCGGCGGTACGCGTGCGGTCAGGCGAGAACGGGCAGTTCACCAGCACGACCTTGTCAACACGATCGGGATAGGTGTTGGCGATCTCCACCGAGACGCCCGCGCCCACCGCCTCGCCGAGCACCGAAGTCCCGGCGATGCCGAGCGCGTCCATCACCTCGACGGCACAGCGCGCATAGTCGGCGAAGCTCGGTTGTTCCGCGACATGGTCGGAATCGCCATGGCTCGGATAGTCCATCGCGACAACCTGGAAATTCGCTGCCAGCGCCTCCATCAATTCCAGCATCAGGGCGGAGGATTGCTGATTGATGTGGAACAGCATGACCGGCCTGCCGTGTCCGGAAGTGCGATAGTGGATGTAGCCCAGACCGGTCTTCACCAGCCCGCGCGCGATGGTCACGGCAGCCGCCCCGTGCACACGAAGTGCGGGTTTTCCCAGCCGGCCTTGCCGTAATGCAGTCGCTCGCCATCAAATGTCCGCACCGTGCCACCGGCTGCCTCCAGCACCGCCTGCGGCGAACAGGTGTCCCATTCCATCGTACGGCCGAAGCGCGGATACAGATCGGCGATTCCTTCCGCCAGCCGGCAGAACTTCACGCTCGAGCCGAAATTGATCAGCTTCGCCACGCGCCTGCCGCGCAGGAAGTCGTCCAGCCGTGTGCTGTTGCCATGGTAACGACTGGCAAGCACCGTCAGCCCTTCGTCCGGCGGAAATCGAGCACTGACGGACACTTCGCGTGATCCCGTTCGCTTCCACGCGCCGCGCCCGACGATGCCGCCGAACAGCTCGCCCGCCGCGGGGATTCCGACCACGCCCAGCGCCGGGTTTCCATCGCGCACCAGGCCGATATTCACGGCAAACTCGTCATTGCCGGCGGCGAATTCGCGTGTGCCATCCAGCGGATCCACCAGCCAGTATTCCGCGCATGGCGCCGTGATTCGCCCGGCCGCTACTTCTTCTTCGGCGATCACCGGTATGCCTGGCGTGGCCTTGCGCAGGCCGGCAACGATGATTGCTTCGGCGGCATGGTCCGCCTCGGTCACCGGCGAGCGGTCCTCCTTGCGGACGACGTCGAATCCCCGCTTGCGCACCGCAAGGATTGCCGCACCTGCCTCGAGCGCAAGCGCGGAAGCCAGCGAGATCAGTGCATCATCGTCCATGCAACGGTCATAACCGCCTCACGCGACGATGGCAACGCGGCGTCTACCTGCGACGGACCGGAGAGCCGTGGCCGCCGCGCTTGCGTCCTGCTTTCGCCTTCTCACCGCGGGTTTTGCAACCTTGGGCGCTTCATTCGGCGCCGCCTTCTCGCGCGGTGTCGGCATCGCCTTGCGCTGCCCGCGTCCCTTCGGCTGAGCTTTCGGCGTCGGTGCGGCCACCACTACCGGCCGGAGTTCAACCAATGGCAACACGATGCGGCGCTCGACCGGACGGGCGAGGAAGATCTCGGATACTTCCTGCACCAGCGTCGGCTCAAGCCCTCGCATGCATGCGAAATTTCGCGGGCAATCTTCCTGCCGCGAGAAATAGCATGGACTGCAGGTCATGTTGCGCCGCAAAGCAACGGCTCGCTTGCCGATCGGTCCCCATTCGATCGCGTCCACCACGCCTGAGTGGATGCCGATCGTCGGCACGCCAAGCGCGGCAGCGATGTGCTTCGGGCCGGAGTTGTTGCCGACATAGAGCGCGCATGCGGACAACAGCGCAGGCAGCTCGCGCAGCGGCGTCTTGCCAACCAGCGAAACCACGGAGCCGCGATGCACGACCTGCTCCAGCACCTGTGCGGCGAGTTCCGCCTCTTCCGGGCCGCCGATCAGTACCGCATTGACCGCGTTCTTCTCCACCAACAGGTCGATCAGCGAGGCAAAATGCTCCGCCGGCCATTGCCGCATCGCGTTGCCGACTCCCGGATGCACGGCGACCACCGGCCTGGCGAACAACGCGCGCGCATCGTCATCGAGGAAGGCGGGCGGACCCTCGCTCGACACCGCCACGTCGAGCCGCGTTCGCTCCGCCGCGGCCGCCGTGCCGATCGCCTCAACGAGGTTGAGCAGATCGTCGGTGACGTGGCTGCGCTTGCGCTGCAGGTTCTTGTCGCCCTCCCACTCCAGCGCGATGTCGAGGAACGGCAACTGCCCCATGTGGTCATAACCGGCGAGAAACCGTGCCGGCGTGTGGCGCAGCACGTCGCGTGTATCGAGATGCTTGCGCAGATCGACTGCGATGTCGAAGCGATACGGCGCGAGCTGCTCGCTCAGCGCCTGATAATCCTCCCGACTGATCTCCCGCTGCCCGAGGCCGGAAATCGGGTTGAAGAATTCGAACTCAATGAACTCGTCGACGCAATCGAGTGTCGCGGCAAAGGCGCGCGCGGCGCGGCTCGCCAGCACGTGAAGCGAGGCTGCCGGAAAAATCTGCTTCAGACGATGGATCGCCGGGATTGCGGTGATGAAGTCGCCGATATGGTCTACCTTCACCACCAGGATCCGCTTGATCTCATCACGGCGGAACAGCGGGTGACCGGCGAACACCGTCTGCACCGGTTCGTCATCCGGACGATAGTCATCCGAATTCCGGGTCAGGCGCGGGCTGAAATAGGGGTCGCCTGACGCGAACAGCGTCTTCCATCGTGTCTCGAAATGGCTCAGATCGAACACATCGGGCAGCCCGTCGCGGCTGATCGCCTCATGATGGGTGAGCGAGGCGTGCGGCGTGAACACGACGAGCTTGCCTGCCTGGTGCGCGCGCAGACAGAAGTCGAGGTCATTGTTGATGATCTCGTGCGCCTCGTCGAACCCGCCGAGCGCCTGATACATGGTTCGGCGCATCAACATGCAGGCGCCGGTCACCGCGATGACGTTGCGCTGTGTGAGCGCGAGGCCAAAATAGCCCGGCTCATCGGATGCCGCGAACCGAAATGCATGGCGTGCGATACCAGGGGCGGCCAGGAACATGCCAGCGTGCTGCACCTTGCTGTCGGGATACAGAAGCCGCGGTCCGACCACGGCGACCTCCGGCCTCTGCACATGCTCCAGCATCGCGTCCAGCCAGTCCGGCTGTATCACCTCGATGTCGTCGTTCAAGAAGAGCAGGTATTCGCCGGCGGCCACCGCGGCGCCGCGATTGTTGAAATACGACCAGTTGAACGCGTCCGGCATGGGAACGATCTTGTCGAAATTCTGCTTCAGCCAGATCTTCCACGCGATCTGATCGTCGGGAATATTGTCGACGCAGATGAGCTCGAAATTGCGGTAGGCGGTGCGATCGCGCAGCGTCTTGACGCAGGTCTCGACATAGCCCCGCGCTGCGCAGGTCGGAATGATGATCGAGACCATACCGCTCACCGGCTGCGTGCGTCGGAAACGCCAGGTACCGGGCACCGCGCCAGCCAGCACATCTGCATCGATGCCGCACCTTGCCGCGGCCCGCGCGAGCGCCGCGGCTTCCATGTCGGTGTTGTCGATCTGCTGGGTTCCCCGCAGACACAGCAACTTCGGCAGGTGATGAATGTGTTCCGCCTGCGCGGTGCAGCGCAGGACAAGATCGTATTCGCCGGATTCCAGCAATGAGCGCGGCGTGACGCCGGTCTTTCCAAGCAGTGCAGTCGAGGCAAACCAGGGCCGCCCGATATAGTTGGTGGAGAACAGCAGGTCGGGAGAGAAATCCGGCTTGAAGAACGGCTCGCGCTCCCGACTTGCCGGACTGATCCGCACCTCGTCGGCATAGAAGAAATCGGCGTCGCGATGCAGGCCGCTGGACAGTGCTGTCTCCAACAATGCATCGCAGCCGAGCTGGTCTCCGGGCGACAGGAAACCGACCAGACGCAATGCCATCGACTGGCGCGGGTCGCCGATCGGCTGCGCAAATGCTTCCACGTCCCTGGGATCAAGAACGTCGATCCGTTCGGCCAGGTCTGCCGCGGCGTCCACGATCAAGGCACGAACGGCAGCACCGTTATCGGCATCGGCAGCCAGCACCTGCAATGTCCAGTCGCGGTACACCTGATTGCGCAACGATCCGAGAGTTAGAAGTATGCGCTCGACATCGAGCGGCGCTTCCTGGCGCAGCACCAATCGGAAGCCGGGGCGATGGCCGAGGCTGTCCAGCACCTCGTCGGCGACATCGGCTTCCACCTGCGTCATGCGCCGGCGGATACCGACCCCATCCTCATGGTCCTCGGACTTCCTGACCTCGATCCTGAAGCGGTACTCCAGGACTTCGCCGCTCCTGGCCCGCACGTTGAGCTGCACGATATGCTCGCCGTTGCGCAACGAACGCGGCGGACAGTGGAACGCGTAGCCGCTTCGCAGCGAATCAACCCAGTCAGGAAACGCGGTACCGACGTCCTGCCGCGCCAGACCGTAATGCGCCTCGCCGAGCCGCTGATCATCCAGCATCACGTCGACCGCGGTTATGCCCGAGCGCGCAAGAACCCATCCTTCAATGGTGAGCCGCCCCGTGATCGGCTCAATGACCGCGCCGGCGACGACCTTGGGGTTGTCGATCTCGAAGCGGAACTGTGGCAGCGGCGCGGGAGGCGGGGCGGGCGCCGGCTCGGGTCGCACGATCTGGACAGTGCGGATCTCCTCGCGGACGTCGTCCAGGCCGTTGCGAACAACCAGCCTGAGGCGGTGCAGGCCGGCGTGTACATCGCCTAGCTGCCTGGCGAAACGGAATCCGGAATACCGCGCCATCGGGATGTGGCGGTACTCGTCCCCGACGTCGTCGCGCGGCAGGCCCAGTTCGGCATCGCCCATCGTCTGGCCATCGAGATGGACCGTGACGGACGCGATGCTGGTGGCGCAGGCTGCCCATCCACCGACAAGTAGATGGCCTTCGGCGTCGAGATCCGCCTGGTCGCAGGAGAGGTGAATCTCCCGCCGCGAGTCCTGCGGGCGTGCGGGCACCGATGGCGTGGCCGGAATCGGGGTCGACAGCTGCGACGGCAAGGTCGGCGTACGTACCGTGAAGGCTGCCTGCGGCGTGACGGCCAGTGCCAGTGTGCGAAGTCGCTCCACCGGCAACACCACCTCCTGGGAAAACCCGTTCATGCTGATCGCCTGTACGCGCACCGCCGCCATCCCCTCGTTTGTCGCGGCAAGCCGTGTGGAGAGCGAGAAACCGGACATGCGCCCGTTCGAATAGGCGGGGAAGGCATCGCCCACGTCGTCACGCCTGCCGCCGAGCTGAGCCGCGCCGATACGCGTCTCGTCGACGAACACCTGCACTGTCACCATCGTGCGCAGCGACACAGCCCAGCCATGCACCAGCAGGTGCCCGCTGTTGTCGAGTGCCGCCCGTTCGACATACAGCATCATCGGCGGTTTCACGTGCGCGTAGGTCGAGGACGATCGCGTGGGACCGGCCGCGACCGAGATCGGCACCGAACCGGATGGATCGACAGATATGTCGAAGGGCTGCTCATACGAGTGGCCGTCCTGCGTTCGGGCAGCAACGATGCAGGTGCAGATGCGATGACCCTGAGCATGGCTCAGCGGCAGATTGAGATGGAACACGTACTGCGTTGCGCCGGTGCCGTCGGGAAGAACGGTCTGTGCGGTATGGTCCGCCAAGCCGTACTGTACGCGTCCGACAACCGCGCCATCCAGCAGCAGGGCAGCCTCGTCGATTGGGGTGCTCGCGACGACGCGGCCCCGGATCAGCAGGTCGTAGCGATCATGGATGAGGCCGGCGGTGATGGCAGGGTCGATATCGATTTGGATCTGCGGCGGCAGGCGCTCCGGTTCCGGCACCGGCGTGGCCGCCTGGTCCCGCTGGCGCGCCCGGCGTCTCCCGGCCGCACTGGTCCCTTTGTCCGTGGCCTGGGCAGATGCAGCAGCCATCTCGGCAGGCGGCTCGACGGGACGTTCACTCCCCGGGGCTTTCGCCACCGGTACGGCATACATCCCTGGGTCCGCCGGTTCCTCGCGCGGCGACTTTCCACCTTTGCCAGCGGGTCTGCTCACTCGCCGCCCTCCAGGCTTCCTGCTCATGCGCGGACGGCGTCCGGTGTGCCCGCTGGCGTGTCGGGCGGTTCCGGCCAGAATACCAACTCTGTCTCTCCGTTCATGCCGGAAAATATTCCAGCGCAGAGCGCGCGAATTTGATTGATAACAATTCAACAGGCGTCGCCCCGCTCAAGCGGGACGGCATAATCGTAGCTTACCGCAATCGCCTACACAGCATAGGGCAACCGGCCTTCGCGATAGCCGTCCTCGGCGAAATGCTGCTCGCCATTCGCCACGACGCCCTTGCGCATGCTCTCGGCCACGTCAGGATACTGCTCGAGATACCACCGTTCATTGACCGGCATCGGAAAAGGCAGCCTGCCCTCGAAATAGCCATCGTCGATAAAGTGCTGCTTTGCCGACGCGATCGAGCCTTCGCTGACCGCCAGGGCTATGTCCTCGTATTGGTTGAGGTACCACGCCTCATCGACCTCGATGCCCGAGATCATCATACGTAAAATTCTTATGAAATCATCGTAAGAAACGCTGACGCGCAATTCGCCTCTGACAGTTGAAATCTCTAGGAAGCGCCTGATCAAATCGAACGGCGGAAGGTATTTCACGGTGCCTCCGGATTGTCGGGAAGAGAAGCCTCTCTGGGGGAATGTCGAGCCCACCACAATTACCGGTAAGGCGCGCATGATGGAACCCGGAATCATTGCATTTTTTCGACGACGTTGCGCATTGGGCATTCCGTGTGTGATACCAGCAGTGGAAACTGGCGACCCGTTGGGGATTCCTGGGGCTTCGCCGCATGGAATCTCGCGGGAGCCGTGCTCGAATTTTTACATCGGACAGTTCTGGCCTTGTTCCGGTGAATCACCGACTTCGATGATTGGAATTACGCGCATGAGCAATGAGGCCGGGACACGGCTCGGGGATGTTGAGCTGGCGGGTCTGGTCCGCCGGTTTCCCGATGCGCGTGTGCTGGTGTTGGGTGACGTGATGCTCGACCGCTACGTAAGCGGCAGCGCGAGCCGTCTATCGCCGGAAGCGCCGATCCCGGTACTGAGGCCGTCGTCGAGCTGGGCGACGCTTGGTGGAGCGGCGAACGTCGCATTGAATGTGGCAACGCTGGGCGGTCGTGTCGCGTTGGTCGGCGTGATTGGCGATGATGCGGCCGGTGCCGAGGTGGTGCGGCTGGCGGCATCCTCGCCCGGCATGGTTCCGCATCTCGTGGTAGCGGCTGGGCGGCCCACCACCGCGAAGACGCGCTTCCTGGTCGGCGTGCACCAGTTGCTGCGGCTCGATGAGGAAATCACCGCCGCGATCGATCAGACGACGTCGGCGACGTTGCTGGCGCGGTTTGCCGAGGCGCTGCAGACGGCTGATGTCGTCGTGCTGTCGGACTATGCCAAGGGCGTGCTGACAGATGACGTGCTGCATGCGGTCATCGAGCGATGCGGCGTGACGGGCCGCAAGGTGATCGCCGATCCCAAGCGCATCGACTTCGCAGCCTACCGGGGCGCCACCGTGCTGACGCCGAACGAGCACGAGGTGCGCGAGGCCACGCGCATCGACGCGGCGGACGATCTGGAGGCGGATCGCGCGGGTCGCCAGGCGCTGGACGCGACCGGCGGCGAGGCAGTCCTGGTCACGCGGTCGGAGAGGGGCCTCACACTGGTGCGTCGCGATCAGCCGCCGCTGCATCTGCAGACCCGCGCCCGTGAAGTGGCTGACGTGTCGGGAGCCGGCGACACGCTGGTGGCCGCGCTCGCAGTGGCACTCGGTGCCGGCGCCTCGATGCCAGAGGCAGCGATGCTCGCCAACATCACCGCTGGAATCTCCGTGGGCAAGCAGGGCACTGCCACGGTCAGCCGCGATGAACTTTTGGGCGTGCTGCACCTCGAGGGTTTGGTGGCGACCGGCAGGAAGACCGTCACGCGCGAGGAGGCGGCATCACGAGTGGCAGGATGGCGGGCACAGGGGCTGAAGATCGGATTCGCCAACGGCTGCTTCGACCTGATCCACCCCGGGCATGTCCGGCTGCTGACCGAGGCGCGCGCGCGCTGCGACAGGCTTGTCGTGGCGCTGAACACCGATGCCTCCGTCCAGCGGTTGAAGGGTCCGACGCGTCCGTTGCAGAACGAGACAGCGCGGGCGATCGTGATGGCGTCTCTGTCGCCGGTCGATCTGGTGGTGCTGTTCGGCGAGGAGACGCCGCTCGAGCTGATCCGGACCTTGCGGCCTGACGTCCTGGTGAAGGGAGCCGATTACAGCATCGAGGAGGTGGTCGGCGCTGATCTGGTGCGCGGCTGGGGCGGAAAGGTGCTCCTTGTCGAACTGCAGCAGGGCCACAGCACGACAGGCACGATTCGTCGAATGACCGGTCCGTCCTCGGCGTGATGCGATAAGGTGCGGCGAGATCGGGTCTGGTACGAGCGGCCCGAACCGATGACCTTCGGTCACCGCGCGTTCCGTCCGTCATGGCCGGGCTTGTCCCGGCCATCCGTCGAGGCAGGGTGCCGCTTCTGATGGCCGGGACAAGCCCGGCCATGACGGTGTACGACAGCAACGGCTCCCAGCATGAATTGTTTGATTCCAGTTCGTTGCTAGGCTTTACGCGTGACAAATTCCAGGATCGCATCCGTCATCGCCTCCGGCTCGTCGGAACGGATCGAGTGACTGCTGCGCTCGAATACGCGAAGCTCCGAACCCGGGATGAGGCGATGGATCTCCTCGGAGAACTCTACCGGACAGATCCAGTCATGGCGTCCGGCCATGATCAGCGTTGGTGCCTTGATCCGTCCCAGTTCGTCCCGCAGATCGAAACGCCGCAGGAATCCCTCCGGCCCGAAGGCGCGGTTGAGCGGCTCCGGCGAATAGAGCGTCCGCGTCCGGCCGGCCGTTCCCGCAGCCGCGTCGTATTGCCGCGCATACATCGGCGCCATCACCGCATAGTACTGCCGCATGTCGTCGGCCGAACGGAACGCACCCGCCCACAGCGTCTCGCACGCCGCCTGCTGCTCCGGTGTCCCGCGTTCACGGACGATCGCCTGGGCGCGCGGAATGAAGCCGCCATGCGCCGCGGTGACGATCAGGATCAGATGCGAGACCGTGTCGGGATAGCGCGCGGCGTGGGCCATCGCCACCATGCCGCCATATGATGTGCCGATGGAGACGATCGGCCCCAGGCCGAGGTGACGACGCAGCGCCTCCATGTCCTCGACGTTCTCGTCGAGCGTGTAGGTCGCGGGGTCAGCAGCGGCGGACCGGCCCTGGCCGCGATGGTCGAAATACACGAGCTGCATGCGAGCGGCGAGCGGGCTGAACGACGGCTTGAACCCGCTGTGGTCGCCGCCGGGGCCACCATGGATCACCATCGCCACCGGGTGCTCGCGCATCGCGGCGTCGTCCGGGACCAAGCCCATTCCTTCCACGTCGAAATAGATCCGCGTGCCCCGCACGGCTGCGAACATGGCCCTCTCCCGATCGTCCGGGGCGCAGTCTAGACTGCCCGGCGCAGCACAGGTAGGGCCGAGGATGTCGAACGAAACCAATGATTTACGACCGATTGTCACACTCGGCTTCATCGGGCTGGGCGTGATGGGTGAGCCGATGTGCGGCCACCTCGCCCGACGCTCTGGTCGGGCGGTCCTGGCGCACGACCTGTGGCCGGAGCCTCTGGCGCGCCTCGCCACCGAACGGGTCATGGCGGCACCGCCGGTCGAGATCGCCGGGCGGTGCGACCTGATCCTGCTGTCGCTGCCGGACGGCAAGGCGGTTGCGGCGGTGATCGCCGAACTGGAGCCCCACCTGCGGGCGGGCCAGTGCGTGGTGGATACATCCACTTCCTCGGTGCCGCTTACGCGCGAGATCGGCATGAGGTTGGCTGCGCGCGGGATCGGCTATGCCGATGCGCCCGTCGCCCGCACCCGCGAAGCTGCCGCCCGAGGGGAGCTATCGATCATGGTGGGCGCGTCGGACGCGGTGTTCGTCCACATCCGGCCGATCCTCGAGACGATGGGCACCGACGTCACCCATTGCGGGCCGATTGGCTGCGGCCAGGTGGCCAAGATCCTCAACAACATGCTGGTTTTCCAGAATACCGCGGCCCTGGCCGAGGCCATCGCGATCGGACGGCGTAACGGCGTGCCGCCGGAGGTGCTGCTGCCGACCATCGCCAAGGGCTCCGGCGACAGCTTCGTCCTGCGCAGCCATGGCATGAAGTCGATGCTGCCGCGCGACTTTCCCGAGCGGGCGTTCTCGACGCGCTACGCGATCAAGGACCTGTCCTATGCATTGGAGATGGCGGCCGAGTCCGGTCTCGCCGTGCCCGGGGCCGATCTCGCCATGCAACGTCTCAAGGCGTCCGAGCAGGCGGGGAACGGGGAAAAATACCATCCGGCCGTGCTGCTGCTGATCGACCCGGCATGACTGGCTGACCCTCGAGCCCTCTCGTCAAGCCGCGACTACAGCGTCATCCTGCTGTCGCACAGGAGGACACCAATTCATGCCCCAGCTCGCACTCGAACAGGCGCAGACCATCATCGCCACTGCGCTCCGACACGGCGCGGATCAGAAACTCCAGCCCCTTGCCGTTGTCGTGCTGGATGCTCGTGGCGTGCTCAAGGCCTATGCCGCGCAGGATGGCACCAGCCTGCGCCGCGCCGAGATCGCCCAGGGGAAGGCCCATGGCGCGCTGTCCCTCGGCATCGGCTCGCGCGCGCTGGCCAAGCGTGCCGCGGCGTCGCCGCATTTTATCGCGGCGGTAACCCATGCGGTCGGTGGATCGCTGATCCCGGTGCCGGGCGGCGTTCTGATCCGCACTGCCGACCGCGACATCATCGGCGCCGTCGGCATATCGGGCGACAACTCTGACAACGACGAGGCCGCCGCCATTGCCGGCATCACCGCGGCCGGGCTTGTCGCTGATCCAGGCGAGGGGTGAACGCGGCCGTGTAGATAAAGTCGAAACACTGCTGTCTGTTTGGTGGACCTTGGCCATGCCGGGGCTATGGCTGAGCGCAAGGCCGTCGACCGCGTCGGACTAGAGCATGTTCACCATGACTGAAAACGTTGCACCACAGTACCACCTCGCCCACGAAGTGGGAGAGGTCGGCGCGAAGCGCCGGGAGAGGGTGCCTGCGCAGCAGAAGCGGTTACATATGACCGGATGCACCCGCTCCCGCGTCGCTGCCGCGACGCGACCGCTCCCACTTCGTGGGCGAGGTGTACTCTTTCCGGTCGGGCCGAAGATGCTCCAGCTAGGAATCTGCGCTGGAACCCGCTACGGCTGGCACGCGGAGCGACGCTGGTGAGCGGAGGCAATCGGCGGCTGCTGTAAGCGGTCGCGTGGCGCGAGGGCGCCGGAGAGGGGAACCACGCTATGGCAAAGACCGCCCTGATCACGGGCACAACAGGGCAGGACGGCGCCTATCTGGCGGAACTGTTGATCGCCAAGGGCTATATGGTGCATGGGCTGAAACGCCGGTCGTCCTCATTCAACACCGAGCGGGTCGATCACCTGTATCAGGACCCGCACCGGGGCGAGCCGAGGCTCCTGCTGCATTACGGCGACATGACCAACTCGACCAACCTGATCCGCCTGCTGCAGCAGATTGTGCCGGACGAGGTCTACAATCTCGCGGCGCAGAGCCATGTGCAGGTCAGCTTCGAGACGCCGGAATACACGGCCAACGCCGATGCTCTGGGCCCGCTGCGCCTGCTGGAAGCAATTCGCATCCTGGGCCTGGAGAAAACAACGAAGTTCTACCAAGCCTCGACTTCGGAACTGTATGGCCTCGTGCGGGAAGTACCGCAGCGCGAGACCACGCCATTCTATCCGCGCAGCCCATATGGTGTGGCGAAGCTATATGCGTACTGGATCACAGTGAACTATCGCGAGGCCTACAAGATCTTTGCCAGCAACGGGCTGCTGTTCAACCACGAGAGCCCGATCCGCGGCGAGACCTTTGTCACGCGCAAGATTACCCGCGCGGTGGCGGCGATCCATCTTGGATACCAAAGCGAGTTGTTTCTGGGCAATCTGGATTCCCGGCGTGACTGGGGCCATGCTCGCGACTACGTCGAAGGCATGTGGCGGATCATGCAGCATTCCGAAGCGGACGATTTCGTTCTGGCCACCGGAGAGGAGCACTCGGTGCGCGAGTTCGTGGAGCGCGCCTTTGCCGAGGTCGGCAGGCGGATTGTCTGGCGCGGCGCCGGCGTGGACGAGGTCGGAGCCGATGCGGCATCCGGTGCGGTTCTCGTGCGCGTCGATGCGCGCTATTTTCGCCCGACCGAGGTGCAAACCCTGCTGGGTGACGCAAGCAAGGCACGCGAGAAGCTGGGCTGGCGCCCGACCGTGACGTTCAGCGAACTGGTGGCGGAGATGGTCGCCTCCGACCTGACCAGGCTGGCCTCGCCGGACCATGCCCGGCGCGCCGCCGCAGACTGAGGAAGGCCAGGATGTCATCGCGAGAACTGTCACTCGAGGGGCGACGCGTGTGGGTCGCCGGTCATCGCGGCATGGTTGGCGCGGCACTCGTTCGACGGATGGCCGGCGAAGGCGCCAAACTGCTGGCGGTACCGCACGCGCAGCTCGATCTGCGGCGGCAGGCGGAAACCGAAGACTGGATCGCCGGCAATCGACCGGAATTCATCCTGATCGCGGCTGCGAAAGTCGGCGGCATCATGGCCAACGACACCTATCCGGCGCAGTTTCTCTACGACAATCTCATGATCCAGTCGAACATCGTCGAAGCCGCGCGCAAATATGGTGCGGAGAAGGTGTTGCTGCTGGGTTCGTCTTGCATCTATCCCCGCCTGGCGCCGCAGCCGATCCCCGAGAGCAGTCTGCTGACGGGGCCGCTGGAGGAAACCAATCGGTGGTATGCGATTGCCAAGATTGCCGGCGTCATGCTCGCACAGGCTTATCGGCGCGAATATGGTCTCAATCTGATCTCGGTGATGCCCACCAATCTTTACGGGCCAGCCGACGACTATGATCTCCGCAACAGCCACGTCGCCGCCGCCCTTCTTCGGCGCATCCACCAGGCGAAGGTGGAAAAGGCCGACCGCGTGGTGATCTGGGGGTCCGGTGCGCCGCTGCGCGAGTTCCTGCATGTCGATGACCTCGCCGATGCCTGCCTGTTTCTTATGAAGACCTGGGAAGATGCCGACCCGATCAACATCGGCAGCGGGCAGGAGGTTTCGATAATCGAATTGGCCGGGATGATCGCCGAAGTCGTGGGGTGGACCGGCCGGTTCGAGTTCGACACCGGCAAGCCTGACGGTACCCCGCGCAAATTGCTGGATACGACCCGATTGACCGCGATGGGATGGACGCCATCAATCGGTCTGAAGGCCGGGCTGGCAAATGCCTATGCGGACTTCCGCGCTCGCTGGGATGCCGGCGAGTTCGTGGCGGACGCCGTGCAACAGTAGCCCTCCGTTCAGCTCGCGTATTGGGTTTGAGCATCGCGCACCAGCGCTAACCGGCTGCGCGCCACTTCATGGTCCGGCTGAAGCGCGACAGCGCCGGTGAGATCGGCTTCGGCGCCAGCGATATCCCCGCGTTCGTAGCGCAGGTAACCTCGGTTGCAGAGAATCCAGAACCGATCGAAGCCGAGCTCGAGCGCCCGGTCGTAGTGGGCGAGCGTCAAGCGCCAATCGCCCCGCGAATTGTGCAATGCTTGAGCAGCCAGGTAGTGCCACTCGCCATTATTCGGATCGCGGCGAAGCTGTCGCTGTGCTCGTTTCAAAACCGCTCGGTTCTTGCCGGCGAAAAACAGTCGCCATGTCTTCGCCTTGAAAGCATCGGGTGCGCGGTTGAAAATGCCCGAAGTGTGTTTTGGCAGGCTTGGATTCCGCCGCTGCAGCGCACGGCAGCGCCGCCGGTCCATCATTGCCGCGATCCGACGGCCGAGCTGATGCAGAATTGGCGCGCGTTGATAGCGCACCCAGAAGTCGTCAACGCCCGCGGCCAGGGCCCGATCGTAGTGGGCGAGCGTCTCGTCCGCACTGCCTCCTGTTCCGTGCAGGCAGAGCCCCGCAAGGTAGTTGGCCTCACCGTCCTCCGGACGTGCCGTCAGCATGGGTCGCAATAACGCCAGCGCCTCGTCGAGCAATGACTGATAAAAGAATCGCCAGGCGACCTCCAATCCACGCGCCCAGCCCGATAGGCCCCAAACCTGTCGCGTGTGCAAGGCGATGCCCTGCCGAAATTCCGCATCAGCCTCGGTCGTCCGATCGAGTTTGCGCAGTAGCCGGCTTCGGTCGAGCCGGATCTGGAAATCCACCGGATCCAGCGCGGATGCTTCGGTGTAATGCGTGAGCGCGTCCTGCAGGTCGCCCCGCGTTTCGGCCAGTTTGGCCAGCATGAGTGCCGATTCGCGCGCCATCCCGTGTCGTGCAAGCGCATCCCGGACGAACGCGACGAGCGCAGGATCGATCGCTCCGTGTTCGGCGATCTTTTGTCCGAGCGTTCGCAACAGGGACGTTGCTGGAGACGAAGCAGGGGTAAGCGCCAGTTGCGGCGCCGTATCGTCAGGTAGGCCCATCAACGGGAGATATGCCGCGTTCACGCGGTGATAGTCGTAACCTTCTGCAAAGGCATGCGCAGCGGCGCCCATTTCCTCGGCCCGTTCGGGTTTCGCGAACAGTTCCCGGACCCGATCGGGAAAGCGGTCGATGACGTCTTCAATGATGCAGTCGCGTCCCGAGACGACTGGATACCCGCGGAAGCCGAGGGTCGTGCCGATCACCGGCTTGGCGGCCGCCATTGCCTCGATTGTCTTGATCGAGGCGCCAAGGCCCTCCCGCAGCGGAATCAGCACGACATCGGCCGCCTCGTAGAGAAGCCGCAGCGCCACATCGTCGACAATGCCAAGCGCAATGAAGTTGCTCTGCCGCCCCGGATCGGCGCAGCCGCCAGCAACGACAAACAGCGGGGCATCGGTCGCGTCGCATTCACTGGCGCTGGATGCGATACGGCGCAGTTCGGCCGCGGCATTGCGGTTTGGGATATGCCCGCTGCCGACGAACAAGCCGACGCGTGCGGTTCCGAGATCTATATCGTAGAGTTCGCGCAGAATCTGCCTCGATCGGCTGCCAGCCAGCGGGGCAAGACCCGCGAGGTCGACCGGCATGCGGATCTCGACCGACGGAACGCCCAGGGCGGCAAGTGTCTGGCGGTCGTTCTCGGTCACTGTCACAGTTGCGTCGGCGGCCTGCGACCAGGCGATGTCATACCGACGTAGAGCGCGGCGTAACGCCATGCAGTCCGCTGCAATGTGATGGATGATGTCGTGATGCGTCAGCACCAGCCGCTTGCCGTGGCGACGGCACGCCGCCGTCACGACGTCGCCCCAAAACGGGTACTCCAGCATCACGATGTCTGCCCAACGGACCAACTCGTGAATCCGCAACTGGAACTGCCGATTGGCCCTATGGCGAAGGTGGAACCAGAGATAGATGGGCGAGCCGGCGTGCGCCCCGCGACATATGAGCGCCCAGTGCTTCTGGAACAGCCAGTGAAAGATTGGTCTGCGCTCGCCGATCTCGACCGATTCGTACCGTACCGAACCGTCTTCTCTGGTCTGGTTCCTGCCGTCCTGAAGGACGCGGATGCGGTCGACATGGTCGCGCAGGCAATCGACCATCAGGTTGGTCCGCACGCTGGCGCCGGAACGACGCTGCAGGATGTCGCCCCACGGATAGAGCACGGCGACGCGTACATCGGTGTGCGACAAGACGTCCGGCGCGCGCCTGCCCATCAGTACTTCGATCAGGGCGTTCGGGCTGTGCCAGTCGAGACAGGCAGGCTGTTTCGCCCGAGCGGCCCGCTGATATTCGGAAAGACCCGCAGCGAGATCGAGAATAGCCCTGGCAAGTGCCGAAGGTTCCCGCTCCGGGCAAACCATTCCCGATCCGTACCGACAGAGTTCGTCGCTCATCCAGGTGTCGGCGGTGACGATCATTGGCTTGCCGGCGCCGGCCGCCTCGACGAACACGCCGGAACTCCGCGTCTCGTAGACCTGCCGGGTATAAGGCAGCACCACGGCGTCGGCCCTGGCCAGGAGCGCCTTGTACTGGTCGCTCGGCAACGGCGCGCGGATCAGCTCCACGGATTCGAAGTTGCGCCGCGCCAGATCGTCGATGGCTGCATCGATCGCCGGATCGGTTGTATTGCCCTGAATGGCGAAGGCGAGACCACCGGCCATGCCCCGCTCCTCCAGCTCGATGATCGCCGCTATGAGATCGAAAATTCCCTTCTCTTCGCGTGCGCCTCCCAGGCTTACGAATCGGACCCGATGCGCAGCGCCCGGGGAGGCGTTACAGGCAATTTTGGAGGGCTGCCTTCCGGTAAGCGGGATCGGAAAGACGTCGATCTGGGCCAGTGTGAGGTGTGCATAGGCCTGTGCCATGCGCGCGCTGTCGGACGCCAGCCGCGCCCTACCGTGCCGCACTGCCCATTCGATCAACCGGAAGGCAAGGTCGGCCCCCGGCCCCTGGCAATAGGCGGGCTCGTACCCCAGGTGAAGAACGATCGGGCGATCCCGACGACCGAACAGGACGGCGAACCAGGACCACGCAAGCAACTGATGCAGGGTCAGCATCGCGACGAAGATGGCCCCATCCTTCGTCTTCGCGTTCTGCCCCAGCCGCCGCACCTGCCGCAACCCGCGACAGATTTCGACGAAATGGATGAGATTGGACCAAAGCACCTCGAGCAGCGGAGACTTTTGCGCCAGGGCCGGAAAGCGCTTCCAGATGTCGTGCGAGAAACACCGTACGCCATTGATGCGCGACTGAACTTCGGCAGGCATGTCGCGGTGGCCCAATGTTGCCACCGTCAGCCCGGCCTGCTTCGCTGCCTGAACGATGGCTTCGTTGTATTCGAGGTGATGGCCGACGAAATCCCGCACGCACGGGTCGACGATGATCACGGTCTTGGGCAAGCAAGAAAGTGGAGACTGTTGCGATTGCAGCAAGGTATCGGACACCACAATCCTGCCGTCAGCCCCGTGACTGTACTGGTGGCGGGATACTACCGCGCCCGCAGCCGCAAAGTCACGCCGGACCGAGGGTCGCGCGACGCCCGGCCCCGCCCGGCCATTCACGTCTTCCCGTTGTGCTGGTAACCACTATCGCTGTAACGCTGGTCACAGCTTCTGATACCAGGCGCGTTTCTGATGACACTCCCCGCTGCTGTTACACCGTCATGGCCGGGCTCGTCCAGGCCATCAGAAGCGGCACCCTGCTGTGACGGATGGCCGGGACGAGCCCGGCCATGACGGAAGGAATGATCCTCGGCTCAAGCCCGAGGACCGCCGTGACGATGCAGTGTGAGGCGTGTCTGGAACTGAGTCGGTTTTTCTCGCGGCTGACCTGGTGTCGATCTGCCGTCGTCTCGTCATGGCTGCGGCCGCCATTGGCGCGGAGGTATGGCCGGCCGCGATCGTCTGGCAGCCTCAGTTCACTGGTCGGGCCGTCCCCGCCTGGCTGAGGGACGCACTTTGGAAGGCCAGTTTCGAGATGTTGGAGTAAAGTTCCTTCGGGCCTTTCAGGGCGAGATCGGACAGCGACACGATACCAACCACCTTGTTCGAGCCGCCGAGTCGAACCGGGAGATGGTGCACATGGTTATTTTCCATCGTGCGCAAGGCGTCCTCGATGTTATCGTTATCTTTGCAATACGTGATACCATGGGTCATGATCTGGCGCACTGTAGTGGTCGTCGGGTTGAGGCCCTCGGCGGTTGCACGTGTGGTAAGATCCTTTTCGGTGAGCATGCCGATGTAGCCGTCGGTGTCATTGACCGGGAGACAGCCGATATTGTTGTCGCGCATCTTGCGCGCAGCGTCGGTCAGGGTGGTGGTCGGTGTCGTTGATTCAATGTCTCGGGTCATCAGTTCGCGAACGAGCATGAGGGACTCCTGCTGCATGTTGGCCGGACCGACGCGACTGGTCCGTCGCCGGCGCTGGCAACCCGTTAGCGGCAAATCATGAACCGGTGCTTAATTTATGCTGGAGCCTGGACTCCAAATCGGTGGATCCATGATGAAGGCAGTGGTGCCACCGGGACCTGGAGAAGGACGCCCCATCATGGATCTGCCCGCAGACGCCTTTCACTCGTACCGGCGCGACCTGACACGCACGGACGCGCCTCGCGCCATCCATGTCTCGGGCTTCGATCGGGAAGGGCAGGATTTCTATGCCACGCCAGATTGGGTCACCGAGGCGTTGCTTCAGCACATCCGCTTCCGCGGACCGGTGTGGGAGCCCTGCTGCGGCGAGGGCGCAATGTCAACCGTACTCGCGGCACACAGTTATAACGTCGTTTCCACCGATATCGCCGAACGTGGCTTTGGTACCCCCGGGATTGACTTCCTCAAATGCCGAAACATGCCGGAAGGATGTCGCAGCATCGTGACGAACCCACCCTATGGGGACACCGGTTCTCACAAGGGGCAGGCGAGGTCTTCCGCGGCGATGCTGAAATTCCTGCGCCATTCCCTGGCGCTCGTCGCGTCAGTGGGTGGTCAGCTCGCGCTGTTGGTTCGCCTGCAGTGGATTGCCGGCCGGCGCGCCGCCGACGTGCTGTCCGCCGCCCCGTTCGCTGCCACGGTGGTGCTGACCCGGCGCATTCAGTGGTTCTCCATGGGGGAACGCACCAATCACGCGCAGCATCACCACGCCTGGGTTGTATTTGACCATGCGCATCCGGTGGGATCTCCGCCGGCACTGCTCTTTGCCTGACAGCTGACGGCGCAGGCAGGTTACGCCGCGGCCGGACCGACCGCCGCGGCCCGGACCGACCGCCGCGGCGGATGCTCCTGGTGTTCCCACTGATATGCCGTCTCGGTCGCGTGCCGCTCATCCGTCGGCGTGCGGAATGCTCTGCCTCGGAGCTTGCCGGTGAAGCTGCGCACACGGATCGAAAGAGCCGCCGGCCGATCTGCCGGCTGCTCGTCCCGATACGATGTTCAAGCCGCCTTGTTCATCGCCTGCTGATTGATGTTCTTCTTTGCAAGACCATTGAGAAGCGTGTCGGCCTGCTTCTCTTCCTCCAGCGTCTCTTGCATCAGCTGCGCCACCTGCGCCTCGCCGCAGGTCTTCGCCCACGCGATGATCGTGCCATAGCGCGCCATTTCGTAGTGCTCGACCGCCTGGGCATTGGCGAGGATGCCGGCATCGCGCACCGTGCCTTCCGAAAACTCCTCGAGGACCTCGTCACCCTCCTCGATCAGGCCGTTGATCGCCTCGCAGGTCTGGGCGCGAGCCCGCTTGCCGAGCGCTTCAAAGGCTTTTTGTAACCGATCGACCTGACCCTGAGTCTCTTCGCGGTGGTGCATCAGCGCCTGCTTGAGATCCTCGTTCTGCGCCGCCTTCGCCATCTTCGGCAGTGCCTTCAGAATTTGTCGCTCGGCATAGTAAATGTCCTGCATGAAAGAGAGCATGAGATCATTCAGCGTCTTTGTTGTAGCCATCGTCATCCTCGCTGTGGTTGCGGCCTACCGACCGCCGTTGTGTGCGCTCGTCGTGTGTGACCTTCCAGTCCCGATCCACTGCACGACGGAGCGATAACCGACGCCCCGCCGCTTCGTTCGCATGGGAAGCGCCGCAACTGTGCGTGTGCGAGATGGCTCGCTTCCAGCGGTCAGCGGGTCTGGACCGAGGTCGCGCCAGCCGAACGCAGGATAGTCTCGGCGTCTGCCCGCTTCGCCTCGCTGGGTGCTCGCACCGACAGGACCAATGTGCCGGTGGCCGCCTTGCGTTCGCGATCCTCCTGCTCTTCGCTGTTCGAGGCGCTGCTGATCGCATATGCCGCACTCCCGAACATGCCGCCGCCAACCACCGCCGCGGCAAGCGCCGGCGCGACGGCACCACCCGTCGCGATCACCGCGCCGCCGGCGGCCATGGCCGCAATAGCTGCGGCCGCGCTCGTTTGCAGCGTCCGCGCCTGGCGGGCGTCCTCTTCGGTGTCGGCCGGCTTCGCGCTCGATTCGGGTGTGGCGAACTCGTCCGGTCGCGTGACTTCGGGGAGGCTTAGATCCGCTCTGTCGAAGCCCGACATTTCCAACTGCGTAACGGCATTCTGCATCAAATCCGGTGTCGCGAATGTCGCCCGTACTTCATGAATCTCGCCCATGACCGGCGCCTGACCGACTACCTTCATATTCGACACGTTCGTCTCCTTCACTTTGCAAATTTGATGCAACGGCAGCGGTTGCCGCTGCCACGGTGGAACGATCGGTGCACCTGCCGGCGGCTCCCGGCGTTCAAAGCGGAACGGGCCGCCCGGACTATGCCGGACGACCCGCCCCTACGATCAGAACTTGTCGTTCAGATCGTGCGTTCAGCGCTGGCCGCCCTTGCGACCGGCTTCGGACGCCTTCTCACGATCCTGGGCGAAGTTGCCAGGATTGTGCTGTGCGCCGCCGCCGCCGTGGCTGTGCTCACCGCCCTTGCGGCCGGCTTCGGCTGCTCGTTCCCGATCATTCGCGAAGTTGCCTGAGCTGTGCTGCCCGCCGACCTGTCCGGCGCGGGAGGCCTTCTCACGATCCTCCGCGAAGTTCCCGGGATTTCCAGTATGCCGCTGTTCGGCCATGTTCAGTCTCCTCGTTCGTCAAGCTCGGACGGTTGCGAAGCTCCCGTCCGAACCTTCAACGGACCTGCCGCGGTGTGGTTTTTTCACGATTTTCGTGAGGCCGCGAAGCTCGCACCCGCCATGAAACGCCGCCTCCGCGGCACACGTGCGTTTACTCGTTCGCTGTCAAAACAGCTGTTGCGGCGCGGTATCAGAGTGAATGGCGTCGCACCTGGTCCGATCTGGACGCCGTTGATTCCCGCAAGCTATCCGGTGGAGAGAAGACTGCGAAGAACAGTGCCTCGGCGCCGATGGAGCGACCTGAACAGCAGGACGAAGTCGCGCCCAGCTATAGTCTTCTAGCGTCGAGGAATGCGTCGTACATGTCCGGGCAGATCCTTCATCCGAACGGCGCAACGGTGATCAACGGTTGATCGACGCAAGATGAAGTTGAACACGAGGCCCGCAGCAAAGGCCCGTCATGGCCGGGCTTGTCGATCGACGCGCGAAGCGCGGCGGGTGAGGCGCCTCAAAACAACGAGTACCCACCGTCGATCACGAACGTGTCGCCGGTATGATAGCGCGCTGCCGAGCTCATCAGATACACCGCGATGCCGCCGAAATCCTCGCCCCGACCCCAGCGCCGCATCGGAATGCGCGGCATGACGCGCTCGCGGAACCGGTCGTTGGTGGTGAGCCGCTGCGTCATGTCGGTCTCGATCCACCCTGGCAGGATCGCATGCGCGCGCACATTGTGGCGGGCGAACTCCACCGCCAGCGAGCGGACCATCGAGATCATGCCGCCCTTGGTCGCCGCGTAGTGCTCGCTGCGCGGCGAGCCTTCGATCGCGGCGAGCGATGCAGTGCCAACCAGCACACCGTCACCGCCACGCTCCACCATATGCCGTGCCGCCGCACGAAACGTGTAGAACGCACCATCAAGGTTCACCCGCAGCACACGGTGCCATTGCTCCGCGGTCATCTCCAGGAACGACGGCGCGCCACCGCCGCCCACACCGGCATTGGCGAAGCAGCCATCGACCCGCCCCAGCATTTCGAGTGTGCGTGCGAACGCCGCGTCCACCGCCGCCTCGTCACCCACGTCGCATTGCAGCGCCACGACCTTGCGTCCGGTACTCGCAAGTTCGGCCTGTGCGGCTGCATTCTTCGCCGCATTCGTGCCCCAGATCGCGACATCCGCCCCGGCCTCGGCCATCGCCCTTGCCATGCCAAGCCCGATGCCGCCATTTCCGCCGGTCACCAACGCAACCTTGCCGGTCAGATCGAACGCTTGATAAGCCACGCGCCTGTCCCCGCTCACGTACTCGTTTCAAACAATTCCACTTCCCAGCCGGCGGCGGTCAGCGGAAATTTCTTGATAATGTCGCGCACCGCGAACTGGTAGATCGGCTGGAACAGCACGATCAGGTTCGCCTGATCGATCATCGCCTTCTCATACTCGAGATAGAGCGCTGACCGTTTCTGCGCATCCGCTTCGCTCGCGGCCTGTGTCACCAGTTTCACCAGGTCCTCGGGCGGCGTCCAGTGAATGCGCTTTGCGACACGCTGCACCGTCGCCGAACTCCAGCCATCGGTCTCGACGCCGGAGGGATTCCAGAACGTCAGCACCGCGGTCGATTTGCCGGTGGTGTACTGCGTGCGCAGGTTGACCTGGTCCATCGGATCGAGGTTCACCTTGATGCCGACCCGGGCCAGGTCCGATTGCAGCTTCTGCGCGAGCACCGAATAGGACAACCCGGACACCGCGGCATCGCCATAGCTCAGCTTGAACTCGAACCCGTCGGGAAAGCCGGCCTTCTGCAGCAGCTGCTTCGCCCGGTCGAGGTCCTGGTGATAGCCGAACTGCTTGGTGGTTTCGCGCGTCGAGCCATACAGCCCGATCGGGATGAAGCTGGCGCAGCGGATCGCCTCGCCGCCCAGCATGCTGTTGATGATGCCGTCATAGTCGATCGCGCACCAAACGGCCTGCCGCGCCTCCTTCACCGCCAGCGCCTTGTTGAAATTGGGCTCGCAGGTCAGCGCCATGTAGACGAAGTCCAGGCTCTCCAACCCCTCCACCCGCACATGCGCATCGCCCTTCAGCGTTGCCACCTGCTCGGGGATCAGATTGAACGCCGCATCGATGTCGCCGCGCTTGATGGCGAGCAACTGCGTCGCGCTGTCGCCCATGTGGCGCAGCACGACATGCTCGAACGGCGCCGGACCACGCCAGTAATGCGGATTGCGCGTCAGCATGATCTGGGCGTTGCGCGTCCAGCCCACCAGCGTGTACGGACCGGCGCCGGCGGAGTTCTGGTCCAGCCACTGGGTCGCCTTGTCCTCGGTATTGGCGTTCGGCGCATTGGTGCCGCCATGCGCCTCCACCACCTTGCGCTCCATCACGCCGAAGTTGGGGCCGCACAGCACGGTCACCAGCTGCTGCGACGGGTCCTTCAGAATCACGTCGATCGTCTGCGGATCGACGATCGCCACATGATCGACGTTGGCCACGTACTGGGAGGGTTGATCCTTGACGTTGATCACCCGCTCGAGGCTCCACTTCACGTCCTCGACGGTCACCGGATTGCCGCTGTTGAACTTCGTCCCCGGCCGCATTGTGAACCGCCACCCTGTTGCCGTCGGGCGTGCGGGCCCAGGACGATGCGAGCGTCGGCTTCACGTTGAGGTAGTCGCCGGGCGTCATCGTGATCAGCGATTCGTACGCGGCCGTAAGGGTCAGCGGCGGCGTGTACTGCGCCTCGCGTGCCGGATCGAAGGTGATCGAAGTCGCTGATGTCCAGGCCGAGAACCAGCGTGTTCTTCGCGGTCGCCGCATGCACGCGTTCCGGCAGCCCCGCGGCCAGGGCAGCACCGCCGGCGCCGAGCAGACGCATCACATCCCGCCGACCAATCCAGCCGATATCCCGCACGTCCGCCTCCCGGTTTGTTCTGTTGGCGAGCCGCCATCATAGCCGCGCGGCATGCGGACACAACTTGGCTGACTCGGTTCGATCGGCAATAGTCCGCCGATGCTGCGCTACCTTGCCTCCCGTCTCATCGTGGCCGCGCTGATGGTGCTGCTGGCCACGCTTGCGATATTCCTGATCGCCAACATGGTGCCCGGCGATCCCGTGCTGACTCAGCTTGGCGACATCGCCGCGAACAATCCCGAAATGGTCGCGGCGTTCAGGCACAAGTGGGGGCTCGATCTGCCGTTGTGGGATCGCTACTGGATCTTCCTGACCGGTGTCGTTCACGGCGATCTTGGTATTTCGATCGGCTCGCAGCGGCCGGTGCTGGAGGATATCGAGCAATACGCACCCGCTACGGTGGAACTATCCACGATCGCGTTTCTGCTCGCGCTGCTGGTCGGTCTGCCGTTGGGCGTATTGGCGGCGATGAAGCGCGACAGCTGGATCGATCACTTGGCGCGCACCATCTCTTTGGTCGGCGTGTCGGCCCCGACGTTTTGGCTCGCCTTCGTCATGCTCGCGGTGTTCTACGGCGCGCTGGAGTGGGCGCCCGGTCCCGGACAGATCAGCGCCAGCACGTTCCCGCCGCCCACGGTCACCGGCATCATGCTGATCGACGCGCCGCTGGCCGGCGATTGGGACACGTTCTGGGATGCCGTATCGCACCTCGTGCTGCCATCGATCGTGCTGGCAGCCAGCACGCTCGGGCTGATCACCCGCACCACGCGTGCCGCGATGTTGGAGTCGCTGTCGCAGGACTACATTCGTGTCGCGCGCGCCAAAGGCCTGAAGCGCCGCGCGATCATGCTCGGCCACGCGCTGCCGAATGCGCTGCTGCCGGTGGTGACGCTGGGCGGTCTTGCGTACGCGCAACTGCTCACTGGCACCGTGCTCACCGAATCGATTTTCTCCTGGCCCGGCCTGGGACGTTACACGTTCCAGAGTGCCGTGCGGCTCGACTTCCCCGCGATCATGGGCATTACTTTGGTGGTCGCCGCGATCTACGTGGTGATCAACCTGCTCGTGGATCTGTCGTACGCGGCGCTCGATCCGCGCGTGTCGCGCCGATGAGTGGCACTGATGCCGCGCTGCTCGCGGCCAGCGTCGATACCGGCAGCGCCGGACGCCGACGCCGGTGGCTGCGCCGCTATGGTCTCGCCGCGCTGGGCGGTGCGGTGATCCTGGTGTGGGCGCTTGCCGCATTGCTCGCGCCGTGGATCGCGCCGTATCCGCCCGACGTGGTGAACGTCGCGGGACGATTGCAGCCGCCATCGGCGTTGCACTGGCTTGGCACCGACGTGCTGGGGCGCGACGTGCTTACGCGCGTGATCTTTGGTGCGCGCACGTCCCTCGCGGTCGGCTTCATCGTCGTGCTGCTGGCCGGCGTGTTCGGCTCGTTGCTCGGCGCGGTCGCCGCATATGTGCGCGGCTGGGCGGAAGAGGCGCTGATGCGCGTCACCGACCTTGTGTTCTGCTTCCCGCCGATCATCCTGGCGATGGCGATCGCGGCCGCACTCGGCATCGGCACGCGCAACACGGTCATCGCAATGCTGGTCGTGTGGTGGCCGAAATTCGCACGACTGGCGCGCAGCCTGGTGATCGGCCAGCGCTCCGCCGAGTACGTCGCGGCGGCGCAGGCGATCGGCTTCGGTCCGGCGCACATCCTGCTGCGCCAGATCGTGCCGAATGCCATCGGTCCGCTGATCGTGCTCATCACGCTCGATCTGGGCAACGCCATCCTGGTGTTCGCCGGCCTTTCCTTTCTCGGCTTGGGCGTCGTGCCGCCAACGCCCGAGTGGGGCTCCATGGTTTCCGAGGGACGAGAACTGGTGAACCAGTGGTGGGTCGCGACATTCCCCGGGCTCGCGATCCTGACGGTGGTGATCGGTTTCAACTTCGTGGGCGACGGCATCCGCGACTGGCTCGATCCGCATGCGCGACGTCGCTGAACCGATCCTCCAGGTCGAAAATCTGCACACGTGGTTCTTCACCGACGCGGGCGTCGTGCGTGCGGTGGACGGCGTCAGCTTCTCTTTGCGTCCCGGGGAAACCTTGGGCATCGTCGGCGAATCCGGTTCGGGCAAGAGCGTCACTGCAAAGTCCATCATCCGCCTGCTCGACGAACCCGCGCGCATCGTGGAGGGCACGATCAGCTTCCGCGGCCGCGACATGGTGCATCTGAGCGAGGAAGCGCTGCGCGAAATCCGTGGTGCCGAGATCGCCATGGTGTTCCAGGACCCGATGACCTCGCTCAATCCGGTGCTGCGCATCTCCCGGCAGCTTATCGAGACGATGACCGCGCATCGGCGATTCAAACCGCGGGCCGCACGCAAGCGCGCGGTCGGATTGCTGCGTCGGATGGGTATGGCGACACCGGAGCGCGCCGTAAACTCCTTCCCGCATCAGTTCTCCGGCGGCATGCGCCAGCGCGTGATGCTGGCAATGGGATTTGCCAACGAACCGACACTGCTGATCGCCGATGAACCGACCACCGCGTTGGATGTGACGATCCAGGCGCAGATTCTCGATCTGCTGCGCGAATTGAACGCCGATCTCGGCACCGCGGTGATCCTGATCAGCCACGATCTGGGTGTGATCGCCAACGTCTGCTCGCGCGTGCTGGTGATGTATGCGGGCGAGGTGGTCGAGGAGGGCGCACCGGACGATCTGCTGAGCGATCCGCGCCACCCTTACACGTGGGCGCTGCTGCATGCGGCGCCGCGACTAGACCAGGCCACCGAGGGCGACCGGCGGCTCACAACAATCGAGGGCCAACCGCCAGATGCGCACAATTGGCCATCGGGCTGTCGGTTTCGTGCGCGTTGCCCGTTCGCCGTGGCGCAGTGCACAGAACATCCAGCACTACTGCCGGTCGGCGACGACCGCGCCGCGCGATGCTGGGTAACGCAGGGCGGTCAACGGCTGCACCCGCCGAACCACGCGCGGGCGATGACCGAAACCAGGGCCAGCGCCGCGACAAAGCCGTTGCTGGAAGTGCGCGACCTCGCCAAGCATTTTGTGCTGCCGCGTGACGCCTTCCTCGAGCCACGCCGTATCCTGCGCGCCGTCGATGGCGTCGACTTCGATGTATTTCGTGGCGAAACCGTAGGCCTGGTCGGCGAGTCCGGTTGCGGCAAGTCCACGCTCGCGCGCGTCGTCATGCGCCTGACCGAGCCCACCGCGGGACGCATCACCTTCGACGGCCAGGACATCACGCATCTCAGCCAGTCGGAATTCCGGCCGCTGCGCCGGCGCATGCAGATGATATTCCAGGACCCGTACGGCTCGCTCAATCCGCGCATGACGGTCGGTGAAATTCTCGGCGGCCCGCTGCGCCTGCACGGGCTGGTGCCCGAAGGCGGTTCGGCGCGCGTGCGGGTTCAGGAACTGCTCGATCTCGTCGGCCTGTCGCCGGCGGCGGCAGCGCGGTTTCCGCACGAATTCTCCGGCGGCCAGCGGCAGCGCATCTCGATCGCCCGTGCGCTGGCGGTCGAGCCCGGCTTCATCATCGGCGACGAACCGATATCAGCGCTCGACGTGAACATCCAGGCGCAAATCATCAACCTTATGATTGGGCTGCAGGAACGGTTGGGACTTACCTACCTTTTCATCGCGCACGACCTCGCGGTGGTGCGGCACATTTCAGACCGCATCGTGGTGCTGTATCTGGGGCGCGTGGTGGAAACCGCACCGGCCGGCGATCTGTTCGCGCGTCCGCTGCACCCTTACACCAACTCGCTGATATCGGCCGTCCCGGTGCCCGACCCGCATCGGGAACGCAGCCGACCGCGCATCGCCTTGCAGGGCGAGGTGCCCAGCGCGGTCAACCCGCCCTCCGGCTGCCATTTCCGCACGCGCTGCCCGGCTGCCGCCGCGCGCTGCGCCGATGAGACCCCGTATCTGACCGAGGCAGCGCCTGGACATTTCGTGTCCTGCCATTTTCCGGGGTCTGTCACCATGGGTGAGGGGAGGGTGGTCTAGCGTCGGTCGGGACAATCGGAACTGCGCAGGCGATCAAGACGGTGTAACATGCCTGCAAGGCTTACACCGCAAGGAATACCCAAGTGGCTGTCATCGAACGCGCCAGCGTCTGTACATTCGATTGTCCGGACACGTGCAGTCTCAGCGTCACCGTCGAGGACGGGCAGATAACCAAGGTGCGCGGTTCCGAGGCCGCGCCGTTCACCGCTGGTGTCATCTGCAACAAGGTTGCGCAGGACATGGGCGCCTTCGTGCACGGGCCGCAACGCCTGCTGCATCCGTTGCGCCGCACCGGACCGAAGGGCTCCGGACAATTCGAGCCGATCTCATGGGATGCGGCGCTTGACGAAATTCACGCGCGTGTCAGCACGGTGATCGAACGCTGGGGTCCCGAGGCGGTCATGCCGTTGAACTACGCCGGCCCGCACGGCTTCCTCGCCGGCGACAGCATGTCCTCGCGGTTCTTCCACAGGCTCGGCGCCAGCCAGCTTTACCGGCGGTCGCTGTGTGGCGGCGTGCGCAGTGAGGCGTGGGCCGGGACCTACGGCGCCGTGCCCGGATGCCCGCCCGAGTTTGCCGAAAACGCCAAGCTCAATGTCGTCTGGGGGAACAACGCGACGGTCACCAACGTGCATTTCGTGCGCTGTGCCCGCCGTGCCAAACGCAAGGGCGGCAGGCTTGTCGTGGTGGATCCGCTGCGCACCAAGATCGCCGAGCAGGCCGACCTGCATCTCGCTCTGTTGCCCGGTACCGACGTGCTGCTCGCATGGGCGGTCGCGGCGGAACTCGAACGGTCGGGCGCGCTGGACACGGCGTTCATCGCCGAGCATGTCCTGGGCGCTGAGGAGTTCATGGCGCAGGCGCGCGAATGGCCGGCGGGGCGGGCGGCGGCGGCGTGTGGCTTGCAGGAAAGCCAGATCGTCACATTCGTACAATGGCTGGTGGAGGCCGATCCTCTGGTGTTCGCGCCGGGCAACGGGCTCGAGCGCGGGCGCAACGGCGGCAGCGGCATTCGTGCGTTGATTGCGTTGCCGGCGCTGCTTGGCAAGCTTGGCAAGGGAAGCGGCATCATCCTTGGCGCCAGCAACGCTTTTCCGAAGACGCCGGCCAGGCTGCAGCGTCCGGACCTGGCGCCGGAAGGCACGCGCACGCTCAACCTGATCGACGTCGGCCGGCATCTGGCGGACGATGACATCGATCCGCCGCTGCGCGCGGTGTTCATCTACAACCACAATCCGATTGTCGTGCATCCCGATCAGAACCGGATGCGACGAGGGCTTGCGCGGGACGATGTCTTCGCGGTCGGGATCGATTTGACGATGACCGAGAGCATGACCCATTGCGATGTGGTGCTGCCCGCGGCGACCCATTTTGAATATGCCGATCTGTATCCTTCGTACGGGCATCATTGGCTGCAGCGCGCTGAGGCGGTGATAGCGCCGCTCGGCGAGTCGTTGCCGAACACGGAAATCTTCCGGCGTCTTGCGGCGCGCTTCGGGTTCGACGAAGCGTGCTTCAAGGCGTCGGACGAGGACCTGATGGATGATGCGGTCGATGCGGCGCACCCACGCCTCGGTGGTGTGCGGCCGAGCCGGATACCGACCGAGAGCGCACTGCAGATGAAGGGGCCGGACGGCAAGCCGCTGGTGTTGTTCGAGAACGTCTTTCCCGCCACGCCGTCGGGCAGGATCGAGCTGAAATCGGAGGCGCTGGCGAAGCGATGGGGTGCGGCGGCGCTGACGCCAACCTGGCGCGAACGGCCGGCCACTTATCCGCTGATGCTGATTTCGCCAGCTTCCGACAAGCGGATTTCCTCAACGCTGGGCGATCTCGCGGGCTCGCGCAGGGCGCCGAAGCTGCTGATGAATCCGCGCGATGCCGAGCGGAGAAGTCTCGCGCGCGGAGATGAAGTTCGAGTGTGGAATGAGCTTGGAGAAGTGATACTGCCACTCGAAGTCACCGATGATGTGCCACCTGGCGTGGTGGCCAGCGAGAAGGGGACCTGGCTTTCGACCAGCCGCACCGGCCAGACGATATCGGCGCTGGTTTCCGCCGACATGCGCGCCGATCTTGCGGAAGGCGCATGCTTCAATGACACGCGGGTCGAAGTCGGAAGCGCGTGATTGCTTGCCGCTTGAATCGCCACCGCTGCCTCGCTTTTGTTGTCATCCCCTCGTTTTTGTCGTTATCCCCGCGAAAGCGGGGACCCAGGCGTGCGGCACAATGGGTCCCGGTCCCCGCTTTCGCGGGGGTGACGACGGTGCTGCGCTGACGACGGTGCGGTGCTGACAACAGCACCTTCGATGAGACCGAGCTACCGAGGCAGCGTCGTGCTTCCCATCAGGAACTCGTCGACCGCGCGGGCGCATTGGCGGCCTTCGCGGATCGCCCAGACCACCAGCGACTGGCCGCGACGCATGTCGCCGGCGGCAAACACCTTGGCGACCGACGTGCGATAATCCGTCGTGTTCGCCTGAACATTCCCGCGCGGATCAAGCGCAACACGCGCCTGCTCGACCATCCCCGGCTTGCGCGGACCAAGGAATCCCATCGCGAGCAGCACAAGATCCGCCTTGAACTGGAACTGACTGCCTGGCACTTCCTGCATCGCGAAACGACCATCCGCGCCCTTGGCGAATTCGACGCGCACGCATTCCAGCGCCTCGACCCGTCCGCTCAAGCCGATGGCGCGCTTGGTCAGCACGGCCCAGTCGCGGTCGCAGCCCTCGTCGTGCGCGTGCGAGGAACGCAGCTTCAACGGCCAGTCCGGCCAGGTCAGCGCCTTGTTCTCCCGCTCCGGCGGCTTCGCCAGAATCTCGAGCTGGATGATGGATGCCGCGCCCTGCCTGGCCGATGTGCCGATGCAGTCGGAGCCGGTGTCGCCGCCGCCGATCACGACGACATGCTTTCCCTTCGCCGTGATCGTTCCACGCCCGGCTGTGGCACGCGTCTCGTCATCGCCGGCAATGCGCTTGTTCTGCTGCGTGAGAAAATCCATCGCGAAGTGGATGCCGTCCAACCCACGCCCCGGCACGTCCAGATCGCGCGGCCATTCGGCTCCCCCTGACAGCACCACCGCGTCGAAGTCGCGCAACAGCGAGGCCATCGGCAACGTGACGCCGATCTCGATCCCGGTGCGGAATGCCACACCTTCGCCCGTCATCTGTTCGATGCGCGCGTCGATCAGGTGCTTCTCCATCTTGAAGTCGGGAATGCCGTAGCGCAGCAGGCCGCCGATACGGTCGCTCTTCTCGAACAGCGTCACGGTGTGTCCGGCGCGCGCCAACTGCTGCGTGCAGGCAAGGCCGGCCGGGCCGGAGCCCACCACCGCGACACGCTTGCCGGTCCGATGCGACGGCGGATGCGGCTTGATCCAGCCTTCCTGCCAGCCGCGATCGATGATGGCGCATTCGATCGTCTTGATGGTGACGGGGTTGTCGTCGATGTTCAGCGTGCAGGACGCTTCGCACGGCGCGGGACAGATGCGACCGGTGAACTCGGGAAAATTGTTGGTGGAGTGCAGCGTGCGCAGCGCCGCTTCCCACTGATGGCGATAGACGAGGTTGTTCCAGTCCGGAATCAGGTTGTTGACCGGACAGCCGTTGTGACAGAACGGGATGCCGCAATCCATGCAGCGCGCCGCCTGCTCCGTAAGCTGCGGCTCCGGCAGCGGTTTCAGGAATTCCTTCCACGACCTGCGGCGCACGTCGGGCTTTTCATAGCTGCGGTCGTGCCGCTCGATCTCCAGGAAGCCAGTCGGTTTGCCCATGAATTACCCTAGTCGGCGGCAGCGGCTTTCGCCGCCTGCCGCTCAGCGCGCAGTTCGAGCAGTGCGCGCCGATAATCCAGCGGCATCACCTTCACGAAGCACGACAACGCATTGTCCCAATCGTCCAGCAGCTCGCGCGCGCGCTCGCTGCCGGTGAACAGCAGGTGCTTCTCGACCAGCACGCGCAGCCGTTCGGCGTCGAAGCGCAGCAGATCGCCCATGCCGCCGTCCTCGACGGATACCGCACGCTGTCGCGGACGTTCCGGATCGTCGGCGGCATCGGGATCGGCCGGTGCGATCGGCTCCAGCTCGACGCCCGCGAAATTGCACAGGCTCTCGAACACGCGCTTCGGGTCATAGACGTAGGCGACGCCGCCCGACATGCCGGCCGCGAAGTTGCGTCCGGTATCGCCAAGCACGACGACGACCCCGCCGGTCATGTACTCGCAGCCATGGTCGCCGCAGCCTTCCACGACCGCCGATGCACCCGAGTTGCGCACGGCGAAGCGTTCGCCCGCGACCCCTTGGAAATACGCCTCGCCGGCTATCGCGCCGTACAGCACGGTGTTGCCGATGATGATGTTCTCGGTCGGCTCGCGCGTTGCCTCTGGCGGCTGGCGCACGACCACCCGGCCGCCGGACAGACCCTTGCCGACATAGTCGTTGGCATCGCCGGTCAGTTCGAGCGTCACGCCGCGTGCCAGGAAAGCGCCGAAGCTGCCGCCGGCAGTGCCGCGCAGACTGATCCAGATCGTGTCTTCCGGAATCCCCGTATGCCCGTGGCGCTTCGCCACCTCGCCCGACAGCATCGCACCGACCGTGCGGTGCACGTTGCGGATGTCGCGGGAGATGCGTACCGGCTCGCCCCGTTCGATCGCCGGCTGCGCCGCCTCGATCAGCTCGTTGTCCATCGCCCGGTCGAGGTGATGGTTCTGCTTCTCGCAATTGTAGATCGCAATGCCTGGTCGCGGCGGCGCGTGATACAGGATGCGGCTGAGGTCGACGCCCTTCGCCTTCCAGTGGTCGACGGCGCGGCGCATGTCGAGCTTTTCGACGTTGCCGACCATCTCGTTGAACGTCCGGAAACCGAGCTTCGCCATCAGCTCGCGCACTTCCTCGGCCACGAAGAAGAAGTAGTTGATCACGTGCTCTGGCTCGCCGGTGAAGCGCTTGCGCAGCACGGGGTCCTGCGTGGCGATGCCGACCGGGCAGGTGTTCAGATGGCATTTGCGCATCATGATGCAGCCGGCGGCAATCAGCGGCGCGGTCGAGAAGCCGAACTCGTCGGCGCCGAGCAATGCGCCGATCACCACGTCGCGTCCGGTGCGCAGACCGCCATCCACCTGAACCGCGATGCGTCCGCGCAGCCCATTCAGCACCAGCGTCTGCTGTGTCTCCGCCAGGCCGATCTCCCAGGGCGAGCCGGCGTGTGTCAGCGACGTAAGCGGCGACGCACCGGTGCCACCCTCGAAGCCCGAGATGGTGACGTGATCCGACCGCGCCTTGGCAACGCCGGCAGCGACCGTGCCGACGCCGACTTCGGACACCAGCTTCACCGAAATGCGCGCCTGCGGATTGGCGTTCTTCAGATCGGCGATGAGCTGTGCCAGGTCCTCGATCGAATAGATGTCGTGATGCGGCGGCGGCGAGATCAGCCCGACGCCAGGCGTCGAATAGCGCACGCGGGCGATGTTCTTGTCCACCTTGCGGCCGGGCAGCTGGCCGCCTTCGCCAGGCTTGGCGCCCTGTGCCATCTTGATCTGCAGGTCGTCGGCATTCACCGAGTACTCGATGGTGACGCCGAACCGCCCCGACGCCACCTGCTTGATCGCAGACCGCATCGAATCGCCGTTCGGCAGACGCTTGTAGCGGTCGGATTCCTCGCCGCCCTCGCCGGTGTTCGATTTTCCACCGATGCGGTTCATCGCGATCGCCAGCGTGGTATGCGCCTCGCGCGAGATCGACCCGAAGCTCATCGCGCCCGTCGCAAACCGCCGCACGATGGAAGCCGCCGGTTCCACCTCATCCAACGGCACCGGCGGATCGGCGAACTTCAGCTCCATCAACCCGCGAAGGGTCAGGAACCGCGTGCTCTGGTCATTGATCGTCTTGGTGAACTCGCGGAAATTCTCTAGCGAATTGCCGCGTGCCGCGTGCTGCAGCAATGCGACGGAGTCTGGCGTCCACGCATGATCCTCGCCGCGCAGTCGAAAAGCGTAGTCGCCGCCTGCATCCAGCATTCCGTCGTACAATGGATTGTCGCCATACGCGTTGCTGTGCCGCTGCACCGCCTCGCGGGCGATCTCGTCGAATCCGGAGCCTTCGATCGTGCTCGCCGTACCGGTGAAGCATTTTTCCACAAAGTCGCTGGACAGCCCGACCGCATCGAAGATCTGCGCACCGCAATATGACTGATAGGTCGAGATGCCCATCTTGGACATGACCTTCAGGACGCCCTTGCCGACCGCCTTCAGATAGTTCTTCTGCACCTCATAGGGCTTCAGCTTCCACCCGTTCTGTTCGCGGATCTGCTCCAGCGTCTCGAATGCCAGATACGGATTGATCGCCTCGGCACCGTAGCCGGCCAGCACGCAGAAATGGTGCACTTCGCGTGCCTCGCCGGTTTCCACGACCAGACCGGTGCTGGTGCGCAGACCGCGGCGGATCAGATGGTGGTGCACGGCGGCCGTGGCGAGCAGCGCCGGCATCGGGATGCGCGTTGGCGACACCGCCCGATCGGACAGGATCAGGATGTTGTAGCCGTCCAGCACGACATCCGTTGCCTCGGAACAGATGCGGTCGACCGCGCGTGCCATGCCGGCCGAACCCTCGCTCGCCGGCCAGGTCACGTCGATCGTCTTGGTGCGGAATGCGTCGCCGACCAGAGACGAAATCGCGCGCACTTTCTCCAGTTCGGCATTGGTAAGGATGGGCTGCGCCACCTCGAGCCGATAATGCGAACCCGCGTGATGCCCCAGCAGATTGGGCCGCGGCCCGATCATCGAGACCAGCGACATCACCAGCGCTTCGCGGATCGAATCGATCGGCGGATTGGTGACCTGCGCAAAGTTCTGTTTGAAATAGTTATAAAGCAGCTTCGGTTTGTTCGACAGCACCGCAATCGGCGTATCCGTGCCCATCGAGCCGACCGGATCGTCGCCGTCCTGCGCCATCGGCTCCAGGAAGAACTGGATATCCTCCTGCGTGTAGCCGAATGCCTGCTGCTGGTGCAGCAGTGTTGTCACGTCGTTCGGCCGAGGCGGCGGCATCTCCGGCAGGAGCGCCGGCGTTTCCGACGGCTCCGGCAACTCCTCGAGATGCACCTGCGTGGCCTTCAGCCATTCCGCATAAGGATGATGCCCGGCGAGCTTCTGCTTGATCTCGGCATCGTCGATGATGCGGCCTTCGTCCAGGTCGATCAGCAGCATCTTGCCAGGCTGCAGCCGCCACTTGCGGACGATCCGCTCCTCCGGAACGGGCAGCACGCCGGCCTCGGACGCCATGACCACGTGATCGTCGTCGGTGACGATGTAGCGCGCCGGGCGCAGCCCGTTGCGGTCCAGCGTGGCGCCGATCTGCCGGCCGTCGGTGAAGGCGATCGCCGCGGGGCCGTCCCACGGCTCCATCAGCGCGGCGTAGTATTCGTAGAAGGCGCGCCGATCGGGATCCATCAGGTGGTTTTCCGACCACGCCTCCGGGATCAGCATCATCATCGCATGCGCCAGCGAATAGCCGCCGGCGACCAGGATTTCCAGCGCGTTGTCGATGCAGGCGGTGTCCGACTGGCCGTGCGGGATCAGCGGCCACATCTTGTCGAGGTCCGGGCCGATCAGCTCCGATGCCATCGAATGCCGTCGCGCATACATCCAGTTGACGTTGCCGCGGACGGTGTTGATCTCGCCGTTGTGCGCGAGGAAGCGATACGGATGCGCCAGCCGCCAGGACGGAAATGTGTTGGTGGAGAAACGCTGATGCACCAGCGCCAGCGCCGACTGGGTCAGCGGATTGTGCAGGTCGACGTAGAAGGTCCCGACCTGGGGCGCCAGGAGCAAGCCTTTGTAGACCACGGTGCGCGTGGAGAAGGACGGCATGTAGAGCTCGCCCAGCCCCGGCATTTTCCGCTGATCGGCCAGACCGCGCACGTTGTTCAGCGTCTGCTTGCGGATCGCCAGGATCTTCCGCTCGAACGCGTCCTGATCCTTCAGCTTCGGATTGGCGACCACGATCGCCTGGCGGATCACCGGCATCGTCTCGATGACCCGCTCGCCGAGGCCGGTGAGGTCCGTGGGCACTTCGCGCCAGCCGAGCACGGACTGGCCCTCGGCGACGACATAGTGCTCGAGCAGCCGGATCGCGAAGTCGCGCGCGTCGCCATCCCGCGGCAGGAAGCACATCGCGACCGCGTACCGGCCGCGCGGCGGCAGCTTCAGGTCATGTTCGCCCGCCCAATGGCGCAGCAGCGCATCCGGCATCTGGATCAGGCAGCCGGCGCCATCGCCCACCAGCGGATCGGCGCCGACCGCGCCACGATGGTCGAGATTCACCAGGATCTGCAGTCCGCGTCGGATAATATCGTGGGATTTCTGACCCTTGATGTTGACAACGAACCCCACGCCGCAGGAGTCATGCTCGTTGCGCGGATCGTACAGCCCTGGCCCCAGCGGGGATCCCATCATCGTCCTTTTCATCGCCTCCGTTCGAAGATTACTGGACAAGTATTCACTACCCGGCGCTGCAAGGATGCCCGACCGGACAGAACTCCTATGCTAAGCTAGCTCCGGCTTTGCTGCGCTGCAACGACGAACATTTTGGCGTGGCGCGGCTGTTCGGATCGGGGCCTGATAACCGACCGTCCGAACCTTCTGTTGCCGATCGGTTCGTCACGGCAGGGACGGTCAGGCGCGTGTTCCGCGGGTTCGCCGTCCTTGCTTCTGCGCCCGTGTCCGGTCCGTAGGCCGCATCGGCGCCTTTGCTCGCGCCGGTGCCTGGGCGGACTTTCGGCCGAGGCCGATTTTTTTCGCGAGAGACGAACGCAGCTTCGCATAGTTCGGTGCCACCATGGGGTAATCGGCCGGCAGGTCCCAGCGAGCGCGATACTGCGCAGGTGTCAGGTTGTATGACGTCATCAGATGCCGCCGAAGCGTCTTGAGCTTTTTGCCATCCTCCAGGCAGACGATGAAATCGGGTTTGACGGACTGCTTGACCGGCACCGCCGGCACTGGCTTATCCGGTTCGGTCGGCGTCTGAGCGGCATCGCGCAGCGTCCGATAGACCTGTTCGATCAGCCCGGGCAATGCATCGGCTGCCACCGAATTGTTCTCGACATGCGCGGCAACGATCTGCGCGGTCAACCTCAGGACCAAATCCGGCGAACTGGTATCGACCATGGTCATAGCCTCGTACTGCCGAAGCCGGGCCTCACGCCGGGATGGTAGGGCCTTTGCAAGTCGCTCGTCCATCGCCTTGCCGTCGGTTGCGCCAGACGAACGGGGAGCCGCGGGTGTATTGCCGATCGCCCGGCGATCTGCCTGAATCGCTTCGATAAATCCGCAACAAAGGTGGCTCCAATGCGCCTTCTGCCGCTTCTCGCGAGCCTCGCCGCCCTGGCCACGTTCACGCCGCAGGCACAGGCGCAGCAAGGCGATACGCTGCGGATCGGCATGCGCGACGATCCCGACATTCTGGATCCGACTTTTTCTCGGACCTATGTCGGCACCGTGGTGATGACGGCGCTGTGCGACAAGCTGTTCGATTTCGACGCGAAGCTGACCATCGTCCCGGTGCTGGCCACTGGTTACGAATGGGCCGACAGCAGGACCCTGCTGATCCGGCTGCGGCCCGATGTGCAGTTCCAGAACGGCGAGAAGTTCGACGCCGACGCCGTCAAGTACACGCTGGAGCGCTACCTGAACACCAATGGCAGCTTCCGCCGCAGCGAGATCGGCGCGATGGACCATGTCGAGGTGGTCGACGCGCTGACGGTGCGGGTGGTGATGAAGCAGGCCTTCTCGCCGTTCGTCGCGATCCTGACCGACCGCGCCGGCATGATGCTGCCGCCAAAGGCAGCCGATGCCGGCGGCAAGGATTTCGGCCTGCATCCGGTGTGTGCCGGCCCGTTCCGCTTCGTGGAACGGGTGGCGCAGGACCACATCACACTGGAACGCTTTCCCGGCTATTGGGACGCGGCGCGCATCCACTACGACCGTGTCACCTATCGCATCATCCCCGACAGCAGCATCCGTCTGGCCAACCTAAAGGCCGGCACGCTCGACCTGACGGAGATCGCACCGCTCGACGCCGACGCGGTGAAGCGCGATCCGAAACTGTCGCTGGTCTCCGTGCCCAGCCTTGGCTACGGCGCGCTGACGATCAACACGGGCCAATATCCAAAGGCGGAAACGCCACTCGGCCGTGATGCCCGCGTGCGCCATGCCTTCGAACTCGCGCTGGATCGCGAGGCGCTGAGCCAGGTCGTCTATGGCGGCATGTATCAGCCCAACGCCCAGGCGACATCGGCGTTGAGCCCGCTCTACGTCGAGGAGGTTGCGCCGCCGAAGCGCGACGTGGCGAGGGCGCGCGCCCTGCTGAAGGATGCCGGCGTGACCGCGCCGCTGACCGTGCCGCTGATCGTCTACAACACGCCGCAGAATGTGCAGGCGGGCGAGGTCATCCAGTCGATGGCAGCCGAAGCGGGGTTCACCGTTCAGGTCAACGCGATGGAATTCGGGACGGCGATCGCGTCCGTTCAGCGTGGCGATTTCGCGGTGGCGCTCGGCGGCTGGTCCGGCCTGCTCGATACCGACAGCAATGCCTGGAGCTTCCTGCACACCGGCGGCGCGCTGAACATGGCGCGATACTCCAACGCGACGGTCGATGCGGCGCTGGATCGCGCACGCGCGGTCAGCGAGACCCCGCAGCGTCGCGAGGCCTACGAAGGCGTGTGGCAGCAGGTGAGCAAGGATCTGCCGATCATCTATCTCTGGACGCCGCGCAACATCGTCGGTCTGTCCAGCAAGATCGCCGGGTTCACGTTCCTGGCCGACGGGCTGCTGCGCTTGCAGGACGTGCGCCCGGCGCGCTAGTCGCGGTCGACGTCGCCGTGGGTTCCGTCGTTGAGGGCTTGTCGGCTAGTGTTGGTATGCGTCGCTGCCGGGTTGGCATTGGCAGCATAACCAAGGGGTGACATCGGATGATCAAGGTGAGCGTGCTCTACCCGGCCGGCGAGAGCAAAAAGTTTGACATGGACTACTATTGCAAGAGCCACATGCCGATGGTCGGGCAGAAACTTGGCGCGGCCTGCAAGAGCATGGCGGTCGAACTTGGACTGGGCGGGGGCGCTCCCGGCGAGCCGCCGACCTACGCCGCGATGGGCCATCTCTATTTCGACTCGGTCGCCGAGTTTCAGGCCGCCTTCGCGCCGCACGCCGCGGCGATCATGGCGGACATTCCGAACTACACCGACATCAAGCCGGTGATCCAGGTCAGCGAGGTGAAGATGTAGCCGGCACGGGCCGGCGACGCGTCATCCCGGCCTCGATCGCGGCCGGGATGACGGCGTCCGGACGTCAGCCCGCGCCCGGCGCACGCCGGATCAGGCCGCGCTGCGGGTCATAGCCGATCGCGGCGAGCAGGAAGAACAGCAGCCCACACCCGATGACAACCGCCGCGGCGGTGGCGTTGAACATGCCATATAGAGCGAAACGGATCAGCTCGACGCAATAGGTGAACGGATTGGCCTCGGCCAGCCAATAGACCGCCATCGCGCCGCTTTCGCGCAGCTTCCACAACGGATACAGCGCCGACGATATGAAGAACATCGGGAAGATCACGAAATTCATCGTGCCCGCGAAGTTTTCCATCTGGCGGATGTAAACCGACAGCAGCAGTCCGAGCGCTCCGAGCATCAATCCCGATGCGATGAATGCCGGCAGAACATATAGCCAGCCGATCAGCGGAACATCGACATCGAACAGCCGGCTGATCGCCAGAAAGATGTAGGCCTGGATCACTGCCAGCGCTGTGCCCGCCGCGAGCTTGCACAGCAACAGATACCAACGCGGCAGAGGAGCCGTCAGCAGCAGCCGCATGATTCCCATCTCGCGATCGTAAACCATCGACAGCGACGACTGCATGCCGTGGAACAACAGGACGATCCCCAGCAGTCCCGGCACGATGTAGTCCTGATAGAGGATGTAGGTCCGATAGGGCGGGATGATCGATACGCCGAACACGTTCTGAAATCCCGCGGCGAACACGACGAGCCATAGTGTTGGCCGGACCAGCGCCGACAGCAGCCGACCGCGTTGATGCACGAACTTCACGACCTCGCGGCTGGTCATCGCGGCGAGCGCACGGACCATATGGGCCGGCATCATGACGCGTCAGCCGCCGCCAAGATGGCACGGTGTTTCCGGCTGATCATCGCCAAGCGTGTCGAGTTCGTTTGTCGCATGCAGAAAGCCGGGCAGGGGAGCCGAGGCTACCACGGCGTCGCTGGTCGATAGCAGGATCGCCTGACGAAGCTGGTGATCCCATGGTCGCACACTCACGGCCAGTCCCTTGACGCCGTCGTAGGACGCATCGCTCAGGATCTGCGGCGCCAGCTTGCCGAAGTCGCCGCTGCGCGTGCGCAGTGCCGCCGTGATCACCAGCTTCGTGGCAATCCAGGCAGACCAGTCGAGCCCGGTCATGTGCCGTCCCGCCTTTGCGACGAAGCGGTTGATGAGTTGCGGCGCACCATACCGGTCCCAGGTCCAGTTCCAGGCATCAGCGGTCAAGCCCACCGACCCGATCACCGGCCGTGGACGCGTGGTGCGATACGGTACCGAGCGCGCGAACTCCTGATCCGGATCGGTATCGGCGATGAACACCACGTCGTAGTCCCGACTGGTGGCGGTCAGCAGGCCGATATCATTCTGTTCGCGCTCGCGCGGGTCGTTGCCCAGCTTGAACGGCACGCGATCGGCAATGCGTGCGCCAAACTTCTTCGCCGATCGGTCAAACGCGTCGGCCAGCACCGCGTCGTCCGGACGTGGTCCTTGCAGCATCAGCACATTGCGCCACTTCCGAAACACAAGATACTGCGTGAGCGCATCCGTCGTCATCGCCAGACTTGGGGCCGTGTGCACGGTTTCCGCCGAACATGCCTCCCGTCGCAGCCAGTCGTCCGGGGCTGTCGCATTGAACAGCAGGACATCCTTGCCACGCATCGCCTGTGCCAGCAGCCTGACCGCGTCGCCTGGAAGATCGAGAATGAAGAAATGGATGTTGTGCTCCTGCAACGCCGCCAGTACCGCCGGCGCGACATCGTCCGCGGTCTTCGCCGTGATCCGCGCAACGGCGAAATCGCGGTGAATCACCGTGCCGAGCGGCTTTGCTTCGTCGAGCGCCACCTCGACTGCAGGAAACGGCCGATCGCGGGTGGCAAGTATCATGCGCTCGGCGCCGCGGATTGGTGCATAGCGTGCGTCGCCAGCGATCTCGACATAGCCGATTGTCAGTGTCTCCGTCGTCTGCGCCATCGTCTCGCGCGAACACACGAGCAGACACAGGAACAACACCGCAAGCCGCACCGCCCTGCCGAACAGTCGACCGATCTGCAGCGGTTGGTCAGTCATCGATCACAATTGCATACGGTGTCCGCCCTACCGGCACCGACGCGGTTGCCTTTCTGCTTGCCACGTCCACCACCGTGATGTCGTCGCCAAGTCCGTTGGCCACATACAACGTCTTCTCATCGTGGCTCAGCGCAATGCCCCACGCCCGATCGCCGACCAGCACATAGCCGGTCACCTTGCGGGCCGCGACATCGACGATCGCAACATGGTTCGCATGGCCAAGAGTGACGTAGGCGGTCTTGCCATCCGCCGTCATGACCAGCCCGACGGGCGTCACGTCCGTCTTGCGCATTCCGGGCGGCAGGAACGTGATATGGTCCGTCGCCGCATCGGTCGCCCGATCGATGATCCAGACTTCACCTGACAACTCGGTGGACACCCACAGTTCCTTGCCATCGGGTGTTGCGGCAAATCGGCGCGGCCGTGTTCCGGTTACGATACTATCGCTGACGAAACCATCCTCGGCCTTGATCACATGGACCAGGTCGGCGACTTCGGAGGTGACATAGAGTGTGGTCTTGTCGGTGCTCAGCAGCACACCTTCGGGTTCGGCGCCCGTCGGGACCTCCTTGATGGTAATGTTCTGCGCCATGTCGATGATTGACAGCGAGGAATTCTCCTCATTCGATACATAAAGCCGTTGGCGTGCCTCATCGATGGCAAACGCCTCCGGGCTGCGGCCTGTCGCGATCTTGCCAACTACCGCAAGCCTCGCGACATCGATCACGTCGATCACGTCGTCATCGCCGCATGCGGCGTAGAGCAGCGTGTGGTCGGAATTGAAATGCATATCGCGCGGCCTGCCCGCCGTTTGCAGATCCTTCACCAGCTTCAACGTCCGCGGATCGAGCACGATGATGTTGTTGCTTCGTTCGTTGCTGACGAAGATCAGCCCGGTGTCCTTCGCGTGCAGCGGCATCGATGACGCCGCAAGGAGCGCGGCGAGAGCAACGATGAAAGATATGACTCTGGAAGGGCGCATGCAACAATCAGCACTATGTTCGTGGTAACGTAATGTGCATGATCGTCTTGCGTCACGTGTGTCCGTCGAACAAGCTTAGCTGCCACAACGATCGGCGGCAAGCGAGCGCAATGCATCAGGAAGCTGCATGACCCAGTTGCCAGTGCCGGGCACTGCCGCGCCCGCATTACAGGTCCGCAACATCGTGAAGAGCTACGGCCGCAGACACGCGCTCGACGGCGTGACGCTGGCGGTGCGCCCTGGCGAGTTCGTGGCATTGCTTGGGCCGAATGGCGCCGGCAAGACCACGCTGTTCCAGCTCCTGTCGGGTTTGTTCACGCCTGATTCGGGGCAGGTCGAGGTCATGGGTCACGACATGCGGCGAAATCCGGTTCCCGCCCTGGCCAGCCTCGGCATCGTGTTCCAGCAGTCGACGCTGGACCCCGAGTTGTCGGTTGTCGCGAACCTGCTGTTTCATGCCGGCTTGCACGGTATGCCGCACGGCATCGCCAAAGCCCGCATCGATGCCGAGTTGCACCGCATCGGTCTCGCCGACCGTGCCAAGGACCGTGTGCGAGCGCTCAGCGGCGGCAATCGGCGTCGCGTCGAGCTGGCGCGCGCGTTGTTGCACGCACCACGCATCCTGCTGATGGATGAACCGACCGTCGGTCTGGATCCAGCGAGTCGACGCGACCTGATCCGCCTCGTTCGCAAGGTACGTGACGAGCGGGGGATCGCCATTCTCTGGGCAACGCATCTTTGCGAGGAGGCGGCCAGCACCGACCGCGTGATTGTGCTGCACCAGGGCAAGGTGCTGCGCGACACCACTCCTGCGGCGATGCTGGCCGAAGCCGGTGTGGCCGAACTCGAGGAGGCGTTCATCCGCCTCATCGGCAAACCGGCAGCGGAGGCGGCCGCGTGACGAGGGCGCCATGGTTGCTGGCTGCTGCGTTGGCGAGCGTGGCCGCGATGGCGCAGGCCGACGATCGGGAAGCGTTCCTGGCCAAGCAGACGCAGGACTGCACGAACTGCGATCTGTCGGGATTGAAGCTCAACCGATCCAGACTGAATGGCGCCAGGCTGGGCGGCAGCAACTTCGCGGGCTCGGAACTGTTCCGCAGCTCCCTGCAGCACGCCGATCTCAGCAACGCAATACTGCGGGACGTTGATCTGGATCGCGCCGACCTCAAATGGGCAAATCTAGCGGGTGCCGATATGTCCGGCGCGTTGCTGTTCGAAGCCGACCTGTCGGGTGCCAACATGGTCAACGCAAACCTGACGGAAGCGCACATGGGTCGGGCAAAACTTGTTCAGGCGAACCTGGAAGGCGCCGATCTGGCCGGTGCGGACCTGACCGAAGCGCGACTGGCAGGCGCGAAACTCGCCGGGGTCGATCTGCGTGGCGTGCGACTGAACGGGCAGAACATGCGCGATCTGGACCTGCACGGCGCCAACTTCGCGATGTCGGACATGATCGAGGCGGACCTGCGCGGCGCCAACCTTCGCGACGCCAATCTGACGGGCGTCAATCTCCGCGGCGCCAATCTGCACGGCGCCGATCTCACCGGTGCCGACGTGCGAGGGGCGGATCTGTTGACGGCCATTCTGACCGACGCACAGCTCACCGGCGCCACGTTCAGCGGAGCGATCATGCCTGATGGCCATCGCAGCGAATAGTACCATCGCTCGTTCGCCGTCATGGCCGGGCTTGTCGCCACAGATATCAGGATAATGGTGTGGCTGGAGAAATGTCCTCCCCCTCCCCTTGCGCGAGGGGGTTAACCCACCGCCATTATCTGACCAGGGTCGGGCGTGCCGCCATGGCGTCACGGTTCCTTGCCGCCGGTGCGCACATACGCCCAGATCGCCTCGATCTCATCAGGTTTCAAAACGTCCTTCCACGGCGGCATGCTGTTCTTGCCATTTCTGACCGAGTTGAAAAATCGCGCCGCGTCGTCATGCGGAAATTTGCGAAGGTCGAACGACACGGTGCCGGGATTGACCATGTGCGGTCCATGGCAATGCGAGCAGATCGCCGAGAAGAGTTGTTCGCCCTCAGTGAATTCCGCCCGAGTCGGCGGTGCCTGCTCGGCATGCGGCGGGCGCACGCCAGGAACGCCGCAGCAGATCGACGCTGCTGCGATAAGTACGATAGCGCGTTGCATGCAATCATCCAGGAAACCTGCGAGGCGCCCATGCGAGCGCCTCGCACAGAGAACGGATGCTAACGGGTGAGCGCAAACACCCAAAGTGAGCCGCCGGCCGGAACCTTCGCCAGCCGCTCGTCACCAGAGAACAGCGCATAGACACCGCCGATGCCGCTCGAGACAGCGACGTATTGAACGCCGTCCTGCATCCAGGTGACCGGCTGGCCTTCGATGCCGGACCCGGTCTTGAACTGCCAGAGCTTGCTTCCGTTGTCCGCATCGAACGCCTCGAACTCGCCGGTCAGCTGGCCGGTGAACACGACGCCGCCGGCAGTTGAAAGCACGCCGGAAAACCGCGGGATGTCGCTCGGCACCTGCCACTTCGCCTTGCCGGTGAGCGGATCGATCGCCTTCAGATAGCCGCGCGGGCCATCGGGCCAGAGCCACGAGATATCGGCGCCCCAATATGTGAGGCCCGGGCGATACTGCACATCGACCGGCTTGTAGTGCATGCCGAACAACAGCGTATTCGCATAGACGAGGCCGGTAGGGGGATTGTACGAAACCGGGCTCCAGTTCTTCGTGCCCATGGCACCCGGCCAGACATCGATTTCCTTGCCCGCGCGGACCTGATCGGTGATCTCGGTCGGTACCGGCTTGCCGGTCTCGATATCGATCCCCTTCGCCCAGGTCTGGTGGGCGTATTGATTGGCCGCGATCAGCTTTCCGTTCGTGCGGTCAAGCACGTAGAAGAAGCCGTTGCGGTTGGCATCCATCACCACCTTGGTCGGCTTGCCGCCGATGTCGAGCGTCGCCAGCACCATCTCGGCGACACTGTCGTAGTCATACGGATCATTGGGTGAGAACTGGAAGTGCCACTTCATCTGGCCGGTCTTCGGATCGAGCGCGAGGATCGAGCAGGTGTAGAGATTGTCGCCCGGGTGCTGCGTCGGGTTCCACGATCCCGTGTTGCCGGTGCCCCAGTAGACGGTGTGCAACTCGGGATCGAACGAGCCGGTGATCCACGAGGAGCCGCCGCCGCGCTGCCACGTATCGCCGGGCCAGCTCTTGCCGTTCGGATCGTCCGGGCCCGCCACCGTGTAGGTCCGCCAAAGGTGCTTGCCGGTGCCCGGATCCCAGCCGTCGATGAAGCCGCGTATGCCGTATTCGGCGCCGGATATGCCGGTGATCACCACGCCATCGGCGATCAGCGGCGCGACCGTCTGCGAGTAGCCGGTCTTGTAGTCGATGACGTTCGAGCGCCACAGTTCCTTTCCCGTCGCCGCATCGAGCGCGATCACGTTGGCATCGAGCGTCGTGCGGAACAGCTTGCCATCGTACAGCGCCGCACCGCGATTGATGATGCCGCAGCACACGATGCGCGGCACCTCCGGCGGGTATTCGACCTTGGTCTTCCAGATCTGCTCGCCGGTGCGCGCGTTCAGCGCCATCGTCGCGGAGTTGGTGGTGACGTAGAGCACGCCCTTGTAAATGAGCGGCTGCGATTCTTCGCTGTGGTTGTCGTCGTAGCTGTAGTTCCATACCGGGACGAGGTTCTTCGCGGTCTGCCGGTTTATCTGCGTGAGTGGGCTGTAGCGTTGCAGGCTGTAGCCCATTCCGTAGTTCAGGACGTTGGCGGTGTCGTTCGCACCGTTTTCCAGTTCCTGCGCGGTCTGGGCGTAACCGCATAGAGGCAACAGCGCCGCGAATGCACCGGCCAGCAACAGTGTCCGCATCATTCCCTCCCATGGTTCGTTGTCGATCTGGACGTTTTCTGGCGGACGTCGCACAGGGCGCCACACCAGGAACTCGACGCGGCGCTCGCTTGAACGGGCGCCTTTCGATCAGGCTAACACCGCGCGCCGCTCTTGTCGTCATCCCCGCCGCCCTTGTCGTCATCCCCGCGAAAGCGGGGACCCAGTTTCCGCACTGGGTCCCCGCTTTCGCGGGGATGACCACAGGTGCGCAGGGATGACGACAGGATGCGCGGGGATGACATCAGGGTGCGCGGAGATGACGACAGCAGATCCCGCCCCTGCCGCCCATGCTTCGCTTATTTCACGGCGAGCCCTACCGGATGCAACACTGCCCCCGCCGTTTGGTGATCGGCGCGGCGGCGCTATAACGTGCCCCGCTGCAATCGCCCCTTGGGGCCACGAAAGGGACACACCGATGCTGACCAGACGCTGGGACAAATCGCGGATGCCGTCCCGCCACGTGACCGTCGGGCCCGGCCGCGCACCGCATCGCAGCTACTACTACGCGATGGGGCTGACGCAGGACGAGATCGATCAGCCCTTCGTCGGCGTCGCCACCTGCTGGAACGAGGCCGCGCCCTGCAACATCGCGCTGTCGCGCCAGGCGCAGTCGGTGAAGAAGGGTGTGAACGAGGCCGGCGGAACGCCGCGCGAATTCACCACGATCACGGTGACCGACGGCATCGCCATGGGTCACCAGGGCATGAAGTCCTCGCTGGTGTCGCGCGACCTGATCGCGGACTCCGTGGAACTGACGATGCGCGGGCATTGCTATGATGCGCTGGTGGGGCTCGCGGGCTGCGACAAGTCGCTGCCGGGCATGATGATGGCCATGGTGCGGCTAAACGTCCCCAGCGTGTTCATGTATGGCGGCTCGATCCTGCCCGGCCGGTTCCACGATCGTGACGTGACGGTGGTGGACGTGTTCGAGGCGGTGGGACAGCACTCCGCGGGGAAAATGTCGGACGAGGAACTGCACGAGCTTGAATGCGTGGCGTGTCCATCAGCGGGAGCGTGCGGCGGCCAGTTCACCGCCAACACGATGGCGATGGTCAGCGAGGCGATCGGCCTCGCGCTGCCCGGTTCGGCCGGTGCGCCGGCGCCGTACGAGGATCGCGACCGCTGGGCCGTGGAATCCGGCCGTGCGGTGATGGCGCTGCTCGACAGCAGGCTGCGCCCGCGCGACATCGTCACCCGCCGCGCGCTGGAGAACGCCGCGGTGGTGGTGGGCGCCACCGGCGGGTCCACCAATGCGGGTCTGCATCTGCCGGCGATCGCGCACGAGGCCGGCATCCGCTTCACGATGGATGACGTGGTGGAGATCATGCGCCGCACGCCGTACATCGCCGACCTCAAGCCGGGCGGCAAATACGTCGCGCTGGATGTGCATCGCGTCGGCGGAATCCCGGTCGTGCTGAAGGCGCTGCTGGATGGCGGGCTGCTGCACGGCGATTGCATCACCGTCACCGGCAAGACCATGGCGGAGAACCTGAAGGACGTCGTGTTCCCGACCGACCAGGACGTGGTCTATCCAGTTTCAAAGGCGATGTCGCCGACCGGCGGCGTGGTCGGGCTGAAGGGCAATCTGGCGCCCGACGGCGCGATCGTGAAGGTCGCTGGCATGGAGCGTGATCAGTTGCGCTTCGAGGGCACCGCCCTCTGCTTCGACTCCGAGGAGGAAGCGTTCGCCGCGGTGCAATTGCGCGCCTACAAGCCGGGCGATGTCATCGTGGTTCGCTACGAGGGTCCCAAAGGCGGGCCCGGGATGCGCGAGATGCTGTCCACCACTGCGGCGATCTACGGTCAGAGCGAGACCAAGGGCAAGGACGTGGCGCTGATCACCGACGGCCGCTTCTCGGGCGCCACGCGCGGCTTCTGCGTCGGCCATGTCGGGCCGGAGGCGGCGGTGGGCGGACCGATCGCGCTGCTGCAAAACGGGGACAAGATCGTCATCGACGCCGGGAAAGGCACCATCGACGTGGTGTTGTCCGATGCCGAACTGGCGGCCCGCCGCGCCGCATGGCAGCCGCGCAAGACCGACTACAACAGCGGGGCGATCTGGAAATACGCGCAACAGGTGGGTCCCGCGCATCTCGGCGCGGTGACGCATCCCGGCGCCGAGGCGGAGACGCACTGCTACGCGGATATCTGACCAAGGCAATCAGGCGACCTGGAGAAGGCGAGCAGGTGATGCAGGGATCGACGGAGCGGCAGCATGGCAGCGAAAATCGCCGCCAAAAACTACGCTGTCGCCGCCGATTGCCCCCTCATTCCCACTCGATTGTTCGTATCAATCCAACTGGTTGATTTATCAGACGAATATTCACATCACCCTAAATACTTCCGTCGCCCAGACCGTCAATAAGTGTCGCTCTTGATTTCAAAGGGGAATTTCGCCTTTCGCAAAATTCCTCGCTTTCGCAATCTATCGGTATCCAGGTCTGCTCTTTCGGTGGACCCCTATCGGCTGAGAACGATGTGGGTGGCGTGATCGGTGGCCTGATGTTCGGTGACGCGGTAGCCGAGCGCCGGCAGGTCGATCCCGGCGAACATCGCTTCGCCCTGCCCGAGCACGACCGGGGACAAGGCGATATGCAGCTCGTCGATCAGACCGGCGCGAAGATATTGACGCACCGTCTCGGCGCCACCACCAATCTTCACGTCACGGCCATTGGCGGCAAGCCTCGCCTTCTCCAGCGCCGCCTCGATACCGTCGGTCACGAAGATGAAGGTGGTGCCGCCGTCCATCTCAATCGGATCGCGCGGATGGTGCGTCAGCACGAAGGTCGGCGCGTGATAGGGCGGATTGACGCCCCACCAGCCCTTCCAGCTCTCGTCCGGCCAGGGACCGCGGATCGGCCCGAACATATTGCGGCCGAGGATGAACGCGCCGAACCCGTCCATTGAACGATATGCGTAGGCCTCATCGACGCCGTCCGAGCCGCCGTCCTTACCGATCATTGCCCGGAACATACGCGTACCGAACATCCACTCGTGCAGTTCCCGCCCGCGCTTGCCGAGCGGATTTTCAAGACTTTGCTCAGGCCCTGCTCCGAAACCGTCGAGCGAGATCGAAAAGCCTGCAACGCGTACTTTCGTCATGACGAACCCTTCCATCTCTTTCGGGATTGAGGATTGAAGCAATATGGATTGTTACCTGGCCCATGACGATGGGCGGCGACCATCAGTATCTATCGAGCACGCACATAACGCTTGAGCATTCCAAGACCGCCGATACCCGCCTTTTTACTCCCCCTTACTCCCACTCGATCGTGCCGGGCGGCTTGCTGGTGATGTCGTATGTTACCCGGTTGATGCCGCGCACCTCATTGACGATCCGGCCGGCGACGCGCGCGAGGAACCCCGCGTCGAACGGATAGACATCGGCGGTCATACCGTCGGTGGAAGTAACGGCCCGCAGCGCACAGGCGTGGTCATAGGTGCGGCCGTCACCCATGACGCCGACGGTGCGCACCGGCAGCAACACCGCGAATGCCTGCCATATCGCGTCGTAAAGGCCGGCCAGGCGGATCTCCTCCAGGAATATCGCGTCCGCCTTGCGCAGCAGGTCCAATTTGTCCCGGGTGATCGCACCTGGCATGCGGATGGCAAGCCCCGGCCCAGGGAAGGGATGCCGCCCGACGATGGTCTCCGGAATGCCCAGTTCGCGCCCGAGCACGCGCACCTCGTCCTTGAACAGTTCGCGCAGCGGCTCGATCAGCTTGAGGCGCATGCGCTCCGGCAGACCGCCGACATTGTGGTGCGACTTGATGGTGACCGAAGGGCCGCCGGTGAAGCTGACGCTCTCGATCACGTCCGGATACAGCGTGCCCTGCGCCAGATAGTCGGCGCCGCCCAGCTTGTGCGCCTCCTGGTCGAACACGTCGATGAACAGCCGTCCGATCGTCTTGCGTTTTTGTTCCGGATCCGTCACGCCGTCGAGCGCCGCCAGGAACACATCGGATGCGTCGCGATGCACCAGGCGGATGTTGAACCGGTCGCGGAACGTGGCGACGACCTCCTCGGCCTCGCCCTGCCGCAGCAGCCCATGGTCGACGAAGATGCAGGTAAGCTGGTCGCCGACCGCCTCATGGATCAGCACCGCGGCAACGGATGAATCGACACCCCCGGACAAGCCGCAGATTACCCTGCCCTTGCCGACCTCCGCGCGGATGCGGGCGATCTCGGTGGCGCGAAACCCCGCCATCGTCCAGGTGCCGGACAGGCCGAGCACGCCATGCGTGAAGTTGCGCAGCAACGCGGCCCCGTGCGGCGTGTGCGCCACCTCGGGGTGGAACAGGAGACCGTAGAACCGCCTTGCATCGTCGGCGATCGCGGCGAATGGCGCTCCCTCGCTCACACCGACGGCACGAAAGCCGGGCGGGATGCGGGTGACCCGGTCGCCGTGGCTCATCCAGACCTGCTCGCGCCCGCCTTTGTGCCAGACGCCCTGGAACAGCACGCAGTCGTCCGTCAGATCGACAAAGGCGCGGCCGAATTCGCGGTGCTCGGACCGGGAGACCTCGCCGCCCAACTGGTCGCACATGGTCTGCATGCCGTAGCAGATGCCGAGCACCGGGACGCCCGCCTCGAACACCGCCTGCGGGGCGCGGGGCGAGGCCCCCTCGGTGAGACTGGCCGGCCCGCCCGACAGGATGATCCCGCGCGGGCGCCATGCCGCGATGCGGCCTGGATCGACGTTGAACGGCCAGATTTCGCAATAGACCCCGGACTCGCGGAGCCGCCGTGCAATGAGCTGGGTGACCTGACTGCCGAAGTCGAGGATCAGCACGCGTTCGGCGGCAAGGGCGGGCGTGGCGGCGGGATCAGGCAGGGAATTGGGCATGTGGCTTCCGGCCGTGCTTCATCGCGGGCTTGGATCATGCCGGGACAGAGGACGCAAGCGTGAGGACGCGAAATGGGGTGACCGGTCGCCAGCCGGTTTCCCCGCCCGGCGCGCAACCGCACCAATCTGTGCCGCCTCGAACCGGGACGCTCGCCAGCGCCCACCAGTGGCTGAGCTTCTACGAGATCCGCCCCCAGCTCGCCATCACCTGGGACGGCGGACGGCTCTCACCTTCCCGCTGCTTCCGCCGCCGCAGAAGAACTGGTCGCCGCCATCGGACTCGAGCCCCGACACGCCCACTCCAGGCGGCATCTCGAGCCTCTCCAGGACCTCTCCCGTTCCAGGATCAACTCGCCGCAAATCGCTCTCGTCACCTTCCCACGTGCCGTGCCAGAGCTCGCCGTCGATCCAGGTGACCCCGGTAACGACGCGGTTGGACTCGATGGTGCGAAGAATTGCCCCTGTTTCGGGATCAACCTGATGGATCTTCCGGCCCCGATGCTGCCCCACCCAGAGCGTCCCTTCGGCCCACGCGAGCCCCGAGTCACCGCCGCCGCCAGGCGCCGGGATCGTCGCAAGCACATGGCCGGTCCTCGGATCGATCTTCTGGATGCGATCCTCGGCGATCTGAAACAGGTGCTGGCCGTCGAAGGCCGTTCCCGCATGCGCGGCGACATCGATCGAGCGCACCACCTTCCCACTCGCCGCATCGAAGGCGTTCAGTCTGTCTCCGGACGCAAACCAGACGTGCTGACCGTCAAACGTAACCCCATGCACCTGGTCGACACCCGGAAAGGGTCCATATTCACGAAGGATTTCGGCGGCTGATCAATTCATGCTTCCAGCCTAATCACTCAAGAGTGGACCGGGGAGTAACAAGATTGTCGGGAATCCCGTCACGGGCGGGGTCATCCAGCGACGCGCGCGCCCACGACCGAACGACTGCACCTCGCCTCCCGCCGCAAGCGAATCAAGTGCGCGCTGCAATGGCCGACTCACGTACCGATCACGGCCGGCTCTGGCCGTAGCACGAACCTGCTTCACGGGAGGGGTGCGGGTTTTGATGACCGAGTAGAGGCCGGCCGTTGTGCCTGGTTTGAGCGCGTCCCGGGGCGGGCGGAGCATTTCGGCTTCTTTCAACCGAGAGGAGCCAACCGATGAACGACCCCAGTCCCGCCACCGCGATCAGCCCACTGCGCCAACGTTTGATCGACGATATGAACGTGCGCCGGTTCTCGCGCGAGACGCAGCGCAACTACATTCGCGACGTCGGACGCGGTGAAAGCGGGGAAACTCCTGCGCGTGCTGGAACCCTTCGCGCCCATGGCGCCGGGTGTGTTTCTCTACTATCCCGGCTACCGGCAAATGATGCCGAAGCTGCGAGCCTTCATCGATCACGTGAAGAGCCGCTCGGGCGCTGCCAACAAAACCCGAAGTCATATTGAATAACAAGCGAACACGCGGGATGAAAATGCGCTGACGTGGGAAGCGCAAACCAGAATAGATTGAAGTCACTATGTGCATCAAACCACGATGCGAGACCTATCGACCGCTATTGCAGAGACAACATCGCATCTAATACGCCACGCTAACCTACTCCATCCCGCGCTGCTCTTCCCTCACTCCCACTCGATCGACCTTGTAAGACTCGCGTGGATCGATACAGCTTGAACGGTAAACGGCACGCACTTCGGTGACCATGGGGGAGTCGTCATCGACGGAGGAGCGACTTTCCGATACGTCTCGCGCACCAACCAAGTTGGGTACTGGCAGCGCTTCCAGCAGATCCGGCATCCGGGCGGCGCGATTTCCACAGACCAAAAGCCTCGACACGTTCGACTTCAACGCCCAGCCGTCGCTCAATAAGGCGCTGGTTCTCGGACTGGCGCGCCGGGAATGGATTGAGAAACGCCAGAACTGCATCGCGCTTGAGCCTTCCGGCACGGGTAAAAACCCCCATCGGCCTGGCGCTGGGACTGGTTGCATCACGCTTGAACTCACTGATAGGCTGGCCTCTGAATGGGCTAACTTGAGCCCATCCAACACAGGCAGGCCACAAACAGGGAGTTCAAATCGATGTCTGGATACGCCGGAAACGCGGCAAACGTTCCGTGGTGGAAAGAACCTACCAAGGACCAATGGTACGCCTATTGCGCCGCCTGGATGGGTTGGACGCTTGATGCCTTCGACTTCACCGTCTTCCTTCTGATCATGGCGCCGATCGCGCAGGAGTTCGGGGTTCCGTTGATCGACGTCACCGCGATCTTCTCGGTCACGCTGGTCATGCGCCTGGGCGGAGCGACGGCATCCGGCTGGCTGGCCGACCGGCTGGGGCGCCGGGCACCTCTGATGATCTCCATTCTTTGGTATTCCATTTGCAATTTCCTCGCGGGCTTCTCGCCCAGCTTTACCTTCCTGTTTGTGATCCGGGCGCTGCTGGGCATCGGCATGGGGGCGGAATGGCCGGCAGGCGCGGCGCTGGCGATGGAATCCTGGCCGGCACGGTCTCGCGGGCTGATGTCCGGCGTCTTGCAGGGGTCCTGGGGGTTGGGTTTCGCACTGTCCGGCCTGGCGTACGGATTCCTGTACGCACCGTTGGAAGCATGGCATAAGGGCTACGGGTGGCGCGGGATGCTGATTCTGGGCGTGCTACCGGCCCTGGCCTGCGTCTGGATCCGCATGTACGTGAAAGAGCCCGAGGTTTGGACGGAAAACAAGAAGATCCAGAACGCGACGCAAAAGCAGGTCACCCTGCCACTGTTCGCCATCTTCAAGCCCAAATATCTGTACAACACCCTGACAGGTGTCGTGTGGATGGCCGCCAACTTCTGCACCTACTACGCGGTCTGGGCCATGCTCGGCACCTATCTGACGAAAGAACTGGGCTGGACGCCGGCCCAGGTGTCGGTTCCTGTGTTCTGGGGCAACATCCTAACGTTCCTTGCCTGCGCCTTCTGGGGCGCCGCGTCGGAACGCGTCGGACGGCGCTGGGCGCTCATGATCCCCACGATCATCGCCTTGTTCCTCGTTCCGCTGTATATCACGCAGATCGACCGGACCTTGTTCCTCGGGTTCTTCCTGCTGTTCATCTGTTTCTTCAGCGGCAAGGACGCCCTGAACCCCGGCTGGCTGTCGGAACGCTTCCCGACCGAAGTACGAGCCACCGCCTCGGGTTTCATCTATCATCAGGGCGCGGTCTGGGGTGCGGCCGTCGCGCCGATCCTGACTTACTTCGCGGTGAACCAGGGCATGGGTTTCGCCAAACCGATGATGTACGGCACGATCGGTTCGCTGGTCGTGTATATCATCGCGGTCTATCTGGGGCCGGAAACCAAGGGTATGGTCATGACCGCCGATCTGGAAGTGATCGAGGCTGAAGCCACGCTCGTATAGCCCGCAACGGCGCGGCCGGGGCGTGCAAACGCCCCGGGACGGCGGGATACGGACTCGCACGATTGTTGCTCGGCTGCTGGAACTCGACCGTGCCGAGCCGATCGCGTGGTCTGTGGCCGTCCCGGACCTCTCCGGCTCCGGCTATTGCTTCATGGGCGGACGCCTGGTCGGGACAGCGCACGGACCAGCAGCGCTGTACATGTACGGCGGCGGCCATGGGACGCGGCTGGTCAAGCTAACCCGGCCGATGGCGACCGAGCAAAATGCGAAGATGTCGCCGCTCGCTCAGGTCGCCATCAACGGGTTCGCCTGGGTTGATCATGGCACGGGCTACAGCCTCGTCGGATCGCCTCCCACCGAAGCGATTCACCCGATCGGCGATGAGGCGCGCCGCCAGATCGCCCCCGACGCCTGAGCCGTCGCCGCCGCGCACCTCGCTGTGGGCGCTGAACGGGGCGAGGCCTTCGGCCCGGCGTCGGGCGAGAGCACCCTCTGGCGGCGTGGAAGCTGCATGCGATCGGCTCTCTGTCCCTCTCGGCCACCGGGCACATCGCCGCCATGGATCAGCTGCAGCAACGCCGCCGCCGCGATCAAGCGCGATACCTCCGCTACTGGGAAGCTCACGAGTCACCGCGCATGTCGGAGATTGGGCGCGAAGCAGCCGGCCCCACCCGCCGCGGATCTATGCCGGCTTCGTTTCTGAGACCTGCCCGCAAACCGCCGCCCCCCCTGTGTCGAGGTCCTAGTCGCTCGGCAGTGGACCGGGGAGTAACAAGGCCGTCGTGAACCCCGGCACTGGCGGGGTCATCCAACGACACGCCCGCCCGCGACCGAACGACTGCACCCTGCCTGCCGTCCCAAGCGAATCGAGTGCCCGCTGCACTGACCGACGCCACGTACCGATCACGGCTGGCTCTGGCCGAAACCGGAACAGCCGCTCTGGAATGCGCAACGGCAACAAGCAGACGTTCGTGCATGGGGATTGCCAACGGCAGCCGTCGACGCTTCTCGGCCATTCGGCTCCCAGCCGCCGAACGACCTGGCACGACCCAAAGCGGCCATGTAGGACGAGCACTGGATGCGCTAATTTCATAGCCCTGATGGTATCGCACGCCGGGGCGAGCTGCGGTGCAGTCGGCCAGCGCATCGCCGCGAAAGTAGTCCGCCTCGCTCGGGCTGGGGTTGCCTGGCCTGCACTTCGATTTCCACTGCCACATGTGACACGCTCGCTCAGAGACCGTCGGCTCTCGTCAGCAGCATCCCGTGGCTCCCAGTGTGCCTCGTCCGCGCGCTCCCGTTGCAAGCAATGTTTGCTTACTATCCGGGAGCCGTAGAAGGGTCCGCTCCGTACCGTCACCGCCCCCGTCACTTGTAGAGATCCAAGCCCCTTGTAGAACGCGTGCCCGTACAGCATGTGCGGCCTCGTGCCCTTCAGGCGGTTGTTGGTGACTTCGAAAGTCGGGAGATTGAGCACCGGCATGTAGAGATACTCGGCCGTCACCTTCTCCTGCACGAGCGCGTAGTTCCTTGCCCGCTCATCGTCACGCAACGCAACTCTTCCGGCGTGCAGCCACGCGTCGGTCTCCGGATCGTTCCAGTTCGAGCGGTTGGGGTAGGGGATATAGCGTAACTCGAAACAGAACTCCATGAGGTCGCCGGCGGACGAATACGACTGTCCCGACCCCCAGATATCGTAATCCTGCTCCGCGACCTTGGCGAAGAAGATCGTGTTGTCCCAGGCATGGATGCGCCAGTCGATGCCTACCCTGCGCAAATACCCCTGGATCGGCTCGGCAAGCTTGACCAGGTTGCTTCCGGCGGAAATGTACACCGTGGGCGCGAGCTTGACGCCATTCTTCTCGCGGATGCCGTCGCCGCCCAGCTTCCAGCCGGCATCGTCGAGCAGTCGGTTCGCGGCAGCGACATCTTCCTTGATCATGTCAGCGGTCTTCGGGTCGTAATCGAGGGCATCGGGGTGAACATAGGTAAAGGACGCATCGGCGTGGCCCAGCATGACACCCTTGACGATCTCGGCCCGATTGATGGCGATGTTCATCGCCTCTCTGACCCGCCGATCCGACATCATGGTGCGGGTCGTCTTGAAGCCAAAATACGCCAGCGAAAACACCGGCTTGGCTTCCTCCACTCGAAGCATCGGCACCGCCATGGCCTGATCGATGTAGGATTGCGGATAGTGGTCCGTGTAGTCGATCGCCCCCGCCATCATCGCCGCCACCCTACTCGAGTTCCTCTGGCACGATCTTGAGCACCAGTCGGTCGAAGTGCACGGGCCCCGGGTTCTGGTACATCGCCGGGCCCCAGTGATAGGCGTCATGACGTCGGAGCACGGTCTCGTTGCGCGGCTGCCATGACACGAAGCACCAGGGCCCGGTGCCGTCGACGCCGTTGACGCCATAATCCTTGCCGAGCTTCTCCACGCTCTCCTGGTTGATGATGACATTGTTGAACATCGTGAGCTGCCACAGAAGGCCGCTGTAGGGTTCCTCCAGCTCATACTCCACGGTATATGGATCGAGGGCGCGCAGCTCCTTGATCTTGCCGGCCCGCCAGGCAACGGGCGAATTGGTCGCCGGATCCCGGAACCGCTTGAAGGTGTAGATCACGTCATCGGCGGTAAACTTTTTGCCGCTGCAGAACGTCACGTCATCGCGCAGCTTGAAGGTGTAGGTCCTGCCGTCGGGACTGATCTCCCAGGACTTGGCGAGATAAGGAATCGACGTGCGGGCGTCCCAGTCGAGCGCCACCAGCGTGTCCTGGATCATGTTGACGATGTCGGCCGCTCCCCAACTGGTCGTTCGTTGCGCGTCATAGTGGGGCGGGTCGAGTCCTCGCATCAGGGTCAGAGTCTGCGTCTCCGCGGCGCAATTCCCCCCGATCAGGCAGGCGATCGCGGTCAGTCCCGAATGAATTAGGCGCATTGTGTCCTCCCTTGTGCTAGTTGGATTGTCGTTGGCCGTCGGGTGTTTGCTGCAACCTTGATCGAGCACGTAGCACGGCGGGCATTCAGGTCACTTAGAGAGATCGAGCCCCTTGTAGAACGTGTTGCCAAGAAGCATGTGGGGTCGCGCGCCCTTGAGGCGCGTGTTGGTGACGAGGTAGAGGGGGAGGTTGACCACCGGCATGAAGACGTGCTCGGTCGTCACCTTCTCCTGCACAAGCGCGTAGTTCCTTGCCCGCTCATCGTCCCGCAGCGCCGAATTTCCGGCCTGTAGCCACGCGTCGGTCTCCGCGTCCTTCCAGTGCGCGCGGTTTGGCACAGGGATGTTGTGCGAGTCGAAAAAGTTCTCCATGAGCTCGCCGGCAGACAGATAGATTCCCCTCACCGACCAGATTTCATAGTCCGGCTCCCCCATCTTGGCGGCGGCGATCGTCGAATCCCACGCGTAGATGCGCCAGTCGATGCCGATCCGTCGTAGATAGCCCTGGATCGCCTCCGCGATCTTAGCCGAGTCGGAGTTGGCGATGACGTAGACCTTGGGTGCAAGTTTGATGCCGTCTTTCTCGCGGATGCCGCCGCCCAGCTTCCAGCCCGCGTCGTCGAGCAGCCGGTTTGCCAACGCGACATCCTCCTTGATCAGACCCGCCGTCTTTGGGTCGTAGTCGAGGGCATCCGGGTGAACATAGGTGAACGCCGGCTCGGCATTGCCGAGCAGCACGCCCTTAGCCAGCTCGGCGCGGTTGATCGCGATGCTCATCGCCTGCCTCACCCGCCGGTCGGACACCATCTCGCGCGTCGTCTTGAAACCGAAGAAAAGCAGTTGGAAGTTGGGCCGCGCTTCCTGCACCTGAAGCATCGGTGTCGCCTTTGCCTGGGCTATGAAGGCCGTCGGAAACTGGCTGGTATAGTCGTACGTGCCCGCCATCATTGCCGCAACCCGGCTCGAACTCCTCAGGCACGTTCTTGATCACGAGCCGGTCGAAGTGCACGGGGCCACGGTTTTCGTACATCGCTGGGCCCCAACGATAGGCATCGTGCCGCCGGAGCACGACCTCGTTGCGCGGCTGCCATGACACGAAGCACCACGGCCCGGTGCCATCGACGCCGTTCACGCCGTAATCCTTGCCGAGCCGCTCCACGCTCTCCTGGTTGATGATGACATTGGTGAACACCGTGAGTTGCAGCAGAAGGCCGCTATCGGGTTCCTCCAGCTCATACTCGACGGTGTAGGGATCGGGCGCGCGCAGCTCCTTGATCTTCCCGGCCCGCCAGGCCTGGGGCGCCCTGGTCTGCGGATCCTGAAGCCGCTTGAAGGTGTAGACCACGTCATCGGCGGTGAACTTCTTGCCGCTGCAGAACGTCACGTCGTCGCGCAGTTTGAAGGTGTAGGTCTTGCCGTCGGGACTGATCTGCCACGACTTCGCCAGATTGGGGATCGGGGTACGGCCGTCCCAGTCCAGCGCCACCAGCGTATCCTGAATCATGTTCACGACATCGGCAGCCGGTGTATAGCCCGTCCGCTGCGCATCGTAATGGGGCGCGTCTATTCCTCGCATCAGCGTCAGGGTCTGCGTCTCCGCGGCGCAATTCCCCCCGATCAGACAGGCAATCGCGGTCAGTCCCGAACAGATGATCCTCATTGTGTCCTCCCTTGTAGTGTTGTCGGTGGCCATCAGGTCATTGCAGCAACCTCGGATCGAGCACGTCGCGCAGAGCGTCGCCCAGCAGGTTGGCGGCCAGCACGATGACGAAGATCCCCAAACTCGGAATGATGGCGATGTGCGGCGCCAGGAGCAGGACATTGCGGCCCTGCGCGGCCATCATGCCGAGTTCGGCGGTCGGCGGCTGCGCGCCCATGCCGAGGAAGCTCAGCGCCGAGGCAATCAGGATGATCTGGCCGAAGCGAAGCGTCAGGAACACGACGATTGTCGATATGCAGTTGGGCGCGAGATGGCGCCTGATCAGCCCGAGGTCGGAGACGCCGACTGCACGGCCCGCCTCCATGAACGGCTGGCTCATTACCGTGACACCGGCGCCTCGCGCGATGCGCGCCACGTCGGGAATGGTCGCAACCACGAGCGCGAACACCACCGCGGCGATGCCGGCGCCGAATATGGCGGCGGCTGCCAGGCCGATCAGGATCGCCGGGAAGGCTAGAGCCACGTCGACCAGCCGCATGATCCAGCCATCGTGCGAACGATAGAATGCCGCGACAATGCCGACCATCGCGCCAAGCAGTCCGCCGACCGTCACACCGGTCAGGCCGATGACCAGCGTGTTGCGGGCGCCAAAGATCAGGCGGCTCAGAATGTCGCGGCCGTTCGTGTCAGTGCCCAGCCAGTGCAGGCTGTCCGGCGGCAGCATCACCCTGCTCAGGTCGATCTGGTAGGGATCATACGGAGCGATCGACGGGGCGCAGGCCGCTGCACCCACGATGAGACCCAGGACGAGGCCGGCCACGACGGCAACCTTGTCGCGTGCAAGCCGATGCAATGCGCCCACGCGACGGGGCAATACGGATCCAGGTCCGCTCGCCACCGCGCTTGGCGCTCTGGTGCTCATGGTTGCTGCAACCGGGGATCGAGATATACGTAGAGCACGTCGACGATCAGGTTGATCAGCAGAAAGGCGAGGGCGAGGATCATGATCGCGCCCTGGGCGACGGGGAAATCGCTAGAGACGATAGCGCCGACTGCGAGACGCCCGACCCCCGGCCAGGAGAACAGCGTTTCCGTCACTACGGCTCCGCCGAGCAGAAAGCCTGCCTGAAGCCCGATCAACGTCACTACTGGGATCAGCGCGTTGCGCAGCGCGTGCCTGACGATGACGATCAATTCGTGCAGCCCCTTGGCGCGGGCCGTGCGAATGTAGTCTGCGCCCAGCGCCTCGAGTACCGCCGTACGCGTGACACGTGCAATCGGACCGATCAGCACGCTCGCGAGCGTGCAGGACGGCAGAACAAGGCTGGCGAGTCCGCCGGCCCAAATCGGGCCGTCGCGGCCGGTGAACGGCAGCAGCCTCCACTTGAGGCCGACATACTGGATCAGCATCAGGCCGATGAAAAAGGCCGGCATCGACACGCCGGCAACCGAGACGGCCATGATCATGCGATCGAGAACGCTGCCACGCACCGCCGCGGCGAGCGTGCCGAGCGCGATACCGGACGGGACCGCAAGCAGCATCCCGCCGAACATCAGTTCCACGGTGGGACCCATGGTCTGCGCAAGTTCCTCGGTTACCACCTTGTTCGAGATGATTGACCGGCCCAGGTCGCCGTGCAGCAGCCGCACGATGTAATCGGTGAACTGGACCAGGATGGATCGGTCGAGCCCGAGCTCCAGCCGAATAGCGGCGATAGTCTGCGCACTTGCATCGGGGCCGGCGATGATCGCCGCGGGGTCGGCCGGCACGACCTGCAACAGGCAAAAGCACAGGAACAGGACCCCGAACAGGGCGGGAAACACGACCAGCAGCCGATGGACGATGTGTCGTGCCATGCCGCGCGTTCCCGTGGCCACGGCGTGAATTTCATTCGGCAGGTCTGGAACGGCACTTTCGGGGGTAGTCTGCGACGATGGCGCGATACGTCAAGTGGATCAACCCGTCGACGGGTGGCGGCGGTGGTTCGCGGCGCATCAAGTTCTGGCGCACTGCGGCGAGTGAAACCTCGGCGAGCAGAAACTGGCGAGGCGAACCTCCTCCGTACCATTGCGTCCAAACACCAGCCGGGCGTAGCGAGCCGAGCCGGTCCACGTTCTTTCCCTTTAGGGCGGCGACGCGCTCGTGCAGCTCCTCCAACTATTCGCCCCGCACGAATTCATCGCGGCGAACAGGCTTCATCGATGCTGAGACCCGTCCCCGGTCCTTATCAGTCCCCAAATCTGAACGACCGCTAACCACCCGCAGCAGACATCTGAGCAGCTACCATCACACTTGAGCGAACGTCTGCATTCGAGTTACGGCGAAACGCCTTGGAACGACCGCCATGGGCGCGAAGCAGCCGGCCCCACCCGCCGCGGATCTATGCCGGCTTCGTTTCTGAGACCTGCCCGCAAACCGTCGCCCCGCTGTGTCAAGATCCTAGCCACTCGGCAGCGCCCCGGGGAGTAACAGGGTTGTCGCGAACCCCGGCAAGGGCGGGGTCATCCAACGACACGCCCGCCCGCGACCGAACGACTGCACCCTGCCTGCCGTCCCAAGCTGCTCGAGCGCCCGCTGCACGGTGCGCGGGCTGGCTCCAAGCGCAAGCGCCAGGGCCGAGCTCGACCACAACTCGCCGTCGGCGAGGAAGGCGAGCACCGCCGCATGCTGCTCTTCGACGGGCGGCGCCAGCACGACGACCTCGCATGTGCGGCGCGGCGCCAGCGCAAAGCCTCGCTTCGTCGCGCTCACGTCTGCCAGCGTCCGAAGCTCCACGCGAAGCCGCCCGACTTCGACCCGCAGCCGTGCGCGATGCGAGTAATCGGCGTGCTTCGCCCGGAAGGCGCGTGCGACGAGAGCGCTCCTCGGCACGTCTCCGGGCCAGGCTTCACCCAGCGCGCGTGCAAGCGCGAACAATACGGGGCGCGTCGCGAGCGAGACCACCGCGCGTGCGTCACGCACGACATAACGGCACGCGTCCACGACGAGCGCCTCCGACGCCAGCAGCGCTTCAACATCCTCGAGCAGGAGGGGTCGCTCCTCGCCACGCGCGATCAGCCGCGCCGCTGGGGTGTTCAGGACCAGGGATGCGCTTTCGATCTCTGCCGTCAGCGCGGGGATATCGGCGTCGCACGCGGCGCGCTCGGCCCGAGCGAGCGCAGCGCGCGCCGTCTTCGTACGAAGGCGCCGCATCGCGATCCCCGCGACCACCAGTTCATGGGCGGCCCTCGACGCGGGCGGGAAGGGCGTGGGGTCAAGCTCCGCGAGGGTACGCTCGGCGTCGTCGAGGCGCCCGATCAGGAGGAGGCGCCGGACCTCGAGAGTCCGCGCATGCGCCGCATTGACCCGGTCGCCGTGCGCTTCGAGTGTCGTCCGCGCCGCATCGAGCGCCTTCGGGGGAAATCTCAGGTCGCGCGAGACGAGCGCGATCTCGGCCTCGGCGACGACGCACCGCGCGCGGGCCACAGCCTCTTTCGGACCAAACGCGCGCGCAGCACTTCGCAGGAGAATCTTCGCGCGAACGAGATCGCCGAGTTGCGCCATCGCGATCCCTCGCAGCGCGAGCGCAGGCGCGTCGTCGCGCAAGGCGACCCGCTTCAATGCGCCGAGGGGATCACCCGCCGCGAGTGCGCGCGCTGCAGCGGTGATCAGCGAGTCCATCGCAGCTCCATCACATTTGTATTTGAGCCGGTTAACTCACCGCGAATTCTGACTTTCGAGGGCTTGACGCAAGGCGTTGACCGTCTCTGTGAGCTGGTTGACTTGCTTGTCCTGCAGACCGGTAGCATTGCGCACGGATCGCACAATGTCCGACGCGAGAAGGTGTAGCTTTCGCCCGGCTTCGGTCAAATTGATCAGAACTTGACGTTCGTCGGCAGAATCCCGGCTTCGGCTGATATAGCCGATTGTTTCCAATCGCTTCAGCATTGGGGTCAGGGTATTCGATTGCAGAAAGAGCTTTTGGCCGAGTTCCCCGACTGTTTGACCGTCCTGCTCCCATAAAAGAACCATGGCGATGAATTGGGGGTACGTCAGGCCGTGTTCCCGCAGCAGCGGTTGGTACACGCGATTGAACGCGTGACTCGCCGAATAGATGGCGAAGCACAAGAATTCCCCTAGTTCCAAGGGGACGCTCGTGGAAGGCTCGTGCCGGCGGTTCCTCATCGTGCCCCTCTTCACCCAGAGGTGAAGGTATAAAGCGAGAGCAATTCAATCGCAAGCGATTGACATGACAACTTTCATCGCACACGATCAGATCGTGCATGATATGGAGGCAAGCGATGCACCATGCTCTCGGTGAAAGGCAAGAACCGGAGTTCGGTCTGGAATCGCCTCAGGGGCCAGACAATAAATCCCGTCACACTTGTCACTCCCACCGTTCGACGTCTGTTGGCATAGCTATCTCATGACAAACAGCGAGCGAACGGCAGTGAACGGTATCGCGTTCCACCCGAAGACACGGCAGATCGCTCTGATTCGGAGGTTGCAATGACCACGATCAAATCACCCGAGGAGGAAGGACTGCACGTCATGAACACGCCACCGGTTGTGTCGCCGCAAGAGTGGGAGGCTGCGCGCGAGCAGCTTCTCGTCAAGGAGAAGGCCCTGACGCGCGCCCGTGACGCGCTGGCCGCCGAGCGCCGGCGGATGCCGTGGGTTGCCGTGGACAAGGCATATACGTTCGACGGGCCCAAGGGCAAAGCGAGCCTGCTCGACCTGTTCGCGGGCCGCCGTCAGTTGATCGTTTACCGCGCCTACTTTGAGCCCGGCGTGCACGGCTGGCCGGAGCATGCCTGCGTTGGCTGCTCCCTTGGGGCCGACCAGGTCGCCCACCTCGCCCACCTGAATGCGCGCGACACGACGCTCGTGTATGCCTCGCGTGCACCGCAGGCCGACATCGCGCGCCTGAAGGCGCGGATGGGCTGGGAAATGCCGTGGTACACCGTCACCGACAGCTTCGACACCGACTTCGGGGTGGGCGAATGGCACGGCCACAACGCGTTCATCCGCGATGGCGAGCGCGTGTTTCGCACATACTTCATCAACGGCCGCGGCGACGAGGCGATGGGCACCACCTGGAGCTACCTCGATATGACGGCGCTCGGGCGTCAGGAGACATGGGAGGACTCGCCGGAGGGCTACCCCCAGACCCCGCCGTACAAGTGGTGGAATTGGCACGACAGTTACGTTCCCGACGCCCCGCCCGCCCCGAAGTGGGTCGAGGTGTCGTGACGAGTACGACAAGCGCCGAAAATTCGAGCCGGATGGACAAGCAATGATTGACCTGAATTACTGACCGATGGAGGCGGAGCGATGAAAGACGTCATGAGGGATGAACTTGGAGCGCCCAAAATAGTCGATCGGAGCACCTTCCAGGCGGAGCTGGACGCGTTGCGGATTCGAGAGAAGGCTCACACAAGAGAAGGCGATGCCATTGCAGCCGCGCGCCGACGCCTCCCCATGGTTGAGGTGGATGGCGCCACACCGCTCATTGGCGAACGTGGGGCAGTAACTCTGTTGGATGCGTTCGAGGGACGCCGGATGCTCATCGCCTACTACTTCATGTGGCACACCGGCCACCCTGCGCCGGAGCAGTGCGAGGGATGCACCTTGTATACATCCCAGGTCCGCGAGCTGTCCTTCGTTCATTCCCGCGACGTGACCTATGCCACGTTCTGCCAGGGCCCGTACGAAGAGAGCGCCCGGTACCGCGACTTCATGGGCTTTCAGATGCCTTGGTACTCGGCGCCCCAGGACTCGCTCGACACTCTCTTGGTTGGACGCCGGGTGGGCATGATGCACATCGTCTGCTACCTGCGACAAGGATCCAAAGTCTTCGAGACTTACTGGACGACGAGGCGTGGCGTCGAGGTGATGGGCAATAACTACGCGTTGCTCGACCTGACCGTCTATGGGCGGCAGGAGACGTGGGAGGACTCGCCGGCCGGCTGGCCACAACGGCCGAACGGCAAGCACAATTACCGTATCGATGGCCGCCCCATCACCCAGTGGCCTCGCCTGAAGGCTGGGTATTCCGACGATCTGAGAACCGGCAGTCGCTGAGTGCGGTCCTTCATGATGTTCGGATCCAACACGATGATTGCCACCCGACGTGACATCGTGGACGCCCCGGCTGGAAGCGGCAGTGTAGCCGCCCACGGCGCGATCGATTGGCTATGCCTCGCGGCTGCGCCCACCTTCGCGATCATGGCGCTGCTCGCGGGTGTTCTTGGTGGCGGCCCCCAGGGTATGCTCTGCTCGGCCGCGCGAGACGCATCACCGCTGAGCGGAATGGTTCCGATGTACGTGTTGATGAGTGCATTCCATTCGGCGCCTTGGCTGAAGCTGATCTCCGGCATACGAAGCGGTGCCCGCCGGTCTGGTCCGGCATTCGCCGGATAGGCGGTGGCCGAACCGTCCGCGGCCGTGATCCCGGTTCGCAAATGCTCCAACTGTCGCAACCATGGAGGAGACCGATGCAAGAGGCCCTCGTCGTCCGCCGCGAGACGCACATCCCGGCGCCGCCCGCCGCGGTGTTCGCGCTCATGACCGATCCGGAAAAGATCCTGCGCTGGATGGGAACGGAGGCGCAGGTCGAGCCGCGGCCCGGCGGGCTCTATCTCGTCAATGTCACCGGGGCTCGCTTCGCCCGCGGCTCCTTCCGCGAGGTGGTGCCGGTGCACCGGCTCGCCTACAGCTTCGGCTGGGACGGCAGCGAGGCGGTGCCGCCGGGGTCGAGCCTGATCGAGATCGACCTCATCGAGCAGCCGGACGGAACGCTGCTGCGCCTGACCCACACCGGCCTGCCCAATAGCGAGCAATGCGCCAGCCATGCGGATGGCTGGGCCCATTACCTCGGTCGGCTGGCCGAGGTTGCGGCCGGACGCGACCCGGGCCCGGATCCCCGGCACGGCCGCACTGGCAGGGAGTGACTGCCTTCCGCGCTCGACGTCGCCGCACTTGAGCCGCGGGCGATTTTCATGGCGACCACCGGCTCGCAGGCGTGGGTCGGGCCTGGGACAGACCAACGGGGCCGGCTGCGCATTGCCGCGGCGCGGGTGACAGGCCGGGGGCCGTAGCCGCATGATCGCGGCATGGATCTGCCCGCGCCGCTCGCCTGGCTGGTGGACGAGGCCGGCGCCTCGCCCGGCCCTGACCGGTTCCTGGCCGAGCTCGGCGGCCGGCTGCTGGCCGACGGACTGCCGCTGGCCGGCGGCGCGCTGACGCTCGCGGTGCCGCATCCGATCATCGCCCGCCGCACCTGGCTGTGGCGGGCGGAGACCGGGGCGGTGATCGAGGCGCTGGGCTTCGCGGGCGCCCCGCCGAGCCACGCCGGCCGCGACTGGCTGGCCGGGCTCGGCCCGGTGCATCAGGACACGATCGGGCCGGGGCCTGACAGCTCCGCTGCTGGGCTGGGCCGGGACCCGGCCGTTCGACCCCGCCGAGGCCGGCCGGCTGCGCCAGGTCGCGCGCTTCGTCGCGGCACCGCTGGCCGCGCTCGCCGCGCGGGCGGCGCTGGCCGCGCTGCTCGAGGCCTATCTCGGCCGGCGCAGTGCCGCCCAGGTGCAGGCCGGCGCGCTGCGCCGCGGCACCGGCGAGACCATCCGCGCCGCGCTGTTCTGCGCCGATCTGCGCGGCTTCACCGCGCTCTCCGAGGCGACCGAGCCCGCGGCGATGATCGCCGCGCTCGACGCCTGGTTCGACCGCGTCGCCGGCGCGGTGCACGCCTTCGGCGGCGAGGTGCTGAAGTTCATCGGCGACGGCGTGCTGGCGATCTTCCCGGTCACCGGCGCGCCGGCCGATGCCTGCGAGGCGGCGCTGCGCGCGGTCGGCGCCGCCCGCGCCGGCATGGCGCATCTCGATGCGGTGCGGCAGGCGCAGGGGCTGCCGCCGCTGCCGTTCGGCGCGGCGCTGCATCTGGGCGAGATCCTGTGGGGCAATATCGGCGCGGCCGACCGGCTGGACTTCACCGCGATCGGCCCGGCGGTGAACCTTGTCAGCCGGCTGGAGGGGTTGTGCCGGCCGCTCGGGCGGTGGGTGCTGATCTCGGGCGCGGTCGCCGCCGAGACCACGACGCCGCTGGTGCCGCTGGGCGAGCACGTGCTGCGCGGCATCGCGGCGCCGTGCGCGGTGTTCACGCTGCCGGATGGGTGAGCGGGGCGACGCCTGCGTGCCGGGAGAGGCTATTCAAACTTCAAATCAACGGCAGGGACAGACAGCGCCATATCGGCCAGAGCGCGATGAAGCGAGCCTGAAATCTGCGGGCGATTCCCGAATCGGGTGAGGTCTGATTCAACCTGCTGGCTGGGCTGGAGGCCAGCATGCATGGCACGACCCTATTCAAACGATCTTCGCGAGCGGGTGGTTGGTTCGGTTGGACGGGACGGGCTGTCGCGGCGGCAGGCGGCGTCGCGCTACGGGGTTGGCGTGACCACGGCGATCCGGTGGGTGCAGAGGCGGCAACGGACGGGCAGCGGCCGATGGCGGCGCTGGCTGCTGCGGCGCTGCCGGGGCGGCGACTTCACGCTCGTGGTCTGGTGACCGAACTGACCGGGCGCGGCCCGAAGGTTGACTATCGATCGGCGTGGGAGTTCCTCCACGCCGAGAGGCTGACGCACAAAAAAGACGCTGATCGCCAGCGAGCAATCGTCGCGGGCGCAATTCACCGGTCACTGAGGCTCAGAAGAATCCTGCCGCCCTTGACAGCGTGCGCTACGGCCTCTTTGACGCGATCGATGGGATAGACAGCAGCAACCGGCTGGCGAATGCCGCCGGGCCCGATCATCTTGACCAGCTCGCGTAGTACCGGCGCGATTTTGGGGACAATGTGCGGATGGCCTTCGAAGAAGCCCTCGACGGTCAGCTGGTTCCAGATCAGGAGGCCGCCAGGTAGCTCCATCGGCTTGCCGGCGACGTCGCCGTAGGTCACGAGCTTGCCTTTGGGGCTGAGGAAGTGCAGCAGCCGCCCGGCCGAGGCGCCCCCGATGACGTCGAGTGCCAGCCGAACGTTCAATCCTTGAAGTCGTGCCTGAACCGCGCCGATCTCTTCGTCGTCGAGCACGACGATCTCGCACCCACCCCGCTTGACGCTCTCGACGTCCTCGCGGCGGCGTACCAGCCCAATGGTTCGCACGCCGCGCCTTGCAGCGAGGGCAGCCAGCCACTGGGCGAGGCCCGAGGTCGCAGCGTTGTAAACCACGGCATCGCCGGGCTGGAGATCGACGTATTGGTTGAGCAGCAGCGCTGCTGTGGCGGGGTTGATGGCCATCATCGCTGCCTGCTGCGGATCGGCGTCCGGTGGAGCGACGATGAGCTCTTCGGCGGAAACCAGCACCCGCTGCTGCCATTTTTTGACCGTCCAGGGCAGGATGACGCGGTCACCGACTTTCACCGAGGTCACCCCGTCTCCGACTGCGATCACTGTGCCGGCCCCCTCGTTTCCCATGGTCGCCGGCAACTCGGGTTTCCAGGCATAGATGCCCCAGACGACCATGAGGTCGTTGAAGTTGATCGGAGAGAATTCCACGCCGACCAGCGCTTCTCCGTATTTCGGTGCGGCGGGCTCGGGAACCTCCCGAAGTTCTATTCCCTCGACCGCATCTCCGTACTTCACGACCTGGGCTGCTTTCATCGCGACCTCCCCTGCGGCGCTTCGAATGAGCTACTGCGGGCTGCTGTAGCCCCAAGATTACGCGGATCATCCAATAGCCGCGCGGGGGATGTCGAGTGCGAGAGTTCAAGCCAAACTCGCGCCTTCCCTCCGGCTTAGCCACGCCGCCGAGCCGGGGCTTTTTACTCCCTCGCCGTGCTGTCCATCGCGTCCTGGGTGCCGTCAGGTCGCGCCAAGGCCGCGAGCACGCGATCCTCGTGTGTGTTGCCGTCCGTGATTGGATCGCCGCTACGACGTGACCCGCCACAACAACCGCGGATGACGCAAAACAGCCCTGGCGAGAATCGGGGCTGAGTTCGAAGGAGAAAATTCGCGCGCTGAAATGAAAGAGGCCGGCAGTTATGCCGGCCCTTTCGTTCGCACAGCGGTAGAGTGATTACTGGCCCAGATAATTCTGGATTGGCGGATATATCCACGTCCGATTGTTCGACTGGGCGACGTGGATCACTTCCGCGTTCGTCGCCACTGGCGGAACATTGTGCACCCGCGCCTCAGCAACCGCACCCGGGATCTGCGTGAACTGGGTGTTGGCGACGACGCCCTCGCCGCTGTCGGCATAGGCCGATCCCATGGCGCCAAGGCTCATCACCGCTGCGGTGGCAAGGATCATCGTCTTCATGCTTTTCATGATCTCTCTCCTCGATCACGTGGCGCCTGAAGCGCCCACTGCTTGGCCCGTGCACTTAGGGCCTGAGCCTGGACGACCGAATCGGAAGAATAGAATCGAGACTGGGGCAAAGACGCAACGAACAAATCTGTAAATGGGAGTGACACTGAGGCTGGCACATCTACCCTGGCTGTATGATCAATTCCACGACGATCGCGGCGCGTTTCGATGCGCTTTCGCCGTTCTTGGACGAGAGAGAACGTCGTCTGCTTGCTGCGAGTGAAGCGCAAGCCGCGGGACGCGGCGGAGTAGCCGCGGTGTCGCGGGCGACCGGTATCGCACGCAGCACAATCGGTCGTGGCCTGGCGGACTTGCGGGCTGGCGTCACGCAGTTGGGCAACCGGGTGCGTCGGGCGGGAGGTGGCGGTAAGCCGGCGATTGAGACCCAACCTGGACTTTTGGAAGCCTTGAACGAGTTGGTGCAGTCGTCCATTCGCGGTGATCCCGAAGCTGCCCTGCTGTGGGTCAGCAAGAGCCAGCGTCGTCTGTCTGCGGCGCTGGCGGAGCAGGGCTTCATCGCCGGCCAGAAGCTGGTAGGCCGCTTGCTGCGCCGCCTGGGCTTCAGCCTCCAGGCCAACAGCAAGACGCGCGAAGGCGCAAGCCACCCCGACCGCAACGCCCAATTCGAGCACATCAACGCCGAAGTGAAGGCGTTCCAGGCTGCCGGTGAACCCGCGATCTCGGTCGACACCAAGAAGAAAGAGCTCGTCGGAGACTTCAAGAATGCCGGCCGTGAGCTGCGCCCCAAGGGACAACCCGAGCCAGTTCGAGTGCACGACTTCGTTATTCCCGAACTCGGCAAGGCGGTGCCGTACGGCATCTACGACATCGCCGACAACACCGGGTGGGTCAATCTCGGCATCGGCCACGACACCGCGGCGTTCTCCGTCGAGAGCATCCGCCGCTGGTGGTACGAACTCGGTGCCGCCCGCTATCCCACCGCGACGCGACTGCTGATTACCGCGGATTGTGGCGGCAGCAACGGCGTGCGTCTGCGCCTGTGGAAGCGGGAACTGCAAGTGCTGGCCGACGAACTCCGGATTTCGATCACCGTCTGCCATCTGCCACCCGGTACCAGCAAATGGAACAGGATCGAGCACCGGCTGTTCGCCTTCATCACTCAGAACTGGCGTGGCAAACCATTGGTCAGCCATCAAGTTATCATTCAGCTGATCGCCAACACGACCACCGATACTGGCCTCACCGTCGCGTGCAGGCTCGACGACACCACCTACGAGAAGGGCATCAAGGTCTCTGACGCCGAAATGGCTAGCCTCAACATCCAACCCGCCGACTTCCACGGTGACTGGAACTATACCTTCGCCCCGAGGCGGCCAGACGGATGATGCAGTTATCCGGGCTCAGGCCCTTAGGCCTTTGAGCGCCGGCGCGAACTGAATTGCTTCACACTACGGCCCGGCTGTCCCACGCGCAGCGTTCTCCGCGATCTCAGCGTCGATCAGCGCGCTCCGCCAGTGAAGCACCGGCCGCACGCCCCTGCGTCCGCCAAGCTGGGGCTGCGCTGACCGCTTGGCGGAGTATTTTCGGTTCTGTGCGTCCGCCCAAGATGCACCCCAGACCGGGTGGTGGTCCTGCACCCAGCCACACCCACTGCTCACCTCACCCAGCTGCTTTCGCTAGAAAGGATCAAGCCACTGGCGGACTCGCAACTGTAATACTGGAACACGAGCCGGCGGGGCCAACCTGTCAGGTGACTACCGTCTCCGGACGCACCTTAGCCACAAGGCTCTCGATAGCCGACGTGAGGTCTCCTGAATATATTCCTTGACGCGGACGTCTGTCCTATGCGCTTGTTCTGCTCATGACCGCCGCGGCCACCGCCCCAACCCCCACCACCGAGCCCAGCCGCGCCGGGCGCCTGCTCGACCTCGTCCGCAAACTCATCGACTACGGCAAGGAACTCGCCGCCACGCTCCGGCACCACAGCGCCACCATCGACCTCGCCGCCGCCACGCGCCCGTTCGGCACGCGCGACATCGCGCTGATCCTCGCGCGCATCACGCGCGGCCTGCACCGCGCCAATGCACTCGAAGCGCGCGTGGTCCGCAACGCCGCCCGCCTGGACGCCGCACCACGCCCGCGCGCCACGCCCGCCGTCGCCAGGCCCGCGCGGCCGTGCGCGCCGGCCGCACCGCGCCGCGCCGCCGACCGATGCACGGCTCGCTCACCTGCCCACGCCGGAGCAGATCGCGGCCGAGGTCCGCCGCCGCCCGATCGGTGCCGTCATCGCCGATATCTGCCGCGACCTCGGCATCATGCCGAGCCATCCGCTGTGGCGCGAGGTGCAGATGGCCATGATCCGCTACGGCGGCAGCCTCGCCAACCTGGTCCGGGACCTCATCCATCAGTCGTTTCAGTCGCTCGTCCCGGCCGCCGCGTCCGCCGCATTGCCGGCACCGTCGCCGCTTCCGTCACCCGCCGGCACCGGCCCGCCCTGAACCGGTATCTCGACTATTGAGGCGCGACGCACGGGGCCGGCCCGCTTCCGGTCCCGCCGCGCTGATTCGGCCGCCGCGCGTCGGCACGACTCGCGCCGTGGACCGCGCTTCCGCGAGTGTCACATCCTGGATCCAGGTTACCAGGCAGTCCCTGACCTACTCAGCCGCCCTTGGCCGCAGGTGACAGGCACTGATGCCGCCTTTTCATGCGACAGTGCTGCGGATGAACAGCAAAGTCGTAGAAAGCCACGGGTGCTCAGGCCTTTTCTGCCAACTCCCACGGTGGGCCCTTCAGCTCGACCATGTTCCCTTCCGGGTCGGGAACGTAGATCGACGGCCCCTGTCCAGCCGCGCCATAGCGCGATTCCACCGGACCAGGCTCGGCGCCGTGCCGCTTCAGATGGGCGATGATCGCCTCGGCGTCGAACGGCTCGATCTGAAGGCAGAAATGGTCGAGGTTCCTGGCCTCCTTCCCGGGCGGCGCACCACCTTTCTGCCCGGACGGTCCGTCCACCGGCACCAGGTCGATCAGCGCGCTGCCCGCCCGGAGCTGATACAGGCCGATCTTCTCCTGCACCTTCTCCAGCGAGCACCCCAGCACGTCCATGTAGAAGTGCATCATCGCCTGCAGGTTCACGACCCGCAGGACCAGATGGTCGAGTTGCTTGATCTGCAGCATGGCGACCTCCGCATAGGCGGCAATTATGTCCTCCATCTTGGGGTACGCGTCCACCCCGCGAATTGGTGCGTCCGTGGCCGCATCACCCGCTCCGTTGCAGCATGTCGCGGAGCCGGCGTCGGCCGAGCGGACGGACTTCAGCGTCAGGTGCCATCGCCCTGATCTCAGCCTGCATCTCGGCGCGCTTCTCGTGGATCGTCGCGATCACCGGGCCCATCGGGATGCCGAGATCGACCAGCACCGCCTCGGACAGTTGCAGGCTGGCCTCGATCGTTTCCGGCACCGCATCGGTCGCGCCGATCGCATACAGGTGCGCCGCGTGGCGCGCGTCGCGGGCGCGCACGATGATCAGAAGATCGTCGCGCTGGCCGCGTGCCGCCGCGACCAGGCGATCGCTCGCGGCATGATCGCTCATGGTCACGACCAGGGCGCGCGCGGTGTCGATGTGCAGGCGGTGCAGCAGCTCGACCTGGGTGATGTCGCCCCACGACACCGACCGGCGCTCCTTGCGCACGGCGGCGACGCGGTCGAGGTCGCTGTCAACCGCGACATAGGGCACGCCGTGCACCTCCAGCAGCGAGGCGACCGTTTCGCCGACGCGGCCGAAGCCGGCCAGGATGACGCGGGGCGTCGGGTCTTCGGGCATTGCGGCCAGCAGCGCTGGATGGGCAATCGGCGGCGTCGGGGTTTGGCGAGCGATCAGCCTGCCCAGCGCCGAGAGCAGGGGGATGCACGCCATCGTCACGGCGACCAGGATCAGCGGGAAGCGCGCGGCGTCCTGCCCGATCAGGTGCTCCGAGCGCGCCAGGCCGAGAATGACGAAGCCGAACTCGCCGCCCGGGCCGAGCAGCAGCCCGGCCTGCAGGCCGGTCCGCCAGCGCAGGCCGAAGGCGCGCGCGAGTGCAGCGACAATGGCGAGCTTGATTGCGACAAGGAGCAGGCCGAAGCCGATCAGGCGCGGGGCGTCCGCGATGAGGCGGCCCAGGTCGACACTCATGCCCACCGAGATGAGGAAGACGCCGATCAGCAGACCTTTGAACGGATCGATGGTCACCTCGACCTGACGGCGGAACTCGGTTTCGGCGAGCAGCAGGCCAGCGATCAGCGAGCCCAGTTCCATCGGCAGTCCCACCACGGCGGTCGCCAGCCCGGTCGCGAGGATGACCAGCAGGCAGGCGGCGACGAACAGTTCCGCGCTGCCGGTGCGGGCGACACTGCGGAACAGCGGACGCAGCACCAGCCGCCCGGCGGCAATCAGGCCGATCACGACCGCGACCGCCTGGCCGATCGTCCAGGCGTAACTGCCATTTCCACCGGAGGGGTTCGCGCCCAGCACGCTGATGACGAACAGCACAGGGACCGCGGCGATGTCCTGGAACAGCAGGATCGCCAGCGAGGCTCGGCCGACGGGGCCGGCCAGCCGCTTTTCGTCGGAGAGCACCTGGACGACGACGGCGGTGGACGACATCGCCAGGGCGGCACCTGCCACGGCAGCGAGCCCAGGCGGGGCACCCAGCGCATAGGCCACGGCCGCGAGCGCCAGTGCGCACAGGACGAACTGAAGCAGCCCCAGCCCGAACACCAGCCGGCGCATCACGCGCAGGCGCTCGAGCGACAGCTCCAGCCCGATCATGAACATCAGCATGCTGATGCCAAGCTCGGCGATGGGCTCGATGGTCTCGGGGCGGCTGAGGGTGATGAAATCGAGCAGCGGGATCCGGTCGGCCAGGGTGGCGAGCCCGAACGGCCCCACCGCGACGCCGACCAGCATGAACCCCAGTATCGGGCTGATCCGCAGCCGATGGAACAGCGGGATCACGACCGCCGTCGCGGCCAGGATGATGAGGGCGGGCTTGAACAGCCCGGGGTCAACTTGCGGCGTCATGCCACCAGACTACATGCACGCTCGGGAAATCGTGCGTCGAGTCTGCACCGGCTCGCCGCGATCAAGGAGGACGAGCATGAGCGCCAGTCGCGACATCACCCTGTTCCATTCGCCGCACACGCGATCCTCCGGCACGCTGGTGCTGCTCGAGGAGATCGGCGCGCCGTACACGCTGCGGGTGCTCGACATGAAGGCCGGCGAGCAGCGGCAATCCGAGTATCTCGCGATCAACCCGATGGGAAAGGTGCCGGCCATCCTGCACGGCGATGCGCTGGTGACAGAGCAGGTGGCCATCTATCTCTATCTCGCCGACCTGTTCCCCGAGGCGGGACTCGCGCCCGCCATCGGCGATCCGCTGCGGGGGCCGTATCTGCGCTGGATGGTGTTCTACGCCGCGTGCTTCGAGCCGGCGGTGGTGGATCGGGCCATGAACCGCGAGCCCGGCGGCCAGGCGATGTCGCCGTATGGCGATTACGACACCATGTTGGGTACTCTCACGGCACAGCTGAAGCGCGGACCGTGGCTGCTCGGCGAGCGCTTCTCGGCCGCCGATGTGCTGTGGGGCACGGCGCTGACCTGGACGACCGGGTTCAAGCTGGTGCCGGAACTGCCGGAGATCACCGCCTATCTGGCGCGGTTCAATGCCAGGCCGGCGGTTACAAGGGCGCAGGCCAGGGACGCTGAACTGATTGCCGCTCAGTCAGGCGGTGCGGTGCCGCGGGCGGCCTCGTGAGAAGCTTGCCCTCGGCCGGCCGGCCGGGCTAATGCCGCACCCGGAACAGGAGTGACGAGAATGGGCTACAGGATCGCCGTCGTCGGGGCCACCGGAGCGGTCGGACGCGAGATGCTGAAGACGCTGGCGGAGCGGAAATTTCCCGCCGACGAGGTGGTGGCGCTCGCGTCGGGCCGGTCCACCGGGCAGGAAGTGTCGTTCGGCGAGAAGAAGGTGCTCACGGTCCGCAACCTGGAGACCTTCGACTTTCGCGGCTGGGATATCGGGCTGTTCTCGCCTGGCGCCGCCGTTTCCGCCGTGCATGCGCCGCGCGCCGCCGCCGCCGGTTGCGTGGTGATCGACAACACCAGCCATTTCCGCATGGAGCCCGACGTCCCGCTGGTGGTGCCGGAGGTGAACCCGCAGGCGCTGGCGAAGTTCGGGCGCCGCAACATCATCGCCAATCCCAACTGCTCCACGATCCAGATGGTGGTGGCGCTGAAGCCGCTGCATGACCAGTTCCGGATCAGGCGGGTGGTGGTGGCGACCTACCAGTCGGTGTCCGGTGCGGGCAAGGAGGGGATGGACGAGCTGTACACCCACACCAAGTCGGTGTTCGTGCACGAGTCCTCGCCGGCGCAGCAGTTCACCAAGGAGATCGCCTTCAACTGCATCCCGCACATCGACAAGTTCCTCGACGACGGCTCGACCAAGGAGGAATGGAAGATGGTGGTCGAGACGAAGAAGATTCTCGACCCCGACATCGCGGTGCACGCGACCTGCGTGCGCGTGCCGGTCTTCATCGGCCATGGCGAGGCGGTGAACGTCGAGTTCGAACTGCCGGTCACCGCAGGCGAGGCACGCGCGGCGTTGCGCGATGCGCCGGGCGTGGAGGTGGTCGATGTGCGCGAGGACGGCGGCTACGTCACGCCGCTGGAATGCGCCGGCGAGGACGCCGTGTATGTCAGCCGCATCCGCAAGGACCCGACGGTGCCGCACGGGTTGTCGTTCTGGTGCGTCTCCGACAACCTGCGCAAGGGTGCCGCGCTGAATGCGGTGCAGATCGCCGAGACGCTTGTCACGCAGCGGATGCTGGCGAAGCAGGCGGCCTGATCAGGCCGGGGGATCGACTGCCTGTCGGTAGGCGGCAATGGCGGCGGCAAGGCCTGCGGCGACCTTTTCGGCGGCGCGTACCGCCGGCTCGGCGTCGTCCGGATCGAAGGTGTCGTAGGCACGGACTGCGACATGGCGGAACTTGCGGGTGCGGTCGATGGCGCGGACCAATGCGGCCGGCAATATGGCGGGCCGGCTGTCGGTGCTGCGACCCGCGCGCTGGATCAGATCGGCGTGCCATTGGCGCCCGCTCGGTGCCTCTTCGCCCTGGAGCTGAAGAACGCGCAGCAGGGCCTTTTCCAGCGAAGTATGGCCGGCGAGCATGGCGTGCATGAAGCCCATCCGCCGGGTGTAGCCGTCCATCGAGTCGTCGTGGAGGCCGGATCCCCGATAGATCTGGATGGCGCGGGAGAAATGGTCCACCGCGGCGGCGGTATCGGCCTCGATGTCGGACCAGCGTTCGTCACTCATGCCACAACCTGAAGGTCGGGGGTCACGCGCTCCAGGAAGCGGCCCTTGCACCAGGAGAACGGCGTGATGTCCGGGTCGAGGCGCCGATCCCAGCAGGCCCGCTCCGCGAAATTCCAGGCATCGTCCAAAACGTCCGCTGGGAAATCCACCAGGATGTCGACATCGCTGTTGTGGCGCATGTCGCCGCGCGCGGCCGAACCGAACAGCAGAAACCGGCCGCCATGTTCGCGCGCATAGGCGGAGAGCGCCGACCGCAGGTCCTCCACGGCGCGCCGCCGCCGGTCGGCCTCGGCCGCCTTGCGCTCCTTCAGGGTGACGATGCGGTCCATGGGGCTAATTAGGGCGCGACCTTGCCGAGGGGCAAGCAAGGCGGTCCGATCAGGAGTCGATCGCCTGGCGGAAGACTGCGATTGCCGCCGGAAGGTGCCGCGCCAATTGTTCTGCGGCATCGATTGTCGGCGCCTTCTCGATCTCGATCCAACGGGCATCACTCACCCGATCACCTCGATATCGGGCTGGATATGGGCGATGAACTCAGCCTTGCACCAGGACCTGGGCCCGATGTCGGGATCGAGCTTGCGGTCCCAGCACGCTCTCTCCGCGAAATTCCAGGCGCCGTTGGTTTCCGGCTCCGGAAAGTCAGTCAGAATATCCACGTCGCTATGGTAGCGCATATCGCCGCGCGCGGCCGAACCGAACAGCAGGAAGCGGCCGCCATGTTCACGCGCATAGGCGGCGAGCGCCGAACGCAGGTCCTCCACGGCGCGCCGCCGCCGGTCGGCCTCGGCCGCCTTGCGCTCCTTCAGGGTGACGATCCGGTCCATGCGGCTAGATAGTGCTCGCGCCGTCTTCCGGGCAAGCGCTTGCCGCTCCGGCTCCGCGCGTTGACCCCTCTCCCCCGGCAGCGTAAGCAAACGCAACGGCTCGGCGCCCAGTCGGGCGGCCGACAGGATGGAGCGATCCATTGAGAGACGTACGCGACGCGCTGATGGTGGCGCGCAATACCGACGGCAAGCTGATCCGCCGCCCGCTCTCCCCCCATCTTCAGGTCTATCGCTGGCCGATCAGCATGGCGATGTCGATCCTGCATCGGATCACCGGCGTGGGGCTGGGGCTGGGCACCCTGCTGCTCACCTGGTGGCTGGTCGCCGCGGCGGTTTCCGATGATGCCTTCGCCGGCGTGCAATGGTTCCTGGCGACCCCGGTCGGCATGCTGGTGCTGTTCGGCTGGACGCTGGCGCTGGCTTTCCACTTCTTCTCCGGCATCCGCCATCTGGTCTGGGATTCCGGGCACGGCTTCGACCAGCCCTGGTACGACCGTTCCGCCTGGGCCGTGCTGATCGCGACCGTGGCGGCGACGCTGCTGCTGTGGGTCGTCGGCCTGGCAGTGTGGTGAGGCGCGGCATGGCCGGTGCATCAAAGACGCCGCAAGTGGACATCATGCGTTCGCCGCTGGGACGGGCGCGCGGACTTGGCTCGGCGCGGGCGGGCGCGGCGCACTGGTGGGCTCAGCGCCTGACCGCGATCGCGCTGGTGCCGCTGACCCTGTGGTTCCTCTGCGGCATGGTCCGGATGATCGGCGCGACGCGCGACGACATCGTTTTCTGGATGGCTGGTCCGCTGCCGATCGTGTTGATGATCGTATTGGTGATCGCCACGTTCCACCACCTGCAACTCGGGATCCAGGTGGTGATCGAGGACTACGTGCACAACGACGCGCTGCGGGTCGGTTCGATCCTTATGGTGAAGGGCCTCGCCATACTGCTGGCGCTGGCCTGCATCGTCTCGGTCCTGAAGCTCGGCCTGTAACAGATTTCGGACGGGAAAGGGCTCCATGAACGCGATCACGCTGCCGTCATCACGCGCCTACAACATCGTCGACCACACCTACGATGTGGTGGTGGTGGGCGCCGGTGGTTCAGGACTGCGCGCCACCTTCGGCATGGGCGCGGCCGGTCTGAAGACAGCCTGCATCACCAAGGTGTTTCCGACGCGCAGCCACACCGTGGCGGCCCAAGGGGGCGTGGCGGCCTCGCTCGGCAACATGGATGCGGACGACTGGCGCTGGCACATGTACGACACCGTGAAAGGGTCGGACTGGCTCGGCGACCAGGACGCCATCGAATACATGTGCCGCGAGGCGGTGCAGGCGGTCTACGAACTGGAACATTTCGGCGTGCCGTTCAGCCGCACCGAGGAGGGCAAGGTCTATCAGCGCCCGTTCGGCGGCCACATGAAGGACTACGGCAAGGAGCCCGCCCGCCGCGCCTGCGCCGCCGCGGACCGCACCGGCCACGCCATTCTGCACACGCTGTACCAGCAGAGCCTGAAACACGACGTAGAATTCTTCGTCGAATACTTCGCACTCGATCTGATCATGGACGATGAAGGCGTGTGCCGTGGCGTCACCGCATGGTGTCTGGAGGACGGCAGCATCCACCGGTTCCGCGCGCAGATCGTGGTTCTGGCCACCGGCGGCTATGGGCGCACGTTTCTCTCCTGCACTTCGGCGCATATCTGCACCGGCGACGGCAACGGCATGGTGCTGCGCGCAGGTCTGCCGTGTCAGGACATGGAATTCGTGCAGTTCCATCCGACAGGCATCTTCCCGGCCGGCTGCCTGATCACCGAAGGCGCGCGTGGCGAAGGCGGTTATCTGACGAACTCTGAAGGCGAGCGCTTCATGGAGCGCTACGCGCCGACCGCGAAGGACCTTGCGTCGCGCGACGTGGTGTCGCGCTCGATGACGGTCGAGATCAACGAGGGACGCGGCTGTGGGCCGAACAAGGACCACATCATGCTGCATCTCGAGCACCTTGGCGCGGACCTGCTGCACGAGCGTCTGCCGGGAATTTCCGAAACGTCGAAGGTGTTCGCCGGCGTCGATGTGACCAAGGAGCCGATCCCGGTGCTGCCGACCGTGCATTACAACATGGGCGGCGTGCCGACGAACCACCACGGCGAGGTGCTGCGGCCGACGCGAGAAAATCCGGATGCGGTCGCGCCCGGGCTGATGGCGGTGGGCGAGGGGGCGTGCGTGTCGGTGCACGGCGCCAATCGGCTGGGGTGCAACTCGCTGCTGGATATCGTGGTGTTCGGCCGCGCCGCGGCGTTGCGCGCGGCGGAACTGATCAGGCCCGACGCCAGCCAGCCGCCGCTGCCACCGAAGTCGGGAGAATATTCGCTGGATCGCTTCGACCGCGCGCGCCACGCCAAGGGCGGCACGCGCGTCGCCGACCTGCGGGTTGACATGCAGCGTACGATGCAGAGCCACGCCGCGGTGTTCCGCAACAGCACGACGCTGGCTGAGGGCGTGGCCGCGATGCAGCGCGTCTGGCGAGGATTGTCGGACATGTCGGTGTCCGATCGTAGCCTGATCTGGAACAGCGACCTGATGGAGGCGCTGGAGCTGCAGAACCTGATGGGCAACGCGATGACCACCATGGTCGGCGCCGAGGCCCGGCATGAGAGCCGTGGGGCACATGCGCACGACGACTATCCGGACCGGGACGACGTGAACTGGATGAAGCACACGCTTGCCTGGTGTGACGACGATGGGACGGTGCAGTTGGCCTATCGGCCGGTGAAGCTGCAGACGCTGACCAACGAAGTGTCTTCGTTCCCGCCGAGGCCGCGGGTTTATTGAGAGCTACTGCCGTGACGATGCGCGGTTCCCAATGCGACCTGGGCCCCCGTTTTCGCGGGGGTGACGAAATTGCTCGCGGCGAGACGAAGTTGTTCGCGGGGGCAACGAAGTTGTTTGCACGGGAGCGTTCGTGCGCCCCGGCAGTCAACGATCTTAACACGGAGGACGAGCGAGGGCCACGGAGCGCCACGGAGCCTTCCTTACATGACGAAGCGCCGGAGGCCGTCTATCAGACGCGGCGCATTGAAGTTCAGGATCAGGCCGACGGGAATGCGGCTCATGCGCAGGTAGGTCTGCAATTGGGCTTCGTGCGCGGGGATGATCGCGGCGACGGACTTGATCTCCAGTATGACCTGCCGCTCGACAACGATATCCGCCCGGAAGCCCTCGTCGAGCGCCATTCCCTTGTAGATTACCGGGATACCCACTTGTCGCTCGAACGGTATCGCCGCCCGCCGAAACTCGTAGCACAGGCACTGCTCGTACACGGATTCCAGCAGCCCCCGCCCCGTATGCCGATGCACTTCGATCGCCAACCCGATCACCTGCTCAGTAAGCCGCTCCGCCGCCAACATGATGGTCTCCTGTGGCCCTCCGTGGCCCTCGATCTTCCTCCGTGTTAAAAGCTTATGAAGCGTAAGCGCACCGACCGAGCGGCGGAGCACGCGACAGACCAGGAGCGATTTTGAATGGTCGCCTTCAACCTCCCCGCCAACAGCCGCCTCACCACCGGCAAGACCCACAAAGCCCTCGCCAGCGCGAAGCGCGTGCGGCAGTTCCGCATCTATCGCTGGAACCCCGACGATGGACTGAATCCAAGCACCGACACCTACGAGGTCGATCTCGATGCCTGCGGCCCGATGGTCCTGGACGCGCTGATCAAGATCAAGAACGAGGTCGATCCGACGCTGACGTTCCGCCGCTCCTGCCGCGAGGGCATCTGCGGCTCGTGTGCGATGAATATCGACGGCGGCAACACGCTTGCCTGCCTCAAGCCGATCGAGGATGTGAAGGGCGCAGTACGCATCAACCCGCTGCCGCATATGCCGGTGGTGAAGGACCTCGTGCCGGATCTCTCGCAGGCCTACGCGCAGCTTCAGAGCATCAAGCCGTGGCTACAGGCCGACAGTCCGGCGCCCCCGGATGGCGAGCGGCTGCAAAGCCGCGAGGAGCGCGCGAAGCTGGACGGGCTGTGGGAGTGCATCCTGTGCTTCTGCTGCACCACCGCATGTCCAAGCTACTGGTGGAACGGCGACCGCTATCTGGGCCCTGCGGTGCTGCTGCAGGCGTATCGCTGGATCGCCAATTCACGCGACGAGCATACGGGCGAGCGGCTGGATGCGCTGGAGGACCCGTTCAAACTGTATCGCTGCCACACGATCATGAACTGCACCGACACGTGCCCGAAGGGGCTGAACCCGGCGAAGGCCATCGGTGCGATCAAGCAGTTGATCGTGGAGCGGCAAGTGTAGGGTCGTTGGGTCAGTGATAGCTCGTCACGAGGAGACACTAAGGACCTGCTGACCCGATGATCTCCGCGAGGGTCACGCCGCCCTGACGTCCGCCACAAACGTGCTCACCTCGCCGGACAACTGTTCAGCCTGCTTGGACACGTCGGACGCCGCGGTCAAAACCTGACCGGCCGCCACGCCCGTTTCGCTCGCTGCCTGGCTCACACCGCTGATGCCGATAGTCACCTCCTGCGCCGCCTCGGTCGTCTGCTGCACGTTGCGGGCGATCTCCGATGTGGCGGCACCCTGCTCCTCGACGGCGGAGGCGATGGTGGTCGCGATCGCACTGACTTCCTCGATGGTGGCGGAGATACCCCGGATGGCTTCGACGGCCTCGTTGGTGGCCGCCTGTATCTGTGTGACCTGTGCGTCAATCTCTTCCGTCGCCTTGCCGGTCTGGCTGGCGAGACTTTTGACCTCGGACGCCACCACGGCGAAGCCCTTCCCGGCATCGCCGGCACGGGCAGCCTCGATGGTCGCGTTCAGTGCCAGGAGATTGGTCTGGCGGGCGATGTTGGTGATCAGGCCCACGACGGCGCCGATCTTCTCGGCACCCTCGGCAAGAGCGTGCACAATGGCATCGGTGCGCCTGGCGTCGTCCACCGCCTTGCCGGTGATCTTCGATGACTGTGCAACCTGCCGGCTGATCTCACCAATGGAGGCCGTCAGTTGCTCGGCGGCCGAGGCCACGGTCTGCAAGCCGGTGCTTGCCTCCTCGGCCGCCGAGGCGACGGCAGCGGCCTGCTGGTTACTCTGGCTCGCCGTCCCCGTCATCGATTGCGCGGTGGCTTCCAACTCGGTGGCACTCGACGCGAGCATCCCAACCAGGCGACCGACCTTGCTCTCGAAGATGTCCGCCGTCCGATGCAGGGCCGCCTTGTGCTCCACTTCGGCCTGATGCTTGATGTTCTCCTGCTGGGTCCGCAAACGTTCGGCCTCGGCCATGCTGTCCCTGAACACCAGGACGGCACCGGCCATGGCGCCGACTTCATCGTGCCGGGCAGCACCTTGGATGTCGGTCGATAGCTCACCCTTGGCGAGACGTTCCATCGCGGTCTTCAGCCTGGTCATGGAGCCACTGATATCGTTGTTGATCACCAAGGCAGCGATCAGCGTGACCAGTAGAATCGCCCCGCCGATCGAACCGAGACGCAGCACCGATGCGCGGTACGAAGCATCCAGATCGTCGGTCCAGGCGCCGGCGATGAACACCGACTGCCAGGGCGCGAACCGCGCGACGTAGGACAGCTTCGGTGTCGGCTGTGCCGCCCCCGGTTTGAGGGCGAGATACGAGATCACGCCTTCGTCCGCGTTGCGCAGCGCATCCCGCGCCAGGTCGGCACTCGATCTGCCATTCGCATCTTTCGACGCGGTTGGCTTCCCCTCTCGCCCCGGATCCCCGCCGTGCATCACGACGACACCGTCGAACGTTTGGACGAGGATGTAGTTGGTGCCGGTGTCGAAGCGCATCGTGTGCAGGTCGTCGCGGAACTGCGCCAACGCCTGCTCGCGGGTGATCCGGCCGACTGTCACCTGCTTCTCCAGCGACTGGGCAAATCCCATCGCCGACTGCACGACGGCGCGCAGCTTGTCGACGCGGTCATCGAGCATCCTCTGGTGCATCAGCGAGGCGCCAGCCGCGATCGAAGCAACCAGCCCCAGGGCAGACAGTCCCAGCAGCAATGCGAGTTTGGTGCGGAGCCGGAGACGGCTGAGGATGTTCATCGGGTCTGCATGCCTATGGCGATGGCGCGTCCGGTCGAGACTTCGGCTGTACGGGCACTTGCATGAACGACCGGTAAAGCCGGATACCGCCTTGCTCACGGTGCAGCGTTCGCCGTGCGGACAAAGCTTGGATTTCAGGCGGCCATCGCCGAACCGAAACGGTCTGCGCTGGTGGTTGAAGGATAGGCTCGGCCGAATTCGTCAAGCCAGCGCAGAACTTGCTCCGACTGCTGCCGCATCTCCGCGACGTAGCGCGCCGCCGCGGTCATATCGCCACCGGCGAGCGCGACAAGCGCCTTCCGCCCGCGGTCATGGACGGCGTGATGTGGTTCGTCGATCGCCTTGAACGATGGCAGCTCCTGCGTCGCTGGGTCGGTGATACCGTCATACCAATGGCCAAGCCGACAGGAGTGCTGTGTCGCGAGTTTCTCGGGTGGCAGCTTGTCCTGTGCGGCCACCGCGTCAACCACACGCTTGACGAAAGCCACGTGGTCGCCCTTTGTCAATTTCACCAGATCGCCGATCGTCGTCACGCTGATGCGGTCGGCTTCCGCGGGCGACAGCCCGTCACCGTTGAATGCGATGCGCAGCCCGTCCTCAGCCTGCTCAATCACGTTCCCTGCCAACCGGGTACCAAGGTGCGACAGTCCGACGTCCACGACATGTCCAATCTGGCAGCGCAACGTCGTTACCACGAAGCAGCCCCGCTCGGAAATCTCGTGGATCGAGGCCGTGACCGACTGCCCCTGGCTGCTGGCGATGGCGACATCCAATGCGATGGTGTGCTCGCGTACCTCGGCGGCCTGCTGACCCGTCTTGCCGGCCTCCGCCGATACTTCGTTGGCACGCTCGGTCATCGTGTTGGCCGTCGCCGCGGTCTCGGTCACATTGCGCGCGATCTCGGCCGTCGCCGCCCCCTGCTCCTCCACCGCCGCGGCAATCGAGCCGGCGATCGCATTGATCTCGCCTATCGTCTGCTCGATTTGCCGGACGGCCGTAACCGATTCACCAGTCGCGGCGCGCACCTCGGCGATATGGCGGCCGATCTCCTCGGTGGACTTCGCGGTCTGGGTGGCGAGCGACTTCACCTCGCTTGCGACCACGGCGAAGCCTTTGCCGGCATCGCCGGCGCGCGCCGCCTCGATCGTTGCATTCAATGCCAGCAGGTTGGTCTTGGCGGCGATCTCGCCGATCATGTCAGCCACCGCGCCTATGCGTCCCACCCGCTCGTTCAGCGCCTCCATCGTCTCGCGCGCGACGCGTCCGGCATCGACCGCCCGTTCAACGACGGCGGCCGATTGGTTCACCTGCCCGCCGATCTCGCGGATCGACGCGGTCAACTCTTCAGCCGCGCTCGCCACGGTCTGCGCATTGGCCAGCGCCTGTCCCGCCGCGTCAGCCGCGCTCTGCGCCGACTCGCCGGTCCGTGAGGCCGAGGCGCTCATGCTGTTGGCGGTCTCGGTCATCGCGGCGGTCCGGCGGCTGACCTCCACGAGAGCAGCCTTGGCCTCGGTTTCGATAGCCTCTGCCATCCCAACCAGGGCGGCATGCTTGGCCGCGTCCGCGTGCTCACGCTCCTCCTGCTGTTCCGCGGTCAGCCGTTCGGCTCGCGCCATGTGTTCCTTGAAGACCAGCAATGCGGCCGCCATCGCACCCACTTCGTCGCGCCGGTCCGTGCCAGGGACCTCGGTCGCCAGGTCGCCCTTCGCCAACCGATCCATCGCCGACCTCAGACTGCCGAACGAGACCGTGATATCCCGGTTCACCAGCCATGCGGCGAGCAGGGTAACGACCAGGATCGCGCCGCCGATCGACGTCAACCGCAGCAGTGAGGAGTGGAATGCGGCATCGAGATCGTCGACATAGGCACCGGCGCCAAAAACCAGAATTCCATGGCGCAAAGCAGGCCACGTAGGTGATCTTCGGTTGCCGCTCGGTCTGCCCTGGCTTGGGAAACATGTAGGCGACAGTTCCGCTGTCGCTGTTCCGCAGAGTGTCGCGGATCAATTCGGTCAGTGGCGTGCCGTTCTCGTTGACGACCGACGACGACTTGCCCTCAAGGGCCGGATTGGCGCCGTGCAGCACGAAGACATTGTCCAGGGTCTGCGCAAATACATAGCCGCCGCCGGCATCGAACCGCATCGCGTGGATGTCGTCGCGCAGCAGGGCCAGCGCCTGTTCTCGGGTGAGAGCATGCGCCAGCACCCGATCCTCCAGCGACTGGGCAATGGCGATCGTTGACTGAACGACGGCACGAAGCTTGTCGACGCGGTCATCGACCATCCGATGGCGCAACAGGGAGGCCGCGGCGCCGATCGAGACGACAAGGGCCAGGGCGAATAGTCCCAACAACAGGGCCAGTTTCGTGCGGAGTCTGAGACGGCTGAGAAACTTCATCGAGCTTGCATCACTGTCATGCTGCCGCATCCGGACGGGGAAGCGACTGTATGGGGTGCCTGCATGAACGATCGGTAAAGCCGGATACCGCCCGGTTCACGACGCAGCGTTCGCCTCAGGCGGCCTTCACGCCGGTAATGAACTGCTTGACGTCGCTGCTGAGCTGCTCGGCCTGTCGTGACAGCTCGCCCGCGGCATCCAGCACCTGCGAAGCCGCCGTCCCGGTCTCGGCTGCGCCTTGGCTGACACCGACAATGTTGAGACTGACCTGTTGCGTGCCTGCCGCAGCCTCGTGCACGTTCCGCGCGATCTCCTGCGTCGCCGCGCCCTGCTCTTCCACTGCCGTGGCAATGGCCGATGCGATCTCGCTCACTTCGCCGATCGTGCGCGAGATCGCCTCGATCGCCGTCACGGCTTCCTTGGTCGCGACCTGGATCTGTGCGACCTGCAGGCTGATGTCGTCGGTGGCCTTCGCCGTCTGGGCGGCCAGGTTCTTGACCTCGGACGCCACCACCGCGAAGCCCTTGCCGGCATCCCCGGCGCGTGCCGCCTCGATCGTCGCATTGAGCGCTAGCAGATTGGTCTGCCCCGCAATGGTGCTGATCAGGCCGACAACATCACCGATCTTCTGCGCCCCATCCGCCAATGACTTGACGATGCCGTCGGTGCGATCGGCATCCTGGACCGCCCGGCCGGCGATTTCGGACGACTGGGCCACCTGGCGGGCGATTTCTGCGATCGATGCCGACAGTTCCTCCGCGGCCGATGCGACCGTCTGGACGTTGACGCTCGCTGCCTCGACTGCGCCTGCGACGTTGGCCGCCTGCTGAGTTGTCTCGCCGGTGGTCTCCGACATCGTTCGCGCGGTTGCTTCGAGCACGGTCGCCGCGGATGCCACTATGCCGACCAGGCCGGCGGTCTTTCCCTCAAACCCGTGCAGCAGGGCGCCGAGCCGCTCGGTTCGCAGCTGCCGCTCGGCGAGCAGTGCCTCCTGATACGCCGAGATCGCGATGTCCATATCGAGCATGACGCCGGCATTCACCGCCGCGATCAGTGCGGCGAGCTTGCCTGGCGACCAGCGATGCGTGCGGACCGCCAGCGCGACCAGCCGGTTGAGCACATAGGTGTAGCCAGCGATATACCAGCGCGGCTCCAGCCCGATCTTGTGGTGCATGAGACCGATGGTGTGCACGCCGGCGAAATAGGCTGCATCGAAGCGGCCGGAGAACAACCGCCGCCAATGCGCCGTCTGGGCCTGCTTCAGGCGGGGGATCTGGTCGCCGACAAGCTGCTTGAGGTGCGGGACGGAGGCAACGTGCTGATAGAACCCTTCGAGGATTCCGGGCAATTCCGGCTCGACCGCGCGCCAGAATGCTGTGAGCAATCCGCACGTCTGCGGGTCAAGGCCGATGAAGCGCGTTCTGGCGCCAAGGTCGCCTTCATCTGATGCCGACATGGTGGCGAAGCTCCAACGTGATGCCGCCAGACGGGGCTTCTACTGGCGTGCCGTGCGCTTCGGCCAGTCTCGCGTTGGTTCGTCAATGTTTGGTAAAGGGCGGCGCGGCCCTATCCGCCGCCGTTGATCGTCAGGACGGTGCCGGTCGTGTAGCCGGACAGCGGGCTTGCCAGGAACGCCACTGCATTGGCGATTTCCGCCGGCTTCGCCGCGCGGCCGAACGCCATGTTCGCCGTCAGCTCCCGCCAGCGCTCAGGATCGCCGAACTTCGCCTGCGCTTCGGCGCGGCGGAGCATGACCAGCCGGTCGGTCTCCACCGGGCCGGGATTGATCGCGACCACGCGCAGCCCATCGGCCGGGGCGCCCTTGCCCAGCGCGCGGGTGAACGCCATCAACGATGCGTTGCCCGCGGCGCCGGCAATATAGCCGGTGGGGAAACTCTCGCCCGCCGCGCCGATCACGTTGATGATCACGCCGGCCTTGCGCGCCTTCATCTGTGCATATATCACGCGGCAGAACGAGATGTAGCCGAACACCTTCAGGTCCCACGCGCGACGCCACGTCTCATCGTCCACCGACAGCAGATCGCCTGGCGGGATCGCGCCCGCGTTGTTCACCAGGATGTCGAGTTCGCCGGCTTCGGCGGCCACGCGCCGCACCGCCGCATCGGACGACAGATCGGCCGAGATCGTCCGCACATTCACCTGCCGGCGCGCGCGAATTGCCGCTGCGGCCGCATCGAGCGCCGCCTGCTCGCGCGCCACCAAAGTCACGTCGCAGCCTTCGTCGGCCAGCACCTCGGCCGTCGCGCGCCCGATGCCCTTCGAGCCGCCGGTAATTAATGCCCGCTTTCCCGCCAGTTGCAGATCCATGTCGAGCCTCTTGCCCCTTCGTTCCTCTCAACCCGCCATTGCTGGCGCGCGCTCATGTCGTCATCCCCGCGCAAGCTGGACCCAGTGCGACATGACGGCCCCTGGTTCCCGCTTTCGCGGGAATGACGATGATTACGCCGCCTTTCGCATACCCGACTGATACGCCACACATGCCTCGCCGAACGCGCGGAAGATCGCCAAACTCGCGCTGTCGTCGGCGTAGCCCCATTCCGGATGCCACTGCACCCCCATCGCAAATCCGCGCGCACCCTCCACCCGCACCGCCTCGATCGTCTTGTCCGGTGCGAGCGCCTCGACCAGCAGGCCCGGCGCGGGCATGTCGATCGCCTGGCCGTGCACCGAATTCACCAGGATCTTCGTGCTGCCGACGATGCGGGCGAGTTGCCCGGACAGGAACACCAGATGTCGCGGCGCGTATTTCTCCTCGATCGTGCCGGGGCCGGGGCGATGGTCCATCCGCTCGGGCACCTCGTGCACCTTCTGCAGCAGCGTGCCGCCCAGGGCCACATTCAGCTCCTGAATCCCGCGGCAGATCGCCAGCAGGGGAATGCCGCGGGCGATCGCCTCGGGGATCAGCCGCAGTGTGGTGGCATCGCGCTCCAGATCGTGGTGGTCGGGCGTGAGACTTTCGCCGCCGTCGTAATGCGAGGGATGCACATTGCTCGGGCTGCCGGACAGCAGCAGGCCGTCGAGCCGGTCCAGCACGGCGAGTGAAGCCTCGCCCATCGGCGGGATCATGATCGGCACCGCGCCGGCCCCGCCCAGCACGGCCGCGCCATAGCGGGCCGGCGTGTCGTGGAACAGTTGGCCGTTCACCAGCCTGGCGCAGGCCGGGATGCCGACGAATGGTTGCATGCGGTTTGAACCCTTTCGCAGTGTTTCGGGACTTTTCGCCCCAACGTGGCGGCGAACGCAAGCCCGGTCGCCGTCTGATGACACCGGCTCTCGCCGCGACATTGGGGACGCGCGGACACTGTGAACCTGGTGCTGCTGCAAGCCCCGCCAATCCCATCGACTTGCATCGGGTCTGACGTGATACGCAGTATGGGCGCGCATCGACCCCAGGAGGACGCACATCGTGATCACCGAGCGCCGGCGACGCCAGGGAGCATGGGTCTTTGCGGCGCTGCCATTTCTGGCGATCGTGTCTCTGGCTGGCTCGGCATTCGCCCAAACCATCGACCGTATTCGCCACGACCACATCGTTCGCATCGCCTATCGCGCCGATGCGCCACCGTTCTCCTACAATGGCAGCAACAAGGAGCCGGCCGGCTTCATGCTCGATCTCTGCCGGGCCGTGGTAACGCGGCTTGCGCAGCAGTTGAACCTGCCATCGCTGAACACGAGCTATGTGACTGTCACCGCCGTTGATCGCTTCGACGTCATCCGTGAAGACAAGGCGGATCTGCTCTGCGAGCCGACCAGCAGCAATCTGTCACGCCGAAAGCTGGTCGATTTCTCGATTGCGACGTTTGTCGATGGCGCCAGTCTCATGATCACCGCGGACGGGCCGCATAATCTGAAGGAGCTGGCCGGACGGACAATTGGCGTGCTGGCCGGCACGACGACAGAGCAGGAGCTCCGCAATTCGCTTGGCCACGCAGCCGTGACGGCAACCGTCATGCCAGCCAAGACGCACGCCGAGGGTCTGGCGATGCTGGACGAAGGCAAGACGTCCGCCTACTTCGCGGATCGGTCGATCCTGTCGGCACTTCTTGCGAGCAGCAAAGCGCCCGAGAAATTGAGGCTGTCCGACGCCTACCTGACCATCGAGACCTATGCGCTGGCATTGCCGCGGGGCGACGACGATTTCCGGCTGGAAGTCGACCGCGCACTCAGTCACATTTATGGCTCCGGCGAGATCAACTCGATCCTCGAGCAGACGTTCGGCAAGAACATCCAGCCGGGATCGATGCTGCAGATGGTCTACATACTTTCGGGACTGCCGGATTAGCACCGACGAACCACCGACTATGTGCGCGGCCGCCAGCGATCGGCGATTATCATGCCAATCGATCCAGCCAACATCAACACTGCCATGCCGCGCGGCGTGCCGTCGGTGAGCAGCCCGACCATCAGTCCGCTGACCGCGCCGAGCAGATACTGTCCGGTGCCCATCACGGCGGAGGCGCTGCCGGCATGCTGCGCGTGGCGCGCCAGCGCGCCGACAATGGTGTTGGGGTTCAACATGCCCATGCAACTGATCGCCACAAAGATCGGCGCGATGACCATGGGCAGGCGATGCAGTCCGGCGAATGAGATCACTGTCAGCGTCGCGGTGGCGCAGAGATGCACGCGCGCGACCATGCGCAGCACACGGTTGTGCCCGAAGCGGCGCAGCACGAGCGGATTGAGCTGTGCACAGCAGATCAGGCCGAACGAGTTGGCGCCGAAGATCATCGCGTATTGCAACGGTGTCAAACCGAAGCCCTGGATGAACACCGGCGACGAGCCGGCGAGATAGCCGAAGAACGCGAACGTGGCGAACCCGCCCATCGCCGCATGGCTCAGAAAGCCGCGCTCGGCGAGGATGCTGCGATAGCGCGCAAGCTGCTTGCCGAGATGGAGCGTGATGCGTCGCTCGGGCGGCAGCGTGTCGGGCAGCAGGAACGCCACCAGCACGCAGCAGATCGCGCCATACGCGGTCAGGATCCAGAAGATGCCGCGCCAGTCGGCGAACGTCAGCACCGCACTGCCCAACGCCGGCGCCAGGATCGGTGCGGCGCCCATCACCAGTGCCAAACGCGACATCAGCACGGCCGCCGCGTGCCCTTCAGCCAGGTCGCGCACGACGGCGCGCGGGATCACCATGCCGGCCGATGCGCCGACCGCGGCCAGCGCGCGGAATGCCGCCAGCCAGCCGATCGTGGGTGCCAGGGCGCAGCCGAGGCAGGCCAGTGTATAGACGGCCGTTGCTACGACCAGCGGGCGCTTGCGGCCGAACCGGTCCGACATCGTGCCCTGGCTGAACTGTCCGATCGCCAGCCCGGCGAACCACGCGGCGAGGGTAAGCTGCGCCGAACCCGGTGGGGCACCGAACGATGCCTCGATTGCCGGGAACGCCGGCAGGTACATGTCGGTGGTGGCGGGGCCGACCGCGGTGAGGAACCCCAGGAGGATCGGCAGCCAGGCGGGAAAGCTCATGCGCGCCTAACCGCAACTGCAATGCCAAATGGCCAGCGCTTTGGCTTCGCTTGGCAGCTGACCTCTAACCGTCGTGGTTGGGCTCATCCCACTGCCCGGTCTAGGTTCGCAGCCCGAATCGCGGTTTTTCCACCGTCATGGCCGGGCTTGACCCGGCCATCTGTTGCGGCACTGGGGCTCGTACGGATGGCCGGGTCAAGCCCGGCCATGACGGTAGTCGATTTTATCGCCTTCTCGCAACCTATCAGTTCTCGGCCAGTCGCCTCAAAATGCCGCGCTTATCGCGCATGACACGGCGGGCGACGTCCATCTGACTTTGGAACACGGCATCGCCGGCCGTGATATGCAAACCGTCAGAAGTCATCACGGCGCAGAGCGCATCGCCCGCCTGCACCCCCAATCCGGCAAGCAATTCCTGCGGCAGCACGAAACCAGTCTCGTCACCGATCGATATGAGCTTGAGTTCCACCATCTGAACCTCCTGACGAGGAGTAATCCGTAGTCCTACAGAATGAACCGGCTCAGATCGCCCTTCTGCGCCAACGGAGCAACCTTCTCGTTCACATAGGCCGCATCGACAACGATCGTCTCGCCGGCCTTGTCGGTCGCGGTGAAGCTGATCTCCTCCAGCAGCCGCTCCAGCACAGTGTGCAGCCGCCGTGCGCCGATGTTCTCGATCCGCTCGTTGATGTCGGCCGCCAGTTCAGCCAGTGCGTCCACCGCATCGTCGGTGAACGTCAGCGTCACCCGCTCGGTCGCCATGAGCGCGGCATACTGCTTCACCAGCGAGTGCTCCGGTTCTGTCAGAATCCGGCGCAGGTCGGCACGCGACAACGCCGCCAGTTCCACCCGGATCGGCAACCGGCCCTGCAATTCCGGCAGCAGGTCGGACGGCTTCGACAGATGGAATGCGCCCGAGGCGATGAACAGCACGTGGTCGGTCTTCACCGGGCCGTACTTGGTGCTGACGGTGGTCCCCTCGATCAGCGGCAGCAGGTCGCGCTGCACGCCCTCGCGCGAGACGTCGCCGCCACGGAAGCCGCCCTCCATGGTGCGCGCAGCCACCTTGTCGATCTCGTCGATGAACACGATGCCGTTGTTCTCGGCGTATGATACCGCATCCTTCGCCAGCCGGTCGTTGTCGAGCAGCCGGTCGGCCTCTTCCTGCTCCAGCAGACGCCGCGCAGCCTCCACCGTCAGCTTGCGCTTCTGCATCGGCCGCCCGCCGAACATGCCCTTCATCATCTCGCCGAGGTTGATCATCTGCCCCGGCGGCATGCCCGGAATGTCGAGCTGTCCGATCGGCATGCCGGCCGGCTGGGCGACCTCGATCTCGAGCTCCTTCTGCTCGAATTCGCCGTTGCGCAGCATGCGGCGGAACTTGCTGCGCGTGTCCGCCGCTGCGCCCTCGCCGACCAGCGCGGTGAGCAGCCGCTCCTCGGCCGCCAGTTCGGCCTGCGCCTGTACCTCCTTGCGGGAGATCTCGCGCAGCATGGTGATGCTGGCCTCGACGAGGTCGCGGGCGATGCTTTCCACGTCGCGCCCGACATAGCCGACCTCGGTGAACTTGGTCGCTTCCACCTTGAGGAACGGCGCCTGGGCCAGCTTTGCCAGCCGGCGCGCGATCTCGGTCTTGCCGACGCCGGTGGGGCCGATCATCAGGATGTTCTTCGGCACCACCTCCTCGCGCATCGCCTCCGGCAGTTGCTGCCGGCGCCAGCGATTGCGCAGCGCGATGGCCACCGCCCGCTTGGCCTCGCCCTGGCCGACGATGAAGCGGTCGAGTTCCGAGACAATTTCCCGGGGCGTGTAGGTTGGAACTTCCATCTAGATGGTCTCGAGTATGACGTTGTTGTTGGTATAGACGCAGATGTCGGCGGCGATCTTCATCGCACGCCGGGCGATCTCCTCGGCAGACAGGTCCGGCACCGCGAGCAGCGCCCGCGCCGCAGACAGGGCATAGTTGCCGCCCGAGCCGATGCCGATCACGCCGTCATCCGGCTCCAGCACATCGCCGGTGCCAGTCAGCGTGAAGCTGCGGTCCTTGTCGGCCACCGCCATCATCGCCTCCAGGCGGCGCAGGTAGCGGTCGGTGCGCCAGTCCTTCGCCAGTTCGACGCAGGCGCGTTCGAGCTGGCCGGGAAAGCGCTCCAGCTTGGCCTCCAGCCGCTCGAGCAGGGTGAAGGCATCGGCGGTGGCGCCGGCGAAGCCCGCCAGGACCGTGCTCCCGGCGCCGATCCGGCGCACCTTGCGGGCGTTGCCCTTGATGATGGTCTGGCCGAGCGAGACCTGGCCGTCGCCGGCCATGGCCACGTGCCCGTCGCGGCGGACGCACAGGATGGTGGTGCCGTGCCAACCCGTCGGGTCGGGCGATATAAAGGGTGTGTTCTGCATGATGCGGCTAGATGGCGTTGCTGACCGCGCCGCACAAGACCGGGCGCATCCCGCGAGGCGGAACGAGGCCAGCGTCTATGTCAGCCTTTACCGTTGAGGCTCGGTCTCCATCTTTTCCCGCAAAATGCGATTGATCTCGGTCTGATATCTTGGGCCACGCCGACGCAGCCAATCCAGAACGTCCATATCGAGACGTATGGAGATTGCCTCCTTCCTCGGGCGGAAAAACCGACCGCGTTGCGCGGTAGCCCAGTTTTCCACTGGCGCCTCTGGGATGTCGTCCGTATCGATCTTGCGACTGCCAAGGGCTTTAAGCTGCGCCAGTTGCGCTGCCGTCAGGTTTCGATCAGGTGTCGCCTTCTTCTTCATAGCGTTTCCTTTCGCGCGGCGACGCTTGGCGCAAGCCGATGACATGCACCTTTTCATCATTGTCAGGGTCCGGGAAGGTATGAACCACGAGCAGGACCGTGAATGCACCGCCAAAACCAGCGATGGTGTGCCAGCGCTCTTCTCCGTCCTGCACGCGATCGAATACTGTGACTGCCAGCGGATCAGCAAAGACCTTGGCCGCGAACGAAAAATCAAGGCCGTGCTTGGAGACATTCTTACGTTCCTTCTCGGGATCCCATGTTATCTCCATGTCGGTGTCTTTCCCATTTGATCGTCACTGTCACTTTGATTGCCATAAAAATTAGCTTTCACATGATTACAACGAAACGAGAATTACGTGAGACCGCGTGCTGTGGTTCACATTTCGATCGTCATGGTAGCGGTTCTGAATATGCAGTTTTGCATATACTATAGCGTAAATGCAATTGTCAAGCGACGCGTCTTGGCCCGCTGATCGCGAGGCAGGTTCCGCAGACACGTCGACTAACCTCTTCCCGTGGCAACCGGCCGAAGGGGGGAAGCACAGGCTCGCATGCGTGAGTCCCAGGGGCCGCCGGAAGCTTCACAAGTCCGCACGCCACTCGACACATGGCAGCCAAGCGCACCGACGGGTTTACCATCGGCCGAATCACCTGAACGCTGAAACGCGGAGGCATTCTCATGGCGACTCAAGCAGCAGAGCTTGCAGCCCGGCTCGACCGGCTGCCGATGACCAGGCACATCTGGTACCTGGTGACGCTGATATCGCTCGGCGGCTGCTTCGAGCTCTACGATCTGTTCCTCACCGCCTACATCGCACCAGGCCTGAACCGGGCCGGTTACTTCACCCCCGACTCGCTGGGCCCGTTCAACGTCCTCGGCCCCTACGGCGTCGCCGGCATCGGCACCTTCGTGTTCGCCCTTTTCGCCGGCCTGTTCGTCGGCGCCATCTGTCTCGGCCATGTGGCCGACCACTACGGCAGACGGACCGTGTTCACCTTCTCGCTGGTCTGGTACTCGATCACCACCGCGATCATGGCGTTCCAGACCTCGGGCTTCGCCGTCGATCTCTGGCGCTTCATCGCCGGCGTCGGCATCGGCGTCGAGCTGGTCACCATCGACACCTACGTGGCCGAACTGGTCCCCATGACGCATCGCGGCCGCGCCTTCGCCTACAACCAGTTCTTCCAGTTCCTCGCCGTTCCGATCGTGGCCTTCATCGCCTGGCTGCTGGTGCCCACCGCGCCATTCGGCTTCGACGGCTGGCGCTGGGTGGTGCTGATCGGCTCGGGGGGCGCCATCGTCATCTGGTTCATCCGCCTCCGCCTGCCGGAATCGCCGCGCTGGCTTGCCCGGCACCGGCGGTTCGAGGAGGCCGAACGCGTCACGGCCGGCATCGAAGCCGGAGTGGCCGCCGACCTGGGTGGACCGCTGCCGCCGCTGGGTCCGATCCAGGCCGAGGAGGAAGGCGAGGGGACATTCGCCGAAATCTGGGAACCGCCCTACGACCGGCGGGCGATCATCCTGTCCGTGTTCAACTTCTTCCAGACCTTCGGCTACTACGGCTTTGCCGCCTGGGTGCCCACGCTGCTGATTGCCAAGGGCATCACCATCACCGCCAGCCTGCTCTATTCCTTCGTCATCGCCATCGCCAACCCGGTCGGGCCGCTGCTCGGCACGCTGATCGCCGACCGGATGGAGCGCAAATGGCAGGTGTGCGCGGGCGCGACCGGCATCGGCGTGTTCGGCATGCTGTTCGCCAACGCCGGCGTGCCGTGGCAGTTGATCGCCCTCGGCGTGCTGGTGACGCTGTGCAACAACTGGATGTCGTTCAGCTTCCACAGCTACCAGTCGGAGCTGTTCCCCACCCGGATCCGCTCGCGCGCCGTTGGCTTCGTGTATTCCTGGAGCCGCCTGTCGGCCGCGCTGTCCGGCCTGGTGGTGGCGTACCTGCTGAACATCGGCGGCGTGAATGCCGTGTTCGGCTTCATCGCGTTCGCCATGGTGATCGTGGTGGTCTCGATCGGCGCGTACGGTCCGCGCACACGTGGGCTGGCGCTGGAGGCGATTTCGCAATGATGGCGACAGCGGTTGTTCCACTGTCCGTGGTCATCCCGCGAAACCGGGGATGACGCGGAGCGCTCTGGCCTTTCTCGCCGCGCCACCATAGACAGAAGCGCGAGAAATCGTGCAGGGGGTTGCCATGGCGCGTGCGTTGAAGGTTGCGGTCCAGATGGACCCGATCGAAGGCATCAACATCGATGCCGATTTCGACATTCGCGCTGATGCTGGAGGCGCGGCGGCGCGGCCACGTCATGTGGCACTACGAGGTCCGCCACATGGCGCTGCGCGAGGGTGTGAGGCGCCAGGGCGAGCGACGCGAGGAGCGATTGCAGGCACGTGCCCGCCCGGTGACCGTGCAGCGGGTGCGCGGCGGACACTACCAGTTCGGCGAGAGCATGCTACTCGACCTCGCATCGATGGACGTGGTGCTGATGCGGCAGGATCCGCCGTTCGACATGGCCTACATCACGGCCACCCACCTGCTGGAGCACATCCACCCGAAGACGCTGGTGGTGAATGACCCCGCTGCTGTGCGCAACGCACCCGAGAAGCTGCTCGTGACGCATTTTCCGGATCTGATGCCGCCGACCATGATCACCTGGGATCTCGACGCGATCCGAAGTTTTCGCAGCGAGCACCAGGACATCATCGTCAAGCCGCTGTTCGGCAACGGCGGCGCGGGCGTGTTCCGCATCAAGCCGGACGACGAGAACCTGGCGGCGCTGCTGGAGATGCACTTCGCCCGCTCGCGCGAGCCGCTGATGTTCCAGCGCTACGAACCGGCGGTGCGGCAGGGCGACAAGCGCATCATCCTGGTGGACGGCGAACCTGTGGGTGTGGTGAACCGCGTGCCGGCGGAAGGCGAGGCGCGCTCCAACATGCATGTCGGCGGTAGGCCGGAGAAGTGCACGCTGAGCGTCCGCGATCGCGAAATCTGCGCGGCGATCGGCCCGACATTGCGCGCTCAGGGCATGATCTTCGTCGGCATCGACGTGATTGGTGACTGGCTGACGGAAATCAACGTAACGTCGCCGACCGGCATTCAGGAGATCGATCGCTTCGACGGCATCAACATCGCGGGCATGATCTGGGACAGGATCGAGGCGAGGCTGGGCGGCTGACGCCAAGACGGCCTGATCTCCCTGCGCTGCACGATCCGCCGCTCTCCGTTCACCCGTTTCTGTTGATTCTCCTCGCTGCTCGTACACCGTCATGGCCGGGCTTGTCCCGGCCATCCGTCGCGGCAGGGTGCCGCTTCTGATGGCCGGGCCTCGCCCGGCCATGACGGAAGGAACGAGTGGTGATGGAGACCGGACTACGCCGCACGGATCGCAGTTGCGGCGCTGTTTGATCGGTAACCGGCGAACGCTGCAGCAATCGAGGTCTAGCGGCAGCGGCAATTCGCCTATTGCTTATAACTCAAGGAACTCCGCGAAGTACTCTTCCGCGCTGATGCGCCGTCCGACAATACCGGCCAGATATGCCTGCTCGTTGAATGTCACGATCGTGGTGCGGTTCTTGTCAAATCCGTAGGGATGGAAGTCCATGCCCATCAGCGTCTCGGTCTCCTCCAGTTCCGCGTCCAGCCACGGTGAAGCATAAGGGAACGAGCGCTGCGCCTTGGTGAATACGTCGTTGCAGTGGGTGAACGCGTCGGTCAGCGCACGGGCGATCCACTTGTTCCGTTCCCACACCTCGCGCCGCAACACGACGAGGTGCTGCGGTGGAAACACGCCGGTCCGGCGGAAATAGTCGCGCTCGATGGCGCGGATGTCGGGGAACAGGCGCACGATCGGCCCCTCGCCAGGATGGTAGCGGCGCGGCCGCGGCGGGCTGTAGATCGCGTCCAGCTCGCCGGCGATCAGCAGGTCCGACAGAGCGCGTCCCTGGGGCGCCGCACGCACGCCTTCCGGCAGCGCATAGACGTGGCTGGTGATCTTCGGCTCATCGACGTCGCCGATCCACCACTGCAACTGCTCCGGCTGCACGCCGATGAAGTGCAGGAAGTGGCGGTACCAGATCGAGCCGCTGGCCACCCAGTCGTACATGCCGACACGCTTGCCTGCCAGGTCCGCCGGTGTCTTGACCGGCCCGTCCTTGCGCACATAGAGATCGCGCGCGGTGAAGTTGCGCAGCGGGAACACCGGCAGGGCGACGAGGCTGCGGTCTCCCTTGTCGATTCGCCGCAGATGCCCGGCCATCGATGATTCGCCGCCATGCACCGTCGGATCGTTCGCGGCGCGGCGCAGCATCTCGGCGCGCATCGGCCAGGACCCCTCGCGGCCGAGGACCATCGTCAGGTCGATCCCGTCGGGCTTCACATCGCCGATTGCCAGAGGCATGACGCGCGCATAGTCGGCGCAGGTCAGGCTGATCGGAAGATTGGCCATGCAAGGGCCGAAACTATTGGACCAGCGCCGTGGCGGCCGGAATGGCCGACTGGATCAGCTGCATGGTCTGTGCACGGTCACCGGCAGCCAGCGCCCTCAGCGCCTGCGAGATCTGCATCACCGCGGGGTTGTCGCTCGGGTTGCTGGTCTGCTGCATAGGTACCGAGCGGCTGAGCAGGCGTGTCTGCGCCATCTCCAGCGATTGCTGTGCCTCGCCCGTGTGGCCAGCCTGGAGGGCGGACTGCGCGGCGCGGAGGAAGTCGACCGCATTGGCACTCTCGCCGACCGACGGCGACGGCAGATTGGGCGCGATCAAGGAGCGGGTGTTGTTCTGATCGATATTGCTCGCCCTGTTTCCCATCGGCAGGGACATGCCGGTGCCGATATCGTTACCGGGGCGCGCACCGGTCTCCGGATTTGTGCCAGGCGGCACTCCCTGCGGCGTGATCCTGCTTTGCGCGAGCACCGGGGTGCCGGCCAAAGCGGCCAGCACCGCGACGGATAGAGCCAGGGAGCGCATCGGCATTCTCCTTTCCACTTGAAGCCTCTGATCTGGGTTACAGACGCGGCACGCCGCAATTGTGGCGAAGCGCCGCTTGGAGCGATGAATAAAAGTTGCACGTCCCACGCGTCAACGCCAGCGGCGATGAAACCAGAGCCACTGGTCCGGGTATTCCCGGATCCAGCGTTCGACCACGGAGGTGATCAACTGGGTGGTCTGCTGCACGTTGACGCGGCCATCGGCATCGCGGGGCAGCATCAATGGCCCTTCGGCGGCGATGCGGAAGCGCCGGTCCGGCAGGCGGATCACGCGTACGCCCACCACCGGGCAATCGAACTGGCGGGCGAGGCGGGCGATGCTGGGATTGGCCTTGCAGCGTCGGCCGAAGAACGTCACGTCGACGCCCCGCGAGAAATGCTGGTCGACCAGCATGCCGAGATGCTCGCCGCGATCGAGTGCCGCCGCCATTTCCAGCGGCGCCTGCGCGCGGCTGCGAATCAACCGCCCCATCAACGGTGCGCGGATGCGCGCGATCTCGTTTGCGACCGCCTTGTTGTTTGGCATGCGGTAGAGCACGGCGGAGGGCAGTCCATGCGCGGCGGCCATCACCGCCGGCAATTCCCAGTTTGCCAGATGCGCCGCGAAGCAGAGTGCCGGCTTGCCGTCGTTCTGCAGGTCGATGAACATCTGCGCATCATCGGTGATGATACGGCCGGTGTTCGGATGGTCCGTGTCATAGTCCCACAGCCGGCCCAGGTGGACATACTCGCCGGCGACGCGGCCGAGATTGTCCCATGCCGCGCGGAGCGTTGCATCGATCCAATCGGCGTCCTTTTCGGGGAATGCGGCGCGAAGATTCGCGCGGCCGATGCGATGCGACGGCAGCAACGGTCCGAAGCGACGTGCCATGGTGCCGCACATATCCGATGCACGGTCAGGATCAGTACGTCGCAAAGCTGCGAGCAGGTATTTGACGGTGCGGCCGAGCAGCCGATCACCGTAGAGCGAGAGCTGGCGGAGCATCACCCCCTCCCCAACCCTCCCCCGCTGACGCGGGAGAGGGGGCATTTTTCTCCCTCTCCCGCGTCAGCGGGGGAGGGTTGGGGAGGGGGACGTCAGAGTTCGACAACGATCTTGCCGAATACGTCACGCTGTTCCAGCCGCGCGAGGCCGGCGCGGAAATCCTCCAGGCCGTAGACCGTGTCGATCACCGGCCGCACGCCGGATGCAATGCGATCGACAGCCCGCCCGAGTGCCGCGAGTGGCGATCCGAACGAACCGATGATGCGATACTGCTGCTGAAACAACTGCATCAGGTTGATGTTGCCGGCAGGCCCGGATGTCGCGCCGCATGTCACCAGACGCCCACCGCGTTTCAACGACAGCAGCGAGCCATTCCAGGTATCGGCGCCGACATGTTCGAACACCACGTCGACGCCTTTCCTGCCGGTGAGCTTGCGCACCACGCCCTCGAACCGGTCGGCGCGATAGTTGATGACATGATCGGCGCCGAGCGCGCGCGCCTTCGCTGCCTTCTCGTCGCTGCCAACGGTGGTGATCACGGTACAGCCGAGCGATTTCGCGACGCGTATGGCGATGCTGCCGATGCCGGACCCGCCGGCGTGTACCAGCACCCATTCGCCCGGTTCCAGCCGGGCATTGTCAAACAGCATATGTTCGACCGTGGCATAGGCAACCGGCACGCACGCGGCGTCACGCAGATCGACACTGTCCGGCAGCTTCACCACCAGGTGCGCGGGATGGTTGGTCAGTTCCTGCGCGAATCCATCGACATGGAAGCCGCGCACGCCGGCGACGTTCTCGCACAGATTCTCGCGTCCGCCGCGGCAGGGATGGCAGGTGCCGCAGACCAGGGCGGCGAATGGAACCACACGATCGCCGGGAGCGATCGCGCCGACACCATCGCCCACCGCGACGACATCGCATGACGCCTCGGCGCCGACGGTCAGCGGGAACTGGCGTTTGGCGAAAGCCATTCCGCGAAAGCCCCACAGGTCGATGTGGTTCAGCCCGACGGCACGCACGCGAAGCTGCACCTCGCCTGGCGCCGGCGCCGGCGGCGCGGCGCGTTCCACCAATGCGAGCTCGCGGTTGGCCAGCAACTGCAGGGCGCGGATCTTCTGCATGCGCGGTTTGTGCCAGCTAGGAGCGCGGAATGCCAATCGCGGCGGTCAGTCCGCCATCGACCGGTATGACGGCGCCATTGATGTAGCCAGCTTCCGGCGAGACGAGGAACGCCACGACCGATGCGATTTCCTCCGGCCTGGCGAAGCGGCCGGCGGGGATGCGGGATTCGGTCGCCTCCCGATAGGCGGCGAATGGCGTTAGCATTTCGGTGTCCACAAAGCCGGGCGCCACGTAGTTCACCGTGACGCCGCGCCGCGCGCTCTCGATCGCCAGTGTGCGGACATAGGCGAGCAGCGCGGCCTTGGTTGCGCCGTAGGCGGCGTTGCCCTGGCTTGCGAGCTGTCCGATCACCGAACCGATGGCGACAATCCGCCCCGAGCGGGCGCGGATCATCGGCCGCACGACGGCACGCGCGATGCGGGCGAAGGCGAAGAAATTCACCTGCATGGCGTGCTCGGCGGCGTCCTGGTCCATCATCGCGGCCAGCGCGTCGTAGGTGGTTCCGCCAACCTGCACCATCGCGTCCCAGGCGGGACCATCTTCCAGTTCCAGGGCGAAGGCTTCGACCGACGCACGATCGGCAAGGTCGAGCTGCCGGGCGGTCGCCGCCAATTCACCTGGCGCGGTGCGGAATGTGTAGGTGACGTCCATGGCCTTCGCCGTAAGGGCCTGCACCACGGCCGCACCGATGCCGCGCCGTCCACCGATAACCAGGGCACGCGGCATTTGCTCAAGCGTCATGGCCGGGCTTGACCCGCCATCCATGCGCCACCGATGGCGCAGGGATGGCCGGGTCTAGCCCGTGCGCATGACGAATTCAAACGCAGCGGTCACGGCAACCCGACCACGAGACACACGTTCTGTCCGCCGAAGCCGAACGAGTTCGAGATGGCATGCGCCACCTGCACATCGCGGGCGACGTTCGGCACGCAATCGACTGGCAGCGCGGGATCCGGCGTCTCGTAATTGATGGTCGGCGGCAGCCTGCCGTGCCGCAGTGCGAGCAGGGTGAAGATCGCCTCCACCGCGCCGGCCGCGGTCAGCGTGTGGCCGATCATCGACTTGTTGGACGAGATCGGGATCGAGGCCGCGCGCTCGCCGAACACGGCGGACACGCCCACCCACTCCATCTTGTCGTTCTCCGGCGTGCCGGTACCGTGCGCATTGATGTAGCCGATCGCATCCGGCGTCAGCCCGGCATCGTCCAGCGCGTGCTGCATGCAGGCGATGATCGGCTTGCCGTCCGGCGACGAACGCGTGCGATGGAACCCGTCCGCCATCTCGCCGCAGCCTTCGACAACGCCGATGATCCTCGCGCCGCGCGCCCGCGCATGTGCCCGGCTCTCGATCACCAGCGCCCCCGCGCCCTCGGCCATTACGAAACCGTCCCGATCCTTGCTGAATGGGCGTGCGGCGGCGGCCGGCGGGTCGTTGCGCGTGGACAGCGCCGAGAGCAGCGAAAACCGGATCAGACTCTCCGGGTTCACCGACGCATCGGTGCCGATGACGATAGCCGCCTCGGCCTCGCCGCGCCGGATCGCCTCGACGCCGAGCTGGATCGCCGTGGCGCCCGAGGCGCAGGCTGTGGACGTGGCCACCGGCGAGCCCTTGGTGCCGAAGCGGTACCGCCAGCGCCTCCGCCACCGAACCGAACAGGAAGCGCTCGTAATATCGGCTGAACCTGACCCGTGCCGGCTCCGCGCAGCAGGTCGTCGTAGGTCACCGTCGCGTTCGCCCCGGAGGCGGCGGCGATCGCGATGCGCTGCGACCACTCCAACTCCACCGGCGGCAGTGCCAGGAACATCGGACCGGGGAAGTCGCCTGGCCTGCCGATGCCTGCTTCGACGATTGCCTCCTCGATGGCAAATTCGGCGATGCGTTCCGACAGCGCAGGCGCCGACACTTCATCGACCGGCACGAAATCCACCGTGCCGGCGATGGTGGTGCGCAGGCCCTGCGACCGGGAAACGGGTGATGCGGCGGATGCCGGAGTGCCCGGCGGTCAGTTCGCGCCAGTTGTCCTGCTTGCCGTTCCCCAGCGAGGTCAGCACACCGGCGCCGGTCACCACGACGACAGGCCGGCCATGACTGTCGATGTCGGAACCTGCCATGCCGGCCTCCTAAGGTGCCTCGACCACGGCTAATGCCTCGCCCCGCCAGTGGCCCCAGGATGTCACCAGCGCCTGATGAAGATCCGTCGCCATCGGCGCTTCCAGGTCTGCCGTCTCGAGCGGTGCGAACAGGCGGTGCTTGGACAGCGACATCGCCGCCAGGGCGAGATTGGCAGGGAACGAGGGCTCCAGCGAGTGACCGAACGCCGTTGTCGTGGCGCGCACCGGCATGCCGAGGCCGCGCAGGAATTCCGCCTCGTCGGCTGTTGTCGCCGCGATACCCGCCACACCGGAGATCACCGCGGCATGTGCGGGATCGATGTGCCGGCGCATCGTCTCGAACTGCCGCGTCGCATTTGCCGTCGCCTCGCCTGGACGCCTGCGGCTGCGGTCGGTGGCGATCGCCGAAATATGCGCAAGGGCCGTGGCACCGCGCGACGCGGCATGGTCGCGGCTCTCAATAATAAGAAAGCAGCCGACCGAGCCAAGTACCATGCCGCCGCCTTCCGCCTGGCGCTCCCAGACGCCGGCGAACGTCACGGTTCCACAGCAACCGCCCCATTTCGTAATGCAGCAGCACGTCGGGCCGTTGCGCATTGTACGAGCCGCCGACCAGAAACAGATCGCCCTGGGCCGCGGCGATGCGGGCACAGGCAATGCGCACCGCGTCGGCGCCTGCCGCCTCCTCGCCCATGAAGGTGCGCGAGGAGCCGACGACGCCGTGCACGATCGAGATGTTGCCGGCCAGCAGGTTGGAAAGCTGGGCAAGGAACAGCGTGGGCCGAAGATCGGACAGCAGGTGCTCGTTCAGGAAGGCGCCCGGATCGGCGGAAGCGGGCAGGGCGGAGAGGATGGCGCCATCCACCGCGTAGTCACGCTCGCCGCCACCGGCGGCCACGATCATGTCCATGCGCGACAGCAGCTCGGCGTTGCCCTTCACGCCGGCGGACTCCAGCGCCAGCCCGGCGGCATAGGTGCCGATGCGCTGCCACGGCTCCATCTGGCGCTGATCGCCGCGCTTGGGGATCTGCCGGTCGAGCTCCAGCGGCGTCATCGGATGCACCGGCCAGGGCGCAAAGCTCGTCGCATCGACCACCGGCTGGAAGCCGCCGTCGCGGTTCAGCGCCGCCCAGTGCGCCTCGATCCCTTCGCCGAGGCAGGAGATCAGGCCGATGCCGGTGATCAGTGCGTCGCGCGGGCTAGTCATGCAGGAAGGCCTCCGGCACCGCGATACGCCGTGCGGTTTCCAGCATCTGAGCGCGCAAGGTCTCGTTGGGGAAGGGGACGACGCGGTAGGTGATCTCGGCGTCCGCGACCTTCTTGCCGCCGGACGAGATGCTGCCCGCCGCCATCGCGTAGCCGGACCCGTCGTGCAGCAGGCGTGCTTCGACCTGCAATGCCTGGCCGGGCACCACAAAGGCGCGCAGCTTGGCCTCCTTCACCTGGGCCAGGAACGGCATGCGCTGGAACCGCAGCACCGCCAGCACCAGCCAGCCGCCGGTCTGCGCGATCGTCTCGATCATCAGCGCGCCCGGCAGCAGGGGATGGCCGGGGAAGTGGCCCTCGAACACCGGGCTCGCCTCGGGCACCAGGCATTCGGCGCGCACGGTCCGAGCCGCCGGATCGAGCTCGGCGATCCGGTCCACCATCTGGAAGTATTCGAGGCGCATTCCGGCTCAGGCTACCTTCGCCGCCACCAGCTGGTCGATGTTGGCGCAGAGGTCCTTCAGGACGAAATACTGGTCGGAGGAGACCTTTCCCTCGTTCACTTCCTGCGTCCACTGCTCGAGTGGCATCTTGATGCCGAACGCCTTGTCGATGGCGAAGGCGACGTCCAGGAAATCCAGGCTGTCGATGCCGAGATCGTTGATCGCGTGACTCTCCGGCATGATCTTCTCAAGCGGTATGTCGCACGTCTCGGAAATGATTCCAGCGACGGTTTCGAAAGTCGACGGCATCGGTCAGCCCCTGCAACGGCGGGCCGGCACTAACACCGCAACAGATGAGCCGCAAGAGCCTGGCCGCCTTCCGCCGGGGCGGGCTCCTACAACCAGTGGGCCGGATGCCAGACCCAGCCGGACGGCGTCTTCTCCCAAAAGCCGGGCATCCAGAGATCGCCGTGACCTTCGCGTGGCACAAATTCACCCGACGACCAGACATAGGAGCTTCCGGTCCAGTCCCAGTGGCCGGGCTGCCAGATCAGCGGCGTCGGGCTCACCGGCGGATTGGGTATCGCCTCGGCTACAGGCGGCGGTGGCACGGGTGGAGGCGGGGTGCTCGCCGCGCAACCGGACAAAATCAACGCGGCGCCGAGCAGCGCGGCGGCGATGGCTGGGTGCTTCATCTGGACCGGAACCTCCCTGACTTTTTTGGCGCGGCCAGACAATTGCGCACAATCGTTGCGGATTTCCATCTCGAATCACATCGATCAGGCGGGCAGCAGGATGGTGGCGACCGCCTGGGCGGCGATCCCTTCGCCGCGGCCGGTGAAACCGAGCCTCTCCGTCGTCGTCGCCTTCACTGAAATGCGCGAAGCGTCGACCGTCAGGATCCCGGCCAGGCGTGCAGCCATGGCGGCAGCGTGCGGGGCAATCCTGGGACGCTCGCAGATCAGGGTGACATCGGCATTGGCGAGTACTCCATGCCGGGCGGCAATGCGGCCTGCCGCGTGGGCAAGGAACCGCGCGCTGTCCGCATCCTTCCAGGCCGATTCGCCCGGAGGAAAATGCCGGCCGATATCACCCTCGGCGAGGGCGCCGTAGATCGCATCGCACAACGCATGAATGCCGACATCGGCGTCCGAATGGCCGGCCAAGCCCTTGTCGTGCTGGATTGGGACTCCGCACAGCACGAGGGGCCGTCCGGCCTCCAGCACATGGACGTCGAAGCCGGTACCGACGCGCGGAATGAGGTTGGCGGTCATGGCGCGCTCCAGACGGCGCAGGTCCTCGGGATAGGTCAGCTTTATGTTGTCCTCGGAGCCGGGGACGATCGCCACCGTCTGGCCCGCTGCCTCCAGCAGCGAGGCATCGTCGGTGGCCGAGGAATGCGCCCCGGCCCGGTGAGCAGCCAGCAGGACCGGGAAGCGGAAGGCCTGCGGCGTCTGCGCACGAAATAGGCCATCGCGCGGGGCGGTGGCGGTGATCAGCCCATCGACCACCCGCTTCAAAGTGTCGGCGACCGGAATGGCGGGAATTGCTCCGGGTGCATGATCGAGGGCCGCCAGCAGCGCAGGAATGGTGCCCGAGGGGATCAGCGGCCTGGCGGCGTCGTGTACCAGCACGACATCGGGAGCCCAGGAAGCCAATGCCTCGAGGCCCGCGCGAACGCTTTCCTCGCGCGTTGCACCGCCGGGTACTGCCGGCAGGTGTTGTAAGTGTTCGAGTGCGGTCTCGATTGGGTCTGCGTCGCCCACCGGTTGAAGAGTGTTGACATATCGCGCCAGCGCCTCGGCCGCATGGCGAATCACCGGCGCTCCGGCAAGCGACAGAAACTGCTTCGGCGTCTCGGCACCGAACCGGCTGCCCGAACCGGCCGCGACCAATATAGCTGCGATTCGCATGCCAGCACCGTCGTCGCGCCGGGTGGCCGCGTCAACATGCGCCAATAGTGCCCTTTTCCTTCCTCGGTGGCCGTCAGCGAATTTTCTCGGCGGACTCCGCGTGGAACCTTTCATGCCGACAGTTTTCGCATTGCACATCGGCATGCGTGTCGCTAATTTGCCCAATTGATGAGCAAGTGTCATTCCGGCACCACAGTTTTGCGCCGCAACCTCGGGCCGATCGACCTGGGCGCTGGCGTCAGAATCGCCACGCCGGTGATCCTGGCGCCGATGTCGGGCGTATCGGATCTGCCGTTCCGCCGGCTCGCCAAGCAGCTTGGCGCGGGCATGGTGGTCTCGGAGATGATCGCCTCCTGGGCGATGATCCGGGAAAACCAGAAGACGATGGCGATGGCCGAGATGGACGGCTGCGGCGGCATCAGCGCCCTGCAGCTGGCCGGCTGCGAGCCGGCGGCCATGGCCGAGGCGGCGCGGCTCGCGGTGGATCGAGGCGCCGATCTGATCGATATCAACTTTGGATGCCCGGTGAAGAAGGTGGCGATCGGACAGCTGGCCGGTTCGGCGCTGATGCGCGATGAGGCCGCGGCTGCCGCCATCCTCGCAGCAACGGTCAGTGCGGTGGACGTGCCGGTGACCCTGAAGATGCGCATGGGCTGGGACCATGCCAGTCTGAACGCACCGCGGCTGGCGCGCATCGCCCAGGACTGCGGGATCCGCATGGTCACGGTGCACGGACGAACGCGCCAGCAGTTCTATACCGGCACAGCCAATTGGGACTTCATCGGTGAGGTCAAGAACGCGGTCAATATCCCTGTCATTGCAAATGGCGACATCCTGACGGAAGACGATGCGGTGGAAGCTCTGCGCCGGTCAGACGCGGACGGCGTGATGATCGGTCGCGGGTGTTACGGCCGCCCCTGGTTCCTCGCTCAGGTGGCGCATTTCCTGCGCACCGGCAGCCGTCTCCGCGAGCCGCCGCTCACGAGGCAAAAAGACATATTGACAGTACACTACCATGCTATCTTGGAGCATTTTGGTGATCGCGCCGGAGTTCGTCTGGCGCGCAAGCACGTATCCTGGTACTCGCGCGGGCTCCCTGGTTCGGCGGAGTTCCGCGCGGCGATGAACCGGCTGTCGGACGCCGCATCGGTCCTGCACCTGATCGATGTCTTCTACGACCGCCTGATCGCCCGCGGCCTGACCCGCACGCCGCCCGCGCGGGACGACGTGTTGGCGGAAGCGGCATGAGCCGTTCGGTCACCCGCGTGGCGCTCGCGTTGCTCGATCGGAAACGGGCAGCCGACACGGCGCAGATTCTCGGCGCGCTGCCGGTGCCGGTTGTGCTGCTCGATCCGGAGGACCGGTTCCGCTATGTCAATCATGCCGCGGAGCAGTTCCTCGGCATTTCGACGGCGGGCCTCGCACAGCTTCGCCTGCGCGATCTGGTCCCCGAGGATAATCCCTTGTTCCTGCTGGTTCAGCAGGTTCGCCAGAGCGATGCCACCGTTTCGGATCACGACCTGAACCTGGAGAGCCCGCGGCTCACCAAGCGGGGCATCACCGTGCAGGGCTCATCGCTTCCCGAGGAACCCGGCGCGGTGCTTCTGGTACTTCAGGACGCATCGGCGGCCCGTTCGCTCGATCGACAGCTTGCATACCGCAGCGCCGCGCGCAGCGTCACCGGCATGGCCGCCATCCTCGCACACGAGGTGAAGAACCCGCTCTCAGGCATTCGCGGTGCGGCACAATTACTGGAAACCAGCGTGGACGCCCAGGATCGCGAGCTTGCCGTGCTGATCCGCGACGAGGCCGACCGGATTCGGGGGCTGGTCGACCGGATGGAAATCTTCGGCGAAAAGCCGATCGCCCGGACCGCGGTGAACATCCATCGCGTGCTCGAGCATGTGCGGAAGCTGGCGCAGTCGGGCTTCGCACCGCATGTCCGCTTCCAAGAGGTGTATGATCCATCCTTGCCGCCGGTATGGGGCAATCGCGACCAGCTCGTCCAGGTTGTGCTGAACCTTGTGAAGAACGCCGCCGAAGCCGTTATTCTGGAAAACCAATCGAACCCTGAGATCACCTTGATGACCGGTTTCCAACACGGCATGCGGCTCGCCGTTCCCGGCACAACAACGCGGCTGGATCTGCCGCTCCTGGTCACCGTGCGGGACAACGGTCCGGGGATTCCCGATGACATCCGACCGCATCTGTTCGAGCCCTTCGTTTCCTCGAAGGCCGCGGGCAGCGGGCTCGGCTTGGCACTGGTCGCCAAGATCATGGGCGACCATGGCGGCCTTATTGAAGTGAACAGCCGACCAGGACGCACGGAGTTCCGCCTGCACCTGCCGGTGGTGACCGACGAGGAGGCCGATATCGGCGCCTGACCGATGGCGAAGGACATACGATGACCCCACCCACCGTGCTGGTCGCCGACGACGACCGTTCCATCCGGACCGTGCTGACCCAAGCGCTGGGTCGGTCGGGCTACCAGGTGCGCAGCACCGGCAACGCCGCCACGTTGTGGCGGTGGGTCGAGGATGGCGAAGGCGACCTGGTCATCACCGACGTCGTGATGCCCGACGAGAACGGCCTCGATCTGATCCCACGCATCCGCAAGATACGGCCCGATCTCCGCGTGGTTGTAATGAGTGCACAGTCCACATTGATGACGGCAGTGAAGGCCGCCCAGCGCGGTGCTTTCGAATATCTGCCCAAGCCTTTCGATTTGCAGGAATTGCTGTCGGTCGTCGGCCGTGCCCTGGCGGTTCCGGCGGAGCCTTTCACCGCATCCGAGCCGCGCGACGCCGACGAGCGGCTGCCGCTGATCGGCCGCAGCCCGGCCATGCAGGAAATCTACCGGACCATCGCGCGGCTGACCACGACGGACCTGACCGTGATGATCAACGGTGAGTCGGGCACCGGCAAGGAACTGGTCGCGCGCGCCCTGCACGACTACGGGAAACGCCGGACCGGTCCGTTCGTTGCCATCAACATGGCAGCCATCCCGCGCGAACTGATCGAGAGCGAACTGTTCGGCCACGAGCGCGGCGCCTTCACCGGCGCCACCACGCGCTCGCAAGGCCGTTTCGAGCAGGCGAATGGCGGCACGCTGTTCCTCGACGAGATCGGCGACATGCCGCCGGAAGCGCAGACGCGGCTGCTGCGTGTGCTCCAGGAGGGCGAGTTCACCTCGGTCGGCGGGCGCCAGCCGATCAAGGCCAACGTGCGCATCATCGCCGCCACCCACCGCGACCTGCGGAATGCAATCCGCCAGGGCCTGTTCCGCGAGGATCTGTTCTATCGGCTCAACGTCGTGCCAATTCGCCTGCCGCCCCTGCGCGAACGGGTGGAGGACATCCAGGTGCTCGCACGGCATTTCCTGGAGCGCGCCCGCGACGATGGCCTGCCGGGCAAGACGCTCGATCAGGGCGCCGTCGAGCGGCTGAAGCGCTATGCCTGGCCGGGCAATGTGCGCGAATTGGAAAACCTCATGCGGCGGCTGGCCGCGCTCTGTCCACACGAGACAATCGGAGCGGATCAGATCGAGGCTGAACTGATCGAGACCACGGCGCCTCTAGCCGAAGCTCCTCTCCCCGCTGGTCCGGAACCGTTGGTGCGCGCGGTGGAGCGGCATATCCGCGAATTCCTCGCGAGCCATGACGGAGGCGTGGCCCCTTCGGACATCTACGACCGGGTGATCGCCGAGGTGGAGCGACCGCTGATCCGTCTCACTCTTGCGGCCACCCGTGGCAACCAGATCAAGGCCGCGGCGATGCTCGGGCTCAATCGCAACACGCTGCGCAAGAAGATCCGCGACCTGGATATCCCGGTGGTGCGGGGGCTCATGTGAACATCGCACCGCCATCGGGGTCGCTGCGACCCGAACAGCAGTCCCAGCCTCCGTCCCCCGGGTCAAGCCCGGGAACGTGGGCAGGGGCGGGGGCAGGCACCGAAGTCGAGGTGGAGAGCCCGGCCCGCACGCTGCTGGCACGGATCGCCAACGTGCTGCTCGGCAAGGCGCTGACCCTGGTGCTGGCCGCGACTGCGTTCGGTATCGGGCTCGCCACGTTTGTCTTCCTCGCGCGCGGCTCGCCGTTCGGCCTGAAGCCGGGCGTGGGGGTTGGCCTCGTCCTTGGCAATCTTTCCGCAGGTCCTGCTGCTCGGCGCGGTGCTGGCGGCGCGGCTCACTCGGGTCTGGGTCGAGCGCCGCCGCGGCTCCGCCGGTTCGCGCCTGCATGTGCGGCTGGTCCTGCTGCTCGGTGGCGTGGCGGTGGCACCGACCATCATGGTGGCCTGCTTCGCCGTCGCCTTCTTCCATTTCGGCATCCAGGCCTGGTTCAACGACCCGGTGCGCCAGGCGGTCAGCGAGTCGCTCCAGGTTTCGCGCGGCTATCTGGACGAGCACCGCAACAACATCCGTTCCGTCGCGCTGGAGATGGCGAACGATTTGACGCGGGCCGGCCAGTTCCTGTCGGCCGATCCCTCGGTGTTCGTTGAAGTGCTGAGTACCCAGACCACGCTGCGCGGCCTGACCGAGGCGGTGATCTACGATCCGCTCACCGGGCAGGTGCTGGCGGCAGCCGGATTGTTCGCAGGCTTGGGTGTCGAGCTGCCGCCCACATCCATGACACTGCAGGCGCAAGGTGGCGACGTGGCCATACTGGCCGCGGGCGACGGGACGCGGGTGCGGGCCGTGGTGCGGTTGAACTCGACACCGCCGCTGATGCTGATGATCGGACGGCCGGTCGATCCGCAGATCCTCGAACACATGGAGCGCACCGAGCAGGCTGTCGCCGAATACCAGCGCCTCGACCAGAACCGGTCATGGCTGCAGATCGCCTTTGCCTGGATCTTTGCCATCGTCGCCCTGTTGGTATTGATGGCCGCCGTGCTCATCGGCCTGGTGCTCGCCAATCAGATCGCGCGGCCGATCGGGCGCCTGATCCATGCGGCCGAGCGAGTGCGAGGAGGCGACCTGCACGTGCGCGTGGCGGAGGCGCAGACCGGTGACGAGGTCGCCGGCCTGTCGCGTGCATTCAATCGAATGACCGGACAGCTTGCCGCACAGCGTGGCGAGTTGATGGATGCCTACAGTCAGATCGACGAGCGCCGCCGCTTCACCGAGACGGTGCTGTCGGGCGTCTCCGCCGGAGTGATCGGGCTGGACGCGTCCGGCCGGATCGAACTGCCGAACCGGGCAGCCGATGAACTGCTTGGCATCGACCTGCTGTCGGCGATCGGCCGCGAGCTCGCCGACGTGGTGCCGGAATTCGCCGTGCTGCTGCACGAAGCCGCGGCCTCGCCGGAACGGGCTCGGACCGCGGAAATCCAGCTCGGACCGGCGACGCGAAGGCGCACGCTGCTGGTGCGGATCGGCGCCGATCTGTCGGGCGGTCGCACCGATGGCTTCGTCGTCACCTTCGACGACATCACCGAGCTGCAATCCGCCCAGCGCAAGGCTGCCTGGGCTGATGTCGCACGTCGCATCGCACACGAGATCAAGAACCCGCTGACACCGATCCAGCTCGCCGCCGAACGACTGAAGCGCCGCTTTGCGCGCGAAATCACCTCCGATCCGGAGACTTTCACCCAATGCGCCGACACGATCGTTCGCCATGTCGGTGACATCGGCCGCATGGTGGACGAATTCTCTGCCTTCGCACGCATGCCGCATCCGGTGATAAAGCCCGAGGATGTCGGCCGTATCGCGCGCGAGGCTCTGGTGCTGCAGAAGACCGCGCAGCCGCAGATCGCCTGGCGCACCGAGATTCCGGATCAGGGACCGGTGGTGCCGTGCGATCGCAACATGCTGCGTCGGGCAGTGACCAACCTGCTGCTGAATGCCGCCGATGCAGTGAGCATGCGGGAATCCGAACCGGGCCGTGGTGGTGGCACCATCTGCCTGTCCGTTCAGTCGGGACCGAACGATGTTCGCATCATCGTGACCGATGACGGTGTCGGATTGCCGCAGGAGGATCGCGCTCGGCTGACGGAACCCTATGTAACGCACAAGCCAAAGGGTACAGGACTCGGTCTCGCGATCGTCAAGAAGATCATGGAAGACCATGGCGGACGCTTGACGCTGGACGACAGGCTCGATGGTCCGGGAGCGGTGGCCGCGCTCGTTCTGCCTACGAAGGTGCCGGATGGCGCATGACATCCTGATTGTCGACGACGAACCCGATATCTGCCTGCTCATCGACGGCGTCCTGCGCGATGAAGGCTATGACACGCGCTCCGCCGGCGATTCGGACGCGGCAATCGCCGCATTCCGTGTGCGCCGCCCGTCGCTGGTGATCCTGGATGTCTGGCTGCAGGGCTCGCGGCTCGATGGGCTGGGGTTGCTTCAATCGTTCCATAGTGAGGAGCCGCACGTACCGGTGGTGATGATCTCCGGCCACGGGACGATTGAAACCGCGGTCGCGGCGATCCTCCAGGGCGCCTACGACTTCATCGAGAAGCCGTTCAAGTCGGACCGGCTGCTCCTCGTGGTACGCCGCGCGCTGGAGGCGGCCGCCCTGGCACGGGAGAACGCGGAACTGCGTCTACGCGCCGGACCGGAGACTATCCTGACGGGTGAGAGTTCGCCCATCAGCTTGCTGCGTGCCGGTGTCGAGCGGGTCGCGCCGACCGGGTCGCGCGTGCTGATCAGCGGCCCCGCCGGTTCCGGCAAGGAGGTGGTGGCGCGGATGATCCATGCCCGCTCCCGCCGAGCCGATGGGCCGTTCATCGTGCTCAACTGCGCCACGCTCAATCCGTCGCGCTTCGAGGAGGAACTGTTCGGCCTGGAGGCGGGCAGCGATCCGATCACCCATCCGCGCCGGGCCGGCGTGCTCGAGCGCGCGCATGGCGGCACGCTGCTGCTGGACGAAGTCTCTGACATGCCGCTGGAAACCCAGGGCAAGATCGTGCGTGCCTTGCAGGATTCGACGTTCGAGCGGCTCGGCGGGTCGGCGCGCGTGAAGGTTGACGTGCGCGTGCTTTCGACGACGAACAAGGATCTGCAAGTGGAGATCAGCGCCGGCCGGTTCCGCGAGGACCTGTATTACCGGCTGTCGGTGGTGCCGCTGAAGGTACCTGCGTTGAAGGATCGGCGGGAGGACGTGCCGGCGCTCGCGTTGCACTTCATCGAGCGGTCGGCCGAGAATGCCGGGATGCAGGGGCGCGAGCTTTCGGCCGACACGCTGGCCGCGCTGCAGGCGTATGACTGGCCGGGCAATGTGCGGCAATTGCGCAACCTGATGGACTGGCTGCTGATCATGGCGCCTGGCGGTCCCCACGATCCGATCCGTGCGGACATGCTCCCGCCGGAGATCGGCGCCAATGCGCCAGCGCTGCTCAACATCGATCCGACCGCCGACATCATGGGGTTGCCGCTGCGCGAGGCACGCGATCTGTTCGAGACCCAGTATCTGCAGGCGCAGTTGCTGCGCTTCGGCGGCAACATCAGTCGCACGGCGCAGTTCGTCGGCATGGAGCGCAGCGCGCTGCATCGCAAGCTGAAGCAGCTTGGGGTGAATTCCGACGAAAAGGTCGGAGGATAGGTCGCACCTGATCGTCATGGCCTGCGCCAAGCACCGGCCGTGACGATGAAGCATGCCACCGGTTGCGACGCCGTTGCAGGGCGGTATGCTCATCGGCGCAACAGAAACGTCGTCGGGACGGAATGGCATGAGCCGCATCGCCTACGTCAATGGCCGCTACCTGCCGCAACGTGAGGCCTCGGTGAACATCGAGGATCGCGGCTATCAGTTCGCCGACGGCATCTACGAGGTGGTGCATCTCTACCAAGGACGGTTCATCGACGAGGACCTGCATCTCGACCGTTTGCAGCGCTCGCTGCACGCGATCAGCTTGCCGGAGCCGATGGGCCGGACGGCGCTGCGGCACGTTCTTTACGAAGTGGCACGGCGCAACCGGGTGCGCGAGGGCCTGCTGTACATGCAGGTCACGCGCGGCGTGGCGCGGCGCGACCATCCGTTTCCGTCAAAGCCGGTGCCGCCGTCGGTGGTGGTGACGATCCGCCGCATCCCGCCGTATCCGACCGATGTCGCAGCGTGGACGGCGAGCGCAATCACCTATCCGGATCAACGCTGGGCGCGTTGCGATATCAAGACCATCGCCCTGTTGCCGAACGTGCTGGCGCGCCAGGCCGCGAAGGAGAAGGGCGCGCTGGAGGCGATTCTGGTCGATAGCAACGGCATGGTGACGGAAGGCGCCGCCACCAGCTTCTGGATCGTTGACAAGGATGGTGTGCTTCGCACCAGGCATCTTGACCACGCGATCCTGCCTGGGTGCACGCGCGACGCCTTGCTGGCGCTGATTGGCGAGGAGAAGGTGGCGTTCGCGGAGACGCAGTTCAGCGAACAGGACATGCGCGATGCACGCGAGGCGTTCATCACCAGCGCGACCAGCTTCGTGAAACCGATCGTGCGGATCGACAACGAGCCGGTCGGCAACGGCGATGTCGGCCCGGTGACGCGGCGTCTTTTCGATGCGTTTGCACGTCACGTAAAGGGCGGGCTGCGGAACGCAGCGTAGTGTCGGGCTTTCAGAACAGCCGCTTCGTCGCGATCCTCGCGCCTTCAGCCATGGCCGCCAGCTTCGCCCAGACCACGTCTTCCGCCACGCGCCCACGCCCGGCTGACGTGTCGAAGCCGCAGTCGGTGCCGGCCTGCACACGCCGCGGATCGCCGACCACGCGCACGACCTGCTCGATGCGGTCCGCCACCGTCTCGGGGTGCTCGACGAAATTGGTCAGCGGATCGACCACGCCGGCCACGATGACCTGATCATCGTCCAGTGGCAGTTCCTTGAGGCAGCGATATTCGTGCGCATGCCGCGGATTGGCGAAGGGCAGCACGAAGCCGCCCACCTTGGCCTGCCTGATCGCCGGCAGGATCTCCGGCAGTGCAACATCGCAATCGTGCGGACCCTCGTAGTTGCCCCAGCAGGCGTGCAGACGCACGCGATCGCGCGGGATATTCGTGAGCGCCCGGTTGATCGTTGCAACCACGCGCTCGACGAAACCGACGAACTCGGCGAGCGGCCGGTCCTGAAAGGAGAGGTGCCGTTCCATCGCCAGATCCGGCGCGTCGATCTGCAGCAGGAAGCCGTGCGCGACGATCGTCTCGTACTCGACCTGCAACGCGCGTCCGAGCGCATCGAGATAGGCATCCTCGGTGTCGTACCAGACGTTGCGCATCGCGGCGGCGATGATGCCCGGGGAAGGCGCCGTCATGAACGGCTCGGCGAAACCGCCCTGCGCCGCATCCAGGGCGGCGCGGAAATCCGTGCATTCGGCTTCCACCATCGCGCGGTCCAGATAGCGCACCTCGCCCACCGCCTCGGGCACGCCGCCGGTGTTGCTGATCGAACTCGTTGACCGCGTCGTGCGCCGCTTTCCAGGCGCTGAATGCCGGGTAGTGCGCGACATCGGCGAACACCCGGCGCGCCCAGCCGCCGCCGAACCCGCTCATGCGGTGGCGGACATAGAGGAAGAATGCCTCGCGCTGCTGCTCGCCATTGTTGCCGACGTCCACGCCGGCAGCGATCTGCTTCGCCACGACGTCGTGAACCGCGGACTTGCCGACGGTGTCCAACACAGCAGGATCGACCGGTTCGCCCCGCGAGCGCTGGACGTAGAGCGCGGTCAGTTCGGCTGGCCGCGGCAGGCTACCGGTGTGTGTGGTCAGAATGCGGTCCTGGCTGGTGAGCATCGTCGTTCCCTCTCGGTTGCGCGATGCTCAGATGCGTGCCCCGCAGTGTCAAATGGCGGTCCGGCAGTGCCTGACAGTGCTACACAAGGGACAGAAGATCGCCGTGAACGGCGGTGGACGGCAGCTTCGATCTGGACGGAGCCGCATGGTGTCGGCGCTGGTTATAGCCTGCCCCTGCGAAGGCGGGGCGTCACGGGAGGCAAGTGGTTACGCGACAGACAACTGATGCTTCGTCAATCACACTGGCGTCACGGCGACATCAGCTTCGATGCCGCCGGCTGAATAATATGCGGGCAAGCTCGCCCCGACCAAGCCGCGCGTCGAGTTCTGTGGCCGATGTGTAGATGAAGAACAGTACGAAGATCCAGATTTGGACCGCGGCGTGAAAGTGCCAGGAAAAATGATGCGCCACATACTCCGGAATGCCGGCCATAGTTCCTCCACTGAGCCAGTATTCAATGATCTTTTCCAGGATTCGGACCAGGAAGACCACGGCGGTGTAAACCGCGGTCTTGAACAGGATCGGCCGGATGAGCGGGGCGGTGTCGAAGCGGCGGAGAAACGGCAACAGATTGGCCAGCAGCACGGCTTTTCCCACAACCAGTGCGGCGGCCGTCGCGACCATGTAGTTGGCAAAGCGGGCAAGGTAGTCATCGAGGACAAGCTGCGTCGTGAATTCGATCAGGTTGAAGCCGATCGCAAAGAACACGATCGGCGGCAGGACTTCCTCGAATTCCTTGATCACGAAAGCCAAGGCGCGCGACCGGGCCATTGCGGAACTCCTACATCGTCGCTGCCTCAGCGTTCCAGGTTCACATCGATGGTGCCCGCTCGTACCGCAGCTTTCAGCGCCGCGTGGTCGCGCTCGGCCTGATCGGCGTAGATGAGGGCGAACCTGCCCATCGCCTCATCGAATTCATCCTGCCTGCCAAGATATCCGCTGATTGCCCAGGGATCGCCTGCCTTCGCGTGGGCGCGTGCCAGGACCCAACCGCAGGCCCCGGCGTAGATCGACAGCATCTCGGCGTCGTAGGTCTCTACCAACGGGCTCACCTTCACGTCGCGCAACTGACGCAGGTAGAACTGGCGCCCCTTGGGTCCCGTGCCCCATCCCAAAAACAGGTCGGAGGCCGGTTGCATCAGCCGCTGGCCCTGAACCACGCGCTCGCCGTGGTGGGCGTAGGCGCTCTTGCCGGCATAGGCCTCCAGCACGGATGCGTTGGCTTCCTTGATCTGCAGGAAGAACGGGTGGCCCGCGATCGACATCATCAGTGCCACCATGCACAGTGTCCCGACACTGCCGATACCGACCACCTTTATCGCCGCGTCCACCAGGTGGTAGCGGTCGAGCAGGACGCGCCGGTCCTCGGTAAGCGTGCTCCGATACTGCGCGAGCACGTCCCGGCACATGTCCAAATACTCGGCGTCACGCGACCCGTCCGCATGAAAAATGGTAGGAGGTGTGTCGTGGATGCGCGGCCGCCCGCCCGTGGTCTCGACGAGTTTCGGGTACACAAGCTCCGCACTGCTGCGCGCCGTCGCCTTGGCGATCCGTTTGCGCAATATCGCCTTCTGGTATTGCGGCAGCATCGCCACGTAGTCGGCTTCATCGAGGCGGGCGTACCAGGTCTCGAGCACGTCCATCTCGGAGAAGCTTCGCATCTGGTTTCGGTAACTGCGCGCGCAGGCCGTCGCGGCATTCCGCCCGTTGCGGTCCGACAGCCCATTGGCGCGGGCGGCGAGCACGAAGGAGGCAACGAGACGTTTGACATCCCATTCCCACGGCGCAGGCAGTGTCTCGTCAAGATCATTGATGTCAAAAATCAACCGGCGCTCCGGTGTCGCGAAGCCGCCAAAATTCATCAGGTGGGCGTCACCACATGCCTGGACATGGATCCCCGTGTTCGGCGTATGAGCCAAGTCGGCCGCCATGACCCCGGCAGATCCTCGGTAAAACGTGAACGGCGATTGCAGCATGCGCCCATAGCGCAACGGCACCAGGTCCGGTTGGCGGGTCGCGTCAGCGGCGTGAAGGATCGCGAGCGGATCCGTTCGACTCGCGTGCGGACGCCAGGCTGCATGTGCGACGCGCGGCACAGTGTCGCGCAACTTTTTGCCGATGGCCCGCCGCTCCGCCGCTGGCATGGGCGATGGATGTGCCCCTGGCGTGTCCGCCGGCACGTGTGAAGGGCGCGCTTTCAATGTCGTCACCATATCGGACCTCCCAGCATGAGTGGCATCCTAGGCCGGCTTCGCGACAACCTCGTAAATCACGGTGCTGCCGCTGTAGAACGGCCGATAGTACGCACCACCGAAGGTAAAGTAGCTGACGCCACCGATGTTCTGATCGACCGCGCCGCTCGGCAGCGTGCTCACCGTGGTCCCGACGGGTGGTGGTATCACCTGGTAGCCGCTCGGGACCGAGGAGTAGAACGCACCGCCGCAATCCAGATTTGGCGTGCTGCCGACATAGACAGTGGAACAGGAGGGCGGTGGGGTTGCGACGACCGCGCCTTGCGGTGGGGGCACCACGGCATACTGCCCGCCCTGGGGCGCGTAGTAGACGCCGTTGGCATAATAATACGGGTTGCCGGCGACCGAGATCGCGGCCACTGCGGCCGGCAGCACCGCGAGGGTCGGCGCCGATGGCAAGACCCGCGCCGAACCCGGCGCCCGAGTAATATCCTCCCCAACTGCTGTTGTAATTGTTGAAGTTGGTTTGCCGGTTGACCTGGAGGTTGCGGGCGTCGTTGTAACGGTTCTGTTGCAGCTGGTTCGCTTCATTCGTGCGGTTCTGCTGGAGGTTGTTGGCCTCGGCCGAACGGTTCTGCTGGAGTTGCGACGCGTTCGCCCTGTCGTCCGGGTGGGCCTGCTGAAACTGGCTCGCGTTATGCTGGAATTCAGGATGGCTCTGCCGGTATGTGTCGGCGTGGTCGCTGAAACCGCTGGCGTTGTGCACGCTGCCGAAGCCACCGCGGCCGAATCCCGCGTCGCTACTCCGGTCTGAGAAACCGCCGTCACCGAAGCGGGAGCCGCCGCCGTGGAAACCACCCAATCCCCCGCCATGGAACCCACCGAAGCCGCCGCCGCGGAATCCGCCGCCGTGAAATCCGCCGAACCCGCCACGGAACGCCGCCGCGCGATCGACTCCGACGGCCAGGCAGATAACGATCGCCGAGCCGGCCAGCAGCATGCCAGCCAACTTCTTCCGGTTCGAAATTCCGCTTGTCATCGACGTTCTCCCGACTGCTACTTGGGGTTCGCGCTTGCAACGGCTGGCAAGAATGGGATCCTTTCCGTTCCCGGCGGCAGCTCCGGCGTGAACACCGGCTCGGCAATTCGGGCGCGAAATTCCAATCGGTGAAGATCGCGGTGAACTGCGGCTGGCCTGGCTGTGTCTTGTAGGTGATCACCAGCTTGCACGGGGTCAGCTGCGGTCCGGTGTCGATCCAGATCTGCCAGTCGATGTCCTGCTCGACAAAGGCGAGCGTGTGGCAGCTCCTGCCGTTCACGTCGTTGATGGCCGAGGTAGATTCCGTATTGCACCTTGCGCCGAGCGCTTTGGTACGGGTCGTGGTAGAGAAAATCCGCCAGCGGCGGGGCAAAATCCAACCGAGGGACGAGGCTTTCCAGCATGCTGTCGATGTCCGGCGGTGCTGCCTCGGCCGCATAGAACGGCAGCGGCAGGGTCGTACAGGGTGATCGACTTGCCGTCGTACCAGAACTGCCGGTCGCCGAGATCGCTGCTCCATTCGACATAGAGCCCGCCGGGACGTTGCAGCGCGACGTCTTCGGACGCCGAGTATTGCAGCTTCTGGCCGGACGGCAGCACATGGTCGAAGATGATATCGGCATGGAAGGTGAACTGTTGCGCCGAGCCGACATAGGCACCCATCTGCTTGAGCAGCCGGTCGGCCTGCTCGGCCACCGCGGGCGCGGCAGAGTTTGCCGCGGGCGGCGAGGCGGCGGGGGCAGCTTGACCGGTCTGCGCTTCTGCGACCTGTCCCCGGATTGGCGCCGACATCACAAGCGCTAGGGCAATCACGCAAATGCTTCGCATCGATGTATCCTTCGCTCAGCTAGTAGGCAGCCACTGTGACCTGGGTGATGAAAGCATCCATCCGGGCCTGCTTCTCGCCGTCGCTCAGGCCCGTCAGGCTGTTCACGACCGGGCAGTATGCCGTGACGAGGTAGTTCACCAGTTCGCCGGTGGACGCGTCCGGATGACGGCTGTGCAGTGCACGGACGAACACGGGAATCCGGTTGCCGAGGTCCCCGGAGGCGAGAACCTGCGAGAGTTCGCTGATCTGGGCAGGTGTCTCCTGGATCGCGCCAGGTGCGCCGGCTGGCTGCGCCGTCGGGCACTCCAATGCCACACAAGGCGCCGCTATCAGCAGGAGCAGCAGCAGCCCTAAGGCGGCGTGAGCCGCAATTGCCGGGTGACGATAGCCAGTTTTGCTCGAGTGGCATTGATCCGGGCCAATGTGCATTCGCGAAACTCCTGGCTAATCGTTCGGATGGCGGATCGATTCCAATTCGTTCAGGCGCTTCAATGCCTGCATCGCCTGGATTGAATTGTAGTTGATCCCGGCGGCGTTCAGGCTGCTGCCCGGCTGGAACGGAAACGCCGGCAGTGTCGTGAGAAACGCCTTGAGCTTCTGCTGCACCGGAATAAACAGCCAGATGTTGTCGGCGTACCACCGGATATACATGCCGGACTGGCTCGATGCGCGCTCATAGGGATCCGCCCGGAGGTTGGTGATCACCGGCCATCCGGGCACGTTGCGCAATGCAGTGGCGATGTTCCCGTCCTCCGTGGCAAAGGACACCTTCCAGTCGTTCCAACGAACGGCATTGAGGTCGCCACCCTGGCCGAAGTAGAAGATTTCCTCACGCGGGCCCTTATTCGCCTCCCCCTTGAAGAACGGCAGGAAGTTGTACCCATCGGCATGGACCTTCCAGGTCTTGCCGTTGGCCGAGTAGCCCTGCTTCAGTTTCTCGACGATGTCCGGCTCACCCGCCGCCGCCAGCAGCGTCGGCAGCCAGTCCTCCTGTGAAAATATCTCGTTGACGATGGTGCCCGGCTTGATGACTCCTGGCCAGCGCACAAGCATCGGCACGCGAAAGCCGCCCTCCCACGTGGTGCCTTTCTCGCCCCTGAACGGCATTGTTCCGCCGTCTGGCCAGGTCCCCTCTTCCGCGCCGTTGTCGGTGCCGTAAACCACGATGGTGTTGTCGGCGATGCCGAGGTCGTCGAGCCGCTTGAGCAGACCACCCACCATGTCGTCGTGTTCAACCATGCCGTCGGGGTAGAGCCCGATCCCGGTGCGCCCCTCCGCCGAGGCCTTGAGACGGGTCCAGACGTGCATGCGCGTCGTGTTGAACCAGACGAAGAACGGCTGCTTCCCGTTCACCGCGGTGTCGATGAACTTGTTCGCGGCATCGTAGATTTCGAGGTCCACCGTCGGCATCCGCGCGCGAGTGAGCGGGCCGGTGTCCTCGATCCTCTGCCCGCCCTTGCCGTCCGACCACGAGTGGATCACGCCACGCGGGCCGAAATTATTCCTGAACTCGGGATCCTTTGGATAGTAGTAGGTTTCCGGCTCTTCCTCGGCATTCAAGTGATAAAGGTTGCCGAGGAACTCATCGAACCCATGCATTGTCGGCAGGTGCAAATCGCGGTCGCCCAGGTGGTTCTTGCCGAACTGTCCGGTGGCGTAACCCTGGTTCTTCAGCAGGTCGGCGATAGTGGGTGCCCAATCGGGAATGCCTTGCGGCGAGCCCGGCATGCCGATGGTGAGCAACCCCGTACGGAACGGATGCTCGCCGAGGATGAACGACGCCCGGCCCGCGGTGCAACTTTGCTGCGCATAGGAGTCGGTGAACAGCGCTCCCTCCTTCGCCAGCCGATCGATATTCGGCGTATGGTAGCCCATCATGCCGAGGCTGTAGGCGCTGATGTTGTCCCGACCGATGTCATCGCCCCAGATAACCAAAACATTGGGCTTGCTGTCGGCCGCCCGTGCCGAAGCTATGGCGCACATCATTGCCGTAAGAACTGCGAGCATCGATAGGCCATAACTTGGCATTCTGTTACGCACCGGAATATCGTATCTCACTGTTTGTTCCATGATGCTCGTCCAGTGCTGTTGCTCGAACGCGGGACAACCCATTTTCGCGCCATGCTAGAAGATCAACGTCACCTGGGTTCGCAGCTGCCAGGTCGAACCGAATTCGGGCCGGACCGCGTTGTAGTAAGCGCCAACAAGGAAATTGACGGGCAGTTTGCCGCCGATCTTCACGACGCGGCCGATGTCGGCACCCACCGGCAGCGTCCAGGCATTGTTGCCGGCCGTGAGCCAGTTGGCTGTGATGATGGGCGAGGTGTCGACATACCATCCCTCGCCAAAATTATAGTTGACGAAAGGCTGCGTCAGAAATGTGTTGCAGCGTGTGCCACCCCGCCCGGACGTGCCATCGAGCGACCACACATTGTTGGCCAGCACGCCGGCTACCCAAGGCCCCTCCATGTAGACCAGCACACCGGTCGGACCGCCACCCCAGACATTGGAGCCGAGGCCCTTGTTGCTGATCGTGGGAATCTGGATGATCGGTCCGACGCCCCAAAGCCAGCCGTTGGTGGGGTTCTTCGGTGAGAGGAACGCCGAGAAGGTGGTGGGACCAGTGCCGAACGGCACGGTCTGCGTCGGCTGCAGCGACGGCTGCCAGATCAGCGGCAGAATCGTGCGCGTGATGACGTTCCAATCCTCGTTGATGTGGATCGGAATAACCGGTTGGACATTGAGGATGTCCTGCGTCCCCTTGTTCGGCCCGGTGTTGAAGTTGGTGTTGTTCTGAAACGGGAAGCTGTAGAGGTCGCCGATCGGGTTCTGCAACTTCTTGGCCAGCGCGGTCGCGTCGTTGTCGCTGGGGTCGGCGGGCGGCGGGCCTGGTGTTGCCGACTGGGCGCTGGCATCAACCGCGAGCACCGAGATCATCAGAACGCCCGCACCGAATGCGATGAGACGCGTCATGCAATCATCTCCCTGACGCTGTTGCCTAATAGTCCCAAGGGCCCCAGTTCATCTCGTTGATCTGAGCGGTCATTTGTTGTTCGTTGGCTATGTTCTTTGCGAACACCTCCTGGCGGTAGCGGTCGTACGCTGCCTGATTGCCGACATACAGGCAGTCGCAGATCGTCGGGTCAGCGTAGGTGAAGATCACCGCATTGTTGCGCACCTGGTGGACGAATTTATGCGGCGGCAGGGAAGCCAGTGAGGCTTGCCGCTGTGGCGTGTTCGCCGGAACCAGCGTGAAGCCGGCGGCAGCCAGCATGTCCTCCTTGTTCTGCACCTGATTAGCGCAGGCCGACAATGCGGCGCACAGGGAGAAGAATGCCAAGGCAGACCTGATCCGAATCATCGTATCCTCCTTCATGCGTTGGTCGCTGGCGTGTCCTCGATACAGATCAACGAAGTCATACCTCACGTATCAAATGCGAAGATACGCTTCCAGTCGTCCTTCATGCTGATCACCGTCCACGCCCGCGTCTTGGCCTCGTCCATCAGCGATTGGGAAAAAGTGCCGACCTTGGTATCCGGCAAGCCACCCGCGGGTCCGTAGGCATACTCCCGTGCCGCGTCGTCGTGATGGACCAGCATCTTCAGCCGCGCTCCGTTGCCCGCGCCGGTGTATTCCAGCATCTCGCGATCGCCTGTGGAATTGCCGAAGGCAGCGTAGGGGCGCTTGCCGATGAACAGGTCGATGCCGATCGCCTTGCCGTCGAAGTTGTCGTTGAAGAACAGTTTGGGCAGCCGCATCAGCTCCACTTTGCCGTCCTTGAATTCGTATTTCGTGGCGAGGCTGGAGCCGATGACCTTCTGTGTCGGAATGCCATAGACTCGCTGGGAATACGCGCGCACGAAGTCCTGGCCGCCACCGGTGACGATGAACGTCTCAAACTGGTTGGCGCGCAGATAGTCCAGCACCTCGGTCATCGGCTGATAGATCAGCTCGGTGAAGAGCCGTTTGAACCTCGGATGCTTCGCGGTCGCCAGCCACTGTGTGGCAATCTCCAGGAATTCCGTCTGGCTCATGCCGGAATGGGTGGCAAAGATCAGCTCCGCCCAGTCCCGCTCGGAGAAATGCGCTAGCGCCGGCAGATCGTTGGCGAGCACCGCCTTGAAAGGCTCGTGCGTTTTCCACTCCGGATGGTTTGGCGCCATCTCATGCACGCGATCCAACGCGAAAAAAGCCTGGGTGTAGAGCGGATGCTCAACCCACAGCGTGCCGTCTTGATCGAACGTAGCGATACGGTCCTCCGGCGACACGTAGGCCGCGCTCGCGCGGTCGGTCGTGGCTTTCACGAAATCAAGAATCGCCTGCTTCGCTGGTCCGTCATTCCAGGAGGCAAGCGGAGTTGCGGCCTGAGCCTGCGCGGCGGTGGCGCCGAACAGCGCAGGCAGCGTTGGCAGAGCCGCGAGCACGCCAAGCATGAAGCGTCGGCTTGCAGTGGCGGAAGCAGATGCTGGCATAATCACCTCCGTCGAGGACGCATAGATTGAGCCTATCGAAGCGGGCGACCCTTCCGGACCGCCTGCTTCGTTACGTACTACCCGGTCTCGTCGGCTTATTCGCTCGGGTGGCCGCCCCCCGACCTCACCATCTCTTCAATCGACACGAGGTTGTAGGTTGCTGGCGTTTGCAGCGGCGGGAACTCTCGGAAGGTTTCGAGTTCTTTCAACCACAGTGTCTGGCCGATCGGCAGCATGTTCCAATCGTATTGGTAGGCGGTTACCGGGGCGGCCAGCGCACCACCCAAGCTCATGGCGGTTTGCTGCGCGGCGCCGACTGCCTGCTCGAAGGGATCGCGCTTGATGTTCTGGACCAGCGTCCAGTGGAAGGGCGTGAGAGGCAGAAGCCAGCCTTCGGCCCCAGGTTGCGCCATGTTGTAGTACATCTTCCAGTTCTTGTATCGCACCGCGGACGGTGTCGATCCCGAGTAGTAGAAGAACACGTCGCGCGCCGATGTCGGCGATCTGCCTTCGAGGTAATCGCGCTGGTCAACTCCATCGAGCGTCGTCTTGACGATGCCCGGGTATTGGCCCGCCTCGATCTGGTCCCTCAAACCATCGCCCTTGGGCCCACCAGCGATGTCGACGAACGTCGGCAGCCAGTCGAGCGCGGCGAAGAGTTGGTCATGCACTGTACCGGGCTTGATGTGGCCAGGCCAGCGGACAACCTGAGGCGCACGGTAACCGCCTTCCCAGGCCTCGCCTTTCTGGCCCTTGAAGGGTGTAACGCCGCCATCTGGGAAGGTGATCGCCTCGGCGCCGTTGTCGGTGGTGAACACGACGATGGTGTTGTCAAGCTGGCCCATGTCCTCCAGCTTCTTCAGTACGTAGCCGATGTTATCGTCCATCTGCTTCATGCCGGCTTCGTTGACACCCCAATCCTTGCCGCCCTTCGCACCGACCATGTCCAGATATTTCGGGGGCAGCATGGTCGTGACGTGCATGCGTGCCGGATTGTACCAGACGAAGAAGGGCTTATTGGTCTTCTTGGGGTCGTTGCGGTCGAGGAAGTCGATCACCTTGGCCGAGATTTCCTCGTCCACTGTCTTCGATCGCTCCAGGGTCAGCGGACCCTCGTCCTGGCAGGTCTGGTTCTTTTCCGTGCCATCGGATGAATGGCACCAGATCACCGGGCGCGGCGGCGTCAGGCAGGTCATAGTCACAGGGTCTACTGCGCCAGGAACCTCGGGAAGGCCAGGGACCGGCGTGTTCTTGCATGGCGGCGCGATGCCCTGCACCAGCGGGGTCTTATTGATGTCGTTGAAGCTCACCTGCTCCATCGCATCCAGGTGGTAGAGATAGCCCCAGTATTCCTCGAAGCCATGTGCCGTCGGCAGCGCCGCGGTGTGGTCGCCCAGATGGTTCTTGCCGAATTCGCCCGTGGTGTAGCCGAGATCATGCAGGAACACCGCAAGTGCTGGGGTGCCGGGTCGCAAATAGGTCGGGCTGCCGGGCAATTGCGGCGGGATCATGCCGGTACGCAGCGGATACATGCCGGTGAAGAAGGCATTGCGCCCGGAGGTGCAACTCTGCATGGCGACATAGTCCATGAAGATCGAGCCCTCTTGCCCGATGCGGTCAATGTTGGGCGTTTCGCCAACCATCAGGCCACGGTGGTAGATCTTCGGCTGCATGAAACCGATGTCGTCGCCCATGATGAACACGATGTTTGGTTTTTGCCCCGGTGCCTGGGAAGCGGGAGCAGTTTGCGCCGGCGCCGGAGCGGCTGGTGCGGTTTGCGCCGGCGGCTGCACGAGGTCCGGCACAACGCCGGAATTGCCGAAACCGCTGGCGTGGTGCGCCGGCGCCTGTGCCTGCGCGGCCGGCGCAAGCGTAAGCAGCACACACAGTGAGAGGCTGGCAGCGAGCGCGCCGCAGCCTTGCGATGATCTCGAACCAATGGTCATCCAGGTCCTCCGTTGCTTGCCAAATCCACAAAAGACATCGTGTGTCACTCCTTTTCGGTTGTGGTTACGCGATGCTCTGATGACCCCTTGTTCGGTCCAGTTTCCCGGCCCCACCAGCGCGACTTCGATCCGGCGGTTCTGTGCGCTGCCTTGCGGAGTGTCGTTGGACGCGACCCGGCGCGTTTCACCGAAACCCTGGGCTGACAGTAGGTTCCGATGCGCGCCGTGTGATTTCAGGAATTGTACGACCCCGTCGGCGGCCCGCGACGTTGCAGTGCGTCGAATGGTTGCATTGGCGCGCCTGCGGTCACAAACCGACGACGATGGCCAAACAGCGGCTACTTTTCCACCCGCTGAACACGAGCACCTTTCCCCCTGTTGTTTCTGCCTGGACCGCCAATCCGGCCGCAGCCCTGACGATCGAGCGCAAGTTTTGGCCAGTTATCGCCTGTTCGTTCAGGTGCGCTATTCATTTTCGGCAAATCGCGGGCCGAATATTATAATAAGCGACTGGCAGATTTGGCGGCGGCCGCAACGATTGAGTTGTCCAAACCGCGAACGCACCGGGCCGTCTGCGATCGCTCTGAACGCCCGAGCAAGTCGGCCGGCGCTTCCGGCAAACCGCAAAAATCGATATAGGTCAATATGTTATCCGCAGACGTAATCGGGGCATAACCCCGGGGTAGCCTTGATTTTCTCGCTTGCCCCGGCTCGGGCGAGTACAATTCGGTTGTGGCATGCCGCCGCCCGCCGATCTGTCCGACCTGTCGCGTGCCGAGCTGGAAGCTCGGTTTGTGGAACTGCTGGGCGAGGTATCGGAACTGAAGCAGATCGTGGCGGCGCAGCGCGATGAGATCGCCCGGCTGAAGGGTCTCAAGGGCCGTCCGTCGATCAAACCAAGCGGGATGGAGGACGCGACCGGGCCGAAGCGCGGCGGCAAGCGGGTCAAACGCCGCCGCCGCGGCAAGGTGACGCCGCGGGTCATGCCCGAGACCGAGGTGCTGCGGGTGGCGCATCCGACGGGTTCGCAGTTCAAAGGTTACGAGCCGTACCAAGTGCAGGAGTTGGTGCTGACCGCGCGGGTGGTGCGCTACCGACGCGAGCGCTGGCTGACGCCGGACGGCGAGACGATCGTGGCGCCGCTGCCCAGCGGCATCCGCGGCCATTTTGGGCCAGAGCTGCGCCGCTTCGTGCTGATGCAGTATCACCAGGGTCAGGTGACGGTCGAGCGCCTGGTCGCGCTGCTTCAGGCGATCGGCATCAGCATCTCCAAGCGTCAGGTCATGCGCCTGCTCATCGACCGGCAGGACGACTTTCTGACGGAGACCCGCGAGGTGCTGCGCGCCGGCCTGGAAACGGCCGACTGGATCACGGTGGACGACACCGGTGCGCGCCATCGCGGCGTCAATGGCGTCTGCACGCAGATCGGCAACGACAACTTCGCCTGGTTCGGCACGACGGGCAGCAAGAGCCGCCTGAACTTCCTCGACCTGCTGCGTGCCGGCCACACCGACTATGTGATCAACGACGCGGCCCTGGAGTACATGCGCGAACATGCGCTGGCCGGAACGCTGGTCCAGCGACTGGCCACGCACAAGCGGCGGCAGTTTGCCGATGAAAAAGCCTGGACGCGCCATCTTAAGCACCTCGGCATCGCCGATTTGGCAGTGACGCCCGATCCGGTGCGCGTCGCCACCGAGGGGGCGCTGTGGGGGGCGGTCAATGCACATGGGTTCCTGTGCGAGGCGGTGGTGGTCAGCGACGACGCCGGGCAATTCAACGTCGGCCAGCACGCTCTCTGTTGGATCCACGCCGAGCGCCTGGTGCACAAACTGGAGACGTTCACTGACCAGCAGCGTGTCGCCCAGCAGCATGTCCGCGGGCTGATCTGGTGGTTCTATGCCGACCTGAAGGCCTACCGGCTCGCGCCGACGCGGCGTCGACGCAGTGAAATGCGGGCGCGCTTCGATCGCATCTTTCAACGGCGCACAGGCTTCGTCACCCTTGACCGTCTGCTGCAACGGCTGCACGCCAACAAAGACGAACTGCTGATGGTGCTCGATCACCCGGAAATTCCGTTGCACACCAATGGCTCGGAAAACGACATCCGCTGCCAGGTGACCAAACGCCACGTCAGCGGCGGAACCCACAGCGACATCGGTCGCGACTGCCGCGACGCATTCCTCGGGCTCGCCAAGACATGCAGGAAGCTCGGCATCGCCTTCTGGGATTATCTTGGCGCCAGGCTCGGCGTCTGCGGCGGTCCTTCCGTCCCGCAGCTTCCAGACCTCATCCGCTGCCGCGGACAGCCCGCCTGAGGCCACCGGCAGCCCGGGGTTATGCCCCGATTACCCAGAACTCGCCGAACGGCAGGCCTATCTCGAACCCAGGCGATCGCATGAGGCGGGGTGGCGAGGCAGCCACAGCTACCTGGCAGATTATTCCCCGAATGCACGCTACCTCCGGCATTTCTGCCGAAAATGAATAGTCAGCACGTGCCTTCACGGGCAATGTAAGCGCACTGCAACATGCAATACCCCGTTTTCACATCGCCCAACTCACCGGGTTCTGATTCAGCCTTGAAGTGAGAGGTCCACACCTATGAACGGGACGACCGACGCGAGTGGCACCATGCGCTACGCAGCGCGCGAGGTGGTTGGCGTCTTCCCCACCACCAGCGCACTGGAGACGGCCGTCGAACAGCTGGAGACCGCCGGCGTTAATCGCGCCGCGATCTCGGTGCTCGGTGTGGAAGCGGAGCGGTCCGGCCGGATCGACGCGCTCTATCGCTCGGCCGAAGTGATCGAGGACGACCCAGCAGCACGACAGGCGGCCTTCGTGTCGCAGGCATCGCGAACCGAGGGGCAGGCATTCGCAATCTCCTTGCCGTTGAGCATTGGCAGCTTTACCGGAGCGTGGGCCGTAGCGGCGGCCGGGGGCGTCCTGGCTGCTGCGATCGGGGCCACCATTGTGGGCGGCGCCGTCGGCGCGGGCCTGGGCGTGCTGCTGGTTCGTGCCGTTGCACGCCATCATGCGGACAATGCCCGTTCCCAGCTCGCACGCGGCGGGTCAGATTCTTTGGGTCAGCACTCCCGATGAAGCGGCGGAACAGCGTGCACTGGAGCTGCTCCGGCGCTGCGGGGGCACGTCGGTGCATACCCATAGTGTCACGCGAGAATGGGGTGTGGCGAACTCGCCGCTGCACGATGTTCAGCCCGATCCGCTTCTGGAACGCGACAAGTGACAGTCCGACGGCGCGCATAGGAGAAATGCGTGGAAACCAACGGCGCAGAATACGAAGAGACACGGCTTTCACGACCCCGAACGAGACACCAGACCGTTCAGTGCGGGCGTGACGCGGTCATAGAGTTGCATTCCGGGGAGCTTAATCGAAATGCTACCGTCCTGATCGCTCCGTCTCCGGTCATATTTTCGGTCGCACTATCGACGTTTCGGTGACGCCGTCCAGGCAGCCGCTGCAGTGGTCATTTGACGATGCCGTTCAGCACGACTTCGATCTTCGGTGAGCCGGACAATTTCCAGGCTGCGCTAAGTGGCACTGCCCAAGACAATGTGGGTCGCCTCGAACTGTTCGTCACCACCTGCGGGCGATTCCGGGCCCAACTTACGCAAGTCGAGTTGGACCATTTGCGCCTTTCGGCTGTCGAAGAGCACTTGCCGCGGATCGGCTTCCAGGAAGTACCGGTAACGAAGATTCTGGTGGCATTTCCGATTGGCGATCAACCCGCGCCGGTGTGGGGTGGGATAAGACCGCGGAAAGGTGACTTCATGACGTTCGGCCCAGGCCATCGCGGGCATATGCGGACCGATGGGCCTTGTCGATGGTGTTGCATCTGGTTTCCGGCGCAGGATTTGCTTGGCTACTTTCTTGCAATAACTGATCTTCCACTGACCATCTCTCCTGATGCACAATTGTGGCATCCCCCACCCGCGGCTCGCAGATGCCTACTGCAACTCCATGCTGCCGCCATCGGTGTGGCCAGGCAACGGCCGGAAACCATCGTGAATGGGGAGGCTGCACATGGGATGGAGCAGCAGTTGATCGAAGCCATCGTCGAGTGTCTGTCGGCAGGGCCGGCGGATGAGGAGGCGCCATCCAGGCGTCGGCATCAGGAAATAATGACTCGCTTCGAGGATCTGCTTCGGACCCAACCAACGCTGCGATTGCGTGCGGAAGAACTTGCCGAGGCAATCGGCGTTTCAGTGCGGCTCCTGCGCATATGCTGCAAGGAGATCCTGGGCATGAGCCCGACCAGCTACGCCCGGCTGCGCGCATTGTACCGGGTGCGTCGCATTTTGTACGGCGGGGACAGTGGCGCGACGACGATATCGCGGGCCGCACGCAGTCAGGGCTTCCGTGCACTTGGCCGCTTTGCGGCGAGCTACCGCTTGCTGTTCGGTCAGCTGCCTTCGGTCAGCTTGCGGCGGGCTTTGCATCGGTAAGAGGCTCGTCTTGTGCCTCGGAGGCCAGCGGCCCTGCACGTAACTCGCGCGGTGCTTGTTGGCCCAGATTAACGGGATGACCGAACGGTTGGTTCCTGCTACAGTTACCGACTTGCGTCGGGGGGCCGACCAATGCTGTCGAGTGACGTTCGCAGCTTCACCGATCCCGACGCCTATGCGGCGGCAATCCGACAGTCAGCGGTTCAGCTGACCGTCACCGGGCGTGGATATTTCACTGCGCAGATCATTCGTATCGATCTGCAACGTCTGTGGATGCAGCGGTTCTCAGACAACCTGCCGCGGATTGCGCACACGGACAGTCTGGGCGGCCGCGTCGTCATCTCGTTCCGCACGCAGCCTGGACCAAGCCTGATCCTGGGGCGGGGCCGATCTACAGCCAATGGATATCATACGGCACCGCGTGAGCGGAAGCTCCTATCAGCACTCGTCGGGAGCCACTGGCATTGGAGCGATGTCACTGCCGCTGGCAGACATGGCGTCCGTCGGGCCGGCAATCGCCGGATGTGATCTGATGCCGCCACGTGATGCGCTAATCGTTACCCCTCAGCCCGACGCGATGGCAAAACTCCAGCGGCTGCACGCAGCGGCTGGGCACCTGGCGGAAACCGCCCCTGAGATCATCGCCCATCCCGAGGCGGCACGTGGACTGGAACAGTCGCTCATCGAGGCGATGGTGGGCTGCCTCACCACGAGTGGCAGCGTGGAAGAGCGCTCGGCGCAGCGGCGCCACTCGTTGATTATGTGGCGATTTCATCGGCTGATTGAGGAGCATCTCGATCGACCAGTGTACGTGCCGGAGATCTGCCGGGCGATCCAGGTTTCGGAGCGAACATTACGGATCTGCTGCCAGGAGCAGCTCGGCAGAAGCCCCAAACAGTACTATTGGCACGCCGCATGCATCTTGCACGACGGGACTTGAGCAGGGCCGTGCCAGACGGGACGACGGTGACAGAGGTCGCGTTGCGTTATGGCTTCTGGCAACTCGGGCGCTTCGCGGGTGTGTACCAGGCGTCATTCGGTGAGACACCGTCCGCCACGCTCGCACGCCTGCCTGTGTTGTTCTGAAACGGGAAGTTGTAGAGGCCGCCGATCGGGTTTTGCAACTTCTTGGCCAGTGCGGTCGCGCTGTTGCCGTCACTATCGCTATCAACAAGACATGATCTACGCCAAAACGGCCAAGGAGATCGAAACGCGCCGCAAGTCGTTCATTCGCAAATGGCGACTGAAATGTCGCGCCGTCGCCGACAGCCTGGAAGAAGCTGGCGATCGGTTGTTCACCTTCACCCGATTGCCCGAAGGTCAGTGGAAATCGGCGCGCACCACGAATGCTATCGAACGGATACATGAGGAGTTCAAGCGCCGCATCAAGACGCAAACGGTGCTGCCCTCAGCCGAGACCGCGGCGATGCTGTTCTGGGCGCTGCTCGCTTCCGGCCAGATCACAATGCGTAAGGTCGACGGTTGGCAGACGCTTGCCGAGAAGCCAACCGTTCAAGGCATTGACCTTGCTGCATGACACGATACACTTCACCCCGCTGGAGATGCTGCTGCCACACCAATGTCCGTCAACTTCGCGACACGACCCCTACGCCCGTCAGGCTGGCGCCGAGGTTTGGCGTCAGAAATGTATACCCTGCCAACGGCAACCGAATAAGGAATCATGACATGCGTAAGCTGCTTTCCCTTGCGACAGTGTTTCAGTACGCTGTGGCCATCACGACGCTCATGCTGGCAGCGCCGGTCGTGGCGCAAACGCCACCAACGGCACAGAATATCATCCCCGATGGTATTAGCTACGCGACCCAGGGCAAAATTTCTGCCCTTGATCCAGGCGCCGGGACGCTGATAATCACCCCTGAAAATCAGTCGCCGATCCCGATGGCAGTGGCTCCAGGTGTCAGTCTTGGCGACTTGGAGAATGGCGACGTGGCCAGCGTCCACTACACCCGCACGGTGACGTTCACCGTAGGCAATGCGCCGGTTACAGCGACCGGCACCACAACCGTGGCACAGGCGGCGCAAAATCCGGCTGACATTGCCACCGCCACCACCCCAACCGTGATAGTGGGGCGTGTCGTGAAGATAAATAGCCCGAGCAGCGTCGATGTCGTCAACAACAATGGTGGCGGCATCTACACGATCAAAACGACGCAGCCCTCGCGTATGGCGGCCATCGCGAAGTTGAAGGTCGGTGACTCGGTCACGGTCAACGTGTCCCCGATCGTCGCCACCTCGGTCGCCAAGTGCGGCCTGTTCGGCAAGGGACTGTTCGGCTGCTAGTCCGCTCGAGAGAACCTCGCAGGGTACCCCCTGCGAGGTTTTCAGGTGTCACAGTTCGGTACGGCTACTTAAAGTGGGCGCGGTGCAGGATCGTCGATAATATTCAGGTTTCGTGAACCGCGATCCACACGACACAGCATCTGGTCACTGACCCCGACAACGAGCAGGTGACACTCGTTTACCTCTCGCCATGCCCGGTCAACATCACGTTTTGGTCTTTGCGGACCGCAGCCTGATCGCCTGATCTGCAACGCGGCCTGATATCGTGGCTAGTCGTACCACTCCATTCCAGCAGTACCGAGCGCGATGGCACGCAGGCAGTAGGAAGGGTTCTGTCACCCTTCGCGCCAGGGTTGGCTGGCTGGGTGAACCCGCGACGTATTATCCGACCCGGGTGGGGGAACGGTGCAATGCGGTGCATAGAGTGTGACGCGGCGGACGTGTCGGAACGACGTGAGCGGACGACCCGGGGTTACCGACGCTTCCGGTGCCGCGCCTGTGGTAAGCAGTTCAATGAACGCAGCGGTGGAATTCTCAATCGCGCTCAATATCCATCCGACGTCATCGCACTCGTGATCTTTTGGCGGCTTCGCTACAAGCTGAGCCTGCGCGATCTGCCAGAGATGTTCCTGATCCGGGGCATCGAATTCAGCTATGAGGCGGTTCGCGATTGGGAGGCGAAGCTGACGCCGACCCTCATCGATAACCTCCGGCGGCGGCGTAAAGGGCGGATCGGCAAGAGCTGGTACGTTGACGAGACATACATCAAGGTGAACGGTCGATGGTGCTATCTTTATCGTGCCATCGATCGTTCGGGTGCCCTTGTCGACGTCAGGCTGAGCGAGAAGCGCGACATGGCGGCAGCCAAGGCGTTCTTCCGATCGGCCAAAGCGGTGACCGGCGTCACTCCCGCGCGTGTCACGACGGACGGTCACGACAGTTACCCACGCGCGATCCGGACTGAACTGGATGCGGGTGTAAAACATCGGACTAATCAATATCTGAACAATCGAATCGAACAGGACCATCGTGGGATCAAGGGACGATACGGACCGATGCGTGGCTTCAAAAGTCACGAGTCCGCATCGCGCTTCTGTCGATGTTTCGACGAACTCCGTAACCACCTGCAAGCCCGTTCACGCCGCAGCCGAAACCTTCCGACCAACGCCCGCCGCCATCGCTTTCTGACCCGTGGGATCGTCGCGCTCCGCATTCTGGAAGCGGCCTGATCACCGGTAGTGCCGTTTCACTCGACCCACCTCAATGGCGCGATCGCTGACAGAACCACCATCGGCATGTTCGCGACCTGGAGCAGCCGAGTGCAACCCGGGGTGCCCGAGAAAAGGCGCCTCTCGGTTCCGGGGCCAACACCAACAGCTGGTGTTCTGGCCCGCCCGTCAGGAGACTGGTTGCGCCAGTTTTCCGCCAATAGGTTTTGACCGTTGTGACATTATCAGCCTATTCCACTTCGCCGAGAAGGGCACGTCGGACGGCTGCGTCGTTGAAGGGTGAGATGGTTCAGCCGAGGCGACGCGGCGGGAGGTTTCATCGGAGCAGTGAGCTAGACTCACATCCTGGCATGCATTGTAGGTCTAGGTGATTCCACACCGCCACGGTGTCGGCTGCCGCCAGCGATCAACCGGGTGCGGGGTACCTTGACGAACATTGCTATGCTGGTGGTCTGCCTGCTGGTCGGCATGATCCTGCGCAAGACGCGGCGGGTGCCGGACAACGCGCATGTCTCAATCAACGCGTTCATCATCCACGTCGCGCTGCCCGCGCTGATCCTGGGGCAGATCCATGGACTGCGACTGACGCCGGAGCTGCTGTCTTCCGGTGTCGATGCCGTGGGTGCTGTTCGCGCTGAGCGTGCCGGTGTTCGTGGTGCTCGGCCGGGTGATGCAGTTCCCGGCCCGCGTCACCGGCGCGCTGATTATCACGGCGGGCTTGGCCAATACGTCCTTCGTCGGGTTGCCGATGATCGAGACGTTCTATGGCGTGAAGGATCTTTCCACCGGCATCCTGATCGACCAGCTCGGCACGTATCTAGTGCTGAGCACGCTGGGGATCACGGTGGCCTGCATCTATTCATCGGGCACGGCGTCGTGGCGGGAGATCGCACAGCGCATCGTGACGTTTCCGCCGCTGATCGCGCTGGTGCTGGCGCTGGCGTTGTCGCCGGTTGCGTATCCGACGTGGCTGGCAGGGCTGCTTCACCGGTTGGGCGACACACTGGCGCCGCTGGCGCTGGTGTCGGTGGGATTGCAATTGCGGCTGGACCAGTTGAGCGGGTACCGAGTGCCGCTGGGGCTGGGGCTGGGTTTCAAGCTTGTGCTGGGGCCGCTGCTCATCGCGCTGTTGTATCTCGGCGCACTATCCTGGCACGGCGAGACGTCGCGGGTGACGATCTTCGAGGCGGCGATGGGCCCGCAGATCGTCCTTGCGTGCGGCCAGTTGAAGGGACACCGGCAGGGCTTCCAGCGGATTGATGATCGCCAGGAGAAGTCTCGAGAAAGTGGCGATAAAGAGGGTCATGGTTCAGAACACGAGTGCGATTTCGGTGAGCAGTTGCCACGTGCCGCCACCCGTTGGCCGTAGCGTGTTGTAGTAGGCGCCCGCTTCCAACTTGATGGGCAGCTTGCCACCGAGTTTGCGCAGTTCTCTTAAAAGTCGAAGTTTACGGCGAGCATCGGGCCGCCAAGATTTATATGCCGCACGAAATCGTTGCTGCCCTGCTCGAACGACAGATACCGGTATGTGAGCGAGACGCCAGCCCAGCCGGTCTGATAGCCGAGGCCCCCGGCAATCTGCCAGGTAAGGCGCGATCCGCCGGCGCCGATGTCGAAATAATAGGGAATGAACAGGCCGGCGTCGCCCAGCCGGATGCGGCCGTGCACTCCACCGATACCGTTCCAGATGTTCTGGCCGCCGGACAGGTTGCCGATGCCGCCGAACGTCGCGCCGTTGCCGCGCGGACCGGTCACCGTCAATCCCAGGTCGAAGTCGGTGCTGGCGTGCACGTTGAGAAACCGGAACCCGGCAATCAGGTCGACGTTGCCCCAGTCTTCGCGGGCAAAGGTATAACCACCTACCAGTGTCCAGATCGTTGCCTTGAGCGTGGTGCTGGTCCCTAGATCCAGCGTGCGCGAGATCGGCTCTGCCGGCAGGCCAAAGAAGTCCAGCTCTTTGATGTGGCTCGAGCCGACACCCACGTCCATGAAGATGAAGTCGGTGAGCAGCGAGAACCGGTCATAGCGTGCCTCGGCGGCGAACATCGCGGCGAAATGCAGCTTCGACAGATAGTCGCCGGGGCCGACCGTCACGTCGGTCGGGACCCGGCCGCCGAGCTGCGGTGGGAGATTGAAGTTCAGTTCCGTGTTGATGTGCGGCAGCCACAGATATGGCGCGATCGAGAAGGTCCAGCCTGACGGTGCTGCCGCCTGCGCTGACGGGCTTCCAGCCTGCTGTGCCAGCGCGCCATGTGACGCGCCGGCCGCGATCAACCCCGCCAGTGTAGTTGCGATGCGAGCCTGGCGAATTCACCGTATCTCCTCCTACTCACATGTATTCGATATTGGACCCGGACGAGCATGCCATTATGAGTCCGTTTTCGGTTCTCCAGCAAATCAGCAGCCACCGCCGACAGCGACGATTTCTCGTCGAGATCCACGGTCGCTTGCGTCAGAGGACCGCGTCGAACCGCTGCGGCCGTGCCATTGTAATCCGGTCATTCCAGGCCTCCGGCGGGCCGGCCCTTGATCAGCGCCTCCCGGTGACATGCAAGCAAATCCGCAAGCGACCGGATCGAGCGAACCGCGTCGGTGGTCTGTAGCGGTCGCCGCTCGAGGTCGCGGTTGAACTTAGTGTTGTCACCGTATCCATTGCCGAGCGAAATGACCAATCGATTGGTGTTCGCCACCGTCTTTTGCGCGTCAGCCGCAATCTCTGGCAGCCGCTGTAACGCGGGGGTCATGTCGTTGTCCAGGTGTTGGACCACGCTGTTTGACGCTTTTGATCGTGCCACTGAGGTTCATCAGAGCTTGCTGGAGCTCTGGGCCGTTCGTGATGTTGCTAACGGCCTGTAAGGTGCCATCCAGGTTCTTGCCGATCTGAGCGAACGGGATGGTATTCACCTTGCTCAGTAACTCCGTCACAGATGTCTCAAGACTGGCAGGTCCATTAGCTGCCAGTCGTAGGGAGTACGAAGTCTTCACCGCCATCATTACCGTCGCCGGTGGGCGAATTGGGGATAAATTCGAGTGCCACAACCTGTTGGGCCGGTGATTAAGTTCGCGCTCTGCAGCGTCGCTCGCAAGCCGTGTTGCACAAGCTGATCCACGCCTTCGGCAGGCGTGTTGAAAGCCCGTCTTTCCAACGCCGAGAATACGTTCTGGCTCGACCTCGAACCGGACTGGCGCAAGGACGCCGTCCTTCGCGGCGTCATAGACCAGTCGTACATCGGTGACCTGGCCAACCACGAGGTCCGTGCATCCGTGACCTCAGAGCCCGCTGCGAGGCCGCTGACCGAGCCCCGGGGAAATAGGATATCATTGGGATCTTCCGACTGTAGGAGGCTGCATTCGCCAGGTTCCGGCTCTCGAACAGCGGAAAGACGTGATTTGCGGCACTGGCCTCGCCGGGCCTCGCGGTCTGAGGAGTCTCAAACGCAATGCCGCCAGATTCGCGTGCATAAGGCAAAAAACATGGTCAGGGGCACAAATCGGGCAGAATAGCTCGCGAAGGCCATGGACGATGCCGACAAAGCGACGAGGGACCAACACACGAGCGGTAGGGGCGACAGTCGCCGCCCTCAAGGCCAGTGGTCGCCTCGAGAAGGTCGATTCGGCGCTGGTGGCGTTGGCCCGGGTGACGGCGGCCCAGCTCGACGCGGTGGAGGACGATGTCGAAGGGTTCTCGCCGGCGTCGATGGCGTCGCTGGTGCGAGCTCACCTGGCCGTGCTGAAGCAGATGGTGGGTGGCCGCGATGACAATGACGCTCTCGACGACCTCCTTGCTCAGTTGCAAGCCCCGGTTCGCGACACCGAGGACCGCTAACCGGCACTCGTGGGGCTACCGGGCGGCCCGGATCGCCCAGGTGATGGGCACGCCGTTGATGCCGTGGCAGCGCCAGGTCGTCGACGTGGCGCTCGAGGTGGACACCCGGGGCGTGCCGTTCTACCGGGAGGTGCGGGTCACCATCCCGCGCCAATCCGGCAAGACGACGCTGCTGCTGGTGGTCGAAGTCGATCGCTCGCTGGCCTGGGCTGGCCCGCAGCGCTGCCTTTACACGGCTCAGGGTCGCCAGGAGGCCCGGGCCAAGCTCGAGGAGCAGGTCGACCTGCTGGACCAGTCGCCGCTGAGGCCGCTATACCGCATGCGCCGCCAGTCCGGGCACGAATCGATCCGGTGGCGGACGGGCTCGACCATCGGCATCACGGCGTCGGGGAAGGAGTCGGGGCACGGCCAGACCCTGGACCTGGCCGTCATCGATGAGGCCTTCGCCCAGGTTGACAACCGGCTCGAACAGGCATTCAGGCCCGCCATGGTGACCAGGGCGGCGGCCCAGCTGTGGGTGGTGTCGACGGCCGGCACCGACGAGTCGACGTTCCTGCGGGACCGGGTCGACGACGGCCGGGCGCGCGTGGAGTCCGACGAACGCGCGGGCGTGGCCTATTTCGAGTGGAGTGCGCCACCTGACGCCGACCCCGACGACCCGGCCACGTGGTGGACGTGCATGCCGGCCCTCGGCCGCACGGTGAGCGCCGAGACCATCGCCAAGGACAAGGCGGCCATGGAGGCGGGCGAGTTCCAGCGGGCCTACCTGAACGTGTGGGTGGGCGGCGGGGCGCCAGTCATCGACGCTTCCACCTGGGCGGGGCTGGCCGACCCCAAGTCCAAGCCCGGCGCCATCCTGGCTATGGGACTTGACATAACGCCGAACCGGGATTACGGGTCGATCGCGGTGGCGTCCCGGCGGCGTGATGGTCGTGTCCATGTGGAGGTGGTCGACCATCGGCCCGGCACCGAGTGGATGGTGGAGCGACTGCTCGAGCTGCAGCGGCGCTGGCACCCGGTGGCCATCCTGTTCGACCCGGCGTCGCCGGCCGGGAGCCTCCGCCTCGAGCTGAAGGCCTCGGGCGTGGCGGTGGAGTCGACCGAGACCCGCACCTACGGCCAAGCGTGTGGCCTGCTGTTCGACGACGTGGCGTCCGGCCAGTTGCGCCATCTGGGCCAGCCCATGCTGGACGCCGCCGCCGCCGGCGCCCGCAAACGTCCCCTCGGTGACGCCTGGGCCTGGGCCAGGAAGGTCGGCACTGACGTGTCGCCGTTGGTGGCCGTCACATTGGCCCGCTGGGCCTTGGCCGAGGCCGGCGAAGGCTCGGCTCAGATCCTGTGACCAGCCCTGAGACGCCTGGTCCTGTACGCGAACGCCATGACGTGCAACGATATGTACCGGTGATGGTCCAGTTGCTCGGTGTGGTGGCCATGGCCGTCGGTTTCGGCCTGCTGGCCGTGTGGGCCGGGCTGGTGGCCGGTGGCGTGGGCCTGCTGGCGTTCGGCATCGCCGCCGAGGTCGAGGGCCGCTGATGGGCTTGGCCAAACTGATGAGCCGGGCCGTCGGTTCGCCCAACGTGCACGCCGTCACCCCCAGCCGGGGCTTCACCGGCCCGACCCAGTTCATGGCCGGCCCCGAGCAGAACTGGCCGCCCTCGGCCGTGCTGCCGCCGGCCACCGAGGCCCAGGCGTTGTCGGTGCCGGCCTTCTGGCGGGGCTTCGCCTACGTGTGCAGCACGGTGGGCATGCTGCCGGCCATCGTCTACCGAGGCACCGACGCCCTCGACCCCCAGCCGCCGGTGGTGGCCCAGCCCGACCCGTTCCAGACGGCCATGGGCTTCTGGACCGGCGTGGCCGAGTCCCTGACGCTCTACGGCAACTCGGTCAACATCATCACCTCCACCGACCGCCTGGGCTGGCCGCTCACGCTCAAGCCGATCCACCCCACGCTGGCCGCCGTGCGCTTCACCGGCAACCCCATGGCCCCCAACATCGCCGCCTGGTACCTGGCCGGCCAGATCTACGACCCGTCCGAGGTCTGGCATATCAAGTCCCACCTGGGCCGGGCCGGCTGGCCGCTCGGCCGGGGCATCATCGACTCCGACTCCGACGCCATCGGCATGGCCATCGCCCTCCAGGGCTACGCCGCCTCCTACTTCAACGGCGGCGGCATGCCGTCGGGCATCTTGAAGATCCACCGCCCGGAGGTGACCCAGGACCAGGCCGACACGGCCAAGGCGGCCTGGGTGGCCAAGTACTCGGGGGCGCCCACGCCGGCGGTCTTCAACGAGTTGACCGACTTCACGCCGGTGGCCTTCAACCCGGTCGACTCCCAGATGGTCGAGTCCCGCCAGTTCGCCCTGCTCGAGATGGCCCTGCTGTGGGGCCTGCCGCCGTCCAAGCTGGGCGCCAACGTCAACGGCGGCACCTACCGCAACGCCGAGATGGAGGAAGTCCAGGCCCGCAACGACGGCGTGGCCCCCTGGACGCGCCTGCTCGAGCAGGCCGGCTCCATCGAACTGCTGCCGCGCGGCCAGCGCCTGCAGTGGGACCTGTCGGCCTCGCTGCGTACCGACACCCTCAGCCAGTACCAGGCCTATCAGTTCGCCCTGGGCGGCCCTGGGCCGCAGAGCCAGTGGGTACTGACCGATGAGATACGGGCCCGGGAGAACCTCGACCCCATGGCCGTGGCCCAGGCCCACATCGACGCCGAGGTCGAGGCGGCCGGCATCGAACTGCCCGCCCCGCCGGCCATGCCCGCGGTGGCGGCGGCGCCCTCGACCGGCAACCCGGCCGAGCTCCGCCCGGCGGCACCATGCCGGCCGAGCAGAACCCAACCCCGAAGGAGGGAACCTGAGGACCATGGCTCTAGATATGCGACCGGTATGGATGCGAGCGGTCTGGTCGACCGCCTACGTGAACGCCCTGCCCGATTCGTCGTTCCTGCTCGTCTACTCCGACTCTCACGGCGTCAAGCAACGTATGTTCCCGGTGCGCGACGCCGACGGCAAGGTCGACACCGCCCACCTGGCCAACGCTTTGGCCCGCATCCCCCAGGCCTCGACGCTGACGGCCGACCAGCGCATGGCGGCTATGGGCAAGGCCAAGAAGATGTCGGCCGCCCACCCGGACATGGGCTCGGGCAAGACGGCCGAGTACGAAGGTTCGGCCGGCAGCGGGCGCTCGAGGCGGCCCGACCCCGACGTGCCCGCCGACGCCCTCGGCCTCCAGGAGCGCACCTTCGAGCTCATCATGGAGCTGCGCAGCTCGGGCGACGGCCGCACCCTGTACGGCCGGGCCGTACCCTACGGCGTGACCGCCGACGTGGGCCGCTTCCGGGAGCGCTTCGTGCCCGGCGTGTTCTCCCGCCAGGTGGGCTCGGGCCAGGTGGCCCAGGTCAAACTGTTCGACGCCCACGCCGACCGCATGGACGGCCAGCACCCCATCGGTAAGACCACCCGGCTGGCCGAGCAGCCCGACGGCCTGTACGGCGAGTGGAACCTGTTCGACACGTCCCGGGCCGAGGACGCCCTCAAACTGGTGCGGGCGGGCGAGGTCACCGGGCTCTCGGTCGGCTTCAAGGCCCAGGGCGGCGGCACCCGCAAGGCCGACGACGGCACCCTCGAGCGGGTCTCGGCCCACCTCGACCACGTGGCCCTCACCCACGAACCGGTCTACGCCGACGCCCAGGTGCTGGGCGTGCGCTCGGCCGCGGTCAAGGACTTCGAGGCCGACCGGGACCGCTTCCGGCTGCTCGTCCAGTGACGACCACCCAAACCATCATCCTGCTGGTCGAGGTGGGCATCATCGCCCTGGGCACGGTGCTGAGGATGATCGGCCGGCCGGGCTGAGCGCGCTAATCTCCCACTAGCAGTCGAACCCCGGAGGGCCGAACCCGCTAGGCGGAACCGGCGGGGCGGGAACCGGCTCAGGGCCACCAGTCCTGCGCCGCGCGCCCTGGGCGCCTCCTGACCATAAAGGGAGAGACCCATGGCTAACCGACTGCTCGAGCGCTTAGGCGCCGATTACAACCAACTTTTCACCAATTACGACAACATCCTGAACCGGTGCCACGACGAGAACCGGGACCCCGACGACAACGAGGTAAAACTCCTCGAGGGCCTGCGCTCGGAGATGGACCCCCTGGGTGAGCGCATCATCCAGCTGCGCGAGACCGAGGACCGGCGCTCTACCACCCTCACGGCCCTGACCGACGTGCCCGACCGCCAGGGCGGCGGCGACCGCATGCCCGTGGTCCAGGTGCGCTCGGAACCCGAGCTCTACCGGCGTGACAACCCTGACCGTTTGTCCTTCTTCCGTGACCTGTTGCATTCCCAGATGGACCACGACCGCGACGCCGCCGGCCGCCTCGAGCGCCATAGCTTGCAGATGCGGGCCGCCGGCACCACCACCACCGGCGCCGGCATCATCCCGCCCACGTGGTTGTTCGAAGAGTTCGCCATCATCGCCCACGGCGCCCGGCCCTGGGCCGACAGCCTGCGCCGGGTCGGCATCACCGACGCCAACCCGGTGAACATCGGCATCCAGCAAGTACCCGGCGCCGCCGTCACCGCCCAGGCCTCGGAGAACACGGCCCCCAACGACGGCGCCTTCAACGCCAGCATCCTGACCACGTCGCCCAAGACCTATACGGGCAAGGTCGACGTGTCCCGCCAGCTGGTGGACGGCTCCAACCCGGCCGTGGACGGCATCATCTACGCCGACGCCATGGGCTCCTACAACGAGCAGATCGAGACGGCCGTCGTCACCGCCTTCGAGGGCGCCGCTTCCTATGCCGCCACCATCACCTACCCGGGCACGGCGCCGGTGTACGCCAACCTGTTCCAGGCCTTCATCGACGCCGGCGCCTCGGTGCGCAAGCACCGCAAGGCCCCGCCCCGGGTGGTCCTGTGCTCAGAGGGCGCCTGGGCCTACATGTCCAAGGAGACCGACACCGCCGGCCGGCCCCTGGTGACCACCGGTTACCACGGCCCCATGAACGCCTTCGGCCTGGGCGACGCCGTGACCTACGGCCAGATCGCCGGCGAGGTGGTCGGCCTCCAGGTCATCCCGACGTGGGCCCAGGCCACCGATAACCACATCTTCGTGGCCAAGGTCGACGACTGCCTCCTGCTCGAGAGCTCCACGTTCAACTTCCGTTATGAGGAAGTGCTCGGGCCCGAGAGCATCCGGCTCGGCGTGTGGGGCTACGCCGCCGCCGTGGTCGGCCGCTACGCCATGGCCATCGCCAAGATCGACGGTGGCTCCACCATCCCGGCCCCGCAAGACTTCACTGGCGACGGCGGCATCGGCCGGGCCGCCGAGGCCAAGCCGGCCAACCACCGGCCCGAAGGCAAGTAAAGACCGACGATGGCGGCCGACTGGCCTGTTCTGGACGATGTGAAGGCGCTGCTGCGCGTGGAGGACGCCGGCGACGACGCCCTCATTTCGACCAACCTCTCGGCCGCCATCGTGTGGGTAACGGCCCGGGCCGACTCCCAGTGGACCGACCCTCTGGGGGCGGCGTTCCTGCCCGACCCGCTCTTCACCGTGGCCGAGCTGGAGGCCGCCCGGCTGACCCGGCGCCGGGACTCGGTGGACGGCACCATCGGCTGGGGGGACATGGGCGTGGTCCGGGTCGGCCCCAAGGACCCCGACATCGAGACCCTGCTCGCCCCCTACCTGGCCATCGTGATCGGGTGAGCTGGGCCGTATGAGCTGGGACAGGGCGGTGGTGGCCGGGGCGCTCGTTACCACGTTTGGCACCGTCACCGACGTGAAAGTGCACCGCTTGCCGCCCGAAACCCTGAACCCGATGTGCATCGTGGTGGGCCGGCCCCAGCCCGTGACCTACAACACGCCCACTTTCTCCATCGATGACGCCACCCTGCCGGTGATGGTCGTGGGCGGCATCGAGACCGAGGACCAGATCGAGGCCCTGAAGGGCCTGTGCCGGGCGGCCGTGAAGGCCGACCCCACCCTGGGCGGGGTGGTGCAGAACGCGGTGGCCACCGAGGAGCGCAACTGGCGCAACATCACCGGCGCCGGCGGCGTCCAGCTCCTGCTGGTCGAGCTCATCCTCACGGTGCAGATGTGATGGCCCAGCAACCCGAGGTCGCCATCGTCGGGCTGAAGGCGTTGCTGCGCGACGTCAAGAAAATGAGCGGCAGCAATGGCGCCCTGAACAAGGCCCTGTCGGCCGCCGGCCGCCACGCCGTCGAGCCCGTCGCCGCCATGGCGCGGGGGGCCCTGCCCCAGGACACCGGCCGCCTGGCCGGCGACGTGCGCGTCACCGCCACCCGTTCGGGAGCGGCGGTACGCATGGGCCGGTCCAACCTGCGTTATGCGGGCTGGGTCGAGTTCGGTGGCACCCGGCGCGCCCCCCACGTTTCCACCCGGGACTACAACCCCCGCGGCCGCTACCTGTTCCCGGCCGCCGTCCAGCTCGCCTCCGTGGCCGCCCAGCGGTACTCCGACGCCACCCAGGCCGCCCTGGACAATTTTGCCTGGACCAATTCCGGCACCGGGACGTCGGTGCGTGACTGAAACCCGTTACTGAGAAAGGAAAAACATGCCCGACCCTGTCGCCCCCGTGGCCACGCCGGTGATGATGACCGACGTCTACGTCGAGCTCGGCACCGCCAACCTGCGTTGCCTGTGCGAGGAGATCTCCCTCACCTGTGACCCCAACCCCATCACGGTGACCACCTTCTGCGGCGTGCAGGAGTACCCGGGCCCGCCCAAGTGGCACATGGTGGCCAAGTTCCTGCAGTCCTTCGACACCGGCGCCACCGACGAGATCCTGTCTGGTGCCGTCACCGCCTACCAGACCGACGGCACCACCCTGCCGTTCAAGGTGCGGCCCAAGGCGTCGGTGCCGGCCTCGGTCACCAACCCCAGTTTCGAGGGCGACCTCGTGCCCCAGCCCTACACCATCTTTGGCGGCACCGCCGGCTCCCAGAGCGAGGTCGACATCGACTGGACCATGGTCGCCGAACCCACGCGCAACACCACCGGCACCACCACGGCCCGGGCCGCCAACCACCACAACCGCCAACCGGCCGAAGCCTCGAGCTCATGAGCCTCGACTGGGACGACCCAGTCGAGCTTTCCGGCGAGTTCCGGCCGACGGTTGATGGCATGCGAGCGTTAAGAAAGGCCACCGGCCGCACCATTGCCGAGCTCAACGAGGACGAGCTCGACGGGATGCAAGGGACCGCTTTTCTCGCTTTACACAAGCGTTATGCCCAGCTCGGCCATCTGCCCGACGCCGGCGAGCTGTGGGAGCGCGCCGGTCTGGTCGAGATAAGTTACCCGGAGCCGCTGCCGCCGGACCCTACGAACGGCGAGCCCTCGAGAACCTCGCCATCTTCTGCCGATATTGGAGAATGACCCCGTCTGAGGTCGACGCCTTGCCTGACTACGTCTACCGCGCCTTCGTGCTCCACATGGAGCGCGAGGCCTACGACATAAAGCGGGCCGCCGCTAAGAGGCGTTAGTGGCGGGGCCGTCGGTTGTCGTCCGGGTCCTGGGCGACCTCACCGGCCTGGGCAAATCGCTGGGCGCAGTGGAGGCCAAGGGCGCCTCGACGTCGTCCAAGCTGCGCTCCGGGTTCAAGGGCATGTTCAACGCCCTCAACACCACCGGCGTTATGGGGCCGGTGGCCGAGCTGTTCGACAAGCTCGACGAGGGCTTCGACCAGCTGGCCGAGCACAAAAAGAAGTTCGGCGACATCGCCTCGGTGGCTGGGGGCGTGGCCGCCGGCATCGGCGGCGTGCTGGCCACCATCGGCTCGGCCGAGACCCAGGCCACGAACCAGCTGAAGGCGGCCATAACCGGCTCGGGCCACAGTTACGACCAGTACGAAAAGCAGATCGAGTCAGTCATCAAGTCCCAGGAAAAGCTGGGCAACTCCTCGGTCGAGACCCAGAACGCCCTCAAGGTCTTGACCAACGCCACCGGCGACCCCACCGTGGCCATAAAGGACATGGGCATGGCCGCCGACCTGGCCGCTTCCCAACACGAGTCGTTGGCCACGGCGGCGGCCCAATTGGGCAAGGTTTACAACGGTTCTTCCCGGGTCCTCAAACAGTTCGGCATCGCCACCCTGCCCACGGTCAAGCAGGCCACCAAGGAGGTCGCCGTCGCCACCCGCGGGATGGCCAGCGCCTCCCAGGGCGTGCAGTCGGCCCAGTTGCGCCTGCAAACAATCCAGGATTCCTACGCCAAAAAGACCCACCTGACCGCCGTCGAGCAGGACCGCCTGAAAGCGGCCCAGGACAAGGTGGCGCTGGCCGCGGGCAAGCTACACGACGCCACGCTCAAGATGACCATGGCCCAGGGCGACGCCAAGACGGCGGCCACCGGCACCCAGACCGAGCTCGACCAGTTGTCCAAGAAACTGAAGGGCCAGGCGGCGGCGGCGGCCGACACCTTCACCGGCCATCTGAAGGCCATCAAGACCGAGATCGAGGACCAGGTGGCCAAGTTCGGGTCCAAGTACGGGCCTGCCATCACCGGCGCCGGCGCCGCCCTGGGCGTGCTGGGCCAGGGCGTGAAGACCACCCAGACCCTCATGGAGGCATTCCGGGGCACGCAGGAGGCAGTAACGGCGGCCACCGAGGCCGGCACCGCCGCTACCGAGGCGGCCACCGTGGCCGAGGACGCCACCGCCGTGTCCGAAGGCCTGGCCCTGGCCCCCATCCTGCTGATAACGGCGGCGGTGGCCGCCCTGGGCATCGGCATCTACGAGCTGGTGACGCACTGGTCGACGGTGTGGAACACGATAAAGGCCGCCGTAAAGGCCGTGTGGGACTGGATAAAGACCAACTGGCCCTTGCTGCTAGCCATAATCCTCGGCCCCATTGCCCTGGCCGCCCTCGAGATAGCCAAGCACTGGAAGGCGATAAAGGCCGGCGCCGTCAACGCCTTCAACGACGTCGTCAACACCGTTAAGGGCCTGCCGGCCAGGATCGCCGCCGCCGCCGTGGGCATGTTCGACGGCCTCTGGCATGCCTTTCGGGACGCCGTAAACCACATGATCGACCTGTGGAACAAGCTCCATTTGACGCTGCCCAAGATCCACGTGGGGCTCGGTCCGCTCGGCTCTATCAACGTCGGCGGCGAGACGTTCCGCGTACCGCAGCTCCCGCACCTGGCCCAGGGCGGCCTCATCACCGAGACCGGCCTGGTCTACGCCCACGCCGGCGAGGCCATCACCCCGGCGCCGCATGCTACCGGGCCGGCACTCACCATCCAAACGGCTAACTTCTCCGAGCCCGTCGACCTCGACCTGCTCATGAAAAAGCTGGAATTCGCCCTCACCGCCGGGCTGCCGGTATGACGACCTACTGCGACTCGCCCACGACGCTGCGCCTAGAGGCCCTGGGCTCCGACGGCACCGTGGCCCAGACGCTCGACCTCATGGACGAGGCCAACGGCTACCGCGTCTCGTCCCTCGACGTCGGCTTCCCCACCGTGCGGGCCAGTGTGTCGGCCCGGCCCACCGCGCGACGGCGACTACGACGTCACCTCGCTCTACGGGCCCCGCCCGGTGACCATCGCCGGCACCTTCGTCCCGACCTTCCCGGGCGGCCTGCTGCGCAGCCGCCAATCGGCCATGCAGGCGCTGGCCTGGTGGTGCCAGCCGCGCCTGCGGCCCCGCCTGGTCTACGCCTACGACGCCGACTGCCCGCCGCTGTGGCTGGGCCTGCGGGGCGACACCCTGGCCGCCCCGGCCACCAACCCGTCCACGTCGGCGTTCACCGTGTCCTGGGTGGCCTTCAACCCCGTAGCCCGGGCCCTCAACACGCCGGCGTCGCCGGTGACGGTGCTGCCCGGCGCCACCGGCACGGCCGTCAACAACGGCACCTACCGGGCCTGGCCCGTGTTCGACGTCTACGGGCCGTGCGACGACTTCACCATCACCTGGGTCAGCCCCTCGGGCGGTGTCATCGCCACCAGCGGTATGTCGGTGGGGGCGGGCAACTTCATCGAGATCGACACCGACGCCCAGTCCGTGCAGCCCAACGCCAACCCCGACCGCACACTTTCCCTTTACCAGTACATCGACTTTGCGAACACCCACTGGGCCGGCTTCGAGCCCGGGCCCACGCAGGTCCAGTTCACCGCCTCGAGCCCGGGCACTGGGTGCCAGCTCGTGATGAAGTGGGCCGACTCGAGCATCTGAGCCCCATGAGCATCCCGTTCTTCGCCCCGCCCGAGTGGGCCTGGCAGCTGGTCGAGGCCTCGACCATACCGCCGGTGTTCGTCGGCCCCCTGACCACGGCCACGGCCCGCCAGCTCGCCTTCCCCATCGACGCCGCCGCTACGGCCCAGTTCACTATGCCTGGCATCGTTGACCAGTCGGGGCCGGCGCCCGAGACGGCCCTGGTTAGAGAGCTGGCCACCGACCTTTACGTCACCCGCAACGGGCGGTTGGTGTTCCGGGGCCGTATCGGCACCTCGGCCGACACCCACGCCGACGGCTCCGACACCGTCCAGTTCACCGCCACCGACTACCGGGGCCTGCTCGACCACCGCATCATCTGGCCCGGCGGCACGCTCAAGTTCACCGCCATGGAGCAGTCGAACATCGCCTGGCGCCTCATCGCCGACACCCAGGCCCAGTACGGGGGCAGCCTGAACATCGGCCAGGGCACCGGTATCGGCACCTCGGGCATCACCCGAGACCGCACCTACACCGCCGGCGTGCCGCTGGGCCAGACCATCGACGACCTGGCCAACACCGAGAACGGGTTCGAGTGGGAGATCGACGCCGACCTCAACTTCAACGTGTTCCATCCCCAGCGGGGCCGGGACCAGACGGCGTCTCAGGTGCTGGCCCTCGGCCACGGCCTCACGTCGCTCGTTAGCACGGTGAACACCGACGCCTATGCCAACGCCGTGTTCTACACCGGCCACCAGCCCGAGACCTCGCCCATCCAGATGCTGGCCGACTTCCCCGACGACGTCGGCCGCTGGGAGATGCAACAGAGCGACCCCAACGTCATCCTGCAAGCCACGGTTAGCGAACAGGCCCGGGCCGTTCTGATAAACGCCTCCCAGCTCGACCCCGCCTTCACCCTCACCATGTCGCCGGCGTGGTGGGAACCGGGCGACATCTGGCTGGGCGACCTCGTCCAGGTGCAGGTGGACGACGGCCGCCTGAGCGGCGACAACGCCGTCGACGTCTCCCGCCGGGTGGTCGATATCGCCATAACCCTGGACGACGACGGCACCGAGACGGTGGTGCTCACGGCCAACGTGCCCACCGTGCCCATAGGCACCACCGACCCGCCACCGCCGCCGGCCCCGGGCGGCGTGGGCAAGGTGCCCAAACTGTCGAAGCGGCTGCACACCGTCGACCACCGGCTATCGAAGCTCGAGCTGGTGGCGGCCAACGCCGTCGCCCCGCCGGCCGGCAGTTCGGTCTACGCCAACATCGTCGATTACGGTGCCATCCCGACCACCGTCGCGGGCGGGAACATACCGGGCGGGGCCTTCGACAACGCCTCGGCCCTGGCCGCCGCCATCGCCACCGGCAAACCGGCCTGGGTGCCCGAGGGCATCTGGGCCATTTCCACGCTCAGCCCCACCACGCCGCCAGGTAAGGAAATCGTTATCGAGGGCGTCGGCATCCTGTTCGCCATGAACGGGGACACCCAGGACCCGCTCGTCTTCGGGTCGGGCCAGCGCGTCACCCTGCGCGGCCTCACCTTTTCGACCTGGCACTCGACCGGCCTGCACCCGGCCATTTCGTTCGTGGGGGTGGCGTGGGCGCTGATCGAGGACTGCAATTTCGCCCCCGAGTACATCGACAATGCCGGGCGGGGGGGGTGTCAGGGCTGGGTGTTCACCGGTTCGACCAACGTCACCTTCAGCGGCTGCACCTTCGACGGCCGGCTCGGCCCCAACGGCCGGTTGAGCATCCGAGATTGCACCAATGTGAACGTGGTCGGCTGCCGGTTCCAGGCGGCCCCCCTGGACGTGGGGGCTGGGTCCGTGAACACCTTCGGCGTCAACGTCTCCGGGTGCCTGTTCGATTGGTCAACCTCGACCGGTGGCGCGCCAGCCCAATTTGACGGCTCCGTCGGATTGCCCAACCCCAACTTCCAGACCATCTTCGACTTCAGCGCCAACATGGTCCGCGGTCCTACCGGGATCGGCTCGACCTGTATCCAGCTCAATCAGGTATCTGGCCCGTTCCTGATCGCCAGCAACAACCTTGTCGCCACGGCGTCAGACGCCATATTCCTGCCGGGAACCTGCATCAACGGGCGGGTGGTGGGGAACTACGGCACCCCCGACCGCACCTTCTAGGGAGGACCCCACATGTCCAACACCATGAGCATGAGCGTGCCCATGAGGGCGCGTGCTCCGGGCGTCAACCCCACGGCTCAGCCGGCGCCTATGACCATCACCCAGCTGCCGGCCGAGGTCGACCTGGCCATCTACCAGGGCGACGATTTCTACCTGGACTTGACCGTGACCGACGCCGGCGGCGGCGCCGCCGACTTGACCGGGTTCACGGCCACGGCCCAGGTCCGTTCGGCGCCGGGCGCCGTCGACCCGCCCATGTGCACGTTCACGGCCACCATCGCCGCCAACATCATCCACCTGCACCTACCCCACACCGAGGCGGCCAAGCTCAATAACCCGGCCGCCTGGGACTGCCAGGTCGAGGCCACCGACGTGATAACCCTCGTCGCCGGGAAGGTGACGGTGACGCTGCAGATAACGACCGGGTGACCACGCCCGAGCTCCCGGCTTCACTGCCCGGAGAGCCCGCTGATGTAACCGCGACGACGCCGGGCCACCCCTCGGCCTCGGCCTCGACGCCCGCTCGCCCCACCGCCGGCGCTTCGGTCCCGGGCCGGCCCTCGGCATCGGCTTCTACGCCCGACCGACCGGCCGCCGCCGCTTCGACGCCCGAGCAGTCATCGGTCGGCGTCGAGGTGCCGTTCACCGCCCCGGCCGGGCCGCAAGGGGCGACGGGTGGCACCGGCCCGCAGGGACCTACCGGGCCGAGCGGCCCCGACGGGGCTCTCGGCGCTCAGGGCCCTACGGGGCCGACCGGCGTGCAAGGTGCGGTCGGCAGCACCGGGGCACAGGGCACTCAAGGATTTACCGGCCCTACCGGCGCTCAGGGCGCCGTCGGTTCTCAAGGCGCGGTCGGCGGCACCGGTCCTCAAGGGTCGACCGGCGCTCAGGGCGCAGTGGGGTCGCAGGGCTCGGTCGGCACGCAAGGCAGCACCGGTGTCCAGGGCGCCACCGGCGGGACGGGACCTCAGGGCGCCGTGGGCTCGCAAGGAACGCAAGGCGTTACCGGGCCAACCGGGGCGACCGGCCTGGGACCACCGGGTGGCGTCACAGGCCAGGCCCTGGTCAAAAACTCGGCTACCAACTACGACGAGAGCTGGGCCAGTGAGGTCGAGGTCCACACCGGCCCGACGGCCCCGAGCCCCCGCAACCAGTTCACCATGTGGGTGGACACCTCGACGATGACCCGGGCCGGCGCCGGCATCGCTTTCGTCTCCGGTGCCTACACGTCCAACCTCAGCTTCAATCTCAGCTCGATAGTAGCGGCAGCCCCGGCCGGCATCGTGGCCGGCAACCTGCTGGTGGCCGTGGTTTACGCCGCATCAGGAGGCTCAGTGGTGGTGAGCGCCCCGACGGGCTGGGCCCTGGCCCCATCAGGGGCGTCCACCCAGCCCGGAGCTGCGGGCAGTATGTACGTCTTCACCAAGGTGGCGACGGGCTCTGAACCGGCCAACTACACCTTCCCGGCGTCACCGTCGGGTTATCTGTGCGCGTCCCTGGCCCAGTTCTCGGGCACCACCGTCGTCGACGGGACCTGCTCGTTCAACCCGGTGGGAACGGCGGTAACGGCAGCCACAGCTCCCTCAGTCACCCCGGGAGCGGGCAACACGGCCGACTACTGGCTAACCGCCTACGGCTCGGAAAACGGCAATGTCTTTTCCACGCCGGCGGGAGCCAGTGTCGCCGCCGGTGGTGCCAATGGCGGGTACGAGGCTCTCTACCTGTTCTACGATCCGCTGACCTCAGCCGCTGCCACCGGCACCCAGACCAGCACGCAATCGGGAGCGGCCCAGTACAACAGCGTGTCGTTCCTGTTGCGGCCCAGCGCGGCAGCGGCCTCGTCGGCCACCTTCAGGTACTGGGACGGCACCCAGTGGCTGGCAGGCCCGGGCGGTGCTACCGGCGCTACGGGCGCGACAGGTGCAACTGGCGGCACTGGGCCGCAGGGCGCCGGTGGCCCGCAAGGTTCGGCCGGTCCCCAAGGCGGTACCGGCTCGCAGGGCGTGGCCGGCGTGGCCGGGCCGAGCGGTCCTCAAGGTGCAGTCGGCGCTCAAGGTACGGCCGGCACTCCCGGCTCGGTTGGCCCCCAAGGTGCTACTGGTACTCAGGGTGCCATCGGCGGCGCCGGTCCCCAGGGCTCAGCCGGCCCGCAAGGGAGCCAAGGCGCTGTCGGTGGGGCTGGTCCCCAAGGCACCCAGGGCGTCGGTGGCCCCGCCGGTCCTACCGGCGGTACTGGAGCTCAAGGCGCGGCTGGCTCCCAGGGCACTCAAGGATTACAAGGATTACAAGGCATCCCGGGCGCCGCCGGCCCTCAGGGCGCCACCGGCGGGGCCGGGGCTCAAGGTGGCGTGGGCGCCCAGGGCACAACCGGGGCACAGGGAGCACAAGGCGCTTCCGTCACTGGCGCCCAGGGCGCTACCGGAGCGCAAGGAGCTCAAGGAGCATCGGTCACCGGCGCTCAAGGAGCCGCAGGCGCCCAAGGCCCGCAGGGGTTCCAAGGCGTCTCCGTTACTGGTGCCCAAGGTGCCGCCGGTGCCCAGGGAGCGGCCGGAGCGCAAGGCGCACAAGGAGCGTCCATCACCGGCGCTCAGGGCGCCGCCGGTCCTCAAGGTGCCCAAGGCGCTTCGGTCACCGGGGCTCAGGGCGCGGCCGGTCCTCAGGGTGCGGTTGGCGCTCAAGGCGCAGTCGGCACTCAAGGCGCAGTCGGTACTCAAGGCACTCAAGGACACCAAGGTTTTCAGGGCGTCACCGGAGCGACCGGCGGAACTGGTGGGACTGGCGGGACTGGCGGCACCGGTCCCCAAGGTTTCCAGGGCGTCACTGGCTCCACCGGTGGGACCGGCCCGCAAGGAGCGCAGGGCGCCTCGGTTACTGGCGCTCAAGGCGCGGTCGGGGCTCAGGGACCGGCCGGCTCTCAAGGCGCACAGGGCGCTTCTGTTACGGGCGCACAGGGCGCAGCCGGGCCTCAAGGCACTGCCGGGGCTCAGGGCGTTCAAGGCGCACCCAGCAATGTGGCCGGGCCTCAAGGTGCGGCTGGTGCTCAAGGGGCGGCCGGGGCACAGGGCACCCAGGGACATCAAGGTTTCCAGGGAGTTACCGGTGGGACAGGCGGCACTGGCCCTCAAGGCTTCCAGGGCGTTACCGGTGGTACCGGTCCTCAAGGAGCATCCGTCACCGGAGCCCAGGGCGCAGTAGGAGGAGCGGGGCCGCAAGGGGCGACCGGGGCGGCGAGCACGGTCCCCGGGCCTACCGGCGGTACTGGCCCGCAAGGGGCGACAGGCGCCCAGGGGCCCACCGGGGCCATCTCGAACCCCATGACCACCTTCGGCGACATGATCTGGGGTGCCACCGGCGGCGTCCCGACGCGCATAGCTGCCCCCAACAGCGGGCCGATGGCCTTGATGATCAACCCAGGAACGTCGCCGTTCTGGCAACCCCTCTCCGGCCAAATCCTGAAAGCGGTGAAGTACGCCCCCTCGAGCCTGGCGAACTATGTCCTTACCACCTCGCTTGCTGCTATCGACGGCACCAACCTGACGATCAGCTTCGTGGCTCCCCCCAGCGGCAACGTCATCGCCGAGGCCACCGTGCATATACGCCAGAACCTGGCGACGGGGGTGGCTGAGACCTTCACCACGTTGGCCTTCGTGTCCCACGGTACGACCACCGTCGCCGGTACGCCTATGAGGGTCATCGACACCAATAACAGCCAGGCCGCCGCCGGGAACTTTATTGGCCAGTTCTGCACCCTGCGCCAACTAGTGACGGGCCTGACCCCGGGCGCTTCCTACCAATGGGACCTGGCCGGCTACTGGACCGGCTCGTTGTCTTCGAGTCTGTACGCAGACAATGGCAACGCCATCGGCCCTGCCCTGTTGACGGTTACGGCGGCATGACTTACCGGCGACCTAGAAAGGACCCGCACTCTTGGCTTACCTGACCCAGTCCCTGCTTTCATCTGATGCCGACTTCGTCGGCCGTACCCGCGCCTGTTGCACCGAGCAGGCCGAGAACTACCGCTCCGACGCCCGGCCCGACTTCGTAGCCCTGGCCGAAAGTGTGTTGCGCGGGGAGCCCGACGGCGTGTTTGCCTTCGTCCGCATAATTGCGTCCGCCCCCGGCATTGCCGACAAGGCGACTACCGGCGCCGACCATGTCATCGACTCGTCCCAGGTCACCGACGCTGACATCCTCACGACCGTGCAAGCAAACTGGCAAGTGGTCGCCGGCCTGTTTTACGCCGAAGACGGCACGCCCCTACCTAGCTAAGGAGAAACCCGAATGCCAGACACCGAAATCGAAGACGCCGTAAGCCCCGAGGACGAAGACAAGCCCGAGCTCGGCCACGAGCCCGACGACATCCCGGCCGACCCCGGACCCCAGCCCGAGCCCGAGGAGGAGCCCACCCACGACGGCCCCGAAGGCGACCCGCCCGAGTGAGCCTTAAGCGCGTCTGGATACCTTCGCCCGAACTACTCGAGCCGGGGCGGCACCGCCGTGCGCCTCATCGTGCTGCACACGGCCGAGGGCGCGTTGACGTACCAATCCCTGGGGAGTTTCTTCGCCAACCCGGCCAGCGGCGTGTCAAGTCAGGTCGGTATCGACTCGACGGCCGGCGTCATCGGTGAGTACGTGTCGCGCTCGGGCAAGGCGTGGACGCAGGGCAATGCCAACCCCTACTCGCGTCTCGGCCGAGCTGTGCGCCTTCGCCGCCTGGACCACCACCGACTGGATGGCCCACCCGGTGATGCTCTCTAACACGGCTCAGTGGCTCGCTGAGGAGGCCGCCGCCCTCGGCAGTGCCGCTGGTACGTCTCTCGGCCGCCCAGGCCCAGGACGGCCAATCTAAGGGCGTCTGCCAACACGTGGACTTGGGGACCGCCGGCGGCGGTCACTGGGACTGCGGGCCGAGCTTCCCCATGGACGACGTCATCGCCATGGCCATCAGTGGGTCGAACGTCCCATCCGAAACACAACCCCCGGGAGGTGAAGATATGTTCATACAGGAACCCGACGACACCGTCTACCAGCTCATCTATGCCGGGAAGGACAGTTACTGGCGCTCTATCCCGGCGCCCCAGGCGGCCAAGCTGCCCACCGGCGTGGTGGTCAAGGACGACGGCGGCTGGCTGCGCCTGTGGAAGGTGGGCGCCGCCTAGTGCAGTGGCGGCCGGTGGACGTGGTGGCCACCATCCTGGCCGTCGGCCTGTCCTCGGCCGTCATCCTGATCCTGGTGGTGACGGGCATCCAGATCACCCGGAGCAGCCTGCCCCAGGTGGAGCTGTCAGCTCCAACGCCAGCCAGATCCTGACCGGCGCCGTGGGCGGCCTGGCCGGCCTGCTGGGCGGCTACCTGGGCCACAACCTTCGGGACAAGCAGAGAAAGGAGGGCGACCAAGACAGAAAGCAACCATGATTTTCTTTGGTCTTATTGGGAGGCGGCCCCGTACTCCCTCACCAATTCGGGGCTACTGAGCCCGGGCGCCGAGATGTGCTCCCGGGCGCCTGAGCTCGTTTCCAGCCTAAGTCCGATTGCGGACAGTACCTGTCCTCATTGGGAGCGCCCCAGCACCCGTTCCATGGCGTCGGCCGCGCCCCGCAGCATGGCCGCCCCCGGCTTGGCATAGACGTCGGCGGTGATGGCATAGCTCGAATGGCCGAGCACCTTCGACACCGTCTCGAGCGGCACGCCGGCGTTGAGCATGAGCGTCGCCGCCGTGTGGCGGCTGGCGTGGAAGCGGCGCCGGCCCGACGCCCGCCCTTATCGTCAATTCGTGCCACCACCGGATGATGCCCGCGCTTGTCGTAGCGCGTGCCCGGCCGGCGTGGGGAACACCAATTCGGCGTCGTGCCAGTAGCTCGACGCCACCCGTTCGGAGAGTTGCCGCGCCCGGTGGCGGCGAATCGCCTCGACGACCGACGGCGGCATCGGCACCACCCGGCGCGACGCTTCTGTTTTAGTGCCCCGCACGGTGAGCTCGGCCGCTTTCAGGTCGACGTCGCGCCAGCGGAGGTCGAGCGCCTCGGACTGGCGGAGGCCGAGGTTCAGGACGACCACCGGCTAAGGCCTCCAGACGGTCGCCTGCGGCGGCGGAAAGGACTTGGCCCGCCTCGGCTGCCGTCAACGGGTCTACGACCGTTACAGCGGCGCCCGTGGGCGGGTCGGTCAAGGCGGCCACGTTGCGGGGCACGTGCCCGTAGCGCACGGCCTTGGACAAGGCCCGGCGCAAGACGGTGCGGGCCAGGCGCTGGGTGCTCGACGGCCCGGCCGGCGCCGGCCAGGCACTGCACCATGCGGTCGACGTCCTCGGTGCTCGAGCTCGGCCAGCGGTATGTCGCCTACGTAGGGCACGACCCAGTCGCGCACCACCTGGCCGTAGTGCGCCTCGGTCGACGCCGCCACCGTGCCCGGCAGCGATGTCGTCGAGCCACGTCTGGAGCCATTGGCCCGTGGTGCGCTCGGGCGCCGGCCACCCGCACCGGGGCCTTCCCGAGGAGAACGGCCGCGCATCTTGGCCAGCGCCTCGGCCTTGGTCTTGGCCGTCACCTTGCGCCGGCACCGGCGGCCGTCGACCACGCCCAGGTCGATGCGGGCCGTCCACAGCCCTAGCGTCCGGTCGAAGAACACCGCACCTTCGCCCCGGCCTCGTCGTGCCTTGCCCATGTCCCCATCTCCTAGACCCTAATTAGACCCAAGCGGGCCACATACCCACCACAGACCACTCTACAGTAAGTGCTGGTAGAAATAAATTCGGCAACAAACCGCCGTAGCCAGGCCCGACACTGGTGCTGTGGGGACATAGAGCCTGAGTCGCCGCCCGCCCGTCCCGCTTTGAGCAGGTCAAACGCACCGGACAGCCGGTGCGGGCCGGGCCCATAGGGTCTAGTAGGGCGGCCAACTAGACCCTGACGGCCATCACAGCATCTCCACCTCAATTGCACCCCTTGCACATGTCGTTTGTAGTCAACTACGGTCCGCTGTTACCTGAACACAGTCATGAAGCCCGGCCAGCTGGGGGGCGGTTAGGCCCTGCCGAGGATGGGCCGTAACCGGCACTACCGGGTGCAACCAGGAGCGTGGCCCGAGCCGTGCGGACAGGCGCCGGCGAGGGCACGCTTGGCATGGCGGCCCGGCGGGACCAAGAGAGGAAGGGATTATGCCCAAGGCCTTAGTGGCACGCGCCCCCGACGAGGGCTCCGACCCCCCCCCCCCCACCTAGAGCGCCGCCCTCGCCTCTACTCGGTTAGGGACGCCGCCGGCATCCTGTCGGTGAGCGAGTGGAAGGTCTACCAGCTCGCTTACGCCGGCGAGCTGAAGACGGTCAAGCTGGGCCGCCGGCGCATGGTCCCGTCCGAGGCCCTCGACGCCTACATGACGGGGCTCGAAGTCGCCATGATCCTCGCCGTAGCCATCGGCGGGCTGGCGCTGGGCGCCTGCCTGGCCATGGTCGTCCACGCCTACTTCCGGTGAGCGCCCTGGAACGGGTGGAGGGCCCGTCGCTGCGCCGCCAGCTGGACACGCTCAAAGAGCAGATCGCGCCCCAGGCCACCGACGCCGAGCTCGACTACTTCGGCGCCGTGTGCCAGCGCCTCGACCTCGACCCCTTCGCCGGCCAGATAGTCCTGATCGGCCGCTTCGACAAGCGGGCCGGCCGTGCCGTCCACCGCCACCAGGTCACCGTGGCCGGCCGCCGGGCGGTGGCGGCCCGGACCGGGCGCCTGCGGGGCATCGACGGCCCCGTGTGGTGCGGGCCCCGCCAGTACGCCGACGACGGCTCCAAGCTGCCGCTGGAGTGGTCCGAGGTGTGGGACGAGGACGACGAGCCCTACGCCGCCCGCTGCCTGGTGTACGTCGACGGCTGGGAGGTGCCGGCCAACGGCACCGTGAAGTGGTCCGAGTTTGCCCAGGAAGAAGGCACCGGCGACGCCAAGCGGGTCAGCACCAACTGGGTGCGGATGCCGTCCCACATGCTCGGTAAGGTGGCGGAGTCACTCGCCCTACGGCGTGCCTTCCCCGAGGTCGAGCACGCCGTAGCCGGGGGCTGGGGCGGCGACGACGACACCGTGGTGCTGGACGAGGCCTCCGCCGATTTCTCCACCCGGAACCAGTTTGGTTCCGAACCTGGAACCACCTCTACACCCGAGGTCGCATCACCCGAGATCCCGGTGCCGGCCGGCACGGTCCAAGCGCGGACGTCAACGGCCGGTGCCGAGCAAAGGGCCGCCGCTCCCGGGTCCCGCCGGCCGGTTGAGCGGCGGCCCCGGCGCGACGAGGTGCCCGTCGAGCTGTACGACAACCTGCCCGAGGCCCAGGGATGAGCGCGGCCCGGTTCCCGCTCGGTGCCGCCATCAAGTACGGCTACTGCGACGGCGTGTTCTGCTTCACCAAACGAGAGATGGAGCTGGTGGCCGCCGTCCAGGTCGGCCCCCGGTTGGCCGGGTCCTGGCACATGGAACTGTGCGCCGGCTGCCTGGGCGACTTCGCCAAGGCCGGCACCGTGCTCACCAACGTGCATGTGTTCGTGCTGGCCCTGGACAGCCTGTACCACGAGGTCAGCTGCGACGGCACGCCCAGGCCTCGACGGCATACCCATCGAGCCATGACCCGCCCCTACGACCGCGCCGCCGAGGAGGACGTCAAGGCCCTCGAGCGGTTCAAGGGCCGCGCCCACGCCTTCGCCGACGCCTGCCGGGAGCTGGGCTGGCATATCGGCGTGGCCATCGGCCGGGGCCCGGTGGAATGCCCGACGTGCGGCACACCGTGGCCCTGTGGGCACGAGAAGCAAGCGCGGTAATGACCGGATGGCGCCAACAACAAGCCCAAGTCAAGCGCGACCGGGACGCGAAACGCTTGTTGCGGCTGGGAAAACTGGCCGCCCTCAACAAGAACCTGGAGGTGCACGGCGCCCAGCCGCTGTTCACCCTGGAGGCGGCGGCGGCCATGGACCGCAAGTCCTTGCGCGAAGCGGTGCGAGCCAGCCAGGCCTATCTCGTACACCTGGCCAAGGTGATGACCGAGGCGGACCAGTGAACATGGCCGAGGCCTGGGCTACGTTGCGCATCACCGACCTCGACCACACGGCCAAGATGGCCCGGTTGGTCCTGGCGTGCCACGCCGAGCACCCCGACACCAAGGCCACGCTCACCGTCGAGGCCATCGCCGCCGACCTCGGCCTCAGCTACGGCACCACCTGGCGCGCTCTCCAGCGGGCCGTCAAGGCCGGCTACCTGGCTGTGGAAAACCCTGCGCAAAAGCACCCCGGGAAGCTACGCACGTGGAGCCTGACATCGCGCGCTGACGCGCGACCTAGTTCGCGCGAATCAGCAACCGAGTTCGCGCGAACGCAACCTAAAGGTCGCACGCCAGCGCGCGATGTACTGCTTAAGAAAAAGAAGGATCTAAAGAAAGAGGGCGCACCGTCACTCGCTCACCGCAAAGCGGCGAGCAACGGTGCTGTGGATAAACACCCCGACTCATGCCGGTGCGGCGGCACCGGATGGGTCGCCGTCGCCGGCGGGACCACCGTCACCCAATGCCTGGAGGCCGCCAAGTGAGCAAGAAGCAATCCATGTCTGAACATCCCAGCGGCAGCCAAGCGCTTCCTAAGCCAGCAGCCCGGCGGGGTCTTGCCCGACCGACTGGCTCATGGGGAACGCGTTGGTGGCGGCGAACATGGCGGCGGCGCCGGTGAACGACCACTACCGGGTCCGTACCCGGCGCCATCCGGTGGCGCCTATGCCCCGCTGCGATGTGTGCCACGGCCAGGGCCTGCTGGAGCTGGCGCCCGTGAAGGGCGGCAGGTGGGCGTGCGTGGTGTGCCGGCACGACCTCGAGTACCGCGAGAAGGAGTCGAAGAAGTGAACGATCCCGCCGTGTGGCTCGCCTACGCCCGGGCCGCCTTGGGTGGAACGCTCAAAGGACAAGAGCTCGAGGCCGAGGTCGAGCGGTTGCGGGTTGACGAACCGCCGCGGTTGGCGCTTGAGGCGCCCAACCCTGAGGCCGGCTGGGCCGGTCAAGAGGTGGAGTGAACGGTGACGCTCACGCTGCTAGATCACAGCCTGACTGTCAGAATTGACATGACCTGGGTTTATCTCGCCGGTGAGCGGAGCGGGCAGATCATCAAAATCGGCAAGACCGACAAGCCCACGGTACGGGACCGACTGAGGTCCGTGAACGGCGATCAGTGGTACGGCCGTGAGTTCGTGCTGCTTGCGGCTGTGCGAGGCGACAGTACGGCTGAGGCCGCGCTTCATGCATATTTCAAGAGGTTCCAGCTAAAAGAGGCCGGCAGCCGCACGGAATATTACGAGGCGGCCCCCGAGCTGGTCGAGTATGTGCTGTGGCTGCGGGCCCAGCACTTCGTGAGCCTCAACGAGGACGACCCTGAAACCCTGGTCCTGCTTGAGGAACGGAACCATTGGATCGCCCGCCCTGACCGACGTGTCTCCCCGCCCGTCGCCGACACCGATGCGCTGTTCTCACGTCACGTCCAGCTGCAAGGGCCGCTGGCCGCAACCGCATGGTCGTGGATGCCCGACCCGCTGGCATCGTTTCAGGACTACTTTACGCCGCCTGACATCGTCCGCCGGGCATGGGACGCTATGGGCGGTATCGACCTCGATGCCGCGTCCCACTTCCTGGCCAACAAGGATCTATGGGCCGCCGGTGTGCAGATCCCGGACTATTTCACAATCGGTCGCAGCGCGTTCGAGCACCCCTGGAAAAAACGCGTGTGGCTCAATCCGCCTTATGGCGAGAACCTTATTTGGTTCCGGCGGCTCAGCGATGAGATGTGCGCCGGCCGCGTCCGTCAGTTGTGCATGCTGTCGCCTATGTGGGCATTCAACACCAAGCAGGCGCTGCCGTATGTGAGCCAGGCGACCGGGATGGTAGTGCTCAGTCCCGCTCCGAAGTTCAAGAACCCGGCCGACCCGACCAAGACAGGGCACAACGACCCGCACGCCATCGTCTACTGGGGCGACCGGCGCGACGAGTTCTTCGCTGCTTTCGCCGATGTCGGTATCGCGTGCCAACTAGTCGGGATGGCATCGTGAACGCCGATAAGCCCCATTCTGTCAAACGCTGCGAGGACTGCGGCGACGTGGTGCCGGTCGGGCAACGTCGCGCCCGCACGGATTCTGGACATCTTGTCTGCAAGCGCTGCTCAATCGAGGCGGATGCCCGCTACATGCTTGACAAAGCCATATCAGAGGGCCGCCTGCCTGCGGAACCGCGCCCTGAGCTATTGGGCTTGATCGCGGAGTCGATTCGGAACCATGAACGCCGATAAGGCCCCTTACGTAAAGCCCCGTCTGCTTGACCTGTTCTGCGGGGCTGGCGGGGCTGCGGTTGGCTACGCACGGGCTGGGTTCACCGTGGTGGGCGTGGACATCAAGCCCCAGCCGCACTACCCGTTCGAGTTCCACCAGGCCGACAGTCTCGGACCATTCACGGCCTACATGATTGACCACCGGGACTTCGACGCCATCCACGCCAGCCCGCCGTGCCAAGCGTTCACCCAGATGAGTGCCCGGTGGCGTGGCAAGGGCACCAAGGCCGACGAGCACCCAGACCTATTGACGGGCACCCTGGAGCCTCTGCGCGGAACAGGTCTTCCGTGGGTAGTCGAAAACGTGCCGGGTGCCCGGTCGCTCATGCCCGACGCCATCACGCTCCACGGCGGCATGTTCGGCCTCGGTGTCCACCGGCCCCGCCTGTTCGCTTCCAATCGTTTGTTGCTCATCCCCCGGTGTGCCCAGACCGAGCACCCTGTCGGTGTGTACGGGAGGCCAGACGGTCGGACCGTCTGGCGTTACCGCAACAATGGGAACTACAAGGGCAAGAGCCTCATCCGAGCATGGAAGTCCCTCGAGGAGGGCTCGGAGGCTATGGGCATCGACTGGATGGGCGTCGATGAGTTGCGCGAGGCCATCCCGCCCGCCTACACCGAGTACATCGGAGCGCAGTTGCTCGGGGCCGTGGTGGCAGCGTGACCGCCGATAACGCCGCTTACGTCAACCTGGAGGCACCGTGACCGTCGATAACGCCGTTGCAACCCGCCAGCAGCTAGCCGCTGTCATCGCCGAGACACTTGACGCTTACGAGGGCATCCCCGAAGCAACCGCCCAGGCCCTAGCTATCGACCTGGCCGACGCCATCGCCACGGCCCTAGAAGTACGAGCCAAACCGCGTGACCGCCGATAACACCGGTTCTGTCAAGTGGTGCCCATGATGGCTTGCATCACTTGCAGTGGACGTGTTAGGGTGTGAGTTCCCGATACATGCCAGACGGGCCAGCCCGGACGACCTAACCGTCCAGGGCTGGCCCTTGGCACAACCGCCAACGAGAGGACGGTCGTACCCAATGTCAGAAATTATCCGCAACCCTCAAGCTGAGAGCCTCTTCAACCGCTGGGGCCTCGAGTTCGAGCTGATCGAGGCATTCCCCCTCGCCAATATCCAGGACATCGCCGGCCAACAGGTTCGGTTCCGGGCCAACATCGCTAACCACGACGTGGTCGAGGAATACTTCGAGCAGCACAAGAACGGGGCCGTGTTCCCTCCCCTGGTGCTTGCCTACCCGGGCACCATGGTCGACGGCAACACTCGCAAGGCCATGGCTGAAAAGGCTGAACTGACCACGTTCCCCGTCTACATGGTCAAGTTCAATTCGCTCGACCTGGCTAAGGCCGTGGGCGCCGCGCTCAACCAGACTGGCGGCGTCCGCCTCACCCAAGACGAGGCCTACCAGGCCGCCGTGGACATGATGGGTGAGAACCTCAATTTTACCGATGCCCAGATCGCCCAGATCACTGGCAAAGCTTCGTGGCAGGTAAAGAACTGGCGGGCCGAGCAGCACGCCGCCGAACACGCCCAGCGCACAAACACCGCCGGCGACTTGGCCGCCGTGCCTCGGACCCAGTACAAGACCCTGGCCAAAGTCGTCCAGGACGCGCCCTTCGCCGCGGCCGTAAAGCTGGCGGGGTCGCGGCGTTTGCCCAACGCCGTCGTAAAGACCATGGTCGAGGAGATCGTCCAGGCCCCATCCGAGGACGAGGCACTGGCCGTGGTCCAGTCGGTGGCGACTGAGAACCCAACCGGCGGGCCGGACCTTCATGCCGTGGTGCGCAACCAAAAGGCCCGGCGCATGCGCATGGTGCTGCCCCAGGTCATCAACCTGCGCCCTCCCGAGGAGCTGTACGAAGCCGAAACGGCTTCTGCGGACGAGAAAATGTGGCGCGAGGTGCGCCGGGTGGCAGACGCCCAGATCATCTTTTACGAGAACATGGCGCCGATGCCGCTGACCTTCGGCCCCGAAGCGCAATGAAGGTCGCCGACCCTGTAACCGTTGACCTGTACCGGCTCGCGTACAACGCGGGCCGGGCGGTCACCTTCGACGAGCTCGTGGACGGGATGCCGTCCGCCTACCAGAACGACGCCAACCGCTGGTGGGTGGAGAAAGAGAAAGCAGCTGGGCGGGACGTGCCCCCGGATCCATGGTCGTCGTCCATGCTGCGCTCGGTGAAGACTGAATGGCTGGCCGAAGAGGTCTTCTCACTTATCAACACTAAACGATTTAGTGTTGATAGGTCCGACGGCAAGAGCGGCAAGGGTTATTCGACCAGAGGAGTGGCCCGCGAATATCTTCTCTACTCGGCCAACAAACAGAACCCGCCCCGCGTGTTCGAAGAGGCTCTCGTCCGCCGGGTCGTGCCCTGGACGCCCGAGATCGGGGCCACCGGGCGTCGCCATGTGGCCGGCATCAAGTTCCGCGATGAAGTGGCCCGTATTAAAGGCCTTGGCGCCAAAGCCACCAAACAAGACCTCGAAAAAGCGCTTGAGTTGGCTGCTGAAGCGCTGAGCCTGGGCCGTCATGACGGACGTCGACCGCCTCGAGAAGAGTGCACTCATTTCGGCCCCGCCGGCGTCGTGATGGGCCAAAATAAGAGTCTTATCCTGGGCCAGCTCGGCAGCGTGATGTACCTCAGCCGCATACCGGCCGCCGCCGAAGTCCCGGCCGGGCTCGTGGTCGTCCACAACCATGTGGTGCCTCCGGCGCGCCGGCTCGGCACCAGAGGCTTCCGGGCCTGGCTGGCTGAGCCCGACGAGGGCCTCAGCGTATGTGAGTGCGGTTGGGGACCCGAGACCGGGACGCACTACAAAGTTGTCTCAGCGAACGTTTAGGTACGAGACCTCACGCCGCCGTCTCTTGGTGACGAAGATTAGTTCGTCACCAATCGAGACGAGAAAGGTCTAGCTTTCCCGATGAAAAAACTACTCGCTTCACTCACACTCGCAATTGCAGCGTTCGGCATGGTTGGCGGTACCGCCTCCGCTGCACCGAGACATCACGTGACCAAGATGCACATGGTCGCCAAACAGTCAGCCTCCGGTGGCTACGCCGTCGCCATGGCCGCTGGTAACTCCTTTGCACCCGCTCATCTAGAGCTCGTCCTGTCGGCCTCGCCGCGGCAATCCGCCACCGTGTCGTGGGACCTCGTCTGCACCGAGCACAGTGGCGGCATAGGCAGCCGCACCGGACAGGTCAAGATGGTCCTGCCCACAGTGAAACCCCTTAGCCTGCCAGCGCCGTCGTCCAGTTGCATCGTGTCGGCCAATGCTCAGTTGTCTGGCACCGGCTCGCTCACGGTCGCCATCGAGGACTAAGTCCAACCATCACATTGAGGACAGGTTCTGGTCTAACGTCCTGGTCGTGGCGATGAACCCCGCCTACAACCACCCGGCCTACAAGGCCAACCGCCTCGACTGCCTCATCCGTGACAAGGGCCGGTGCCACTGGTGTGGGGGCACGGCCACCACGGCTGACCACCTTGTTGCCCTGGCCGACGGCGGCGGCCACGAACTAGGCAACCTGGTGGCAGCGTGCCGGCGCTGCAATTCGAGGCGGGGTGCGGACGTGACCAACGCGGGACGACGGCTGCGTCAACTCGGGCGGCGAAGCCGACGATGGTGAAGTTGACATAACGACGGGGGGGCCCATTTTTTCTTGGCGAAAAACTTTTTGCATAGCAATACGTAAAAACTGAGTCAAGCAGTAAACATAACAC
>CAWABH010000057.1:0-93749 GCA_963780095.1 uncultured Alphaproteobacteria bacterium
CAGATTTCGGAAACTAGCCATTGAAATCATTGGGAAATGTCTGATCTGGGGGACTGGGGGTCGTGGGTTCAAATCCCGCCGCTCCGACCAATGATTTCAACAGGTCAGGTTCCGGGAAAAGCCGCCGCCGCACCGTGGCTCTTGCCGAGCCCTTCTCTCAGCGTCGACAGGTTACGGCTCCCCGTAAGTAATTCGGCGACCGCACATTGCGGGACGTGCTGACGATGTGAACGAAGTCGTCCGTGGACGGCATCGAATTGCATACTGCGGGTGCTGATGACGGTCTTGCGATCAGTCGTAGAAGCGCTCGTAGCCAGCGGTTCGACCCGGTTCGGCACCAGCAGATACAAATCGCCATTTTGCATGTCGATTAACACTTGGTCGTCGGGTGGCGCGCCATGCGATGCAGATGGATGCGCGGATAAGAATTTCCGCGCTCGCGCAAATCATCGTACGTTAGAACTCTCGTTGTTATCCTAAGTCACTGCTTGGCATTCCCTGACATTCCAGTCCACCTCCGCTCTGGATCTATTCGAGGGTCTTTTGCGCTACCGTTTCGCAGACTGGTCGGCAGGGCAGCTCACTCCTCCACCCGTTGACCGCAATGTTGCGCCAGCCGTCGTGACGTCGGCCGTGTTACTGCTATGGCCCGCACTTTGGAACGGCTATCCCCTTGTTTTTGCTGACACCGGGACGTACCTGTCCCAGGCGATCGAACACTATCTTGGCTGGGATCGTCCGGTCTTCTACAGCCTGTTCCTGTTTCCTCTGCACATGACCGTCACGACCTGGCCTGCGATCGTGGCGCAGGCGCTGCTGGTAACCTATACGCTGCACCTGGTGCGGCGCGCTCTGTTGCCGGAGGTCTCCGCGTGGTGGCTGCTGCCCGGTGTCGTGTTTCTGTCGGTTGCGACCGCTCTGCCCTGGTTCGCCTCGCAGCTCATGCCGGACATATTTACGCCGCTCCTTGTGCTCGCAGTGGCGCTTTTGGTACTCGTCCCAGAGCGACTGTCCCGACGCGAATGCGCCTGGCTGGTGGTCCTCGCCGCGTTCATGATCGCGGCACATCTGTCCCACGTGCCGCTTGCACTCGGTCTGCTGCTGGTCCTGCTGCCGTTGCGCCGGCGGCTCGGCGCGGCGACGCAGCTTGGGCGTCGTGGAGTTCAGATGACGATCGCCCCGCTGTTGCTGGCCATGACCGCCATGGTTGCAGTGAATGTCGTGGGGGTGGGGCGCGTCTCGCTATCGCCATTCGGCAACGTCTTCATGCTGGCGCGCGTCATCTACGACGGCCCGGGCATGGACGTGCTGCGTCGGTACTGCCCGCGGACCGACTGGCATCTGTGCGCCTTCGTCGATCAGTTTCCGCCCACGTCGGACGATTTTCTCTGGCGGGAGGATGGCCCGCTGACCGAGGCGGGTGGTGCCAAAGTCGTTGCGGTCGAGGCCGGCAGCATCATCGCCGCCGCAGTGCGCACCGAGCCTGGCATCGAACTGCGCGTGTTCCTGCGGAACGCCCTGCGGCAACTCACGCAGTTTGCCAGTGGCGACGGCTTGCAGCCCTGGCCGTCCACCGTCACGCCGCGGATCGAGCACGATTTTCCCCCCTTCGAGACCGCCGCCTACGCAGCGTCCCGCCAGAACTCAGGGCACGCTCAGTATTCCCGCGTGGATGCGGGCACTGCACAGCGTGGTCGCGGTCCTTGGTGTGATTGCCTGCTGCGCGGCATTGCCGATCGCGCTGCGCCGGCGGCACGTCGTCGCGGGCTTTGCCATCGCGGTGCTGCTGGCTCTGCTGGGCAACGCCGCGATCACCGGCGGTCTGTCGGGACCGCACGACCGCTATCAAAGCCGCATCATGTGGCTGGCACCTCTGACAGCGCTGCTCGCGACCGCCAGCCTGGTTCGAACCGTCGCCCGCCCCGCTCCGTTCGTCACCTTGCACGTCACGCGGCTTCGACCGGGGGCCGAGCCGATCGTACCCGGACGATGAGCCGCACCCCCACGACCGACGTATTCTGGTCCGGTTTCGAAGCCGCGACCTCGGCGGCGCTTTCCTTCGCTTCCGTGTTCATCGTCGCCCGACTGATCGGTCCGTCGGAGGTCGGCATCGGCGCGGCTGTGGTTGCCGTACACGTTCTGCTCTGGGTCGCGGTGAACGCGCTGTTCGCCGATCCGCTGGTCCAACGCGCGGCCGTGGACGATGCGGCATTCTCCAGTGCGCTATGGGCATCCGTGGCGGTCGGTGTCGTTGCCGCAGTGGTGCAGGTTGCGCTGGCGCAGCCGATCGCCTGGTTGCTCGGAGACCACCGGCTGATCCCGATGTCGATCCTGCTCGCACTGCCGCTGCCCCTGGTCGGCGCGGGAGGACCCGTCCAGGGCCTGCTGACCAGACATCGCGCCTACAAGGCGCTCGCGGGACGAACGCTGATTGGCCAGGGGCTGGGCACCATCACCGGCATTGCCGCCGCGCTCGCGGGAGCCGGCGCGTGGGCACTCGTCTCGCAGCAGTTCGTCGTCTCATCGGCGGGCGCGCTGGCATTGCTGGTGTGCTGCCCCAGCCGCCCTCGCCGCATCGTCCGCCGGCAAGACCTGCGCGACATGCTGAGCATCGGCGTGCCGCTGACCGCCAGTACGCTGATACAGCACGGACGCTACCGCCTGTTCGCGCTGCTGATCGGTGGCACCGCCGGCGCAGCCGCGCTCGGTCAGGTACACATGGCGTTCCGTCTGGTCGACACGGTTCGCGAGCTCGCGTTCACCGCACAATGGCGGCTGATGCTGCCGCTGCTGTCGGAAAGGCAGGACGATCTGCCCGGATTGCGCGCCGCCCTGGATCGCTGCCTCGCCTGGTCGAGCCTGATGGCGTTCCCGCTGTGCACCGCAATGGCATTGTTCGTCCAGCCGCTTGTGCAGATCCTGCTGGGCTCGGTCTGGCAACCGTCCGGCGCGGCGGCATTGCCGCTGATCGCGCTGACCGCATGGCTGTTCCTGGCGTTTCCCGCCGGCGTGGCCGTCATCGCGCGAGGCGTGCCGCGATATGCGCTGATCGGCAACATCGCTGCGCTGGCGGCAACCGTGCTGGGCGTCATGCTGGTCCGCCCGGGCTCGCCGTTTCAGGCCATGCTGGTCTGGCTTGGCGCGCAGCTCTTCATCAGCCCCTATCTGCTGCACGCCAACGCTCAGGTCCTGCGCACCCGCCCGCTGCGTCCGCTGCAGGCGGGCCTGCCGATGCTTGGCGCCATGTTGCTCGCATCCATCGCGGCATTCGTGCTGCCGAATGCGATGGCGGGGCCGCAGTCACCGGTATCGCTGATCGCGCTTCGGCTGCTCATCGCCATTGCAGTCGGCGTGCCGGGCGCCCTGCTGCTGGTGACGGCACCCGGCGGATTATTCGGCAGGGCACGCGCCGACGCCACACTTCAGCGATGACACCGATCGCCGTCCAGCCCCCTGACGCCGAACCAACCCCAACAGACGCAGTGCGGCGGATCAGTCCGTTCTTCGATACCCATCAATTCGACAAAGTCCATCTGGTCGCCATCAGGCGCCTCACGCGGGTACTCCCAGATCAGCCTCCAGCCGTTGGTGAAGAACCCGCTGCGGTGGCGGCGCCTCGCATCCAGATGAACGTCCGCGATTGCGCGAATATCACCGCCTTGCATCGCCACCTCCTGGTCAATGTTGCCGTCGGGAACGCCTGATGCCTCCCGCGGTTCAGCCGCCGCCACGAAAGCCATATCGCCAAGCCACCGCTGACAGCGTGGTGTCAGCAGCGATCCCGCCCTGGACCGGGAACGCCCGGCGGTGGCAAACTCCGTTCCGACCAGTTCCGACCTGCGAGGCCCGAATGCCCACTTACGACTACGATTGCGAGCGCTGCGGCCCGTTCAGCGAATCTCACCCGATGGCGGAGTTCGCCCTGCCGCAAGCATGCCCAGCCTGCGGTGAAGCGGCGCCGCGCGCACTGACCAGCCCCGCAATCGGCGGAGCGCGTGCCGAGCCGGCGGGCTCCACACCATTCCGCTCCCACCCAGGCGGCTGCGCCTGTTGCGCCGCGCCTCGTCGGTTCAGCGCCGAAGCGGTCTAGCGCCGACGCAGCTGTCGGCTCAGGCCATAGAGGCTGATCGCCGCCCAGATCACCTCGATCACGGCTGACGGAAAATTCCACGCCGTGTAGAGCGATGCCAGGATCAGCAGCGAGCCAGCCAGATTTATCGCCGGAAAGCGCCAGTCCGTGGAAACCAGCCAATTCTGCTGATTGGCGAAATAGGCCGCCACGATCAGCGCGACCCCGACGAAGCCCGCGGCGGTGTAGGCGTCAAAATCCACCCCGGTCCTCCCGGCCAATCACAGGATGCCGCCGATTGCCGCGTCGGAGCGGCCAGCGCATCCTGATCGCCGGATCATCGCACGAAAGGAGCAGCCATGCCCGAGACCCGACTGGCGCACCCGCGCGGGCACGATTTTCCGTTGCGAGAAGCAGCCGGCGACCGGCACGCGCGGCATGGTGGTTACCAACCATCCGCTCGCATCGGCTGCCGGCGCGGAGATGCTGGCGGCCGGCGGCAACGCCATCGACGCGGCGATCGCGGCTTTCTTCGCGCTGAGCGTGGTCGAGCCGATGATGGTCGGCATCCTGGGCGGCGGCATGGCGCATATCCGACTAGGCGACGGCCGCCATGTGGTGATCGACGGTCAGAGCACCGCGCCGCTCGCAACTGGGCCAAGCACCTACACGCCCGACCCCAATGCTGCGCCCGGCACAATGGACGCGATCGGGCGGAAGAACGCCCTGGGGCCGACCGCGGTGGCCGCACCCGGCAATCTGAAGGGCTGGTGCGAGGCGCTGTCCCGGTTTGGCACCTTCCCGCTGGCCGATGTGATGGAGCCGGCGATCCGCCATGCCTCGCGCGGCTTCCGCGTGACGCCGTATCTGCATGAATGCGTCACCGATTGTGCGGCGGACATGGCGCACGACGCGGAGATTTCCCGGCTTTATCTGCCGGGAGGTGCGCCGATCCAGCCCGGCACGCGCCTGGTCACCGGAGATTACGCCGAGACGCTGCGGAGCATCGCCCGCGAAGGACCGGACGTGCTCTACAACGGGGCGCTCGGCGGGCTCTACGCCGACCATATGGCGAAGGCCGGCGGCCATATCACGCGCGACGACCTGACCGGCTATCGCACGATCGATCGCGATGCGCTGCGCGGCACGTATCGCGGTTACAACATCGTCGGGCCACCGCCGCCGTCATCCGGGCCGCTGCACATCATCCAGATGCTGAACATCCTGGAGGGCTACGACATCGGCGCGCTTGGTTTTGGATCCGCCGACACGCTGCATCTGCTGGCCGAGGTGCTGAAGATCGCGTTCGCCGACCGGGCCGCCGCGACCGCCGATCCGGCGTTCGTCAAGGTGCCGGTGGCAAAGCTGCTGTCGAAGTCCTACGCCGCCGATCGCCGCGTACGCATCGATCTTGCGCGCGCTCAGACCTGGAGCGCCGAGGTGGCGCCTGGCGAGGGCGCGCATACCACGCATCTGACGGTGGCTGACGGCATGGGGAACATCGTCGCCAGCACACAGACCATCAACTCGCTGTTCGGCGCGCGCTACATCGTGCCGGGCACCGGGATGATCCCCAACAACTACATGTTCGTGTTCACGCCATATCCGGGCCGCGTGAATTCTGTTGCGCCGGGAAAGCGCATCACCTCGTCGATGTCGCCGGTGATCGTGCTGCGCGACGGCAAGCCGAGCTACGCGCTCGGCCTGCCGGGCGGATTGCGCATCTTCCCCTCGGTGATGCAGGCGCTGTCGAACCTGATCGACCACGGCATGAGCGTCCAAGAGGCGGTGGAGGCGCCGCGGCTCTGGACCCAGGGCTTCGGTGTGGAGGTAGAGAACGCTGTGCCGACCGACGTGCTCGCCGCGCTGCGTGACCGTGGCCACGATGTCGCGGCGGTTGGCAACGTCGGCGGCGGCATGAGCGCGATCCAGTTTGGTGCGGACGGCACGATGACCGGTGCCGCGTGCTGGCGCGCCGACGGCACGCCGATCGGTCTCGGCGGAGGCTATGCGCGCAAGGGCGTGCGCTTCCGGCCGGAGCAGGCACGGAGCTAGGGCTGCTTGGTCGATGAAGCGGTCGGAGGTGCCAATGCGGGTCGGCGCACGGCACTGGAGATAGAGGATGTGTCATGCGGCTTCTGTATCCGCGCGTGGTTAAAGCTGGATCAATGGCACCCTGCGGTCCGCACGGTTCTTCGACGACACCTTGACCGGCAGAGAAGGTGTCTGACTGGCGCGCGATTACACCAAGCTGTGGCCCACCGTTGACATAAACAGCCTGAACGACGGCATGGTGAAGCGGGGCACGACCTCCTTTCAAATGCCATGTCATCGTCATCGACGACCAATACGAGCGAGCGTATGACCATCACGGATCCCTTCTGACGTACCGTGTATCCGTCACATCAGACATCCAAACGGAGAGAGACAGATGTCCGAAGAGATCAACCATCGTCGCCGCCGTTTCCTGGGCGCTGCAGCCATGACCGCGGCGGCCGCTCAGATCAGCATGATCGGCTCTGCGAAAGCGCAGTCCGGCAAGACAAGACCCGCAGATCTGCCTTCGATCAAGCCGGGGACGAACACGTCCTTCGGTTCACTGAAGCAGATCAATGCCGGCGTCCTGAATGTGGGATACGCCGAGGCCGGCCCCGCCGACGGCCCTGTGGTCATACTTCTGCACGGCTGGCCCTACGACATTCACAGCTATGTCGATGTTGCCCCCTTGTTGGCGTCGGCGGGCTACAGGGTGATCGTCCCGTATCTGCGCGGCTATGGCACGACGCGGTTTCTGTCAAATGAAACGCTCCGGAATGGGCAGCAAGCGGTGGTCGCTGTCGATATCATCGCCTTGATGGATGCTCTCAGGATCGAGAAGGCAGTCCTCGCCGGTTTTGATTGGGGAGCGCGGACGGCCAACATCGTCGCGGCGCTCTGGCCGGAGCGCTGCAAGGCCCATGTCTCCGTGAGCGGCTATCTGATCGGCAGCCCTGAATCCAACAAGGTGCCGTTGCCGCCAAAGGCTGAGCTCGAATGGTGGTACCAATATTACTTTGCCACGGAACGCGGGCGGGCGGGCTACGATAAATACCGGGGCAATTTTGCCAAGCTCATTTGGCAGATCGCTTCGCCGAAGTGGGACTTCGATGATGCGACGTTTGCTCGCACCGCAACGGCCTTTAACAATCCGGATCACGTCAGCATCGTGATCCACAATTACCGCTGGCGGGTAGGGCTGGCTGAAGGCGAGTCGAAATATGACGATCTGGAAAGGCGTCTCGCCGAGGCTCCGGTTATCAACGTGCCTACGATCACCCTTGAAGGTGATGCAAATGGCGCGCCGCATCCGGACGCCTCGTCCTATGCGAACAAGTTCTCGGCCAAGTACTCGCATCGACTTATCAAAGGCGGCATCGGTCACAATTTGCCCCAGGAAGCCCCACAGGCCTTCGCCCAGGCCGTCGTCGACGTCGACGGTTACTGAACGGCGTCGGCCTGTAATGCCAGGCGCCGTTTCTGTTAAATCTCCGCGCTGCTCCTACGCCGTCATGGCCGGGCTTGTCCCGGCCATCAGAAGCGGCACCCTGCGACGACAGATGGCCGGGACAAGCCCGGCCATGACGTTGTAGGAGCAGTGACGGAATGTCATAGGTTCGGGTCGTTGCTATACGTCCGCTCGGCAAACGCGCCTGGGCCGAAGCCCGCGATGAAGATTAGTTTCCCCCTGGGTTTACGCTGAGCTGGTCGTCACGCCATTCCTCGCGTGCCTTGATCGACCGAGCGATGTCCGATTGGCTACCAACGGACCGACCGAAGCCTCAGAGCATTGCCGATCACCGATACGGAACTCAACGCCATGGCGAGTGCTGCGACGATCGGGCTGAGCAGAATGCCGAACGACGGATAGAGCACCCCCGCGGCGATCGGAATGCCGGCGAGGTTGTAGACGAAGGCGAGCGCCAGGTTCTGTCTGATGTTGCGCATCGTCGCCCGGCTCAAGGTTCGTGCGCGGGCGATGCCGGCAAGGTCGCCCTTCACCAGCGTGACGCCCGCGCTCTGGATCGCGACTTCCGTCCCCGTGCCCATGGCGATGCCCACATCAGCCTCGGCAAGCGCCGGCGCGTCATTCACGCCGTCGCCTGCCATGGCGACTATGCGACCCTCCTGACGGAGGCGACGAACGACACCGTTCTTGTCCTCCGGCAGCACATCGGCGTGCACATCGTCGATGCCGAGCCGGCGGGCCACGGCTTCCGCCGTCATTCGATTGTCGCCGGTCAACATGACGATGCGCACACCGTCCGTCCGTAAACTGTCGAGTGCTGCCCGGGTTGTCGCCTTGACGGGGTCGGCGACGCCAAAGATACCACCCGGTTTTCCGTCCACGGCGAGAAAGAGCGCGGTTGCACCCTCGCGCCGCAGTTCGTCGACCTGAACGGCCAGCACGCCAGGTTTGACGCCGAGGCCTGCCATGAGCTTGTCATTGCCCAGCGCCACGTCGCGACCGTCGACCGAACCGGTCACGCCCTCACCGGTGACTGACGCGAAGTTCGCCGGGTCCTTGAGCGCAAGCGAGCGTTCCCGGGCGGCGGCCACGATCGCCGCGGCGAGCGGATGTTCGCTCGACCGCTCCAGGCTTGCGGCGAGCACGAGGATCTCGGTTTCGGACCGGCCTGGCGCCGGGACAACCGCGACGACGCGCGGCTTGCCTTCGGTCAGCGTGCCGGTCTTGTCCACCACGAGCGTATCGACCTTCTCCATACGCTCCAGCGCTTCGGCCGACTTGATCAGCACCCCGCCGAGGGCGCCCTTGCCGACGCCGACCATGATGGACATCGGCGTTGCGAGGCCCAGCGCACAGGGGCAGGCGATGATGAGGACGGAAACAGCGGCGATCAGCCCATAGGCGAGGGCAGGGGCTGGACCCCAGGCTGCCCAGCCGATGAAGGCCAGGATCGCCGCAAGGATGACCGCCGGCACGAAGTAGCCCGATACCGTGTCCGCCATGCGCTGGATCGGTGCACGGCTGCGCTGCGCTTCCGCCACCATCGCCACGATTCGTGCCAGCATGGTGTCCGCGCCGATCTTGTCCGCGCGCATGACGAGGGAGCCAGTGCCGTTGACGGTGCCGCCGATCAGCTTGTCGCCGGGTTGCTTTGCTGACCGGCATCGACTCGCCGGTGACCATGGATTCATCGACGGCGCTCCTGCCGTCGAGCAGCGACGCCGTCCACCGGCACGCCGTCGCCGGGACGCACCCGAAGCCTGTCGCCCGACATGCACCTGCTCGAGCGGAATCTCTTCGTCCTCGCCGCCCGTCGTGACGCGCCGGGCGGTCTTGGGCGCGAGATTGAGCAGCGCGCGAATGGCGCCGCCGGTCTGCTCGCGCGCCCGCAACTCCAGCACCTGTCCGAGCAGGACCAGCACCGTGATGACCGCGGCCGGCCTCGAAGTAAACGGCGACGGTGCCGTCCATGCCGCGGAATCCGGCCGGGAAGATGGCGGGCACGAAAGTGGCGACGAGGCTGTAGAGATAGGCCGCGCCGGTGCCGAGCGCGATCAGGCTGAACATGTTCAGGCTGCGATGGATCGACCGACGCCCAGGCGCGCTCGAAGAACGGCCAGCCCGCCCACAGCACGACCGGCGTGGCGAGCAGGAACTGAAGCAAGGTCGAGAGGCGCGGCGGCACCAGGTCATGCAGCCCAAGCGCCGGGATATGGGCGCCCATCTCCAGCGCCACGACCGGCAGGGCGAGCACAAGGCCGATCCAGAACCGGCGGCTCATGTCGATAAGCTCGGCGTTCGGGCCGGCCTCGGCGGTCACGTCGAGCGGCTCCAGCGCCATGCCGCAGATCGGGCAGTTGCCCGGCCCTTCCTGCCGGATTTGGGGATGCATCGGACAGGTGTAGATCGTGCCCTCGGGCGCCGATGAGGCCGGCTGTGTCGGCTGCTTCAGATAGCCTGCGGGGGCGGCGGCGAACTTTTCGCGACATCGCGCCGAGCAGAAATGGAACGTTCGGCCCCGGTGCTCCAAACGGTACTTGGAGGTCGTCGGATCCACGTTCATGCCGCAGACCGGATCGGTCGCAGTCTCATGCGGATCAGCAGCCGCATTCGAAGCATGATGACCACAGCCGCCACGATCATCGGCGCCATGCCGATGGTGAGCATGCGCATGGTCCGTTTCGCCATTCATCATCGCTCGTGCTCCACGCCCGTGACCGCACGCCGGACGGGCGTGACAAAGCTGAACGCCTGCCCTATATACCCCACATGGGTAGCGTATCAAGGGGTGTGTTGAAGTGCATGAAGCGACAAAGGCGGCCGTCATCGCCCGCCTCAAGCGGATCGAAGGTCAGGTCGGCGGACTGATCCGGATGGTCGATGAGGATCGCTACTGCGTGGACGTGTTGACTCAGATCAATGCGGTCCGCGCGGCGCTCCATAAGGTCGAGGAGCAGATCCTGCGCGATCACGTCTCCCACTGCGTCGCGGGAGCGTTCACCTCAGGCGATGCGGTCGAGCAGAGGCACAAGGTCGAGGAGCTGGTTGCGACCATCGGTCGAATGACGAGGTAACGACAGCCGCGTCGAACGCCGTACTCATCGTCATGGCCGGGCTTGGCCCGGCCATCCGTCGTGGCACGGCGGCGCTTCTGATGGCTGGGACCAGCCCGGCCATGACGAACTAACCCCGCACCGCAAGCTTCATTCCGTCGAATATTGCCGGGTTTCGCCGAAGGCGAGGACGTCGAATTCCGTTTCCGCGACACCGGCCTTCGCCTGCGCCTGTCGAAGCGCCAGTACCGGCGCATCGATGGCTTCGTCGGTCAACTGGAAAGTGCCGAAGTGCATTCCGATGCTGCGACGTGGCCTCAGGTCGAGATGCGCTCGCACCGCTTCGTGTGGGTCAACGTGATTCCGGCGCGTGAACCAACGTGGCTCATAGGCACCGATCGGAAGCAGTGCGAGATCAATGCGCGGGAACCTGCGCCCGATCTCGGCGAAGTGTGGGCAGTAGCCGGAATCGCCGGCGAAATAGACCACGGCCCCGCGGACCTCGATGACAAACCCGCCCCAAAGGCTGCGGTTCCGATCGTGGAGCCCGCGCGAGGAGAAATGCTGGGCCGGCACGTACGTCACCCGCGCGCCCGCGAGCTCGATGCTCTGCCACCAATCGAGTTCGACCGCTGACCGAATGCCCGCCTTTGCGAGGTGACGCGCGTTGGCAAGGCCGGTCGCCACGCGTGGCGACCAGCGCGCCTGCACCTTGCGCAATGTCGGCAAATCCATGTGGTCGTAATGATTGTGCGAGACCAGGAGCAGATCCACACTCGGCAACGCATCCAGGCGCTGTCCAGGCCGCCGCGCGCGGCGCGGACCGGCCACGGAAACGGGGCTGCATCGCTCGGACCAGATCGGGTCGGTGAGCACGCAGACACCGCCTATCTGCAGCAGGAATGTCGAATGGCCGATGAAGGTCACCGCGATCCTGTCCTGCGCTGCGCGGCCAGGCGGCGGGAGTATTGCGTCCTCAACGTGCTCCGGCCACGGCTCCTTTTGGCGCGTTCGGTGCCATCGGCGGACTTCGCGGAGGCCCTTGCCACGGGGCACATGGGGGTTGAAGAAGCGGCGGCCGTCGAAATGATCCGGGATCGGCGCAAGTCGCGCGGCCAATTCTGCTGTTCCGTCCATGCGGCTACTCTGATCCCGCGCGAGGGGTTCGCAGCCTCGGGACAGGACAGCATATCAATCTTTGTCCCTGCATTCTCTAGTCGCCCTGGTTGGCCGGCATCGTCGTCCTCGTGTGCAGTCGCCCGAACGTAACCGAGACGTTGCCGAGCGGCTATATAGGCACCAATGCCTCGATGGACCACCCCTGCCGCGGTCTGATGATCTGGTTGTCATGAGCCGAAGGCTCACCGCGTGACACACCAGACGCCCCCATCGTGTCATCAATTGTTCTCCACCACAGTCGCGGGGCAGTTCGACGCAACCCGAGGTGGACGTTGGGAGACGGGCAAACATCGCCTGAATGAGGACGATTGGGTCGAAAGAAAACGCATCCACATTTGAATGTGGTCCCTCGAGATCCGAAAAAGCCGCATCGACAGAATCATCCGCAGGATAGTCCGGATCGGCCGATAGCTGTGTCGTTTGGAGAATCGTATTCCAAGATCGTCTGTCAAATACTTCGGATTCCAAACCAACGACTCCCTCGGTCACGGAATTCAGGCATACCAGCCAGCAATGTCCTATATGCAAGGCACACAGAAAACCCACCTCTGGGTGAGGCGCGATGCCTTCGACTAAGAACCAACCGACGCGACATCCCGAATTGAGTCTGTGTCGCTGGCGCGATCGATCTCGACGGCAGACGGTTCGCTCCCACCCAGTGCGACCGGGACCGTCGTGCACGTCTATCCCGAGGAGCGCGCTTACGAGGTTGAGTTCTTCAAGCCGTTTCATACCGTTGCCACGGTCGAGGCCGCCGCTATCCGCGAATGGGCGGAGCCTCACTGCCCAATGTCGCGAGCGCGTTCGTGGCCGATGCGAAGGTGCGCGACTATCTGTTGGACCCTGCGCATCCGAATAACGGAGGCAACGCCGGGTTCTTCAGGCGGTTCGGCTTCACGCAACAGCACTGGCCGGATTTGCAGAACGCCCTGCGGTTTCACCCTCAGGCCAATCCGGTGGCGATCATCACGCGGAACCCCTACGGCATCCGCTACACGGTCAGATGCTCCCTGTCGTCACCGGATGGGCGGAACCCCTGCATCACCACAATCTGGTTCACAGATCCATCCAGCAACAGGCCGACGCTGTCACCGCGTATCCGTAGCATTCCAGCCCCCACTTCCGGTCGATCGGCCACCATTATCTCCCGGAATCCGTATCGAGACTTGCCCGCCGGGGGACTCGAACCCCCACGCCAACTGGCTGCGGATTTTAAGTCCGCTGCGTCTACCGTTCCGCCAGGCGGGCGCCCCCGTCACCCTGCTGCAAGCGACTTCGCGATGTCCAGCGCGCGGCGGATCAGGTTGTCGGACGCTTCCGGCGTCCGGAACGCGCTGTGCGCCGACAGGGTCACATTCGGCAACGTCGCCAGTTCATGTCCCGCCGGCAGCGGCTCGGTCGCGAACACATCCAGCGCGGCATGGTGCAGCCGCCCAGACCGCAGCGCCGCGATCATCGCCGCCTCGTCCACGATCGCCCCCCGCGCGGTGTTCACCAGCACCGCCCCCGGGCGCAGCCTCGCCAGCCGCTCCGCCCCGAGAAACCCGCGCGTCTCGTCGGTCAGCAGCAGGTGCACCGACAGCACATCGCTCTCCCCCAACAGCGTGTCCAGATCGACGAACGTCACCCCCGGTGCGGATTTCGCCGAGCGGTTCCACGCAATCACTCGCATCCCCGACCCGACCGCAATGCGCGACACCTCGGCCGCGATGCCGCCGAACCCCAGCAGGCCAAGCGTCTTGCCGGTCAGCTGCATCCCCTCGGTCCGCACCCACTGCCCCGCGCGCATGCCGCGGTCCATCACCGCCAAGCCCCGGGCGGCGGCCCACATCAGCGCGATCGTATGCTCGGCCACCGCTGTGTCGCCGTAGCCCTTGATGATGTGCACGGTGATGCCGTGCTCGGCGAGTTCCTCCGGGTGCATGTAGCTGCGCGCGCCGGTGCCGAGGAAGATGATGTGCTTGAGGCCGGTGCAGCGCCGCATCGCCTCGGTCGGCATCTGGCTGTGATCGTCCAGCACGAAGTCGTAGCCGGCGAGCAATCCGGGCAGCGTGTCCGGCGGAACCTCGAGCTGTTCGTTCACCGTGACCGGCGGATCATCGGGGCGCACCACACGGCGGAACACGTCCGCCAGGTCGTCGACCGCATCGAGAAACAGGCCCCTCATCGCATCCCCCGTCGCTTGCGCACACCAATCTGCGCAAGCCGGCCGGTTGCGGCAAGCAATGGACTTCCCCGGCACGGGAGCGATCCCGTATCAGTGGTGCCTCCGGATGCCGCGCGCCCCTCGCATAGCCCCAGAAGATCGTCGAGCCCCGCGTCGCGCGGCCTCGACCAGGCGGATGTCGGGGCCTGGTCGTCCGCCGGTCCAGGCCCGTTCGGCGTCTGCCGCGGTCCCCCGGCGGCGGCGCTTTCGCCTGGTGCGCTATGCGATCATCGCGCTGGTGTGGGGTGCGCTTGCGGCGGCGCTGATGCTGCTCTGGTTCGCCCGCGATCTGCCGAGGCCCGAGGCGGCGCTGGACGCGGCCCGCCGCCCGAGCCTCACGCTTGAGGACCGCACCGGGCATGTCTTCGCCACCTTCGGCGATCTGGTCGGCGAGCCGCTGCGCCTGGGCGACGTGCCGCGATATCTGCCGGCAGCCGTGGTGGCGGTGGAGGACCGGCGCTTCTGGCACCATCCCGGCATCGACCCGATCGGTCTGGCGCGTGCTGCGTGGACCAACATCACGGCAGGGCACGTGGTGCAGGGAGGTTCGACCATCACGCAGCAGGTCGCCAAGAACCTGTTCCTGACCAACGCCCGCACGTTCCATAGAAAGGTGCAGGAGTTGCTGTTGACGCTCTGGCTGGAGCACTCGTTCAGCAAACGGGAAATTCTCGAGATCTGGCTGAACCGGGTCTATCTGGGGTCCGGCGCATGGGGCGTGGATGCAGCCTCGCGCATGTATTTCGGCGTGTCCGCGCGTCGGGTGACGCTGTGGCAGGCCGCGGTGCTGGCGGGACTGCCGCGTGCTCCGTCGCGCTTCAATCCGCGCGCCGATCCGGCCGCCGCCGCCGCCCGGGCGCGGCAGGTGCTGACCGCCATGGCCGACACCGGCGCGATCACGGCAGCAGAAGCGAAGACGGCCATGGGGCAGATCGCATTTCCTCCGCCTCCGCCGCTTGCCGCCGGCTGGTTCGCCGACTGGGCCGCCGACCAGGCGCAGTCGCTCGCGCCGCCCAACGCCGATGTCACCGTGCGGACCACGCTCGATCCCAAGGTCCAGGCGATTGCCGAGTCGCGACTGATCGCGCTGCTGGACGGACCGGGTGCCGCGGCCGGCGTCACGCAAGGCGCGGTGGTGGTGCTGGACGCCGCCACCGGCGCCGTTCGCGCCATGGTCGGTGGCCGCGACTATCGCCAGAGCTCATTCAACCGCGCGGTGCTGGCGCGCCGTCAGCCCGGGTCCGCGTTCAAGCCCTTTGTCTGGCTCGCCGCACTGGAGAAGGGCATCCAGCCGGATGATCCCGTGCTGGACGCGCCGATCCGCGTCGGCAACTGGAGCCCGGCCGACTTCGAGCGGCGGTATCTCGGCGAGATCACCGTGGAAGAGGCACTCGCACAGTCGATCAACACATCGGCCGTGCGCCTGCTGCTGCAGGCCGGAGGACCACGCGTGGTGGCGAAACTGGCAGCTCGGCTCGGCGTCGCCGACAAGCTGCCGAACGACGCATCGCTCGCGCTCGGCACCGGCGAGGTCGGGTTGCTGGAACTTTCGTCCGCCTATGCCGCTTTCTTCAATGGTGGCACCCACATCGCGCCGTTCGGCGTGGAGGCGTTGCGTGCCGGCGGCAGTGCCGTCGATACAGCGCGTGCGCCGCCGCAGCCGGCGATCGACCCTGACCTCGCCGCGATGATGACGCGCATGCTGACCGCGGTGGTGACGCGCGGCACCGGTCGCGCTGCGGCCGTCGCCGGGCATGCGGTCGCCGGCAAGACGGGCACGACGCAGGATTATCGCGACGCCTGGTTCATCGGCTGTGTGGATGGCGCGATCATCGGCGTGTGGCTCGGCAACGACGACAACCGTCCGATGAAATCGGTCCAGGGCGGCGGCCTTCCCGCGCGTCTGTTCCACGACATCGCGATTGCGCGCTGAACCAGGCTAAATGAATACCTCCCCTCACACCGCGGCGCTTCCCGCTGCGGCTTCCACTGACCGCCGTTGACCGCTGACTTTGCGTTTGGTCACCTGGCAGCGGATATCGTTCTCCGAGCCGTTGGTATGAAGCGGAATGTCTGGATGGTCGGGCACGGCGAGAAGTTCGGCCTTGTTGGCGTGCAACCGCTGTAGCAAGCGATCAAGACTGACGACGCCGGTGTGACGGCAGAAGATGTAGTCGAAGCGCGATCTGCGTGCAGAAGCCGTTGCCGGCCTTATGCCGAGCGCCGGTGTCGTCCACCGCGACCCAGCCGGCGGTCTGCAAACCGGCGCGCAACACGTCACGTGCTTCAGCGAGGAAGCCGTCCTGCCCGGCAATCAGCAGTCGCATCACCTACCGCTTCGAAATGCTGACACCGATCGCCCGAAGTTGCTCCACCAGCCGCGGCAGCGTGACCTGCCCCTGGTGGTATTGCGCCAGCACGAAGCGGCGCAGTTCAGGCCCGAAGTGGCCCGTCACACCAGCCGGCACTGCCGGGGTCGGACCAGTTGCCGAAGTTGCGGAACTGGTGGAAGGCGGCCAGCACCTCGGGGCCTTTCAGCTCTTCCGATCGAGTTCCATCCGCGCCTTGCGGTGGGCGTCGAGGCTGATGCCGCACAGCGCGATCTCCCTTCATGCCGTCGTCCCATTTGATGCCGCCAGTTGGCGATCGGCGTGGTCCCGGCGGCTTTCATCTTCTCGGCGACGGCATTGAATTCCGCCCAGGTGACGGGCAGCTTCGTCAGGCCAACTTGATCGGCCGCCCTCCTCGAGATGAACAGCGTGTTGATGCGATAGGCCTGGATCGGCAGGGCGATCCAATCGCCATGCGGCTTGCTGAGTCGGACAAGCTCGGCGGGCACCACGGCTTCGTAGCCGGCGTCCTTCGCCTGTGCGTCCAGATCGACGACGGCACCGATCTTCGACCAGGCGGCGATCTCCGGCCCCTTGAGCTGCGAGGCCGCCGGCGGATCACCGGTAATGATCCGCGCGCGCAGCTTGTTCATCATGTCGGTGGTGAACCCGGGGACCGGGTTATGCTCCCAGATGCCACCCCGCGCTTCGAACTCCTTGCCCAGTGCGGTGATCGCCGCTCCGTCGCTACCGGCACTCCATTGCGAGATAACGGTGGCCTTGGGTTTGGAAGCCTGGGCGTGGATGAGCGGCCGGAGCAGCGAGTGCCGCGACGGTACTGGCAAGCAGGCTGCGGCGGCTCATTCTGGACATTGCTTCGAATCGCTGTTGGCGACCGTTCATAGCAGGCCCGGTGCGCGGTGCCACTGTTCAAGCAGATCGTCGCGACGGCGGCAATCGCGCCAGGGCGGCTGGCGGCCGGGGACGGGTATACGGATTAGAGCGGCCGGCGGGGCGGCGCGCCAAGGAATCGTCAGGCGCGGCCGCCGCCGAAGGCGTTGAAGGTTATCAGGGTATTGGTGTCCTTTACACCAGACAGCGTCTGGACCTTCTCGGTGACGAACAGGCCGATGTCCTGCTCCGGCTCGAGATAGAACTTGCCCAGCAGGTCATACTGCCCGGACGTGGAGTAGAGTTCCGACATCTGATCGATCGTGTCGGCGGCCTCGCGGGCGACCTTGTAGGCCTGACCCATGTCGCACTTGATCTGCACAAATATCGCTCTCATAACTTTGCTGTTCCTATCAACTGTTTTTCCCGCCTGATTGTCGCTCATCCGGTCGCTCTTACAAGCGCATGTATGAACGCAGAGGATGCCAGTCGCTTCTGATCTGTGCTCCGGGTGTAGAGTGGCACCACTATCGCGCAAGACGCGCACGTTTGCAGCGTCCAGCCACTCATGCGCTGCCCCACTGCTCCTGTGCACCCCATTCCTGCCACCAGCGCCAGGGTTTGGCGAGATCGCCGGCCTGGCCGGCGCAGCAGCACGCTGGCCGGTCCCTCATCCGACGACCCCGCAGTGGGCCATCACTGCCACAACCAACACCTGCACCCGCGACATGCCCATAAAGCGCAAGCTACGCCTCGAGCGCCGCCGGCTGGTCCCCATCGTTTGACCCGGCAGATCAATGGGTTTGCGCAACCGCGATATCCGCGCGCTGCTGTTCCGCAAGGCATCACCCTCGAAGGCCGAATGCCAGCGTCAAGGCCGCGGCGGTCTCGCGAAAGCTGTGTCTGCTCCGCGCACATCATCTGATCCGCAAGGTGCCGCATACGCACCGCTATCATCTCACCGCGGCGGGACGTCTCGTCGTCACCGAGCTGATTACCGCACGCAATGTCAACACCCAGCAGCTTACGAAATTGGCGGCATGACGAAAATCTTCGCGCTCCGCGGCGATTTTTAGGGTTAGCTATGCAGGGGGCGACCCCCTACCGTAAGCTCTGCGTCCAATCCAGGCCTTAGCCTACTCAGCCGCCGAATGGTTTGCAGATCATCGGCCCGTGAGCGCTGCGCGAATATACATCCAAATGGGCTCAGCGGTCCGCCATTATTTGCACGAACATCGCCCGCATGCGGCCTCAGGCTCAAGCGGCCGCGATCGACGCGGCCGGGTGCATGGAACCTGGCAAAACTTTTGGCGAATCGATGCCTAGGCCGCGATGCCAAGCCGGTCGGCCATCACAGCCAGGCGATGGCTGGCACTGCCGAGGCGCCGGAGCATCACCGGGAGCTGCGGTTGGGCTGGCAAGGGGCCGTCCTGCAGGAAGTCTGACCAGTTGGACCACTCCTGCTCCGACAGCAGCAGAACGCGCCGTTGATCGTCCTCGCTCAGCTGCATGCGCTCACCGAGCTGGCTGAACACCTGAAACTGGCTTCTGGCGAGATTATCGGTTGCGTACCAGGTCATACTCTGTAGCATCGGCGAACCCTCTCTGTCTGGTGACGTCAGCGAACACGCAAAGACTTGGTTGATGCAAGGGCGGAAATTGGCAGAGGTTTTGTTGGATTTGTGGCAAGCAAACACCGTTCGGTTACTGGCGGCCAGTTCGGGATTTTGCGGATCGGGGTTTTACGTACCAGTGCACCGCGGGCTGACCAGCGACGACAGGCGTGACGGAATCCGTTGGACCCGCCTATCCTGAGCGCGAGCCCCCGCTGGGGCATAACTGGAGGCATGGATGGAACTGGCTCAGGCGCGCAAGGCTCGCATCGTCCCACGCACGGGGGGACGCGCCCTGGCGGACGCGCTCGTTGCACAAGGCATCGATCATGTATTCGCCGTGCCGGGCGAAAGCTATCTTGACGTGCTCGATGGCCTCTATGAGGTGCGGCAAAAACTGAAGCTGGTCACCTGCCGATTCGAAGCCGGCGCGGTGAACATGGCCGAGGCATACGGCAAGCTGAAGGGCCGTCCCGCCGCAGCGATGGTGACGCGCGGCCCCGGTGCCTGCCATGGCGCGATCGGTGTGCATATCGCGATGCAGGACAGCACGCCGCTGCTGCTGTTCGTTGGCCAGATCCCGCTCGCGGATTCCGGCCGCGATGCCTTCCAGGAGGTCGACTACCGCCAGATGTTCGGCCCGCTCGCCAAATGGGTGACCCAGATCGACCAGGCGAAGCGCATCCCCGAAGTCGTCGCGCATGCGGTGGACGTTGCGGTATCAGGCCGCCCGGGTCCGGTCGTCATCGCTCTCTCGGAAGAGATGCAGAAGGACATGATCGAGGTGCCCGATCTGCCGCGCGCAACGGTCGTGCCGGCTTATCCCGATCCGGCCGCGCTGACGCAGTTGCGCTCGATGCTGTACCGGGCGCGCAAGCCACTGGCGGTGCTGGGCGGTTCATCCTGGACGGATACGGGACGTGCCGCGATCCGAGACTTCCTGCTCGGCAACGACCTGCCCGTGACTGTCGGTTTCCGGCGACAGGCGCTGTATGACGGCACGGCGGACAATTTCGCCGGTGATCTCGGCGTCGGCTCCGACCCGGGACTGATAGCCAAGGTCAAGGAGGCGGACCTGATCCTGGCGATCGGCTCGCGCCTCGGCGACGCGGTGACGCAAGGCTACACGCTGCTCGACATGGCGGGCAGCGTACCGATCATCCAAGTGCATCCGGAGGCCAGCGAGATCGGCCGGGTATTCCGCCCCGCACTCGGCATCGTGTCCGATCTCAATGCGTTCGCCCATGCCGTCGCGGCACTCGAGCCGGTGCAGACCAACTGGATGGAGTGGATGGAAGAATTCCGCTCACTGCGGGAGGCGCAGCGTGCGGTGCCGAATTACGAAGGCAGGCTCAATCTCGGCACGGCGATGCGCGAGTTGGAAACACTGTTGACCTCGGATGCGGTGATCACGACGGACGCGGGGAACTTCGCCGGCTGGGCCGACGCGCTTCATCAACTTCCGCGACGGTCAGCGCTATATCGGACCGACCAACGGTGCGATGGGCTACAGCGTTCCGGCTGCTGTCGGGGCGAAGATCGTGTACCCCGATCGCATGGTGGTAAGCATGGTCGGCGACGGCGGCTTCCTGATGACCGGGCAGGAGATCGCCACGGCCTTCCATCATGGCGTCGCGCCGATCGTGCTGGTGTTCAACAACCAGATGTACGGCACGATCCGCATGCATCAGGAGCGCGCCTATCCGGGCCGAGTCTCGGGTACGGCGCTGACCAATCCAGATTTCGCCAAATTCATCGAGGCATTCGGTGGCCATGGCGAGGTCGTCAGCGACACCGAGGAGTTCGGCCCCGCGTTCCGCCGTGCGGTGGATAGCGGCAGGCCGGCGGTGATCGAGCTGCGCATGAACCCGGAGCAGATCACCACACGTGCGACAATCGCGGAGCTGCGCTCCGGCAAGCGGGCGAAACCCGTGCCGCAGCAAAAGCGGGCGACCGCGGCGAGGCATCCGAAGCCGGCGCGCGGTGCGCAACCTGGCAAGAAGCGGGTCTAGGCAAGGCCAGCCCGGGTGGCGATTATCCCCGCATGATGGCTGACGCAGGGGAACAGTCCTCCCCCTCCCCTTGCGGGAGGGGGTTGGGGGGAGGAGATAGGCGGCATTCCCCAACCCCCTCCCGCAAGGGGAAGGGGAGAATCGCAATCCGGCCGGCGGTTGTCCTGATGCCTCCGCTGCACCGATGGTAGACAGGTTGAACCACGACCTTCGCGCCTCACCGTCAGGCCACGGAATGGTGGCGGCCGCACGCTACTACCATGCGCGCGACTATGCCGAGGCCGAGCGCTGCTGCCTCGAACTGATCGCGAGCGACGCGCGACATTTCGACGCACTGCATCTGCTGGGTGTCGTGTGCCTCGACCGCGCACAGTATCCGGATGCAGTGGGCTATTTGACCCGTGCGGTGCGCGAGCGTGCAAACGATCCCAAGGTGCATTACCACCTGGGTACAGCGCTGCTGGGGCTGAAGCTGTACCAGCAGGCGGAACCGCATCTTCGGCGGGCGCTTGCTCTGCGGCCTAATGATCCTGCCACGCTCAACAACCTCGGCAACGTGGTCGCCGCCGTGGGAAAGCACGAGGACGCCATCCAATGCTTTCGACAGGTGCTGGCCATCCAGTCCCGCTTTGCTCCGGCGCATTACAATCTCGGCCAGTCGCTGGCGGCACTGGATCGGCTCGAGGAGGCGGTTGTCAGCTTTGGGGCTGCCCTCGAGAATGCTTCCGGAGCGGACCCCGACCGACTTGCCGATGTATACGCGAGCCTGGGCGAAGCACTGGTCGGTCTCCGACGCTATGATGACGCGCTCGCCGCCTGCCGCGCGATGTCAGGACTTCAAGCCCGAGTTGGCGCGCTGGAACGCAAGCCTCGCTCTGCTGCTGCTCGGCCGGTTTGCCGAAGGATGGCCCAAATACGAAGGCCGCTGGCATGTCGCCGACCATGACCCTCCGCGCGAGGATGCGCGCATCCCGGATCTGGCGGAGGTTGCCGGCAAGCGCATCCTGCTGACCTGCGAGCAAGGCCATGGCGACATTTTCCAGTTCGCACGCTACGCGCCTCTGCTGGGTCGTCACGGCGCACGCGTCAACCTGCAGGTCTACGTCGAACAGAAAGAGTTGATGCAGACAATGGAAGGCGTCGAGACGATCATCGCGATGGGCGAGAAGGAGCCGCCGGTCGACATCGTCACGCCTTTGCTGAGTTTGCCTTTGGTGTTCGGCACCGAGCTCGACAGCATTCCCGCCGAAGTCCCGTATCTGCATGCACCTCCGGCCAGGCTGGAGGCATGGCAGGAACGACTGGGACCGCGTAAGCAGCCGCGTATCGGCCTCACATGGTGGGGTTCGCAGCACATTCCAAAGCGTTCGTTGTCGATCGACGCGCTGCTGCCTGTGCTCCTGCTGCCCGGTATCGAGATCCACGTGCTCCAGAAGGACCTCCCGCCCGAGCAGCGCGCCTGGCTGGCGACGCATCCGCTGGTGATCGATCATGGAGATGAGCTGCGCGACTACGCCGATACCGCCGCGCTGATCTCGCTGTTGGACCTTGTCGTCACGATCGACACGTCGGTGGCGCATCTGGCCGGAGCATTGGGCAAACCGGTCTGGATCATGCTGCAGTACAGCGCCGACTGGCGCTGGCTGCTGGATCGCGACGACAGCCCGTGGTATCCGACCGCGCGTCTGTTCCGTCAGCACCGGCGCGGCGACTGGAATGGCGTCGTAGCCGATGTCCTACGGGCGCTCGGGAACGGGCTTCCGGCTGCGGCTGCGCGGCGCGTGCGCTAACGGACCCATGAGGCCGCGAACAACCGGCCTCGGCTAGAACCGCGCGTCCTTTCGATTGCGCTGGACGTGCAAATATTCGATGCGCTAATGAATGCATACCAGCCGCCGGCCCGGTGAGGCATTGGAGTGGCGCGAATGGCCTCGATCCTCCAGCAGATTGGCACACCGCTTCAGCTGGCTGCTCTGCTTCTTCTGCTGGTGGCGGGCGTGGCGCGGTGACCAGTACGCTCGGGCGCCTGGAAAGCGTCACCCCCGATCGGCCGCCTGGTGATCAACCGCCTCTTCCAGGTGGCGATGGCAGCTCTCGTCGTTGGCGTGATCGCTCCGGCAGTTGCGCCAACATTGGATCACTGGCTGAACAGCGACGAGACCTTCCATGGCGCAGTGCTGTCCACCGCCGGCGAGACGATCCCTGGCGCCTCGGTGAACCTGATCACGATCGGCGCGGTCTCTACCAACGCCCTTGGCCAGTACGAGATCACCGTGCCACGGAGCCGCACCCTCAAGGAGTACAAGCTACAAGTCAAAGCCACCGGCTTCGAGACGCCCCCGGTGCTGACCAAAAGCGCGGCAGACATGCAGAACCTTGAGATACGCCTGACGCCGGCGCCGCCGGAACTGGTCAAGGCGCTCGAGCCGGGACTGATGGCGGGTCAGACTTCGGCGTGCCCTTGTACTGGTGACGCTGCGCGTGGAGAACGATGGCGCCTCCCTGACCACCATCAACGAAGTCCAGGCCACCTTGGCGAGCAAGGACGCTTCATTCACTCTCTCTCCGTCCGCCTGGACGATCGTGAATCCGTTCGGCCCATTTGCTCCTGTGACCGGCCCCTTTCCAATCCCGGCGGGACTTAAACTGGACCTGCGTATTGATCCTGACCGCCGCCGCGAACTTCGCGAGCCTATATCGCGAGACAGCAGCGCTGCCGGCGTACAGCACTCAGCTGCCCTGCGTGCAGAAGTTCAATGGCATGCCCGCCGATCCAATGAGCGACGACGCGTTTCGGATCACGAAGCGATTCGCCGACGAGCATTTTGGATGGCGCGAGGGCGAGTGGCATCTCGAGGTACACATGGCGGCGGACAATCAGGCGCGCAGCTTCTCACCGCGATTGCGTATGACTGCAAGCGGCACCGAACCGACTGACATTCCTTCATCGCTGCTTCGTTCCGTGCATGGCCGTCCACGGACCCGATTGGGGGAGCAGCCCTGGCCAGGAGGGCGTGGCAAACCGGCACGATGTTACGTGATCAGCGCCCGACCGCGTAGCCCTGCATGCCGCGCGGATTGGCGCCGGCGCGCATCTGATCGCCTTCGATGCGTGCGCCGGAGATGCGGCCTTCCGACCAGTCTTCGCCTTTCTCCGCCTGATGGCCGCGCGCCTTCAGATCGCCCAGCACCGCGTCATCGAAGCGGCCTTCGATCACCACCTTGCCCGGGCGAGCGACGCGCGGCCAGAAGCTCGACGGCCAATGTTCGGTGTGGAATGACGGCGCGTCGATCGCTTCCTGGATGCCCATGTTGTGATGGACCATGCGCAGGAAGAAGGTCAGCGCCCACTGGTCCTGCTGCTCGCCGCCCGGCGTGCCGAACGCCATCCACGGTTTGCCGTCGCGCAACGCGAAGCTGGGTGACAGCGTGGTGCGCGGGCGCTTGCCGGGCTCCAGGCTGTTCGGCAGGTCCGGCTTCAGCCAGAACATCTGGCCGCGCGTTCCCATGCAGAAGCCGAGCTCCGGGATCACCGGCGACGATTGCAGCCAGCCGCCCGAAGGCGTCGCGCTGACCATGTTGCCGTCGCGGTCGATCACATCGAGGTGGCAGGTGTCGGCGCCGATGACTCCGAGCCGCGCAACAGTCGGCTCGCCCGCTCCCGGCGCACGTGTCAGCAGATTTCCCCGGGCTGCGCCATCGCGATCCACGATGGGTGTGTAGCCGGGCACGGTGCCCGGCCGCAGTTCCAGCGATGCGTCACGCGCGACGAGCATACGGCGCTCGGCGTTGTAGTCGTCGGACAGCAGCGCGCCGAGTGGAACGGGGCCGAAATTTGGATCACCGTAGTAGGCCTCGCGGTCGGCGTAGGCGAGCTTGGCGCATTCCACCACGGTGTGGACGAACTCCGCACCAAGCGGGTCCATCGCGCCGATATCAAATCCACGAAGCAATGCGAGTTGCTGCAGGAAGACCGGACCCTGGCTCCAGGGACCGCATTTGAGCACCGTGTGGTCGTGGTAGTCATACGCGACTGGATCTTCGACGGTCGCCGACCAGCGCGCGAAGTCGTCGGCCGCCAGCAGGCCGCGATGGCGGCGGCCGGTGACGTCCAGCACGTCGTTGGAACGGAAGAAACTGTCCACCGCATCGGCTACGAAGCCGCGGTACCAGGCGGCACGGGCCGCCTCGATGCGAGCCTCGCGCGTTGCGCCAACGGCTTCGCGGCAGATGCGCTCATAGGTTGCGGCAAGCGCGGGACGGGCGAACAGGCTTTCCGGCGCGGGGACCTTGCCGCCAGGCAGAAAGACGGCGGCCGAGGACTTCCATTCCGCCTCGAACAGCGTGCGCATGCCTTCGATCGTGGCACTGATGCGCGGCACGACATGCATGCCGTTCTTCGCATAGCCGATCGCGAAGGCGAGCACGTCGACGAGTTCCCACGTGCCCCAGTCGCGCAGCGTCAGGCACCAGGCATCGAACGCGCCAGGCACCACCGCCGGCAGCACGCCGGTCGCCGGAATCAGGTCGATGTCGAGTTTCCCGAAGGTCGCCAGTGTGGCGGTCTGCGGCGCAACGCCCTGTCCGCAGATCACGTGCTGGGTCTGCGTGCGCGCCGAATGAATGATGATCGGCGCATCGCCGCCCGGCCCGTTGAGATGCGGTTCCGCAACCTGCAGCGTGAAAGCCGTGGCTGCGGCGGCATCGAACGCGTTGCCACCCCGCTCCAGCACCGCCATGCCGACCTGGCTGGCGATCCAGTGCGTGCTGGCGACGACACCGAACGTGCCGGCGATCTCCGGGCGGGTGGTGAACATGCGGGTTCTCCGTTGCGTGGCACGCAGGCTAGCGGCAGGGTGCGCGCCGTCAATGCGGGGATGCGATGCTGGTTCTGGTGGTCGGGCCGAGTGGAAGCGGGAAGGATACGCTGCTGGAAGCTGCGCGGCACGCGCTGGCGGGTGATCCGCGGTACCGCTTCGTCCGGCGCGTCATCACCCGCGCCGCCAATGCCGGCGGAGAGACGCACGAGGCGGTGACATCGGTGGAATTCGCCAAGCGCGAATTCGTGTTGCAGTGGGATGCACACGGGCTGAGCTATGGCATCCCTGCTGACGTGGTCGATGACATGAGGCTTGGCCTTGTCGTCGTGGCAAATGCCTCGCGCACCGTCATCGCCGACGCGGCGCGACGGTTTCAGACGCGCGTCATCGAGGTGACCGCTCCCAGGGAAATTCTGGCCATGCGGCTGACTTCGCGTGCCCGGGAGAATGTGTCGGACGTTGCGGCACGTCTGTCGCGCAGCGTTGTGGTGCCGGATCACGTGCACGTCGAGACGGTGATGAACGACGCGTCGCTGGAGGAAGGTGTGGCGCGGTTCCTTGCAGCACTCAGCCGCGCAGCTTCAGCCGCTGCTCGATGACAAAGGATTCTCCGAGCGAGGGCTGAACAAAGAGGCAGATATCGGCGATGCGTCGCGACATGGCGAGTGCACGCGCCAAGTGTCCGTCCGCTGCAGGCTGGTAGAACTCCTTCTCCTCGGCATTCAGCCTGCGGGTCAGCGTCATGTGGAAGAACCACGTATCGAACACGTAGGGATAGCCCCAGCGCACCAGCATGGCGTCTTGTCGCGGTGTGAGGTTGGCGCGGCGGCGGCGTGCCAGTTCCGCGTCGGACGTCGGGGCCCGGAATGGATCGAGGTGTTCGACGCAGGCATCGGCGAGTGCCTGCAACGGCGGCCAGGGGACGGTCTCGCGCAGCGCGAGGAAACCAAAGACGTCGGACACCGCGAGCCGCGGCAGATCGAACGGCGCGGTCCGGTCGGCAAGCTCGGTGGCCGCCGCGACAACGTCCGACCATTGGCAGCCTTCCGCCAGCCGCATCGGCGGCTTCAGCGTCGCGTGGAAGCCGTAGAGCCGCGGTTCGGCGGTCACATCGGCGATGTTCGGAATATCGGGGTGTGGCACCGGCGCGCCGCTTTCCGGATCGCGGCCAAGCCAGGCGGCGGCCTCCGCGAACAGCGGATCGTCCGGCTGCGGCGCATAGTACACCGCGACACGTGCGTCCGGACCCATCAGGCGACGCGCTCGCCTTCCCGCCAGACCTGACGCACCACCGGCAATCCATCGTGGATGCGCACGCGCACGAGGTCGGCGCGCTGCCCAGCTTCCAAACGGCCGCGGTCGGCAAGTCCGGCAAGGCGCGCCGGCCGATCCGTCACGAATGCGACCGCCTGCGGCAGGCCGATGCGCTGGCCGCACTGGAAGGCCGCTTCCACCAGGCTGTTCGGCACGTAGTCCGATGCAAAGGCATCGACCGCACCGGTCTCCAAAAGGTCGGCGGCGGAGACGTTCCCGGAATGTGAGCCGCCGCGCACGATGTTCGGCGCGCCGGCGATCACCTGCATGCCGGCGGCCTTGGCTGCCCGTGCGGCCGCCATCGTCACCGGAAACTCGCTGATGCCGATTCCATCGGCGGCGTTCTCGGCGATTTCCTCCTCGGTCCTGTCGTCGTGGCTGGCGATGGCGATGTTTCGGCCCGCGATGCGATCGAGCAGAGCACGGCGGTGCGGAATCCGTGTCCGTTCGCGCTGCGCCTGCAATTCCAGGATGCGGCGTTCGATGTACTCGTCATCCAGTCCGCCGCGGCGTCGCAGCGCACGATAGAAGTCGAGATCGGCGTACTGGCCGACACCCGGACTGTGGTCCATCAGGCTGACGATGCGAATCAGTGCGTGATCCGCGACGCTGTCGAACAGCGCCAGCATGTCGAGTGCCGGAACCTCGCAGCGCAGATGCAGGAAGTGCTCGGCCTTCAGCAGATCGGCGTCGTTGAGTGCGTCGAGGTCCACAACGCCATCGCGGAACGTGCGGATGCGCTCCTTGTCGAACCCCAGATCGCCGAGACAAAGCGCATCGAACACGGTGGTGATTCCGGCGGAGGCGCATTGCGCATCGTGGGCGACCATGGCGGAGCGTGACGGCCAACGCGCCAGCGCGCGCGGCTGCACCTGGCGTTCCAGATTGTCGGTGTGCGTGTCGACGATCCCCGGGATCAGGTAATCGCCGTCCAGATCGCGCGCAGAGAGCGCCGCAGAACGGTGCGGCTGCACATCCGCGATGCGGCCGTCGCGCACGACGAGTGTGCCATGCAGCGTTGCATCCGGCAGAACAAGAAGTGCGTTGGTGAGGATCGTCTCGTCGTTCATGCGGCGTCCTGCAGCGGCGTCAGCGGGAACAGGCGGTCGGCGATGGCATCGCGCACCTCGATGTCGTGGCAGATCGCAAGGATCGCGATGCCGCGTGTCTTGGCCTCATTGATCATGGCGACGACCACGGCACGGTTCTCGGCATCGAGCGATGCCGTCGGTTCGTCGAGCAGCAGCACCGGATGGCCGCCGATAAAGCCGCGCGCCAGGTTCACGCGTTGCTGCTCGCCACCGGAGAAGGTTGCCGGCGGCAAGGCGTGCAGGCGGCGCGGAATGTTCAGACGCAGCAGCAGTTCGGTCGCGGCACGGCGCGCCTCGTCCGGCGTCGCGCCGCGGCCGATGCGGACTTCCGCGACCACGTCGAGCGCGGGCACGCGCGGCACGACGCGGAGGAACTGGCTGACATAGCCGAGCGTGTCGTGGCGGATGGCCAGGACGGTGCGCGGGTCGGCGCCGGCGAGATCGACCAACTCGCCGTCATGGCGGATCAGGATGCGACCGGACTCGGCGCGGTAGTTGCCATACAGGCTGCGCATCAGCGTCGATTTGCCGACGCCCGACGGGCCGGACAGCACGATGCATTCACCCGCGTGCAGGTCCAGGCCGATGCCCGACAGAACAGGAATACGCACGCCGCCCTGGAGGTGAAGCGTGAAGCTCTTCGCCAATGCGTCCGTATGCAGCATCACCTGGTTCATCGGTCTGCGGTCCCAGCAATGCTTTGTTCAGTTGCGGCGCCCATGATGCAGCAATGCAATGGTCTGGTCATCGCCGCCTGACGAGTCCTGGAGGACGAAACCGCACACCACTGTATATCGGTGTCGCGGTCGCGGCTCGCCCGGATGACCGGGCATCCTGCCCGGCCACCGCGGCTAGTCCGTCATCGGAGGAGAACCATGCGCGTACGCGTTTTGGTACTGCTCCGGTGGGGAAGGAGGCGGATCCGACTTCTGATCCTGATCCGCCTTTAGCCCACCGGGTCCCGGAGGGCGGTGTCATCCACCCTCCGGTTCCTGGCAAATAGCATGCATCGCCGCCGCGCCGCAATCGCTTTCGCTGCAATTTGCTCATGCCTGCAACACCGAACTGACCAACAATTGCGTGTAGGGGTGCTGCGGGTCGTCCAGCACCTGGTCGGTCAACCCGGTCTCCACCACACGCCCGCGTTGCATCACCATGATCCGATGCGCCAATAGCCGCGCCACCCCGATGTCGTGCGTTACCAGTACCGCCGCAATCTTCAGGCGCGACACCAGCGTCCGGATCAGATCGAGCAGCCGCGCCTGCACCGACACATCGAGCGAACCGGTCGGCTCGTCCATGAACACCAGGCGCGGATGCGTCACCAGCGTGCGTGCGATCTGCAGCCGTTGCAGCATGCCGCCCGAGAAGGTGCGCGGCATGTCGTCCACGCGATCGGCGTCGATCTCGACCTGGGTCAGCCAATCGATCGCCTGTGCACGGATGTTGCCGTAGTGCCGCGCGCCCTGCGCCATCAAACGCTCGCCGACATTGCCGCCGGCGGTGACGTTCATGCGCAGGTTCTGCCGTGGGTCCTGATGCACGAAACCCCAGTCGGAGCGGTGCAGCGTGCGCAACGCCGGCGCCGGCATGGCATGCACGTCGTGCAGCCGTCCGGTCGGATCGCGATACCAGACGGCGCCCGCATCCGGCGCCAGCCGCCCCGAGAGCACGTTCAGCAACGTCGTCTTGCCGGAACCCGATTCGCCCACCACGGCCAGCATTTCACCCGGCCACAGATCGACATCCACCTCGGCCAGGGCGCGAATTGCGCCAAATGACAGTGACAGTCCGCGCGCGGACAGCAGCGTGTCGTCGTTCATTCCGCTGCCTCCTGGAGGCCGTCGGTGCCGACGTGGCCCGCGGTGCGGCGCTCCGCGCAATGGTCGGTGTCCGAACAGACGAACAGCCGCCCGCCGCTGTCGTCGATCACCACCTCGTCCAGATACGAATCCGTTGCGCCGCACAGCCCGCACGGATGCGGCGCACGGATTGCGCGGAACGGATGGTCGTCGAAGTCGAGCGACCGCACGTCGGTCCAGGGCGGAATCGCGTAGATGCGTTTTTCGCGTCCGGCGCCGAACAACTGCAACGCCGGCATTTTGTGCATCTTCGGATTATCGAACGCAGGAATCGGGCTAGGCGACATCAGGTGACGGTGGTTCACCATCACCGGATAATCGTAACTGATCGAGACTTGGCCAAAGCGGGCAATATCCTCGTAGAGCTTCACGTGCATCAGACCGTAGTCGGCGAGCGCGTGCATCCGCCGCGTCTCGACGCGCGACGGCTCGAGCCGATACAACGGTTCCGGCTGCGGCACCTGATAAACGATGATCTGGTCTTCCCGCAGTGGCTTCTCCGGAATACGGTGCCGCGTCTGAATGAGCGTCGCATCGGCAGTCTGCGTGGTGGTGCGCACGCCGGCGGTACGGGCGAAGAACCGACGGATCGACACCGCGTTTGTCGTATCGTCGGCGCCCTGGTCGATCACCTTCAGCACATCATCGGCACCCAGCACCGAGGCGGTGACCTGAATTCCGCCCGTGCCCCAGCCATACGGCAACGGCATCTCGCGCGAGCCGAACGGCACCTGATGCCCGGGAATCGCCACCGCCTTCAACAGCGCGCGGCGGATCATCCGTTTTGTCTGTTCGTCCAAATAGGCGAAGTTGTAGCCCTTCATGGCGCAATCTCGACCGCGTGTGCCTTGTGTTCATCGTCATGGCCGGCCTTGTGCCGGCCATCCACGCCTTTGTTTCGGAGGGCACGCAAAGACGTGGATGGCCGGCACAAGGCCGGCCATGACGGTACTGACAGCACCGACGGTTCCTGTGTCACCAGCGTCATTCCGCTGCCTCCGCGCGCTCTTCTATTCGCGCGATCTCGCGGCGCATGCGGCGCACGTTCTCGATCTCGCTCTGGAAATCCACGTAGTGCGGCAGCTTGAGATGCTCGACGAACCCGGTCGCCTCGATGTTGTCCGAGTGATACAGCACGAACTCGACATTCTGCGCCGGTGCGGTCACCTCCTCGCCGAGGTCCTCGGCCCGCATCGCTCGGTCGACCAAGGCCATCGCCATCGCCTTCCGCTCGCAGAAACCGAAGACCAGGCCGTAGCCGCGGGTGAACTGCGGGGGCACCGTCTTCGACCCCTTGAATTGGTTGACCATCTGGCATTCGGTAAGGGTGATATCGCCGATATCGATGGCAAAACCCAGTTCCGGCGGTTCGATCTCGACCGACACGTCGCCCATGCGAATCTCGCCGGCGAACGGATGACTGCCGCCGTAGCCGCGCTGCGTGGAGTATCCGAGCGCCAGCAGGAAACCTTCATCGCCACGCGCCAACGCCTGCAGGCGCACGTCGCGGTCGGCCGGGAACGTCAATGGTTCGCGCGTCAGATCGCCCGGTTCGTCGCTGCCTTCGCCATCGGGTTCGATCAATCCCTCGTGGCCCAGGATGTCGGACACGCGCGGCATCGCGGTCGCTACGGGCTCGACGTGCGGCGCCTGCACGTTCGTAGCCTCCTCCGCCAGGCCGAAATCCAGCAGGCGATGGGTGTAGTCGTAGGTCGGGCCAAGCACCTGGCCGCCGGGCACGTCCTTGAAGATCGCCGATACGCGCCGCCTTATCTGCATCGCGGCGGTATCCACCGGCAGCGAATGCGCGAAGCGCGGCAGCGTGGTGCGGTAGGCGCGCAGCAGAAAGGCCGCCTCGATCAGGTCGCCCTGCGCCTGCTTCACCGCGAGCGCGGCAAGTTCCCTGTCATACAGCGAGCCCTCGCCCATCGCGCGATCCACCGCCCGACCGAGCTGACCCTCGATCTGCGCCAGCGACAGTTCCGGCGTCGCGTTGTCGCCGCGGCGCTCTTCGGCCAGCCAGGCATGGGCGTTGTCGATCGCGCGCTCGCCGCCCTTGACCGTGACATAGGCCATGGTTCAGGCCTCCTCGATCATGACGCTGCGCGGCAGTGCCGTGAGCGTGGTGTCGGCGCACAGCACGACATCGACGCCGCGTGGATAGAGCGCGTGGTTCGCCCGCCAGATGTGCGCGAAATCCCCCGGCAGGCCGGTCACCGCGAGCAGCGCGGGCACGCGCAACCCCGGACCCGACAGGCGATAGCCCGTGCCAATGCCCAGGCCCGGAACCTGCAGGATCAGGGTCACAGAACTTTCGGGCACCTCGTGCGTGCCGCTCGGCAGATCCTCAAAATTCGGCAGCGACAGAGCGAGCGCGAACGTCGCCGCACCAGGCGCATCGGCAATCGCCGCGCCGCAATGGAATGCCAGCCAGTCGTGCGCAGAGGCAGCGGCAGGATCGACCCATAGCGGCGTCTCGTTGTCGACCAAGGTCAGCAGCACCGCGGCCGTGGCGCGGTCGAGCGGCGCCGGTGCCGTCAGGTTCTGGCCCGCATTGTGCAGCCGTCCCGGCCGGGCCATTGCGTCGAGCACGGCACGGAAGGTCGCCTGCGCATCGCGCACGGGATCCGCGAAGCCGGGTAGTGCGACACTGGCACTCATGCGCGCATGTTCCGCATAGCGAAGAACTGCACGCGCGTCGCCGCCGCCTTCGCCGCCGTCGCAGCGGATCGCGCTTTTTGCGCGGCGGCGAGCGGTTCGATCAGCGTGGCGAGCAGTCGGGGCTGTTGCGCGGGATCCTGCAGCAGGGCATCGGCCAACGCCGCCATCTCCGCCTGGCGCTCGTCGCGGCCGGCGACATACGCGTGACCGACGAACCCGGTATCGGTGCGCACTGTGCAGCGGGTGACTGTCATCTCGCCCAGGTTGAATGCCGCGCCGCCGCCACCCGCCCTTCCGCGCACCATCACGAGGCCAGTGTCGGGTCCGCGCAATCTGCGGTATTCGGGGATGTCGTCCGATGTGCCGAGCAGTTTGGCGATTACCGCCGAGTCGGCGCGGGCCAGTATCGCCATCCAGCGGCGGCGATCTGCGTGCGGCTGGTCCATCGGCAGGGCATCGGGCATGGCGGGCGCCTGGACTTGTTCGGATGTCTAGACAGCTAGCCCTCCAACCGGCTATCGTCAAGCGTGACTCGCACGGATGATCGCTTCGATGGATGACATTGCGATGAAGCTGCCGGAGCCGGTGTCGCGCCAGGACGGTGTCGCGCTCTGGCGGCAGATCGCCAATCGCCTGCAGCATGACATCGGCGCGGGTACCTATCCGCCCGGCGGGCGCCTGCCGACGGAGGCCGAGCTTTCCCAGCATTTTCGGGTCAATCGCCACACCGTCCGCCGCGCGCTGGAGGAACTGTCGCGCGGCGGCTTGGTGCGCGTGGAGCAGGGGCGCGGCTCGTTCGTCGCCGAGGACGTGCTGGAATACGCGGTGGAGGCGCGCACGCGCTTTTCCGAGTGGATCCGCCGCCACAACAAGGAGCCCTCCGGACGCGTGCTGCAACTCAAGGAGACGGCGGCCGATCAGCATGTCGCCGCGGCGCTCGGCATCCGGCCGGGCAGCAAGGTGGTGCTGCTGGAGCGGCTGGGCTTCGCCGACGACCGCCCGGTTTCCCTCGCGCAGCACTACTTCCCCGTCGTGCGGATGCGCGGCCTGTTGGACGCACTGCGCGGATCGCCCAGCATCACCGAGGCGCTGAAGGCAGTCGGCGTATCGGACTATCTGCGCCAACTCACCCGCGTGACGGCACGACTGCCGAATCCGGAGGAGGCGGAACTGCTGCGCACGCCGCGGAACCGGCCGTTGCTGGTTACCGAGAACATCAACGTCGACCGCGCGGGCGCGGTGGTGGAATTCGGCGTGTCGCGCTATCCGACGCCGCGCGTGCAGATCGTCTTCGAACCTTGAGAGGTAAGCGATGGAAAGGCTGCGCATCACCGGCGGGCGTGTCCTGCTGCGCTCCGACGGCGAGCAAATGCTGGATCTCGCGATCGAGGACGGACGCATCGCCGGTATCGACCGTTACATGCGTGGACCGGAACTCGACGCGCGCGGCCTGCTGGTGCTTCCCGGCATCGTCGACATCCATGGCGACGCATTCGAGCGGCAGTTGCAGCCACGTCCCGGCGTTGGGTTTCCGGCTGACGTCGCGCTGCACGATACCGAGGCGCAGCTTCTGGCCAACGGCATCACCACCGCGTTCCATGGTGTGACGCTGTCGTGGGAGCCGGGGCTGCGCAGCCTCGATGCGTGGCGAAACCTGCTTGATGCGCTCGAAGCACGAAGCTGGACCTGCGACATGCGCGTGCACCTGCGCTGGGAGGCGTACAACCTGGATGCGCTGGACACGGCGCTGGCCGACATCGCGACCGGGCGTGTGCATCTTGTCGCGTTCAACGATCACACGCCTGCGATTCTGAAGAAGATCAACGACCCGGTGGCGGGTGCGAAATACAGCGACCGCGCCGGCATGACGCTCGACGAATTCCGATCCCTGGCCGAACGGATCGCCGCGCGCGCCGATGCGGTGCCGGCGGCGCAGGAACACATCGCCGCCGCAGCGCGAGCAGCCGGCGTGCCGATGGCAAGTCATGACGATGACAGCATCGCGAGGCGTGTGGGGTTTCGCGCGCGTGGCGCTCGGATCTGCGAATTTCCCATGGCCGAGGAGGTCGGGGAAGAAGCCCGTTCGGCCGGCGACTGGGTCGTTATGGGCTGCCCGAACGTGATGCGTGGCGGCTCACATCTGGGCTGGGCTTCGGCGGCGCGGTTGGCCGAGGCGGGAATCTGCAGCGTGCTGTCGTCGGACTATTTTTATCCGGCGATGCTGCGTGCCGCCTTGATCCTGGCGGGTCGTGGTGTGATTGACTTGGCGCACGCGTGGGGGCTGATTTCGGGTAATCCGGCTGCCGCGGCAGGGCTCGTTGATCGTGGGGCGATTGCGGAAGGGTTGCGCGCAGACCTGGTGCTGGTCGATCCGAACGTGCCGCGTGTGGTTGCGACGATAGCCGCTGGCCGCATAGCGTATCTTGCTGCCGAAGGTGCGGCCAGGTTGTCGGCTGCCAACAGTTGAATGTCATGTCGATCGGCTGGGCATGCCAGCAAGAAAGCAAGCAAGCAAGCATGTAAGTGTCCACACAGAGGACACCGAGACTCAAATCCACAGAGAGCCACCGAGAATAGAAGGAAGTCCATCGTTGCGCTTCGCGCGAAGCGCATGTCCACTTTCTCAGTGGCTCTCTGTGCACCCTCGGTGTTCTCCGTGTGGAAACTTCCTTGCTTGCTGACTTGAGTCCAGCCTGTCGATATGCTGGCTGACGGCTGATGAGGGATTTCGTTCTCCTATGAACTTCGAATTCTCCGACGAGCTGAAGCAGTTGCGCGATCAGGCGCGGCGATTTCTCGGGGAGAAGTCGCCGCTCGGGGTGATGCGCCGGGTGTTGGACGGTGCCGAACCGTATGCCGCAACGCTGTGGCAGGAGATGGCCGAGATGGGCTGGCCTGGCGCCGCGATCCCGGAACAGTACGGCGGCGCTGGGCTAGGCTATGAGGGGCTCTGCGTGCTGGCCGAGGAACTGGGGCGCGCGCTTGCACCGGTCCCCTTCGCGTCCTCGGCCTATCTGGCAACCGAGGCAATCCTGGCCGCCGGAAGCGAAGCGCAAAGGCGCAAACTGCTGCCCAGGCTGGCGGACGGCTCGGTGATCGGCACGTTTGCGCTTGCCGAAGGCCTCGGCCAACCGGACCCAGGCGACGCCCAAGTGCGCTGTGTCGGTGGCCGGATCAGCGGCAGCAAGTGGCCGGTGGCGGATGGCGGAATCGCCGACTTCGCTGTCGTCGCGGCGCGCGACGAGACCGGAGAAATCGCGCTGTTCCTGGCGGGCCTCAACGGGGCCGGTGTGACGCGGCGCAACCTGACGACGGTTGATCCCAGTCGAAACCACGCGCGGATCGAGTTCGCCGGCACCGAGGCCGAAAAACTTGGCACGGGCGTGACCGGCTGGCCAATGGTACAACATCTGCTCGATCGTGCTGCGATCATGCTCGCGTTCGAGCAGGTCGGCGGCGCGGACGCCTGTCTGCAGATGGCGCGCGATTATGCCCTGGAACGTTACGCCTTTGGCCGTCCGATCGGATCCTTCCAGGCGATCAAGCACAAACTTGCCGATGTCTATGTCGCGATCGAGCTGGCGCGTTCGAATGCCTACTACGGCGCGTGGGCATTGTCCGCGAACGCGGCGGAACTGCCGATCGCCGCGGCGACGGCGCGCGTGTCGGCAACCGAGGCGTTTCGTCTGGCGTCGAAGGAGAACATCCAGACACATGGCGGCATCGGATTCACGTGGGATGTCGACTGCCATCTGTATTACCGCCGGTCGAAGCAGCTTGCCTTGGCTGTCGGTGGTGCGCCCTTCTGGCAGAACCGGCTGGTCGAACTGATCGAAACACGCAACGCGGCGTAGGGGATCGCGAATGGACTTCAACGACACGCCCGAGGAGGCCGCGTTCAGAGCGGAGGCCCGCGCCTTCCTGCAAGCCAACGTCGAGCGGAAAAGCCGTGCGCGGCCGGTGCTTCGTCTCGGCGACGTCGGCGGCGATGCTGTGCGGCAGTGCAAGGCGTGGCAGGCGAAGAAGGCCGATGCGGGTCTTGCCGCGCTCACCTGGCCGAGGCAGTTCGGCGGACGCGAGGCGTCGCCGATCCTGCAGGTGATCTACCAGCAGGAGGAGGAAAACTACGCGGTTCCGCGTGGTCTCTTCGAAATCGGCCTTGGCATGTGTATTCCGACGATGATGGCCTATGCAAAGCCCGAACAGCTCGATCGTTACGTCCGTCCGGCGCTGCGCGGCGAAGAAGTCTGGTGCCAGCTCTTCTCAGAACCGGCGGGCGGGTCGGACCTGGCGGCGCTCCGCACGCGGGCGGAACGTGACGGCGATGACTGGATCATCAACGGCCAGAAGATCTGGACCTCCGGCGCGCATCTGTCGGATTTCGGCATCATCGTGACGCGCACCGATCCCAACGTTCCGAAGCACGAGGGCCTGACCTTCTTCTTCCTCGACATGAGATCACCGGGCATCGAGATACGACCGATCCATCAAATGTCCGGCGCATCACATTTCAACGAGGTGTTCTTCACCGACGTGCGCGTGCCGGATGCGCAGCGGCTAGGTGCGGTTGGGCAGGGGTGGAGGGTCTCGCTCACCACGCTGATGAACGAGCGCCTTGCCGTGGGCGAGGTCGCACCGGCCGGATGTCGAGGATCTGGTGGAGCTGAGCCGCGTGCTGGTGCTGGACGGCGCGTCTGCCATCCGCAACGGCGCGGTGCGTGAGCGCATTGCCGAATGGTATGCGCGAACGCAGGGGCTGAAGTTCACCCGCTTCCGCACAATGACGGCACTGTCGCGCGGGCAGGCGCCCGGACCGGAGAACTCGATCCACAAGCTGGTCAATGCCAGCAAGCTGCAGGACATCGCGTCCTATGGTCTGGACCTTATGGGAATGGCCGGGCTTGTAATGGACGACGACCTGGCGGAGGCCTACGCGATGTTCCAGCAGGCGCTGCTGTCCTCGCCGAGCGCGCGCATCGCGGGCGGGTCCGACGAGATATTGCGCAACATCATCGCCGAGCGAGTGCTCGGCCTGCCCGCGGACATTCGTGTCGACAAGAACAAGCCGTTCAATCAGGTTCCGACGGGCAGGCGTTAGCGCGAACGGCGATACCCGACTTCTAATCTTCCAGTCTGAAGCCCGCCTTGATGGTCACCTGATAGTGGGAGACCTTGCCGTCCTCGATGTGGCCGCGGACCTGCTGGACCTCGAACCAGCCGAGATGCCTGACGGTGAGGGCCGCTTTCTCGATCGCCCGGTCGATTGCCTTGCTGACACTCTCCTGGGACGAGCCGACAAGTTCGACGACCTTGTATACATGCTCAGGCATTTGCGGTTCTCCCTGTAGTGGCGGTCCCATCTGACCGGGTTGCGGGCGGACGAGCTTACCGCATCGGCGCCGCCCGCGCGAAGTGTGCGAAATGCCCATTGTTGCCGATGCCCACAAGGTCCAGGTCAGTGCCGAATCCGTGCACATGCGCCGCCCTGGCGCCGGCTGGCGGCCACCACTCACCCTCGCATGATGGGTCGCGCTCGCAATTTTCTGAATTCCGTCGAGACAATCCGAATGATCCAGATCAATGCCTCCCCGTCGTTCGTATGGCAGTCTCACGACTTCTGCGAGGGAAAGCTGCCGTGCCGAAACGGTCCGAACATGATCCGAACGACGATGCGCCCGCATCGGGCAGATACGAATTGCTGAACGTGTTCGGCACGGCAACCGGCGAAATAGTGAGTGCCGGTAAGGGCGAGCGGCTGCCAGCGGCGCCACTCGGCTATCGATGGCGACTGGTGGCAGTCGATGAACCCTTGGAAGTCGCGCGACGGCATGTCCTGGAGGCGGAGCGGCGTGTCGCACGTCAGGAGTTCTTGATCCAGCAGATGGAGCGGAAAGGCCACGTCGAGATTGCCAAGATGGGGCGGACCCTGCTGCGCGCTATGCAGACATCACTCCGGGCTGCACATGACTATGTCGAACGACTCCAGGAATTCCCGCACTGATGGCGCGCCGGACGAGGCCGCGGCGAGCGTCGCGCTGACGGGAGGGTCGGCATTTGAAAAAGCAAGACCGCCACGCTTAGGCAAGAAGACCCGGCAAAACGTAGCCCTTCGGTTTTCCCCGCGTCGGCACGATTACTGGCTTTCGCCGCCACCCGTCTGGTTGGGTGCAAACAGCCAGACTCCCTGAGTCAGCGCACGAGTGCTGTAGGCGTAGATCGCCCGACCGTCCTGAGCCATCGCTACCGACGGGACACGCTGGACCGGTGCTTGGGCGACGTCCCCCGGGATCTCGGTGAACAGCGTATTGCCGGCGGCGCCATCGCCGGCGTACGCCGAACCGATGCCAAGAGTAAGCACCATGCTGGCGGCACGAAGCACAAACAGGGTCTTCATAAGTTCTCTCCTCGTCGTCGCGACGGATTGGCTCCATCGACAAACCGGGGACTAGACCTCCTCAATCTGCGCGATAATCCAGCGACTCGACATAAGATTTATACGCTTATTGGCGAAATAAGTGGGCGAAGGTCTTGCATGTCGCGATCCTCTTGGAGACACGGACCCCAGCTGGCATAGGGCTTGCTCCGCTTGCGCCGCCGCGGATCGCCCGGCGGCCATACGATATGCGGCCCGTTGCACGGTCCCCGCGCAGCGCACCGGCCTGGATGTCCGGCGCGGTGCCAGCACTTGGGAGGTCCCCGATGCGCCTTGCCCGTCGCTCTGCCCTTGCCCTGCTCGGGTCGTCCGCGCTTGCCGGCTTCGTCAGACCGGCACGCGCCGAAGGCAGATCCGTCACGATCGGGATCAACTTGCCGCTGACCGGCGCCAGTGCCGAGGACGCGACGACGATTCTGCATGGCGCGGTGCTGGCGATCGAGGAAGCAAACGCCAGGGGTGGACCCGGCGGCTACGAGGTAAAGGTGCTGAGCCTGGACGATGGCACCGCCACGGCGGGGCAGTACGATCCCGCGCAGGCGGCGACCAATGCACGCAAAATGGTCGTCGACTCCACAGTGGTCGCGGCCATCGGTCCGATGGCCAGCGGCAGCGGCAAGGCGATGGCGCCGCTGCTCAGCCAGGGCAACCTGGCCACTGTAACGCCGAGCTCGACCAACCCCGACCTGACCGATCCGAAATTCGCCGCGCAGTTCCGGCCCGCGGGCAAGGCGATCTACTTCCGTACCGTCACCACCGATGCCTACCAAGGCCCCAACATGGCCAATTTCATGGCAGACCAGCTCAAGGTGAAGTCGGTTTTCGTGGTGGACGACACCGGCTCTTATGGCGTCGGCCTCGCCGATGCGTTCCAGGCGCAGGCAGCCAAACGGGGCATGACGGTGCTGGGCCGAGACCGCGTCGATCCGCTGCAGAGCGACTACCGGCCGCTGCTGACCAAGATCCGCAGCCTCGGTGCGGAGGCGATGTATTGCGGCTCCAGCGCACTGGCCGGGGTCAAGCTGGTCAAGCAGAGCTACGAGATCATGCCGGACATGATCAAGGCCGGCGGCGACGGCATGCATCAGCAAGCGATCCTGTCGGCCGGCGGGTTCCCGGCCGCGCAGGGCTGGTACAGCACGATCGCCGCGCCGCATATGCTGGACGACGCGAAGCTGTCGTCCTGGTTGGCTAGCTATCAAAAGCGCTGGGGTGCCCCACCGTCGGATTATGCGATCACCGCCTACGATGCAGCGTTGGTCGTGCTCGCAGCGATCGAGACAGTAGCGAAATCCGGCGCTGCGGTGACCCGGGCGTCGGTGCGCGACGCCATCCAGGCCGGCAAGGTGGATACCCTGCAGGGCACGCTGTCATTCGATGAGAACGGCGATCTGAGCGATCACGTGGTCAGCGTCTTCCAGGTGCAGTACGACTCTGCCCATCCATCCAACGACGTCGTGCATCAATTCAAGTATGTCGGCTTGGCGCCGGCCGACAGCACCTGACCAAGAGTCCTTAGTCCCAGCCAACTACATTCCCAGCGCGCGCCGGTACACATCCAGCAGCGTTTCCTGCTCTTCCACATCGGCTGCCTCCTGCTTGCGCAAGCGGATGAGTTGACGCAGCACTTTTATGTCGAAACCGGCTGACTTCGCCTCCGAGTAGATGTCGCGGATGTCGCTGCCGAGCGCCTTGCGTTCTTCCTCCAGTCGCTCGATGCGATCGACCAGGCTGCGCAATCGGTCGGCAGCGATACCGCCGGCCTTGGTGTCAGGCTTCTCCACCGCGCGCAGCGCCATCATTCCCCTCCGGTCCGGCAAGGCCGGCGGGGATAGCGGTCGCCTCCGGCGCGGTCAATGATCCGGATTGGCTTTGGCGAAAGCGGCCTTCTGCTCCGGGCTGGCATCCTTCTGATACTTCGCCTGCCACTCCTTGTACGGCATGCCATACACGATCTCGCGTGCGTCCGGGTCGGCCAGGGCGACGCCCTTCTCCGCAGCCTCCTCGCGGTACCAGCGGCTCAGGCAGTTGCGGCAGAATCCGGCGAGATTCATCATGTCGATGTTCTGCACATCGGTCCGCTCGCGCAGATGCTGCACGAGGCGGCGGAATGCGGCGGCTTCCAGTTCGGTGCGGGTCGTTTCGTCGAGTTGCGGTGCAGTCATGTCGGACCTCCTCTGGGTTCCCCGAAGATGGCGCGTCCCGGCCCGGTTCGCCATACTCAGGCGCGAGCGAACACAAGGAAAGCGAGGCCGATGGTCTGGAACGATGCGCGCGCTCGCTCGGCACTCATGACGCTGTTCGACGCGGCCGTGGCGGCGGCCGATCCACGCCAGGTCCTGGCGGCGCATCTCCCGCCCAGACCCAAAGGGCGCTGCGTTGTCGTCGGCTGCGGCAAGTCCGCCGCGGTGATGGCTGCCGCCTTGGAAGACGCCTGGCCTGACGTCGCGATGGAGGGCACTGTCGTCACCCGCTACGGCCACGCGGTGCCGACCAGGCGGATCGAGGTGATCGAGGCCTCGCACCCGGTGCCCGACGCCAACAGCGAACGCGGCGCGCGCCGGCTGTTGCAGCGCGTGCGCGGCCTCGGCGCCGACGACCTCGTGCTGGCGCTCATATCGGGCGGCGGTTCGGCGTTGTGCGCCGCGCCCGCAACCGGCCTGACGCTTGCCGACAAGCAGGTGATCAACCGCGCCTTGCTCGCATCCGGTGCCACGATCACCGAGATGAACTGCGTGCGCAAACACCTGTCGGCGATCAAGGGCGGCAGGCTGGCCGCCGCGGCCCGCCCAGCGCGTGTCGTGACCTTGGCGATCAGCGACGTGCCTGGCGACGATCCGGCGGTGATTGCCTCGGGTCCGACAGTGCCGGATCCCACCACCTTCGCCGACGCACGCGCGATCATTGGCCGCTACGGCATCGAGGTTCCAGCTTCGGTGGCGGCGCGGCTCGCACAGGCGACAGATGAAACGCCGAAACCTCGCGAACTGGGGAACACGGATTTCGATCTGATTGCCACGCCGATGATGGCGCTGACCCGGATGGCCGAGACGGCACGCGGCCTCGGCCTGGCGCCGCTCGTGCTGGGCGATGCGCTGGAAGGCGAGTTGCGCGAGATCGGCACAGTGATGGCCGGCATAGCGCGAAGCATCCGCGCGCACGGCCAGCCATTGCGACCGCCTGCCGTGGTGCTGTCGGGCGGCGAGACCACGGTGACGATCGGCCGCGGACCCGCCGGCCATGGCGGCCGCAACACCGAGTTCCTGCTCAGCCTCGCTGTCGCGCTCGGCGGCGCGGCGGACATCTGGGCGATCGCCGGAGATACGGACGGACTGGACGGCATGGATGACATCGCCGGCGCCATCGTGACACCCGACACGCTGTCGCGCGCTCGCGCCCAGGGGCTCGATCCGCGGGCCATGCTTGCCGGCCACGACGGCCACACGCTGTTCGATACAATCGGCGATGCGATCCGCACCGGGCCCACGCTGACGAACGTGAATGACGTCCGCGCCATCCTGATCGCCTGAAGGAACCCAGATGGCCACACGACCAAAGCTGCGCCGCCGCCGGCGCACCAAGATCATCGCGACGCTCGGCCCCGCCAGTTCCTCGCCCGAGGTGCTGACGCGCCTGTTCCAGGCCGGCGCCGATGTGTTCAGGCTCAATTTCAGCCATGGCACGCACGAGGATCACGCCGCGCGCTTCGCGATGATCCGCCAGTTGGAGGAACGGTTCGATCGTCCGATCGGCATCCTGGCCGATGTGCAGGGACCCAAATTGCGCGTGGGGCGATTTGGCGGCGGACGGGTGCATCTGCAGACCGGCCAGCAATTCCAGCTCGACCTCAATCCGACGCCGGGCAGTGCCTTGCGCGTGAACCTGCCACATCCGGAAATCATCGAAGCGGCCTCGATCGGCTGCACGCTGCTGTTGGATGACGGCAAGCTCAAGCTGCGCGTTGCACGCAAACGCGGCGACGCACTGGAAACCGAGGTGCTGGTTGGCGGACCGCTGTCGGACCACAAGGGCGTCAATGTGCCGGACGTTGTGCTACCGATCCCGGCTTTGACCGCGAAGGACCACGACGACCTGGCGTTCGCGTTGGAGCACGGCGCCAACTACATCGGCCTGTCCTTCGTTCAGCGGCCGGAGGACGTGGCGGAAGCCAAGGAGCTGATCGGCGACCGCGCCTGGGTCATGGTCAAGCTCGAGAAGCCGCAGGCACTGGAGAACCTCGACGCGATCATGCATCTTACCGATGCGGTGATGGTCGCGCGCGGCGATCTCGGCGTCGAGCTGCCGCCGGAGGAGGTGCCGCTGGCGCAGAAGCGCATCGTCCGCGCTGCGCGACAACTGGGCAAACCCGTCGTGGTGGCAACGCAGATGCTGGAGAGCATGATCAGCGCGCCGTCACCCACCCGCGCCGAGGCGTCCGATGTCGCGACCGCGGTGTACGACGGCACGGACGCGGTGATGCTGTCGGGGGAGACCGCGGTGGGGCAGTTCCCCTACGAGGCGGTGAACATCATGGACCGCATCGTCGCGCGCGTGGAGCAGGACCCCGGCTGGCGCGCGATGATCGAGGCAAGCCGGCCGGACCCCGAACACGTGACCGCCGATGCGATCGCCGCGGCGGCGCGGCAGGTGTGCCACACAATCAGCGCGCAGGCGGTGGTGGCGTTCACCGCGTCCGGGGCGACCGCGCTGCGGGTGGCGCGCGAGCGGCCCGAGGCGCCGATTATCGGTCTGACGCCGAACTTGGCCACGGCGCGACGGATGGCCGTCGTGTGGGGTGTGCACGCGGTGGTGTCGGCCGAGGCACATTCGATGGCGGACGCGATCACCAGGGCGACGCGCGTGGCGCAGGTAGAGGGGTTTGCGCAGCACGGCGATGAGATCGTCGTGGCTGCGGGCGTGCCGATCGGCCATTCGGGAACGACGAACTCGCTGCGCGTCGCGACCGTGCGGTAGTGAAAGCGTCAGCGGTTTCCGCTGAGATGACAGAAGCCACAGCCATCGCGTTCGGTCTGGGCAAGTCGGTCGCCAATCTGGGATCGATTCCCTGTCCGCACAGCTGCGAGCAGTGAGTCCGCGGTTCGCTTCATTGCCTCAGGGGCACCGCGAACCCTCTCGGGGCTCATGTCCACATAATCCGTTGATGCTTGCCCCGGAGGAAAAAGTTCGGACATACGCTGCGACCATGACACCAGGTTCACAGCTGCCTTGTCAGCGTCGTCCTGAGTACCGCCCCCGTAGACAAAGGCACGGATCTGGTCGATGTCCGCGAGCATGAGCTGCATCGATTGCCCTTGAATCGTGGGCTGGCCCGCGTGCGGTGAAGCACCCGTCCCGGTGCAACCGCCCAGACATGGCAGCGTCGCGAAAACAAGGAAGGCTGTTCGTATCCTCACGGCAGTTTGGCTCCGGGCGAAGATTGTGTTTTCAATCGTGCGAACAGGTCTATTTCCTCGGTTCAGCGCGGTGGACGGAGTTCGACGATCTTCCACTCGCCTCCCTGGATTTTGCACCAGTTGATGGTGTAGCGATTTGGGCTGTTTCGCGCAGTTTCAAACCGGATTGTGTAATCCAGCGTCCGACACGGCATTCCCCGTGCGTCGAAACTGCGGATCAATTTGACCTCGCCCGCATCCTTTGAGTCGGGGCTGCGCCATCGCTCAACCGTGCCGATCGAGCGGCCCTCGTACAGCCTGGCGCCCGCGGCATGCATGCGATCAAGATCATCCTGCGTCAGACCGGGCCAGGCAACGTCACCGGTTATTACCGGGGTCTGGGCCAGCGACACATCCACCACGGGAGTCAGCAACAGGGCGGCTGATACGCCGAGCGCGCGCTTCCGAAGGGAAAGTGCAATTGAACGCATGAGACTCACTTCTGACGAACTGCCGTCACGGTATGTGAGAAGACGCCATGCCGCAATCCCTCATCCCGCAGATGGTTTGATGAACAGGACCTGCCGAGAAACAACCAACTTTGTCCAGGACACGCCTCATACTCATCGTCATGGCGGTCCTCGGGCATGACCCGAGGATCAGGCCGGCCATGACGACGTAGGTGGGTAGCCTAAGCCGCACGTCTGATCAGTGTCGCCTTCGCGTCCTCCTGGATCATGTCCGATGCCTTTTCGGCGATCATGATGGTTGGCGCGTTGGTGTTGCCGGCGATGATCGACGGCATGATCGACGCGTCCACCACGCGCAGACCGCCGATCCCGTGGACGCGCAGGCGCGGATCGACCACCGCGTTCGGCCCATGCCCCATGCTGCAGCTTCCGACCGGATGCAGGTTTGACACGCCGCGCCTGCGCACTTCGTCGGCCAGTTGCTCGTCGGTCGTTACCGACGGGCCGGGCAGCACCTCCTCCACCACCAGGCCTTTCAGCGCCGGTTGCGCGGCGATGTGCCGAGCGATGCGTATGCCCTTGATGACCGCCTGCATGTCGTACTCGCTGCGCAGGAAGTTGAAGCGGATTTCCGGCGCCGCGAGCGGATCGGCGCTTTTCAGCCGCACCGTGCCGCGACCCTCGGGACGCAGATGCACCGGACTGATCGCGAACGCCGGGAATGGATGCGAGATGATGCCGTCGCGCGTGCGGTCGATCGTGCTCCAGGCGGAGATGTTCATCTGCAGGTCGGGCCGTTCCAGGCTCGGATCGCTGCGCACCAGCGCGCCGACATAGAGCCCGTTGCCGGACATCGGACCGCCGCGATAGAGCACGTATTTAAGCCCCGCAACGAGTTGGCGCGGGATGCTGTGATGCAGACGGTTGAGCGAGAGCGAGCGCGAGATGCGCCAGGCGCAATAGGTGTTGAAATGGTCGTGCAGGTTCGACCCGACGCCCGGCAGATCGTGGATGACCGCAATGCCCATGTCCTGCAGGTGCTGGGCCGGGCCGACGCCTGACAGCAGCAGAAGCTGCGGCGAACCGTAGGCGCCGCCCGAGACGATCACCTCGCCGTTGGCGCGCGCGGTGCGCAGCCCCTGCGGCGTGCGGAATTCGACGCCGACGGCGCGACCGTTCTCGATCAGCACACGCGTGGCATGCGCATGGGTCTGCACGACAAGGTTTTGGCGGTTGCGTGCCGGACGCAGATAGGCGGCGGCAGTACTCCAACGACGGCGGTCCTTCGTCGTGGTCTGGTAATAGCCGGCGCCTTCCTGCTGCGCACCGTTGAAATCCGGATTGGGCTTGATGCCGGCCTGGATGCAGGCCGCGAGCAGCAGCTTGCCGATCTCCCATTCATAGGGCTGGTTGGAGACGTGCAGCGGCCCGCCGGCACCGTGAAACTCGCCCGAACCGCGTTCATTGTCCTCGGCCTTGCGGAAATACGGCAGGACGGAATCATAGTCCCAGCCCTCGCAGCCGCGCTGTCTCCACTCGTCGTAGTCCGCGTGGTTGCCGCGCATGTAGATCATGCCGTTGATCGAACTGGTACCTCCCAGCACCTTGCCGCGCGGCTGATACATCACACGGTTGTTGAGATTTGCTTCGGGCTCGCTGTCGAACATCCAGTTGACGCTTGGGTTGCAGAACGTCCTGGCGTAGCCGAGCGGGATATGGATCCACGGATTGCTGTCCTTGCCACCGGCTTCCAGCAGCAGCACGCGGTGGCGGCCGGACTCCGACAGCCGCGCCGCCAGCACGCAGCCGGCCGAGCCGGCGCCGGTCACGATAAAATCGTAGGTGTCGCCACCAGTTTGCATGTCTTCCTCTGGGTCCTTTGTGTTTCAGGCAGCCGCGCGTGTGGGGATCGCTGTTGCATCCTCGAGGATCATGGCGGCGGCCTTCTCGCCGATCATGATGGTCGGTGCATTGGTGTTGCCGCCGACCGCGACCGGCATGATCGAAGCGTCCGCCACGCGCAGCCCGCCGATCCCGTGCACGCGCAGCCGCGGATCGACCACCGTATTCGGGCCATGGCCCATGGCGCAGGAACTGGTGGGATGCTGATTGGACACGCCGCTCTGGCGCACATACTCGGCAAGCTCCGCGTCGGTCGTTGTCGGTGGCCCGGGCGCGAGTTCATGCACGACGTACGGCTTCAGCGCCGCCTGCTCGGCGATCTTCCGCGCCAGCCGGATGCCGAAGATCACCGCCTGCATGTCGTAATCGGTGCGCAGGAAGTCGAACAGCACCGATGGCGGCGCCAGCGGATCGGGACCGGCGAGACGCACGGTGCCGCGACCGTCCGGCCGCAGATGCACCGGGCTCATCGTGAAACCCGGGAACGGGTGCGGCACGATGCCATCCCTGTTTCGCTGGAGTGTGCTCCATTCGAAAACGTTGATCTGCACGTCGGGACGCTCCAGCCGCGGATCGCTGCGGGTGAACAACCCGGTGTGGATGCCGTTGCTCGCCATCGGACCGGAACGGAACAGCGCATAGCGCACGCCGGCCGCCAGCTTGCGCATTGGACTGCGCTCCAGGTCGTTCAGCGTGATCGCCTTGCTGCAACGCCAGCTTACATAGGAGTTGAAGTGGTCGTGCAGATTGGACCCCACCGCCGGCATGTCGCGGACGACCTCGATGCCCATGTCCTGCAGATGCTGCGCGGGTCCCAGGCCCGATAGCAGCAGAAGCTGCGGCGAGCCATAGGCACCGCCGGACACGATGACCTCTCCGCGCGCGCGCGCGGTGCGGCGGCCTTCCGGGGTGTGGTACTCGACGCCGACGGCACGGTTGTTCTCGATCAGCACGCGCGTGGCGTGGGCGCCGGTGCGCACCACCAGATTCGAGCGCTGCCGTGCCGGCTGAAGATACGCCTTTGCCGTGCTCCAGCGCCGTCGGTTGCTGGTCGTGGTCTGATAGTAGCCGCAGCCTTCCTGCTGCGCACCGTTGAAGTCCGGGTTGCGCGGAATGCCAGCCTGCACGCAGGCCTCCAGCACGGCGTCCGCCAGTTCGAACCGGCCCGGCTGGTCGGAGACGTGCAGCGGACCGCCGACGCCATGAAACTCGTCGGCGCCGTGCGTCTGGTTTTCGGCTTTCTTGAAGTAGGGCAGGACGGAGTCCCAGTCCCATCCCTCGCAGCCACGCTGACGCCATTCGTCGTAGTCGCCGTGGTGGCCGCGCATGTACACCATGCCGTTGATCGAACTGGAGCCGCCCAAGTGTCTTGCCGCGTGGCAGATAGAGCCTGCGACCGGCGAGTTGCGGCTGTGGCGCGCTTTCAAACCTCCAGTTCAACGCCGGGTTCACATAGGTTCTGGCGAAGCCGAGCGGGATATGGATCCAGGGGTTTCGGTCGGGCGGGCCGGCTTCCAGCAGCAGCACGCGGTGGCGCCCGGACTCCGAAAGACGTGCGGCGAGCACGCAGCCCGCGCTGCCGGCGCCCGTTACGATGAAGTCGTAGGTTTCCGCTTCCTCTGGCATGCCTGCTCCTCGTGGTTTCAGGTCGTCAAAGATCGGCGACCCTGATCCACGTGGCAATGCCAACGGCAACGAGCGCGCCGGCTATGATCGCTGACACGCTGTCTGCGGCCAGCTCGTGCGCGACCGCGGTCCAGAGAACGAAAGCAGCGACTCCGACCGCAATCCCACCGATCAGGCTTGCCTTGCCCTGCTTGATCCGCTGCGAGCCTGCCACCGGGCTTGTCCCGGTGGTCATTCGGCTGCCACCTGCACGTGGCCGACGCGCGGGTCATCCGTGGTGTTGCGCACGCGCTTGAGATCGCGGCGCACGAAGCGCGTGTCATAGCCGTTGAACACATGCTGCAGGAGCCCGCAGGCGAGATCGGATGTGCCAAAGAACCAGTCGGCGATCGGATAGGTCAGGTTGAAATTGCGCTCCATCATCAGCGCGGCGTTGTGGTGCGCGATGTGGTGGCGGCGGATCGAGTTCACCAGCGGGATGTGGCGGACAATGCGATCGTCCTTCACGTGGCAGCAAAAGTGGAACAGCTCATAGTTCAGATAGAGCCCGACATTGGTGATCAGCAGCAGCCACCCTGCGTTCGGCAAGCCCAGCAGCCCAAGGATCGCCGCCGGCGGGATCGACAGCGCCATGAAGGCGACCAGCGCATAGGGCGGGAAGAACACGATGCGGAAGTCGCGCGTGTTGTCGATGGTCGGCTCGATATGCGTGAAGAACTGGTGGTGGGCGAGCGTATGGCGCTTGTAGATGCCCATGAAGCCCTTCACCGGCCGGTGCATGACGTAGCGGTGGATCCACCATTCGAACGCGTTGGAGATGCAGAAGGCGAGCGGGATCACCAGGAACTCGTACCACGCCGGGTGCGCGATCTGCCGGGCGCTGTACCAGATGGCGGCGAAGCCCAGCGCATAGATCAGCGCGACATGCGCCCAGCCCGAATAGGCGCGTGCGATGCGGGTGCGAAAGTCGGCGCGGAACGCCGCCTGCCGCTGCGACATCCTCTGATGGTCCATCGGCGAATTCCTCTGCTTCCGCCAGTGATAGGACGGAAATCCAAGCCGCGACAAGTCCCGGCCGGCTCTGCATAATTGCCGCCATCGGAATGGAGGACAGCGCCATGCTCGAAGTGGAAAAGCCTGCCGACATGAAGTCTCATATCGGCAAGGAGATCGGCACCAGTGAATGGGTTCTGGTGGATCAGGCGATGATCGACAAATTTGCCGAGGCGACCGGCGATCATCAGTGGATTCACGTGGACGTGGAACGGGCGAAGCGGGAGATGCCGGGCGGCAAGACGATTGCGCACGGCTATCTGACGCTGTCGCTTCTGCCTCGGCTGTCGCACAACATTCTGCATATCCGCAAGCGATCGCGCGGCATCAACTACGGCTCGAACAAGGTGCGCTTCACCGCACCGGTGCCGGCGGGATCGCGGGTGCGGCTGCACCAGACGCTGAAGAACGTGGAAGACATCGATGGCGGCGTGCGCATGACCTTCGACAGCCAGATCGAGGTGGAGGGATCTTCGCGTCCCGCGCTGGTGGCCGAGACGATGGGACTGGCGTTCGACTGAACGGCGACCCCTTCCCCAACCCCCTCCCGCAAGGGGAGGGGGAGCACTATACGCCTATTATTTACTCCCCCTCCCCTCGCGGGAGGGGGTTGGGGGAGGGGTCACTTAACCATCACATACCGATAGGGAAACGCATTGGTCGGCTGCTGGACCAGCTCGATGTTGTCCTTCGCGGCCCAGACGATGACCTGCTGATGCAGCGGAATCGTCGGAAGGTCATGCTGCACGATCACCGCCGCGTCGTGGATCATGCCGTCGCGCTTTTCCTGGTCGGTCTCCACGCCAATCTGCCCGACCAAGTCATCCAGCTTCGGATTTGAATACCCAGTGTAGTTGACCTCGCCCATCTGGCCATTGCGCGAACCAAACAGTGTGTAGAGCGGGTTGTGGGCGTCCACGGTGCCCGGCGTCCAGCCAATCAAATAGAAGTCCGTGTCGAATTTCGGCCCCTGGATCTTGGCGAAGAACTTCGCCTTGGTCTGCGCCGTCAACGCCACCTTGATGCCGACCCGCGCCAGCATGGACGTGATCGCCGTGCAGATCTGCTCGTCCATCACATAGCGGTCGTTCGGACAGTCGAACCCGATGGAAAAGCCATTCGGGTAGCCCGCATCGGCCAGCAGCGCCTTTGCCTTCGCCAGATCGACCTTCGGACGCACGTCCAGCGACGCGTCATAGCCGTTCACGCCGGGGCCCCACATCATCCATGTCGGATGCGCCAGCCCCAGCATCACCTTCTGCGCGATCGCCTGCTCGTCGATCGCCAGCGCAAACGCCTGCCGCACGCGCAGATCCTGCAGTGGATTCTTGCCCTTCACATCGGACGTCAGCAACTCGTCGCGCCACACGTCCAGTCCGAGATAGATTGTGCGCAGCTCGGGGTTCTGGATGAGCTTCAGCCCCTTGGTCTGCGCGATGCGCGCCATGTCCTGTGGCGGCACCGAATAGACCATGTCCAGCTCGCCGGACAGCAACGCCGCGACGCGCGTCGATGCGTTGCCGATCACGTCGAACTCCACCTGGTCCAGATTGTGCTCGGGCTTGCCCCACCAGGCGGCGTTCTTCTCCACCACCGTCTTGTGGTCCGGCTCGCGCGAGACAAGCCGGAACGGACCGGTGCCCATCGCGTTGTGCACCGCATAGTTGTCGTCGCTGCCGCCGATCACCACAGGTTCCGATGCGTGGTGCTCCTCGGACCATGCCTTCGACATGATGAGGAAATTGGTCTGCTCCGACAGCAGGATCGGGTCCGGCACGGCGGTCTCGAATTCGATGGTCAGATCGTCGATCTTGCGCGCCGCCTTCACCGCCGACATCGGCGTCCGCATCACCGAGTTCTTCGACATGATGCGCCCAAACGAGAACACCACATCGTCGGCGGTGAACGGCGATCCGTCCTGCCATTTCACGCCCGGGCGCAGATGGAACCGCCACACCGTCGGGCTCGGCTGCTCCCAGCTTTCCGCCAGCGCAGGCTCGGGCTTCATGTCGCGGCCGCGCTGCGCCAGCGGTTCGTAGATGTTGCCGAGGAAGGTGAGCTGGATCGTCTCCTGCCGCGTGTAGGGATCCATCGCGCCGGCGTCGCCGTCGTTGGCCCAGCGCAGCGTTGCCGCAGTTGCGGCGAGCGGTCCGGCAAACAGTATTGCGGCAGTCAGGCAAATCCCAAGGCGTCGCATCACTTGTCCCCCTGTTCGAGCGCCGCTTCGATGTCGGCGCCGGTAAGCCGCCAGGCATTGTCCAGTTCAGCCACGACATTCCGCATGAAGCTCTCGGTGAGTGTCAGAGCCCGTTGCGGATCGCCGAGATGGTCGGCAAGCAAGGCGAGTGCCAATTGCCGCGGGCCGTCGCCTTCGTAGGTCCATTCGAAACCCATGCGGCTGAAGCGGCGAATATCGAAGCGCGGGTTCGAGCGGGGCGCCGTCAACGGTCACCACCGCGCCGTCCAGGCTGCGGCCGCCTTCGTAGATTTTCACCGCGCGGCGCCATGCGGGTTCGCGCGCGTTGCTATCATCCGTGGCTGGCTCACGGCACTTCTCCCTTACATCCCCGTCCTGTGAAAAGGCTATGCAGCCGCCATGCCGCGCGCAACACTTGGGCCATGGCGTCACGTCTCGCGATGTCGATCGGGTCTGCTCCGGATTAACTGCGTCAGTCGCGACCGGAACTGTCGCTGTTGTTGTCATCCCGCTGCTTTTGTCGTCATCCCCGCGAAAGCGGGGACCCAGTTGCGGCGTGGGTCCCCGCTTTCGCGGGGATGACGACAACTTTCGCGGGAATGACAACAAGAGGCACCAGCCGCGCCACAGCTGACTACGGCCGTACCCTGTTCCTCCCTCGACGCAGCAAATCAACCCCGACAAGCACCGCAGGAATGGCACAGACCGTCCACCCGGCCGCATAGCCGCCGGTCACGCGCAGCAGCAATGAAAATACCGACGGACACAGGAAAGCGCCCATCTGGCCGAACGACAGCACGCCGCCGGTGACCGCGCCCGCCCGCCCGGCGGGCGCGAGGCGGGCTGACTCCGACAGCAGAATGCCGTGCCAGGACATCGCGGTGGCGCTGAACACGCCGCTGACCACGCCGATGCCGAGGGCGGGCCACGCTTCGGTGAATGCACCGGTCAGCACAACGCTCGCCGCCATCCCGAACGCCAGCCACGACATCACGAACCGCGGCGCGACATAGAAGCTGCCGACCCAGCCCCACAGGATGCGGCACGGGATGGCAATCGCGATGACCGTGGAGAACAACGCTCCGGCCGCCACGAGATCGTAACCCAGCGCGGTAAGGTACGTCACAAAATAGGCGATGAAGACCGCCTGAAGGCCGTTGAATGCAAAACAGGCGAAGGAAAGCGCGCGCAGTTCTCCCACCGCCAGCACGCCCGTGATCGTCGTCCGGAAATCCGACAGGTGGATCGCATGATTTGGCAGTGCATCGGTATCCAGCCGTCCATGCAGCGGCTGCAACAGCAGGGCGAAGAACCAGCACGCTCCCGCGCTGACCAGCATCGTGCCGCGCCAGCCCAGCGATTGCGCCAAAGCTGGGCCAAGCCAGCCGCCTAGCAGGATACCCGCCGGAATGGCGGTCTGCGTGACGGAGAATGCGAACGGCGCGTATCGCCTGATCGCCCATCTGCCGAGCAACTGGGAACTGGCGGGAGTAGCGACGGCGGCGATGCTGTTGCCGACCAGCGCCGACAGCACGAAGCCCGCCGCGCCTCCGATGATCGCGACCGCCATCCCGCCACCGGTCGAGAGCAGTGCGATCTGGCTCATGCGGATCGCGCCGTGGCGGATAATGAACCCGCCCGATCCGAGTTGACCGATCAGCGCGGCAATGGCTGTCAGACCAAAATATACGCCGACCCAGGACGGATCGGCGTGCAGTTCGAGAATGATCAGCGGAGCGAGCACGGCAGGCAGCACTCTGCCGACCGAGCCGCAGGTCTGTTGCAGAAACATCGCCACGACGGCGATCAGCATGGGGGTCAAATGGCGGGGCTTCCTTTGGGCGATCCTGTTCCAACCCAAAGGGTGTGTGGCGTCAATATTGGCAGCGGGGATGGTCCGGACGAAGCGCTGTCTTATCCCCCTTCCCTATTTCACCTTCACATAGCGATACGGGAAGAAGTTGTCGGCAAGCTGCGCGAGATCGACCTTGTCCTTCGCGGCCCAGACAATGACTTGCTGGTGCAACGGCATCGTCGGCAGATCGTGCTGCAAAATCCCAGCCGCATCGTCGATCATCGCATTGCGCTTCGCCTGGTCGCTCTCGATGGAGATCTTGTCGATCAGGTCGTCCATCGCCGGGTTGGAATAGCCGCTGACGTTCAGCTCGCCGCGCCCGCCGGCCCGCGTGCCGAGCAACGAGTAGAGTGCGTTGTGCGCGTCATACGTCGCCGGCGTCCAGCCAAGCATATAGAAGTCGGTGTCGTATCTCGGCGCGAGGATCTTGGCGAAGTACTTCGCCTTGGTCTGCGCGATCAGATCGATCTTCATGCCGATCCGCGCCAGCATCGAGGTGATCGCCGTGCAGATCTGCTCGTCCATCACGTAGCGGTCGTTCGGACAGTCGAAGGCGACGCGGAACCCGTCCGGATAACCGGCATCGGCCAGCAGCTGCTTCGCCTTCGCCGGGTCCGGCTTTGGCCGCACGTCCAGCTTCGCGTCGTAGCCGTTCACCCCTGGCCCCCACATGAGCCACGTCGGATGCCCGAGGCCGAGCATCACCTTCTGCACAATGGTCGGTTCGTCGATCGCCAGTGCGAACGCCTCGCGCACACGCTGATCCTTGAACGGGTTCTTGCCTTTGATATCCGAACTCGCCAGTTCGTCGCGCCACACGTCGAAGCCGAGATAGATCGTGCGCAGCTCGGGGTTCTGGATCAGGTGCAGCCCCGATGCGCCTGCGATGCGCTTCATGTCCTGTGGCGGAACGCTATAGATCATGTCCATCTCGCCGGAGAGCAATGCGGCGACGCGGGTCGAGGCGTTGCTGATCACATTGAACTCGACGCGATCGAGATTGTGCTCCGGCTTGTCCCACCAACCCGGGTTCTTCTCCACCACGGTCGCATGATCCGGCTCACGCGAGACCAGCTTGAATGGGCCGGTGCCCATGGAGTAGTGCACCGCATAGTTGTCTTCGGTGCCGCCGATGATGACGGGCTCGGTCGCGTGATGCTCCTCGCACCAGGCCTTCGACATGATCAGGAAGTTCGTCAGCTCCTGGGTGAAGATCGGATCGGGCTTGTTGGTTTCGAATTCCACCGTCAGGTCGTCGATCTTGCGCGCCTCCTTCACCATCGACATCGGCGCGCGCATCGCCGAGGACTTCGCCATGATGCGCTGCAGGGAGAACACCACATCGTCCGCGGTGAACGCCGAACCGTCCTGCCATTTCACATTCGGACGCAGATCGAAGCGCCAGACGGTGGGGCTGGTCTGCGCCCATTTCACCGCCAGCGCCGGTTCCAGGGCCAGGTTGCGGTCGCGGCGCACCAGCGGTTCGTAGATGTTCGCGAGGAACGAAAGCTGCACCGTTTCCTGCCTCGTCGCGGGATCCATCGCGCCGACATCGCCGTCGTTGCCCCAGCGGAAATCGACGGCCCTGGCGGGCTGGGCGACGATGGCGGACGCCAGAAGCAGCCCGAGCAGGGTCAGACGCGGTGGGGGCATTTCTCGATCCTTCCGGAAGGTGCCGCCAGTCTATGAACAGGCGCGGGGTTCCATACTATCGTCCCAGGCGACTGACCAGGGAGCGAGGTCGATGAGCGGTATCGGGATCGATCGGGCGACGGACATAATCGGACTGGTCGATGTGCAGCCGACATTCATGCCGGGCGGCGAACTCGCCGTGGCGGAGGGCGACGCGGTGGTGCCGGTGATCAATCGGCTGCTGACACGGTTCGACCATGCATTCGCCACGCAGGACTGGCACCCGCCCGGACACAGCTCGTTTGCCAACGCGCATCCCGGACACAAGCCGTACGACACGATCGCCATGCCGTACGGCCAGCAGGTTCTTTGGCCTGACCACGCGCTGCAAGGAACCCCCAACGCGGCGTTGCATCGCGACGTGGACCTGACCAAGGTGGAGGTGATCATCCGTAAGGGCTTTCACCCCGCCATCGACAGCTACTCCACGTTCTTCGAGAACGACCGTCGCACCGCGACAGGATTGGACGGGTGGCTGCGGCAACGCGGGTTCCGCCGCGTGTTCCTGACAGGGCTGGCGACGGATTTCTGCGTCGCCTGGTCGGCCGAGGATGCCGTGCGTCTCGGCTATGAAGTGGTGGTGATCGAAGACGCCTGTCGCGGCATCGGCGTTCCGCTGGGCACCGGCCGCACGACCATGGATGATGCGCGCGACCGATTGGCCCGCCTCGGCGTTCGTATCGTCACCACCGGCGAACTTCCCGCGTGACGACCTGGCTGGTCACCGGCGGCGCAGGGTTCATCGGCTCCCACCTTTGCGAGGCACTGCTGACACGCGGCGACGCGGTGCGCGTGCTGGACGATCTGTCCACCGGCCGGCGCGATAACCTGCCGCCGGGCGTGCAGCTGATCGAAGGTGACGTGGCGGACCAGGCCACGGTGCGCAGTGCGGTGGAAGGCGTCACCGGATGCTTCCATCTTGCCGCCATCGCGTCGGTCGAGCGCGGCGTCGCCGACTGGCTCGGGACGCACCGTGCGAACCTTACCGGCACGATCACGCTGTTCGACGCGATCAGGCGCCTGCCGACGCGGATTCCAGTGGTCTATGCCTCCTCAGCCGCGGTGTATGGCGATGCGGCGACAGTCCCGATCGGCGAGGAGACCGTGTGCCGTCCGTGTTCGGCCTATGGCGCGGACAAATATGGCTGCGAACTGCACGCACGGGTAGCGAACCACGTGCACGGGATTCCGACCGTCGGGCTGCGCCTCTTCAACGTCTATGGCCCGCGCCAGGATCCGCGTTCGCCCTATTCCGGCGTGATTTCGATCTTTTGCGAGCGCATCCGTCACGGCGCACCGATCGATATCTTCGGCGACGGCGAGCAGTCGCGGGATTTCGTGTTTGTCACGGACGTCGTTGCTGCCATGCTCGCGGCCATGCGCGTGCAGCCAGCGGGCGCACCTGTCTTCAACGTCTGCACCGGCGTTCCGACCACGGTGCTGGCCTTGGCACGAACGATTGCCGCGCTCGCCGGCACACATCTGGAGGCAAACCGCAAGCCGCCGCGTGCGGGCGAAATCCGCCACTCCACCGGTTCGACGGCCCTGTCGCGCGCCGCCCTCTCGCTGCCGGAGCCGATGACGCTCAGGTCAGGACTTGCCACGGTGCTGGCCTGGCTGGACGGCTCGCACTGAGCCGAGCACATCAAAAAGGGGGCGAGTAATACAAAGTGATTCCCAGGACCTTTGCGACCGCCTTGCTGGTGCCCCCGATTTCCTTGCTGTTGGTCGCAATGGTCGGGACGCTGATCGATCGGCGGCACAGACGGATCGGTAGGTCCCTCGCATGGGCGGGTTTGGCTGGTCTTCTGATCCTTGCGATGCCGGTGGCGGGGGGCTCGCTCATGATCGCGCTGGAGCGCAATCTGCCGCTGTCGCCACCGCCGGACTCGCCACCTCAGGCAATCGTCATCCTCGGCGGCGACGTCGTTCGCGGCGGCACCCAGACCGCGATCCTGGACGTCGGTCCGATCTCGCTCGAGCGGCTGCAGGTCGGCGCGGCGTTGTCGCGCCGCAACGGATTGCCGATCCTGGTCTCCGGCGGATCGCTGCGCGAAGGGGACGCGCCGGTGGCCACGCTGATGGCGGACAGCCTGGTGCACGACTTCCAGGTACCCGTCCGATGGATCGAGGCGGGATCGCTGGACACCTGGCAGAACGCGCATATGAGTGCGGTCATTCTGCACAAGCAGAGCATCCGGTCGATCTATCTCGTGACGCAGGCGTGGCATATGCGACGGGCGATAATGGCCTTCGCAGATACTGGTATCACGGTGACGGCAGCGCCGCCTCGGCTGGATCGGCTACTCTTGCCGCTGGCTGCGAACTTCGTTCCGGTGGTCGCAGGCTGGCAGGAAAGCTACTACGCCCTGCATGAGTGGATCGGCTGCGTCTACTACGCGCTCCGCTGAGCGGGTGGATGGCTTCCAGTTGCGCCGGCCAGATAGCTCCTGGAGGTACACTGAACGGCCTCGCTATGCCGCGACGTGCCGTGAGCCGTGCGGGTCGCGTCCCAGTAGGTTTCGGACCGTTGTCGGATACCATCGCGCTCCACGCGCGGTGGGGACACCACGGGCGTTCAACGCGTCCGCCATGCCCTGCAGCGTATCGATGCCGGATGCCTGAAGCGCGCGGACGATCGGCAACGTATCGGCCGCCCGTTGATCGGCAAGCCGCCGGGCGATGGCGTCGGGCCGCCTGGTCGCCGGCTCCTGGTCCCGCGGAGCCGGTCCAACCCAGCCAAGACATTCCCCGTACGCGGTCGCCGTTGCCCACGAGGAACGTCTCTGCCGGCCGGTCAGATCGGCGTCTGGCTCGGCCGCGTCGCCCATCTGCGTGATGAGAAACTTCCCGCTCCGCGCGGGCGCAACCTGGGGCGGATCGCAAAACACCACCTCACAATCGGCAGTGCCGTCAAAGATCGTGAACAGGACACTGGCATCGCGAGCCAGCCTGTCGTGCCGGGCAATGATCAGTGTCGCCTTATGCCGACGGCACGCCTCCAATGCACGGGCAAGTGCGGGCCGGTCGCATCGCTGAGCGCTTTCCGCCTCGGTGTATTCGCCCACGAGTTCCCGTTCGCCGCCATCCAGATATTCGGCGACAGCCTGGTGCTGCGCTTCCAGGCCAATTTTGGAACGCCCCTGCCGGCCTGTGCCGACGCGGTAATAGGCAACGAAGAGTTCGCGAGACATGCGCTGGATTCCGGACCTGGTTGCGTCGCGCCACAACGCGACTCTGTTTCTCATGGCAGAGCAAGCTTCGTGCCAACGCGCCAGCGGCGGCAATTCCTTGATAAGGTTGGTATTTTCATTGCCTTTCGCGGTGGAAACGGGTGATTTCCCCCATCCGTCAAGTGATGACTGGGGCATATCACCCAGCAGTCCCCGATTGCTCGGAAGGACCGCGAAAGCCGCGAATGCAGACAGACGGTCCGGCGCCTGACCGCTGCCGCACAGTTGACTTGGAACGGGGGTGGCCGCCGCCAAGGTGTCGCGCTGGCAATAAGGGGACACCCATGAGCGATTCAATCGGAGGCGGCATCCAGGACTCGATCGGGGGAGCCGCGCAAATTGTCGCGGGCGGCGTTCAAGGGGCGGCCGAGCAGGTCCAGCATGTGGCATGCAGAGCCAAGGGCGGCGTCGGCGAGGTCCGAGATGTAATCCGGGCGCAGCCGATCACGGCAGCACTGGTTGTATTCGCGCTCGGCTATCTTTTCGGTCGTCTCGGATCGCTGATTCCCTCGGGCCACTCGGTTCGCAGCCGGGACTGACCGGGGGCTGGCAAGCTTGGTGCACCGCTGTTGCTGGTCACCCTCCTGGCGAATCCGATCGGCTGCCCCTCATGCTCGTCGTTTCCGCGAAGGCGGAGACAAGCGGTCACTGGGTCGCGCTTTCGACAAAGAGCGCGGCGGGATGACGGGAATGGAGGTAGACGGGACGACATCAGCCTGCTGACACGCTGATTTCGTCTCCGACCCTCAGTGAGTCGGGTAGACGCGCGGCCACGTAATCTGATCGGGCGGCCCAGGCGGCGACGGCGGCCCCTTCTTGCCGCATCCCGCCAGCGTGACGATTCCGAACAGCACGGCAAGGATGAGCGCATGCCTCATGCCAGAGTTGCCTGCCACCGCGCCGCCTCACACTTCACGTTGGCCGGCGCCGTGCCGCCGTAGCTTGTGCGCGAGGCGACTGAAGCCTCGACGGTCAGTACCGAAAAGACCTCCGCGGTGATGCGCGACTCCGCCGACTGCATCTCGGCCAGCGTCAGGCCCGTGAGATCGACACCCTTCGCCTCGGCCAGTGCGACCAGCCGGCCGGTGACATGATGCGCGTCGCGGAACGGCAGCTTGAGCACGCGCACCAGCCAGTCGGCCAGATCGGTCGCGGTCGCGAACCCGGAGCCCGCCATCTCCCGCATCCGCGCCAGATCGGGGGCCATGTCGCGCGTCATTCCGGCGATGGCTGCGAGCGACAGCGCCCAGGCCTCGGCGGCATCGAATACCGGCTCCTTGTCCTCCTGCATGTCCTTGGCATAGGCGAGCGGCAAGCCCTTCATGACGGTAAGCAGCGCCACCAGCGCGCCCGTCACCCGCCCGGTCTTCGCCCGCACCAGCTCGGCCGCATCCGGATTGCGCTTCTGCGGCATGATCGAGCTGCCGGTGGTGAATGCGTCGGAGAGCCGGATGAACCGCCACGGCGCCGAACACCAGATCACGATCTCCTCGGCGAACCGCGATAGATGCATCGCCGAAATCGCCGCCGCGCCGAGGAATTCCAGGGCGAAGTCGCGGTCCGACACGGCATCGAGCGAATTGGCGGTCGGCCGGTCGAACCCCAGCGAATGCGCGGTCATCGCGCGGTCGATGGGGAACGACGTCCCGGCCAGCGCCGCACTGCCGAGCGGACATTCGTTCAGCCGGCGGCGGCAATCGGCGAGCCGGCCGCGGTCGCGGTCCAGCATCTCGACATAGGCCAGCAGATGGTGGCCGAAGGTCACCGGCTGCGCGGTCTGCAGATGGGTGAAGCCCGGCATCGGGTCGCCGGCATGCTCGGCCGCGCGATCGGCCAGCGCGCGCATCACGTCGGCGATCTGCGCCGACAGCCCGTCGATCGCATCGCGCACCCACAGACGAAAATCCACCGCAACCTGGTCGTTGCGGCTGCGCGCGGTGTGCAGACGCCGGCCAGCCTCGCCGATCCGCTCGGCGAGCCGCGCCTCGATGTTCATGTGGATGTCCTCGAGCGCCGCATCGAATGCGAAGCGTCCGGTCTCGATCTCTTGCGCAATCGCTGCTAGACCCTCGCGGATCGACTGCTCATCCTTGGCTGAAATGACACCGACCTTTGCCAGCATCGCGGCATGCGCGAGCCCACCCTGGATGTCCTGCCGCCATAACTTGCGGTCGAAGCCGATGGAGGCGTTGATCTCCTGCATTACGACCGACGGGCCGGCCGCGAAGCGCCCGCCCCATTGCGGGTTCGCCGCCACGTTCCTGCTGTCCGGCGTCTCGCTCAAGGAAGGGTTTCCATCGTGCCATTGATCACGCGCCGGAGCCTGCTCGCGGCGGGCGGGACCCTAGCCGCCGGCCTGATCGCGCGCAAACCGCAAGCTGCGGTGGTTCTGGGTGATCTCGCGAGCCACCTGGCACTGACCGATCCGCCCGTGACGCCTCCGGACATCGTCTTTGTCGCCGCGGACGGCAGCGAGCATCATCTGGCGGAGTTCGTCGGCCATGGCATGGTGATCAACCTGTGGGCGACATGGTGCGTGCCCTGCGTCGCGGAGATGCCGGCGCTCGCGGCGCTGTCGAAAACCCTGGCGCCGAACGACATCGCCGTGCTGCCGCTGTCGTCCGATCGCGGTGGTGTCAGCGTTGTTGAGGCGTTCTATGCGGAGCACGGAATTACCGGACTGCCGGTGCTGCTCGATCCCAAGGGGGCCGCGGCGCGTGCCTGGCAGGCGCACGGCATTCCAACGAGCCTGATCATCGACAGGAAGGGCCAGGAGCGTGCCCGCCTGGAGGGTTCGGCGGACTGGTCCACATCGACGGCAGCGGAGACGGTACGGAAGCTGGTGGCAGGGTAAGACCCTGCTTGAGCACCGCAAGCGCGGCCAGTCCGCAGGCATAGGGTGTCAACAGCGTCGCCAGTATGCCCCACATCTATGCCTTGCCCGGCTTGTCGGCGAGGTACGGAGCGCCGTTGCTGTTGACTTTCTTCTTGCATCGCCATGGCCGGGCTTGTCCCGGCCATCTTCCCCGCACTGACGCCAGCGACGGATGGCCGGGACAAGCCCGGCCATGACGGGAGGAACGAGCGGTGACGGAAGGTCATTGGTGCGGGCCGTATTTATGGGGCGGATGTGTAGCTGCCGTTAACCACCCTTCAACGCGCCGAGCAGAGTGTTCTCGGTCAGGATCTGCGGCAGCACGTCAGGCTGCCCGCGCGGCGGGTAATACACGTAGAGCGGCACGCCATCGCGGCCATTCTCCCGCAGATAATGCGTGATCTCGGGGTCCTGACGGGTCCAATCGCCCTTCAGGTATGTCACATGATTATCGGCAAGCGCGCGTTGCACGGCCTCGGTGCTGATCGCCACCCGCTCGTTCACCAGGCAGGTCACGCACCACGCGGCCGTCATGTTGACGAAAACCGGCTGTCCTTCGGCACGCAAGGCGGCCAGCCGGGCGGCGCTGAACGGCTCTGCCCCAGAGCCTGCCACACGCGTCGTGGACGCCGGCGCGGTCGCGATGCCACTCAAGATGGCAAGTGCCGCAAGAAAGGCTGCGGCAGCGGCCGACTGGCCAACGCGGCGGCCGCGGCCGGCAGTCCCCTGCGTGATACCAAGCGCCCAGGCGGCAAAGCCCAGCAGCACAAGACCGGCAGCGGTGCCGAGCACACCGGCAGGACCGGCCTGCAGGCTGATCACCCAGATCAGCCAGGCGCTCGCGGCATACATCGGGAACGCCAGCGCCTGCCGCAGCACCTCCATCCAGCGTCCCGGTTTCGGCGCAGTGCGTCCAATCACAGGCACGAAGGCCAGCAGGACGTATGGCATCGCCATGCCGAGACCCATCGCCAGGAATACCATCATCGTCACCGCCGGCGGTGCGGCGAGGCCCGCCGCGATGGCGACCCCCATGAAAGGCGCGGTGCAGGGCGTTGCCACCACCACGGCCAGCAACCCGGTGCAGAAACTGCCCAGCTGCCCGCTATGGCGTGTCAGACCTTGGCCGACGCCGACCAGCCCTGTACCGACCTGAAAGACGCCCGAGAGGTTCAGTCCGACCGCAAACAGCAGCCAGGCCATGCCCGCAACGAACACAGGAGACTGGAACTGGAACCCCCATCCTGCCGCCGCGCCGGCGGCACGGGCCGCCAGCAAGGCCGCGCCAACGGCGGCGAAGGCCACCAGTACCCCCACGGTATAAGCTGCGGCGTGCAGGTGCGCCCGGCCGCGTTCCGCACCGGCGAGCCCGACCACCTTCATCGCCAGTATCGGGAATACGCATGGCATCAGGTTCAGGATCAACCCGCCCAGAAACGCCAGTCCCAGCATGCGCTCAATCCGCACCAGAGGAGCCGCAGGCGGCGGCACCACGCCGGGCGCGGCGCGCAGAGTCAAATCGGTCTCCAGGCCGCTCCGATCGCGCACCGTCAGAATCCCGGACAGACCGTTTTCCGAGCGGAACGCCTTGCCGGGCTTCAATGCCAGGGTGAAGCCGCCTTCCCACACCGTCAGTGGCTGTGCCGCGCTGTCGCGGATGATTCCCGGCGCATCGGGGATGAACCACGCATCGACCACAGTGGCCGCCGACAGCTCCGGCCCCTGCACCCAAAGCGTTCCATCGCCCGCCACAGCTGCTTGCCACGGCGAAGGAAGTGGAACGTGCCTGTCGTGCACCGCGAACAATGGCGCCTGCGCCGATGGGGCGGCGGTGCCCGCGGGCAGGTCCAGGCGGAACTCGCCTTCCTCCGGCACGCAGATGTCCTTGCACACCAGCCATCGGGCATGCGCCTGTATGGCCATGCCCTCGGCGTCCTGTCCCGGCGTCACGGTGAGCGGCAACAGCTGATCGCCGGTGTAGGCGTAGGTTACGAGTTGACCTTCCGCCATGCGTTGGGGCGTCGGCCAGACGATGGGCCCTGACGTGCTGCCGGATGGCAGCGTCAGCTCAAGCTCTGCCGGAACGCCCGCGTCTCCCGGATTTTGCCAGTACGTGTGCCAGCCGGGTGCGAGCCGGACATGCAGCCCGACGCGAAATGGCTTGCCTGGCGCGACGGCGTCGGTATCGGATACCAGTGACACTGTGGCGCGCGGGCTGGTGACCGGCGTGCTCTCGATCGCGCCCGCGCGGATCGCCGGACTGACAAGCAGCACGATCACCAGGATTGTCTTGAGCGTCCGCAACATGGGTTCCCTGTAACACGATCTCGTGAGCATATGGGACGAAATATGTCGGCTGACCAGCATCCCGCACGATGAAGCTACCCGAACTCCCCGTGACCGAAGCCATCCCGGCCATGCTCGCGGCACTCGCGGCCGGACGCAACGCCGTGCTCGTGGCACCACCTGGCGCCGGCAAGACAACAATCATTCCGTTGGTCCTGCTCGATGCGCACTGGCGCGGCGACGGGCGCATCCTGATGCTGGAGCCACGCAGGCTGGCAACACGGGCCGCCGCCGCCCGGATGGCGAGCCTGCTCGGCGAGACGGCCGGCGGCACGGTGGGTTTCCGCACCCGGCTGGACACGGCGGTCTCCGCCGCGACCCGGATCGAGGTCATCACTGAGGGCCTGCTGGTCCGCCGGCTGCAATCTGATCCGGGCCTGGATGGCGTCGCCGTCGTGATCCTCGATGAGGTGCACGAGCGCTCGCTCGAGTCGGATCTGGCGCTCGCTCTCTGTCTCGAGTTGCAGCGCGTACTGCGTCCGGAGCTGCGTCTGCTGGCGATGTCGGCCACCGCCGATGGGGCGCGTCTCGCCGGGCTGATGGATGCCGATGTGATCGAGAGCGCCGGCCGGATGTTTCCGGTCGCCGTCCACCACGCCGCGCGCGACATCCCCCGGCCGCGGGATCTGCCGGACGCGATGGCCCGTGCCGTTCGCGCCGCGCTGGCGGAGCATGACGGTGACGTGCTGGGCTTCCTTCCAGGCATGGCGGAGATCCGCCGGGCGCAGGCAGCGCTTGCCGGCTGCGGGGCGCTCGTGCTGCCGCTGCATGGCGACCTGCCGCCCGCCGAGCAGGACCGCGCGCTGTGTCGGGCAGAGGCACGACGGGTGGTTCTGGCGACGTCGATTGCCGAGACCTCGTTGACCGTGCCTGGCGTGCGAATCGTGGTGGACGGCGGGTGGCGCCGTGCGCCGCGGCTGGATCCGACCACCGGCCTGACACGCCTCGCGACGCTGCGGATTTCGCGCGCCGCCGCCGAGCAGCGGGCAGGCCGGGCGGGGCGCGAGACGCCAGGTGTGGCGATCCGCCTATGGTCGATGGCGCTGCATCGCGGGCTCGCTGCCTTCGACCGTCCGGAGATCCTCGAGGCCGAGCTGTCGTCGCTCGCCTTGGATTGCGCGGCGTGGGGCGCCGCGCCTGTCGATCTGGCCTTCCTCGACCGGCCGCCCGCCGGCGCGCTTGCTGCCGCGACGAAATTGCTGGGCGAAATCGGCGCGTTCGATCGGGAGGGACGTATCACCGAGGCCGGAAGGCGAATGGCTTCGCTGGGCGCGCATCCGCGGCTCGCGGCGATGATGTTGGCCGCGGAAACCCCAGGGGAGGCGGCGCTTGCGGCCGACCTCGCCGCACTTCTCGAGGAGCGCGACCCGCTGCGGAGCCTCGACGCACCGGCGGATATCGGTCTCCGCCTGGCCGCGATCGCCGATGGCGATCCGGCGGCCGATCGTGGCGCGCTGTCCCGTATCCGCCGCGTTGCCGCCCAATACCGCCGACGGTTGCACCTGTCCGGCAACGCGCCCGCCGAAGGCGACCCAGGCCGGCTGTTGGCCGCCGCGTTCCCCGACCGGATCGCGCAGCGACGGGGTGAGCCGGGGGCGTTCCGTCTCGCCGGCGGCGGCGGCGCGCGGCTGCCTCGCACGGACCGGCTCGCCACCACGCCACTGCTCGCCGTCGCGGCGCTTGAGATGAAGGCCTCGGCGCGCATCCGCCTGGCGGCGCCGCTCGACCCCACTGCGCTGCCGGTCAGCCTGGCGTCGCGAGTGACCGAACAGGTGGAGACCGGCTTCGATCCGGTCTCCGGCGCAATCCTGGCGCGGCGCAGACGCAGGCTCGGGGCGCTGATCCTGACGGACCGCACCGAACCGGCGGAGCCGGCGGAAGTCGCGGCAGCGCTCGCCCGTGCGGTGGGCGGCGAAGGGCTGCGCCCCCTTCCGTGGACGGATCAGTCGCGCCAGCTCCAGGCACGCGTGGCGCTGATGCGCCAAATGGAGCCCGCCGACCCTTGGCCGGACCTGTCGGACAACGCGCTGGCTGCCGGCGTCGACGAGTGGCTTGCGCCGAAGCTTGCCGGTTTGTCGCGTCTCGGCGATCTGTCGCGCCTGGACCTGCATGCTATCCTGCGCGGTCTGCTGCCTTGGAACCTGGCCCGGCGGCTGGACGAGACCCTGCCGGCGCATCTCGCGCTTATTCCCGGCTTGTACGCGGCGATCGACTATACCCAGCCGGTTCCTGTCGCTTCGGCGCGGGCGCAGGCGTTCTATGGCATGACCGCCACGCCGAAGCTCGCCGCAGGCCGGGTGCCGCTGCAACTCGCCCTGCTCTCCCCGGCTGGTCGCCCGGTTGCCATCACCGCTGATCTGGCGGGCTTCTGGCGAAGCGGCTGGGCCGAAGTCCGGCGTGACATGCGCGGACGCTATCCCAAGCATGTCTGGCCAGAAGACCCGTCACGCGGCAGCGCCTGAGTCGGTCTTGGGCGCCGGATTCTTGTTGCTGGGGGGTTAGCGTGCCATCTGCTGCACACGCATGACGCATCCCTACGGGAGAGAACCCGCCAAAATGACCTCAGCCTGGCATCCAAGGGGCTTGATCCTGGCCCTTGCGCTGCTTGTCACCGCCTGCGCGACGGCGGCGCCCGGCAATGCCGTCGCGCGCTCCGCCCCGGACAGCTTCTCACCGCTGGTCAAGCGCGTGTTGCCCGCCGTGGTCAACATCGCGGTGACGGAAACCGTCTCGGGCGGCGACGTGCTCGGCGAACTGCCGCCGGAACTGCGTGACACGCCGCTGGGACGCGAGTTCCGCCGCCGCTTCGGCAATCGCCGCGAGGAAACGATGGGCGCCGGCTCGGGCTTCATCATCGATCCGTCCGGCCTGATCGTGACCAACAACCATGTGGTGGGCCATGCCGACAAGATCGTGGTCTCGCTCACCGACGGCACGCGGCTGCCCGCCCGCCTGATCGGCACAGACGAACTCACCGATGTCGCGTTGATCAAGGTGTCGGCCTCCGGCCCACTTCCATTTGTCGCCTGGGGCGATTCGCGAGAGGTGGAGGTCGGGGACTGGATCATCGCCGCCGGCAATCCATTCGGCCTGGGCGGCTCGGTTACCGCGGGGATCATTTCGGCGCGTGGCCGTGATCTGGGAGCCGGTCCGTTCGACAACTTTCTGCAGATCGACGCGCCGATCAATCCGGGCAATTCCGGCGGCCCGATCTTCAACATGGATGGCCAGGTGATTGCGATCAGCACAGCCATCGTGTCGCCCTCCGGCGGTTCGGTGGGCATCGGCTTCGCCACGCCGAGCGAGCTCATCAGCCCCATCGTTGCGCAATTGCGCGGCGGCGGCCACATCGAACGCGGCTGGCTCGGCGTATCGGTGGAGGATACGAAGACCGGAGTGGCGATCGCCGGCGTCGAACGCACCAGCCCGGCGGGGCGCGCGGGGCTTCGTCAGGGTGATACGATCCTCGCGGTGAACGGCGAGCACATCGAGACATCGCGCGGTCTGATCCGCACCATCGCCGCCGTGGCCCCGGGAAAGGACGTCAGTCTGTCGATCCGTCGCCAGGGCCGCGAAATGGACATTTCGGTCACGATTGGCCGCCGCCCCACGGAAGGTGCGGGCTGAAGGAGCAAGGTCATGCGAATCCTGGTTGTGGAAGACGACAAGGACGTCGGCGCCTTCGTGGTGCGCGGCCTGAAGGAGGCGGGACATGTGGTGGAACACGCCGACAACGGTCGTGATGGCCTGTTCCTGGCCGCCAGCGAAGCGTTCGACGCGGTGGTCCTCGACCGCATGCTGCCTGGAGGCATCGACGGGCTGCATCTGGTCGAGACGTTGCGGGCACAGAAGAACCCTGTACCGGTGCTGATCCTGTCGGCTCTCGCCGACGTCGATGAGCGTGTGCGCGGTCTGAAGGCGGGCGGCGACGACTACCTGTCCAAGCCGTTCGCGTTCGCCGAGCTGTTGGCACGTGTCGAGGCCCTGGCACGCCGCGCCAAGGGAGAGGGGCCCGTGACCAAGCTCGTCGTCGAAGACCTCGAGCTCGATCTGCTGTCGCGCCAGGTGAAGCGCGCCGGCCAGAAGATCGACCTTCAACCGCGGGAGTTCCGGCTGCTCGAATACCTGATGCGCCACGCGGGGCAGGTCGTGACGCGCACGATGCTGCTCGAGGGCGTGTGGGACTATCATTTCGACCCGCAGACCAACGTGATCGACGTGCATGTCTCGCGGCTGCGCCAGAAGGTGGACAAGCCGTTCCCGAGTCCGCTCATCCATACCGTACGGAACGCCGGCTACATGCTGCGCGCCGAGAACGCGTGACGCCGTCATTGGCCGTTCCGGGTTCCTTCGCCGCACCGGTCGCCGATGCGCCCGCAGGCCGCTCGGGTCTGCGCCTGCTGCGTTCGGCCGGCGTCCGTTTCGCGGTGATCTATGCTCTGCTGCTTGCGCTCAGCGCGGCGGCGCTGGCGCTGTTCCTCTGGTGGGCGACCGCCGGCCTGCTTGACCGGCAAAGCGAAGCCGCGATCCAGGCCGACGCCCAAAGTCTTTCGGAGCGCTTCGCCGCAGGCCGGCTGCCGGCGATGGTGCTGACAATCGACGACCGGTTGAGCCAGGACATCGAGGACGATGCGATCTACCTGCTGGTCGATCCCGCGGGGCGGCGGATTGCCGGCAACCTGGAGCACTGGCCACAGGCGGTCACGCAAACCCCTGGGTGGTACGAGCTGCCGATCGAGCGCGCCGGCGTCCGCTCGCTCGCGCTCGTGCAGAGGTACGAACTGCCTGGCGGCTTTCGCCTGCTGATCGGGCGCGACGTGCATCTGCGTGCCCAGCTCCGATCGCTGCTCACCGACGCGCTGCTGTGGGCGCTGCTGGTGGTGGTGGCCATGGCATCGATCGGTGCGTTGGTCGTGCGCAGCCTGTTCCGCAGCGCGCTGGCCAATGTCTCGGCCACCGCCGCGGCGATCGCCGCCGGCGACTTCAGCCAGCGCGTACGGCTCTCCGGTCGCGGCGACGAGTTCGACCAGCTCGCCGAAACGATCAACGACATGCTGGATCGCCTCGGCCGGTTGATGGAGGGCGTGCGCGAAGTGTCCAACGCCATCGCGCACGATCTGCGGACGCCGATCACCCGCGCCCGCGCGCGGCTGGAAGACGCGGCGGTGCATGCCGGGTCAGTGGTTGAGCTGCGTGCCGCGATCGAGCGGGCGACCGCGGATCTGGACGGCATCGTGGCCGTGTTCCAGGCCCTTCTGCGCATTGCCGAGATCGAGGCCGGCTCACGGCGCTCGGCTTTCGTCCGGTTCGACCTTGCGCCGCTGCTCGCCAACGTGGCGGAACTGTACGGCGCTGTCGCAGAGGAGAACGGGATCGCGCTGTCGGTCGATGTGCCTGCACGCCTGCCGACCTACGGTGACCGGGAATTGATCCAGCAGGCGGTCGCCAATCTGGTCGACAACGCCGTCAAGTTCTCGCACGCCGGCGATGCCGTCCGGATCTCCGCTTCGGTTACGCCCGCTGCGGTGGAGATTGCCGTGGCCGACCAGGGGCCCGGCATCCCCGAGGCCGACCGTCTGCGTGCGACAGAGCGCTTCTTTCGTGGTGAAATCGCGCGCAATACGCCGGGCTCCGGCCTCGGCCTCGCGCTGGTCCAGGCGGTCGCGCAGCTGCACGGAGGCAGCCTGCGTTTGACGGATGCGGCACCGGGTCTGCGCGCCGTCATTACGTTGCCGGCGCATGACGAGCCGAGCCCTGGCGGCTAACGCGATTGTCATGCCCGGACCACCGGCCCGTGAGACCGCAGGTGCCAGTGTACCGGCCATGTTGCTGAATGTCCGCATTCCCAGGCTGGCCGGCGCGGTTGCCTGTCTCGGACTGGGCGCCGTGCTGGCGGGCGCCATTCCTGTGGTCGGTCAGCCGCCGCCGCAGCAGGTGACCAGCGACACGCCGGAGTACTGCTCGCGGCTGCTGGAACGGATCAGCGAGCTGGCCCGCAGCACGTCCGCGCCGCCCTCGTATGAGGTCACCTCGCTGACGATCGAGGGCCAGCGGATGTGCAACCAGGGCCAGACCCGCGGCGGCCTGCTTCGCCTGCGCCGCGCCCTGGCGCTGGTGTTGCTGAACAACGAGGAATATGAGGCTCGGTAGGGTCGGCGGCGAAGCGTCGCCCGGGGGTTTGCAAACCGGGCGGCCCTTGCTATAGCGCGCGCCTTGCCGTTGGGGGTCCTGCCGAGGGCCGCTGGGCGGGCGCATAGCTCAGTTGGTAGAGCAGCTGACTCTTAATCAGCGGGCCGTAGGTTCGAGTCCTACTGCGCCCACCAATGAAATCAATGAATTACAGTCCAATATCAAAGACGGTCAGCTGGAGAAATAACGCGGGGCTTCAATGGGGCTTCGCCGACGGCCCGACAGCCAGGGGCAATCGCGCGTTCTTCTTACTGCGTCTCGCGAATTCCCCCCATCATCCCCACGCCCAATCCGCCCGCCACCCGGGGACGAAGTGACGCGATCCCTCTCCTTGGCCCCTCCGGTTCAACGGCCGGAAGCGCGTTACACAGCGCGGACCAGTTTGATGGCTCAGGTCACTGCCGAGCGGCTGGTCGAGTATCTGGAGCGGGCGGGATGCGTAATCATGCACAAGCCCTGCCGGGCCAGCATGGAGCGCTCCGGAACCTTGCAGACTGCATTGAGAAGGCCACGAAGTCGGACCGGGGCGAGTCGCTCAAGCATCTCCCACAGGCTTGGCGACGCGTTTGTCGATCTCCATCCGATGTTTCGTTCGGTGCCAAGCAAGGTTCGCCCGATGCGCTTCCGTAAGACCACTGAGCGTTACGCCGCGGTGCAGATTGAGGGCATCTATCGCAGCGGTCGTAAGACTGTGGCGACGCGATCACCCTGCCTGTATCATCGACGCTGACCAGCCCGGCATCGAATGCGGCGTCCCAAAGCGCCGACAGGAGAAGGCCGTTGTGGACGTCGAGCCGTTCGGCGTCGCTCTCGCATTCCGCCCATGGGATGATGTGCGAGGCGCGCAGCAGGGCCGGGTCGGAGATACCGGTGAGCGGGCAGCGGCCCTGCCAGTAATCCATCAGGCGGGCGCGGAAAATATCCTGGCCGATCCGCTGCACGACCAGCCGCTCGGCCTCGGTTGTCCGGGGCAGATCCGCCACGCGAAGCTCAAATTCGCGCAGCGGCGCGTCGGGCAGGCTGACACCTAACGCATAGACGCGATTCAGCACCGCATAGAGTTCGCCCAGCGTGTCGAAGGCGTAGCGGGCGTTGCCGGGGCCGGGCATGGCGGCGGCGGGAAGGCCGAGTTCGGCGATGATGCCGGCATGGTCCAGGGCGAGAAACCATGGCCCGTGGATGCCGGCGGCGGCCAGATGGATGGTGCCGCGCGCGGTGGTCGAGGCGAAGGCCGCCCAGCCCTGGTTCTCGCCCAGAATGCGGCGGAAGCCGTTCTGGAAGGCGGCCTTCTCACATTCCTCGCGCACGACGAAGGACTGGGGCACCTCGATCACCCGCTCGCCCTCATCGTTTTGCCTTCCCGAGAATATGGGCCGAGAGATGCCCATAGCGGCCTCCACCGCGTTCGCAGCTCGCAAGACCCCGTAGAGATCGATCCCGGAGAAGACCTCCTCGTAGCTGTCGAGATAGCTTTCGCTCCGTGGCGTCAGGCCGTTGCGTTTGGCGACCAGGTACGCCGTCATCTCGGCTTCGACCTCGCTTTGGGCATGGGTTCGATCGTGCCGTTCGCGAATATCTAGCGCCTGATCTCGCCCGTGATTTTGCCTTCGCCGCTGGAAGTCGCGCGAAGCTTCGGACCTCTTTGGAATGAGCGCGACTTCTGGATAGCATCATCGCGACATTGCGCCGCGTGCTTGCCGGGTTCGGCCTGGCGATCGTGATCGGCGTGCCGCTGGGCATCGCCGCGGGCTCGTGGCGAGTGCTGGAATCGGCTGTGATGCCGGTGGCGCTATTCGCGCGCAACATTCCCGTGGCGGCGCTGATCCCTCTGACCATTCTCTGGTTCGGGATCGAAGAGACGCAGAAGGTGATGTTCATCTTCATCGCGTGCGTGCCGTTCGTCTATTCCGATGCCGTTCACGCGATCACCTCCGTTCCGGATCGCTACGTGGAAACCGCGACCACGCTGGGCGCTACCCGCGCGCAGGTGATCGGCAAGGTGCTGGTGCCGCTCGCCCTGCCCGACATCTACAAAAGTCTGCGCTCGTTGTTCGGTCTGGCGTTCGGCTACATTATGCTCGCCGAATTGATCAACGCCGAACATGGCCTGGGCTATCTGCTTTCCACCAGCCAGCGGCGCGGCTTGTCGGAGCACATCATTCTGATCCTGATCGTCATCGGCGCGTCTGGCGTATTCGATCGACCGGTTTTTAGGATGGGTGCAGCGCGGCTTGTTTCCTTATCGGGAGGATGCGGATTAACACCCCATGGCCGATGAACTGGTCGTGGAGTTTCAAGGCGTCAGCAAGATCTACGACGCGCAGGGCGGCCGTCCCACGACGGCGATTCGCGATATTTCCTTCAAGGTGATCAACAAGCCCGGACGCGGCGAATTTGTTTCGCTTGCTGGGCCCGTCGGGCTGCGGGAAGTCGACCATTCTGCGATTGATCGCGGGGTTGCGCCCGCAGTTTCCGGCGACCACGGGCACGGTGAAGGTGATGGGCAAGCCGGTGGAAGGTCCCGGGCCCGACCGAGGGATGGTCTTTCAGGACTACACCTCGTTCGACAATCGCACGGTGCTCGATAACATCGCGTTCGGCCTGGAATGTTCGGGTGTGGGCCGCAAGGAGCGCGAGGACGAGCGCGCGTGATGGATCGGCAAGGTCGGGCCTGAACCCCAATGCGCGACGCGCGAAAATATCCGCATCAGCTTTCCGGAGGCATGCGCCAGCGCGTGGCGATCGCGCGCACGCTGATTCTGGCGCCGCACATCATTCTGATGGACGAGCCTTTCGGCGCGCTCGATCCAGCGACGCGGCTGAACATGCAGGACCTGCTGATCAAGCTGTGGCGCGAGCAGGAAGCAACGGTGTTTTTCGTGACGCATTCGGTGGAGGAAGCGGTCTTTCTAGGGGATCGCATCTACATCCTCTCCGGCGCGCCCGGCACTATTATTAAGGAAATGGAAGTGCCCAGCCCGGAACGCCCCGCGCGCGAGATGCAACGCGAGGCCGCTTTCAGCCAAACCGTGTTTGCCATTCGCGACATCGTGGAAAAATTCGAGGCCCAGAAATGAAGGCGGCGGCGCGGGCATTGCGGAGTATCTGAAACGCGCATTTCTGTACCGCTGGAACCTGCTGCTCTTTTTCGGCGGAGCCGCGGCCGCGGCGTCTCAGTCCCTGGCCCGATGCGCTTCTTCCCCTGCTGCTGGCCGCCGAGGTCGCGTATTTGGGCTGCTGGTTTCCCGACCCAAGTTTCGCGATGCGATCGATGCCCAGGTCTACAAGGAGGCGCAAGCAGCCTCGCGCGGTCAGCGCGGGCGAATCTCTGGCGGAGATCATGAATTCGCTTTCGCCCGAATCGCGACAGCGATTCGACACTGTTGCGCTCGCGCTGCCTGGAGATGAAATCCATCGCGCGCGGCGTGGGCGGCCAGACGGCCGTCCCTCTCCACCGAGGATCTGAGCACTCCCGCTCTCGATCGCCTGTTGTGGATTTTTCTGAAGCTGCTGGTGTCGCAGCAAGGGCTTGGAGCGCTTTCTTGCACTCCACCAGCGAGGCCGAGATTCGCGCGCGCATTGACGAGGCCAAGGCGAAACTCGCCAGCGCTCGCAGGACGAACGCTTCAAGCGTTCCTTGAAGACAGCGTCGCCGCGCAGGAACTGCGTCTGCAGAACTACAAAAAGGCCGGCGAAAATGCCGAGTTCGTCCGCCTCGAACTGGATCGCATCGAAGCCAAGATTCAGGCTCTGGCCGAGTCGAGCGTCAATCGCCAGGACCCCGACGCGTTGTCGAACCAGATCGAAGGGCGTCGCCGAAAGCGTGCAGTCCACCGAGACCGCGATTCGCGAATTGCACCAGATCACGGGCCTGGTGGATCAGATGCAGGAGCCGCCCGCGATTCTCGACGCCGATTGGCGAAAGGTGGCGCAGTGAAGCCGGCCGAGCATATCAGCAGGCAGCGCGTGCCGGAGTGGTTCCCTGCCTGGGCCGCGGAGCTTTCCGAGCTCTATTTTTCCGGCTCCACGTCGCTCTTCGTGCTGCACGGCAACGTGCACGACGTGGTTCCGCTCGCCGCCGACGGCTCGGCCTACGGCAGCCTCTCCGACTTCCTGGCCGAGCAGGTGTTCGGCCGCTGGGACCTGGTGCTGTACTACGATCTCGCGCGCGGACTGCGAGCCTTTGCGGGCCGCGATGGCGCGCGGCTGAAAGAGATGGTGGTCGCTGGCTAACGAAAAGGTCGGCGACCTGGCGGCGGCTCGCAAGGATCCTTCGACGGCGTTTGCTCTGCTCGATCGCTTCGTGCAGAACAACATCATGGCCGGCGAAGAGAGCGTCAGCGCCGCGATCCTGATCGATCATGCGTCGTTCCTGCTTCCCAGCGGCGAGCCCGGGCGGCTTGAGTCCCGCCGCGTCGCAGCAAGTGGTCACGCTGCTGAACTGGGCGGCGAGCCCGCATGTGAAGCGGCTCAACATGGCCATCGTTCTGATGGACGAGAGCGCCGCCGCGCTGAGTGAGCGAGTCACGTCGAATCCCTACGTCTCCGACGTCGAAGTGCCGATGCCCGATGAAGCGGAGCGGGCGCGTTTCTTCACTACGCGGTCGAGGGCCGCGATTTCCATCTCGTCGTCCGACTATTCAGAAGCCGAACTGGCGCGTCTCACCGCGGGAATTTCCTGCGTCGACATGAATGTGATGGTGCAGTCCGCGTTTGAATCGGGACATCGGCTGGACACGGCTCGCATGCGTGCGCTGAAGAAAGAATTGATTGAGCGCCAGTGCCGCGGGTCTGCTCGGAATTCATGGAGCCGAAGTGGAAGGCCGATGTTCTGGTCGGCCACGCCGCGGTGAAGCAGCGTCTTCGCGAGGACGCGCAACTGCTGACAGCGTGGCGATACGGAAACGCTTCCGATGGGCTACCTGGTTTGCGGTCCCGTGGGGACGGGGAAGACGTTCTTGGCGCAGTGCATGGCCGGCGAGATGGGCGTGCCGTGCGTCATCCTCAAGAATTTCCGCTCCAAGTACGTCGGCGAGACCGAAGGGAACTTAGAGCGCGTCTTGGGCGTATTGCGAGCCATGGGTCCCGTTGTGGTGGTGATCGACGAAGCCGACGCCGCGCTGGGCGATCGCGACCAGGAAGGCGATTCCGGGACGTCCAGCCGCGTCTTCTCGCTTGATCGCCGCGCAAATGGGCGACACGCGCTATCGCGGCAAGATTCTGTGGATGCTGCTCACCTGCCGACCCGATCTTCTGCCCATCGACCTGAAGCGCCAGGGCCGCGCCGAGGTTCACATCCCGCTGTTCTATCCGACCATGCAAGAGGAATTGCGGGCCATGTTTCAAGCCATGGGCCGCAAAGCCGGGTGTGCAGTTGGCGCCAGCAGAAATTCCCGAAATCGAATTGACCGGAAGGTTATCGGGCGCCGATATTGAGGGCATCGTAACCAGGGCTGCGCGGCGCGGGCGTTTGCGCGGCGAAGCCGGGCATCGGCAAGGCAGCGCTGGAACAGGAACTGGCCGGTTTTCTGCCGTCGCTTGGATGGGATCGAAAAAGAGATGCAGGAGATCGCCGCGATGCTCGAATGCACCGACGCCGAGTTTCTGCCGGAAGCCTTTCGAAAGAGGGTGCAGGAAGAGGGCGGCCGCGAGCGCCTGCAAGGCCGGTTTTTGGAATTGCGAAATCATTTGCGATAAGTAACGATGAGTAACGACGAAAGGAATTTTATGACCCGAGTGGGTTGGTTTGACGAGAAGACGCATGTGCCGGTGATCGACGAACAAGTCCACAAGCTCTCGACTTCGTCGACGCGATGGCGGACGGAGTGATCGACGAGTAGCGAGCTCCACAAGCAACAGGACAGCGTGGTCGACGCCATGAAGGCGGTGGAGCACGACTTGAACGATCAGCAGCACGCCAAGGTCACGCGGCTGCTGGTGGAGCTGAGCGCGTACAACATCATGCGGCTGCTGCATGAACTGCACCAGACACCGGCTGGAGCGCACGCTGGCTAAATCATAAGGACGGGGCCGTTCTCGTCACGATTTTCCCAAACGCGAAGCGTTTCAGAGCCGTGACCGTCAGGGAGCGGACTAGGCTCGCTCAAGCGATTACATTCTGGTCCCAAGACCCGGTAATGTAGTTGGAGCCAGGGAGGCCCGACCCATGAAGACCGCATCCATCTTGACGTTGACAATGGCTGCCAGCACCGCGCTGCTAGCTCAAACCGCTCCAGCAGGCCGAGGCTGGCCGCGCGGCCTTTCAGGCCGGTGCGCCAGCTGTCACGCGACGGACTTGGGGGGCAATGAGGGTCCGCAACTCGCCGGATCCAATTTCGTGGCTGCATGGGGATCGCGCGTCGCGCGCGAGTTGGTCAACACCATTCGGACTACCATGCCTCCCGCAAATCCCGGCGGCCTAGACGAGGAAGCATCGGTCAACCTCGCGGCCTTCATTCTGGCTGCCAATGGAGCGACGCCGGGCAATCAGCCGCTGACCGCCTCGACCGCGATTCACGATTCGCTCCGTGGCGACCGGCCGTCCGGCCATCTCGCTGCAGGCAGCAGGGCAGGCTCCCGCGGCCGCTTCCGGCCCCAAGGGCATCACCGTAGCGGCGAAGTGAAGAACTATGTCCCGGTCACCGACGCGATGCTGCGCAATCCCGATCCCGGCGACTGGCTCATGATCCGCCGCAACTACCAGGCGTGGAGCTACAGCCCGCTCACCCAGATCAACACCACCAACGTGAAGGATCTGCAACTGGTGTGGTCGTGGGCCATGAACGATGGCGGCGCGAACGAACCCACGCCGATCGTCCACAACGGCATCATGTATCCTGGCGAACACCGGCAACATCGTGCAGGCGCTGGACGCCCGCACCGGCGAGCTGATCTGGGAGAATCGCATCGGTCCCGATCTATCCGGCGGCCTCGGCGCGATCCGCAGCCTCGCGCTCTATCGAGGACAAGGTCTACCTCGCCACCACGGACGTGCGCCTGGTCGCGCTGGACGCGCGCACCGGAAAGATCGTCTGGGAAACGCGCATCGCCGATCCGGCCAAAGGCTACAGCAACACCAGCGGACCGCTGATCGTCCAAGGCAAAGTGATCCAGGGCATGGGCGGCTGCGATCGCTACAAAGAGACCGGCTGCTACATCAGCGCCTACGACGCGCAAACCGGCAAGCAGCTCTGGAAGTTCGAAACCGTGGCGCGCGAGGGCACCCCGGGCGGCGACACCTGGGGCAAGCTGCCGAATCTGCTGCGCGCCGGCGGCGACACCTGGATCACCGGCAGCTACGATCCCGAGCTCAATCTGACCTATTGGGGCGTGGCGCAGGCCAAGCCGTGGATGCGCGCGATTCGCGGCACCAACGCCACGGCGCTCTACACCACTTCGACACTGGCGCTGCAATCCCGAACGACGGAACGCTCGCCTGGTATTTCCAGCACGTGCCCGGCGAATCGCTCGATCTGGACGAAGTCTACGAGCGCGTGCTGGTCGATTCCGGCGGCCAGAATCTGCTGTTCACCATCGGCAAGGCAGGCATCCTATGGAAGCTCGATCGCAAGACCGGCAAGTTCCTCGACTACAAGGAGACGCGTCTTCCAGAACGTCTTCGACAGCATCGACAAGAAGACGGGCGAGGTGCACTATCGCAACGAGATCGTCGAGCAGCAGCCCGAAGAATGGGTGCAGGCGTGTCCTCGACCGAGGGCGGACACAACTGGCAGGCGATGAGTTACCACCCGCCGACCGGCGCAGCTCATCATTCCGCTGAGCCAGAGCTGCATGGAAATGTTCGGGCGCAAGACCGAGCCCAAGGAAGGCTCGGGCGGCACCTCCGCCAACCGGCGCTTCTTCGAGATGCCGGGCTCGAACGGCAACATCGGCAAGCTGGCCGCCTACGACGTGAACACGATGAAGGAGAAGTGGAAGTTCGAGCAGCGCGCGCCGTTTCTGACGGCGGTGCTCTCGACCGCGGGCGGCGTCGCCTTCGTGGGCGACCTGGATCGCGTGTTCAAAGCCGTCGACGTGAAGACCGGAGCCATCCTCTGGCAGACGCGCCTGCCGACATCGGTGCAAGGCTTTCCCGTCTCGTTCACCGTCGGCGGCAAGCAGTACATCGCGGTACCGACCGGCCTAGGCGGCGGCAGTCCGCGCCAGGTCCCGGCAGCGGTGACTCCCGAAATTCGTAATCCCTCCAACGGCAACGCCTGTACGTGTTCGCGTTGCCGGATCAGAAATAGCCCACCCTGCTCAGTTTAAGTCGCGGTTCAGCATCGGACCTTTTTTACCTGAGTCCCAAATTGATCCGCGCGAAAGATCAAGCGCCTTCAAATTTCTGACCGAAGAGGAAAGAACATAAGTGGAGTCGCGCCACTCTTCTTCGTAAGGCTGGAGGAGCAGGGTCGCATGGCGCACCTCCAGGGCTTTAGACAGAGTCATTTCGCGCAAGAGGGATTCGAAAAGTGGCTAAACAGTTAAGAATCACTACGCCGCACTGCCGTTTAATCGGCTTGATACGTGCAACAAGTGCTGCACCCGGTGCCGTCACTTCGGGTAAAGAACGAGGCACTTTTTGAAACTAAACAACCTTCCTTGGAATGTTCTGGCAAGGGCAAGCGCTGTGGGAGCTATTCTCGCGCTTACTCTGGGTAGCGCGACTCGTAGCCCCTACACATCGCGGGAGAAAGCCTTTTTCGCCGACGCAACCACGGTTCAGTTTGTTCGTCCGGGTCTGACATTCAAGATCACAGACGCCCAAATTGCCGCCGATGGCACCATCACTGCGACCATTTCGCTGACCGACCCCACGGGCCTGCCCCTGGATCGCCTGGGGGTGAGTACTCCGGGGACCGTGTCGGTGAGTTTCATAGCGGCAACAATTCCAAAAGGGCAGGAACAGTACAACGCCTATACCGTTCGCACCAAGACCAGCACCATTAATGGCAAGAGCGCCATTCAGGCTGGTGCCGACAGCGGAGGCACGTTCACAGCCGTTTCGGATGGCGTATATAAGTACAAATTTGGCACTAAGGCCCCGGCTGGTTTTGATGCGACGGCGACGCAAACCATCGGCGCTTACGGATCGCGCAACCTTTCTCTATTCAATCTGGGCACCAACTATGCGTCGACCACATTCAGTTTTGTGCCCAACGGGAGTGCTGTCACGGTCACGCGCGATGTTGTTCATAGCTCCGGCTGCAATAGTTGTCACGACCAGATCTCGTTTCATGGAGGCTCGCGCCGGGGTGTTGAGCTCTGCGTGCTTTGCCACACGCCCCAAACGATCAACCCGGATACGGGCAACACAGTGGACTTCAAAGTGATGGTTCACAAGATTCACGAAGGCTCCAGCCTGCCGAGTGTGGTGGCCGGAACCCCATACCAGATTATTGGCTTCAACAACGCGGTTTCCGATTTTTCGACGGTGGTTTACCCGGCTGACGTTCGCCGTTGCGAGACCTGTCATGAGCAGGATGTGAAGGCTGCGCAGGCGACGGCTTATATGACGAAACCCACCCGTGCGGCGTGCGGCTCCTGTCACGACAATCTCAATTTCGCGACCGGCGACAAGCATTTGGGCGGTCCTCAGTTCGACGACAACCAGTGCGCCAACTGCCACATCCCTCAGGGTGAAATGGATTTCGATGCATCGATTAAGGGCGGCCACGTCATCCCCGACCGAGTCCTCCTGCTCGGGGGCTTGGTGGTGACGCTTACAAAGATTTCCAACGGTACGGCTGGCTCAAAGCCGGTAGTCGCCTACACGATCAAAGACGGGGGAGGGAATCCGCTAGCCTCCTCCAAGTTAGGATCGCTCAGCTTCACCATGGCGGGCGCGACCTCGGACTACGGCTACACCAGTTTCGGCAGTGACGTAACCACTCCGGGCTACGTTACGGAAAGCGCTCTAACCGTCGGCACCTGTGGCTCGGATGGCACCTGTTTGTACACGTTTGCGCACGCCATTCCGGCCAAGGCGACAGGAACCTATTCTATTGGCGTCGAGGCGCGGCGCAGTGAGACGGTACTGCCGGGTACTACCAAGCAGCAGGCCATCACCTATGGGGCCAAGAACCAGGTGTTGAGCTTCGCCGTCGATGGTTCCAAAGTCGCCCCGCGGCGCGCCGTGGTGGCCACGGCCAACTGCAACAACTGCCACGTAGCGTTGTCGCTGCATGGAGGACTTCGAAACCAAACCGAATACTGTGTGATGTGTCACAATCCCTCGAACACGGATTTCCCGGTGCGTCCCAATGCGGTGGTCGCGGCAGATAAGGCGCTGCCTACCCAGGGCATCAACTTCAACCTGATGATTCACCGAATTCATACGGGTGATAACCTGCCCGCCAATCGTCCTTACGTGATCGTCGGGTTCGGAGGAAGTCACAACGATTTCAGCGACGTTCGCTACGCGGCCACGAGTCCGACAGGCACGCCGGGCGACACCCGCAATTGCGCCATGTGCCATGTGAATGGGAGCCAGCTGAACCTGCCCGCAGGACTGAATCCCGTGACGGATCCTCAGGGTCCTCTCAATCCAGTGCAACCGGTCACCTCGGCGTGTACCGGATGCCATGTAGACATCGCAACGGCTTCCCACGCTCTTACCAATACCAATCAATTGGGCGAAGCTTGCACGGTGTGCCACGGACCAGGCTCCGCCTACGCCGTCGACCAGGTGCATGCGCAGTATTGAGACCGGGCCCATACCGTCAACTCACCAAAAAATCGCAAAAATACTGGTACTATTAGTGGCTACACGACGGGGAAACGCCGAAACGAATGTCGATTCTGCCGCACTAATCTGTGGCGTATGGTGGACTGGTCTCATTCGAGAGCGGCGAAAGGCGAGGGGCTTGGTGTCGAAACGAATACACTCGCATTGGAAATGTGTTGCCAGGGCAGCGGCTGTGGTCATGGCGCTTGCACTCACCCTGTCAAGCGCGACTCGTAACCCTTATTCGCCTCGCGAAAAGGCTCTATTATGCCGACGCCGCCACCGTCCAGTTCGTTCAGCCCGGCCTGACAGTCACCATTAACTCCGCACAGATCGCCGCGGATGGGACCATTACAGTCGTCTACACTCTCACCGATCCCAGCGGACTTCCGCTGGATGCGGCCGGTGTCACCACGCCGGACCGATCAGCCTGAGCTATATCGCAGCCGTGCTGCCGAAGAATCAGGACGAGTATACGGCCTACACAACCAAGGCCAACTCCGGACCTGCGGTGCCGTCCACGAATCCAACCGGGAGCCGATGCAGGCGGCGTCTAACCAATCTCGGACCGGGGCAATATCAGTACGTGTTTGCACACCAAGGCGCCCAGTCCGGATTCGATGCGACCGCCACGCACACCATCGGCATCTATGCTTCGCGGGACCTGACCGACTATAACCTGGGCACCAACTACGCCAGCACTACGTTCAACTTCGTGCCGAATGGAACCGCCGTAACCAAGGTCCACGATGTGATCAGGACAGCAAGCTGCAACTCTTGTCACGATCAGTTGTCCTTCCACGGCGGAACGCGCCGCGGCATCGAGATGTGCGTGCTGTGCCACACCCACCAGTTGCTGGATACCAGCACGGGGACACGCTCGCATTTGAAGGTCATGATCCACCAAATCCACATGGGCGCCTCTACGCCCAGCGTGATGGCTGGAACGCCTCTCGTGATTAGCGTGGCACCGACTTTTCGAAGGTTGTCTACCCGGCCGATCCGGGCGATCCGCGGCGTTGCGAGACTTGTCATTCGCAAACTTCCGGCGCCACGCAGGCAACCGCCTATCTGATCAAGCCCACCCGCGAGGCCTGCGGAGCCTGCCACGACGATGTCAATTTCGCGACCGGCGTCAATCATGCCGGCGGTCCCCAATTTAACGACAAGCTGTGCGCGACCTGCCACATTCCGCAGGGTGAAATCGATTTCGACGCCTCCATCAAGGGCGCCCACGTGGCGCCGACGGAGTCTTCCCTGCTGGGCGGCATCGCGTTGCAATCACGAAGATTTCCAACGGCACGGCGGGCTCAATCCCGTGGTGGCCTACACCATCAAAGACGGCGCCGGAAATCCGCTGGCGCGCTTCCCAGCTGAGTTCCCTCAGCTTCACCATGGCGGGACCGACCATCGGACTACGGCTACACCAGTTTCGGCAGCGACGTGACCACTCCGGGTTATGTCAGCGAGAGCGCTCTGACCGCCGGAACTTGCGGCGCGGATGGATCCTGTCTGTACACCTTCCGCACGCCATTCCGGCGAAGGCGACCGGCACCTACTCCATCGGGGTCGAAGCGCGGCGCAGCGAAATGGTGCTTGCCGGCACGACCGCGGAACAGGCAATTCATTACGGCGCCAAGAATCAGGTGGTGAACTTCTCCGTGGATGGCTCCCCGGTGACTCCGCGGCGCGCGGTGGTCGCCACCGGCAATTGCAACGGCTGCCACGTTGCTTTATCTCTCCACGGATCGCTGCGGAATCAAACCGAGTACTGTGTGCTGTGCCACAATCCGTCGAATACGGACGTCGCGCAACGGCCGATCGCAGATGTGCCTGCGGATAAGGCGCTCCCGCCGCAGGGCATCAACTTCAATCTGCTGGTGCATCGGATCCACACGGGAGCCAATCTGCCCGCCAATCGGCCTTACGTCGTCGTCGGCTTCGGCGGAAGCCACAACGATTTCAGCGGCGTTTTGTATCCCGCTATGTCCCCGACCGGCTCGGCTGGCGATACGCGCAATTGCTCCATGTGCCACGTGAACGGTAGTGAGCTGAACCTGCCCGCCGGACTGAATCCGGTGACCGATCCACAAGGGCCCGATCAATCCGGTGCAGCCGATCACTTCGGCGTGCACAGGATGCCATGCGGACATCGCTACGGCGTCCCACGCTCTCAGCAACATCGAGTCACATCGGGAGAGAGCTGCCCTGTCTGCCACGCATCGGGAGCCGCATACGCGGTCGACAAGGTGCATGCGCAGTACTGACGGAGAGCGAAAATGCCGCGGCTCATTCAGATTCTCGTTTGGATAGGCGCAGCGGGCATCGGGACGACCCGTCTGACGGCGCAAGATGTAGCGCCCCCTTACGTCGGGTTCGGAAATCTGCCAGGCTTGCCACGAAGACATCTTCAACGCGTTCCAGAAGAGTCCTCATCACGTTGTCGACTCCGACAAGAAACGCGGCTGGGTCGGACAAGGCCTGCGAATCCTGTCACGGCCCGGCGCAGAAACACACGGAGTCGGTTTCGGCCGAGGATATTCGCAATCCGGCAAAAATCACCGCGGTCGCCTCGGACAAGGTATGCCTCACTTGCCACTTGAATCAACCCACCCACGTGGGCAGGATCGAGTCGCAGCCACGCGCGCGACCAGGTTTCCTGCGTCGGCTGCCACCCGTGCACGCCAACGACGGGCAGACATCTGGTGACGCGCGCGCCAGTGGCGATCAATGAGAAGTGCGCCTCCTGCCACGTGAATGTTTGGGCGGCCTTTCAAAAGCCGAACCATCACAGAGTGCCCGAAGGCGCGATGTCCTGCGTGGATTGCCACAACCCGCACGGATCCATCTCCAAGGCGATGACCCAAACCTTTGCCGCCAACGATCGCGGTTGCGTGGGATGCCATGGCGACAAACGCGGACCTTTCACGTTTGAACACGCACCGGTGCGCTTTGAAGGCTGCGGCACTTGTCATGAGCCGCATGGATCGGTGAATCCACGCATGCTGATCCGTCAGGAAGTCCGCTTGGTTTGCCTGGAGTGCCATGCGAATCTTCCTACCGCGCCGATCGCCGGCGTCGTCGGCGTCGTTCCGCCGTCGTTTCACAACTTGAACTCCCCTCGTTACCAGAACTGCACCGTCTGCCATCAGAAGATCCACGGAAGCTACGTGGACCGGAACCTGCTCAAATGAAACCGCTCCTGTTCCTGGCTCGTGATCGGAATGGAGCGGCTGCGCAGGATCCTGCGCCGACGCCGGTTCCTGACACTACCCAGCTCCGGCTCCACCCAAACTCCAGCGCCTGCCACTGCCAGGCTCCAGCCCCCGCAGCCCCGGCCAAGACTCCAGCAGCAGCCCGACGCAGCCCAAGCTCCAGCCTGAAGCGACCCCGCTGCGCCCTCGGCTGCGAAGAGTCGCTGCGCCCGGTTCACCGGCGGGTCCGTCGATTGACGTCGGCTACCGCTGGCTGACCGGCGTCGGCGGCAGCATGGACACCTATCGCAGCCTCGTGGACCTCGGCTCCGGTCCGAAGCTGCTGGGTGCGGACTTTACCATCACCGATCCCAAGATGCCGCTGGTTCGACCGACATCGATGTTCGCGCCTACTAGTTGGGGCGACGATCCCTATGGCACGCTCCACGTCGATGCTTCGAAATCGCGCATTTACGATCTGCGCGCCGATTATCGCGACATCGCTTATTACAACAACCTGCCTTCCTACGCCGACCCTCTTCTGTCGCGCGGCATTGTGCTGAACGAGCAGTCTTTCGATATGCGGCGGCGGCTCGACCAGCATCTCCCTCGATTTCCTGCCGGGAAACTGGTTCATTCCTTATCTCGCCTTCGAGCGCGACTCGGGCTCGGGGACAGGCGTCACCGCTTTCGTCACCGACGGCAATGAGTACCCGGTCCCAACCACGATGTACGACGCAACAACTCTCTATCGCGGCGGCGTCCGGTTCGAGCTGCGCCATTTCCACGTGACCCTTGAGGAGGGCGGAACCACGTACAAGAACGATCAGACCCTCTATAACACGCAGACGAACACGGGCAACGTATCGACGCCGGTCTTGGGCCAGACGCTCAGCCTGTCGAACTTATTGGCGAGCTACGGCATTCGCGGCTCCAGCGCCTACAGCAAAGGGTTGTTCACGGCCAATCCGTTTTCCTGGCTCGATCTTTATGGACAATTCCTGTACAGCCAGCCGGACGCCGACGTTCACTATCAGGAGTCCGCCACCGGCTCTCTGTATCTGCAAAGCCAGGTGCTGTTTTACACCAGCCAGCAGACGCTGATCAACGCCGCGGCGAAGCTGCCGCACACGACGGGAAGCTTTGGCGCCGAGATTCGACCCCTGAAGCGCTTGCGGATCCTGGAATCCTGGCTGACGGACCGGCTGCACGGAGCGTCTTCTGCAGGCATCGAACCAGGTTCTGAACACGACGCCTGCCACTCAGATCGCCGCTCTGTTAGCTTCTTCGCTGGTCACCAACTACAACCAGCAGGAGATTCAGCTTCTGTTCGACGTCAGCAGGAAGCTTACTCTGCGCGGCGGATATCGCTACGTGTGGGGCGACGCGAGCTCGATCCTTCCGGCGGGCCTGCAGACCGTTTCGCAAGGCGATCTCCATCGCCAGGTGGCCTTGGGAGGCGTGGTCTTTCGTCCGTGGCGAAAGCTTACGTTGACCGCGACGCGGAGGTAGCCACCTCTACCGGCGCTTACTTCCGCACCAGTCTTTACAATTATCAGAAGGTTCGCGCGCAGGGCCGCTATCAAGTGATGAAGTCCTTGAACATGGCGGTGGACTTCACGTTGCTCAACAACTCAGAATCCTACGCCGGGCATAAACTTCGACGCGAAGGCGAATCAGGAAAGCCTCTCACTGTTCTGGGCTCCCGGGCGCGGGCAAGCATTGGGAATTGCAGGGGTCCTACGGACATTCTTATCTGCGGTCGAATATCGGATACCTTTCGCCGCAGGACCTTAGTCCGCAAATCTCGATCTACACCGACAATTCCCACACGGCCACGGCCCTGTTCACCGTGAATCTGCCGGGAGTGAAGTGGGCGCCCCACTCGACGGCCCCCGGAAGGACAAAGATCACCGGGGGCGGGTCCCTCGTTCTTTCCTCCGGAAGCCGCCCGACCAGTTACTATCAACCCCAGGCCAAAGTATCGGTGCCCATTGCTAAGAACATCCAATGGGTCTCAGAATGGCGGTACTACGGATACGGAGAGGCGTTCTATCTATATGAAGGCTTCCGCACGCATTTGGTTACCACGGGACTGAGGTTCACGCGATGAATCGGAATCTTCTTCTTCGGTCTCGCTACTCGCGGTTGCTGCGCAGGCAGCGACGCATGCCGGCAGATTCGGCGCGAGGAGAAGCGCTCTTCACAACCCTCGCGTGCGTGCAATGCCACAGCGTCAACGGAAAAGGCGGCTCCGTTGCTCCCGATCTGGGCAAGATATCGGACCGCAACTTCAACCCTTCCACGCTGGCGTCGACCATGTGGAATCACGCACCGGCCATGTGGTCATCCATGCGCGCTCAAGGGATCGCGTTGCCGGATTTGAATGAGCAAGGCGCGGCAGACCTGTTTGCCTATTTCTACACTGCGCGTTTCTTTGAACGACCCGCCGACGCGGGACGCGGCAAACGAGTTTTCACAGAAAAGCACTGCGCGGATTGCCACGGAGTAACCCGCTCCAGCGCTCCGGAGGCAAAGCCCATTGTCGAATGGCAATCGGCGCGCGACCCCATCAGTCTTGTGACGGCGATGTGGAATCACGCCGCTACCATGCGCCAGGAATTTGCGCGCCGCAAGATCTCCTGGCCGGAACTGACCAGCCAGGATCTGGCCGACATTTTGATCTATCGTCCGTAACACGCCTGGTTCGCGCACACCAGCGTCGGGTCGTTCTCGAAATTACGCGCAGGTCCGCTCGGCGAGGAACTCTTCACCAGTAAGGGCTGCGCAGGCTGCCACACCGGGAAGCTTGCGCTGGCCGACCGGTTCAAGGGACGAGACGCTCACAGATATTGGCGTGGACATGTGGAACCACTCGTCCAAGATGGCGGCGGTCGCCGCCGAGCCTGACCGCGGATCAGATGCGGGAACTGGCAAGCTACCTGTGGGCAGGACAGTTCTTCCAGGATTCGGGCAGCGTCGCGGCCGGCCGGAAGTCTTCACGCAGAAGCACTGTGTCACCTGTCACGAAAGCGAAAAAGGCGGCGCGCCCAAGCTGTCTGCCGCGCAGGGTCATTCTCAGGGAGCGCCATGGTTGCCGCGCTTTGGCACCATGGACCGCAAATGCAGGAAATGATGCGCGGGAAAAATATCCCATGGCCCCGATTCGACGGCACGGAAATGGCCGATTTAATTGCCTTTTTGAACTCCGGAACGGCGAACCCCGGAAGTAAGAAAGGCCCATGAACGATAGCCCCAACCGGCCTATTCTGGTTGTGCTGACCAGCCACTGGCTCAGCATGCTGGGCGTCACGCTAGTGACACTGGCAGGGTTTTCCTGGCTGTTCCTACTGGCTGCAAACGGACTTGCCGACAACCCTTATATCGGGCTGCTCACGGCGCTTGCGCTTCCAGCGGTCTTTTTCGTGGGGCTGATCCTGATTCCCGTCGGGATCGCACTGGACCGCAAGCGGTTGCAGAGCATGCTCCAAACCGAGCAAACGCGTGCCAGCGCATGGCGGCGAGCAGGCATCTTCTTTGCGGGAATGACGTTCGCAAATCTTGTTATTGGCAGCCAAGCTAAGCTATCGTGCCGTGCAACACATGGACACGGTAGGTTTCTGCGGCCAAACCTGCCACGTCATGAAGCCCGAGTTTACAGCGCATTTGTCGCCATCGCATCAAAGTGTCACTTGCGCGGAGTGCCACGTAGTGCCGGGCGCAACCGGTTGGGTGCACGCAAAGATGGCCGGCACGCGCCAGCTTGCCGCGGTCGTGTTCAACAATTATCCGCGGCCCATCGAATCGGCTCTGGAAAGCAACCGTCTGGTTTCGTCAGAACAGACTTGCGAGAACTGCCATGCCCGCCAGAAGCCCCTCGGATCGCGGCTGCGCATCCTGCCCAAATTCAAGGACGACGAAAAAAATACTCGCAGCGATACCGTTCTTCTGATGTTGGAAGGTGGATCTACCTCCGGAGGAATTCACGGCGCGCACCTGGGGCCCGGCGTGCACATTCGCTATGCCGCGCAGGACCGCAAGCGCGAAACCATCCCGTGGGTCGAGTATCGTAAGGACTCCGGCGAAACGCGCAGCTATGCGGCCAAGGACGTCACTCCGGATTCCGTGAAGAACCTTCCCGTTTTCGAAATGCAGTGCGCGGATTGCCATAACCGCACCGGTCACAATTTTGAATTGCCCGAAAGAGCACTGGATGAGAGCCTGGCACAAGGAAACATCGCTACCGATCTGCCGTTTATCAAGAAAACCGGGCTGGAACTGTTGAAAGGCAACTACACAAGCGAGAACGACGCCGTGCAGAAGATCGCCTCAGGAGTGTCCGCTTTTTATCGGCAGAACTACTCTACCCTGAGTGGATCGCGCGCAGCCGACATTCAGAGCGCGGGGCGGCAATTGACAGCCATCTATCAGCACAATGTTTTCCGGATCTAAAAGTCGCCTGGGGAACTTACGCGAATAACCTGGGCCACACTGATGCCACTGGATGCTTTCGCTGCCACGACGACAGCCATGCCACTCCGGAGAAGAAGACGATCACCCAGGATTGCGGCGCCTGCCACCAGCTGCTGGCTGTAGAAGAGACATCTCCGGCGGTCTTGAAGGACCTGGGCATGGTGAAGTAAGTCTCCTTCAAAGGGCCCTGGTCTTGAGCCAATCCCAGCACTGCCCCTTCATCGGCTGACTTCAACTCCGGGAACCGCTCCCGCACAAACTCGATCATTTCCCGTTTGTACGACCGGTTCCCCTCCATTGCATCGACAATGAAAGCAAACCCGGCGGGCCTGCCCGCGATCACCAACTCGCGAGCGCAACCGGTCCGCACCCGCACATTTCCAGACTCCTTGATCGCAGACTCCAAAAATGGCACCGCCGCTTCCCCGTAAGAGTTTCGCAACGCATAAGGAATCGATCCAGCTCTCTGCTCGTCGGATCGCCCGCAGGTGCAACCAGCAGCGCTCCCAGTCGAGGCAAGTCGCGCAGGTCCTTGTGCCAGGTGATCGCAATCAGGGATTGCTCCGCGGCCACGTTACGTTCAAATAGATTCCAGAGAACATCGCGGGCGCGCGTATCGTGAACAGAACCGAGCGCCGCCGCGAAGTCCGTCAGCGTCTGAACGTCGGCGATTCGAACCACATGTTCCACTGAACGAAGTAGAGCATTCTCCGCGCGTGACCTTGCCTCCGCCGGCAAAGCTTGTTGCGGATCTGAAACGGCTCCTGAGACCCCCCGAACCGCGCCTCGTAAGAAAATTGGGTCGTCGGAAGCAAGATACGGAAGCATCGCATCCGTCAGATCCGGCTTGGGCGAACGAATCAGATTCACCAGCACGTCCGTCGGCCCCTTGCTTCGGACCAGTTCCGCCACCCGGGTGTCTATTTCCTGTTGCGGCCAATAAAACACAACCGACTGCGCATAGCGGCGCACAATGTCGTTGGGATGGTAAAGATACCCGAGCACAGTCTGCAAACCCGCAGCATCCGAGAATCCCACAACGCTAGGTAAGTAGTCGGTCAAGATCTCCGCAGGATCCGTGGGCGGAGCCCTGCGCGCCCGAGCCTGAGCCGGAAGAACCTCGATGCGAGTCCACGCAGATTGCTGCGCCACATCATCGACATTGGATTCGAACCTCGTTCGCCTGAGCGTGTACCTCGCCTCGTAGGTTCCCGGCTTCTCAAAGTGATATTGCAAATGGAGGGGAAGCCGTCCGGTATGGGGCCGAGCGCCTCCTGGAATTGCGATGCGCCCGCATGGAGAACCCGCGAAGCTGAAGGCCATGTTGGACTTGGCCACCAAGCGAGGCAGCAGCGCGCCGTTCTGTCTCACCTCCAACTGGCTGCATCCGAAATCGAAGGGAGGAAGGTTGGAAGGATATTGAACGTCTGGCCATCCGTAAGGCATTTCGATCTTGATCCAAATCGGTCCGCCCACGCGAGCTGTTCCTTCCACGGAGAGCGTGACTTTTCCCAGACCAACGGGTACGCGAACAGCGGAGTTCGATCGCCCCTGATAAACCACCAGGAGTTCCGTCATCCCTTCCGGGGGAACCTGCTGCGGCACTTGGAAATTGATCTGCTTGTCCTGCACGTACAGTAGTCCGGCTGCCAGGGTCCCAACCAACAGCCGCACTCCGCAAAGCTCCTGCGGATAGATCACGGTATCTCGACCTCGAACTTCGGCTTGCCCCGCGCAGCCCCGTTCCGGTCCAAGGTTCGCACCATAGATTGAAACCAACATCCCGGGAGCGAGCGGTGCCGATCGAGCACTACCGGCGGGAAGCACACGGTCCGCCGTGAACGTCGGCACTCCTGTCTGCGCATACCCGACCGTGGCCAACATCGAGACCGCGGCGACATACAAACAGAACTTCATCTCTGACTTAGACACCTCCCAGCAACGCAAGTTCCAGGGGAGAATCCCAGAAATTATCGCGGAGCGCCGATTCCTTGGCCTAGGGCGCGTAGGGCACTTAAAACGCCGGGTACCAATGTGATCACGAAAAGAGCGGGCAGGATGAACAGGACGATGGGAAATAGCATCTTCACGCCCGGCCTTTCCTATGGCAGTTTCGGCGCGGAGCTTTCGCTTGGAGCGGAGGGAGTCGGCGTACACTTTCAGGGCTTGCGAGAGGCTGGTGCCGAAACGCTCGCTCTGGATCACCATCGCAGAGAGCGACTTGATGTCTTCAATTCGGGTGCGCTTTACGAGTTGGTCAAAGGCCTTGGCTCGCTCCTGGCCGGCGCGGACTTGCATTACGACTGTTGAGAATTCGGTTGCCAGCTCAGGATAGATGAATTGCATCTCCTCGCTGACGCGCGACATGGCTTGATCTAGAGACAGGCCTGTGCCAAGCACGATTCCGAGAAGGTCCACCGTGTCGGGTAAAGCGTCGCGAAGTTTCTGCCGGTAGCGTTTGACTAAGAAGTGCAGCACCTGCTGCGGGAGCAGGTAGCTCGAGCAGCAGCGCGGCAACGACTCCAATGAACTTTGAGGATGTGGACGCGCCGATTTGAATCCACCACATGGCGCTGACCATGAAGATGAGAAACAGGATCTGAAATACGGTGTAGACGGCCAGAGCCTTGCGGCTGAATCCGGCCTGGCCTAGTTCGTCCTCCGCATCTTCCAGCCAGTCTTCGCCGCCAGGAATCTGGCTGATCACATAAAGAATGTTGTTCACAAAACCGCCGCCGCGCCGCCGGGTTTTTGTGGTGGAGGTCGCCATGGCGTGCGCCTGCAGGGCTTCCAGGCGATCGGACAAGGGGTCTTCGCGGTCGCGGAAGAGTTCGAACCCGCACCAGAGCAAAGCGGCTATGGTCGCAAAGGCCAGGACGAAGAAGAGGAGCAGTTGCACCATTAGAATTTAGGGTTCGCGATTTTCAGAATTACTAGAATGCCTACGATTTCGGAACAGATCGCGTAGGTCAGGAATAATTGACCGGTGGGGTCGGTGTAGAGCAGGCGCAGATAGTCAGGCTTCATCACCCACATTCCCAAGGCGACCAGGACAGGCAAAGAACATAACAGGATGGCGGAAAAGCGCTGCTGCGCGGTAGCGGCTTTCATCTTCGCCGCCAGGCCGAGGCGCTCGCGCACCAATTGAGCCAGGTTTTCCAGCACCTGAACCATGTTCGCGCCGGTCTGGCGCTGCAGGATCAGGCCGGTGACGAAGAACTTCAGATCGATCAGCGGGACTCGGCGGCCCAGGCCATGCAGGGCTTGCTCCACGGGAGCACCCAGCGCGAGCTCTTCGACTAGTTTGCGGAACTCCATGCGGATGGGGTCGAGCGTTTCCTGTGCGATGGAGTCGAGACCGGCATGGATGTTGTGACCGGCTTTCATGGACCGGTTGAACAGGTCGATCGCATCGGGCAGGGCTTCTTCAAAGCGTTTCAAGCGCTGCTGGCGGACGCGAAGAACATACAAGAAAGGCGCGACTCCCAATATCAATGCGAGGCCAACGCGAAGAATCAGCAGATTCAATCCCACCACGCCGAACAGAAAGTAGGCTGCCGCGGCGATGACCAGGCAAACTGCGAATACTTCCGGAGCGCGGTACTTCAGGTTGGCTTGATCGATGAGCTCCTGCAAGCGGCGCAGCACGCCGATCCATTGGACAAAATCGCCTAATGGCGCGAGCGGTCCACGCTGCTCCCTGCGCACCAGATCCGAGGACGTGCGCGCGAAGCCACCACCCGAGAGGCGCAGTTCCCGTAGGCGGGCCGACAAAATATCTTCTGAGTGTTTCTGAGGGACGGACCAGACGTAATACGCCGCCGCGCCAAGCGCGCCCGTGAAGATGAGGAATGAGATTAGCAGAAACATCGAATCATCGCTCCTTCAGGGCATGCTCCTCTTGGAAGATGGAAGCGGGTAGCTGAATTCCGTAGGCGCTCAGGCGCTCCAGGACGCGAGGGCGATTTCCGGTGGAGACGAATTTACCTTGCACGCGTCCATGAGCCCCGATGCCGACACGCTCCAGCAAAAAGATGTCTTGCAGCTCTAGATGGCCCTCTTCCACACCCAGAACTTCGCTGATCCCGGTGATCTTGCGGGAGCCATCGGTCAGGCGCGCGCAATGAATCACGATTTGCAAAGCGGCCGCCAGCATCTGGCGGATCACCACGTCGGGCACATTTTGGGTGGCCATCATCATGTTCGATCGCCATCTCCTCCGAAGAACAAAAGCTCAGATCTCACGCCCTTTCTTCGGCCGCCCGTGTTTTCCGCGAGGAAACTCGCACGACTTTACGCTCTCTGCTTGCGGCTGGCGCGGAAGCGCCGCCCGCGCCGTGAGGGCTTTATTGAGATCCGAAGCGTCATAGGGTTTGCGCAGGACCGTGAATTCCCCGCCGGCCCGCGACCGCCGCGTCGCTGTATCCGGTCGCCAGGATGACAGACAGGTCCGGGCGTCGCTCTCGAATGATCCGGGCGAGATCGAGGCCGTTTCGCGCACCGGCCATCACGATGTCGCTCAGCACGAGATCGAATTCGCCCTCATCGAGCGCGCGCAACGCGGCGTCCGCGTTGCCGACCGTCACCGTCGAGCAGCCGCTACGCGCCAGCAGTTCCCGGGTGGCTTCCGCCACTTCGGGGTTGTCTTCCACCAGCAGCACCTCTGCGGCTTCCCACATATCGGTGGTGGAGCCCATCGGGCGACGCCGGTCGTGGCCGGCTCCTCCCGGGCGCGCGGGAGAAAAAGGGTGACGCGTGTCCCCTGCCCCATCCGGCTTTTGATGGAGATCGTTCCGCCCGACTGATGGACGAAGCCGTGCACCTGAGAAAGGCCGAGGCCGGTGCCCTTGCCGCTTTCCTTGGTGGTGAAAAATGGATCGAAGACCTTGGCCAGAATATCCGGCGGAATGCCGTGACCGGTATCGGCGACAGTGAGGGCGACAAAATCGCCTGTGAGGCCGGCGTCAACGTCGCCGGGCACGAGACGCACGTTCTCCGCCGTTACGGAGATGGTGCCGCCCTGGCTCATGGCGTCGCGCGCGTTCACGGACATATTGACGACCGCGAGTTCGAGTTCGCTGAGATCGACCCGAACCGGCCAGACGTCCGGCAGGATTGTCGTCACGTATGCGACTGCTCCACCCAGCACGCTGGTCAGGATCGGGCGCGCGGCCTCCAGCACGTCACTGAGATGGACGACCACCGGATTGAGGCTTTGCCGGCGCGAGAAGGAAAGCAGCTGGCGCGTAAGGGTGGCACCCCGCTGCGCGGCGAGCTCGATGGCTTCCGCCGCGTGCAGTCCCTTCGGATCGTCGGCGACCCGCTGTTTGATCATCGGGATGTAGCCGCTGACGACCATCAGCAAATTGTTGAAATCGTGCGCGACGCCGCCGGTCAGCTGCCCGAGCGCTTCCATTTTCTGCATCTGGGCGAGCTGCGCCTGGGTGGCCTCCATGATCTTCTGGGCTTGATCGCCGAATGCGTCG
>CAWABH010000058.1:0-190317 GCA_963780095.1 uncultured Alphaproteobacteria bacterium
GGTGATTGTCCGACGCGGGGCAAGCTGCTTGTTCCGCGTCAGCACCTCCTGGGCCCGCGCGAAGGTATCCTCGTCAATGAGGACAGGGACTGCAATCTCGATCCATTCCGACCGAGGCCGCTCTCGGTGAGCACTGTCGCGCGCGCCGACCCCGCCGCGCAGGCGAAGAGACCGTGTGATGCGCTGACGCGGCGCAGTCTCAGTCTTCCCAAAGCAAGCAGTCCCCTTATAGGCCGGGTTGCGTAATATCGCCCACACCGTGGTGCGCTCCCAACGTGAGATCTGCTTGCGGGTCGGAACACCTCGTTCGTTCAGCAGGCGCGTGATAGCGCCGATACTCATACCTGCACCAACGTATTGGTTATAGACGACACGGACGATATCCGCCTCAGCGTGGATAATCTCATAACGGGCAGCTGCGTCATCACTCTTGCGAACATAACGATAGCCGGACGGGGTCTTGAGCACATCGACCTGTCCTTGGCGCGCGCGATGCCGCTTGCCGCGGCGGGATCGCTCGAGGATTTGCGCCCGTTCGTATTCCGCGATCATGCCCTGGAATTGCACCAACAGCTGATCCTCCGCTGTCGCTGTCTGTGGCGCTTGCATGAAGACGGTGTCAACGCCATGGCGCGCGAGTTCTTCAATCAGAAGGATCTGATAGGCATATTTTCGACTCAACCGGTCGGGTGCATGAACCAGCACCGCCTCGATCTGACCTTCTGCCGCAGATCGTGTACCCGCTCGAGCCCAGGACGAACCAGTGAGGCACCACTATAGCCTTCGTCTTCGAAGACCCATTCGGTCGGGACTTGATATCCGTGGCTCCGCGCGAACCCGATCAACGCTGCCGTCTGACTGGCGATCGTGCCCTCCTCCCGTTGCTTGTCCGACGACACCCGTGCATAGATCGCCGCGATCGGCATTGCTCCCCTCCATCACCCCGGAACGCCCGCCGATAATTCGAACCTGGTCGGGAACCAAGAGTTCGTAGACTTGCTGAGTTTGCTGCCAAACATGCGGTCAAACGAATAATAGAGTTCGGACTGGGAGCGATCCCGATTTCGTCCTCGCTCAGCCATGCCCGCGTACAGCTAAGAGAAAGGTCGCGATCGCTCGCGTCACGATCTCGCTGATCGTCAAGCCACTGATTCCGGAGTACGCCCGCACATCGCGCACCACGTTCGCTGGCATCTTCAGCGTGATCGGCACCGACGGCGCGACGATAGCCACCGCATGGCCAATCACCTGCGCTTCCTGCACGTATCGGTACGCCTGGCGTCGCGAAAGGCCAAACTGGCGAGACAGCAACGCCACCGCTTCCGCCATGCCGGTCCCACGCGCCAGCAGGCTGTGTGCAGCATTCAGCCGCTCGGCCTTCTGAGCATCGGTCGACCGTGCCATGTGCCATATGCATATTACCGTTTACGTCTCAAGTCAATCACCGATCCACCACGCCATCCTCCAATCTCGCGCTCAAATCGAAAGTTACCTTTTGCGTTCAGGGAGTAATCTCACCTCTGCTGGCCAACATCTATCTGCATTACGTCTTCGACCTGTGGGCGAACCAATGGCGCAGGCGCCATGCCCACGGCGACGTCACCATGGTGCGATACGCGGACGACATTGTCGTTGGCTTTGAGCACCAGGCCGATGCCGAGCGGTTCTGGGAGGACATGCGGGCACGTCTGGCGGAGTTCGCCTTGACGCTGCATTCGGAGAAGACGCGGCTCATCGAGTTCGGACGCCATGCGGCCGAGAACCGGAGAGCACGCGGTCTCGGAAAGCCGGAGACGTTCAACTTTCTTGGCTTCACGCACATCAGTGGACACAGCCGGCGGGGAAGGTTCCAGCTCAAGCGGAAGTCTCGCAGCGACCGGGTGCGCGCCAAGTTGCAAGTGGTCAAAGAGGAGTTGCGCCGACGGATGCACCAGACGATCGATGAGCAGGGGGCGTGGCTACAGCGGGTTGTGACGGGCTTCAATGCCTATCACGCTATCCCGACCAATGCGGCAGCGCTCGGGGACTTCCGCTTCAACGTCACCAACATCTGGCGGCGCACGCTGAACTGGCGCGGCCAGAAGGGGAAAGTGACGTGGCAGCGTATGACCGTGCTGCAAAATCGATGGCTTCCCAAGCCGCGTATCACGCATCCATGGCCGAGCGTGCGCTTCGCCGTCAAACACCCAAGGCGGGAGCCCGGTGCGGGAATTCCGCTCGCACGGATCTGTGCGGGTTGCGCCTTGAAAGCGCATGAGACCATGTCGCCTGGAATGGCGACCGCGGTAAAGCCTAGCCGGCAGCCGTGTACGAGTCTTGCGTGGTGTCCGGTAACGGACCCTGCGAAGCGTAGACAGGGAGATTGTAGGCTGGAACGAAAGTGAACGGAGTGTTAGCCCCGAAATCGATCGTGGTTGAAGTAGCCGACCTTGTCCCGCTCGGGGGAAGGCAGAAGTTCAAGGCGCGCTATGGCGAGCACCTTGAGATGCTTCCGGGGTTTGTACCGCCAGCATGCCATCAAAAGGTTCCATGTGAACAAGGGAGAGCCGTCGGGTTCAAGCGGAAGCTTGTAGGGCCCGCCAAGCCCAAAAGGCAAGAACGGTCCAATGACCCGGCGGCAGTCAGACTGGCTGATAGTACTCCGAGGTTGGGAGAGCCAACCACATGGGGAAGCGGCCAGCGGGAGTTGAGTTGTTCGAAGGCAACATGGCCTCCATGCAATGGGAGATACGGCCATCTATTCAAAGGGATGGAACACCGACCATGGAAACAGGACTCGAACGAATAGCAGAGAGAGCGCGGTGCGAGCCGAAACTTCGGTTCACCTCGCTGGCGCATCACATCACCGAGGACCGTGTGTGGAAGAAGTTTATGTCAGATTCCCAGTCACTCGGCCCCAGGGTGGATGGTCAGGGGGTATCGGAGGCGAAGGAGCGCTTTGAGGGATGGATTGGCGTGATGATGCAATCGATCCACCGCAAGGGATATAGGGCACCCGATATTCGTCGCGTCTATATCCCAAAACCCGGCAAGCAGGAGAAGCGCCCTTTGGGTGTGCCGACTGTATCTGACCGGGCACTCCAGCGCAGCACGTCTCGAAGTACTTTCCGCTGTATATGAGCAAGACTTTCTACCATGCTCGTTTGGCGGACGCCCTGGGCTGGGAGCCCATCACGCACTGGCGAGCCTCACTGAGGTTATCGCCGGAAGCAAGGTTGGGTGGGTGCTAGAGGCGGACTTGAAGAACTTCTTCGGTAGTCTCGACCACGACTGGCTACTCCAGTTCGTGCGACACCGCATAGGGGACCCACGCCTGATCAGTCTGATTGGGCGCTGGTTGAAGCAGGTGTACTGGAGGATGGAGTAGTGACGCCGAGCGAGACGGGGACCCCACAAGGAGGGTCGATCAGCGTATTGCTGAGCAACGTATATCTGCACTACGTGCTCGACCTATGGTTCGAGCGCGTGGCTAAACCTCGCTTGCGAGGGGAAGCCTGCCTCGTGCGGTATATCGACGACTTTGTGGTGTGTTTCCAATATCGCGAGGATGCTCTGCGCCTAGAGGACGCGCTGCGGAATTGGCTGGAAAGGTTCGGCCTCACGCTGGAACCGACCAAGACCAAGTTGGTCGAGTTTGGGAGGTTCGCGCAGCGACACGCGGGCAAACACGGCAGGAAGCGCCCGGAAACCATCTACTTCCTGGGCTTCACGCTCTACTGCACGCGCAACCGGAAGGGCGACTTCAAGGTTGGGATGCGCACAGAGAAGTCACGCTTGCGGCGCAGCCTCATGTCACTGCAAGAGAAGATGCGGCAGATGAGGCATCTCACAATCGGACAACAGGTAGACGAGCTCAACGACGCCTTACGCGGTCACTACGGATACTACGGCATTGCCGGAAATTTCCGCGCACTGCAGAAGGTGTACCGGCACGTCGAGCGTTACTGGTGTGGGATGCTTCGCAGCCGCAGCTGGGCGGGCCGACGCCTCACCTGGACCGACTTCAATCAGCTCAAGGAGGAGATCCCGCTGCTGCGACCAAAGCTGCGGTTGCCCTACAAGGCGCTGCAGGCTCTCGCAGGACCGTGAACCAGCGCCCGAAGAGCGTAGTGCAGCAAATCTGCACGCTACGTTCTGTGGGAGTCGGGGGTGGGTGACCACCCCCGACGACCCGGTGGGCGTGCGGTGACGCGCGTCCCTACCGCGATAAGAAGAACGGAGCGCCGCGGGGGTCGGAGCTTGTGATGATAGGAGGGGAATTGACCGAACAGGTGATCGAGCCGGCTATCAAGGTGCATAGGAACACGGGTCCGGGCCTGCTTGAGCCGGTGTATGAGCAATGCCTGTGTCATGAGTTGCGCGGGGCAGGCATTCCGTTCGAACGCCAGGTTGCCATTCCGGTCATCTATAAAGCCATGCCTATTGGCGAGGGCTTCAGGGCCGAATCGTCCTGAATAAGCCCAGCCGGGCGATCGCTTTCTTCGCGATAGCGATGTATTCAGGATCGCTCTCGATCCCGATGCTGCGGTAGCCGACGGCGTTCGCAGCCGCCAACGTCGAACCTGATCCGGCAAAATGATCGAGCACTACGCCTTCTCCCTGTGGGAGTGCTGCCCGGACGATACAGCGCAAAAAATCCTGCGGCTTCAACGATGGATGCGGCGCAATCGTACGTTCGGCTTTCGGCGTGGGGCTGGAACGAATGACATCGCCAAACGGCTTGTCCGTGCAGGAGCGCCGGAATCCGCCTGTCTTCCACTTGCGCAAATTGTCCTGCACACGCTGCTCGATCGGTTTGCGGAGCACGACCCACGGTTCCCACATTGAACGCGGCATCACGCTGATATCGGCGAACTCCGCGTGGGCGTTCTTCGGCCGATCCCCGCCTCGCATGGTCATCGTCAGACGGACGATGGTGCCGCGGAGCTCAAGGCCGGGTTCCGACATTGCCGAGGCCACGATATGCGACAGCAGGGGATTGCTGGCGACGATGATGTTCGCGCCAGGCACAGTGACGCGGGCAAGCAGGGCACCCAACCGTCGGAAGAATTCATGCAGGTCGCTGCGGTTCTGGGTATCCAGCACCGTAAATCGTGGCAGAGGCGCTCGCCGGTGACCGTCGAACGAGGGAGGGATGCGCCAGATGCCTCCCTTCCTGGCACGCAGTTTCCGCTGTTCGCGAGCCGAGTACTCAACCAGACCATAGGGCGGGTCGGTGACCACGGCATGGATCGACTGAGGCGGCCATGCGGCCAGCCAATCCAGGCAGTCGGCATGATACAGACTTGCGAGACCCTGACGCAGCGTTGGCTCACCGGCGATGGCTGAAACCTCGCCATTGTCTGCTGCCGTGGTGAGCCGGTAGCGGCCCGGCTCGGTGCGTTCGAACAGGTCGGGGACGTTGAGGTTGAGGTAGGATTTGATCGAAGACGGAGAGACCTTGCCCATTTTTGCTGCGACTGCCGCGTTGATGTCCTTCAACGCAGCATCGCTGCCCGAGGTGGACAAATAGTTGACGATTGCGTCGCGTACCATGCCCGGGGCAACGGGCACGAGTCGGCCTTCCACGGTTGATGGTGGCCCGTAGTGGATGGACGTCTGGACGTCAAATGTGCCATCTCCAGCGGCTGGTCATGGCGGGGCCGCGGCTGCGCACCTTCCCGCCCGACCTTCCGTGCCTGCGGCGAGTGCGCATTTGCAACACGGAGACAGAACGGAGGGCCACAGGAGTTGGGGCGGTTCCGCGGTCAGCGGCTACACGGGTCGCCTGTCGCCGGCGTTGCTGGGTCGCTGCCGCGGTCTGGATTTAGGGCCGTCGTATGATAAAGTCGCCTTGGCATTGTCCCGCTGGGACGCCCAGGCGAATTGTGCTAGTGTTCAAGGCACAAGGAGAGTGCTTATGGCTGAGACTGATACCGGATCGATCCTTGATCTGCCGCTCGACGCGGCCGAGGAAGCGCGTCTCGATGCCGAAGCCGATGCGGAGATTGAGGCCGGCAAGGGCGTGCCGCACGAGCGCGTCCGCGAGTGGCTGCTGAGGCTGGCCAGGGGTGAGAAGGTTCCGCCGCCCGAAGCCTGATTTGTGCGCGTCATCTGGTCGCCGGCAGCACTTCGGCAGGTCGCGCGAGCTTCCGACTACCTGACGGATTTCAACCCCAGGGCCGCCGTCGCGTTGTTGGAGGGGCTGATTGCGGCCGGCGACAGCTTGGCGCAGTTCCCGTACCGAGGTAGATCTGTTCGGAGCGCCAGCGTGCGCGAACTGGTCACGGCTTATCCGTACATCATCCGGTATCGAATCGTGCGGGACACCGTGCGTATCCTGCGCGTCCGTCACACATCGCGCAGGCCGACAAATCCCTGATGGCCTGGCAGCCGCGCGGGTTATCTGCCTCAATGGTGCCGACAATCGCGTCGCGGTCCGCTTGCGCCCATACGGACCATTCGAGCCTCACGCATCATTCTCGCTGCTTGCGAAGCGCTGCCGTCCGCCGCTTGGCGAAATGGGCCTCCACGTCAGCATGTGGAACAGCCAGCAAGGGATCGTCCAGGGCTTGTTGGACCTTCGCCCGGAACCAGGCGTCGTGCGCGGCGGGGTCGGTCGCCAGGGGAAACGGCAGCGCTCCCTCGTTTGCGATCCGCGTCAGCAGGATGCGCACGGCATCGGAGACGGTCAGTCCCATGTTATCCAGAACCGCGGTCGCGCGTTCCTTCAGGACAGGGTCGATGCGGGTTTGCACCAAGGCCGTTGCAGCCATGGCCAATACTCCTGGCGCCATTATCATGGGGTCAATGTAATACAAATGAATGACAGGGGGAAGTCGCGACGACAGCCGTTGCTCGGTGCATGGTCGCGATAGCTTGGTGTGTCCGCCACACATCGCTCCGGCCAACGCATCCCTGTTGGCTTAGCCGCCGTCGGGAATGCTGCTCGATCTTATCGAACAACGGCTGAGAACACGCCCAAAAGCTGGTTGCAGCTGACCTCCAACGGCGGTCAAGCCATGGAACGACTGCTGAAATGGGCCGAATTTCCGAGAGCCGTCACGCTGGTCCCCGCAAGATAATTCTACGGGGACAGGTGAATGCGCTTGCAGGGGCGGATGAAATTAGCGTGCTTCGCAAGCCGCCCCGCCGACGAATCGGCGGGGCGACCCAGAAACCGCGAACGGGCATCTGCCAAGATACGACCCGCTCGCAGCCAAGGAGACCTTACCACATGAGCGGAACCGCTTCCATGAAGCTGCCAATCGTCTGCATACGCGGCCGATCAGGCCCCCACCTGCAAACGTTCCAGACCGTGTGCAAGCCCAGCCACGTGCACACAATCCTCGGGCACGACCCCCGGTCGACCAACTGGAGGAGTCTGCCGGACGCCCTCCGGCAGGCTTATGAAACCTATCAAAGAAAGACCAAACAATCGCGCACCGACAGTTGCGCGACATACATCAGGAATCGCCTCGCGCCCAATGCAAGGGCCATTGGCGCATTTCCGGCTCTATCGATAGGCCTCACCGAGGTCCCCACGTTCGAGGACATCCGCAACCGCCCAGGCTTTAGCGTCGCCGAGAATCTCGACATGGGGGTTGAGCTCGGCACGCTACACCTCGACCTTGGCGTCTCGCATATCCGGATACTGCTCGATGGCATCGCACGCGACACAGGCGCCATGGAGTGGATCAATAAGGGGACCGATGTCGACGCTTGGTTCCAGTTTGCCCTTACCATCTATGCGCCAGTTGAAGCGCATGGTCGCCTCACGCCCTCGGAACTCGGGCAGTTGTTCTTTGACTTCAATTACAAGATGACGAGGGTGCCGCCGTCGCTCGCATTGGAGATGGATCAGGCTGGCATCTACTCGAGGATGGTCGTGTGGTTGAAGGACCAGCCGGTAATCGCTGAGAACGGCGGGATGCAGCAATCGGGAGCGAGCCTCGGCTCAAAGTCAACCTCGCTCGTCGTTCGGCGCGTTCTGCACGGCTTCGTCACAGCTGCCGCCGAAGGCGAGAAGGCTATGCAGGGCAACAAGACTGAGGACATCCGGAATCCTCGCACCACCGAGGACAATCTGGAGGAAACCCAGGAGAAGATCGGTGACTTCCTGAGCCGTTTCGCCGATGCGATGGGGGCACGGTTCATAGACAAGGACAGCATCCACCTCACCCGCCTCGGTTGGGACGCCATCGGCATGATCGCGCACGACACCTTGTTTCGACACGAACTGGCCGACGGCCAGATTGACTGGGTAGTGAAGCGGCTTGTGGCGGTCGATTGGTCGCGTACCAATAGGGACTGGATCGGCATGATCGGCATGGCCGAGCAAGACAAGGATGGGAATCCGGTGCAGGACGCGCAGGGCAACGAGCGGGTGGTGATTTCTGGCGGCAAGGGCGATCAGGGTCTCAAGCGCGCGATTGCCTACCTACGGCGGAAGGTCAATCCGGCCAAGGCGGCCACACAGCCGGTCGATTTGGTGGGCGATCCAGTCTGAAGCGCCTGCTGGAGCGGGCTCGGCATTGCTTGCCGGGCCTGCTTCAAGCGCCGACCACTATGGCCGCCACCATCTTGGCACCGCGGTGACTCCTCGTCGTAATCGTATCCCCACTCTCCCGCCCTTGCGTAAGACGGCGCCTGCCACACTTGGCCGCTTAGCGATTGCGCAAACGTCGGCTGGGAAAGAGATACTGTGCAATGATGAATGCGATGCTGCCGACCTGCACCGTGGTAGCTCCCAACAACGCCATGAACACCTGACTTGTGATGATGCGATCGCTAGGTGTGATCATATGGCTTCCGACGTTGGTCTGATCCAGCCAGACCAGTCCTGCCAGGGCGAGCAACGTTCCAACGTTGGCGCCGACGAATACCCATATGATCCGGCGCGCTACCCATTGCCGAAGGGCTGCGTCCTGCAACGCGATCTGATCGGGGACGGGCAGACCGACCCGTTCTGCCTCGCGGTCGAGGCGAACGACCTCCGCTACCGCAGCAAATGCTTGTGGTTGCTGTTTGGCGTCGAGTCTGCCCTCGTGTGTGGCCGGCTGATCACTCGTCAAGCAAGACCTTCACCGCGGGCTTTCCCTCGCTCGGAGCGATGGTGATTGCATTGTCGGAATCGGCGTGCTCAGCGGCAACATTTGCCAGGGCCAGAGCCTTGCGGATCACCGCCGCGTTGGTCTTGACGCCGAACTTCTTCTGCAAATGCGTGAGCAAGGCAGCGGTTCGCTCATCCACTTCGAAGCTGGTTACGGCCATGTCGTGGTCCATCCGGACAGGAACGGCGTTGACCATACCGTTTCGCCGATGGTCGGGGCAACCCATGGTGGCGGCCACACCACCTTCCCGCCCCCACTCCCCCCGCCTAAACTCCCGCCCCACACACACCCACCGGGAGGAGCCCGCCCCATGTCCCAGTCCGGTCTGACCGCGGAACCCCGCGTCGCCTGGCCGTCGAACGGCATCAGCGAGGTGCCCTTCCGGCTCTACACCGACCCCGACCCAGTACGCGCGCGAGCAGGAGCGCCTGTTCAAAGGCCCCACCTGGAACTACCTCTGCCTCGCGGTGGAACTCGCCAAGCCCGGCGACTACATCGCCACCACCATCGGCGAGACCGCGGTCATCGTCGTGCGCGACGCGGCCGGCGCGATCAACGCCTTCGTCAACCGCTGCGCCCATCGCGGCAACCTGCTGTGCATCGAGCGCGCCGGCAGCGTGAAGGAATTCGCCTGCATCTACCACGGCTGGACCTACGACCTCGCCGGCCAGCTCACCGGCGTGGCGTTCGAGCACGGCGTGAAGCGCCAGGGCGGCATGCCGCCGGAATTCCGCAAGGACGAACACCGGCTCCAGCGCCTGCGCACCGCCGAACTCGGCGGCCTGGTCTTCGGCACGTTCAGCGACGCCGCACCGGACCTCGAGACCTATCTCGGCCCCGACGTCACGCGCGGCCTGCTGCGTGTGATGAACCGCACCCCGCACCTGCTCGGGCGCAGCACGCAGGTGATGCCGAACAACTGGAAGCTCTACTTCGAGAACGTGAAGGACACCTATCACGCCTCGATCCTGCATCTGTTCCTGACGACGTTCCGGATCAACCGGCTCAGCATGCCGGGCGGCATCTACATCAACCGCGACGGCGGCAACCACTACAGCTACGCCAAGCTCGACTACGCGGCCGAGGACGCCGACTACGCAGCGGAAAAACTGCGGGCCGACAGCGAGTTCCGCTTGCAGGACCGCTCGGTGGTCGAATCGGTGGACGAGTACGGCGACGGCGTGTCGGTGCAGATCCTGACCGTGTTCCCCGGCATGGTGCTCCAGCAGGTGCGCAACACGATCGCGGTGCGCGTGATCCGCCCGCGCGGCGTGGACCAGTGCGAGCTGGAATGGATCCACCTCGGCTTCGACACCGACGACGAGGCGATGACCGAGCGCCGGCTGCGCCAGGGCAACCTGATCGGCGCGGCGGGCTACATCTCGATGGAGGACGGCTGCGTCGGCGGCTTCGTGCAGCGCGCGCTGCAATACAACGACGAGGGCGCCGGGCTGGTGATGATGGGCGGGCACGAGGCGGAATCGCAGACGTTCCGCGCCAGCGAGGCGGCGATCCGCGGCTTCTGGAAGCACTACCGCATGCTGATGGGCGAGTGAGCATGGACGACCTCGCCATCCGCCTCGGCGTGCATGAGCTGATCGGGGAGTACGCCGAACGCATCGACGAGGACCGGCTGGAGGAATGGCCGGAGCTGTTCGCCGATCCGTGCCGGTATCTGGTCATCAGCCGCGCGAACCATGAGGCGGGGCTGCGGCAGGGCGTGATGTATGCCGCCTCGCGCGGGATGCTGCTGGATCGCGTGTTCTCCATCCGGCGGGCGAATATCTTCGAGCCGCATCGCTACCGGCATGTGGTCGGGCCGATCCGGCTGAAGGCGGTGGAGGGTTCGGTCGCGGTGGTGCACTCGAACTTCCTGGCGGTGCGCATCATGCACGACGGCGCCACGACGCTGTTCGCCAGCGGGCGCTATTTGGACCGGATCGACACGTCGGAGATACCGTTCCGGTTCAATGAGCGGATCGTGGTGCTGGACAGCGACAAGATCGATACGTTGTTGGCCATCCCGTTGTGAGCCAAACACTCCCCCTCCCCTTGCGGGAGGGGGTTGGGGGGAGGGGGCCGCGCCCGCTCCACGACCCCCTCCCCCCAACCCCCTCCCGCAAGGGGAGGGGGAGATGAAGGTCGTCGCCCGCACCGTCACCGAAGACGAAGCGGATATCCGCCTCGACCGCTGGTTCCGTCGCCACTTCCCCGGCCTGACACAGGGGGCGATCCAGAAGCTGTGCCGCACCGGGCAGGTCCGGGTGGACGGCCATCGCGCCGAGGCGGCGACCCGGCTCGCCGCCGGCCAGTCGGTGCGCGTCCCGCCGCTCCCGGCACCGCCCGCCGCAAAGCCGCCGCCCGAGATCGACCCGCACACCGCGCGGGACGTGCAGCGCCTCGTGATCTACCGCGACGACCACGTGCTGGTGGTGAACAAGCCGCACGGCATGCCGGTCCAGGGCGGACCCGGCATCACCCATCACCTGGACGCGCTGCTTGACGCGCTGCGCTTCGGCTCGCCCGATCGGCCGCGTCTGGTGCACCGGCTCGACCGAGACACGTCCGGCGTGCTGCTGCTCGCCCGGACGCCGGGAACCGCGGCCAAGCTTGCCGCCGCATTCCGCAGCCGCGCGGTGGAGAAGACCTACTGGGCCGTCGTCGCGCGCCGGCCCGTTCCGGTGGAAGGCCGCATCGACCTGCCGCTGCGGCGCATCGGCGGCGCCCGCGGCGAGCGCACCGAGGTGGCTGAACCCGGCGACAAGGACGCCGCCCGCGCCATCACGGACTACCGCACGCTCGATCATGCCGGGCAGAAGCTCGCGTGGCTGGAACTCCGGCCGCTGACCGGCCGCACGCATCAGCTCCGCGTCCACTGCGTCGCGATCGGCGCCCCGATCCTCGGCGACGTGAAATACGCGCGCCCGGACCAGAACAACGCATTCAGCGCGACGGTGGAGGGGCTCTCTAGCGATCTTCACTTGCACGCGCGCACGCTCCTGCTGCCCCATCCCGCCGGTGGTACCCTGCTGGTGGAAGCGGACCTGCCGCCCCACATAGCGCAGACTTTCCGGATGCTGGGTTTTCACGCGCCCGCGGCGCGACCGGCGGAACGGCGGTAGGGAGGGGTAGCGAGCCCAATGGCAAAGCGGCCTGCATCGCGAGGACTTCCACGACCGGTGCGCATCGGGCTGTGGTCGCTTGCGGTCGTGATCGGGCTCGTGATCGTCGGCGCCGGCATCTTCCTGGCGACTTTCGATCCTGACAGCCTGAAGCCGCGGATCGTGGCGGCAGTGAAGCAGCAGACCGGTCGCGACCTTGCCCTGCAGGGTCCCATTCGCCTGGGGCTGTCGCTGCGGCCGACCCTCACGGTCCAGGGGGTCGCCTTCGCCAATCCGCCAGGCTTTTCGCGGCCGCAAATGGCCACGCTCGACCGACTTGATCTACAGCTTTCCCTGATCCCGCTGCTGAGCCACCAGATCGAGATCGACCGGCTGGTCCTGATCAAACCGGACATCCTGCTCGAGACGGACGCAAAGGGACGGCGCAACTGGCAGTTTGCGCCGGACGCTGCCGGAACCACCCCGCAGCCCGCGCCCGCCGCCGCACCGGAGAGGACGCCGACCCGCATCAGCGTCGCCGCCGTGCGGATCGAGGACGGCACCGTGACCTGGCGGGATGCGGCGGCCGGCCAAAGCACCGTGGTCGGCATCAAGACCCTGGATGCCAGCGCCACGTCACCCGATGCAAATGTGCACATCTCCGCGGCTGCGACCTACAACGGCGCGCCCTTTGCCGTGGCCGGCGAACTCGGCCCGTTGGCCCGGTTGCAAGATCCTGGGGGCAGCACACCCTGGCCAGTGCAGGTGAGCCTGGAAACCGCCGGGGCGAAGCTCGCGGTGGATGGCGCGTTCACGCAGCCGCTCGAGGGTCGCGGCTACACGATCAAGCTGGCGGCGAACGTGCCGGACCTTGCCGCCCTGTCGCCCTTCCTGGCGGGCCGGGAACTGCCGGCGCTGCATGATGTGAACCTCGCCGCACTGCTCGCCGACAAGGGCGGAAAACTGCCGGAGATTTCCGGGCTCACCCTGCATGTCGGGCCATCCGATCTGACCAGGACGGTGGCAGGACTGAAGCTCGACAAGCTGGACGTCGCCGCGGCACGGCTCGATCAGCCGGTGCAGGTGGCTGGGCAGGGCAGCTTCGACAACGCCCCGGCGAGCGTGGCCGGCACGTTCGGTGTTCCTCCCGCTCTGCTGTCGGGCACCGTAACTGGAGCCGTCCCGATTGATCTTCGCGTGCAGGCTGCCGGCTCTACCATGGCGGTCAAGGGCACCGCGGCATCCGACGCACACGGGCGGCCATCGCTGCAGGGCGATGTGAAGTCCGACCTGATCGATGCCGACAAGATCCTCGCTGCCTTTCACGCGGCGCCGGCACCGCCGCCAGCTGCCGCCGACACGGGTGCGAAACCGACCGCGCCGCCATCGCGACCGGCCAAGGACGGCCATGTCATTCCCGACACGCCGATCCCGTTCGATCTGCTGCGTCCGGCCGATGCCGACGTGACAATGAACGTTGCCGAGCTGAAACTTGGCGGTGCCCAGTACCGCGCCATCGCGCTCCACGTTGGGCTGCACGACGGCCAGCTCCGCGTCGATCCGTTCTCCGCCGACCTGCCCGAGGGCCATCTCGAGGGGTCGCTCAGCGCCGATGCCAGGCAGCCAGCGCCGCCGGTCGCGCTGCGGCTGCGTGCGCCAGGTCTTGCGGTGCAGACACTGCTGGCCGTGCTGCACGAGCCCGGCTACGCCGCGGGCAAGCTGGAGGTATACGCCGACCTGCACGGCGCCGGCGCTACGCCGCATGCCATCGCCGGCACCCTCGACGGATCGCTCGGCCTGGCGATGGCCAACGGCACGATCGACAATCGCCTGCTCGGCAACACGCTCGGCACCATCCTGCGAGACGCCAGCGTGCTCGATCTGGTCGGCCGCGGCGGCAACAGCGAGATCGAGTGCTTCGCCACCCGTATCGACGCCAGTCACGGCATCGGAACGCTGCGCACGCTGCTGCTAGCCTCATCGCTGCTCACCCTGAACGGCGACGGCGCCATGAACCTCGGAGCGGAGACACTTGACCTGCATGTCCGAACACAGGCCCGCGTGGCTGGCACCGGCCTCGTCGTCCCGCTGCATGTCACCGGCTCGTTCCGGGCACCGTCAGCCGCACCCGACCCCGCCGCCGCCGTCACGGCGAACGCGGGAACCATCGCGGGCCTGGCACTTCGCGGAGCGACGCCGTTCGGCGCGATTGCCGGCGCACTGGGCGAGCAGAAGCTGCTCGGAGGTGGAGGCGGCGGTGCCGATTGCGGTGCGGCACTCGCGATCGCCCGCGGCCAGCCGGCCAGCGCAGCACCCGCGGCTCGCCCGGCCCCCGAACCGGCGCCATCGCGCCAGCCCGCACAGCAGCAGAAGCCGCCCAACGCCGGTTCCGTGCTGCGCCAGCTGTTCCGTTGATCGGCGCGCCTCGGAGGCCGGCGTGAAGCGCTTCTGGGATACCGTGACCATCGAGCCTTCCGCCGAGGGCTACGCCATTCTGCTGGACGGCAAGAAGATGTACCTGCCGGGAGGCGCCGTGCTGCGTGTCGGCGCCGAACCGCTCGCGCGCGCGATCGCGGAGGAATGGCAGACGGCCGGCGGGGAGAAGGGCGGCGAAATGTCGTTCGCTGACACGCCACTGACCCGCATTGCCGGCACGGCGCAGCAGCGCATTGCCCCGGATCCCGCCCCCACCATAGACGCCATCGCCCGCTACGCCGAGAGCGATCTGCTGTGCTACCGCGCCGAGGCGCCCGAGGCGCTGGTCCATCGCCAGGCGCGCGAGTGGCAGCCCTGGCTCGACTGGGCCGCGCTGACCTACGATGCGCCGCTGCGGATCACCAGGGGCGTTGCATATGTCAGGCAGCACCATGACAGCGTCGCCGCGCTGCGTCGTGCGGTGGCCGCGTTGGAGGTTCCTGCGCTGGCCGCGCTGGGCGTGGCCGTGCCGGCACTCGGCAGTCTGGTGCTCGGGCTTGCCCTGGCCGCGGGCCGGCTCGACGCGGCGACAGCCCATGCGCTGGGTTGTCTCGATGAGCTGTTCCAGGTGGAAGCCTGGGGCGAGGATGCGCAGGCCGCCGTCAGGCGTCGTGCCGTCGCGGACGATATCGGCGTCGCGGCTCGCGTTCTGGAACTGACCCGGAGCACCGCAGCATGAGTGCCAAACGCCTGATCGTCAGCGGCCGCGTGCAGGGTATCGGCTATCGCCAGTGGATGGTCGAGAAGGCGACGGCCCTTGGGGTTTCGGGCTGGGTGCGCAACCGCCTGGACGGTTCGGTGGAGGCATTGGTGTCGGGCGACACCGCCGCCGTGGAGGAACTGCTGCGCCTCTGTCGTCGTGGCCCCCGGATGGCCGAGGTCGTCAGCATCGAGGAGGACCTGGCAGATCCGCCAAGTCAATTTGGCTTCCGCAGCGTGCCGTCGGCCTGACGACGTTCTGCTACCGCCGCCATCATGCGGAACAGCGGAACGGGCGCCCGGAGCGATCCGGACGCCCTTTTTTCTTGCAATGGGACCGTCCCGATCACGGGCTTTCGAGCGTCTGGGCGTGCGCGGCGGCGTCCATCCACATGATCTCCCAGACGTTGCCGTCCGGATCCTCGACGCTGCGGCTGAACATGAAGCCATGATCCTGCGCCGGGTCGCGACGCTCAGGCGCTCGGGCGAGCCCTATATTATATGCTATCGCCAACCCGGCTCTACGAAGCCGCGACGAACTCGTCGGGCGGAATAACCAATCGCCTTGATCGCCTTGAGCACGCCGGCCTGGTCGAGCGCCGACCCGACCCCAATGACCGTCGCGGCAAGCTGATCGCGCTCACCGATGCCGGCAGGCGCGTGGTCGACGCGACGATCGGTCGCCATGTCGCGAACGAGGCACGTCTGCTGTCCGTGCTGACCCTGGCCGAGCAGGAAAAGTTCAACGCGCTGCTCAAAAAGCTGATCGCCGGGCTCTAGGGTTTTGGCCGACGGTGCCACCCCTCCCGCAAGGGGAGGGGGAGAATACGCACCGGCCAGCGCTTCTAGGCCGATAGAGCCTGCGGTTCCGTCCGCACACGCTTGACCAGCAGCTTGTTGAGCGCGTGCACATAGGCGCGAGCCGATGCGACGATCGTGTCGGTGTCGGCGCCCTGGCCATCGACCATCTTGCCGTTCTCCTCCAGCCGCACCGTGGTCTTCGCCTGAGCGTCGGTGCCCTCGGTCACCGCGCCGACCGAGAACAACACAAGGTTCGCGGTGTGCGGGAAGATCTGCTGGATCGCCTTGAACGTCGCGTCCACAGGACCGTCGCCGGTGGACGTGGCCGACTTCACGACACCGTCCACTTCCAGCTCCATTTCGGCCCGCGGCGGCGACTTCGATCCGGCGTGCAGGTCGAGCGACACGAACCGTATGCGCTGGTGGTCGCGCATCACCTCATCGTCCACCAGCGCGACAATGTCTTCGTCCCACACGATCTTCTTGCGGTCGGCCAGGTCCTTGAAGCGGCGGAACGCATCGTTGAGCTGATTGTCGCCGATCGCGTAGCCCAGCGTCTTCAGCTTGTCGCGGAACGCCGCGCGGCCGGAGTGCTTGCCCATCACCAGGCTGGATTTCTGCCAGCCGACGCTCTCGGGAACCATGATCTCATAGGTGCCCGCGTGCTTCAGCACACCGTCCTGATGGATGCCGGCCTCGTGGGCGAACGCGTTGCGCCCGACGATCGCCTTGTTCGGCTGCACGTCGAAGCCGGTGATGGTGGAAAGCAGTTTTGATACGCGCAGGATGTTCGGGGTCTTTATGTTGTTTTTGTAAGGAATGGCGTCGTTGCGCGTGCGGATCGCCATCACCGCCTCTTCCAGCGACGCATTGCCGGCGCGCTCGCCGATGCCGTTGATGGTGGATTCCACCTGTCGAACGCCGGCACGGATTGCGGCCAGCGTGTTGGCGACCGCCAGCCCCAGATCATTATGGTTGTGCGTCGACAGCACCACCTTGTCGGCACCTGGGACTTTCGTGCGCACCATGGTGAAGATGCGCTCCATGTCCTCGGGCAGCGCATAGCCCACCGTATCGGGGATGTTGATCGTGGTGGCGCCGGCGCGGATCGCCGCCTCGCAGCAGCGGCACAGGAAGTCAGGGTCGGTGCGCGTGCCGTCCTCGGCCGACCACTCGACATCGTCGGTGTACTGGCGCGCCAGCGTGACGCTGTCGGACACCGCCTGAAGAACCTCCTCGGGTTCCATCCGCAGCTTGTATTTCATGTGCAGCGGACTGGTGGACAGGAAGCTGTGGATGCGCTTGCGCTTCGCCGCCTTCACCGCATCGGCCGCGCGCAGGATGTCCTCGCGGCCGGAGCGCGCCAGGCCGCAGATCACCGGGCTGTCGTCGCGCTGGCCGATCGTCTCGGCGATTGCCTTGACGCTTTCGTAGTCGCCGATCGAGGCGATCGGGAAGCCCGCCTCCATCACGTCGATGCCAAGCTCGGTCAGCGCCTCGGCCATGCGGATCTTCTCGGTGATGTTCATCGAGAAGCCGGGCGACTGCTCGCCGTCGCGCAGCGTGGTGTCGAAGATGATGATGCGGTCGTCGTCCAGCTTGCCGAAGCTTGGGTGCTCGATGCTCATTGGGGTCGGGTCCTCGGTGATTGCGCGACATTAGCCTCAGGGCAACCCCTGAGCGATGCCGGCGTTCAGCGACCCGGCGAGACGCTCAGGGGCGGCTAAGTCGAAGGAGGAGGCCGAGGGCCAGCAGGCATGCGGAGCCACGCGCAACAACGCGGGCGGTCCGACAGACGAGGCGCATGCCACAGAACATGGAGGGGCTTATACCGGGTCGGCGGGTGCGCCGCAAGTGGCGGTTTCGGCGGTGTCGGGCAATCGACATTGGCAGGATAAGCGCAGGGCAGAGTGCAATTCTCCCCCTCCCCTTGCGGGAGGGGGTTGGGGGGAGGGGTCGAACCATCGCGTGGCAATGCGGTCGGATAAATACGAAGCCTGACTTCCTGGCGCGTTCCCCTCCCCCAACCCCCTGCCGCAAGGGGAGGGGGAGAACTCTTCTCCAGCCGCATCAATATCCTGACGACGTTGGCTGTGACAGCCCCGTGTGCCCGGCGAGGCCACGTCGTAATCACCTTGACTTCCCCGCCGCGCGGCCCTCAGTCTGGTGGACAACAAAACGAACGTCCAAGCCGTATAACCTGCGGTCAAACGCTATGTACAGCTATATCTTGCGTCGCCTGGCCTTCGGTGCGGTCACCGTCGTTGGCGTGTCGATCGTCGTGTTCGTCGTTATGCGAGTCCTGCCGGGTGACCCCTTGGTCGCCATCTTCGGACCTGAAGGCTTCACCAAGCTGACCGCGGAGCAGCGCGCCGGCTACATGGCGGAGCTTGGGCTGAGCGACCCGCTGGTGGTGCAATACCTGCGCTGGGTCGGCGAAATCGCCAGCGGCAGCTTCGGCAAATCGTTCTTCCGGTCCGAAAACGTTGCCGACATGATCTTGCGGCGCGGGCCGTTGACCGGGGAGATCGCCTTGCTGTCGGTGGTGCTGTCCTGGATCGTCGGGATTCCGGTGGCGATCGTCAGTGCGCTGCGCCCCAACAGCCTGAGCGATAACGTTGCACGCTTCCTCAGCATCCTGTTCCTGGCGGTGCCGGGCTTCTGGGTCGGCATGCTGATCGTGCTCGGCCTGCTGTTCTGGTTCGGCTATCGGGCGCCGCTGGCCAACGTTTCACTGTTTGTCGATCCGTGGGCGAACCTGCAGATCGTCATCGGCCCGGCCATCGTGCTGGGTCTGGGACAGGCGGCCTACATCGCGCGCATGGCGCGCTCGAGCCTGCTGGAGGTGGTCCGCGAGGATTACGTGCGCACCGCTCGCGCCAAGGGATTGAGCGGACGGTTGGTGATCAGCCTGCACGCGCTGCCCAATGCGCTGCTGCCGGTGATCACGCTGTCGGGCATTCTGCTTGGCTTCGTGCTTGCGGGCTCGATTCCCGTCGAACGCGCGTTCGGCACGCCCGGGCTCGGCTACGCGATGTACACCGCGGTGAGCGAGCGCGATGTCTTCGTCATGCAGAACCTGGTGTTCGTGTACGCCGTCGTCTTCGTGCTGCTGAACATTCTGGTGGATCTCACCATTGCCTGGCTCGATCCAAGGATTCGCTATCAATGAGCGTCACCCAGACTGACACTGCGCTTCCGGTACAACCGAGTTCGCGCGCCGCCGAGGTCTCGTTGCTGCGGTGGGCCGGGCGCGGGCTGCGAATGTTCGTGCGACGCTCACCGATGTCAGCAGTATGGGGCTGCATCGCGGCAGGCATCATTTGCATGGCCATCGCCGCGCCCGTTCTGGTGCCGTATGAGCCGCTGAAGTCCGACTTCCGGCGCATGAGCAAGCCGCCCGAGCCGCCGCACTACTTCGGTACCGATCAGATCGGCCGCGACACGCTCAGCCGGGTGATCTACGGCAGCCGTGCGTCGCTGACGGTGGCGTTCGGCGCGGTGCTCCTGGGCACCACAACGGGCGCATTGTGGGGATTGGCGAGCGGCTATTTCGGCGGGCGCTTCGACATCATCAGCCAGCGCCTCATCGAGTTCATGCAATCGTTTCCGGATCTCATATTGGCGATGGCGATCGCGATGGCGCTCGGTGCCGGGATGGGCACCGTGATCGTGGCGATCGCCATCACGCGAATACCGTTCGGCGGGCGCGTGATCCGCGCGGTGGTGCTGTCGCTGAAGGAAATGTCGTATGTCGAGGCCGCGCGGGGGCTCGGCGCATCGCACCTGCGCATGATGGCGCAGCACATACTTCCGCAGTGCGTGGCGCCCTACCTGATCCTGGCGACAACCCATCTCGGTGTGGCGATCATCATCGAGGCTGCGCTGGGATTTCTGGGCGTCGGCATTCCGCCGCCACTGCCGACCTGGGGGAATATGCTGGCGGATTCGCTGAATGCGGGGCTGGTGCCGCCGTGGTGGCTGGTCCTGTTCCCCGGCGTTGCCATCACGATCACCGTGCTGGCGTTCAACCTGCTCGGCGATGGGATACGCGACGTGCTGGATCCACGGCTGCGCGGCGCGGTGCGATAGCGCGATTCGTCATGGCCGTCCCCGGACCTGACCCGGGGATCAGCCCCGGCCATCTCCACCGCACCGGTAGCGCGACGGACGGCCGGGACTGATACCAAGCGCCCTGAATGTTGACGTACGGCACTGGCCCCACACACGTCATGGCCGGGCTTGACCCGGCCATCTGTACCGGCACTGCGGCTGGAAAGATGGCCGGGTCAAGCCCGGCCATGACGGTTTTGCGATGACGCCGCGCCTGCCCGGAGAGTCAACCTTTAGGGCGCTTGGTATGATTCCCGGATCAGGTCCGGGGACGGCCACGAAGGTTTGGTGTCAGCTCGCCTTCGCCAATGGGAACCGCATGCCGCCGTCGTGCAAATGGCACGCGGCCCAATGCCCCGTCTGCACTTCGCGCAGTGCGGGGGCGTCGTGGCGACAGCGCGCCATGGCGTAGAGGCAGCGCGTATGAAAATGACAGCCCGACGGAGGGTTGATCGGGCTCGGCACATCGCCTGTCAGGATGACGCGGTTGCGGCGCCTTGAATGCGCCTTCGCGATGGGCACAGCCGCGAGCAGCGCCTCGGTATACGGGTGCAGCGGCATCTCGAACAGCGTCGTCTTGTCCGTCATCTCGACGATGCGGCCCAGATACATCACCGCGACGCGATGACTGATATGTTCGACCACCGCGAGGTCATGGGCCACGAACAGATAGGACAGCTTGAATTCGTCCTGCAGGTCCATGAGCAGGTTGATGATCTGCGCCTGGATTGACACATCCAGCGCCGAGACCGGTTCGTCGCCGATGACAAGTTCCGGGCTGAGTGCCAGTGCGCGCGCGATGCCGATACGCTGGCGCTGCCCGCCGGAGAATTCGTGCGGATAGGAGTTCATCAGTTCGGGGCGCAAGCCCACGCGCTCGAACAGGGTCGCGACGCGCTCACGACGCGCCTCGCCGGCCGCCACCTTATGGATTGTCAGCGGCTCGCCGACGATCTGGCCGGCCGACATGCGTGGATTGAGCGACGCATAAGGATCCTGGTAGATCATCTGCATCTGTTCCCGGTAAGGGAACATCTGCGCCTTGTCCAGGCGCGTGATATCGTTGCCCTTGACGATGATTTTTCCCGCCGTCGGTTCCAGCAGCTTGAGCAATGTCCTGCCGACGGTCGATTTGCCGCAGCCGCTCTCGCCGACCAGCCCCAGGGTTTCGCCGCGCTCGATGTGGAACGAAACGCCGTCGACCGCGTGGACCTGGCCGGAGACGCGGGAGAACACGCCCTTGTAGACCGGGAAATGCTTCTTGAGGTCGCGAACTTCCAGCAGCGGGTTCATGCCGTGACTCCGAGCAGGCGATCGGCATGCCAACAGGCGATCCAATGTCCGGGGCGGTGTTGCAGCAGCGGCGGATATGCCGCGCGACATGCGTCGGTGGCAAAGCCACAGCGCGGTGCGAAGCTGCAGCCCCGCGGCAGATTGAACAGCGAAGGAACCATACCCTTTATCTCGTTCAACCGTGCACGACGGGCGCCACTGCGTGCGGCGACATCGACATGGGGAATGGAGCCCAGCAAGCCCAACGTATAGGGATGACCCGGTTGTTCGAACAGGTCATCGACGCTCGCCTCCTCGACCTTCCGGCCGGCGTACATCACGACCACCCGGTCGGCGGTTTCGGCGACCACGCCCATGTCGTGGGTGATCAGGATGATGGCGGTACCAAGCGTATCCTGCAGCTCGCGCATCAAATCGAGTATCTGCGCCTGTATGGTCACGTCGAGCGCTGTCGTAGGTTCGTCGGCGATCAGGACCTTCGGATTGCACGACAGCGCCATGGCGATCATCACGCGCTGGCGCATGCCGCCGGACATCTGGTGCGGATAGGCGTGAACGCGCGTCTCTGCCTCGGGAATATGCACCCGGCGCAGCATCTCGATCGATTTTCCCCATGCATCCCGGCGCGAGAGCCCCTGATGCAGCATGATGGCCTCGCTGATCTGCCGGCCCACCGTCAGCAGCGGGTTCAACGACGTCATCGGCTCCTGGAAGATCATGGAAATGTCGTTGCCGCGAATACCCTCCATCTGCGTTTCGGTCAGGTCCAGCAGGTTGGTGCCTTCGAAGCGGATCGCGCCGCCGACGATGCGGCCCGGCGGGTTGGCAACAAGGCGCAGAATCGACAGCGCGGTGACGCTCTTGCCGCAACCGGACTCGCCCACGACGCCCAGCGTCTCGCCACTGCGCAGGTCGTACGAGACCCCATCCACCGCATGCACGACACCGGCAGGTGTGAAGAAATGAGTCTGGAGATTGTCGATCTCCAGCAGCGGCCTGGATGACGCCGCGGCAGGGACCGATGCCCCACGAGCGGCCGATTGAACTTCACTCAAGACGTGACTCCCAAGATTCCGGCGTGTTATCTATCGACAAATGGAACCGGTTGCGTGGGCCATAAGAGCACGCCGACCGTTCGTCTGAAAAGCCTCAAGGGAGGGAAACTGAATGAATGATCCGCATGACACGCGCGCGCGGCTGAGCCGTCGTGGCCTTCTGGGCGCGGGGGCCGCCCTGGCGGCTGGCGCCTTTGGGCTGTATCCGCGTCCGGTGCTTGCCGACATCCCCGATCAGTTCGACGGTACGTCTTTCCAGCTGGCAGCGCCCGATCCAAACCCGAAACATGGCGGCGTGCTGCGCATGGGCATCACCAACCGAGTGCCGCATTTCGATCTGCACCAGTCGGGAACGTACAACAATCTAGGCTCCATGGGGTGCATGTTCGACAACCTGATCCGCCGCGATCCGCGCGACGGCGGCAAGACGATCATCCCGGACCTGGCGCATAGCTGGGATATCGCGAAGGACCGGAAGACCTATACGTTCTACCTGCGCAAGGGCGTCCCGTTCCACGACGGCGCGGAACTGACCTCCGACGACGTGAAGGCCACGTTCGACCGCATCGTTTGGCCGCCGCAAGGGATCAGCATTCCACGCAGCATCCTGTTCAGGGCGGTGAGTGCGGTCAACGCGCCCGACAAATACACGATCGAGTTCAAGCTGTCCGAGCCGCGTCCGCCTGCATTCATCATGGCCGCGATCGCCAGCGGCTGGAACGTCATCGTGCGCAAAAAGACGCTGGAGGACAACAACTACAACCTGCGCAAGGTCGCGTCGTATCCGGGCACGGGTCCGTTCAAGACCGTCAGACGGGTGGAGAACGAAATCTGGGTCGTGGAGAGGAACAAGGACTACTGGAACAAGGGTCTGCCGTATCTGGACGGCATCGAGTTCTATAATCTGGTGCCGTTCTCCCCAGAACTCGGCTCCGGGATTCTGTCCGGCCGCGTGGACTATGCGCGCGTGGTGGATCCGGTGACTTTCAAAAAGGCGCAGGCCACGCCCGGGATGTCGGTTTCGTCGTTCAACCAGAGCGTCATTCACGCAACCTATGTCAACACAAAGAAAAAGCCATTCGACGATCCGCGCGTGCGGCGCGCGATGCACCTGGCGCTGGATCGCCCGATCCTGATCGAGGCGATCAAGGACGTGGCGCCGATGCAGATTGGCGGCTTCCTCTATCCGTTCTCGGAGCTGGCCACTCCGAAGGCGGAATTGGTCAAGCGGATCGGCTACCAGGATGATCCCACAGCCGCCGAAACGGAGGCAAAGGCGCTGATGGCGGCGGCCGGCTACAAGGACGGCATCAAGGGGCTCGACTACCTGATCCGCGATCTCGCGAGCTATCGCGTATGGTCGCAGGCCATCCAGGCGATGCTGCAACAGACGCTGAACATTCAGTGCAACCTGCGCAATGTCGTGGAGTCGGTCTGGTTCGATGACATCGCGAATGGACATTTCGATCTGGCCATCGGCGCGGTGGTATCGACCCTTTTGGACCCGTCCGACTACTTCAATGCGTGGTATCACACCGGTGGGCCGCAGAATTACTCATCGTACAGCAATGCGAAATTCGACGTGATACTGGATCAGATTGATCGAGAGGTCGATCCCGCCAAACGCCAGGCGCTGGTCCGGGAATCCGAAATGATCTTCGAACAGGACCCGCCGCTGCTGCCGGTGGCGTGGGAGAAGATCGACGACGTCTGGTACAACTACGTCAAAGGACTGCGACCGGACGACTACTTCGGCGCCTACGATGTCTGCCGGCAGGACACGTTCTGGATAGACAAGACGTAACAGCCAACGAAGCGTAACAGGGAGGCAAACAAAAATGACCGACGCGAACACCGAACAACGGCGGTGGACACGCCGTGGATTTCTCCAGGGCAGCGCCGCCGCAATGGCCGGCGCCTATGGACTGAACGCCGGCCGAACCCTGGCGGACATCCCCAACGAATACGACGGCTCGAAGTTTCAGCTCGCCGCGCCGGAACCGAACCCGAAACACGGCGGCGTGCTGCGTATCGGCATCCTGAACCGTCCTCCGCATTTTGACTTCCACCAGTCCGGGACGGTCGGCAGCCTCGGCACGCAAGGCTGCATGTTCGACAATCTGATCCGCCATGATCCGCGCGACAGCGGCAAGACGATCATCCCAGACCTGGCGCATAGCTGGGAGATCGCCAGCGACGGCAAGACCTATACATTCTTCCTTCGCAAGGGCGTGCTCTTCCACGACGGCGCGGAGCTGACAGCCGATGATGTGAAGGCGACGTTCGACCGGATCGCCAGGCCGCCGCAGGGCATCAGCATTCCTCGCAGCATCCTGTTCAAGACTGTCAGCGAGATCAACGCCCGCGACAAATATACCGTCGAATTCAAATTGTCCGCACCACGTTCCAGCAACTTCATGATGGCGGCGTTTGCCAGTGGCTGGAACGGCATCGTGCGCAAGCAGACCCTCGAGGAGAACAACTACAACCTGCGGAAAATCCCGAACATTCCGGGCACCGGACCCTACAAGACCGTGCGAAGGGTCGAAAATGAAGTCTGGGTCGTGGAGAGGAACAAGGACTACTGGAACAAGGGGCTGCCGTATCTCGACGGCATCGAGTTTTACAACCTGATCCCGTTCTCGCCTGAACTGGGTGCGGCGATCCTGTCCAACCGGGTGGACTATGCGCGCATCGTCGATCCGGTGACCGCGCGGAAGGCCAAGGCCACGGCCGGGATGTCCACGACCGCCTTCAACCAGAGCGTCATCCAGGGGACCTGGACCAACGACAGGAAGAAGCCGTTCGACGATCCGCGGGTGCGCCGGGCGTTCCATCTGGCATTGGACCGCCATGTGCTGGTGGATGTGACCAAGGACGTGGCGCCGATGCGCGTCGGCGGCTTCATCTATCCGTTCTCGGAATTCGCCACGCCGACGCCGGATCTGTTCAAGGAGATCGGCTACCAGGAGGACCCGACCGCCGCGGTCAAGGAGGCGAAGGCGCTGATGGCCGCCGCCGGCTACGCCGATGGCGTCAAAGGGCTCGACTTCATGGTGCGCGATGTCGCCAGCTTCAAGCTCTGGGCGCAGGCCATCCAGGCAATGCTGCAAGAGGGCATCAACGTGCAGTGCAACCTGCGAACGGTGGTTGAATCGGTATGGTTCGACGATGCGGCGACCGGGCATTTCGACCTGGCCATCGGAGCGGTCGTGTCAACGCTGCTGGATCCCTCGGACTACTTCAACGCCTGGTATCGTACCGGGGGTCCGCAGAACTACTCCTTCTGGGACAACCCGAAGTTCAATACTTTGGCGGATCAGATCGATGCCGAGTCCGATCCCGCCAGGCGCCTGGTGCTGATCCGGCAGGCCGAGGCCATCATGGAACAGGATCCGCCGGTGCTGCCGCTCTGCTGGGAGCAGATCAACGACGTTTGGTGGAACTACGTGAAGGGCTACAACCCGTACGACTATTTCGGCGTCTACGATGTGGTGCGCGAGGACATATTCTGGCTGGACAAGTAGACGATCGGACAGCGGTCTCGTCGGCTGGCGCGCGACGAGACCGCTGCTCAACGATCACTTGCCCTTTGGCTGCCACAGACCCAGCGTCGCCCCGGTCGGATCGACGAAGATGGACAATGAACCCGCCCCCATCACGTCTGTCACGTCCTTGACGATGGTGGCGCCGAGCGATTTTGCCTTGGCGGTCGCGGCTGCGATGTCGTCTACCAACACGTAGGGCAGCCAGTGCGAGCCGTGCTCCGGCATCGGATGCTTCATCATGCCGCCGCCCGTGCCGTCGCCCACATCAATCATCGTATAGATCATGCCGCCGCCCATGTCCTCGTCCTTCAGCTTCCAGGCGAACAAGGACTGGTAGAACGATTTCGCCTTGGCGACGTCGGTGGTTGCGAGTTCCACGTGTACGAATGGATTGGCCATGGTGTCCTCCGTGGGTTGCCGTACCTCCGGATAATGGGACGTGGCTGTGTTTCTCAAGGCCATAGTTGGGCAGCAACGCAATCGTCATTTTCCTGGCACTGCTTGCGCCGCCGGCAGGACGGAAGCAGCATCACGGCACCGAGGTGGGGAGAAAGTTCCACATGCACACAGTGACTTTATGTCGCCCGCTGCATCCCAGCGGCATGGCACTGCTGGAAGCCCGTGGCGACGTCACGGTCCGTACGCTCAACCGTCCGTCGCAGGCGGAACTTGCCGCCGCCATGCCGGGCGCGCACGCAGTCCTCGTCGGACTGGAAGAGGTGGACGAGGCCCTGCTGTCACAGTCGCCAGACCTCCGCATCGTCTCGCGCTTCGGCGTTGGCTACGACACGGTGGACATCGCGGCCTGCACGCGTCGCGGCATCGTGGTCGGCGTGACCAATGGCGGGAACGACCTCTCGGTCGCCGAACACACGATGATGCTGATGCTCGCGGTCGCGCGGCGCACCGTCGAGATGGACGCCTCGGTGCGCGCCGGCAGATGGATGCTGCGCGATGGCCGCCAGATGGGCGAACTCGCCGGGCGCACCGTCCTGGTGGTCGGCTATGGTCGCATTGGCACTCGCGTCGCCCGCCTGTGCTCGGCGTTCGGCATGAATGTGATGGTGCGCGATCCCGCCTTCCCCGTACCGCGCATCGCCGCGGACGGCTACACGCCGGTCACCGATATCGCCGCGGTGCTGCCGGAGGTCGATGTGCTGACCTTGCACTGTCCGCTCGGCGAGGACACGCGTCACGTGATCAATCGCGAGATGCTCGGGCTGATGAAACCGACGGCGTGGCTGATCAATGCCGCGCGCGGTCCGCTGGTGGATGAGGCAGCGCTGATCGAGGCACTGTCGTCGGGGCGGCTGGAAGCCGCCGGGCTCGACGTGCAGTTTCGCGAACCGCCCGATCCGGCCAACCCGCTGCTGAAGCTGCCCAACGTGGTGCTGAGCCCGCACAATGCCGCGGCGCCGATCGAGTGCAACGAGAAGATGTCGATCCGGGCAGCGAAGAACATGCTGGAACTGTTCGACGGCGTGCTGGACCCTGGCTACGTGGTCAATCCGGAAACGCTGCCGAACCGTCGGAACGTTTGATCCTGATCAATGCGGCGTGCCAGTGGACCGCCCATGACGCTGTCGTACAGGCAGGACGAGGAGCACAGGTCATGACCGGTATTACACTGTCGGTGGAAGAGATCCGCGCGGCGCCACCCGAAGTGCGCCGCTGGCTCGAGCAGGAGGTCATCCGCGCGCTCGGGACGCATCCGTCGCAGGAGCATACCGCCGAACCGGCAAGGCCGACGCTGGTCGGCTGCAATGTCGAGGAGGCGCGCGACATTCTGTCACTGGTGCAAGGCGTGCTGCCGGTGGTCAGCGTGTTCTTTGAGCTTGGGCGCGAAGCTGCCGGCTTGCCGGTGCATGGCATGCGCGCGTTCGCCATTCCTGACCTCCAGCGCCACGCCCGGCTGCATGTTCCGGCCCAGGTGATCGAGTGCCTCGACATGCTGACCGACGCGCTGCGGCGTGTGCGCGGCGACGCCGAGGCCGCGTTCTATGTGCTGGACAACCTGGGCCGCTGTCTGATCGCGGAGGCCACGATGCACAGCATTCTCAGGCTCTGGCACGAAATCGTGGCGCAACAGGCGCTGCAGTCGCCGTCGCCCGATGCATCGGCTGAGTCAAAAGCGGAGTAGACCGGTCGCACCTCAGCCGGCGGCGCGCGCCATGCCGACCGCGACCGGGGTTTCCTCGCCGAGCGTGTGGCGGGTCAGCGTGAATGACACCGCCGCGCCGACCAGCGCCAGTGCGCCCGCCACCATGAAGGCCGAGGAGAAGCTGCCGGTCGCCTGCACGATGTAGCCGGTGACGATCGGCGCCAGCAGGCCGAACACGTTGCCGCCGAGCACCATGAAGGCGAACGCGCGTCCGCTGTCGGCCTGCGAACGCAGCAGGTCGTTGGTGAGCGCTGCGTTGGTCGCGGTGGCGGTGCCGCCGAAGCTGACCGGAAGGATGGTGAGGATGATGACCATCGTCAGCGAATCGACGAACGGGATTGCGATACCGGCGCCGCACAGGAGCAGGCATGCAACCACCACGATGCGACGGCCGCCGCTGCGCATCGTGTGCGGCGTGAGTATCCTGTCACCGATCCAGTTGGTGAGGATGATCAGCACCGCGCCCGCAAGGAACGGAACCGAGGTGAACAGACCTGACTTCACGATCGACAGTCCGCGTGCGGTCTGCAGGTAGTCGGGCAGCCAGCTGAGGTAGAGGTACACCGTATAGACCGCGCAGCCCTGCGAGATCGCCAGCCCCCACATAGAAGGTGAGCGCAGCAGTCCGCGGTAGCCGATGCCGTCGTGCGTGGCCGGTGCCTCGCCGGCATGGCGCTCGGCGAGAATGCGCCGGCGTTCGGCTTCCGGTATCCATCGCGTCCGCTCCGGCGTGGATACAAGGGCGAGCCACACCACGACCCAGATCAGGCCGATTGCGCCGGTGACCACGAACGACGTGCGCCATGTGGTGGCGGCGATCAGCCACGCGACCAGCGGAGCGCTGAGTGCCGGCCCCAGCAGCGTTCCGGCCTGGATCAAGCCGACCGCCAGGCCGCGCTCGGTATACGGAGCCCAGTCGCGGACGCTGCGGTAGCTGACCGGGAAGGTGGGCGCTTCGCCGGCGCCAAGTCCGAGGCGGGTGAGCAGCATGGTGACGAACCCGGTTGCGGCGCCGCTGAGCATCTGCGCGATCGACCAGACGGTGGCGCCGATCGCGGCCATGCGATGGGGACCGAGGCCGTCCACCAGGCGGCCGCTCGGCAGCATCATGAGGACATAGGCCCAGAGGAACGATGAGAACAGGTAGCCAAGTGCCACCGGCGACAGTCCGAATTCCTGCGCGACGGATCGGCCCGCGACCGACATGTTGATGCGGTCGAGGTAGCAGATGACGTTGAACATGAACAGCAGGAAGTACACCCAGTATCGTCGGTGCGTCATAGTGTTCTCCTGCTTTCTTCGTACGGCATAGCGACTGGCATGATCTTGGCTTGGCGCGGCGGGGTCAAGTCTGTGGATACCGAGACAGGGCAGCCCTCGCTGATGGCGGCGATGGGTATTGACCTGGATCAAAGCGGTCCGGATCGTTCAGCTGTAAGGTTTTGTGTGTCATTCATGGTGGACACGATGGCCAGAATCGAACAGGAGCACGAGAGGCGCATCCGCACTCGCGCAAGGCGCATGTGGCAAGAGGCGGGCAGCCCCGGTGGGCGTGAGGACGAATACCTGGAGCGGGCACGCGAATTACAGGCGTTCGTCGACCATCCGGGCGCCGGGCTGTTGCCGAACCCCATGGCGGCTCATCCGGAACCTGGAGTGACCGAGGAGCCGGTGGAGGAGGCGGAACTGCTCGAAAATCTTGGCGAGTTCCCTGGACGGCTGACCGATCAAGGTGATCGACCACCGGCACCGATGACCAGGAAGAAGGCCCGTGCCTACTTGCGCCGAGGCTGAGCCCTAGGGGCGTGACGGACTCGGCCAATTCGGACGGTCCAGTGGATCGACGACCCGCGGGTGGTCCATGTGGTCCTCGACGGCGCGGACGCCTGGAATGTTTTCGGCGACGACCACCAATGCACGACGCCGCGCCTCATCCCGCGCGATGCCCCAGAGGTGCACCACGCCATCGGTCACCACAGCATTGATCGAGCCGGGGCTGTCGGCCCAGGCCTCGCGGCGCAGTTCCTCATAGAAGGCCTCGCGGATCGACCGGTCATCGGCCGTGGCGGGCGGGGCCGACAGTCTGCTGGCGAGCGCCTGCAGCAGGTTGCGCCGACTGACAATCCCTACCAGCCTGCCGTCGCGCGTGACCGGCACGCGCTTGATGCGCCTTACCTCAAGCAGTTGCGCGATCTCGGCAATCGGGGCTGTGTCGGGGATCGTGACGACCTCGTGCGTCATCACATCGGCTGCCTTGCGACCGTGGGTCCTGGTGTAGATGGCTGCCAGCCGACTGGTGGACGTCGCCAGTTCGAGCCAGCGCGACGGATGCGGCTCCGTGCCGGTCTCCGCCCGTCGGAGCAGATCGCCCTCGCTGACGATACCGACGATGTGGCCATCCGCCTCGATAGGCACCGCGCTTATGCGGTTGTCCAACATCAGGCGGATCAATTCTGACACTGGTGTCTCCGGCGCCGCGCAGATCACGTCCGGCGTCATGACATCGGCTGCGTGCATACCGCTTCTCCTATCGGTTCCGGCTTGGCTTAGCGTGTGACGGCACCCGCGCATTGACCCAGGTCAATCGCCAGATACGCAGCCTGGACGCCGTGAGCATTGCCGCCGCTTGAACGACGGCCCGCAACGTGACGATACTGCGCCGGGAACCGACAAGCGTTGGGAGGGAAAAATGGCAAAAGCCGCTGCCAAGTCGAAGTCGAAATCCGCCGGCCGGTCCACCGCTCGGACCAAGGCGCCGGCCAAGCGCCGCGCCGCACGCGCCACGCCTGCTGCGAAACCGCGTCTCGCCGCAGCGCGCAAGAAATCGCAGACCTTTACCGTCGCCCATGCGCGCGACGGCGAATTCAAGACCGACGGGCTGCGTCCTTACGCGCGCTATCGCGACCTGGGCATCGCCGGCGCGACCAACGGGCTGTGCCAGGCGCATGTGATCCGTCTGATCGGCCCATGCACCGACGAAGTGCGCAAGCGTCACCACCACGACACCGAGCTGCAACTCATCTACGTGCTGAAAGGCTGGATGAAGAACGAGTTCGAGGGCCACGGCGAGCAGCTCATGGAGGCGGGAAGCTGCTGGCTGCAGCCGCCGAAGATCAAGCACACGGTGCTCGATTATTCGGACGACTGCGAAGTGCTGGAGATCATCGTGCCGGCCGACTTCAAGACGGTTGAGCTGACCAAATAAGCGCGACGCTTCGGTCGGACATGCAAGGGAGGACTGCGATGGCCGGAACCTTTGGTTTCACGCGGCGGAGTGCGGTGCGTTCCGGCCTCGTTGTTCTCGCCGCACCTCTCGTGCTGCGCCACGCGCTTGGCGATGTGCCGATCAAGATCGGCATGCCGTGCGCGTTGACCGGCCCGGGCGGCGAGGTAGGCGAGCAGATGCGGCGCGGCGCCGAATTCTGGGTCAAGCAGCAGAATGCCAAGGGTGGGCTGCTTGCCCGTCCGCTCGAATTGCACGCCGAGGACACCGGCGGCGACCCCGCCACCTGCGTGCGCAAGGCGCAGCAGGTGGTGGAGCGCGACGGATGCCGGCTGCTGTTCGGCATGACGCTGTCGTCCGAGGCGCTCGCCGTGGTGCCGAAGCTCGCCGAGTGGAACGCGATCTTTGTCTCGTCCGACAATGGCGACGGACGGCTCACCGGATCGTCCTTCGTGCCGAATTTCTTTCGGCCGAACATTTCCGGGCCGATGGAGACGCGCGTCATTGCACTGTGGCTGCGGCAGTCGGAGATGAAGAATTTCTTCGCCATCGGCATGGACTATGCCTGGGGCCACAACAGCATCGACGTGTTTCAGGACGAGGTGAAGAAGGCCGGAAAGAACTTCGTTGGCGCGGTGTTCTCGCCGATCGGCACCAAGGATTTTTCCACCTACATCACCAAGATCCGCCAGTCGGGCGCGGAAGCCTGCTTCATCGTCATGCAGGGCGACGACAACAATGCGTTCCTGTCGCAGTCGCACGAGTACCGGCTGCCCGGCAAGGTGCAGCTGCTTACTTCCATCGTCGATCTGAACAGCATCCATGCGGTCGGCGACGCGGCGCTCGGGCTGGTCGGCTCCACGCGTTACTGCTTCACCTTCGACAATCCGGCGAACCAGGAGTTCGTGGCGCTCTGGCAGAAGGAATACGGCGTCGTGCCAGACGTGTTCGAAGGCGAGCAGTGGCAGACCTGCCAGGTGCTGACAGCGGGAATTCAGAAAGCTGGCAGCATCGAGGCCGACAAGCTGCGGCCGGCGCTGGAAGGCATCGAGATCACCAGCATCAAGGGCAAGGTGACAGTACGCGCCTGCGACCACCAGGGGGTGCAGCAGGGCTACATGGTGAAGGTGGCGAACAAGGAGGGCTACAAGACTCCAATCCCCGAACTGATCGCGACCTTCCCGGCCGATCAGGTCACGCCGGCCTGCCGCCAGATGACGTTCGATAGCTGAGCATCGATGCAAAGGGCGGTGCATCGATCCTTCCACTCCCCCTCCCCTTGCGGGAGGGGGTTGGGGGGAGGGGTTCGCGGGGCAAGGCTGTTGCTGCGTGGACCCCTCCCCCCAGCCCCCTCCCGCAAGGGGAGGGGGAGCTTTTTCCCGCCCTCCGCCCAACTGTCCTGATGGACTTCCTCGGCTTCCTCATCACCCAGTGCCTGAATGCATTCTCGCAGGCAGCGCTGCTGTTCTTTCTCGGCGTTGGGCTGACGCTGATCTTCGGCATCATGCGCATCGTCAACTTCGCGCACGGGGCGTTCTTCATGCTGGGCGCCTATGTCGGCTATTCGGCCGTGCAAATCACCGGCGACTTCTGGATGGCGCTGATCGCCGCACCGCTGCTGGTCGGCGGCTTCGGTGCGGCATTCGAACTTGGCATTCTCCGCCGGCTCTACCGACGCGATCACAGCGCCTTCCTGATGGTGACCTTTGGCCTGACTCTGATCATGGGCGAGGCGATCCGCCTGATCTGGGGCGTGCAGGCGTTGCCAGTGCCGGCGCCGCCCGTGCTCTCCGGCATCGTGTTCATCCTGGACGAACCCTTCCCGGTGTACCGGCTGTTCCTTGCCGGCGCCGGCGTCGTGGTTGCCGTCGCGATCTGGCAGTTCCTGGAGCGCACGCGTCTCGGCCTGCTGATCCGCGCCACGTCGCAGAACGCCGAGATGGTGCACGCGCTCGGCACCGACGTGCGCCTGGTTCGTTCGGCGGTGTTCGGCATCGGCTGTGGACTGGCCGGCATCGGCGGCGTGTTGGCCGCTCCACTGGTCACCGCGTCGCTCGCCATGGCGCCAAATGCGGTGATCGACACGTTCGTCATCGTCATCATCGGCGGCATGGGAAGTTTCGCCGGCTCGCTGATCGGCGCATTGCTGGTCGCCTTCGTGCAGGTGTTCGGCACCTACTACTTCCCGGACCTCGCATTGGCGTTGATGTACCTGGTCATGCTGACGGTCCTTGTCGTCCGTCCCGGCGGGCTGCTCGGCAAGGAAGCGTGATCGGCATGAACGGTTGGCGTAGTCTTGTTGTGACGGCGGTCGTTCTCGCGCTCGCTCCCGCAGGCCTGCCGCCCTACGTTATGACGCTGCTGACCGAGGCCCTGATCCTCGGCCTGTTCGCCATGAGCCTCGACCTGATGGTGGGCTACACACGGCTGCTGTCGTTCGGCCATGCCGCGGCCTATGGACTTGGCGCCTACACCGCGGGAAACCTGCTGCTGCACACGGACCTGCCTCTGGTATTTGCCGTGCTGCTGGCGGGCGCGTTCAGCGGCATCGTTGCGATCGGCGTGGCCTGGGTGTGCACGCTCGCGTCCGGCGTTTCGTTTTCCATGCTGACGCTGGCGTTCGCGCAACTGCTCTATGCCGTGGCATTCAAATGGACCAGCGTCACCGGCGCATCCGACGGGTTGGCGGGAATTCCGCGCAATCCTGGGCCGTTCGGCATCACGGTCTTCACGACCAAGGCGGGATTTTACTATCTGGTACTCGCCTGTCTGATCGGCGCGTTCGTATTCTGCCGTTCGCTGGTGCGCTCGCCGTTCGGCGCGGTGTTGCAGGGCATCCGCGAGAACGAGGCGAAGACCCGCTCGCTCGGCTATGACACACGCCGCTACAAGATCGCGGTGGTGGCTATCTCGTTCGCGCTCGGCGGCCTGTCCGGCGCGCTGTATGCGCCGTTCGCGGGTTTCACCAACACCGAACTGCTGTTCTGGCTGTTGTCCGGCCAGGTGCTGATCATGGTCATCGTCGGCGGCGCGGGGACACTGATCGGGCCGGTCATCGGTGCGGCGTTCTTCATGCTGGTGTCGAATTTCCTGAGTTCCTGGACCGATTCCTGGGCGTTGTTCTTCGGCCTGATCTTCATCGGCTTCGTGCTGTTCGCGCCGCAGGGCATCTGGGGACTGGCGACGCGCTGGTTCGGCCGCGGGAGCGCACCCGAGGCAAAAGGAAGGCGATGGCGCTCCTTGAACTGGACGGGCTGACGCGCCGCTTCGGCGGCATCGTTGCGGTCGATGATGTGACGATGCGCGTTGAGGCAGGCGAGGTGCGCGCGGTGATCGGGCCGAACGGCGCGGGCAAGTCCACTCTGTTCAATCTGATCACCGGTGTGGTGAAGCCGACCACCGGCGCAGTGCGCTTTGACGGGGAGGAGCTGACCGGTTTACCGCCGCAGCGCATTTGCCAGCTCGGCATTTCCCGCACCTTCCAGTTGACCGCACTGTTCCCGGAGATGACCGCGCGCGAGAATGCGCGGCTCGCGGCGCAGGCGCGCCATGGGCGGCGTTGGCAGCCCTATGGCGGCGGTTCGGTGTTTGGCGACGCGGAGCGTCTCGGTGATGCCGCATTGGAACGCCTCGGCCTGACGCATGTCGCCCAGCGTCCGGCCGGGCTGCTGTCGCATGGCGACCAACGTCTGCTGGAGGTGGCGATGGCGTTGGCGCAGGGGCCTCGGCTGCTGCTGCTGGACGAACCGACGCAAGGCCTGTCAGTCGAGGAAACCGAACAGGCGGTCGCGACGCTCGCTGGCCTGCTGGCCGACGGCAGCATGACGGTGCTGCTGGTGGAACATGACATGGAGGTGGTGTTCCGCTTGGCGCGCATGATCACCGTGCTGCACCGTGGCGCGGTGATCGCCGACGGCGCGCCGGACACGGTGAAGGCGAATGCTGAGGTGCAGAAGGCGTATCTCGGTGGCCTCGCCTGATGCTGGCGATCGAAGGCCTCAACACGCATTACGGCGCGAGCCACGTGTTGCAGGGGGTGGACCTGGCCGTGCCGGCCGGCCGCATATGTTCGGTTCTTGGCCGCAACGGCGTGGGAAAATCGACGACCTTGCGCACGGTGATGGGACTGGTGCCGGCGAGCGGCGGACGCGTGATGCTCGACGGCACGGACATCACCGGCTGGGCACCGCATCGCGTCGCGCGCGCCGGTGTCGCATATGTGCCGGAAGGGCGACTGATCTTCCCCGATCTTACGGTGATCGAGAACATTCGCGTGGCCGAGCGGCGGCCTTCGCAAAGCTGGCCGTTGTCGCGACTGATGGAGCTGTTTCCGCCGTTGCGCGAACGGTCGGGCAGCCGAGGCGGCAATCTGTCCGGCGGCGAGCAGCAGATGCTGGCGATCGCGCGGGCACTGGTGAGCGATCCGAAGGTGATGCTGCTCGACGAACCGAGCCAGGGCCTGGCGCCGCTGGTGGTGCGCGAGCTGGCCGAGGTGATCCGGGGATTGCCGAGCCAGGGCGTGACGATACTGCTGATCGAGCAGAACATGCGGCTGGCCGAGGCGGTGGCGGACGAGATCCATATCATGGTGAAGGGGAGGGTGGTGTACGCTGCCTCGCCTGCACGGTTCCGTGCCGAGGAGGCGGAAATACGGAGTCGGTATTTGACGGTGTAGTGCACCACCGTCATGGCCGGCCCGGTGCCGGCCATCCACGACTTGTTTTGCACGTGCGGCGAGACGTGGATGGCTGGGACAAGCCCGGCCATGACGGTGTGGACGGTATGCAACGAGGGGAAGAGACAACATGGATTTGAATCTGCGTGGCAGGACCGCGTTGATCACAGGCGCATCGAAGGGCATTGGTCGTGGCGCGGCCGAGGTGCTGGCCGAGGAGGGGGTGAATGTGATCCTCGTCTCGCGCACGCAGGCGGACCTGGACGCGGTGCGGGACAATGTCGCTGCACGTTGGAACGTGCGCGCCGAGGTGCACGCGTTCGATATTTCCGACAGCGCGAACGTCGATCGGCTGGCGGCGCTGCATCCCGACATCGACATTCTGGTGAACAACGCCGGCGCCATTCCCGCCGGCAACCTGCAGGAGATCGACGAGGCACGCTGGCGCGAGGCGTGGGATTTGAAGGTGTACGGCTACATCAACATGTGTCGCCGCTTTTACACCGAGATGAAGCAGCGCGGCCGTGGCGTGATCATCAACATACTCGGCATGGCGGGTGAGCGGATGGATGCCGGCTATGTCGCCGGCTCGACAGGCAATGCGGGCCTGATGGCGTTCACCAAGACACTGGGCGGCGCGGCATCGGCGGACAATCTGCGCGTGGTCGGCATCAATCCCGGCGCGATCGCGACCGATCGGCTGGTGACGGTCATGAAGAAGCGCGCGCAGGATCGGCTCGGCGATGCGAACCGATGGGAAGAGCTGATGAAACCACTGCCGTTCGGTCGCGCCGGCACGTCGGAGGAGATCGGCTGGATGGTGGCCTTTCTCGCCTCTGACAAGTCTGCCTATACAAGCGGCACGATCATCACGATCGACGGCGGCGCCGCCAACCGCGGCCCGATGTTTTGACCGGCGAAGCCGGTCATGGTCCGCGCAGGCGGGCCATCCACGTCTTTTGGTAAAGGCAGAAGTCATGAACCTGCAAGGCAAGGTCGCTGTCGTCACCGGAGCGAGCGGCGGCATTGGCTCGGCCACTGCGCGCCGGCTGGCCGAGGCGGGATGCAAGGTGGTGGTCGGCTACAACAACCGCGCGGCCGAAGCGCAGAAGGTGGCGGCGGAGTTGCCAGGCGGCGGACATCGCGTGGCGCGCATGCCGATGGAGGACACCCCCGCGCTGCGCGAGGTCGCCGCGATGGTGGAACGCGATTACGGACGCTGCGATGTGCTGGTGAATTCCGCCGGCTTCACGCGGATGATTCCGCACGCCGATCTGGAGGCGCTGACCGACGAACTGATCGACGCCATCTTTGTCGCCAACGTGCGCGGGCCGTTCGCGACTGTCCGTGCCTTTGCGCCGCTGATGAAGCGTTCGGACGCGGCGGTGATCGTCAACATCTCATCGGCCGCGGCGTTGTCCGGCGGTGGCAGCAACATCGCGTATGGCAGCTCGAAGGCGGCGATCGACGCGATGACGAAGTCGCTGGCGCGCGTGCTGGGGCCGAACATCCGCGTGCTGTCGGTATCGCCAGGCGCGGTGGATACCGGGTTCGTGCCCGGCCGCACCACCGAGATGGTGGAACGCGCGGCGCAGCGCACGCCGCTCAAGCGTGTGGTTCAGGCCGATGAGGTCGCACAGACGGTGATGGCCGCGGTCACCCACATGACGGCGACCACCGGCACCGTGTTGCTTGTCGAGGCGGGATCGCTGTTGGCGTAATGCCCGGCTAGCTCCCGCTAGCCCTCCCCCGCTGTCGCGAGAGAGAGGGGATGCCGACGTGCGTGGCACGAGCGCCTGCGCCACGCACTGCATCCCTCTCCCGCGAAGCGGGGGAGGGTAAGGGAGGGGGCCTAACCCGCAAGCTCCATCTGCTGCCCACGCACCAGCTTTCCGGGCAGCGCGCCCGTGGCCTGCACCTTCGCGATACGTGATGCGCCCCGACACGATCGTCGCGTCGTAGCCGTGCACCTTCTGCAGCAGCCGCTTGCCGCCCGCCGGCAGGTCGTGCACCACGTATGGCTTGTCGCAGCCCAGCCGATCCCAGTCGATCACGTTGACATCGGCCTTCTTGCCCACCGCCAGCACGCCGCGATCGTGCAGCCCAGCGGCCTGCGCGGTGTCGGACGTCAGCCGGCGGATCAGTTCCGGCATGTCCCAGCGCTTCATCGTCCGGCCCCAGTGCGTCAGCAGCCAGGTCTGATAGCCCGCATCCAGGATGAACGCGACATGCGCGCCGCCGTCGCCGAGACCCATGATGGAATTGCGGTTCGCCAGCGTGGTCTCGCTGACCGACAGATCGTAGTCGGCGTAGTTGCCAAGCGGCGTGTAGATGAAGGCGTTGCCGTCATCCTCCAGCAGCACGTCATATGCGACGTCCTGCGGCGTGCGGCCTTCGCGTTCGGCGATCGCGGCGAGCGAATTTTCCCGTTGCGGCTGGTAGTTCGGCGGATTGCCGAAGCGGAACATCTGCGAGAACGACAGGCGGTGGAACAGCGGGAAGGTGCTGTCCTTCTTCGGATCCTCCGACAGCATCTGCCGCCGGAAGTCCGGATCGCGCATGCGGCGGACGCGTTCGGCGAGCGGCAGATGCGCGATCGACCGGTAGGACGGCGTGGCGGAGAACGGGTTCTGGCTGCCCTCCAGGCCCAGCAGCACGCCGATCGCGCGCGGCGCAACGACCGGACGGATCGACAGGCCCGCCGCGTTCGCCTCATCGGCGTAGCCGAGCAGTTCGCGCCAGACGTTCGGGCGCGCATGGCGTTGCGTCAGGGTGAATACGCACGAGCGGCCGCATTTTTCCACGACGCGGCGGATCATGGCGAACTCGGCCGCCGGATCGGGCGCCCATTCCGACACGATCTCCAGGAAGCCCGAACCCGCGTCGCGCATCCCCAGTGCGATGCCGGTCAGTTCGTCCTCCTGCGCGCGCAGCGTCGGCGTGGGATCGCCCTTCAGGCTCTTGTGCGACAGGCTGCGTGACGTGGAAAAGCCGAACGCGCCGGCGCGCATCGCATCGGCGGCGATCTCGCGCATCTGCGCGATGTCGGCCTGATTCGCGTTTTCCAGTTGCACCGCGCGTTCGCCCATCACGAACACGCGCACCGCGGCGTGCGGCAGCAGCGCGCACAGATCGATGTCGCGATCGCGGCGTTCCAGTGCGGTCAGGTATTCGTTGAACGACTCCCATTCCCACTTCAACCCTTCGTGCATGACGGGGCCGGGAATGTCCTCCACGCCCTCCATCAGCTCGACCAGCTTCTCGCGGTCGGCCGGCTTGCAGGGCGCGAAGCCGACGCCGCAGTTGCCCATCACGGCTGTCGTGACGCCGTGCATCGAGGACGGCGTCATGTGGCTGTCCCACACGGCCTGGCCGTCGTAGTGGGTGTGGATGTCCACGAAGCCGGGCGTGACCAGCTTCCCCTTGGCGTCGATCTCCTCGGCGCCGTTGCGCGCAATCTTGCCGATGGCGGCGATGCGGTTGCCCTTGATGCCGACATCGGCGTCGATGGGCGCGCGCCCGGTGCCGTCGACGACGGTGCCGCCGCGGATGACCAGGTCGAATTCTGCTGCCATCGGACTTATCTCCGTTCCTTGTTCGGTTATTGTGCTCCGGCCAGCCGTATTCGTCACCCCCGCGAAAGCGAGGGCCAGCCCAGGGACCGCCCATCATGCCGCTCGACGTCAATTCCGCTCCGCCCCAGACGACCCCGCGCGAGACCCGGCTTGCCGACTATCGGCCGCCCGCCTTCCTGATCGACACGGTCGAACTGTCCTTCGACCTGGACGAAGCGGCGACCCGCGTGCGCTCGCGCCTGGCGCTGCGGCGCAATCCGGCATCGGCGGACAGGCACGCTCCGCTGTCGCTCGATGGCGAAGCCGTCACGCTGGTCCGGCTCGCGCTCGATGGCGCGGAGCTGGGCGCCAATCGCTACCGCATCGAGGACGGCAAGCTGGTGATCCCCGACATGCCGGATGCCTGCACGCTGGAGATCGAGACGCGCATTGCGCCGAAGGACAATACCGAACTGTCCGGTCTCTACACGTCCGGCGGCAACTTCTTCACCCAGTGCGAGGCGGAAGGTTTCCGGCGCATCACCTGGTTCCCCGATCGTCCCGACGTGATGGCGCGCTTCACGACCACCATCACGGCCGACAAGACGCGCGTCCCCGTGATGCTGTCGAACGGCAATCCCGGCGCGATCGAGGACGCCGGCGGCGGGCGCCATCGCATCACCTGGACCGATCCTCATCCGAAGCCATGCTATCTGTTCGCGCTCGTCGCCGGCGATCTGGTGGCGGTGAAGGACAGTTTCACCACGCGCTCCGGCCGCCATGTCGATCTGGGCATCTGGGTGCGCCGTGGCGACGAGGACCGTTGCGCGCACGCGATGCGCTCGCTGAAGAAGTCGATGCGATGGGATGAGGAGGTGTTTGGTCTGGAATACGACCTGGACGTGTTCAACATCGCCGCGGTGTCCGACTTCAACATGGGCGCGATGGAGAACAAGGGTCTGAATGTCTTCAACACCAAATATGTTCTGGCGAAGCCCGAGACGGCGACCGACAGCGACTACCAGGGCATCGAGACCGTCATCGCGCACGAGTATTTTCATAACTGGACCGGCAACCGCGTCACCTGCCGCGACTGGTTCCAGCTTTCGCTGAAGGAAGGGCTGACCGTCTATCGCGACCAGGAGTTTTCTGCCGACCAGGGCAGCCGCGTCGTCAAGCGCATCGGCGACGTGCGTGGCCTGCGCGCCGCGCAGTTCCGCGAGGATGCCGGTCCGCTGGCGCATCCCGTGCAACCCGACCACTACATCACGATCGACAATTTCTATACGGCCACCGTCTATAACAAGGGTGCCGAAGTCATCCGCATGATGGCCACGATCATCGGCCGCGAGAATTTTCGCCGCGGCATGGACCTGTATTTCGCGCGCCATGACAATCAGGCAGTCACCATCGACGACTTCGCCCAGGCGATGCAGGACGCGTCGGGGATCGATCTGTCGCAGTTCAAGCGCTGGTATCACCAGGCTGGCACGCCGGAGGTCACGGTATCCGACAGCTATGATCCGGCGGCGCGCCGCTACACGCTGACCCTGGCGCAGCGAACGTCGCCGACACCGGGTCAGCCTGACAAGCAGCCTTTGACCATACCGGTCGTCATGGGTCTGCTGGATGCAGACGGCAACGAACTCGCGACGCGCACGCTGCTGCTGAGCGAGGCGGAGCAGAGCTTCACATTTGAGGATGTGCAAGGTCCACCGGTTCCCTCGCTGCTTCGCGGCTTTTCGGCGCCGGTGAAACTGGCCGGCGTGCCGTTGGCGCAGCTGCAGTTCCTCGCCGCGCACGACACCGATCCGTTTGTGCGCTGGGAGTCCGGCCAGCAATATGCCACGCATCTGCTGCTCGAAATGGCCGCGGCTTCGCGCCGCGGCGAGACGCCGTCGCTTGAACATGGCCTGATCGATGCATTGGCCGCGACCTTGCGCCAAGCCGACGCGGACCCGGCCTTCGCCGCCGAGGCGCTGGTGCTGCCGGGCGAGGCTTTTCTCGCCGACCAGATGGCGGTCGCGGACGTCGATGCCATCCACGCGGTTCGCAACATCGCGCGCAGGGCGATCGGAAGCGCGCTGCGTGCGGATTTGCGGACTACCTACGACCGGCTGACGGATACCGGGGAATACCGCATCGACGGCGCCGCGATCGGCAGGCGTGCCCTGCGCAACGCGTGCCTCGGCTATCTCGCCGCGAACGCCGAGGCGGAAGGGATCGCGCTGGCGAAGGCGCAGTTCGATGCGGCACAGAACATGACCGACGTGCTGGCCGCACTTGCAGTCCTGTCGGGGATCAACTGTCCGGAGCGACGCGCTGTCCTCGATGCATTCCACGCGCGCTGGCACGGCGACGATCTTGTGCTGGACAAGTGGTTCGCCATTCAGGCGATGTCGCCATTGCCCGGCACGCCTGATGCGGTGCGTGCGCTTGCTGCGCATCCGGACTTCGACCTGAAGAATCCCAACCGGGTGCGCGCGCTGGTTTCCAGTTTTGCATCCGGCAATCAGGTGCGTTTCCACGATCCTTCAGGCAGCGGCTATCGGTTCGTGGCTGACATCATCATCCGGCTCGATACCACGAACAGTCAGGTCGCCGCGCGTCTCGTCCCGCCGCTCGGTCAGTGGCGCCGCGTGGAACCCGCACGGCAGGTGCTGATGAAGCAGGAATTGCAGCGCATCCTCGATGCACCGGCGTTGAGCAAGGGAACCTACGAGATGGCATCGAGGAGCATTGTTTAGTACCTGCCGCCTTGTGCGCGACCCGTCGATTGTCACTACGTCGTCATGGCCGGCGAAGGCCGGCCATCCACGTCTTTATGCCAGCGGCCCGAACCAATGACCTCCAGTTGTGACTCGTTCGTTCCGTCATGGCCGGGCTTGTCCCGGCCATCCGGCGTGGCAGGGTGCCGCTTCTGATGGCCGGGACAAGCCCGGCCATGACGGTGCAACAGCAACGGGAAGAGTCAACACAAACGGCGCTCGGTACTACTTGCAGCAATCAGCGAAGACGTAGACAGCGGGCCGGAGCCTGTCCTCGGGCGGGCCTTTGGCCCGACCCGTGGGCCCGCCATGACGGGAAGACCGGACCTACCCAGCGCATGCGCGCGGCGCGGCCGTGGACATGAGCTGCGTGCCGAGGCGAGCCTGACGGGCCAGGCGCGGACCGCGCGCGACCGACAACGACGCCTCGACGTCGCCGAACACCTGTTCGATTGCAGCGTCGGAAGCCGGGCCGTACGCATCGCGATGGGCACGCGCCCGTTGCAGCATCTCTGCCGCCAGCATACGCAGTCCGACCAGCGCGGCCGAGCGCCGTGCCAGCTCGCCGGCATCGAGTGCACCCACCACCGCGACCGCTGTCTCGGCGAACACCGCGGTCAATGCCGCCAACCCGCCCAGCGACAGCGCCGCCTCGTCTCCGCCTGTGCTCTGCCTGGCGAAACACGACAGCAGAAAGCGGAACGCGCCGAGCAGCCCGAACGTGCCGACCGCATCCTCGACATCGCGGAATGGCAGCGCCATCGCTTCGTAGGCGGAACCTGCCGGACCGAGCAGCGCCGAATGCGGCACACGGCAGCCGTCCAGCACCAGGCCGCAATGCCGTGACGGCGCCAGCGCGCGATACTCCGGCAATTCGTTGATCGACAGGCCCGGCGTTTCGCGCGGCACCAGGAACGCGCCGTAGCGCTTGCGGCCGTCCTCGATCGCCATGACGGCAAGCACGACGAACACCGCGGCGAGCGGCCCGTTGGTGACCCAGGCCTTCTCGCCGGTGATCCTGTATCCGTCACCGTCGACCTCGGCGCGCGTGGTGAGCAGTTTCGGATGCGCGCCGACACGTGGTTCGGAGATGGCCACCGAGGCGACACACTCGCCGGATGCCAAGCCGCGGCAGCCACGCGGCTCGTTGCGTATCGTCACCGAAGCCTGCGATGAAGAACCGCGCGACTATCTGGCGCCCCGCCCAGGAGCCGCCCTGGCCGAGCAGCCCCGTGCGCTCCACCAGCGCTGCTTCGCCACGCGCGATGGCCGCATAGCCGTCGCCCTCCAACCCGATCGCATGATCTTCGGACACCGATGCCTCCACTGTGCGCACCACCAATTTGACCCGGCCGGCGCGCAATGCCCAGACTGACGCTGAGGATCGACGGGAGGAGCGAGAGAATGGCGACCCAACTGGAAGAGAAGGACGCAATCCGCGAAGTCATGGCCGAGTATTGCTTCCGTCTCGACAACGACCGCTTCGCCGACATGGCCGCGCTGTTCACCGCGGACGGCACCTGGGACACCGCCTTCGGCAAAGGCACCGGCCAGCAGGAGATAGCGGCGCTGGTGCAGCGCATCCGCCAATCGGGGACGTCCAGACCACGTGCCATCCACCACGTGACGAACATCGTCATCAAGGTGGACGGCGCCGGCGCGACGGCTTTCTCCAACTGGGTCGTTGTCCAGAACAGCGACCAGGGACCGAAGATCGGCTCCGCCGGCAGCTATGCCGATGAACTGGTGAAGCAGGGTGATGAATGGCTGTTCCGCTATCGCAAGATAGATCGCTTCATCCACGACAAGGCGTAAGGCCGAACGCAGCGCGCTGGGCGAACGCACGCTGATGTGAGGTAGGCCGAAGTCTGGTTTCCACGTTAACCGCACAATCGCGGAGGTGCGAACGTGATGGAATCCAGCATGACCCGCCGCTATCTGCTTGCCGGCACGGCAGCCGGCCTCACTGCATGGCCATTGGCCGGCCATTCCGATGACGCTGCACCGCAGCCGGCCAAGCCTGCGCCCGGACCGCTTCCCCAGGCCGGTCACGTCGATGTCACCTTGCAGGTGAACGGCACGCCCGTGCAGCTGTCCGTCGAGCCGCGGACCTCCCTGCTCGACGCGCTTCGCGAACAGGCAGGCCTCACAGGAACCAAGAAGGGCTGCGACCGCGGGGCGTGTGGCGCTTGCACGGTGCATATCGAAGGTCGCAGAGTTGTGTCCTGCCTGACGCTCGCCGCCCGTTGCCAGAACCGGGCGATCACCACCATCGAGGGTCTCGCCGTCAACGGTGAACTGCATCCGATGCAGGCAGCGTTCCTGCATCACGACGGCCTGCAATGCGGATATTGCACGCCCGGTCAGATCATGTCGGCGGTGGCGCTGATGCAGGAGGGCCACGGGGGTTCCGACGCGGAAGTTCGCGAATGGATGAGCGGCAATATCTGCCGCTGCGGCGCCTATCCCAACATCGTGGCCGCGATCCGCGACGTGACGCGGGAGGGCTGAACGATGCAGGAATTTGTCTTGGTACAGCCGGCCTCACCACGGGACGCGGCCGCGGCAGCTGCTGCGAAAGGTGCGAAATACATCGCCGGCGGGACCGATCTGATGCAGTTGATGAAGGACAACGTCGAGGCGCCGACGCAGCTTGTGGATCTTGAACCCCTCGGCCTGTTTGACATCGAAGCCGATTCCGCAAACCTGCGACTGGGCGCCATGGCACGCATGAGCGACATCGCCGCCCATCCTGCGGTGCGCGAGGGCTGGCCGGTGATCTCCGAAGCGCTGCTAGCCTCCGCGTCGCCGCAGGTACGCAACATGGGCACGCTCGGCGGCAATCTGCTCCAGCGCACGCGCTGCGGCTATTTCCGCGACACCGGCTTCGCCTGCAACAAGCGCGAGCCTGGCTCGGGCTGTCCGGCGATCAAAGGCGAGAACCGCATGCTGGCGATCCTGGGCGGCAGCGAGCGTTGCATTGCCACACATGCATCCGATCTCGCGGTCGCATTGATGGCGCTTGATGCCGTGCTGGACCTGAGCGGACCCGACGGTACGCAACGGCAGATGCCAATCGGCGAGTTCTACCGCCTGCCTGGCGACACCCCCCACATCGAGACGGCGTTGCTGCCCGGCGAGATGATCACCGCCGTCACCGTCCCCCGCAGTACCGCTGCCCGCAATTCGCGCTATCTCAAATTGCGCGACCGCGCGAGTTTCGAATTTGCGCTCGTCTCGGTTGCCGTGGCGATGGAAATCGCGGATGGCAGCATCCGTGACGTACGCCTCGCAGCCGGCGGCGTGGGCACCAGACCGTGGCGCATGCCGGAAGTCGAGGCCGCGTTGCGCGGGAGTAACCCGACCGAGGCCGTCATGCGCGAAGCGGCATCGCGTGCCGGCGAGGGTGCCCGGCCGGCGCGGCAGAACGGGTTCAAACAGACACTGCTGCGCGGCGCGGTCTTGCGCGCCCTGCAGACATCCGCCGCGTGACGGAGGGCGCCATGGCAAGCATCGGACAGCCAATCGATCGCGTGGACGGACACCTGAAGGTCACCGGCCGCGCGAAATACGCCGCGGAATTCGTCCTTCCCGGCGTCGCCCATGCCATGCTGGTGCAGAGCACCATCGGCGCCGGCGAGATCATCGGCTTCGATCTCGATGCGGCGAAGGGGATGCCGGGCGTGCTGGCGATCATCACGCCGGGGAACGCAGCCAAACTCGCGACAAAAGGCGGCGCGCAGCAGACAGTCCGCGCACCGCTGCTCCAGGACATGCGAGTCCTCTACAACGGCCAGCATGTTGCGGTGGTCGTTGCCGATGGTCTCGATCGGGCCGCCGCCGCCGCCGCCGCGGTCCGTGTTCGGTATCGCCACGAGGAGCCGGTGACATCGATGGATGCCGTGCTCGATCAGGCCTATGTGCCGAAGAATTTCCGCAATGGCGAGCGTCCGCCCGACTCGAAACGTGGTGACCCGGACAGTGCCTTTGCGACGGGCGCCGTGAAGTTGGAGGCCACCTACACGACGCCGATCGAGCACCACAACCCGATGGAGCCGCATGCAACGATCGCGCGTTGGGATGGCGACCGGCTCACCGTGTGGACGGCGACCCAGGGCATCTCCGGCGCGCAGCAGTCGCTCGCGGCGCTGTTCGGCATCGATCCCGGCAATGTGCGGGTGATCTGTCCGTATCTGGGCGGAGGGTTTGGCTGCAAGGGGAATACCTGGCCGCCGGCGGTTCTGGCGGCAATGGCGGCGCGCATTGTCGGTCGGCCGGTGAAACTGGCGGTGACTCGCGCCCAGATGTTTACCTCCAACGGATACCGGCCGCGCACGATCCAGAAGATGCGCTTTGCCGCCGATGCGCAGGGCACGCTGCTCGCCATGCGGCACGACGGCTATACGCAGATGTCGCAGCCGGCGCTGGGCGAGTTCGCGGAACCTGTCGGGCTCGCGACCGAGATGCTGTACGCCTGTCCAAATGTCGCGGTGACCCATCGGCTGGTTGCGACGAATGCCAGCCTGCCGACCTATATGCGTGCGCCGGGCTTGGCCAGCGGCAACTTCGCGCTGGAATCCGCGATGGATGAACTGGCGGTGGCGCTGAAGATGGACCCGGTCGAGTTCCGTCTGCGCAACTACGCCGAACAGGACCCGCACGAGAACAAGCCGTATGCAAGCAAGGCACTGCGTGAATGCTATCGCCAGGGCGCGGAGATGTTCGGCTGGTCGCGGCGTTCGCCGGAGCCTCGCTCGATGCGCGACGGCAATGTGCTGATCGGCTGGGGCATGGCGACCAGCACCTATCCCACGCATCGCATGCCGGCGAGCGCGCGCGTTCGCATCGGCGCGAATGGCACCGCGCTGGTGCAGGTCGGGACGCAGGACATCGGTACCGGAACCTACACGGTGATGTCGCAGATCGCCGCCGATGCGCTCGGACTGCCGGTTGAGCGCGTTCAGTTCGAGCTTGGCGACAGCAGCTTCCCGCACGCACCGGTGTCGGGTGGATCGATGACCGTGGCGAGCGTCGGTCCCGCGGTGCTCGCTGCATGCCAGGCGGCGCGCGACAAGCTGTTCGATCTCGCCCGGAGCGATCCGCGGCTGGGATGGCAGAACACGACCGCCGATGCACTGCGTCTGCGGGACGGCGTGGTCATCGGCCCGGACGGCCGCGCGCCCGTTGCGGAACTGCTCGCGCATAAGGGGATGCAGTTCATCGCGGCCGACAGCAGCGCCAAGGCGGGCGAGGAACACGAGCGTTACGCCATGCACGCATTCGGCGCCCAGTTCGTCGAAGTGCGCTTCGATCCCGACGTCGGCGCGTTGCGCGTCGCTCGGCTGGTCGGCGCATTCGACGCCGGGCGCGTGATGAACGCCAAGACCGCGCGCAGCCAGTTGATCGGCGGTATCGTCTACGGCCTCGGCATGGCCATGTTCGAGGAAACCCATGTGGATGCCGAGACGGGGCGCATCGTCAACGCCAATATCGCGGAATACCTGGTGCCGGTGAATGCCGATGTACCGGACATCGAGACAATCGTGGTGGCCAACGACGAGCGCAACTCCAATCCGCTCGGGGCGAAGGGGATAGGCGAACTGCCGATGGTGGGCGTCGCCGCCGCGGTTGCGAATGCGGTGTTCCACGCGACCGGCGTGCGTGTGCGCGACCTGCCCATCCGCATCGAGCATCTGATGACAGCGGCCTGAACCAATGACCTTCCATCGCCACTTGTTCCTTCCGTCATGGCCGGCCATCGGTGGTGGCAGGGTGCCGCGACCGAGGGCCCGGACAAGCCCGGCCACGACGGTGTAACAGCAGCAGGGAGAGTCAACAGGAACGGCACTTATGCCCGTCACGCACCCCAGACATTCACTGCCACGCGCGTTGCTTGTCTTGCTCGCGATCGCCTTGACCACGACCGCCTGTGTCGTCGTGGAGCCAGGGCCTGGACCCGAGCATGACCGGTGGTGTTACTACCATCCCTACAGGTGCCGCTGACGCCCTCGAAGCGGCATCCGTCGTTCTGCTAGGTGACGACGATATGGATCTTCCTCGAAACGATAGGAGGATCGAACGGGATGTGTTCCGCATCGCCCAACACGAGCTGGAGGGTGTGCGGGCCGGGCGGCAGCTCGAGGCGCACCTCGGTCTGACCTGCGCCGAAATGCATGTGCTTCTTGTCGGAGGGGATGGGTTCGTTCGGTTCTAGCGGCTCGTCGACGTCGATGAACAGATGGTGGTGCCCCATGTTCGCCGTTCCATCGCCGGCGTGCGTCACCCCCATGTTGCGCAGCCCGAAGCGGCACCAGAACGCACCCTTGATCCGTTCGCCGTCGGTCGGCCAGATGATGTAAAGATATGCGTCCTTCGGTGCAGGCGTCTTGCCCGCGAAGGCGCTTGCGGATGCAAGTTGCAGAACCGATGACAGCACCAAACGCCGTGTCAGCATCTTCGCTCCTCCGCGATCATGGCGAGCGCGCCAGGCGGACGCCGTGGGTCGGGTAGCGCACCGATGCATCGTAATGGTCCCGGCTCGCCGAGCGAACATAGCTCGAGTCGTTGCGCCACGATCCGCCACGCAGCACACGCTCCCGGCAGTCCGAACCGAGCCAGGCCGACCCATCGGCGGGCGCGCCGCGGTAGTCCTTGTGCCAGCAATCATCGACCCATTCCGCGACGCCGCCGCCGATGTCGTTCAAGCCGAATGGATTGGGTGGAAGGACGCCGACTTTGGCGGGCTGCACTGCATCGTGCGGGCCGCCGCATCCCTTGCAGTCGGCGAGCCCCGGTTTCATCGCGTTGCCCCACCAGTAGCGCGTGTCCGTGCCCGCGCGGGCCGCGTATTCCCATTCGGCTTCGCTGAGCAGGCGATAGTGCTGCTGCGTGGTCTGCGAGAGCCAGCCAACGAATTGCTGCGCATCCGCCCAGCTCACGTTGCTCACCGGCGCATCGTCGTCACCGTTCGGGACGTAGCCACAGGCCTTTGCCTTCACGCATTCGCGCCATTGGCGGACCGTGACAGGATATTTCGCCATCAGAAACGGGCCGACGGTCACGCCGTGGATTGGTTGTTCCGAAGTGTCCTCATTGCTGCCCATGCGGAACATACCGCCGGCGATGGAGACCATCTCGGGCTCGGTGATCGCACGGGCAGCGTCGGGCTGCCCGGTGTCCGGCCGTGACGGGACAGCCGCAGCCAGCATCTGTGCGGCGGGCGTCGCGTCCGGAGCCGGCGCGGACGGAGCCTGCTCGGCGGCCGACGCCCGCGAATCGGAATGGGGACCAGCTTGCGCGGGCGGTGAGCCGTGTTGTTCCGGCGCAACGACCGGAGCCGTGACTGGAAGCGCCATCGCGGACGGCGGTGTCCCGCCGGCGACCGCCCGCACGCCCTGCTGGGTCGTGCGCTCCCAGATGTACCATCCGCCGGCACCGATGCCGACCGCGATGATCGTGCCTGCGCCGAGCAGGCCGAGCCGTATTCGGCCGCCCCGCGCGGCCTTGGCGAGCGCAGCCGGATCCGGCAGGACACGGTAGATTGGAACCGGGTCAAGAATGTTCTTGACCTTCCGGTCACCGAGCGACTGGTAGCCGCAGACCAGTTTGTATCGGATCTGCTCGTACACACCGCCCGAAATGTAGATGTTGCCCGGCTCGGCGAGCTGCTCGAGCCGTGCCGCGACGTTGACACCCTCGCCGTAGATATCGTCCGGCTCGACGATCACGTCACCGAGATTGACGCCGATGCGGAAACGAATCCAGTGATCGTTGGGCACGTCAAGATTTCGGCCAACCATGCTCTGCTGGATCACGATCGCGCAGCGTACCGCTTCGACCGGACTGTCGAACATGGCAAGAAAGCCGTCGCCGCGGGTCCTGACCAGCCGTCCGCGATGCTCGGCGATCGTGGGGTCGATCAGCTCGCGCAGCAGTCGTTGCACCCGCAAGTGGGTCCCTCGCTCGTCAACTCCCATGAGACGCGAATAACCCGCGATGTCACCCATCATGATCGCGGCGAGTCTTCGCGTGCTTTCCTCCGACATGAGCCGCCCCGTCTCCCTGCCGAGATTATACCGAAGTCCTCGTCTGTGCGGCAACGCTTCGGCCGAACGGCGCTGCGACCCGCGGACCGAGCCGGACGCAGACGCTGGCGGATACGTGAGATCGCCCGCCATCGCTTGAACCCGGTGTTGGCTCAGCGCGGAACAACGATTTCACCATTCGACTGGAGTTGTTGGAAGCCATCGCTGCATTGCGCGTGTGGGATTTGGCCGGCGACAGCCTCCATCGGTGACGTGGTCAAACTTCGGCCGCGGCTCACACCACGAACGGCATATAGACCTTGGTCAGATGGTGTTTGCCGGCACGCCAGGGAACCGTGCCGACGCGGACCCCGCATTGTCGATGCACACGGGGATGCTGCCAGGGTGGCGAAGCCGAAAAAGTTGGTGTTGGGCTGGACGGCGCCGGAGTATTCGAGGGTCCCATTCAGCGTGCAGCGTCAGCACGCGGAGCCAGGGACCTCTCCACCGGTTCGCCCCACCACGCATGCAGCACGGCTTGCCCATCGGCGAGGACCTCGCCAAGCAGCGACCAGTAATTCGGCCAGGGCTGGATGATGTCGGCCTTGACGGCGCCGTCGACCCATTGGAGCACTCCGCCGAGTTTGCGCGCGATCTTCTGCGCCCGCTTGTTGTCGAGCAGGCAGAAACAGTGGAGTGTCTTGATTGCCCTGTTGCGCGCAATCTCTACCAGGCGCCGCAGCAACTCGGTCCCGATGCCACAATTCTGGACTGACTGCTCGACGGTGATCGCAACCTCTGCGACCTGGTAAGTTCCATCGTGGTGTAGTTCGCCGACCGCACACAGCATGCCACGCACGAAGCAGCCAAGGATTATCCCGCCGGCAGCAAAGACCTTTTCGCTGTGCGCCACGATGAAGTCGTCACCCACGCAGCCGAGGAAGCGAAGGCGGCGGTCGGCGGGACTGAGGCGAAGCAGGTGATCGCGCACCTTTTCGTGTTCCGAAGCGAGGAGCTTCCGGATCGTCCCATCAGCGAGCGGCGCACGGTTCTGCTGGGCCTCGATAGAGGGTATGTTGCACTGCACAATATCGAATTGGGCGCTCCTGGCTGGGTTTCAAGGAGTGGACATACCAGCCCTGAGCCAACGATACGCGCGAACTTGGCAAAATTGGCGGACAGAAGTGCCGGAGAATGGACGGTACAGAAGCGCACGGGCGTGCCAATCAGTTCGTCTTTCGCGTCACGAGTGTCGCACTCGCTCGTCGCTGGCGTGGCGGCGGGATTTTGGCTTGGCCATCAGTTCATCATGCCTCTTGCTCAATCAGTCACCGGCCGGTGGCGACACGCGCGTCCGAGCATGCTCAGGCCACTCCTTGCCGGCGAAAAGGCGTCCGCGTCATTGACTTGGATCAATGCAGGCGACCGACAAAAGACAGCATGCTGCCCGCCTAAGGAATGTTGTTCCGATATGTCACGCGGCACTGCATGGGGTCGGGGCAAGACTGTCAACGTTATCGGGAGATCGCTTTGGCCATTTTTCCGGAAGCCAGTACCAAGAGAGCCGGCCCATACAGAGACGGTCTCGGCAAAACGCGCGCGAACTATGTGCCTCTGTCGCCGCTGAGCTTCCTGCCCAAGGCGGCGGCAGTCTATCCCAATCGGATTGCCATTATTCATGGCGCCTGGCGCAGTACCTGGGCGGAAACCTACGACCGCTGCAGGCGTCTGGCGTCGGCCCTGGCCAAGCGTGGTGTAGGTGCCGGAGATACGGTCGCCGTGATGGCACAGAATGTTCCCGCGGTCTACGAGGCCCATTTCGGCGTGCCGATGACCGGCGCCGTGCTGAACACACTGAACATCCGGCTCAACGCCGAAGCCATCGCATTCCAGCTAACGCACGGTGAAGCCAAGGTGCTGATCACCGACCGCGAATTCAGCCAGGTCGTCAAGCCCGCGCTGAGTATGCTGGAACGGCGGATATTGGTAATCGACATCGACGACCCGCTGCACGATGGGGGCATGCTGGTGGGGGAAATGAACTACGAGGCCTTCCTGAGGGAAGGCGATCCTGATTTCGACTGGTCCCTTCCGGAGGACGAGTTTGGTCCGATCGCCCTGAACTACACCTCGGGCACGACGGGCAATCCGAAGGGTGTCGTCACGCACCATCGCGGGGCATACCTGAACGCGATGTCCCAAATCGTTTCCTGGGGTATGCCGGCGCACTCGGTCTATCTCTGGACGCTGCCGATGTTCCACTGCAACGGTTGGTGCTTTCCGTGGGCGATGGCGGCCAATGCCGGTACCAACGTCTGTCTGCGGCGGGTGAGTGCAAAGCTGATCTTCGAGGCGATCCGCGAGCACAATGTCACTCACATGTGCGGCGCGGGCATCGTCTACAGCATGCTGATCAATTCGCCGGCCGCACTGCACGAAGGAGCCGCGTTCAAAGTCAGCGGCTACGTGGGGGGTGCCCCTCCGCCCGCTTCCACCATCGAGGGCGCAGAGCGTCTTGGGTTCGCCCTCACGCATGTGTACGGCCTCACCGAAACCTATGGCCCCGCATCGGTATGCGCCAAGCAGGATGAATGGCGCACGTTGCCCCCAGGCGAGCGTGCTCGGCTGAACGCGCGCCAGGGCGTCGCCAGCCCGATGCAGGAAGCGATGACGGTGGTGGATCCGACGACGATGGAACCGGTGCCGCCGGACGGGGACACCGTGGGTGAAATTGTGTTCCGCGGCAACATCACGATGAACGGTTATCTGAAGAACCCCTCGGCCACCGAAGAGGCCTTCACCGGTGGCTGGTTGCATACTGGGGATCTGGCGGTGATCGAGCCGGATGGCTACGTTCGTATCACGGATCGTTCGAAGGACGTTATCATATCCGGCGGCGAGAACATTTCCTCCGTCGAGGTCGAGGACGTGCTGCATCGACACCCGGCGGTGGATTCGGCGGCGGTGGTCGCCAAGCCCGACGAGAAATGGGGCGAGGTGCCTTGTGCCTTCATCGAACTTCATCAAGACGCAAAAACCACGGAGGCAGAGATTCGCCAATTCTGCCGCGAGCAGTTGGCGGGTTACAAAGTACCCAAGTTCGTGGTGTTCGGCCCGATCGAGAAAAGTGCCACCGGCAAAATCCAGAAGTTCAGGCTGCGTGAGCTGGCAAAGAACGTGGAGAGCGTATCGTGACCTATGCCGCCCGCTTGGACGAAATGCGATTCGTGCTCAAGCACCTGGCGGGGCTTCCGGAGATTGCCACGTTCGCCGGTTTTGAGGAGGCTGAGCCGGAACTCGTCGAGGCGATCCTCACCGAGGCCGCCCGTTTCGCTGGCGAAGTGCTGGCGCCCCTGAACGCAACCGGAGACCGCCAGGGTGTCCGCTGGGTCGATGGGAAAGTCAGCACGCCGGATGGTTTTCCGGCGGCGTACCGGCAGTTCATCGAGGCCGGTTGGCACGGAATGCCGGCCAGTCCGGAGATCGGCGGGCAAGGTATGCCGACAGTCGTTTCCGGCGCCGTCGCCGAGATGTGGAAATCCTCCAACCTGGCCTTCTCGCTTTGTCAGATGCTGACCATGGGCGCCGTAGCGGCCCTCGCACATCATGCATCCGACGCGATCCAGCAGCGCTATTTGCCCAAAATGGTTGCCGGTGAGTGGACCGGAACGATGAACCTTACCGAACCACAGGCGGGATCGGACCTGTCCACCATACGCACCCGGGCGGAACCGGACGGCGACCACTATCGCCTGTTCGGGTCGAAGATCTTCATCTCCTGGGGCGAACACGACCTCGCCGAGAACATCATCCATCTCGTGCTGGCCCGATTGCCGGACGGCCCTCCGGGCACACGCGGGATCTCGCTGTTCGTAGCACCCAAATTCCTGGTCAACCCCGATGGCAGCCTGGGTGCCCGCAACGATCTCGTTTGTTCCTCCCTCGAGCATAAGCTCGGCATCCACGGTTCACCCACCGCCGTCATGTCTTACGGCGACAAGGAAGGAGCGGTCGCCTACCTCGTCGGTCAGCCCAACCGCGGCCTCGAATACATGTTCACGATGATGAACCATGCTCGGCTGAATGTCGGGCTGGAGGGCGTCGCCGTGTCCGAAGCCGCCTACCAGAAGGCGGCCGGCTACGCTCAGGAGCGAGTGCAGGGGACGCCGATCGGCGGCACCAAACCGGCCACGATCATCCACCATCCAGACGTGCGCCGGATGTTGATGGACATGCGGGCCCGCACCGAGGCGATGCGTGCGCTCGCCTATTGCACGCTCGCCTGCATAGACCGCGCACAGCATCATCCGGACGCCGCTGAACGGGCCCGCAACCAGGGGCGCGTCGAACTGCTCACCCCAGTCGTCAAGGGATGGTGCACCGAGAACTCGGTCATGATCGCCTCGACCGGCATTCGCGTGCATGGCGGCGTAGGCTATATCGAAGAAACCGGCGCCGCCCAGTACCTGCGCGACGCAACCATCACCACGATCTACGAGGGCACCACGGGCATTCACGCGAACGACCTGATCGGCCGCAAGCTGGCCCGCGACAAGGGTGTGAACGCCGCAGCACTGATCCGCGATATGAAAGCGGAGCTGGAGGTGCTGGGATCGAGCAACGAGACCAACCTGGGCGTGATCCGATCCTCACTGACGACCGCGCTGAACGCGTTCGAGGAGGCCACGTCCTGGATGCTGGAGCATTACAACAGCAATCCACGCGAAGCCGTTGCCGGGGGGGTTCCATACCTGAAGCTCACAGGCACGGTTTGCGGCGGCTGGCAAATGGCGCGGGCGGCGCGGATTGCCCATAATCTGCTGGCATCCGGCGAGGAGAACGCCGCTTTCCTGCGGGCCAAGATCGCCACGGCGCGCTTTTATGCCGAGCATGTCATGCCGGAGGCGGGGACGTACAGGGACGAAATTACCGCGGGCGCCGCCTCGACGTTGGCGCTGGAGGAAGCATCGTTCTAATATCAGTATCGGCTCAGCATTCGGCAGTGACGTCAATGTTGTTGCGAGTTGCCTTAGAATAGGCGCAGGCCTCGTCATGCGCTTGGCGACGAGCCGTTCGGCAGTGGCGCGCTCCACGCCATTGACATGCGTCTTCCGATGCACCGGCAAACGGAAGTCGCCACCTTTGACAAGGTAGCGTCACAAAGTCAGAGAACCAAGCCTATCTCGGCCGCCAAACTGTGCGAAGAGACCGGGTCACCTCATACCAGGGGGCGAAAGTTCTGACTCATCGACGGTTCGTCTCCCCCCATCGTCATGGCCGGCCTTGTGCCGGCCATCCACGTCTTTCCTTGGTTTCCGCAGCAGAGCCGTGGATGGCCGGGCCAAGCCCGGCCATGACGGCTGGTGCGGTTTCGGGGTCAAGTACGTCGATATTTTCAGCGCCTGGTATCAGTCGTGACGGTCGTTCCACAAGTCGTTCAGTAGCCCTGTCGTGGCTCTGCTTCGTCGCTCTCCGCCACCCAGGCGTTCAGCAGTGTGTAGGCGATCGCCAGCACCGTGGGGCCGAGAAAGATGCCCAGGAGCCCGAACGCGATCAGGCCGCCGATGACGCCGAACAGGATGAGCAGCAGCGGCAGGTCGGCACCCTTGCGGATCAGCAACGGGCGCACGAAATTGTCCATCGTCATGGCAACGATGGTGAAGGCCAGCAGCACCGTCGCCCATAGCGTGTCGCCGGCGTAGTACATCCACGCAACTGCCGGGATCAGCACGAGGCCGGGGCCGATCTGGGCCAGGCACAGTACAAACATCAACGCCGTCAGCAGCGACGCGAATGGCACGCCGACGACCCCCAGGCCGATGCCTCCCAGCACGCTCTGTGCCACCGCGGTCACCACCACGCCGAGGGCAACGCCACGGATCGCCTGACCGGCCAGACGCACCGCCATCTCGCCGCGATCGCCCCCCAGCCGGCGGCCGAAGCGAACGGCGCTGGCGGCGGCCTGCTCGCCGCGTGCGTACATGATCGCGGCAATGGCGACGGTCAGCTGTGCCCAGGCCTGGGTGGCCCGCGCCCCGACCAGCGGCAGCTGGGCCAGCCAATCGGGCGGCGGCGGCACCCGCAGCGACAGGACGGTCCGTGTCAGATCGGCAATTTCATCCGCGTCATGACCAGGACGGCCAGACCGCGGCGGTTGCCGGCATGGTGCTGCACCTGCAGCATCAATGGCCAGGTGGCAATGACCAGGGTTGCAGCCCAGGCTATTGCCGGCAGGAACGGCTGCATCACCCAGAAGCTGGCCGCGATGAGGCCGCCGATGAATAACACGGCAAGCGTCGAGCGGGTGAGGTCCTGGTGCGGAAGGGGCATGGGCTCGGATCTTTTCTGTGCCGGCTATGCCCTCACTGCGCCACAGCTGAAAGGGTGATCAACCTGTGGCTTCGGCGATGCAACTGGCGATCGGCGCGGTATCACGGGCGCGTCTGGCTATGAGCCCTCGTCGAACAGGGCACGGATGCGGCTCACGACTGCGGGATATAAGACCGGATGTGAAACTAGTCCGTGCCAGACCATGGCGTCGGCGAATGCCAGACACACGGCTTGTTGCAGTGTGTTTTTGATCCAGATCAAAGCGCTCCCGGTGCCCGGTTGGTTTGATGATCTCGCTGGAAAAGGTCGTCAACCATGTCTGCTCATGTCGGTGCAACCCCTGCCGTGCTTCGGGCGAAGGCGTCGCGCGCCCGGGCCTTTGCCTGCCAATTGCCGGCTGGCGACTCAGCGGTGGCCCGACTGCTTGAATTCGCTGCTGAGCTGGAAACCAGCGCCGACGTTCTGGAGCGGCAGGCAGGCGGCACCGCGGCTCAACCCGCGGAGGGTGTCAGAGTCCAATTAAATGACTTCGGCGTGCCAGGCAGCCAGGGCTGAGCGCGGGAGATATCACCGGGTCCGGTTCTGCTGATTGGAGGTGTCAGTTTTTCAGACACTTTGTGCTGTGCTGGCCCCGCGGAACGCCTGGGATGAGTGCGGGCGGAAGCCCCAGCCGATTGTTGACCGGCGCGCGTCGATCGCGTTCGCGCACCGGGCGTCAGGGCCGGCCCGCGCGGTGATACGGATGTCCCGCCGCGATCGAACGGGCGCGGAACACCTGCTCGGCCAGCATTGCTCGCGCGAGGAAATGCGGCCAGGTAAGCCGCCCAAGCGACAGCACATAGTCAGCGCGGGCGATCACCTTCCCGTCCAGACCCTCCGCGCCGCCAATCAAAAAACAGACCGCCCGCCCACCGGCCAGCCAACGCTCCAGCAGCCGAGCCAGATCCTCGCTGTCCGGCGTCTCGCCCCCGGGATCGAGCGCCACCACAAAAGCTGCGGCGGGCAGGGCGGCAAGCAGCGCCGCACCCTCGCGCCGCTTCGCCTCGGCGGGCGCACCGCGCGCCTCGGGGATCTCCGTGACAGCAAGCTTCGGCCGCAGCCGTGCGTTGTAGCGGGCGAACAGCTCGGCCTCGGGTCCGTCGCGCAACCGTCCCACGGCGATCAGACGCAGCATCGGCGCAGCACCTATATTGGCTCCATGGAAAATCCCGATAGCACGGACAACGCCTGCGCCGGCCTGAGCGATGCCGAACGTGCCAGGCTTGCCGAGGCAGCGCTCATCCTGCTGGACGCGCGCGGCATCGTGATCCGCATCAGCGAGTGGTTGGGCGGCAGGCTGCACGGCATCGGCTCGCGATTGGCCAATTTGGGACCGTATCTGTTCGGCGAGGACTGGCAGTCGCAGTACCAGGCGCTGGTCGAGGGTGCGCTGCACAACGCCTATCGGGTCGGCACGCTGGGCCTCGATGCCGACAGCCGCCGCCGGCCGCGACGCAGGGCCAGCAGGCTGGTCGCCGCGGCCACGGGCGGTGCCAGCGGCTTCATCGGCCTACCGGGGATAGCAGCCGATCTGCCGGTCACCACCTGCCTGATGATGCGCTCGATCGCCGAGATCGCACGCTCTCACGGCGAGGACCTGACATCGCCGGAGACCAGGCGGGCCTGCATCGAGGTGTTCGCCTTCGGCGGTCCGGAGATCGCCGACGAGGACATCGACATCGCCTGGTGGACGATCCGCGGCAGCCTGAGCCACGCATCGATCGCACTGCTGATCCGCCAGGTCGCCGCCCGGTTCGGCGCGACGCTGTCGCAGAGATACCTGACGCGGGCGGTGCCGCTGTTCGGCGCCGCGGCAGGCAGCACGCTGAACTATGTGTTCATGGACTACTACCAGCGGATGGCACGGGTGCATTTCACGCTGCGCGAGCTGGAGCGGCGGCACGATCCGGATGCCGTGCGGGCCTGCTTCGACGGCCTGCTCCGGGCGGCCAGATCGCGACGCGGCAGGGTGCCCCCCCGGCTCTTGCAGTCCAATGCCGGGATGCTGGACCATGCGCCTTCCGGGGATGGGGGGCGGCGATGGACTGGCGCACGCAGCAAGGCACGTTCGATGCCGGCGACCTGACGCTGCAATCGGGCGCGGTGCTGCGCGGGGCGCGATTGTCGTGGAAGGCACACGGCACGCTGTCGCCCGAACGCGACAATGTCATCGTCTATCCCACGAGCTACAGCGCGCAGCACCCCGACCTCGAATGGCTGATCGGTCCGGACGGCGTGCTCGACCCGACGCGCTGGTTCATCGTCATCGCCGACATGTTCGCCAACGGGCTTTCCTCCAGCCCGTCGAATACCGCGGACTATCCGTCGTTGGTCACCATCTTCGACAACGTGCAGACCCAGCGCCGTGCGCTGCGCGACCTGTTCGGCATTGAACGCGTTGCCTGCGTCTATGGCTGGTCGATGGGCGCGCTGCAGGCCTATCACTGGGCGGCGCTGTTTCCCGATGCAGTGGATCGCATCGTGGTGAACTGCGGCGTCGCGCGCACCGCGGTGCATAATCAGGTGTTCCTCCGCGGTCTGATGGCGACGCTGGAAGCCGCGCCGGAACACGTCGGCGATGGCCGCTTCTCCGACGAACCGCGCGCCGCGAAGCGCGCCTTCGGCCGCATCTATGCCGGCTGGGCGCTGAGCCAGGATTTCTATCGCGCCAATCTGCATCTCGCCGCCGGACCGCAGCCCAATCTCGGCGCGCCGGACCTCGAGACGTTCCTGCGCACCGACTGGGAGGATCGGTTCGGCGCGCGCCCCGCCGCCAACCTGTACGCACAGCTGCGCACGTGGGACGCCGCCGACATCAGCGCCAATGCGCTCTACGGCGGGGACCTGTCGCGCGCGTTGCGTGCGATCCGAGCCCGTGTGCTGCTGATGCCGGGCGAGACGGACCTCTATTTCCGCGTCGCCGACAACGCCGCCGAGCTGCCCTTTCTGGCCGATGCCGAACTCAAGCCGATCCCCAGCATCTGGGGCCATCGCGCCGGCAATCCGGTTCCCAATCCGGAAGATGCCCGCTTCGTCAAACACGCCGTGCGGGACTGGCTCGCGCGGTAGCAGATCAAGGAGAACGGAAATGGCGACTGTCACGATGAGCAATCCGGCGGCTGTGCGCGCTCCGACGGGCTACACCCATGGAGCTGCTGCTGCAGGGCGTGGAGCGGCGGCTGATCATTTCGGGCCAGGTCGGCGTGGCGCCGGACGGCTCGGTGCCGAGCACCGGTGAGGGCCAGATCACCCAGGCGTTCGCCAATCTGCGCGCGGTGCTTGAGGCCAACGACATGACTGTCACCAATCTGGTGAAGACCACGGTGTTCCTGACGGAACGGTCGCTGCTCGCCTCGTTTCGCGCCGCGCGTGATGCGGTGTATGCCGGGCATGCGCCGTGTTCGACCCTGCTGTTCGTCGCGGGCCTGGCCGATCCGCGCTTCATGGTGGAGATCGAGGCGGAGGCGGTGGCGTAGGTCCCTCTCCGCCCTTTGGGCGGAGAGGGCAGGGTGAGGTGGGGATGCAGCCGGTGACGAAATTCGCGGGGTGATTTGTTGGCACGCGAATTGTACCAGGGACCCTATTTGGCCGGCGCATCAATGGATCTTTGATATGGCCGCAGGAGCCCCACCTCATCCCGGCCCTCTCCGCCCCGCAGGGCGGAGAGTGAGATTGCTCGGACATTCGTGCGATGAGTGAGCAGGCAATCGAACTAACGTCGCCCCCATCCGGTTCCACGCATCGAGCGCGGCGATCTTGTAAGCCTCCGCCAGCGTCGGATAGTTGAACGTGTTGTCGATGAAGTAGTCGAGCGTGCCTTTCAGGTTCAGCACGGCCTGGCCGATATGCACCAGCTCTGTCGCGCCCTCGCCGACGATGTGGACGCCAAGCAGGCGGCGTGTCGCGATCGAGAAGATCATCTTCATCATGCCGGCATTCAGACCCATGATGTGCCCGCGTGACGTCTCGCGGAATCGCGCGATGCCGCATTCGTACGGGATGTTGCGCTCGCGGACCTCCTGTTCGCTCATGCCCACGGTGGAGATTTCCGGCACCGAGTAAATCCCATATGGAAAGAACTCCGGCGCGTTCGGCGGGGTCGCGCCGAAGGCGTGGCAGGCGGCGATGCGGCCCTGTTCCATCGAGGTGGACGCGAGGCTGGGGAAGCCGATCGCGTCGCCCGCGGCGTAGATGTGGTCGATCTCGGTCTGGTATGTCCGGCCATCGACCTTGAGCCGGCCGCGGTCGTCGGGCGTCAGGCCGCAGGCGCCCAGGTTCAGCGTGTCGGTCGCGCCGACACGTCCGGCGGTGTACAGCACCATCTCCGAACGCACGCGCCGGCCGCCCTCCAGGATGGTCACCGGCCAGTCGTTCTCGAACTCGATGCGCTCGACCTTGGCGCCGAACCGCAGCGTGACGCCGCGGTCGCGCAACTGGTGGGTGAAGTCGTCGATCAGTTCGTGGTCGATGAATTCGAGCATGGCCGGCCGCGCCTCGACCAGTGCCACGGCCACGTCGAGCGCGCTGAAGATCGTGGCGTATTCCACGCCGATCACGCCGGCGCCGATCACCGTCAGGCTGCGCGGCAGTCGCGGGATTTCGACGATCTCGTCGCTGTCGAAGATGTTGCGGCCGTTGAACGCCACGCCGGCCGGGCGATGCGGGCGGGTGCCGACGGCGATCAGGAACCGTTCGCCCTCGAACGTCCTGACGTCGCCGATCTCCGTGGTGACCTCCACACGGTTGGCGTCGACGAAACGTGCCATCCCGGTATGCGTCTGCACCGCGTTGCGGGCGAACTGGTGTTCGAGCACGTCCACCTCATGATCGAGCGTCATGTGCAGGCGCGCCATCAGGTCCTTGGCGGCGATGTCCTTTTTGACGCGGTAGGCGCGACCGTAGAAGCCGCGCTCGCGCCAGCCGGTCAGGTTCAGCACCGTTTCCCGCAGCGTCTTCGAGGGGATGGTGCCGGTGTGCACCGAGACCCCGCCGACGCGACGGCCCTTCTCCACCACCAGGACGGAGCGTCCGAGCTTGGCGGCCTGGATGGCGGCGCGGCGGCCGGCGGGGCCGCTGCCGATGACGATGAAATCGTATGCAGTCACGGCAGCAACGTTGACCAAACCGGGGTGGCTTGTCTATCGCAATCGCTGTCGGAGTGCGTGGATGCAGCGCGAAGATCGGACAGGAGGAGGGGACAGTGCCTAAAATGTCCAGCCTGCGGCAGGCCAGAATCGACGAGGAGCTGCGTCTCGATGAAGCGCGCGAGAAAGGGGTGCCGTGGAGGCAGTGAGGACCGTACCTCAGCGAACGCCAATGGGGCACGGTCCGCGAGGATTACAGCGAGAACGCTCGAGCCTGGCGTGTTCAACGAAGATCGGGCTCTTTCGCGGCGCATGATCCGACCGACGAGGACCGGCCAGTAAACGACTGTATCGAGTTCCTGCTGGTCGCCCGCGCGATGAACGGATCGGTCCGGTGGGATGTGGGACGAGGAGGATGGCTTTTATTAAGAGCGACTGTTCGGCTTGACCGACGGGAGGCGACCCGGCTGAAGGTTCGTCGGTTGTGGGTCTTCTGCCGCTTTGTGCCACGACGGCCAGCGAGAAGACGTCTGGCTGCCGGTTAACGCACTGATCATTCGCGCCCTCATGCACTACTTCGACTATTACGGTGACAGCTTCAGGATTGAGTGCCCGACCGGCTCGGGCGACCTGATGAATCTGTTCGAGGTTGCCCGGGAAATCGCCGGTTCGCTGACCACAATTACTTTCTGGCGCAGGTGCCGGCCTCGGGGCGAGCCACCAGACCGGATGGACAGGCGTGGTCGCAGGCCTGATCGAAATCTTTGGCAACCTCGACGCCCAAACTTTCCTGTACGGCGGGCGAGGAGTAGTCTTCGGACCAGAGAGCGAGCGGATGTACGCGGAGGTAAAACCATGGCGACCATGCCGCGCTATCCGTCGCTCTTTCAGATCAATACCCGCGTCTGGCTGCAACGTCTGTCGCGCGAGGCCGGCAGGCAGATCACTCTGGCCGATGTCGACGAAACCACGATCGACGGCCTGGCGGCGAAGGGCTTCGACTGGATCTGGCTGTTGAGCGTCTGGCAGACCGGCGCTGCGGGCCGGGCTGTCTCACGCAGCAGCGCGCAATGGCGCCGCGAGTTCGAAGCCGTTCTTCCCGACCTGACCGAAGACGACATCTGCGGCTCGGGCTTCGCGATCACCGCCTACACCGTCAGTGACACGCTCGGCGGGCCGGCCGCGTTGGCGCAATTCCGCGAAAGACTTGCCAATCGTGGCATCAGGCTGATGCTCGACTTTGTACCCAACCACACCGCGCCTGACCATCCGTGGGTGAGAATCCATTCGGATCGCTACGCGGAAGGCAATGAGGAGGCGATGTCGAGCGCGCCGTGGAACTACACGCGGGTCGAGACAGATCGCGGGAGAAAGATCCTTGCGCACGGCCGTGATCCAAATTACCCCGGCTGGCCGGATACATTGCAACTCAACTATGCCAACCCCGAATTGCAGGCGGCGCAGATCGACGAGTTGGTTGCAATCGCAAGCATGTGTGACGGCGTGCGCTGCGACATGGCGATGCTGCTGTTGCCCGAGGTATTCCAGCGCACCTGGGGCGTCACACCACCACCGTTCTGGCCGCGGGCGACGACGGCGGTGCGCAAGAAATACCCGGATTTTGCCTTCATGGCCGAGGTCTATTGGGACCTCGAATGGACCTTGCTTCAGCAGGGCTTCGACTACTGCTACGATAAGCGGTTGTACGACCTGCTGAAGGAAGGTGCTGTCGGACCAATTCGCGATCACCTGCGAGCCGGCCTCGACTATCAGGACAAGCTCGCGCGGTTTCTCGAGAACCACGACGAACCGCGCGCGACTGCTGAATTTCCCTGGTCGCGGCACCGGGCAGCGGCGGTTGTCACCTTCCTGGCGCCTGGGCTGCGCTTCTTCCACCAGGGCCAGTTCGAGGGTGCGCGGCAACGGGTGCCTGCCCACCTCTGCCGTGGCCCGGTCGAGCCGATCGACCAGGAATGCGTCGCGTTTTACGGCACGTTGTTGCGAATACTAAAGGAGATCGACGCCTTTCGCGACGGTGCCTGGTCGCAGATTGATCCACAGGCGGCGTGGCCGGGCAACTGGACGTCGGACTGCTTCGTCGCCTACGCCTGGGCGCTTGACGCAGGCGGGCGGTACGTCGCGGTTGTCAACTACGCCGGGAATCAGAGCCAATGCCGCCTCAAGCTGCCATTCCCGGAACTGCGCGGCAGGGCGTTCAGTCTTACCGATGTCATGGGCACCGAGGTTTACCTTCGCGACGGCAGCGATGCTGTGGATAACGGTCTGTACATCGATCACGCTCCGTGGCACTTCAATGTGTTCAAGCTGCGGGAGGTGTGATACCCGGCACCGTTTCTGTTGACTCTGCCCGCTGCTTTTACACCGTCATGGCCGGGCTTGTCCCGGCCATCCCCACCAACGCCGGCGGCGCGACGGATGGCCGGGTCAAGCTCGGCCATGACGGAAGGAACGAGCGTGACGGGAGGCGATTGGTTCGGGCCGTTGTATTAAGCAACGTTGGCGCTCATTTCCACTTACCCGATCAGCCGCCGCCTCACCCGCGCCGACAGCTGATCGATCACCGCCACGGTGACCAGGAGCAAGATGATGATGAACGACACCTCGTCCCAGTACCGCACCTTGATCCGCTCGGCGATCTGTAGCCCGATGCCGCCTGCGCCGACCACGCCGAGGATCGATGCGCTGCGCGTGTTGCTCTCGAAGCTGTAGAGAACCTGCGCCAGCAGCACCGGCAGCACCTGCGGGATCAGGCCGTAGCGGATCGCCAGCAGGCGCGAGCCCCCCACCGCCTCAACCGCCTCCTTCTGACGCGGGTCGGCGTTCTCGATCGCCTCGGCGAACTGCTTGGCCAGCACGCAGATATCGGCTGCGGTGATCGCCAGCACGCCGGCGAGCGGTCCAAGCCCGACGGCGCGCACGAACGCCAGCGCCCAGATGAGCTGATCCACGCCGCGGAAGCCGTCGAATGTGCGCCGGATCGAGAAATGCGCCAGCGCGTTCACCAGCACGTTGCGCGCACCGAGGAAGCCCAGCGGCACTGCGATGATAGCGGCGACGATGGTGCCGAGGAATGCCATCGCCACGCTTTCGGCCAGGCCTTGCAGGATGTCCGGCCACTGTTGTCCGGGGCTCGGTGGGATCATCTGGCGCAGGATGACGAACAGACCGGAAATGCCGCGCGACAGCCGTGCCGGCGTGATGTCGAACCAGATGCACAGCGCACACAACCATGCGAAGAAGAGAAACGCGCCAAGCCAGCGCAGCGCGCGCGCTTCCGGAGGCGGGCCGAAGGCGCGCGGAAAGCGAGCGCGTATTTCGGCAATGGTCGTCATGGACTGTTACGAAGAAGTATTGGAACCGCAGATGAACGCAGATGAACGCAAATAAGAATAGTGATGGCGTGGACGCAGCAACCGCACTGGCCGCATCTGCGTTCATCTGCGTTCATCTGCGGTTCCATTTTCCTTGCTATTCTACTCGACCGATGGCGATCGTGCGCAGTCGCTCGGAGGTCAGGTCGATCAGGCTCACCGCCGCGATGATCAGCATGATGATTGCGCCGATCTCCTGGTAGTAGTTGAAACTGATGACCGAATAAAGCTCCTGTCCGATGCCGCCCGCGCCGACGAACCCGATCACCGTCGCGCCGCGCACATTGATCTCAAAACGCAGCAACACATACGAAAGGAAATTCGGAAGCGCCTGCGGCAAGATGGTGAAGCGGACCGCATGCGCCCAGGTTCCGCCGGCTGCGCGCACCGCCTCCCACGGCCGCATGTCGGCATTCTCCACCACTTCGGCGAACAGCTTTCCCAAGGCGCCGACCGTGTGCAGTGCAATCGCCAATATTCCCGCCAACGGGCCAACCCCGAAAGTCCAGACCAGGATCAGCGCGTAGACGATATCGGGAACGCTGCGGAACAGCTCGAGCACGCGGCGGAAGGCGAAATGCACCGCGCGATTCGGCGCCAGATTGGCGGCTGCCGGGAAGCACAGCAGCATCGCGACCGCGGCACCGCTCAGCGTCGCAAGCGCGGCCATCTGGCTGGTCTCGAACAGCAGCCACAGCCAGCTGTCCAGCCGGTACATCCAGTAAGCCAGCGAACCCTGCGCATCGACGCCGGCGAACAACACGGGTAGCCGCAGATCGGGCACCAGCTTTGCCAGGTATTCGCCGATCCGCGGCGCGCCGGCGATCAACGAAGAAGGATAGACCTCGGACACCCAGGCCGAGAGAAACAGCGCCGTGCACAACACCGCACCACCGCTCATACCGGCGACGAACCGCGCGCGCCGACGCGCCTGGAATGCGGCCTCCAGTGCATCGACATTCGCCATATCGGTCAGCGATGCCTGCGCTCGGCGGCCTCTTGCTGCAGCATGTCGATGAACACCTGGAAGTCCGCGTGCTTCACCGGCACCCAGCCCTTGCCGCTGCCCATGTCGAACGTGTGGTAGATGTCCGGATATGCCTTCGGCAGCGCGAGGTGGAACGCCAGCATATCGGCCTGGTAGCTCGCCGGCGTGCTCTTCCGCACGGTCAGTGGGCCGTTGAGGATCGGGCGCGACTTCCAGACGATGCGCAGGTCCTTCATGTCGAGCATCTTCTTGTCGACCATCATGCGCAGCGTGCCGCGCGTGAAGCCCTCCTCCTCGTCGCCGATGCCGGAGGTCCAGGTCACGCCGGCGTCGTACTGTTTGTTGAGCACCGCCACCACGGTCTGCTCGTGCCCGCCGGCAAAGCCGGTGCGGCTGAAATACCTGCCTGCCTCCGGATCGATGCCGAGGGCGCGGAATTCGGCACGCGGGATGAGATAGCCTGACGCACTGTTCGGGTCAGCCCAGGCGAGGGAATGCCCCTTCATGTCGTCCAGCGAGCGGATGCCGCTGTCGGCACGGGTGTACAGCACGGCGACGTAGGAGGTGCTGCCGTCCTGCTCCTGCGTCACCACCAGCGGCACGACGTCGCCGTTGCTCTCCAGCCAGGCGGAGGCATAGGCGGCCGGGCTCATGTATGCGGTCTCGAGCTGTCTGGCGGCGAAGGCCTGGATCACGCCGGCATAGTCGGCGGCGACCAGCAGCTTCAGCGGCACCTCGAAGGTGGTCTCCATCAGCTTCTTGTAGCCGTCCACGCGGGCCAGCCGGTCGGCATCGTTCTCGCCGCCGAGCAGGCCCACGCGCATGACCGGAATGTCCTTGGCCCAGTCGCGTTTGCCCGGCTTTGGCATTTCCTGAGCCAGGGCGGTCCGGCCGAGCAGGAGTGCGGCCAGGCCCGCCGCGGCACCACGTCGTGTGATCATCGGCCCGCTTCTCCTTGTCATGTCGGTATCACATTAGCCCATGGGTGTCGGCGTGCCAGCGTCCAGGTAACGTGGGAGGCATCACTCCAGGTGGCGCATCCGGAGGGTGACTTTCCGCTTCCTCCTGGCGCGTGCGCTGTCAGATCGGATGACCCAGGGGCTGCTGGTCCATAGCTTCCTTTGTCCACCCGCGGATGCTGTTGTTGACCTAACTTATGAGCAGAAGCCCGCAAGCGTGGATCGTTGCGGACCTGACGCACATATCGGTTATAATAACGCAACAAGATATCCCCAGCGGCCGATTCCAATGGGACATGTCAGAACGGCCCCTGCCCGGTTGTTTTTTCTTCTGGTCGAAAAATTGGTATTGGATTGATGGAAAGATCGTAATATTCCCGTGACATCCACTCTGTGATTGGACTATCAACCCACTCGCGTAGCCGCCGCCTACTGCCGGGAAGCGGGTCAAGCCACCCACGTTAACCCAGGGAGTTCGATGCGCTTGTCGGAAGATGGTCCTGGCGGAACGATACGGGTGCTGTGCCGGCTCACCGTGGTTGCGCTGCTCTTTCCCGCGCTCCTGTTTGCCGCCGCTGCCTGGAAGGATCGGTTGACCATTCTGGCAAACGCCGAAAATGACGGCATCAAGATCGTCGCGCTTTTTCACGAGCAGGCTGGTAACCTCCTGACCGGTCATGAAATGATCCTCGACATGATCGTGCATCGCATGCAAGGTCATGACTGGGATGCGATTCAGTCTCTGACAGAGCTCCTGCAAGAGCTTGAGGTCATGGACAGGCGGCTCGACGGCGCGTCGGAAATTTTGCTTGTGGACGCCGATGGGCGCGTACGGGCGACGACCGCTCCCGTGCAATCCGACGAACCAGTGCAGGGTGCCGACCATGACTGTTTTCTGGCCCTGAGCAGGAACGAGGTTGAATTCTGCATCAGCCAGCGGCATACCGATCCGGAATCGGGCCACTATCTGTTCTCGCTGAGCCGCCGTATCGAGATGGACGGCGCATTCAACGGGATTGTCCAGGTCGCCGTTTCGGCAGACTACATCGTCGGCCTTTGGGCGTCCGTCACGCCGAGCGCGTCCGATATCGTCACGATGTTCAAGGCGGATGGGACGGTTCTTGCTCAATCCGGCCCGCAATCCGCAGGCAGCGCCGCGACTTCCTGATGTGGGAAGATCATTGATCGGCAAGATGGGCCACGACGATGTGGGCATCATCAGAGCACCCTTGTCCACTGACGGCGTCGATCGGATCACCGTCTATGCGAAGGTCGCCGGTAGCCCGGTCTATATCAGTCTGAGCCTGGACAAGAACGCGGTTCTGGCAACGTGGTATGCCAATCTCACCGTTTACGGTCTGGTTGCCGCGAGTGCCACAGCCGGCATCATGGCGGCGCTCGGCATCGCCATGCGACGGGCACGGCGAGAGCGCTATGCCGTCAATCAGTGGCAAGCCGAGATCCATGAGCGGCAGAGAACGCAGGAGCAGCTTCACCAGAGTCAAAAAATGGAAAGCCTGGGCAAGCTGACTGGTGGCATCGCGCACGACTTCAATAACCTGCTGACCGCAGTGACCGGGCATCTGGAGATGATCGAGGCCCGTGTCACCGACCCGCGGTTGCTTACCCACGTGGCAGCCGCCATGCGTTCCGCGTTGCGTGGTGGGCAACTGACCCAGCAACTGCTCGCCTATGCGCGCCGTCAGAATCTGTTGCCGCGACCGGTGGACGTGAACGCAGTCATCGTCGGCATGGGCGAACTGCTGCATCGCAGCCTGGGCGGACTTGTGCAGGTGGACACCGAACTGGCACCCGATCTCTGGCATGCGACCAGTGACCCGACGCAGCTCGAACTGGTCATCCTCAACCTCGTGATCAATTCCAGAGACGCAATGCCGGCCGGTGGTCAGTTGCGCATCGTGACCAGCAACGTGCATGAGGCCGCGTTTGATCGTCCGCACGCACCCGATCCGGGTGATTATGTGCGGATCGCCGTGATCGATACCGGCATCGGCATGCCACCGGACGTCATGGAGCAGGCTTTCGAGCCATTTTTCACCACCAAGGATGTCGGCAAGGGCAGCGGGCTCGGCCTTGCGCAGGTTTACGGGGTAACCACACAATTCGGCGGTACGGTGCGGCTTGCCAGCGAATTGGGTGCCGGCACCACAGTGGAGGTCTTCCTGCCGCGCGCCTTGCCGCTGCCGGCGGCTGCCGCATCGCCCGAGCCGTGTGCGTCTGATCCGGTCAGTGGTGATGGCGTCGTTTTGGTGGTTGACGACGAACCGGATGTCCGTGCCATCGCGGTCGCTTTCCTGAGAGACGCCGGCTATGCGGTGGTGGAAGCCGGCAACGGACCCGAAGCGCGAGATAGAGTTGCGGCCAGCCCGATCAGTCTGGCGCTTGTCGATTACGCGATGCCAATGATGTCCGGGTACGAGTTCGTGTGTCAGGCGCGTCAGATCCAGCCGGATCTGTCGGTGATCTATGTGACCGGTGCTGCGGATGCGCTGTCGCGAGAGCAGTCACATGATCCGATCGTCATGAAGCCATATTCACGCGCGGCACTGCTGAAGGTCGTGAACGAAATGATGGTGCGGACGCCGGCATTGACGTGACACGGTCGCGGACTTCAGCCGCTGGCCCGAGAGCGCAGACGTTCCAGCACGCGCAACGGCGAACGCTCGGGATGCGTCATCGCCGCGACAGGAACGTGGAACGTCTGCTCCAGCGCACAATGCCCGGCGAGGGCAGCGTGCAGCACCTGATCTGTGAAGCACAACCACGTCGCGCCGGCGGGAAACGCCACCTCGGCCTTCGGCGCACCCGATTGGTAGGCGGCGTCCAGCTTCCCCATGTCATGCAGGCGCAGCATCATCCGGTCGTATTCGCTGCGCCGCCCCTTGGTGACGCCAAGCCGCTCCAGGAGCCACGCGCTGCCAGGCAGTCCCGGGCGCATCCGCGGCAGGAACTGGCGCGCGAAATCCGGAAACGGCTCGCCGACACGCCAGGCGCGCGCGGCGCCGTCGGGCGCGATGTTGCAGAACAGGCGCAGGATGCGGCGTCCGCCCATCGGCCGGCTGGGGAATGCATCGACGTGCAGCAATCGGTCATCATGCCGCGGCGAATACGCACGCCCGGCGATCTCCGCCGGACGGAAGCTGGTGCGTGCGCGCTCCAGCGCCGGCGCGTAGCCGGCCAGCAGATCATGCAGCAGCCGCTCCGCTGAGTCGCCGAAGCGCTGCATCATCGCCACCAGCTTCGCGGCCGCCTCACCGCCGAGTGCCGTGTTGCCGACCCTGCCGGTGGCGGGGTCGAGGCTGATATTCTTGCGCTCGCTGCCCATGATCTTCGGCGACAGCAGGAACATCTCGTCCGCGGCGATACGGAACGGCAGTTGAGGCAGCAGAAGAACGCGGCCCGCCTCCAGTGCATCGACCGCCCGGGTCCGCAGCGCTGTGTCGAACGGCCCTTGCCATTCGGCGATCGGCAAATCCTCGACGACGTCGTGCGCGTTCATCGCTACTCGTGCACCAGAACCCAGTCGTTGATGAAGCTGGCCAGCCCGTTGGCGTGAAAGTCCCGCCGCAGAGCCGCTTCATCGTAGTCCTCGCGCACCCAGTCGAGGAAGGGCTTCCGCCCCTCTGCCTCTCGCGCGTAATGGTGGAAGAATGCGTCGAGGATGCCGGTGCGCGCCTGCCGGATATGGCCGAACCGGAGCGAGAGTTGCCGCAATGCCTCGCGGGCGGTGCCGCCCTCGAACATGATGAACAACCCCGCGGCCAGCCCGGCCCTGTCCGCGCCCGACTTGCAGTGCATCAGCGCCGGTGCGCGCATGTGGCGGAAGATGTCGTGCAGCCGCATGATCCTGTCGCGCTGCGGTGCGCCGCGGCTCTCCAGCGCCATGTCGACGAAGTCGAGGCCCAGGCGGGCGGCCGCATCACGGGTCAGAGCGTCCGAGCCGTTCCGTGTCAGGCCGCGCAGGTTGATCAGGGTCTTCAGGCCATGGCGCTGGGTGAGCGCCGCCAGACGCTGTGGCGTCGGATGGTTGCAGCGGTACAGCCGCCCGGGCGCGACGGTGGCGAAATTACTCCACGGCAGTCGAAACACCGCATGATCGACCAGCAGCGCATCGAGCCAGGCGAGCGCGCGGCCGCGGGCGGTGGTGACATCGCCTTGGAATATGCTGTCCATAGGGTCATTGCTGCGAAAGAGACACCGCATATGGCCATGGGAGAGGCGAGGGCGCAACTGTGACCCCTCCCCCCAACCCCCTCCCGCAAGGGGAGGGGGAGTTTCGATAGCTTTCCCCCTCCACTTGCTGGAGGGGCTGGGCGAGGGGGCCTAGCGTGGAATCAGCGCCGCCACATCTACCAGTCCGTCAACTTCCAGCCCGGCAACCACCCCGGCGCGGTCCTGCGCGGGGCGGTTCTGGCTCATCTTCCACTTGCCCTCGAGCCGCGCGATCGACAGCGCGAAGCCCACGATGCCCCGCAGCATGCCGTCGATGAAGTCCGCCGGCGCGTCGGTTACCGCCCAGGGCTCGGCCCGGGTGCGCTCCTCCCGCTCGGTCAGCCGCGTGACGATGGCGCGAAGCCGCTCCGTGTCGTCGAAGAACTCGACCGGCCCGTAGGCATGGATGGCCACGTAGTTCCACGTCGGCACGACTTTGCCGTTCTCTCGCTTGGTCGCATACCAGGACGGCGTGATGTAGGCGTCCGGGCCTTGGAAGATGGCCAGCGCCTGAACCCCAGGCAGGGCGCCGCGAGCCTGTGGGTTCGGGCGGGCGACATGGCCGAGCAGGGTTCCGTACGGCGCCGGATCGGGATCGAGCAGCATCGGCACGTGGCTGGCGATCAGGCCGTCGGCGGTCAACGTGACCAGGGTCGCCAGTCCGGAACCGCGGATCGCCCGTGCAGCACGTCGATGCGGTCTTCCTTGAACAGCGGGGGAACGTACACCGCGGGGTCTCCCTACGCCGCGGCCCGGATCGCGACGGCACTGACCTCATCGCCCACCCCGGCCTCGAACGCGGCGAAATTCTTCTCGAACCGACCGATCAGGTCCCTGGCCATCCGGTCATAGGCCGCCTTGTCTGCCCAGGACTCGCGAGGGTCCAGCACTTCGGTGGGCACGCCCGGCACGTGTTCGGGGATCGACAGGCCGAAGAACCTGTCCTTGCGGAACGGCGTGCGTGCCAGGCTGCCGTCCAACGCGGCATGCAGCAGGGTGCGGGTGTGGCGGATGCTCATTCGCTGACCGACCCCATATTGGCCGCCGCTCCAACCGGTGTTCACCAGCCAGCAGTCCGCGTCATGCCGTGCGATCAGCTCGGCCAGCAGGTGCCCGTATAGCTCCGGCCGACGCGGCAGGAACGGCGCGCCGAAGCAGGTGCTGAACGTGGCGACAGGTTCGGCGCCGAGGCCCTTCTCGGTCCCCGCCACCAGCGCGGTGTAGCCGGACAGGAAGTGATACATCGCCTGCGCCGGCGTCAGCCTGGCGATCGGCGGCATCACACCGAAGGCGTCGCAGGTCAGCATCACCACGTTGCGGGGCTGCCCGCCTCGGAGCGAGCGTTCGATGTTGGGAATGTACTCCACCGGATAGGCGGAGCGGGTGTTCTCGGTCAGCGACTGGTCGGTGAGATCCAGACTGCCGTGCGCATCGGCGACCACATTCTCCAGCACCGTGCCGAAGCGGTGGCTGGCGGCCCAGATCTCCGGTTCATGCTCGGCTGATAGGTTGATCACCTTGGCGTAGCAGCCGCCCTCGAAGTTGAACACGCCGTCCTCGCCCCAGCCATGCTCATCGTCGCCGATCAGCCTGCGGTGCGGATCGGATGACAGCGTGGTCTTGCCGGTGCCGGACAGGCCGAAGAACAATGCCACGTCGCCGTCGCCGCCGATATTGGCGCTGCAGTGCATCGGCAGCACGCCACGCTCCGGGAGGATCCAGTTCATCACGGTGAATATCGACTTCTTGATCTCGCCGGCATACTCGCTGCCCACGATGACGATGCTGCGCTGCTCCAGTGAAAGCGCGATGGCGGTGCCGCTGCGGACGCCGTCGATCTCCGGGTCGGCCTGAAAATGCGGCGCATGCAGGATGACGTAGTCCGGGTGGAAATCCGCGAGCTCGTCGGGCGGCGGGCGGATAAAGATGTTGCGCGAGAACAGCGCCTGCCAGGCGCCCGTGGTGACCAGACGCACGCGTACCCGATGGGCGGGATCAGCGCCGGCGTAGAGGTCCTGGGTGAAAAGTTCCTGACCCTGGAGATAGGCCTGCACGCGCCCCTTCAGCACGGTGAATTTCTCGGGCGCCAGCCGCTGATTGATCTTTCCCCACCAGACGTCGCCGGTGATGGTTGGTTCGTCCACCACGAACTTGTCCTGCGCCGAGCGACCGGTGTGCATTCCGGTGGTCACCACCAGGGCGCCATCGACCGACAGCCTGCCCTCGTCGCGGCGCACCGCCTCGGCGACAAGAGCGGGTGCGGTGAGGTTGGCGTGCACTGGACGCGATGCGTGGACGCCGGTGCCGGCGAGTGCCTCCGCGGCCTGGGTCTTCCAATTCCTGTGTCTGGGGTGCGCGATGTCGGCGGCAAGCGTCAACGGTCTGGCTCCTGCTCGGGGTTCGGCGCGGGTAGGGACGAAGGGCGGCGATCATACGGGTGAAATTGCGATACAATCTACCCCATCCACACAACTTTGAATTGTGCGGCGCACAATCAAAGGTGTGCCCGGGTCGGGACGGGCAGTTCGCAACGGACTCCCGCGGCGCAGACCCAAGCGAGGAGCTGATCTCGTCAGTAAAGGAATGGGACCAACCGCCACGTGTGGGCGCGATAGGTTGCATACTCGGTGCCGAATTGCACCCGCAGCAGCGCCTCTTCCGAGGTGATGCGGGCAAGTCGCGGAACTAGAGTAAGGGCAGTGAGCAGGATGCCGACGCCCGAGCGGAAAGCGAGCGCCCAGCCGAGCATGTTCACCAGGAGGCCAAGATAACTCGGGTGGCGGATCATGCCATAGACGCCAGCGGTGACGAGCGCATGTCCGGGCTGGATCGCGACCAGACCGCTGAATCTTTGACCGAGCACGAACGGCCATATGCGCAGAACGCCGCCCGCGGCAAAGAGCACCACGCCGAACCAGCGGAGCGCATCGCCGCCGACTACCCATAAGCCGATGCGGTCGGTGTAAGCGGGAAGATAGCCGTCGAGCAGACCGAGCACCGCGAAGGCCGCGAGCACCCAGCGGTTGCCGCGATCCTCGCGCTCACCGCTCTTGATGCCGCCTTGGGTGAAGAGCGCCGTGGCCGAGAGCGCGAGGGTGATGAGCGCGAGCGCCACGAATTGCGGGCGGGCGAGGAAGGCGTCGATTCCACCGGCGCCGAAGGCGGCGAGGGCGAGATAGGCGAGCGTGCCCGCGATCACGAAACCCGCCATCGCGGGCGAGACCTTCATCACCGTCTCCCGTTTTTGCCGTCAGCCGCCCCTGGTCGCCGTCATCCCGGCTTCTCTGCATGCAGGCGGAACCGCGTGGAAAGCGTCGCACGTTCGCCGTATACGAAAACCTTTAGGCAGACTGTCTCGCGCGGCGCGGCGAGGTCACTTCGTTCCTATTGCGGCCGTAGCTTCCGGAAAATCCGAAACCACTTGAGTTTTGCAACGAATCGTTGTCGCTTCGCCTCAGATTGCTCGTCACCCTGGCGGAGCAGCGCGTGACGCCGGAGCAGAGCATCTCATCTCCGTGTCGGGCACCAAGGAGGTGGCCGACACGGAGCAGGCGCACCGCCTCCGGATAGTTCAACGCCATGCATTGGTCTTCGGCGCATCGCGCGGCCAGTGGAGGCGTTTGTCCTGCGACTAGATACGGCAGCTGACGAAGTGAGCCGGTCAGTTGGGCCCGACGCTGCTCGGGGCCGGCGGCAAGACACTCGCGTATGGCTACGGCCTGCATTGGCGTCCATCGCTGTCGTGCTGCTCCTCTGCGTAGCTGGCGGGACAGGCTGGTGGCTAACGCGCGGCACTGTGGTCGTCCAGAAAGAATCCCCAAGAGCGCTGGCACCTGAGACCGCGCAAACGAATGCCCCACGCCTCTCCCTCGTCGTGTTGCCGTTCGACAATCTTGGCGGCGATGCGTCCGACAGCTATCTCGTCGCTGGCGTCTCCGACTCTCTGGCCACCATACTATCGCAATATCCGGGCTCCTTCGTCATCTCGCGTGCCACCGCGAACTCGTACCGTGACAAGGCGCAGGACATACGCGGGATCGGGCGGGAGCTAGGCGTGCGTTACGTCATTCGTGGAAGTGTGCAGCGGTTTGGTTCGATGCTGCGGGTGAACGCCGAGCTAGATTCGACGGAGACCGGCGCCCAGCTCTGGTCGGACAGCTTCGACCAGAAGACCGCCGACCTTGCGTTGGGACAGGAGGAGATCGTCTTGCGGATGCGCTCGGCGCTTAGACTGCGCCTGACCGATATCGAGGCAGCGCGCAGCCTAAAGGAGCGTCCGACTGATCCGGATGCGTTCGACCTCGCTTTGCGAGCGCGCGCGATGTATTTTCATCCGCAAACGAAGGAGACACTTGCCCAGGCGGTCGAGCTCTATCAGAGAGCGCTCGCGCTCGACCCAAACTCGATCTTTGCTCTGGGAGGCGCGGTGAGTGCGCTTACGAACGAGATCTTCCTCGGAGGCATATCGTATGATGTCGGGATGGGTCTGGCAATTCAATATCTTGAACGGGCGAAAGCTCTTGAACCTGACGCGGAGCTCGTGCTGGTCGCGCAGGCGGCTGTGCTCGATGTCCAGGGTGAAGGATTGGACTATCGACGGACGCGGTCAGAGCTGAATGTGGTTTCGCAGCGGCTGGTCGAGCTCTACCCAAACGATCCGGAGGGTTACTTCAGGCTAGGAGTTGTTGGGCGGCAAGAAGGCAGGTACGACGAGGCAGCCGAGTACTTCGCAAGGACGATCCAGCTCAATCCGCACAACCCTCAAATAAAGAACCTCGACTGGAACATGACCTACTGCCGCATACTAGCGGGCCGTGATCGGGAAGGATTGGATTGGGCTAATCGTACCCTAGCCGCGCCGGGCCCGCTTCAATCGGCTCGAGAGAGGAGCTTGTTGTGGTTGCAGGCTGTCGCCTACTTCCGTACCGGCGACATCTACACGGCCAGACGGCTGACTGCGGAGTTGAATGATCACTACCCATTCGACACCTGGCGAGGACGGTCCCCCAACGATCCGGATTCCGAGACGGATCAAAAGCAATTCCAGAGCATCCAGGATGCCCTTAAAGGCGCGGGGAATCGCGATCACCTCGATCCCGACGTGGATTTCGGGGTGACTCCCGAGGGTGTTCTCCACAAGTCTCTGGAAGGCAAGACACCGACCACCGCACCCGGCGTGACGACGATAAACACCGAGCAGCTCTCCGCCATGCTGCCGAAGCAGAAACCACTGGTGATCGATACGATGGATGCCTCATGGCATCGCTCTGTTCCGGGTGCGGTCGGCCTTGACTTCAACGGCAACACACACGGCACTTTTACCGACGAGGTGCAGAGGCGCCTTGAGCAGACGCTACGCTCGTTGACTGGTGGAGGCATGGCGAAACCGATCGTTGCTATGGGCTTCAGTGTCGCACGTTTTGACGGCTACAACCTTGCGCTACGCGTCCGTCATGCTGGGTACACGAACGTCTACTGGTATCGCGGCGGCCGTGAGGCTTGGGAAGTCGCGGGCCTGCCGGAAACTGAGCTCGCGATACAGGACTGGTAACGACCAGCGGACCGCCGTTGTGCCCCCGCACATGCTTGAAAGTCACCGCGCTCTCATATGGTAAGTCAGCTCACCGCGATGCCGGATAAGGCTACGGTAAATCGCGCGAACAGGGACAACATTCCTATGGGTTTGGATTCTTGTAACTAGAGCCTACGGTTTTCCGTGCTGCGCAATCCTTGCAGACCGTGTGAAAACTCGCGGCCGCACCGACGCTCCGCAATTTTGATTCAACTCCGGCTCGTGGACCGCAATGATGATTCCCCACATGGATCTGGGACGCAACGATGTTGCGCCAACCGATTTTGCAACCGAGTTCTCACACAGTCTGCTTGAGTTTTGCAACAAGTTTAGGAACATCCCGGCCCGCTTACGGCATCACATAGACGTTTCAGTATCTTTCTTGGGTCGTGAAGGATGCGGCACCCGTCAGCGATCACGCTGCGGGTTCCCGGATCGAGTGGGTTCACATCAGCCCATGAGGGCGAAGCGAAACCGAATTCGATCTCGCCGTGGTTCTTTTCGAGCCACAAGCGGCGTGACCAGAGTTCTCCGTAATCCTCATCCTGCCACTTCTGCGGTCGAGCACCCACGGCGTTCCAGCCAATTGTGTCGAGCCATGCCGTTTCAGCCCGGAAGGCGCGCGGATTGGTCACGATCAGCACAAGGTCAATGTCAAAGTCCGCACCCGCCGATCCGCGTGCGTGTGAACCAACGAGAGCCACGGCCTGAATTGTCGGCTGTGCCTTCGCCCAATCGGCAATAATCTGAATAATGCGCTCAGCTTGCATCCGGGCAGCCTAACTGGTCTTGCTGCGGAAGTCTTGAATTCCGCATCGTTGGAGGCGCGCCAAGATGCTTGCAGCCGCCGTGGGGCGGCAAGCAGGCGGTAGTCATGTTTGAACCGGCAATCCTGACATCACGGTGTCAGTAGCGATGCGGTAAAAGGCGGCGGGCCGAGGGTCGGTGGCATTTTAATGGGATTGCCGCTCGCGACACGGCCAATCCGTCCTGTACCCCGCGGGGACCAACGCCGCTCCTGCGCGACAGGCTCTGGTGGCCGACCAAAGCGTGAATTGCCGGACCCTCGGTTTTTCGATATGGGTACCTATATCACCACACCCATACTGCTGTGCACCATGAAGACGACCGTTGAAATCTCCGACCCCCTGCTACGCGAAGTCCGCAAAATCGCGACGCGCCAAGGCGTCACGCTGCGCACCCTGATCGAACGCGGACTGCACCGCGTCATTGCCGAAACAAGATCGGGCACACCGTTCAAGCTCCGCCGGGCGAGCTTCAAGGGCCACGGCCTGCAGCCGGAGTTCCGCGACGCGCCCTGGGACCGGTTGCGTGATGCGGCGTACGAGGATCACGGCGCTTGATCGCCGTCGATACCAACATTCTCGTCTACGCGCATCGCGAGGATTCCCCCTTTCACACCGCCGCCTTCCATCGCGTGGCCGAGCTTGCGGAAGGACCGGCAAGCTGGGCGATCCCTTGGCCGTGCCTGCACGAATTCCTTGCCATTGTAACGCATCCGCGGATTTACGCGCCGCCCACGCCGCTGGCCCGTGGCCTCGATCAGGTCGATGCCTGGCAGGCATCGCCGACGCTCACGCTGCTGGCCGAATCAACGACGCATTGGCCGACCTTGCGCGCGCTGCTCGCCGCCGGCCGCGTTGCGGGGCCGCGGGTTCACGACGCGCGGATCGCCGCGCTGTGCCGAGACCATGGTGTGCGTGAGTTGTGGTCCGCGGACCGGGATTTCAGCCGCTTTGTCGGCCTCACCGTGGTAAACCCGTTACTGCGCGACTGAGCCGGCTGGCCGCCTCCCGTCCGACCCGTGACCCCGGTCCCTGCCTGCGCTATGACGCGGCGGAAGGAGACCGCCCATCGTGAACCAGCCTTTCGGCGTGAACAGCCTGCGCAACGGCCCGGACGGACGAGGCCGGTTCGGCGAATTCGGCGGCCGTTTCGTGGCCGAGACGCTGATGCCGCTGATCCTGGAGGTCGAGCAGGCCTACGCGGCGGCGCGTGCCGACCCGGCGTTTCGGGTGGAGCTGGATGCCTACCTGAAGAACTATGTCGGGCGCCCCAGCGCGCTGTGGTTCGCCGAGCGCCTCACCCGGCACCTCGGGGGCGCCAAGGTTTACTTCAAGCGCGACGAACTGAACCACACCGGCAGCCACAAGGCCAACAACTGCATGGGCCAGATCCTGCTGGCCAGGCGGATGGGCAAGACGCGGATCATTGCAGAGACCGGCGCCGGGCAGCATGGCGTGGCGACGGCGACGATGTGCGCGCTGTTCGGCCTGCCGTGCACCGTTTACATGGGCGCGACCGACGTCGAACGGCAGGCGCCCAACGTGTTCCGCATGAAGCTGCTTGGGGCGGAGGTGAAGCCGGTCACCTCGGGCGCATCCACGCTGAAGGACGCGATGAACGAGGCGCTGCGCGACTGGGTCGCCAATGTCGAGGATACCTACTACCTGATCGGCACAGTCGCCGGCCCGCATCCCTATCCGATGATGGTGCGCGACTTCCAATCGGTGATCGGCGAGGAGGCGAAGGCGCAGTTGCGGGAAGCCGAGGGCCGGCTGCCGGATGCGGCGGTGGCGTGCATCGGCGGCGGGTCCAATGCGATGGGTCTGTTCCATCCGTTCCTGGACGATCCGTCGGTGCGGTTGATCGGCGTGGAGGCTGGTGGGCACGGCATCGAGACCGGCGAGCATGCGGCAAGTCTTACCGGCGGGCGGCCTGGCGTGCTGCACGGCAATCGGACGTATCTGCTGCAGGACGACGACGGGCAGATCATCGAGGCACACTCGATCAGCGCCGGGCTGGATTATCCGGGGATCGGCCCCGAGCATTCGTGGCTGCACGACATCAAGCGGGTGGAATACGTGTCGGCGACGGACGAGGAGGCGTTGGCCGCGTTCCAGCTTTGCACGCGGACCGAGGGGATCATCCCCGCGCTGGAGCCGGCGCATGCCCTGGCGCATGTGACGAAGTTGGCGCCGACGATGGGAAAGGATGACATCATCCTGATGAACCTTTGCGGGCGAGGGGACAAGGACATCTTCACCGTGGCCGAGCATCTCGGGGTGAAGCTGTGACCCGCATCGTTTCTCGCTTCGCCGCTCTGAAACGCGAGGGCCGTGGCGCGCTGATCCCGTTCATCGAGGCCTGGGATCCCGATGCCGCCACCTCGATGGCACTGCTGCGCGGCCTGCCCGCCGCAGGTGCCGACCTGATCGAGATCGGCGTGCCGTTCACCGATCCGATGGCCGATGGCCCTATCGTCCAGGCGGCCGGCAAGCGCGCGCTGAAGGCAGGTGTGAAGGTCCGGCATGTACTGACGATGGTGCGCGACTTCCGCCGCGAGGACGATGCGACGCCGATCATCCTGATGGGCTACCTGAACCCGGTCCTGTCATATGGCGCCGAACGTTTCTGCGTCGATGCGGCGGCGGCCGGGGTCGATGGGCTGATCATGGTCGACCTTCCCACCGAGGAGGCCGACATGCTGGTGCCGCAGGCCACCGCGCACGGCATCGACATCATCCGCCTTGTCGCGCCCACCACCGGCGACCGGCGGCTCCCGCTGGTGCTGAACGGCAGCTCGGGCTTCGTCTACTATGTTAGCATCACCGGCATCACCGGCACGCGCAGTACCACGGCCGAACATCTGGCAGAGGCGATCCCGCGCATCCGCCGCGTGTCCAATCTGCCGATCGCGGTGGGCTTCGGCGTGCGCTCGCCGGCGCAGGCAGCCGAGGCGGTGCGCGTCGCTGATGCAGCGGTGGTGGGATCGGCGCTGTGCAGCATCATTGAGGCGAATTTGGGCAAGCCGGAGCTGGTGGGCGCGGTGCTGGATCAGGTGCGCGAACTCGCCGCCGGCGTGCGCGGCGCCCGGGTGCCGGCATGAGCTGGCTCACCGAATTCGTCCGACCGAAGATCCGCACGCTGTTCGCGCGGCGCGAGGTGCCGGAGAATCTCTGGCAGCAATGCCCGGCCTGCCAGCAGATGATCTTCCATCGCGACCTGATCGCGAACCTGAAGGTCTGCCCGCATTGCGGCCACCACATGCGCGTCGGCGCCGTCGAGCGCCTCGGCTGGACGTTTGATCAGGGCAGCTTCACGCGCATCGAATTGCCGAAGGTGCCGCTCGACCCGCTGCGGTTTCGCGACACCAAGCGCTATACGGAGCGGCTGAAAGAGGCGCGCGATAAGACCCACCTCGATGATGCGATCGTGGTCGGGCATGGCAGGATCGAGGGGCAGCAGGCTGTCGTCGCGGCGATGGAGTTCGAGTTCATCGGCGGTTCGATGGGAGCCGCGGTCGGCGAGGGAATCCTGTCGGCGGCGCGGTTGGCGGTGCTGCAGGATGCTCCGCTGATCGTGTTCACTGCCTCGGGCGGGGCGCGCATGCAGGAAGGTGCGATCAGTCTGATGCAGATGCCGCGCACCGTCATCGCCACGCGCCTGGTGAAGGAGGCAGGGCTGCCCTACATCGTCGTGCTGACCGATCCCACCACCGGCGGTGTGACGGCGAGCTTTCCCATGCTCGGCGACATCCAGATTGCCGAACCCGGCGCGCTGATCGGCTTCGCCGGTGCGCGCGTGATCGAGCAGACGGTTCGGGAAAAACTACCCGAGGGCTTTCAGCGCGCCGAGTACCTGCACGAGCATGGCATCGTCGACATGGTGGTCAAGCGTACCGAGCTGAAGGCAACACTGGCACGGCTGATTTCGCTGCTGCGGGTGAAGGAAATGGCCACGGCGTGATGGCGCAGCGTCCAAACCCCCTCTCCGCCCTTGGGGGCGGAGAGGGTCGGGGTGAGGTGGGGGTTCCGAACGTGGCATCCCCCACCTCGCCCTGCCCTCTCCGCCCCCCGGGGCGGAGAGGCAATGTTGGCCGACCATGACCAGCCGCATCGAGGGCATCGTCGCGCGGCTGCATGGCCTGCATCCGCGCCTGATCGACCTGAGCCTCGACCGGCTGCAGGACCTGCTGGCCAAGCTGGGCCACCCGGAGCAGCGCCTGCCGCCGGTGATCCACGTCGCGGGTACCAACGGCAAGGGGAGCACCTGCGCCTTCCTGCGCGCGATGGGCGAGGCGGCGGGGCTTCGGGTGCACGTCTATACCTCGCCGCACCTTGTGCGGTTCAACGAGCGCATCCGCATCGCCGGCAAGCTGGTGTCCGACGATGCGTTGACCAATGCGCTGGAGGAAATCGAACGGGTGAACGCCGGCGCGGCGATCACCGTGTTCGAGGTGATCACCGCCGTCGCATTCCAGCTGTTTGCACAGACGCCGGCGGAGCTGTGCGTGCTGGAGGTTGGGCTGGGCGGGCGGGGCGATGCGACCAACGTGATCGCGAACGCCGCCGCCTGCGCGATCACCTCGATCTCGCTGGATCATCGCGAACTGCTGGGTGAAACGCTGGAAATCATAGCCGCCGAGAAGGCCGGCATCCTGAAACGCGGCGTGCCGGTGGCGATCGGCGCGCAGCCGGAGGAGGTGGCCGAGGTGCTGCTGGCCGCGGCGGCACGTGTTGGCGCACCGGTGCTGTTGCGCGACCGCGAGTGGCGTGTGAATCCGGAGGTTCGCGGCTTCCGCTATGCCGATGCGGGCGGTGAACTCGCGCTGCCGCCGCCGTCGCTGTCGGGTTTGTTCCAGTTGGACAACTCGGGCATCGCAATCGCCGCGTTGCGTGCCGCGGGACTTGCCGTGCCGGATGCGGCGATCACCCGCGGGATCGCCGCGGCGGAATGGCCGGCCCGGCTGCAGCGCCTGGACGGACGCCTCGCCGCGCTGCTGCCGACCGATTGGGAGCTCTGGCTGGATGGCGGCCACAATCCTGGCGCCGGCATCGCACTTGCCGAGCATTTGCGGTCTTGGGCGGATCGGCCGGTGCATCTCATCGTCGGCATGAAGCAGGCGAAGGATGCGACTGAGTTCCTACGCCCGTTGGTATCACTTGCAACCACACTGTGGGCCGTGGCCGAGCCGGGCCAGCACGACGCGCGCCCCGTCGAGGCCATCGTCGCAGCCTCGGGCGGCGTCGCGCGGCCGGGGCCGCACGTGGCCGATGCGCTGCAGGCGCTGCCGCGCGGTGCGGGGCCAGCGCGCGTGCTGATCTGCGGCAGTCTCTATCTCGCAGGCGAGGTGCTGAAGCAGGATGCATAGTTGGCCGGTCTGGCGCGGGCCGATACAGCATGCTGAATTGCGGCGGATACAGGGAGCAGGCAGTCCGATGGGCGGAGCATTCAAGCCGGCGGCCAAGGGGAAGGGCCTTGCACGGTCCGCGGGCGCATTGGCCGGGCTGAAGGTGGTCGACCTGACGCGCGTGCTCGGTGGCCCCTATTGCACGATGATCCTGTCCGACCACGGCGCCGACGTGATCAAGATCGAGCCGCCGCAAGGCGACGAGGTGCGCGACTGGGGCCCGCCGTTCCACGAGGACGATGCCAGCTACTTCATCGGCATCAACCGCAACAAGCGCGCCATCGCGCTCGACTTCAGCAAGCCCGAAGGCCGGAAGGTTCTGATGCGCCTGCTCGAGGGCGCCGACATCCTGATCGAGAACTTCAAGCCGGGCTCGATGGAAAAATGGGGCATCGGCTACGACCAACTGTCGCAGCGCTTCCCGCGGCTGATCCATTGCCGCATTTCCGGTTTCGGCCCCGACGGGCCGCTCGGCGGCCTGCCCGGCTATGACGCGATCCTTCAGGCGATGACCGGCCTGATGAGCGTGAACGGCGACGCCACCACCGGACCGATGCGCCTCGGCACGGCGATCGTTGACATGGGTACCGGGCTCTATGCGACGATCGGCATTCTGATGGCGGTGCACGAGCGCGCGCATTCCGGCCACGGGCAGTTTCTCGACATGGCGCTGTACGACTGCGGGCTGTCGCTGTTGCACCCGCAAGCGGCGAACTTCTTTCTCAACGGAAAGCGGCCCGCAGGCACCGGCAATCCACATCCTAATTTGGTGCCGTACGACAAATTTCCTACAAAGACCTGCGACATCTTCATCGCCAGCGGCAACAACGGTCAGTTCCGCAAGCTGGCGGAAATCATCGGCCGCCCGGAGCTGGCGGACGATCCGAGGTTTGCCGACAATGGCAAGCGCAACGTCAACCGCACCGCGCTCACCGAAGTGCTGGCAGCTGCGTTTGCCGAGCATGACGGCAACGAACTCGCGCTGCGGCTGATCCGCAACGGCGTTCCGGCGGGACCCGTGCTGCCGGTCGACGAAGCAACCGCTGCGCCGCACACCGCGCATCGCGAGATGGTCACAGAGCTCGACTGGTATCGCGGCATTGGCACGCCGATCAAGCTGTCCCGAACACCGGGCGGCACGCGCCGGCCGCCGCCCAGGTTCGCGCAGGATGGCAACGATGTGCTGGCGCAGCACGGCTATACGGCGGATGAGATCGCCGCTCTGGAACGCGACGGCGTGCTGCATACCAAACGCCGCAGGTAGCGGCCCAATAGCAGGCGCCGCTACTTTTGACTCTCCCCGCTGCTCTTACACCGTCATGGCCGGCCTTGTCCCGGCCATCCATGACTCTGCTGGGGCACCCGAAGACATGGATGGCCGGGACAAGCCCGGCCATGACGGAAGGAACGAGCGGTGGCGGAGGTCATTGGTTCGGTCCGTTGGTGTCATAGCCCGGCACACGCAGTTTGCGCCGTGACGACCGATATGGCGAAGAAGCCTCGGATCGACGATTGGGTGTGTCCATGAACAGGCAGCTTCTGAGCATCGCGCTTTTGGCAATCGGCAGCATTCATGGCGCGCAGGCGGACGCTGGCCCCACTGCCACGCCCGATGAACTGATTGCCGCCCGCAAAGCCAGCATGGAGGCTCAGTCCTCGCTGCTTGCAGCCATCATGCAGGCGATCGTCATCAACGCGGACATCAGGCCATTCGCGGCCACCGGCGAGGCAATTGCGACGTGGGGCAGGGACTTGCTCGATCTCTTCCCGGCAGGGACGGAAGCAGGGAGCGACACGCAGGCGCGTCCCGCCGTCTGGTCGGATCGTGCCGGGTTCGAGAAGGCGGCCGCCAAGCTCACGGAAGCCGCACAGGCAATGGCGAAGGCCGCCGCGAACGGCGATCAGGTCGAATTCATCAAGGCATACCGCGGCACGATGCTGGCATGCGCCGCATGCCACGTCACCTATCGCTTCGGCCGGAACTGACGGCGAAAAGCCTTCAGCCGATATCCTCCAGGCTGAACTGCTCCGCCTCCTCGTCGTAGCTGAACAGCTCGGCGTAGCGGCCCCAGGCGATGACGGTGCGCAGCGTGTCCTCGGCGTAGTCGGGCGACATGTGGTCCTCCAGCTCCTCGCGGAACCGCACGGCCGAGGCACGGTGGTTCCAGCGTTCGTCCAGCACCTGGCGGATCGTGCGCACCAGCGGCACGTGCGCCATGAGCGCGGCGGCGAACAGGCGCTTGCGTTCCTCCGTGTCGGCGGCGACGAACCGGCGGCCATCTTCGGTGAGATGGATGTCGCCTTCCTCCAGCACGGCGAAGTGCAGCAATTGCAAGGTCTCGCCGAGTGGCAGCAGTTCATCGGCCTCGTATTGCAATGCCGCCGCCAATGCCGGCAGGTCGGCACGCCCGTTGTACGGTTCGCCCGCCAGCGCCTCCATCAGGCCCGCCATCTGGTTGGTCCCGACGCGAAGCAGCGGAGCGGCGATGCTCACCGTCGGCGCGGCAGCCACCGCGCGGGGGCTTGGCACCGGACGCCGCGTCATCAGTCCGTAGATGTCGTCCACCAATTGGCGGAATGCCGGATCGAGCCGATTGCGCGGATGCGGGAACGGCACGCGCAACTCGCTCGCCACGCGCCCGGGGCTCGATGCGAACACCAGGATGCGGTCGCACATCAGCACCGCCTCCTCGATGTTGTGCGTCACCATCAGCACCGAGCGGACCGGCAGCTTGCCCTCGGACCACAGATCGATCAGGTCGGTGCGCAGCGTTTCGGCGGTCAGCACGTCCAGCGCGCTGAACGGTTCGTCCATCAGCAGCAGGTCGGGATGCACGACCAGTGCACGCGCCAGGCCGACACGCTGGCGCATGCCGCCGGACAGTTCCTTCGGATAGGCGCTCTCGAAGCCACCGAGGCCGATCAGGTCGATCGCGGCTTCGGCACGGCTCTTGCGCTCGGTCCCCGCGACGCCGCGCGCCTCCAGGCCCAGTTCCACGTTCTCCTGCACGGTCAGCCAGGGAAACAGCGCAAAGCTCTGGAACACCATTGCCACGCCCTCGGCCGGTCCCTGCACCGGCCGGTCACGCCACAGCACCTCGCCCGCGGTCGGCGTCAGCAGGCCGGCGACGATGCGCAGCAACGTGGATTTGCCGGAACCCGACCGCCCGAGCAACGCTACCATCTCGCCTTCGCGCAGGCTGAGATTGACGTCCTCCAGCACCACCAGATCCGCGCTGGCATCCTTGTGATAGGCCTGCTTGCAGCCTCTCACCTCGAGCAGGCACTGCTGGCCGACAATGGTGTCCATGGGAGCCTCTTCTTCAGCCGAGCTTCAGGTGTCGCTCGGAGTATGCGTACAGCGGCCGCCACAGCAGGCGGTTGAACAGCAGGACGAACGCCGACATCACGACCACGCCCAGCACCACGCGAGCCATGTCGCCGCGTTCGGTCGCCTCCGCAATATAGGCGCCCAGCCCGTGCGCCGTGAGCTTCGTGTTCCCCCATGACGCCACTTCGGCAACGATCGCGGCATTCCAGGAACCACCGGACGCGGTGATGGCACCGGTCACATAGAACGGAAAAATCCCCGGGATCATCACCTTGCGCCACCACAGCCAGCCGCCGACGCGGAAATTGCTTGCCGCCTCGCGCAGGTCGCCCGGGAAGGCGGCGGCGCCGGCGACGACATTGAACAGAATGTACCACTGCGTGCCGAGCACCATCAGCGGCGTCAGCCAGATATCGGCATTCAGGCTGAAATACACGATGAAGAGCACGACCGGGGGGAACAGCAGGTTGGCCGGAAACGCGGCAAGGAACTGCGCCGCCGGCTGGGCCCGTCTGGCCCAGACCGGCCGCAGCCCAAGCCAGACGCCGATCGGGACCCAGATCAGGGTCGCCAGCACCATCAGGATCGCCACCCGTGCGAGCGTGAACAGCCCAAGCACGAACGCCTGGCGCACGTCGGTCCAGTGCAGTTCGCTGGATACAAAGCCGGCGATCTTCCCGATCGCCCAGACCAGCACGACCGCCAGCGCCGCAAGCCAGATCGCATCGACCAGGCGCGATGGGCGCGCCAGGGCTGTGGCGCTCCTTTGTGGCGCGATCTCCAGCCGCAACCCGCCGAGCCACATCGCGGCATCGCCGACCGCATCGCCCAGCAGGCTCAGCAGCCTTGTGCGCCGGATCAGACGCAGCAGCCACGGATCGGCGGCGGTCGCGCCTGCCGTCGTCTCGAAGCGGAATTTCGCCGACCAGGCAACCAGCGGGCGGAACAGCAGCTGGTCGTACGCCAGGATCACTAGCAGCATCGTGACGATTGCGTAGCACACCGCCAGGATGTCGCGCTGCTCAAGCGCGAGCGCGACGTAGGAGCCGATGCCCGGCAGCTTCCAGTTGTTGTCGCCGACCGACACCGCCTCGGATGCGACGACGAAGAACCAGCCGCCGGACATCGACATCATCGTGTTCCAGACCAGGCCGGGCGTGCCAAACGGCACCTCGAGCCGCCAGAAGCGCTGCCATGGCGAAAGGTGGAAGCTGACCGCTGCCTCGTTGAGATCGGCCGGAACGGTCTTGAGCGACTGATACAGGCTGAACGCCATGTTCCATGCCTGGCTGGTGAAGATCGCGAAGATTGCCGCGAGTTCCAACCCCAGCACGCGTCCGGGGAACAGGTCCATGAAGAACACGACGGTGAAGGTGAGGAACCCGAGGATCGGCACCGACTGCAGGATGTCGAGGATCGGGATCAGGATCAGCGCGGCGCGCCGGCTTTTCGCCGCGGCGGTGGCGTAGGCGAAGGTGAACACCAGCGATGCCGCCAGCGCGGCGAACATGCGCATTGTGGTGCGCACGGCGTAGTTTGGCAGATGGCGCGGATCGAGGCTGACCGCCAGTGCCTCGGGTGTGTCGATCCGCTCGAAGGTGCCGCGGGCTACGTGTGCCACGGCGATCAGGGCAGCGAACACGCACAGGACGGCGGCGGCATCCCACACGTTCGGCAGGCGCGCTCTCGCGGTGAGGGCGGGGTGGATGGTGGCTGACATCTGGCTCGGACGGAGGTTGCGGCCTGCCCTGTTAGCCCGGCCCGGTGCGCGAAGTCACCCCCTGCCGGCGTTGCAATCGTATGACGGTGCGCAGGCGGTGCGCGTTCAGTGCCCGGTGCTGCCGAAGCCGCCCTCGTTGCGGGTGGTGGCGTCCAGGCTTTCCACCTCGTGCCAGCGCGCGCGAACCACCGGCGCCAGAACCGCCTGGGCGATGCGCGCGCCACGTTGGATGGTGAATGGCGCATCGCCCGCGTTCAGCACGATCACCTGCACCTCGCCGCGGTAGTCCTCGTCGATCGTTCCGGGGCTGTTGGGAAGCACGATGCCGTGGCGCAGCGCGAGGCCGGAGCGCGGGCGCACCTGCAGCTCGTAGCCGGGTGGGAGGGCGATGGCGAGGCCGGTGGGGATCAGCGCCCGCTTGCCGGGGTCGATGGTGACCGGCGCATCGACCGCGGCAAGCAGATCCATGCCAGCTGCACCGGCGGTGGTGTAGGCCGGAAGCGGCAGGTCGGTGTTGTGCGGGAGGCGGAGCACAGCGATCTGGATGGTCATGGCGGGATGATGCGATGTGTCTGGTGGGCAGGCAATTGCCCTGAAGTCGTTCGGATGTTTGTTGCGTTGTGCACGCGCAACGGCGGCCGCCGAACTTACCATGGGGAGGCCGCAGTCATTACAATTGATATGATGAAACAGAAAACCAAACCAAGCAACGGGCCAAGTCGCGTCGATGACAAAAACGCTCCCCCTCCCCCGTTGGGGAGGGGGTTGGGGGGCGGGGCTGATGTTTCACATACGAACCGCCTGCGACTGGAGGCGCTACACCGCTACTCGCCTCTCGCGCGATCGTCGTCGGGTCCTCGCCATCGACCCGCAGGCGTTCGGTGGGCTGCGGAGCCGCTGTCATCACGCACACGTCGTCGGGCGCATCGCATTCATATCGACGATTCCTTGCTCAACGGGAATCGTCGCGGATATCGCGCCGGTGGAGGGCACCGACGCTACCAAGACGCCAAACCGGCGAGTCGAGCCTGGCTTGCGCAGGTGTCTCAACGCTGCACGTTCGTTCAGCAGTTGTTCCGGAAGTGCATCTACGGATTGCCTTGACGTCGGGCTTCGTCGGCCATTCGCGAATGCTGTACTGAAGCCCCTTGCAATCCACATGCTGCACTGCAACATCCGTCCTCGGAGGGCGTCCGTTTACCCAGGAGGTTCTGGCCATGGGTTCCGCTGGAACGCCGCCGAATGACCATGAAGATGCCCCCGCCGTCGTGCAGTGGGGCGGACTTGCAGCGGGACAGATAGCGCCCGACCTCGCCGACGTCCCCGAGACAATGCTTTGGACGCTCCACAATCGTGCAACCGAGGCGGGGCGACGCGACGGTATCCTGGTCGATCCCGACAGCGTCCGTATTCGCAACGCGATAGACTACGACTTCGCGGGCCGTTTCGGCGACCCGGTGGGTTCCCTCGCGGTCCGCGCTGCCGAGATCGATCGAGCATTACGGCGGTGGCTCGAGCGCCATCCTGACGGGTTCGTCGTGTCCCTCGGCGAGGGTCTTGAAACGCAGGTCCGGCGTGTCGATAACGGCTGCGTGCGCTGGCTGTCGGTGGACCTGCCGGAGGCGATCCGGCTGCGGGAGCGCTTCCTCGCGCCAACCGACCGTTTCCGCCACATCGGCGTGAGTGCGCTCGATGTCACCTGGATGGACGCGGTCGACCCATCGTCCGGCGTGTTCATCGTCGCCCAGGGATTGCTCATGTACCTCGAGTTGGGCGCGGTACACCGACTCTACTCCTGCATCGCCGACCGGTTCCCGGGGGCAGAGATGGTGTTCGACGTTGTTCCGCGCTGGTTCTCGCGCTTGACGCTGCTGGGCTTGAATCAAACCCCGCGATACCGCCTTCCGCCGATGCCCTGGGGGATCAATCGCGACGAACTAGAGCCGACCTTGCGGCGTTGGCACCCGGGTCTCAACGATGTCGAGTTCCTCGATTACCACGCGCCGCGGGGGCTGCCGCTTTTTTTGGCTCACGTGCTTGACCACATTCCAGTTGTCCGCCACGAAGTTCCAAGTTTGGTCCATGCGACCCTCGCGACGACAGTTTGCCGGCCGGCCATGATGTCAAACCCCGTTGTTCTCAGATCGATTGCACCTGCACGTAGCTTCAAAGAACGCAGGCGGCGCCTAAAAGACAAGACAGGACCTAGGAAACCACAGATGACATCAGTCAATAGTAGTGTGCCAGGCGCGGGCACGATCGGCGACGTCTTCGCCGTAGCCACCCGAAACGCCTGCCGCGGTGGTGACCTCGTCATTGCCACCAGTCAGGTCATGGCGAAGCGCGTGGCGATCGGAATGGCGGCCGCGTTGGACCCGCTGCGGGCGGATCACATGGAGCTCGCCCGGATCGTGCCGGAGAAGGTGGAGGCATTCTCGACCGCTGGCATGATCATGCTTCAGCAGTCGCACCAGGCCAATCGGCAAATGACGCGTTTGGCGTCTGATGAGGTCGTGACGACCGCCCGCGCCACGATAGCGATGGTCGGCTGTTCAAGCCCCGCGGGTCTGGTGGTGGCGCAGAGCCGCTTCGCACTCGCATGGTTCGATCGGGTAACTTCGACCATCATCGCAATGGGACTTCTGGCACTGAGTGCCCAGGACGCCGCGATGGCCCCCCTTCGGCAGACGGTAGCGGCCAATGCTGAACGGCTGGGTCGGTAAGAGCGCTGGCACGGTGACATGCCGGATTCTCGGCGAGGGTCCCTGGCTCAACGGGCATTGAGTTAAGCCGCTCCTGCGCCTGCCTCTGCTGGTGCAGGGTGTGTTTGGGCTTGAGGCCCATCTTCGCGCCGCGCGCCTTTGCCCGCCCGCGGGCCTCGGTCGTGCGCGCCCGGGTAAAGTCGCGCTCGGATTCTGCAAGGCTTCCTGGCACGCCGCGTGTCGTTCGTGGTGATCCATCTGGTTGGTGTCGGCCCATGTGTCGCCTGGCGAGCGGAATGCGGCCTGCCTGGCGACGATGGCGGCGAAGGTGTTCAACAGGTCGCGGGTGGATCGCGCCGACCCGGTTAAGCCGCGTTACCGTCACCACGCCGCCTGGCTCAAGCTGGCCGAGCAACCGGCGAAGGTCGGGCGCGGTCGTTCTTGGCCTCGCTCGCCTTCTCGCATTGCACCGTCTTGTATCCGGCCTTGGTCAGTTGGCGCACCTCTGCGTCAATGCTTTAGCCGTCCGTCGATACCCTCGCGTAGCCGCAATTCATGCCCCGTTATGCAGCGAAGCTGCGCAGCATAAAAGCCCAATGTTTTCAGAGATCTAGATTTGCTGCGGAACTCTTGAATTTCGCAACGTCTGCCCCGACGACAGTCCTCGAATATGGAGAAAGTCGGCGATCAGCGCTGCCGAAGATATCTCTCCAGTATGGCTTGCCCACAGAAGCCAAACGGCTCTAATGAACCTTATGTCCATTGATGCTGCAAATTTTCGAGCTTGGTTTGAGGATGTCCTCGCCAGCCTCTACAAGCAACGCGACGCCGGGTTTGCGATTGTCATGATCGCATTCCCCATACTGGAGAGATATCTTCGGCAGAAGGTTAGGCTCTCGCCAGAGAGAGACCTAACCGACGACTTCTTTGTCAAGCTCTGCGAAATTTTTCCCCGAGCTACCACGAGACAAGCGCGAGTTCTGGAACGTCTATAGGAACGGCATATTGCATCAGGTGACCTTTTCTCCCAAAACCAGGAAGCGAACACCCCTTCCCCCCGGGGCGCTGAGTCATCAGGTTGCGCGGCTGAGAATCGATGCTGGCTGCTTCTTTCTAAATCCGGTGGATTTTGCACAGCGTGTAACCGAGGTCGTCAAAAAGGACTTTCCTACCTTTGAGGGTGTTAGTGGCGGTAGTTCACCACCGCTGGCTCAGGTCTACGACATTCCGCTGGTAGGGCTAACGGACGTGAGTGGGGTAGCCAGCATGCCCGGCTACGTGTTGGGGACAGCCGCCCCACCATCTCGGAAGTCTTGAGTTCTCTGCAACTGGTTTGGGTCTCCGCGCCGCGAGGCGCGCGTGTGGGTGGTGGTGGCGTGTGCGACCGATAGGGGGGTCTGAGACGTGAACGGGAAGGGCGCAGGGACCGCCCGCCCAGCTGACAGCTCCGCCTGCAATTTTGGCGTCGGGGGTGTTCGATAACCCAACGAGATCAAAGGGATGCCACAGGCCTGCACACTTTGAAATTCCTTAGTTAGCGACGGCCATGTAGCGACGTTATGGCAAGTCGGCCGGGGCGCGGCTAGAGGGGGTCAGCCGCTCAGGCGGCTTCGCGTCTGTAGCGCCGAACATCCGGCAGAGCACCGATTGCTGGCATTGACATAAGTCAATGACCCTAGTGATGTGCGCCGCTATCGACCAACAAAAATCGGAGGGAACCATGCGCCGCTTACTGTTGGGCTCGATCTGCTCGCTGACCATGACAACGGTTGCTTCTGCCGCCGAGTATCCCAAAGGCACCTACTCTGTCTCTACGTTCCAAATGTGCCTCATGGCGCCGTCAGGGTTTTCCAACGACAGCAGAGGCAATCCGACCATCCCGAACGGAAATGACAGCTACATTGGCGCCAACACATTTCAGGGGTTCATCACCTTCGATGGTGCGGGAGCGGGGCAGGTCACGGGTGTCTATACGTATATCAATCCACCGCCCCCGGACTCGCGCTCTACACCGAAACCGTCGATAGGCGGCGGCAAATCCGCCTACGATTTCACCACCACACCCATAGTGGACAACGAATTCTCAATCACGTCCAAGCCAGGGACGATCCAGAACACTATCGATTTCGGACCCGCTGCGGGCCAGCAAGCCAGCGGGGACGTGTCCAATCGGCACTTTGTTGTTTCCGACAGCCGGAAGACGATGGCGGTGACAGTGACCACGCCGTACGTGGAGACCATGACGCTTTCAGGCTCGCCAAACGTTCACACCACACGCAGTTGCATGCTCGCTGGGAACCTAAATCGGATGGAGTGAATACGAAGCAATTCTTCCTCTGCAATAAGCTGCCCGCTTTCCGTCTGGTTACGCTTTGGTGGTGGGGTCAGGTGGCACCGGCCTGAGCGGGCCCCGATCCCTGCGGGAGGTCCGGCGCGAAATCCACGCTGAACGGACCCGAGGCCTGCGCAATGATCCGCGCGTGGTAGCGGCGGATGCGGCGTTCCGGCTCGGGTGCTGGTAGGGTTTGGTTGCACCCTCGCTCAACCTGCGGTGGACGCCATAACCTGCATTATGACAAGCTCGTCTAAATACTCGTGAAGTCTCGCCGGCTATGGTGCAGCAAATCTCGCCCATGTCTCGTTGTTGCGGAATGCCTATGTCATGGGCGGTGCGGCCGGCTGTCTGATGCGGGCACTGCTCACAATCGTTACTGCTGAATGGTCGCCGTCATCTGTCGGCAGTCACAGCTCTTCCTGCACGAAAGAGCAAACGTGGATGGCCGGGACAAGGCCGGCCATGACGATGGGGGGAGACCGGAAGTTCATTCAGCGGGGCCACTCCACAACCTTGCTGATTTGAGCAGGCAACGTCGTGGCCGCCTGCCCCCACGATGAAGCCAGGCCGCACAGCACCCGCTCGCTGCCGATCGCTACCCCGCCGGCGCGATGATGATCCGCCGGTTCTGCCGGCCCTTGTTCTCGATCTTCAGCACCGCAACGCGCCCGATCTCGCCGGTGCGCGCAACATGCGTCCCGCCGCAGGGCTGCAGATCGATCAGCGCATCCCCCTCGCCTATCCGCATCAGCCGCAACCGACCCTTCCCGCGCGGCGGCGCCACCGACATCGTGCGCACCAGGCCCGGGTCGTCATCCAGCACCGCCTCGTCAACCCATTCGATGCGCACCGGATAGTCGGCCTCGATCAGCGCATTCAGCCCGGCCTCGATCGCCTCCTTGGGCGGCGGATTGGGCAGGTCGAAATCCAGCCGCGAGCGGTCCGCGCCGACCGAACCGCCGGTGACCGCGGCGCCCTTGATCAGGCTGCACAGCAGATGCATCGCCGTGTGCATGCGCATCAGCCGGTACCGGCGATCCCAGTCGATCTCGCCCTCGACTGACGCGCCGACCGCGGGCAACGCCGCACCAGGCGCGGGCAGATGCAGGATCGTTTCCCCGTCCCCCTTCAAGGTATCGGCGATCGCGGTCTCGCCGCCATCCCAACGCAGCACGCCGACATCGCCGGGCTGCCCGCCCGAGCGCGCGTAGAACACCGTGCGGTCCAGCACGATGCCCTCGGGCCCGCTCGCCAGCACCGTGCCGGTCGCCGACCGCAGCCGAGGTTCGTCGAGAAACAGCCTCTCCGTCATGTCGTGATCCACTCCTTCCGCAGCGCATCGCGCCGTGCCGCCAGCCACAGCAGCCCGATTGCGGCCACCGAATTCGGCAGGCGACCGGCCAGCGCCGCCTCGATCGCCTGATCCGCCGGCCAGACGCGGATGCGAATGTCCTCCTGCTCCGAGACCATGCCGGCATGACCGGCGATGCCGTCGCCCTCGACGGTCGGCGGCGCCTTCACGTGCCCGGCATAGAGCTCGCACACCTCGTCCGATCCGCCGGGCGTCAGCAGGAAGCCGCCGATGTGGCGCATCTCGCCGACCGTCAGCCCCATCTCCTCGACCGTTTCCCGCCGCGCGGTCACCTCCGGCGTCTCGCCATCGTCGCAAAGCCCGGCCGGCAGTTCGACCAGCACCGGGTCGAGCCCGGCGGCCAGAGCCGGCAGCCGGAACTGCTCGATCAGGACCACGGCATCCGCCACCGGGTCGTACGGCAGCACCGCCGCCGCGTGGCCGCGGCGCCAGACCTCCCATGTCTTCAGGCCCGACAGGGTTCCGTCGAATCGACGATGACGAAACCGCACGACATCGAGCGGAAACCGACCGTTCCACACGCGCTGTTCGGAACAGATCTCGACGTCGGGGTGCGCGGGCAGATTGGGGACTGTGCGGGAAGGCATGCCGCCAGCATAGAGAACCACCGCCGCAGCGCCCACCCCCGGAGCCTCCCCCGACTTGATCCGGGGAGCCTGCCCCCGGACTTGATCCGGGGGTCAGACAGGAACCGTGGTCGCCACCATCTGACGCAACCGGTTCGCCCCGGCGGGACCCTTGAGCGCCTCCCGCCAACTCGCCTCCGCGACCCGCTGATGCGCGGCAATCGCCTCGTCCGCCCCGGTGATCATCGCGACCCCCGTGAGCGCCGATGGATGCGTATCCGTGCGGAACGGATTGATTGCGAGGCTCACCCGGTCGCGTGCACGAATGATCTTGAAGGCCGAGGAGGGCTCGGCTCCGGTGAGCAGGCCGAACTGGAGGCCCATCGGCTCCGCCTCCATCAGCGCGGCAATGTGCTCGACCTCGGTCACGGCCACATCGCGGCAGATACCTCGGACCCGGTCGGAGACCTGGATACCGCCTGCCACGCCCGTTTCAAGCAGTCGCTGCACGGAGGACATCGACACCATGGCGATGATCCCCGGTCGCCGCGTGCCATACATCCGCTTGCGTGCCGTCAGGATGCCAAGCACCTGGTCGGCCATCGACCGCATCGCCACGCGTTCGGCCGTCGCTTGCTCGGCTGCCTCCTCGAATGCCTCGGACAGCGCGTTGTCGTAAGCATCGGATGTCGTCGGATAGCAGATTGGCCCGAACAGCTGCAGTATCTGGTCGGCGGTCTCCTCCAATTGGCGGATTCTCTCGAAATAGCCGATCGGCCGGTTGTAATACTCGACTCCGATGCCGAGCAACGACAGTGGCGAAATCTTCAGCAGCTCCGCCAGGCGCTTGATCGTGTCGAGCTTGATGACCTCGCCTTTTTCGTAGCGATAGAGCGCCGCGCGAGACACACCCAGTCGCGCGGCGATTTCCTCGGCGCGCAGCCCCAACTCCAAGCGGTAGGCCCGGAGCTGCTGGCCTATTTCCGTGAAGCGCATGGACATCAGGGTCTTCCTCTCGGCCCGCGCCTTACAATCCCCGCGTGCATGGCAGGAATCTCGGATCGTCGCGGACGGGAAAGCTTATAACTCCTTCGCTCCGAAATTCAACCCCTGTTCAAACCATGCGAACTCGTTTCCCCTCAGTCTACAGGCATTATTACTTGGATCGAATGGAAAAATCCGCCAGTCCCTCGATCGCGAGTACCAGAGCCGAATGATCGAGGTCGGCGCCGCCGTGCGCCGCGCACGAGGAGAACATCTGCTGGGCGATCGCTGTGTTGGGCAGCGACAGGCCAAGCTCCTTGGCGGCGGTGAGCGCCAGGTTGAGGTCCTTCTGGTGCAGGCGAATGCGGAAACCAGGGTCGAACGTGCCGTTGAGCATGCGCTCGGCGTGCACCTCCAGGATGCGGGACGAGGCGAAGCCGCCCATCAGCGCGCCCCGCACCTTGGCTGGGTCAGCGCCAGCTTTTGCAGCAAAGACAAGAGCTTCCGACACGGCCTGGATGTTCAGGGCGACGATGATCTGGTTGGCCACCTTGCAGATCTGGCCGGCGCCTGGCTCATTGCCGACATGGGTGATGTTCTTGCCCATCGCCTCGAACAGCGGCTTGGCGCGCGCGAACGCCGCCTCGGGCCCACCCACCATGATGGTGAGCGTGGCCTGCTTGGCGCCCACCTCACCGCCCGACACCGGCGCGTCCAGATAGTCGCAGCCGAGCGCGTTGATCTTCTTCGCAAATTCCTTGGTTGTGAGCGGGCTGATCGAAGACATGTCGATCACCAGCGTGCCGCGCTTCAGACCCTCCGACGCGCCGTTCGGACCGAACAGCACCGTCTCGACGTCCGGCGTATCGGGCACCATCAGGATCAGCACCTCGGCCTTCGCCGCGACGCTCTTGCCGTCCGCCACCACCTCCGCGGCGGCCCGCACCTCCGCCGTCAGGGTCTTGCGTTCGGGCACGATCAGGTCGTGGCCCGCGTTCTTCAGATTGAGCGCCATCGGGCGGCCCATGATGCCCAGGCCGATGAATCCGATCTTCATGCTGTGTCTCCCTTTGTCAGAAGAAGAATCAGATTCACCACAGAGACGCAGAGGCACAGAGAAGGATAGGTAAAGCGCTTCGCGCGCAGCGCATGAACTTTCTTCTCAGTGTCTCTGTGCCTCTGTGGTGAATCTGCTTCTTTTCTCCTACACCCCGAATTCCTGCCGCCACTTCAGCCCGGCGACGGTATCGCCCGCCGGCCGGTACTCGCACCCCACCCAGCCGCGGTAGCCAAGCTCATCCATTCGCCGGAACACGAACTTCCAGCCGATCTCACCCGTCCCCGGTTCGTTGCGCGCGGGCACATCGGCTATCTGCATGTGGGCGATAACCGGCAGGAACGCTTCCATGCGCTTGGTGATGTCACCCTCGGTGGTCTGGCAGTGATACACGTCGAACTGCAACCCGAGTCGGTCGCGCCCGATCGCCTCGACCACCGCCGCCCCCTGCGCCTCGATGTTCAGGAAGTAGCCCGGCATGTCACGATGATTGATCGGCTCGATCACCAGCTTTACACCTCCCTGCTGCGCCTGCTCCGCGGCCCAGGCCAGATTGGCGGCATATACGCTTGCGGCCGTCACCTGGGACACATCCGCTGGCACGATCCCCGCCATGCAGTGCACCAGCTTGCAGCCAAGCGCACCGGCATAGTCCAGCGCCTGCTGGACGCCTTCGCGGAATTCGGCCTGCCGCCCCGGCAGGCTCGCCAGCCCGCGTTCGCCTTTCGCCCAGTCGCCCGGCGGCATGTTGAACAGCGCCTGGGTCAGGCCCTCGCCATCCAGCCGCTTGCGCAGTTCCGCCTTCGCATGCTCGTAGGGAAACAGGAACTCCACGCCATCGAACCCAGCCTTGCGTGCGGCTGAGAAACGGTCGAGGAACGGGACTTCGTTGAACATCATCGATAGGTTGGCAGCCAGGCGTGGCATCGCGGACCTCCCCGGAAACGCCGCGGGAGGCTACAAGCGAGCGGGGGGAATGACCAGCGCATGACCGCGGAACGCGTGCTGTTGGCGTTGCTGCTTGGCGGGATCGCTGCGGGCTGCGTCCTCGTGCTCTATCCATTCTTCTCGTCCTTGCTCTGGGCTGGGATCCTGGTGTTCACCACCTGGCCGGTGTGCGAGTGGCTGCACACCCATGCACGACTGCGGCCTGGCGCCGCGGCCGGCGTGATGGTGGCGCTGACCGCCGTCGTTCTGGTGTTGCCGCTCGCGCTCGCGGCACCTGGCGGCGCAACCGACGTGAACCACCTGCGTGGCGTTATCGAGGACGCATTGCGCGCCGGCCTGCCTGGCTCACCGGGCTGGGTGTTCGATATCCCGCTGATCGGTCAGACGCTGGGCAATCTTTGGAACCGCTGGGCGGCCGATATCAGTGTCATGCTCGAGGCGCTGCAACCCTATTTCGGCATCGTCCTGGAAGGTGGGCTCGGCCTGTTGCTGGGCCTGGCGAATGGCGTGCTGCTGTTCGTGCTGGCGTTGTTCATCGCGTTCTTCTTCTATCTGTATGGCGACCCGATCGCCGTGCGGCTGCGGGTGATCCTGCAGCGCATTGCCGGCGCGCAGGCCGACCGGCTGATCGAAGTTACAGGCGCGACCGTGCGCGGCGTGGTCTACGGCATTCTGCTGACTGCCATCGTGCAGGGCATTCTAACCGCATTTGGACTGTGGCTGTCCGGTGTGCCGCGGCCCGTGCTGCTGGGCGCCGTGGCGGGCTTCCTGTCGGTGCTGCCGATCGGTGCGCCACTCGTATGGATACCTGGAGCACTGTGGTTGATGGGCAGCGGCCATCTGGGCTGGGGCATCTTCCTCGCTGTCTATGGCGTGGTGGCGGTATCGGGAGCGGACTCGGTCATCCGCCCCTGGTTCATCGCCCGCGGTGCACAGCTGCCATTTGTGCTCACTGTCCTCGGCGTGCTGGGTGGGGCCATCGCCTTCGGCCTGATCGGCATTTTCCTGGGGCCGGTGCTGTTGGGGATCGGCTATACGCTGGTCAAGGAGTGGTCCGTCGCCGATGCGCATGCATCTTGTGCGGCCGACCATTGATCGACGGTAGAGATTTGACCATGACCGGGTTCCGCCTCGGGCTGATCGGCGCTGGCCGGATGGGGTGCACGCATCTGCGAGCTCTTTCCGAGAGCGCGACGGTGCGTGTCGTCGCGGTTGCGGATCCGTCGGAGCAGGCACGCGCCGCGGTGGAACGGGACGGCATCGTAACTCATTCGGATGTGGCTGCGATGCTGCAGGCTGGCGGACTCGATGGCGTGCTGGTGGCGGCGCCGAGCACGCTGCATCTTGGCCTGGTGGCGCGGATCGCGGATGCGGGGCTGCCGATCCTTTGCGAAAAGCCATGTGGCATCACGGCGCAGCAGGCGCGCGAGGCCGCATCGATCGCCGAGCGCAGCAATGTCAAACTCCAGGTCGCGTATTGGCGTCGCTTCGTGCCGGCGCTGCTGCGACTGCGTCGGCGTATCGCGGATGGCGAGATGGGCGCGCTGTATTTCCTCGGCTGCTACCAATGGGATGGCGAACCGCCGCCGGTGCAGTTTCACGCTGGCAGCGGCGGCATCTTCGTCGACATGGGCGTGCACGAGTTCGACCAGATCCGCTGGCTCAGCGGCCAGGCGGTTTCCGGCATTGCTCCCGCGGTCGCGTCGGTTTCCGGCGATGCCCTTGCGGCGGGCGACACGGAAAGCGCTCAGGCACTGTGCACGCTGTCGGGCGGCAGCACGGCCCTGGTGTCGCTTGGCCGGCGCTTCCCGCTCGGCGATGTTTGCCGCGTGGAGGTGTTTGGCACGCGCGATGCCGAGGATTGTCGTTTTCTCTGGCCACCGGATGGCGAGCAGGTCTTCATGCAGGCACTGCGGCGCCAGGCGGAGAGTTTTGCGACGTGGGTGCGCGGCGGCGACGCAGAGGGCGCGACCGCGGACGACGCCGTTGCGGCATTGCAGGCCGCGGAACAGGCAACGGCGGCATTGGCTCGGTGATTGGAGGTTGGGGTGCCAAAGGGAAAAAACGTGGAAATCGGCATCAATCCGATCACCTGGTCGAACGACGACATGCCGGAACTCGGCGGCGACATTCCGCTGGAGACGTGCCTGACCGAGACGCGCGAAGCCGGCTACAGCGGCACGGAGCTCGGGGGAAAATTTCCCCGCACATCGGCTGAACTGGGGCCGATCCTGTTACGACACGGATTGAAGCTGGTCTCCGGCTGGTACGACGGACGGATCTTCGAGCGCGAGGTTGCGGCGGAATTCGCAGCGATCGAACCGCATCTGACACTGCTGCGCGATCTCGGGTGCAATGTCGTCGTCTATGCCGATACGTCCGGCCGGCGACACGACGGAGGCTTTCCGCCGATCTCGCAACGCCCCGCATTGGGGGATGATGATTGGCCGGCGTACGGCCGCAAGGTAACCGAACTCGCGGAGCGAATGGCCGGGTTCGGCGTGCGCATGGCGTTTCATCACCACATGGGCACGATCGTGCAGAGCGATGCGGACATCGACCGGTTGATGGCAGGCACCGGCGAGGCGGCGGGGCTGCTGTTCGATACCGGTCATTGCCTGTTCGCCGGCGGCGATCCGGCCGTGCTGCTCGACCGACATAGTGCGCGGGTGGTGCATGTGCATTGCAAGGATGTCCGCCGCGCGGTGCTCGATCGCGCGGTGGCCGAGGACATGAGTTTCATGGGCGCGGTGCTGGAGGGTGTGTTCACGGTTCCCGGCGATGGCTGCATCGCGTTCACGCCGCTGCTGCGCCGGCTGCGCGAGGCGGGGTATGCCGGCTGGCTGGTGGTGGAGGCCGAGCAGGATCCGCGCAAGGCGCATCCGCTGACGTATGCGCGGCTTGGGTATCGCAACCTGAGTGCGATGGCGGTGGAGGCGGGATTCGAAGTGGAGTAGGGGTCACAGGCGACTTTGCCAAAGCGCCTCGATGGTGCCAGGAATAACGGTAACGTTTCTCCTCGCCGACCGCGCGTCTGACCGTGTCACGCTCACGGTCGCCGCTGAGCGCGGGTGGGGCAGCCACTTACAATAACTCGACTACCGCGGCAGTCTGAGCGGAATCGCTGGAAGTGCCCGGCAACCGATGAAGCACCCTTTCGAGTCCCTGCCCCGCCGCATTTTTCTGGCTCTTGCACCGCGCAGACGCTTCGTAATTACCCGCTACATCTACGAGGCGGAGCCAATCCCCGCTTCCGACCGCATCCACCGGGTGACGGAAGGAATCGCAAACGTGCAAGCCCTCCGCGACATTTTTTTGGTCAATGAGCGTCCGCACCAGCAGAGGGAGGCGCAGGAGCGCTATAACGTCCGTCAAGTGACGATTTCACGGTTGGGGCTTGATTGCCGTCCGATACGGAATGATTTTGATATCCACCGAAGAGCGAGCAGTCCACGAGTATCGAAGTTCCTCGCGAAACCGAGGCGCGCATTGCCGACGAAGCCCGACGACAAGGCACCTCCGTAGATGCACTGCTGGAGCAGCTCGTGAACGAACGTGCAGCGTCGAGCCACCCTGCTCAAGCCAGGCCCGACCTGCCGGTTTGGCGTCTTGCTAGCGTCGGTGCCCTCCGCCGGCGCGATATCCGCGACAATTCCCGTTGAGCCGGGAATCGTCGACACAAATGTGATGCGCCCGACGGTGTGTGCGTGATGACAGCGACGCCGCAGCCCACCGAACACCTGAGGGTCGATGTCGAGGACCCGAGGACGATCGCGTGAGAGGCGAGTAGCGGCGCGGCGTCTCCATTCGCAGGTGGCGCGCATGTGAAACATCCGCCCCGCCCCCAAGCCCCTCCCCAGAGGGGAGGGGGAGCGTTTTGTCATCGACGCGACTTATCGTATTGCCTGGGGCCAGTTAGTCCATCTATCTCTTGATATCATATGTACTAACTACCATGACTACCGTTTTGCCACTCAAACCAGGCCGACCCTGCATGCAAGCCCTTTCTGATCTTCCCGCCACCGCCTCCCGCGAAGTCATCGTCACCCTTGGCGCCCTCCTTACGCCGCCGGTCACCGACACCCAGGAAGCCCGCGCCGATGCGCATGCCAAGGACTGCCTTCGCCTCGCCGTCAAGGCCGGCACGGACGCCGCGGAAGGCCGCCGCTGCCGCGCGCAGGCCATCAGCATGATGCATCAGATGCAGAGCGGTCTGCGCACGCTGCAACGCATGCAGGCAACGAAGGCGAAAGCCGAGGCCGCGATGCAGCCCGGGGCGATGGAGCGTGCCGGCTATTGGTTCCGCGACGTCTCGGTCCCCGCTCCCGTGGCTCCGCCCCAAGCGGCTGTCGCGCCCGAGCCTGCCATCGTCGATGCCATCGTCAACGGCACCAGCCCCATCATGCGGGCGCTCGATCAGCGCCAACACGCTGCAGCGATGGCGTGACGGTATGCCATCCGTGCTCATCCGTGCGCTCGCCTCTCACAATACGCGACACCGTCTCATCCACTAACACCATGAGACTGATCCGGACACCGATCAGACCGTCCCACACGCCCTCGATTGACTCCCCGACGCCGGTACCGACACTGCACCGCCTGCCGTGGCAGAGGGAGACGACAATGGACCCGCTGGTGACGACCGAATGGCTTGCCGCGGAACTCGGCAAGCCCGACCTCGCGATATTCGACGCCACGAAATACCTGCCGAACGAGAACAAGGACGGCCGCGCCGAATACCTGCGCGCGCACATACCCGGCGCGCGGTATTTCGACATCGACGAAGTTGCGGACACCGATACCGACCTGCCGCACATGGTGCCGACGCCGGGACGGTTCGCGAAACTGCTCGGCGGCATGGGCGTCGGCAATGCAACGCGCGTCGTGTTCTATGACCAAAAGGGGCTGGCCTCCGCAGCGCGCGGCTGGTGGCTGATGGGGCTGTTCGGTCATGACCGTGCGGCGGTGCTCGATGGCGGCTTGCCGAAATGGGTTCGCGAGGGCCGCAGGACCGAGGACGGCGCGCCGGCGCTGCCGAAGCCCGTCGCGTTCCGGCCCGACTATCGCGCGGGCCGGCTGCGCGGCATCGGCGATGTGCTGGGCAATGTGGGGACACGGGCCGAACTTGTGCTGGATGCGCGCGCCGCGGGACGTTTCACCGCCGAGGTGCCGGAGCCGCGGGCGGGCATGCGCAGCGGGCACATTCCGGGTTCCGCCAACCTGCCCTACACCGATCTGCTGAACGCCGACGGCACGTTCCGTTCGCCCGATGCGGTGCGCGCGCGCCTGGCGCAGGCGGGCGTGGATGGGTCGCGCCCGGTGGTGACGAGCTGCGGGTCCGGCGTGACGGCCTGCATCCTGACGCTCGGTCTGCGCATCGCCGGGCTGCCGGAGGGCGCGGTCTACGATGGCTCCTGGACCGAATGGGGCGGCCGAGCCGACACGCCGGTGGAGACCCAACGATAATGACCGAAACCTCCAAGCGCGGCTTCCGGACGCGGCTGTCGCACACCGGGCGCGCCGGCAAGCACACGCACGGCTTCGTCAACCCGCCGCTGCTGCGCGGCTCGACCGTGCTGTATCCGACGGTGGCGGAACGGCGTGCCATGGCCGCGCGGCGCGGCGAGCGTGTGCTGACCTACGGGTTGGGCGGGTCCGAGACTCATTGGGCGCTGGAGGACGTGATCGCCGAGGTCGAAGGTGGCACGCGCTGCGCCATCGTCTGTTCGGGATTGGCCGCGGTGACCACGCCGCTGCTGGCGTTCCTGAATACGGGCGAGCATTGCCTGATGCCGGACTGCGTGTACGGCCCGTCACGCAACTTCGCCGAGGGCTTCCTGAAGCGCTTCGGCGTGGAGACCACGTTTTACGATCCGGTGATCGACGAGGCGGCGATCGCCGATCTGATGCGGCCGAACACCAAGGTCGTATATACGGAAAGCCCGGGCAGCCACACCTTCGAGGTGCAGGACATTCCCGCGATCGCACGTGCGGCCCATGCGCGCGGTGCGAAGCTGCTGATGGACAACACCTGGGGCATCCATCACTTCCAGCCGTTCAAACACGGCGTCGATGTGTCGATCCAGGCGGCGACGAAATACCCAGCGGGACACTCGGACATTCTGATCGGCAGCATCACCGTGAACTCGGCCCAGGACTGGGACCGGCTGCATGCGACGTCGCGCGTCGCTGGGACAGTATGCCAGTCCGGACGATTGCTGGCTGACGCTGCGCGGCATGCGCACGCTGGGCGTGCGGCTGGCGCAGCAGATGGATTCGGGGATCGAGGTGGCGCACTGGCTGAGCAAGCGGCCGGAGGTGAAGCAGGTGCTGCATCCGGCTTTGCCTGGCGCACCGGGTCATGCGATCTGGAAGCGCGACTTCACCGGCGCATGCAGCCTGTTCGGCGTCGAGTTCAAGCCGGAGTTCTCGGCGGAGTGCACGCACGCGCTGGTGGAATCGCTGGAGCTGTTCGGCATCGGCGCATCGTGGGGCGGGTTCGAAAGTCTCGCACTGCCGACGACGGGCTTCATCACGCGCACGGCGGGAAGCGGCAGGTTCGATGGTCCGGTGATCCGGCTGCATATCGGTCTGGAGGATGTGGCGGACCTGATCGCCGACCTGGAGCAGGGATTGAAGGTGATGCGGGAGTTTGGACGGTAGAAAGAATCACCACAGAGACACAGAGGATTTGAAAACGCGATCCGCGCGAAGCGCAACACTTGTCCTCAGTGCCTCTGTGTCTCTGTGGTGGATCTTCCTTTACGTCCGCCGATACGAAATGCGTGGGTCCAGCCACGGATACGCAACGTCCAGCACGAAGGTCGCCAACCCCAGCGCCACGATCACGGTGAACACGATGCCCTGTATCAGGAAGTGGTCGTTCTCCCGGATCGCCTGGAACAGCAGCGCGCCGATCCCCGGATAACCGAAGATCACCTCGACCAGCACCGCACCCGACAGGATCTGCCCCAGCGCCAGCGCCAGCGCGGTCGTCTGCGGCAGGATCGCATTGCGCAGGCAATACCGCAGAAATACGGTCGGGCTCTTCAATCCTTTCGCCTCGGCAAAGGTCACGTAGTCCTCGCCCATCGTCGTCACCATCATGCCGCGCATCGCCAGCGCCCAGCCGCCGGTGGCGACCAGCACGATCGACATCGCCGGCAGCAGCGCATGCGCGATCACGTCCAGCACGAAGCCCATCGAAAGCGACGGGATCGTGCCCGCGCTGTATCCGCCGAAGATCGGCAGCAGCTGCACCTGGAATGCCAGAAGGTACATCAGGATCAGACCGAGCAAAAAGAACGGTATGGCATGCAGCGCCCATAACGGCGGCATCAGATAGCGCAGCCAGTGCGGCGCACCGGGCCAGGCGAGCAACGCCCCCAGGAACGTGCCGATACCAAACGACAGCAGCGTGGTGACCCCGAGCAGACCGATGGTCCACGGCAGCGCCTCGGCGATCATCTCGCGCACCGTGCGCGGATAGTTGGCGATCGAGTAGTTGAAGTCGAGCCGGGTCGTGTCGTGCAGATAGGTCAGGTATTGCCGCCACAGCGGCTTGTCGAGGCCGAAGCGCTGGTTATATTCCTTCACCATCTCCTCGATGCCCGAATGCACGTAGCCGCCAAGCTGCGCGGATTGCAGCAGCTTGGTGCGCACCGGGTCCTGGCCCGACAGCCTGGGCAGGAAGAAGTTCAGCGACGCGGCCAGCCAGACGATCAGCAGAAAGACCAGGAAGCGTCGCGCGATGTAGGCGGCCTGCATGGGTCAGGCCGGCTGCAGGTTCCACAGCACGATCGGGTACGTCAGGTGCCACGATGCGCCGTTGACGTAGTTGTTGTCGGCCGTCGGCCAGTTCTTCCAGTAGGTCGTGTTCATCGGGATCCGATGAAAGTTCTGCACCAGCTGGATGTCCGGCAGCTCCGGCAGCCAGATTTCCATCGCGCGATGGAACAGCTCCAGCATCTTCGGCTTGTCATTCGGATCGGTGACGTACATCTCGTCGGTGATCTTGTCGAACGCCTCGTTCTTCCAGCGCGCGAAGTTCACCAGGTGCGCGCCGGGCACCGCGACGCTGCGCCCCTGGTAAAGCCGCAACATCGAGTATGGCTCGTTGATCGCGCCGCCATGACCGTAGATCGAGCCGACGAACTGGCCCTTCTGGAACCGGTCGTCGAAGTCGGGCGGCATGCTCAACGACGCTTCGACGCCGTGGCGCTTCAGCATCTCCGACAACACCGGGCCGATGGCGGGACCGGCAGCGCCGAAGCCGATGATGTCCACTGTCAGCTTCTTGCCCTGCGGGTCGGTCCAGACGCCGGCGGAATCCTTCTTGAAGCCCTTGCCCGACAGCAGCGCATCGCCCTTCTTCGGTTCGAACGCCAGCGTATCGTATTTCCCCAGCAGGTCCTTCACCGCATCGAAGTACGGCTGCAATGGCGGATAGGCCGGCATCGGCAGCGACGACACCTGCGAGGCACCGAGATAGCCCACGTCGATCAGCTGATCGCGATCGATGTAATAGGACAGCGCCCAGCGCACGTCCTTGTCGTCGAACGGCTTCACCTCATTGTTGACGTACAGCGAGATCGGCCACCAATCGACATAGCCGTACGGCGGCTTCTGCGCGGTGTGCGTGATGATCTTCGGATTGCCGCGGAACACGGTGGGAAATGTCGCCGGCTGCATGCCGGTTCCCGCGTCCAGCTGGTTGGTGATCAGCGCCTGCGCAGTCGCCTGCTCGCCGGCGTAAGGCAGCCATATCGTGCGCTCGATCGCCGGCAGCGGTGCCAGGCCCGCCTTCGCCGCCCACCATTCCGGGCGCCGGTCGAACACCTTTTGCTGCAATGAGGCGTCCGCCACCTTCCACGGCCCCGTGCTGACCGGCCAGCCCTTGGCGATGTCGAAGTGCTTGAACGTCGTCCAGTCCTGATCCGCGAAGATGTGCTTCGGCACGATGTAGACGCCGATGTCGTATTTGTAGGTCAGGAAGAAGAAGAAGCGCGGCGCCGGCACGATGAAATCGACGACCACGGTATTGGCATCGGTCGCCTTCGCCTCCTTCATCACCTGCTGCACATCGACGCCCCACTTCACCTTAGGTCCGATGTCGCGCAGGCTGTTCAGCGTGAAGGCAACGTCCTCGGCCGAGAACGGCGTGCCGTCCGACCATGTAGATCCCAGAACGCGTCTTGATGGTGAGCTGCTTGAAGTCCGGCGTGAACTGGTAGCTTTCCGCCAGCCACATATAGGTCTTGTCGGCGAATGCGCTGTAATAGGCCAGCGGTTCGTAGATGATGTTGGGGCCGTTCTGGTGATTGGATCCGATCGAGTATGGGTTCCACAGCTCGAAATCCACCCAGCGCCCTTCGCGCGAGCCCGACCACACCAGGATCATCGTCTTGTTGCGAGGAACGGCGGATTGTTGCGCAGTTGCCAGCCCGAACGGCGTCAGAGCCGCGGCCGTTGCGGCGGCCGCGCCCTTGATGACGTCGCGGCGGCCTGGGCCCGCGTGCGTGCTGTGATCCGACATGGCCTGTTTCCCCCATTCTAAAATCGGTCGCGGTTTCGGATACTATGCCGATGAAAGCGTGGGATTACCAGGACCGACACCTATTCAAGCCGACTTCCGCTGTCGCTTCATGCAACCGGGGTAATCCGAGAAGTTGGCGCCGTGGTCGTTGCGCCGCTGCTTGCGCAGCAAGGCGATATATGAAGTCATGCTTGCACTCTCTCCGCGTCATGGCCGGGCCTGACCCGGCCATCCATCGCGGCACCAACGCTGGTAAAGATGGCCGGGTCAAGCCCGGCCATGACAGTGAGAACCTGGTAATGCGTCATCAGAACCCGAACATATGGTCCAGCGAAAACCCGCCGGCGTCATCCATCAAACCGTGATAGCCGAACAGCCGGCAGGTGGTGTCGCGCACCAGCACATAGCCATCCGATCCCGCCTGCCGCACCGCGTCATCGCCAAACACCGTATGCGGCCACACCATCGCCGAACCTGAGCAGGCGATCGCCACGCGCTGTTCGGCGATAACCTGGCCGGCACCATCGTGCAGCAGCAGCGCAGTCACCGATTGAGCATGCCACGGTGCTGACGCCGGATAGATCAGCACCGCGAAGCTCCGCCGTCGCGCATCGCCGAGCTTGAGGAACAGCCGCGTCGTCAGCCCCGGCGGCGGACCGGAATAGGACTGCGGCTCGTCCTTGTAGGTCATCACCGTGTTGAAGATGTGCGCGCCAAAGCTCGATTCCGCCACGTGGCCAGACTGCCGGTCCTCGTAGCGGAACAGCGCGTGCAGCCAACCGTCCGCATCGCCACCATCGCGAAAGTCGTAGACCAGCTCTGCATGTCCTGCATCCAACGCGATATCGTCGAAATCCAGTGCCAGATCATGATCGCGCGGCAGGCAGCCGAGGAACCGCTCCGCGACCTTGCGCCCGGCTTCGTCGAACACGTCGAGCCGGATCGGCAGCGTGGTCTGCGACACCGCCATCGGCGTGGGCTGCACGATGCTGCGGAACCGCTCGCGCGGCAGCACGGGGAACGGCAGCAGATAGCCGCGGCCGAGCTGCCCGGGCAGCCTCGGGATCGCCGGATCCGGCCGCAGATCGCCGCGCTCGACATTGACATGCGCGATGCGCACGCGCTCGCCGCGCGTCACTTCGTAACGCGGACGCACCACGTGACGTCCCGCGCGCAACTCGATCTGCGCCGGCCAGCGCACATCCGGCAGCAGCCGCGCCACGTCCACCGCGACGGTGGCGAACGGCCCGACTTCCCGCGCCAACTCGACCGGCCTTTCCGCGCCCATGCGGTCGAGCGCGATGGCGCCCGCCGGGATCGGCGCGGCGTGGCTGTTCTGCAGCCACAGGATCACCCGCTCATCCTCCCGCGGCGCGGGCAGGCCGGCGTAGCGGTCGGACGGCCAGGCGTTGGCGTCATGTGTGCAGGACAGGCTGCCGCCGTTGTCGGACGCGTAGGTGTCGAGTGCGTATTTGACCACGTCGTGGCCAGCCACGCCGATCGCGTGCACAAAAAGCTGCCCGGTGAACTCCGGCAGGCCGAAGCGCTCGCGCACCGCGCGGCTGTCGATGGAGAAGCCGCACGGCCCCGCTGGAATTTCCTGCTGCCAGGTCGCCAGCGCCTTGCCCGCCGCGTCGAACAGCCGCAGCCAAAGCAGGATCGCGCCGGCGCCATAGCCGGCCCAGTAATTCGCCGACACCAGCCGCGTGGACAGCCCCTCGGCGTCGCGGAAAAAGACAAAATTTGTCGCGAAGTTCAGCTTGTCCAAATAGCGCGTTCGGTTGGTCAGCAGTTCGGCCGGAAGCTTTGCATCGTCCAGCGTAACGACATCGGCGCCGGGCGGCACGAGGTGGGCAATCCGCGCCGCAATGCGGGCGGCATCGAACGCCGCGATCAGCACGATGCGCGCCCCGCTTGCCGGCAGGTCGGTCAACGGGCGGGCCACATACCCGGCGCGTTCGGTCCCCACCGCCGTCACGTCGTGCACGTAAACCCCGGCCACTTGCAGCGCGTCCGGATACAGCGCGAACAACGCTTCGGCGATGCCGTCCGGATCGTACAGCGCCACCGGCCCGGACCGCGCAAGCCGCTCATACAGCCGCCCGATCGCCTCGGCTGCCAACGGATGCGCCAGCGCCTTGTAGAGCACATTGCCCCCGGCGCGGTTGTCGAAGGTCTGGATGTGCAACATGGTCCTGTCCTAGATGCCGAGCCGCCGGCACATCTCGGCCGCCGCCGCCGGCGTATCGTCAAGTGCCGCCACCGGCCAGGCCTCGTAGCGCCCGGCGAACTCGCGCACCCGCCCCTCGGCGAGCAGCGCGTCGGTGAACAGCCGGTTGCGCCGCGACCGGCCAGGCAGCGCGGCCAGCAGGACCGGAGCCTCGGTCGCCACCGCCTCGGAGACCATCGAGACACTGTCCACCGTGACGACGATCGCATCCGCCAGTGCCAGCATGCCGAAATACGGATTGTCGCCGCTGCCATCCCAGACGTAGCCGCCCAGCGGCGCCAGCGCTTCGGTCAGCACGCGCGTCACCGCCGGATCGGTACGCCGCGAGGGGGTGACAGCAACGCCGACACCGTCGCGGCGCATCATCGCGGCAAGCTGGCCGGCAAGCTCGCCGCCGACCGAGGCGTCCAGGCGGAACCGCCCGTTGCTGCCGCCGATCAGCACCGCGACCAGCGGGCGCCGCAGGTGCTCGAAGTGCGGCCGCCAATGCGCTGCCGCCTCCGCCAGGCGCGCCGGGGTGACGCGGTGCAGGGCGGTCCGCGTCACCACGACGTTCGGCCCGCTCAGCTCGTCGTGGCGGTTCACCACGATCAGGTCGAAGCGGCGTGGGTCCATGCGCGGGTGCTGCACCTGGACGACCGGGCTGCCGCCGCGGCGCAGCGCGGCACCGACGGCCGCGGCCACGCCGCCGCAGCCGATCACCAACTCGGGCAGCGGCGCACGCACCGCATCCCGCACTGCCGCCAGCGGAGCCGGCCACAGCGATGCCGCCAGCCATTTCCACGGCGCGCGCGGCGCCAGCACGCGCAGCTCGGGCCGCAGGCCGGCCGCCTCGGCCAAGCCCAGCGCCTGCGCCTGGAGCCCGGCAAAGTCCTCGGTGAGAATCCAGGATGTGGCGGCAGCCGACATGCCGCGGCTTTTCGACGTGTATCATGGGCCAGTCAACCAGTGGCCAGCGCGCCGCGATCGGTGGCAATCTGGCCGCCATGGACAGAGACCTGATCGGCTATGGCGCCAACCCGCCCGATCCGAAATGGCCGGGCGGGGCGCGGCTCGCGCTCAACTTCGTGCTGAACTACGAGGAAGGCTCGGAACCTTCGGTGCCCGACGGCGACCCTGCCTCGGAATGGGGCCTGACCGAGAACGGCATGCTGAACCCGGGCGTGACGGGGCGGGATCTGGCTGCCGAGGGGATGTTCGCTTACGGGAGCCGGGTTGGGTTCTGGCGGGTCATGCGGCTGTTCGCCGAACGCGGCCTGCCGCTCACCGTGTTCGGCTGTGCGCTGGCGCTGGAGCGTCACCCGCCGGCCGTTGCCGCCATTCGCGCGGCCGGCCACGACGTTTGCTGCCATGGCTGGCGCTGGGAGAAGCACTTCGAGTTGTCCGAAGTCGAGGAACGGGAACGGATCCGCCGCGCGGTCGCTTCGTTGCAGCAGACGATGGGGGAGCGGCCGCTCGGTTGGTACTGCCGCTACGGGCCGAGCCTGAACACCAGGAAGCTGCTGGTCGAAGAGGGCGGCTTTCTTTACGACTCAGATGCTTACGATGATGAATTGCCATACTGGACGACAGTCCAGGGCAAGCCGCATCTGGTCGTGCCCTACAGCCTTTCGACCAACGATTCGAAGTTCGGCCGCGGCACGTTCGCGACCGGCGATGACTTCTTCGCCTACTGCCGGGACGCGTTCGACTTCCTCTACCGGGAGGGCGCCGCGCAGCCGAAGATGCTGTCGATCGGGCTGCATATGCGCATCATCGGCCACCCCGCCCGCGCCGCCGGGCTGGAACGGCTGCTGGACCATGTGCGTCGCTTTCACGGCGTGTGGGTCACCCGCCGCATCGACATCGCGCGCCACTGGGCCGCCAATCACCCTCCGGCATGACGCCAGGGCGGACCACCAGCACGCCGCCGAGCCGGATCCTGGTGGTCAAGCTCGGCGCGTTGGGCAATGTCGTTCAGTCGTTCGGGCCGTTCGCCGCGATCCGCCGGCACCACGGAACCGCACGGATCACGCTGCTGACCACCGCGCCCTATGCCGAGTGGCTGGCGACCTCGCCCTGGTTCGACACCGTCTGGATCGACGAACGCCCCGAGTGGTGGGACGTTCCCGGCTGGCTACGGTTGCGGCGACGGCTGCTCGATGGCGGGTTCGACCGGGCCTACGATCTGCAGACCTCGGGCCGCTCGAGCCGCTACTTCCAGCTGCTTCCGCCGGGCAACCGCCCGGAGTGGTCCGGCATCGCCCACGGCTGCGCGCTGCCCGACCGCGATCCGAACCGCAACCGTCTGCACGACATCGACCGCCAGTTCGGCCAGCTTCGCCAGGCGGGTATTGCTGAGCGCGAACCGGCGGATCTGTCATGGAGCCACGGCGATATCAGCGCGTTCGGCCTGCCCCGGACGTTCGCCCTGCTCGCGCCGGGAAGCTCGCCGCATCGACTGTTGAAGCGCTGGCCGGTTGCCCGGTATCGGGAACTGGCCGCCGACCTGGCGGCACGCGGCGTAACGCCCGTGGTCATTGGCACGGCGCCGGAGCAGTCGTTGGCCGATGCGATACTGCACCGCGTCCGCGGCGGGATTGACCTAACCGGGCGGACCGACTTCGGCCGGCTCAGCAGCCTGGCGCGCGGAGCCACCGTGGCGGTCGGCAACGACACCGGCCCCATGCACCTTATTGCCGCCGCAGGATGCCCTTCCATCGTGTTGTTCTCGCGCGATTCCGACCCGGCACTGTGTGCGCCGCGCGGCCCCCGTGTCAGCGTGCTGCGCCGCCCTGACCTCGGCCGGCTCGATGTCGCGACCGTGCTGCATGCCGTGGCCGAGGTGGCGCCTGCGCTTGATGCGGCGGCGGTCGCCGGCTGATGGCGGATCAGCCGGCTCTTCCGGGTCGCACAACCGCGCCGGTCCGACTTGCCGTCGAGGATGGCGTCCCGCTGCCGCAGCGCTACTGGGCGATCCTGGCGATCGCGCTCGGCCTTACGCTTGCCGTGCTCGACGGGGCGATTGCCAACGTCGCGCTGCCGACCATCGCGCGCGAACTCGACGCCAGCCCCGCGTCGTCGATCTGGGTGGTGAATGCCTACCAGCTTGCGGTGACGATAACGCTGCTGCCGCTGGCCTCGCTCGGCGACATCTACGGCTACCGCCGCGTCTATCGCTACGGGCTGGTGGTGTTCACCGTCGCCTCCTTGGGCTGCGCGCTATCGGACTCGCTGTTCACGCTGACCCTCGCCCGCGTCGTCCAGGGCTTCGGCGCGGCCGGCATCATGAGCGTCAACGGCGCGCTGGTCCGCTTCATCTATCCGCGCCGCTGGCTCGGCCGAGGCGTCGGGCTCAACGCCACGATCGGCTCGATCGCCTCCGCGGTGGGCCCGACCGTCGCGGCCGGCATCCTGTCCATCGGCCCGTGGCCCTGGCTGTTCGCGGTCAACGTGCCGATCGGCGCGGCGGCGATCGCGATCGCCTGGCGCGCCCTGCCGCACACGCCAAGTTCCGGGGCGCGCTTCGATGCGCCGAGCGCGATCTGGAGCGCGCTCGCGTTCGGGCTGCTTATCACTGCCATCGACAGCTGGGGCCACGGCGAAAGCGGCAGCCTGGCCGGCGCCGAGTTCTGCTTCGCGATCATCTTCGGCTTTGTCCTGGTGACGCGGCAGCTGTCGCAGACCTCGCCCATGCTGCCGGTGGACCTGCTGAGCATCCCGCTGTTCGCTTTGTCGGTCGCCACCTCGATCTGCTCGTTCGTCGGGCAGAGCATGGCGCTGGTGGCGCTGCCGTTCCTGTTCGAGAACACGCTCGGCCGCAGCCAGGTGGAGACGGGGCTGCTGCTGACGCCTTGGCCGCTGGCCGTGGCGGTCGTCGCGCCGTTCACCGGGCGGCTGGCGGATCGCTACCCGGCGGGGATCCTCGGCGGCTGCGGGCTGGGGGTGATGGCATTTGGGCTCGCGTCGCTGAGCCTGTTGCCCGCGCATCCGGACACGTTCGACATCGTGTGGCGGATGCTGATCTGCGGCATCGGGTTTGGGTTTTTCAACACGCCGAACAATCGCGCGATCATAACGTCCGCCCCGCCGACGCGCGCGGGTGCGGCGAGCGGCATGCAGGCGACGTCGCGGTTGTTGGGGCAGAGCGTGGGCGCCGCGCTGGTCGCGCTGATCTTCGGGCTGTCGCCCCGCGACGGCGCCACGATCGCGCTGGTGGTCGCGGCGTGCGCGACCGCGGGGGCAGCGGCGGTCAGTTTCCTGCGGATGGTGGAGCGGGGGCGGAGGGCGGCGTGATACCAATCCAGGATCTTGAAACCGGCTCGGTTGGCTCCCGTGCGCGCGGCCTGACCGCAAGCGGCGGTCATCCCGAACCATGGCTTAACGTATCCAGTCCGGTCCGGCCCGTGAGGAAGTTCGAACCGGTGCCGCCGTGCTTATTCTGGGCAAGCAAGAATCCGCTGCGGAATAGGTGCTCCAACTGGTAGCGACAGTCGCAGGCTACCGTCCGGAGGTGCCCTCGACTTGGCGGGCGCCACCTCCAGTCACCATGAATGCGCCTTATGATGGCGGCGGTGCCACCGAGCCTGGCGCGACCGACCCGATGAGCCATTCGCGGAACAATGCGATCCTCGGTGTATCGGCACTCTCCTCGGGGGCCACGACGTAGAAGCCTGCATCCGCCGGCAGCACGATATCGAACGGCACCACGAGCCGTCCGGCTGCGATGTCCGCCTCGACGAATCGGGTGCGGCCAAGCGCGATGCCAAGGCCCTCCACCGCCGCCTGGATCGCCATGAAACTCTGATCGAAGCTCATGCCGCGCCGCGTTGCGAGCGTGACCGGCAGGCCGGCGGCGGTCAGCCAGAGCTGCCAGTCCTCCCGCGATACGGTCGCATGCAGCAGCGTGTGGTGCGCGAGATCCGCGGGCCGGCGCAGCGGCTTGTCGCCCTGCAAGAGAGCTGGGCTGCAGACCGGGAAGATATCCTCCGCCATCAGCCAATTGGCGCGCAGCCCCGGCCAGCTGCCGCGGCCATACCGGACGGCGATGTCCACCTCCTCGCGCGCGAAATCCACCAGATGGGGCGAGGTTGTGATGCGGACCTCGATGCCTGGATTGGCGTCCTGGAAGGCGGCCACACGTGTAACCAGCCACTTAGCGGCAAGCGAGGCCGTCGTGCTGACGGTAAGCAGGCCCTCGCGGTCAGGGCGACGCAGCCGCGCCGTCGCTCGGCGCAGGTCCTCGAACGCGGTGCGGACCGAGGGCAGGTAGGATTCGGCCTCGCGTGTCAGCAGCAGGGCGCGATTCCGTCGCACGAACAGCGGGATGCCGAGCTGCTCCTCCAGCCGGTGGATCTGGTGGCTGATCGCGGTCTGGGTAACGTTCAGTTCGGCGGCGGCGCGGGTGAAGCTCAGATGGCGCGCCGCCGCCTCGAAGGCGCGCAAACCGTTCAGCGAGGGGAGCGACAACGCCATGCGCCCATCTTACCATGAGCTTTGCTCATGTGAAGGCTGACAAATCATCCTTTGTCGGGCGTGACCGGCAGCGCCATCTTGCACGCATCAGAACAACTTTGAGGACGCCAGTCATGGCCGGCTTCGCCTATCAGTCACTGACAAATTCTCAGCTATCGGCCGCGCCCGCGCGACTCTCCGCGAGCCCCCGCGCCGGGTTGCTGTCACGGCTCGCCGCCAACCTCCGGCTGTGGCGTCGGCGGATTGACGAGAGAGCGGCGCTGGCGAGACTTACGCAACGCGAGCTGGCGGACTTCGGCGCGTCGACCGCGGACGTCTATCGCGAGCTCTCGACCCCATTCTGGCGCGCCCCGCCACCGTGCTGACCCGCCCGCCATCAGACCAGCCAACCCAGGAGGACCCGCGTATGAGTGTAACCGCAGAACGCACCAGCGATCTGGCTCACGTCGAGGCCACGCTGAACTACCTCGCGCCGATGACGGAACGACCGCGCAACTATACCTACGATCCGCCGCCGGGCGTTCCGCGATCCAACTCGACGCACGAGCCCCATTTGGTGCCGGTGCACGATGCGCGTGCCGTCGAATCGGACATCTCGCTGGATCGCGAGGGCTTTGCCGTTTTGCACTACAAGAGCGCGGTCAAGAATTTCTGGGATGAGGACGAGGTGCGGCGGGTCTATTACCCCGAAGTGCAGCGCGTACTCGCCGAGGCGACCGGCGCCAGCAAGGTCTATATCTTCGATCACACGCTGCGGCGTCGCGTTCGCGGCGTTGACGACAGGGCGCCCGGCGCGCCACGCCAGCCCGCGTCCCGCGTGCACGTGGACCACACGGCGAAGTCCGGTCCGCAACGGGTGCGCGACTTCTTCGGCGACGACGCGGAAGAACTGCTGCGGGGCCGTGTGCAGGTGATCAATCTCTGGCGGCCGATCCGCGGGCCGCTGCGGGATGCGCCGCTGGCGGTGTGCGATGCCGGCTCGGTTGCGGCCGAAGATCTGGTGCCGTCCGATCTCGTCTACCAGAACCGGGTGGGTGAGACCTACGGCGTGACCTACAACCCGGCGCATCGCTGGTTCTACGTGCCGGACATGCAGCCCGATGAAGCGTTGCTGCTGAAGTGCTTCGAACTCGGCAACCGACGGGCGCGCGCGGTTCGCACCCCATACGGCGTTCGACGACCCAACCGCGCCGGCCGATGCGCTGCCGCGCGAGAGCATCGAGATCAGAACTCTGGTGTTCCACCCGGCCTGACGTCGCTACAATGGTGATGGGTTGACAGCGGCTGGATCGGCCGCTGTCAACCGTTTTTGGCGTCGCGGCTGGAGGTTGGCCATGACCAACGGTGTGTCGCGTGTGGCCCTGGTGACCGGCGGGGCGCACGGGATCGGTGCGGCGATCGCTGCCCGCCTGACACGCGACGGCTGGGGCGTCATTGTCGCCGATCGCGATGCCGCCGGCGCGGCACCACCAGGCGGGCGCTACGCGGTCTGCGATGTCGCAGATGAGACGGCGGTCGCGACACTGCTCGCAGGCGTAGCGGCAGGCGAGGGCCGGCTCGATGCGCTCGTGTGCAATGCTGGGATCATGATCCGCAAGCCGATCGCGCAGCTTAGCCCGGACGAGTGGTCGCGCGTGATCGGCACCAACCTGACCAGCACGTTCCTGCTGGTGCGCGCCGGCGAGGCGCTGTTGCGCGCGGCGGACGGCGCCGTCGTGACGATTGCATCGACGCGCGCCCATATGTCGGAACCACACACCGAGGCCTATGCCGCGTCCAAGGGCGGACTGGTGGCATTGACGCACGCACTGGCAATCAGCCTCGGGCCGGACGTCCGGGTGAACTGCATCAGCCCTGGATGGATCTTCACCAAGGGCGATCCGCCGCGCCCGGCGGATGGCGCGTTCCATCCCGCCGGACGCGTCGGAACACCGGACGACATTGCCGCTCTTGTGGCGTGGCTGGTGGGACCGGAAAGCGGCTTCATCACAGGCGCCGAGTTCATCGTCGACGGCGGCGTGACGCGGAAGATGATCTACCCCGAATGATTTCGGATTAGACGATGCGGTCCCCATGACTCGGAATCACGGGACGGCAGCAAACGTCTTGCCGGGCGCGTCCCGGATCAAGCCCATGTAATCCTTGATCCTTCCCCTCACCTTGCGGGAGGGGGAGGACTTTTCTCGATCGCACCATTATCCTGATGCGTATGGGTCAAGCCCCGCCGTGACGGAAAAGCGGCGCTGCGCTCCAGGGAACGGCGGCCGAATCGGGAGGAAGATGGCAATGAAATTATCAGGCCTGCGGCTGGGCGCAGCAGTCGTGGCGCTGCTCTCCATGCTCGCACTCTCAGCCGCCGCCGCGGAGTATCCGGCGCCCACGGAAGGCGACTGGGTCGCGCGGGACTTCAAATTCCACACCGGCGAGGTGATGTCGGAGTTGCGACTGCACTACGCCACGATAGGCGATCCTGCCCACGAGCCCGTCCTGATCCTGCACGGCACGACCGGGTCCGGCGGCAGCATGCTGACCCCGGCGTTTGCCGACGAACTGTTCGGCGCCGGCCAGCCCTTGGATGCGAGCAAGTACTTCATCGTTCTGCCGGATGCGCTGGGCGCCGGAAAGTCGGCCAGGCCGTCGGACGGAATGCGGGCGAAATTCCCGCGATACAACTACGACGACATGGTGCTGGCTCAGTATCGGCTGGTCACCGAGGGCCTGGGCCTCCGCCATTTGCGCCTGGTGCTCGGTAATTCCATGGGCGGCATGCACACCTGGATCTGGGGGGTGACTTACCCCGACTTCATGGATGCGCTGGTGCCGATGGCATCGCAGCCGACCGAGATGTCGAGCCGAAACTGGATGACGCGGCGCATGCTGATCGATGCGATCCGCAAGGATCCAGCTTGGGACAACGGCAACTACACCACACAGCCGCCGTCGCTGCGGATGGCCAACGTGTTCTTCGGCATCGCCACCAGTGGCGGGACGCTGGCGTACCAGGCGATGGCGCCGACGCGGGAGAAGGCCGACAAGTTGGTTGATGCACGCGAGGCCGCGCCGTTCACCGCCGATGCCAATGATTTCCTGTATCAGTTCGATGCCGCGCGCGACTACAACCCGGCGCCCGGGCTGGACCGCATCCGAGCGTCACTGCTGGCAATCAATTCCGCCGACGACGAACGCAATCCGCCGGAAACCGGGCTCATGGAACAGGCGCTGAAGCATGTGAAGAACGGGCGCCTCCTGCTCATTCCGGCCAGCACGGAGACCCGCGGTCACGGCACAACCGCGAACGCGGCATTCTGGAAACAGCAGCTGCAGGATTTCCTTAACACCGTGCCGCAGCGGGCGATGTAGAGTTGCGGCTGCCACGCAGTCGTCTTTGCGGTTGACTCGCCACACTGCTCTTTTCACCGTCATGGCCGGGCGTGTCCCGGCCATCGCCACCTGCACCGCAGCGCGACGGATGGCCGGGATACGCCCGGCCATGACGTGAGAGTCGAGCGGTTGCACCCCGCTGCCGTAATCGCGTCAGGCCAGGTCGGCGAGCAGCGCCGGCGTAGCTGAGCGCAACAACCGCTTGCGCGCCTCCCACTGGGTGGCGGCGTCGAGCGTTGCAGCAAACCGCACTTCGCCACCGGCGTACGATGCGACCGGCAGGCCGTCGCGAAACAGCAATCGATTGCCGGTCAATGCCGCCAGCCGCGGACCGGGCGTCAAAACGCCGGCAAGGTTCAGCGGGTCCGCACCGGACAGCGAGATCCACTCGCCGGATTCAGGCTGGCGCCGCATCTCGCGCAGCATGCCGACCGCCTCGGGCAATGCGTACTGCTCGCCGGAGAAGCCGGCCACAAACCGGCCGCCACGGATTTCTCCCCGCGCCTCCAGCCGGCGATAAATTCGCAGCAGATCGCGCCACGGCGGCAGCCACTCGGCCTCGCGCGCGAGCAGACGCCAGAACACGACCCCGTAGCGGTGCAGCAGGGTGCTCGCAACGTGTTCGACGGCCCCGGCCTTGGCCGGCGCCTCGGTCGCTTCAGGCGCGGCACGACGCGCCAGCGCCCAGCGGCCTGCGTCCTCCATGCCGAAGGTCAGGATGCGCCGCCGGCGCGTCGCCCCGCTGAATGGCTTGCGTCGGTCGGACGGCACCAGCAACGCGCGCAGACCGCCGAAGCTGTCCGAATTCACCAGGCCGAGGGCGACGAGTTCGCCCAGCGCTTCTTCCAATTGTGGGCGCAACAAGCCGGTCGCCTCGACCAACTCCTCGAAGAACGAAGCGCCGTGCGCACGAAGACAGTTGACGACCGTCTGCGCCCGCGCCGACGGCTTCGCGCCGTCCGGCGGTCCCGAGAGCGATGTCCAATAGGCGGCGTGACGACGGGCCAGCAGCGCGATGGGCGTGGTGCGCACCGGCGTCGCGACGCGCTCCCGGCCGTTGCTGTTGCTGGAACTTGGGCTCAACCGCGCCCAGGCGATGCGCCCCGCCAGGCATTGATCGTCCAGCCAGGCCGGCTCGTAGGCTGCGATGCGCGCCGGCAGGATTTCGGTCTCCCACGCGCCGGCCGGTGCCTCAAACCCTTCGAGCAACGCGACGGCCGTGGCCACCGTGTCCGGACCTTCGAGGCGCGTGTCGTCGGTCACACGCTGCCAGGAGAACAGGAACCGCAGGAAGTCGCGCGCCGCAACGGGCTCGATCTCGGCGCGTAGCCGCCGGACCGTGTAGTGGTGAATGCGCGCGAGCAGTCGCCGGTCGCACCATTCATCCGTGTTGGCGCCGGGGGTGAAGCGCCCGCGCATGGCAAAGCCCTCGACCTCCAACGCCGTGAGCGCGGCGCCGATCTCGTCCGGCTCCAGTCCGAGCGGCGCAGCCAACGTTCCCTGCGTCACCGGACCGAGGCCCTCCAGGCGGCCCCGCACAATCTCGGTCAATGCCTCCTCGGGCGACCAGGCGCGGTTGGCCTGCTCCGCCGGCGGCGCGATGTCGGGCAAGAGGCGCGCCGCTGGCCACAAGGTCTGGAACTGCTTCAACCGCTCCGCGGCGACCCAGAGCGTCGCCTGCGGCGTCTGCAGCCGCGTCACGCGGTTCTCCCGCGCCAGCGTTGCCAGCCAGCTGTCCCATTCCGGCACGGCCTGCACCTCGTCCGCACTCAGACAGCCAAGCCACAGCAGCGCGTCATGCAGTTCCTCGGTGTTGCCGGCGTCGGGCCAGGCCTCCGTCCGCACGCGCGCGATGGCCTCCGGGTCGAGCCGGCCGAGGTCCGCCGCGTTCTCCGGGGTCAGCCAGCGGCGGCCCATGACGGCCTGCGTGCGTCGCTCCTCCAGCGGCGCGTCATCCAGGTACGCGTAAGGCCTCGCCGACAGCACTTCGAGCGCCAGCGGCGACGGCTGCGTCAGGTCGCAGGCGACCACGCGGATTTCGCCAGACTCCAGCCGCGCCAGCAGCCGTTCCAGGCCCGCGATGTCCATCGCCTCGTGCAGGCAGTCGGCGATGGTCTGGTTGGTCAGCGGATGGTCGGGAATTTCGCGCTCACCGACCAGGTTCTCGGCGCAGGCGATCTGGTCGGGAAACACTGCGGCGACCAGGTCCTCCGCATCCATGCGCGCGAGCTGCGGCGGCACCTTCCTGCCGCCGCGGAAGCGTGGCAGCGCGAGGGCCACGCCCGCCACCCATCGCCACCGGGTGATGAACATCGGCGCGTCGAGCAATGCCTCGATCAGCAGCGACCGCACGCTGGTGGAATGCAGATAGCGCGCCACTTCGGCCAGATCGAAACTGTGCGCCGTGGTCAGCGACAATACGATGTTGTCCTCGGTCGCCGCGGCTTGCAGCTCGAAGTTGAATTTGCGGCAGAAGCGTTTGCGCAGCGCGAGCCCCCACGCGCGATTGATCCGGCTGCCGAACGGCGAGTGGATGACAAGCTGCATGCCGCCCGCTTCGTCGAAAAAGCGCTCCAGAACCAGCGTGTCCTGGGTCGGCAGGCAGCCGAGTGCGGCACAGGCGCCAGCCAGATACTCGACCAGCTGTTCCGCGGCGGGTACGGCGATGCCGATCTCGCCATTCAGCCAGCGTTGAGTCGCCTCGCCGCTCGAATCCGTCCGCAGCCGCGCAGCGATCGCCGCCCGCAGCCGCGACACGGAGGCAGACAGTGCGTCGCTGCGGCCGGGCGCCTCGCCGAGCCAGAACGGAATGGTGGGTGACTGGCCGCGCGCGTCCTCCACCCGCACGATGCCGCGTTCGACGCGCATGATGCGATAGGCGCTGTTGCCGAGCTGGAACACGTCACCGGCCAGGCTCTCGACGGCGAAATCCTCGTTGACACTGCCGATCGCATGGTTTTCCGGTTCCAGCACCACCTGGTAATCCGCGGTGTCCGGGATCGTGCCGCCGGAGGTCAGCGCGGTCAGCCGCGCACCGCGCCGGCCGCGCAGCACATGGTTGACAGTGTCGTGGTGGATCAGCGACCCGCGTCGCCCGCGGCGCGTGCTGAAGCCCTCGGCCAGCATGTGCACGACAGCGGTGAAATCGTCGCGCGTCAGCATGCGAAACGGCCACGCGCGCCGCATCAGGTCGAAGAGTTCCGCCTCGGGCCAATCCTGTGCAGCCACCTCCGCGACGATCTGCTGTGCCAGCACGTCCAGCGGTTGATCCGGGATCGTCAGCCGGTCGAGTTCGCCGCGGCGCACGCTGTCGAGCAGCGCCGCGCATTCGACCAGGTCGTCGCGCGAGAGCGGAAACAGCCGTCCCTTCGGCAAGCCGCCCACCGCATGTCCCGAGCGGCCGACACGCTGCAGGAAGCTCGCGATCGAGCGCGGCGAACCAAGCTGGCAGACCAGGTCCACGTCGCCGATGTCGATGCCGAGTTCCAGCGACGCGGTCGCCACCAGCACCTTCAGCTCACCGTGCTTGAGCCGCTGCTCGGCGGACAGCCGCTGTTCCTTCGCCATGCTGCCGTGATGCGCGGTCACCGATGTCTCGCCCAGGCGCTCGGACAACTGGCGCGCCACGCGCTCCGCCATCCGCCGCGTGTTGACGAACACCAGCGTCGTGCGATGCGCTTCGACCAACCCGACCAATTGGTCGTAGACCTGCTGCCAGACGTCCGCCGACATCACCGCTTCCAGCGGCGACGCTGGCACTGCGATCGCCAGGTCCCGCGGCCGCTGATGGCCGGTATCGACGATGGTGGCCTCGGCGTTCGGTCCGACCAGCAGATGCGCGATCGCCTCAATGGGGTTCTGCGTCGCCGACAGGCCGATGCGCTGCAGCCCGTCGCCGCACAGCGCTGCCAGGCGCTCGAGCGACAGCGCCAGATGCGCGCCGCGCTTGTTCGGCGCCATGGCGTGGATCTCGTCGACGACCACAGTCCGTGTGGTCGCCAGCATCGACCGCCCGGACGCGGAGCCGAGCAGGATGTAGAGCGACTCCGGCGTGGTGACGACGATGTGCGGTGGGCGGCGGCGCATGCGCTCCCGCTCGCCCGGCGGCGTGTCGCCCGTGCGCACCCAGGTGCGGATTTCGACATCGGGCAGGCCGCGTGCGCGCAGGGCTTCCCGGATGTCCGCGAGCGGCGCCTCCAGGTTGCGCTGGATGTCGTTGGACAGCGCCTTCAGGGGCGACACATAGACCACCTGCGTCTCGTCGGCGAGCCGCCCTTCCAGGCCCTGGCGCAGAAGCGCATCGATGGCTGCGAGGAACGCCGCCAGCGTCTTGCCGGACCCGGTGGGGGCGGCGATCAGGGTGTGCCGGCCGGCCTGGATCGCCGGCCAGGCCTGCGCCTGCGCCGGCGTCGGCGACGCGAAGCGACCGGCGAACCAGGCGGCGATCGTGGGATGAAACAGAGTCAACGGGTCCATGGACAAAGCGACAGCACTGGTTGATCGATCTCCCAATTTGGTGCCTGGATGCGTCCAGGCAACTGCGGGGAAACGACATGTCCGTCATTCTGGGGACCGGCGAATACCGGTATCGGGTCGAGGAAGGCTGGGGGAAGCTCCCGGACGGTTGGTCGTTCCACGAGGTCGCCGCGGTCGGGGTTGACCGCAAAGACAATGTCTATGCATTCAATCGCGGCGAACATCCGATGATCGTGTTCGACCGCGACGGCAATTTCCTGCGGTCGTGGGGCGAAGGCATGTTCCCGCGCGCCCACGGCGTGCACATGGCGCCCGACGACACGATCTTCTGCACGGACGACGGCGCCCATTGCGTGCGGAAATGCACACTCGACGGCAAGGTGCTGATGACCATCGGCACGCCCGGCAAGCCCGCGCCGTTCATGAGCGGGCAGCCGTTCTGCCGCTGCACCCATACCGCGCTGTCGCCGAACGGCGAGATCTACGTCACCGACGGCTACGGCAACGCGCAGGTGCACAAGTACACCCCCGACGGCAAATACCTGTCGTCCTGGGGAAAGTGCGGCATCGGCGAGGGCGAGTTCAACCTGCCGCACAACGTCCATTGCGATGCCGACGGCTGGGTCTATGTCGCGGACCGCGAGAACCACCGCGTGCAGGTGTTCGACGGCAACGGCAGGTTCGAGACGGCATGGAGCAACGTCGTGCACCGGCCCAGCGCCTTGCACATGACGGGCGGAAAATGTCCGCTGTGCTTCATCGGCGAGGTCGGCCCCTATCTCGGGTCCAATCGTGGCTTTCCCAACCTGGGGCCGCGCGTCAGCATCCTGTCCAACACCGGCAAGCTGCTGGCGCGTCTAGGTTCCGAGGAGAATCCGCACGGACAGGAGCCCGGGCAGTTCATGTCGCCGCACGGGATCGCCGTGGACTCACGTGGCGACATCTATGTGGGCGAGGTCTCGGTCGCGTCGTGGCCGTCGCTGTTTCCGGGTCAGCCGCAGCCTGCCAACCTGCGCAGCCTGCAGAAGCTGGTAAAGGTCGAGTAGCAGCATGAATGCCGCCGCGGCAACACGCATTGCGATTGCGGTCAATGACGGGCACTGCGTCTCCGGTCTCGTGACGATGCCGCCGGGGGCACAGGCCTGCTACGTGCTCGCGCATGGCGCCGGGGCTGGCATGGACCATCCATTCATGGCAGCGATGGCTGATGGACTTTGGCAGCGGAGCATTGCCACATTGCGCTATCAGTTCCCGTACATGGAGCATGGTTCGAAGCGCCCCGATGGTCCGGCACTCGCGCATGCGACGGTGCGCGCTGCGGCAGCCGAGGCGGCGCGGCGCGCGGCGCGCGCGGCCTTTTGCACGTCGCGGGCGGCAAGTCCTTCGGCGGACACATGACATCGCAGGCCCAGGCGGCGCATCCCCTGTCCGGCGTACGCGGACTGGCGTTCCTCGGCTTTCCACTGCGCCCGGCCAAGAAACCGTTCGAGGATCGCGGCAGGCATCTGTTCGACGTGCAGGTCCCGATGCTGTTCCTGCAGGGAACGCGCGATGCCCTGGCGGAGCCGTCGCTGCTGGTACCCCTGGTCGAGCGGCTTGGCGCGGAGGCAACGCTGGTACAGTTTGCCGGCGCGGATCATTCGTTGCATGTCGCAGGCCGCGGCGCGCGCGGGGATGACACGGTGAGGCAGGAAGTGCTCGATGCCCTTGTCGCATGGATGTCACGCCTGTCGGGACAGAACGGACGCACGGTCGGAGTGTAGGTGAGTGGTACCCTGGATCGAGTCGCAAAATACCGCTGTCATTGCTGCGCTGGTGTTCGCGTTGTCCTATCTGCTTGCTGCGCTGATCGTCATGGCCGGTGTTCTGATATCACGTCGGCGCATCGCGGCCGAGCTGAAGGCGACGACACCGACGATGCTGACGCCGCTCTCGGTGATCGCCGGCCTGCTCATTGCGTTCCTCGCCGCGCGCGTGTGGTCGAACGTTGATCATGCGCGTACCGATCTGGCGCAGGAGGCGAATGCGCTGCGGACGACCATGCTGTTTTCCGGCAGCCTGACGGGCACGACACCGACCTCCGTGCGTGAGGCGATCGGCCGGTATCTACACTTCGTCGAGACCGAGGACTGGCCGGCCATGGCGCGAGGCGACGCCGACCTGCGCCATGTGCCGCCGGACATTTCGGACGCCATGGCGGCGTTGCTGTCGCACATGCCTTCGACGCCCGGCCATCAGATTGCCCAGCAGCGCGCGGTCATTGCGATGGAACAGGCGCTGCAGCTGCGACGGGATCGGATCCTGCTCAGCAAGGCTGCGATTGCGCCGCTCCAGTGGTATGTGATCATCGTGCTGTTCGCGCTCATTCTGCTGACGATCGCAATGGTGCACGTGGACCGGCCCGCCACCGTCGCCATCAACCTGTTCCTGTACGCAACGGCGGTCGCTGCGTGCCTCGTTCTGCTCATGGTGAATGACCGGCCGTTCGCCGCCGGCGGCATCACCCTGCAGCCCGAGGCGTTGCAGGCAATAACGCCCGACTGACGTTCCGTATTGTCGTGCGCGTTTGCCGAGCCCTACAGTCGTGGGAACCACGAAGCAGCGAAAGGGACGGAAATGGCGCAGTTCGGCGACTCGAAGGGCCCCCGACGGCAAATACCTGTCGTCCTGGGGAAAGTGCGGCATCGGCGAGGGTGAGTTCAACCTGCCGCACAACATCCACTGCGACGCCGAGGGCTGGGTCTATGTCGCGGACCGCGAGAACCACCGCGTACAGGTGTTCGACGGCAACGGCAGGTTCGAGACGGCGTGGAGCAACGTCGTGCACCGGCCCAGCGCCTTGCACATGACCACGGGCAGATGTCCGCTGTGCTTTATCGGCGAGGTCGGTCCCTATCTGGGGTCCAATCGCGGGTTCCCCACCCTGGGGGCCGCGCGTCAGTATCCTGTCCAACACCGGCAAGCTGTTGGCGCGTCTCGGTTCCGAGACGAATCCGCACGGCCAGGAGCCCGGGCAGTTCATGTCGCCGCACGGGATCGCCGTGGATTCACGCGGCGATATCTATGTGGGCGAGGTCTCGGTCGCGTCATGGCCATCGCTGTTTCCGGGCCAGCCGCGGCCTGCCAACCTGCGTAGCCTGCAGAAACTGGTAAAGGTCGAGTAGCAGGTTCGCGCGATCATTCCACACCACCGCTTGCGAAAAGCGCCAAGCTGGAGGACTCTTGCCCAATATCCGGCAGGAGGAATGGACCATGGCGATCCACGCGCGACTGGCCCACATGGGCATCTACGTGCACGAGCGGGAGAAGATGGAACGCTTCTACACCGAAGTGCTCGGCCTGATGGTGACCGACCATGGCGAGGGCCGCGCCGGCATGCACCTCACCTTCATGAGCGGCAATCCCGAGAACCACCACCAGCTTGTGCTGGTCACCGGCCGGCCGGACACGTCAGGCTTCAATCCGATCCAGCAGATGTCGTTCATGGTCGACTCGCTGGCCGATCTGCGCGAGGTGCATAAGCGTTCCCTCGCACTCGGCGCCACCGACATGCGTCCGGTGAGCCACGGCAACGCCTGGTCGATCTACTTCAAGGACCCCGAGGGCAACACCGTGGAGGCGTATCTCGATACGCCGTTCCACGTGCCGCAACCGCATGGCGAATTCCTCGACCTGACGAAATCGGACGACGAGATCCTGCGCGAGACGGAAGCGTCATGCCGCAAGGACACCGGGTTCATGCCGATCGAGCAGTTCAAGCGCGAGATGGCGACGCGGCTGGGTGCCTGAGCCTGTGATACCCCCTCCCCGACCCTCCCCCGCCTTTAGGGAGAGGGGGTGTTGGTGCTGAAGCCCCTCTCCCGCAAAGCGGGGGAGGGTCGGGGAGGGGGTGAATCGCACTGGCAGACAACGCTATGGGCCATGGTGGGCATCCAGTTCATCATGACCATGTCGTTCAGCTTCCTCAGCCCGATCATGCCGCTGTTCCTGCCGGACCTCGGCGTGACGACGGACGCCGGCATCGCCCTGTGGTCGGGCATTCTCAACGGCTCCACCTCGTTCGTCGCGGCGTTCGCCTCGCCGCTGTGGGGCAGGCTCGCCGATCTGCACGGGCGCAAGCTGATGCTGCTGCGCTCGAGCTGTGCGATCGCCTTCTTCACCGCGCTGATGGGCATGTCGCTGAACGTCTGGCAGTTCTTCGCGGCGCGCGCGCTGATGGGCGTGTTCGCCGGATTTTCGTCGACCGCGATGGCGCTCGTGGCGAGCCAGGTGCCGGAGCAGCGGCTCGGCTACGCACTCGGCCTGCTCAGCACCGGCCAGTTGGTCGGCTCGCTGGTGGGACCGGTGATCGGTGGCGTGCTGGCTGACGTCACGGGCAGCTATCGCATTCCGTTCTACTGCACATCGGCAATCACCTTCGCCTCCATGGCGCTGGTCTGGCGCGGCGTCCACGAGCAGTTCGTGCGGCCGGACGGCGCGCATCGCAGACGCTCCGGGATGCGCGGCCTCGCGATGATGATCGGCGCGGCCGGCGTGCTGCCGCTGTTCTTCGTGCTGTTCATGGCGCAGTTCAGCACGCGCGCGGTGCAGCCTCTGGTCACGGTGTTCGTGCAGGAGCTGGTCGGCATGCGGCCCGACCTGGCGACGCTCGGTGGCGTGGCGTTCTCGGTCACCGGGCTCGCCGGCATGATCGCGGTGCCGCTGATCGGCAAGCACAGCGACGAGATCGGCTATCGTCGCGTGCTGCTGATCTGCCTGGCGGGTGCCACGCTGACCAGCCTGCCGCAGGCCTTTGTCGGCAGCTACTGGGGGTTCGTGGTCGAGCGGTTCGGCGTCGGTCTGTTCATCGGCGGAATACTCCCGACGGCGAATGCGCTTGATCGGGCGGATGGTGCCGCGCTCCGACCGCGGCGCTGTCTACGGCATGACTTCATCGGCAACCTTCCTCGGCAATTCGATGGGTCCGCTGACCGGCGGGGCGATCGCGGCATCGTTCGGCCTGCGCTGGGTCTTTCTGATCACCGCCGCCTTGCTGCTGGCAAACCTGATCTGGGTCTATTTCACCGTGCCGGAATACGTGGACGAGAGCGGCGAATAGGCGAAGATCACTGCATAGCGGGTGGCCGGTCGCCGCTGGCGCCGGTGGAGAAAATTGCCGCCTGAGGCGCGGCTTGCAGATGCACCGGATTGCGATCCGCGCCCGATCACTGCATGAACTGATTGGCTGCCGTCTCGCCGCCGAGTGGCTGTTCAGCCCCACTCACGGAGCTGCGCGTCAGGCGTCTGAACGGATGGCAGAGTTGGCCAAACAGGTTAGTCGGCACCCGACCGTCGGCGATGCCGAAAACGCGGGGGATCTCGCCTCTCGGCATATGGAAGGTGCCAAATGCAAGGTCGAGAAATGGAAAGGTCGGAGCGAAGTTCTTGTTGCCTCCCTGATCAGCGTAGGTGTGATGCCAACGATGAAAGACTGGGCTCGCCAGGACATAGCGGAACGGGCCGAACGTCCAGTTCAGATTTGCATGTACCAAAAGGCCGGACAGTATATTAAACGGCACGAGTATCAGGAATGCCTTGGGACTGAAGCCGACCAGGCTGATGAGCAGATTGATCAGGGTGGAATAAAGGATGAAGTTGACGGGATGAAAGCGCGCCGAGGTCAACCAGTCGACCTGCTTCGGAGCATGATGAATGCAGTGGAAACGCCAGAGCGGATTCCGGTGGAACAGCCGATGTCCCCAGTATTGCACCACGTCGGTAAGGAGCAGGACGATACCGGCCTGCAGCAGGATTGGCATTGCGTCCAGGAAACGCATGGCTGAGGCCGCTATCCGATCGAGGTGCGCCTGATCCACCGCGTAGCTGCGCGCAACGAACGTGATATAACCGTAGAGCAGCGGGCACAGGAACCAATAGCCAAGGTCCACCTTCATGTCGCGGCGCCAGAATGGCTGCTTTTCGGCTCTGAACAGCCAATGCAGCGGGCCGAACACCGTCGTGCCGATGGCAAACCACACCGTCAGGAAGATGAGCGTGGGAACCACACTGGCCAGATACGAAGGTTGCTGCAAGGGTCGGTCCCGTAACGGCGACTACTTGGTCTGGCATCGGCTATACCTTTCACCGCGCCTTTGCAAGCGTCAGGACGGATCACTCGGTGGCCAGCATGGGGATGGCATAATCCTATTCGAACGATCTTCGCGACCGTGTTGTTGCCGCGGTTGAGGGTGGCAGCCTGTTGCGGCGGCGCCAACTGCTCGCGCCGGCCCGGAGCTCAGTCAGTAGGGCGACTGCCTACGGTCGTTCTAAAGACCGAGCGACACATCGGCCGTCCCCGCGACGGTTTGGTGCCGGGCAGCCCGCGGTCCACGAGTTCCCGCCGGCGGCCGCAGCTTCGAGGTGCGCCGTATCGTGGCGCGTCCCTGACCCAGCAGCTACTCGCCTAGCTCGACCTGCCCGATAGCGGCCTTAAGCTGCAAAAAAGCTCCCGACGAACGCAAGAAATTGAACACGTTCGCCACAAAGGTGCGCCAACATGCCTCGTCGAGCGCACCTTCGCGCGTGTGAGCCCCGTAGTACGCAGAACCGTCCATTATGATGGGGGATAGCATTTTCGGACACCGCCGCACGCGCAAGGAGCGCGGCTTCACCGTCCTTGAGGTACTGATCGCCTTCGTGATCGCGGCACTCGCGCTGGGCGTGCTGTTTGAAGCCGGCGTCGGCGCTTTGCGCGGGGCGCGCGCCGCATCGCGCTATGAGCAGGCCATCGCACGTGCACGCTCACATCTGGCGCTCGCCGTGCACGCCAATCCGCTTGTCGCCGGCGACTGGCAGGGCGACGATGGCAGCGGCTTCACCTGGCACCTGAGCGTGACGCCGCTCGCGAGCACCGCTGTGCGGCCGGTCAATGCGGTGTCGCTGCGCGCCATGTCGAGCTTTCCGGTGACGCTTTGCGCGCTGAGCGTCCGGATCGCCTGGCGCGAAGGCGGCACGTCGCGCGAGGTGCGTTTGGATACCGAACAGATCGCACAGGAGACCCGCTGATGGGTCCGAGCAATGATCGGCGGGGCGAAGCCGGGCGCGCGAACGGCTTCACCTTGCTCGAGGTCCTCATTGCCCTGACGGTGCTCGGCTTCCTGTTTGCCGGATTGGCGCAGGGCGTGCGTTTCGGCTTGCTCGCCTGGGCTACCGAAGCGCACCTGACCAGCGGCAACGACGACTTCAACGTGCTTGACAACACGTTGCGTCATTTGATCGAGGTTGCCGATCCGGGCGATGATCTGGATTCCGCGCCCTTTACCGCGAACCGGGAACGGCTCGACTGCATCACGCTGCTGCCGAACGCCTATGGCGGAACGCTGGGCCGGCGGATTCGGGCGACGCTGCTGGTCGATGCCAATCACCGGCTGATGCTGCGCTGGCAGCCTGCGGCGCGCGCGACGCGCCTGGGTGGTCCGCCGGAGCCGATCGACACCGAATTGCTGCGCGGCGTATCGCGCATCGAGCTGGCGTTCTGGCGGCCGGGCGGCGCCTGGGTCAGCACCTGGCGTTCACCGGATCTTCCGACCCTGGTGCGCGTCAGCCTGCACTTCCTGCCAGGCGATCCCCGGCATTGGCCGGACATCGTGGCCGCGCCGATGCTGGGCCGGCCATGACACGCGGCGAGGTCCGCCAGCGCGGCTTCGCCCTGCTCGTCGTGCTATGGACGCTGGCCCTGCTCGCACTGCTGGGCACGCATCTCCTCGCCGCCGGGCGGCAGGACGCGCAGCTTGCCCGCAATCTGCTCGATGGTGCGGTCCTGGAAGCGGCGGCCAACGGCGCGGTGCAGCGGGCGGTCTTCGACGTACTCGACAGTTACGGCCGGCACCGGAGTCCAGGCTATAGTGTCCGTACGATGCAACTCGGGCGTGCTGTCGTTGCCGTGCGCGTCGAAGACGAAGCGGACAAGGTCAATCCGAACATCGCCTCGCCGAAGCTGCTGCAGGCGCTGTTGCTGCAGATCGGTGCCGATCCCGACACAGCCGCCGCTGTGGCAGCCTCCATCGTCGAATGGCGACTGGCCAGCGGCACCGTGGCGCGGCCTAGTGCGGCGGTCGCGCGCTATGTCGCTGCGGGCCGCGACTACGCCCCGTCCGGTGCGCCATTCGCCAGTCCCGACGAGCTTGCCGGCGTGCTCGGCATGACCCCAGACCTACTGGCACGCCTGCGGCCGCATCTGACGGTCTTCACCGACGGCGACCCGAGCAGGGCCACGCAGGATCCGGTGGTTGCCCTGGCGCTCGCGGCAATCGGGCAACGTGCCGTCGAAGCCGATGAGGCCGGGTCCGGGCTGATGTCGGTGACCGCCGACGCGCGCGGGCCGGGACAGGCGCGCTTTACGCTTCACGTTATAGTGCGGATCAACGGCAGGCCCGAGGGGGCCCGCTACGAGATCCTGGCCTACGAAAGGCTGCTGAGCGATCAATTTTAAGGTTCCGATCGCGAAAACGAGACCGTGGCCGCAACAGAATGTCCAAGATTTGATTTGAGCATTCATCAATATTGTCCTCGATTTGCATCGGTGACGGCCGCCGAGTCGGTCGGCTCCGAGATAGAATGAATGCAATGGGAGGGGATTGGAAATGCGCGCACGTGGACGCCTTCTGACGTTTATTGTTCCGTTGGGGATAATCACCGGCGCCTGCTGGGGAGCCTGGGCCGATGATTCGGGCCAGGGTGACGATCACGGCCAGATGCGGGCGGACGAACAGCTTGTCCTGAAGAAAACGATCGACGTCGGCGGCATCGGCCTTGGCGCATTCGACATCAGCTTTGTCGACCCGAAGATCGAGCTGTACGTCCTAGCCGATCGGACCAACGCGTCGGTTGATCTGTTCGATTCCGAGGATGCCACTTTCATCGGGCGGGTCGGCGATAAATGCCCGGCTGGCAATCCTGCGCCGCATTTCTGTTTCCAGGGCGTCGTGCTGAATGCCGCTGGTACGGCGGCAAACAACAATTTATCTGGTCCCGACGGCGTGGTCATAGTGGATCACAAAGAGGTCTGGGCGGGCGATGGCGACAGCCGGATCAAGGTCATCGATCTTGCCACGAAATCATTTATCACCACGATCTCGACGGGTGGGAGTGACCGGGTCGACGAGATGGCCTACAACTCGCGCGACCATCTACTTGCCGCCGCCAACAATGCCGATTCCCCGCCCTTCGTCACGGTGTTCGATACCAACGCGAAGACCATCGTGGGCAAGCTGGTGTTCGACACCGTGTCGCCGGGCAACGTCAACGTCGACGCCCAGAACGGCATCGAGCAGCCGCAATGGTCGCCGGCCACCGGCCTGTTCTATGTGTCTGTCCCGCAGGTCGGAACCGACCCGGCCGTGGGCGGCGTTTCGGTGATCGATCCGAAGACGATGACGGTCATCCGGACCTTGCTGGTGAGCAACTGCAGCCCAGCCGGTCTCGCGCTCGGACCGCGTAATCAGGCGTTGATCGGCTGCAGCGCGGCATTCGGCACGCCGGCCACCACCCAGTCGGTCGTGATCGACATCACCAGCACCAATACCACCACCGTCGACGCTGCTGTCGTCGCCAAGGTCGGGATCGGCGGCAATGACGAGGTGTGGTTCGACAAGGGGACCCGGCACTACTTCCTCGCGGCTCGCAACAACCTGTCGGGGGGCAATCCTGATCCGATACTTGGCTCCATCGATGCCAAGACCAACAAGCTCGATCCGTCCGCTCCGACATCGACCACTGCGCATTCGGTCGCGGCCGATGCGAACGCCCACAACGTCTTCGTGCCGATCGGGTGCGCCAGCAGCAAACCCGATTCCTGCGCCGGGGGGGTCCCCAACACCACTGACCCGACCAACACCGACCCCGATTGCCGGGCCCAGGGCTGCATCGCGGTCTTCCGGGCGCGTTCGGAGGACTCTGACGAAAAAGTTTCGGAGCGGTAGTCCGACGGCCTTGCCGGCATGAACTAAACTAAGACCGTGTGACCTAGCCCCGGAAGCGACACTTCCGGGGCTTTCTTGTGACCGATGCAGCATGCATGAGCATGCCGGTCGCGGTTCACGCCGCCTCGGACGCGGCGGCCCTCGATGCCTTCGTCTTGCGTGCCGTCACCGCATTCAGCACCGCCTCGATCAGCATCCGTTTGTGCAGCACATACAAACCGGGATCCGACAGATCGCGGCCGAACAGCGTGCGGAACGTGAACCGGTTGGACACGCGAAAGAAGCAGAACGCGCTGATCAGCAGGTGCACGTCCGCCGGATCGACATCCTGGCGGAAAATCCCGTCCCGCTTGCCGCGCTCCAGCACGCCCCGCAGCGTCGCGATGGCGCTTCGGTCTACGGCCTGGATCGACGCGGAGGTGGCGATGTGGCGCGCGTTCAATGTGTTCTCGGTAGCGACGAGGCGGATTAAATCGGGGTGCGCCTTCGTCGTAATCGAAGGTGAATTCGATCAGGCGGCGAATGGCCTCGACCGGCGGATACCGACCCAGGTTCAGTTTGCCCTCGAAGCGGCGGATGTCAGCGTAGGCCTCTTCCGGAACCGCCAGGTAGAGCCCCTCCTTGCTGCCGAAGGGTGGGTTATGCCGGCATCTACACGCTCGGCGACAAACAGGTGATCACCACATCGACATTTCCTGGAACCAGGGCTGCACCGGCACCGATCAAGTCCGGTTCTTCGAATTGGAGGGCGACACGCTGACGATCACGACCGCGCCCTATCGGCGCTATTTGGATGGCCACGAGAGTCGGTCGATGCTGGAGTGGGACAAGGTGCCGGGCGGGTGACGAGGAATGCGGAAATGGCGGGGACGGCGAGTATGACAACGATAGCAGCCAGCGCGGAGGAGAGTTCATGGCCGATCTTTTCGGATTGAACGGGCGGCACGCGCTGGTGACGGGGGCATCCAGCGGGCTGGGCCGGCATTTCGCCGGCGTGCTCGCAGCCGCTGGCGCCCGGATCAGCGTGGCGGCCCGTCGCGAGACGGCACTGGCGCAAACCGTGGACACCGTTCGCGCATCAGGTGCGCAGGCACAGAGCGTTCGCATGGACGTGACGGACGCGGGCAGCGTCGAGCAGGCCTTCGCTGCCGCCGAAGCGCAGTTCGGTCCGGTCGGCATCCTGATCAACAACGCCGGTGTGACCGGAACGCGCGCCGCGCTGGACATGACGGACAAAGACTGGTCGAGCGTGATCGACACCAACCTCAAGGGCAGCTGGGTGGTGGCGCAGCATGCCGCGCGGCGGATGATCCACCATGGGGAACGCGGCAGCATCGTCAACATCGCCTCGATCCTGGGTCTGCGCGTGGCCGGCGGCGTCGCGCCCTATGCGATCTCGAAGGCCGGTGTGGTACAGATGACCAAGGTGCTCGCATTGGAGTGGGCGCGGCACGGAATTCGGGTCAACGCGCTCGCGCCCGGCTACATCGAGACCGACCTCAACGACGCGTTCTTCGCCAGTGACGCTGGCAAGGCGCTGATCCGGCGCATCCCGCAGCGGCGTCTGGGCGAGGCGCGCGAACTCGACGGCGCGCTGCTCCTGCTGGCCTCCGACGCCGGGTCCTATATGACCGGAAGCGTCATCGCGGTCGATGGCGGCCATCTCGTCAGCGGTCTCTGATCGGCGCGGCACAAGGCACTGGGAGGAAATGTTGGAAAGGCAGACCACGGATCACCCGTTCGAGACCGGACTGGATCGTACGCCGGCAAACTTTGTTCCGCTTTCGCCGGTCAGTTTCCTGCGGCGCGGCGTGGCAGCATTCCGCAACAAGATTGCGGTGATCGACGGCGAACGACACTTCACCTACGGCGAGCTATACGAGCGCTGCGTCCGCCTGGCCTCGGCGCTTACGGATCGCGGCGTGAGGCGTCTGGACACGGTGGCGATCCTTGCGTCGAACATTCCCGCGATGATCGAGGCGCATTTTGCCGTGCCCATGCTCGGCGCCGTGCTCAATCCGCTGAACACCAGGCTCGACGCGGCGTCGATAGCGTTCTCGCTCAATCACGGCCGCGCCAAGGTTCTGATCGCGGACCGCGAGTTCGCCGCACTCGTCACAGTCGCACGCAGCCAACTCGACCACGACGTGCTCGTGATCGACATCGAGAACCCTGGTGTGCCGGACGCGCCCGTGATCGGCGAAACCACCTACGAGGCGTTGCTGGCCGGCGGCGATCCGCTGTTTGAATGTCGCGAGCCAGACGATGAGTGGCAATCGCTCTGTCTGCTCTACACGTCCGGAACCACCGGGGATCCGAAGGGTGCGGTCTACAGCCATCGCGGCGCCTACCTTTCGGCACTCAGCAACGCGCTGATGTTCGGACTGAGCTTCGACAGCGTGTATCTGTGGACGCTGCCAATGTTCCATTGCAGCGGCTGGTCCTATCCCTGGGCGGTGGTCGCGGTGGGAGGAACGCAGGTCTGCCTGCGCAAGGTCGATCCCGCGGCGATCTTCCAGCTCATCGCGCGGCATCGCGTCACCCATCTCTGCGGCGCGCCGATCGTCCTCAACATGCTCGCGCAGACGCCTGCCGCGCAGCGTGCCGCGTTCACTCACGTCGTGAACTGCGCGACCGGCGGGGCGGCGCCGCCTTCGTCGATCCTGCGCGCGATGGAGGAGATCGGATTTCGCGTGACACATCTGTATGGCGCGACCGAAACCTACGGCCCCGCGTTGTCGTGCGTGGCGCAGCCGGAGTGGGACGATCTGCCGGTCGAACAGCGATATGCGAATATGGCACGCCAGGGCGTCGGTTATCCGTCCGTCGCCGGACTGATGGTCGCAGATCCAAATACGATGACGCCCGTGGCGCAGGACGGCGCGACGATGGGCGAGCTGATGATGCGCGGCAACACGGTGATGAAGGGTTATCTGGCGAACCCCGAGGCGACGGGCAAGACGCTGGTCGGGGATTGGTATCTGTCGGGCGACCTCGCGGTATGGCACCCGGACGGCTACATCGAGATCAAGGATCGCTCGAAGGACATCATCATATCCGGCGGGGAGAATATCTCCAGCCTGGAAGTGGAGGAGGTGCTGACGCAGCACCCCGCGGTGCTGTTGGCGGCCGTGGTGGCGCGGGCGGATCCCACCTGGGGCGAAACGCCGTGCGCGTTTTTGGAGCTGAAGTTGGATGTCGATGCGGTGGACGAGGCGGAGATCATCCAGTTCTGCCGGCAGCGATTGGCCCGGTTCAAAGTGCCCAAGCGAGTGGTCTTTGGAGAATTGCCAAAGACGTCCACGGGGAAGATCCAAAAGTTCGCGTTGCGCGAGCAGGCCAGTCAGTTATGACGGCTGCGCTCACGTCATGGCCGGGCTTGTCCCGGCCATCCGTGCATCATTGGCGGAGCAGCGATGGCCGGGACAAGCCCGGCCATGACGGAATAGACGCGGTCAGCCTGTCTCCTCCTTCTTCAATCGATCGCCGCGTGCACCAGGTTTGCCACGCGATCCAGCCGCGCCGAATGCCACGGATCGGGCGCCACGAAGTTTGTCAGGTAGCTGAACGACACGCCGCTCTCCGGATCGGCCCAGGAATACGAAGTGCCGACGCCGCCATGCCCGAACGTCGCCGGCGCGCCGAGCGTGCCGAGGCCGCGGATGCGGTCGCTCTCGCCGCGCACATGCGGGCCGAGACCGCGGTGCATCGGGATGCCGTTCATCTGCTCGTCGCCGCGCTCGCCGGTGTGGTTGCGCGACACGTAGGCGATCAGCCTCGGCGAGAACAGCCGCACATTTCCCAGCCGCCCCTTGCCGAGCAGCATTTGATAGAACGCCGCCATGCCGCGCGCCGTGGCAAAACCGCCGCCGCTCGGCAGACCCGCGGCGCGGAACTCGGCGGAGTTGTCGCGCGGTTCCGGCGCATAGGTGTCGGCGCAGCGTGCCTGCTGCTCCTTCGGCACGCCGACCATGATGTCGTTGCCGAGACCCAGCGGTGCCAGTACCCTGTTGCGGATCACGTCGCGATAGTCCTGGCCGGTGACCGCCTCGATCACCATCGCCTGCACCAGATGCGCCGCCTGGCCGTGGTATTGCAGCTTCGATCCGGGCGTCCAGTCCAGCGCAAAGTCGCACACCTCGGCGCGCATCCGCGCATGGTCGTTCCAGGTCGCCTTGGTCACGTTGTTGGACGGAAAGCCGCCCTGATGCGTCATCACCTGATGCAGCGTGATGTCGGCCTTGCCGCGCGCCGCGAACTCCGGGAGGTGATCGGCGATCTTGTCCATAAAGGACAACTTGCCTTCCTCCACCAAAGTCCAAACCGCTGAGCTGGTCAGCACCTTGGTCTGGCTGAATAGCAGAAACAGGTTGTCATTGGTCGCGGGCACCTTGGCGGGCTCCGACTTCGCGTCGCCGTAGGTGCGGAACAATGCCAGCTGGCCGTGCCGCGCAAGCGCGATCTGCGCGCCTGGATAGCGGCCTTCCTCGATATGCTGCTTGATCAGCCGGTCGAGATGATCGAGCGGCTTCGCGGCGAAGCCGAGACTGGCGGGATCACTCGACGGCAGCGGATAGTCTCCGGGCATGGACGCTTCTCCTCACATTTGGCCAAGCACCGATGCTACGCCGAGCGGCGCTTGCGGCCAACCGGCGGATCGGGTGTGATCCGGCGTAACGACATCGAGGGAGGCTCGCATGGCCGAAATCCGCACGGCGCATCTGATGACGCTTACGCTCGCGGTCGCCGGCATGCAGGCGATCGGCGCGACGCCCAACGGCAATCGCCGCATCGGCTTGGTCGCCGGCGGCACGTTCCAGGGCGAGCGACTGGGCGGCACCGTGCTGCCCGGCGGCGCCGACTGGATCATCGTGCGCGCCGACGGTGCCACCACGCTCGACGTGCGCCTGGTGCTGGAAACCGACGACAAGTCGCTGATCGGCATGACCTATCGCGGCATGCGCCACGGGCCGGCCGCGGTGATGGACCGCTTGAATCGCGGCGAGAATGTCGATCCGTCGGAGTACGATTTTCGCACCTCGGTCGCGTTTGAAACCGCGGCGACGAAGTACGACTGGCTCAACCGCATCATCGCAATTGGCACTGGACGGCGTCCGCCGGAAGGGCCGGTGTACGACGTCTTCGAGGTGCTGTGATGGCGACGGTCGGCTTCATCGGGCTGGGCAACATGGGCGCGCCGATGGCGGCAAATCTGGTGAAGGCCGGTCATCGCGTCATCGGCTACGACATCAGTGCGAATGCCGTGCAGGCGCTCACCGCCGCGGGTGGGCAGGCGGCGGCGAGTGCGGCGGAAGCGACACACGGCGCCGATGTTGTCATCACGATGCTGCCCGCGGGCGAGCACGTGCGCGAGGTGTGGCTGCACCAGGGTGGACTGATCGAGGCGGTGAAGGGCACCACGCCGCTGCTGATCGACTGCTCCACGATCGACGTTGAGAGCGCGCGGGTGGTGACCGAGGCGGCGCGCGTGGCAGGGCTGGAGATGCTCGATGCACCCGTGTCCGGCGGCGTCGGGGGCGCCACGGCAGCGACGCTCACGTTCATGGTCGGCGGCAGCGAGACGGCGTTCGCGCGCGGACTGCCGGTGCTTGAGGCGATGGGAAAGAACATCGTGCATGCCGGCGGTCCAGGGGCTGGTCAGGCGGCGAAGATCTGCAACAACATGATGCTCGCCATCAACATGGTCGGGGTGTCGGAAGGATTTTTGCTGGCGCAGAAGCTGGGCCTCGACTGGGACAGGCTTTTCCGGATCGCCTCGACCGCGTCGGCGCAGTCCTGGGCGCTTACCAGCTACTGTCCGGCGCCTGGGCCGGTGCCCGCCGCGCCGTCGAATCGCGACTACGCGGCGGGCTTCACGGCGGCGCTGATGCTGAAGGATGTGAAACTGTCGCAGGCAGCCGCGGACGCCACCGGATCGCCCACGCCGCTCGGCGCGCATGCCATGTCTTTCTACCAGGCGGTCGTCGATGCCGGCGATGGCGGCAAGGATTTTTCGGTCGTGTTCCGGTGGCTGGCAAACCTACCCCGTCATGGCGGGGACTGAGCCTACGACTGTGCATTTCCCTCTCCGCCCTTGGGGGCGGAGAGGGTCAGGGTGAGGTGGGGGTCGCGGCAGGTGGTCCGCAGGGCGCATGGGCGTTGCTGTTTGGCCGGCTTACCGTGCTGGTCGGGAGGTGTAGTACCGTCGGCCCCCACCTCACCCGACCCTCTCCGCCCCGAGGGGCGGAGAGGGAGCTTATGCCGGCGCTTGTTGATATGTGCGATTGCTATGGGATCAAGCCCGGCCATTACCGGAGCGGGAGAGGAGGCGACGATGGGGGGCGAGGCATTCAAGGCGGCACGCGATTTCCTGTTCGCGCACCGCACGGACTACCGCACCGCGCATGCGGAATTTCGCTGGCCGGAACTGCAAACATTCAACTACGCCCTCGACTGGTTCGATGCGGAACTGGCGCGCGGTGACAACGCCGACCGCCTGGCGCTGAAGATCGTTGGCGACGGCGCCGCCTCGGCCACCTTTGGCGAACTCTCCGAAAGGTCCAACCGCATCGCCAACGGGCTGCGCGCCCTCGGCGTGGAGCGCGGCGAGCGCATCCTGCTGATGCTCGGCAATGTCATGCCGCTGTGGGAGGTGATGCTTGCGGCGATGAAGCTTGGCGCAGTCGTCATCCCTGCGAGCACGCTGCTCACGCCGAACGACCTCAAGGACCGGTTCGACCGTGGTCGTGTCCGGCACCTCGTTGCCAACGCCGCGGACGCACCGAAGTTCGCCGGCCTCGACCCGACGGTGACCCGAATAGCGCTTGGCGACGCGCCGGCAGGTTGGCATGGCTACGACACTTTGCTGCAAGCGGATGCGCGCTTCGTCGCCGACGGAGAAACGCGCGCGACCGATCCGATGCTGCTGTATTTCACCTCCGGCACCACGTCGCGGCCCAAGCTGGTGGAGCACAGCCATCAAAGCTATCCGGTCGGGCATTTGATATCGATGTACTGGCTCGGCCTGCGGCCAGGCGACATGCACCTGAACATCTCCTCGCCGGGCTGGGCGAAACACGCCTATAGCTGCTTCTTCGCGCCCTGGAACGCCGGCGCCACCGTGTTCATCGCCAACCAGCCGCGGTTCAACGCGCGCGGCATGCTGGATGCGATCACGGCCAATGACGTCACGACGATCTGTGCGCCGCCTACCGTGTGGCGCATGTTCGTGCAGGAAGACATGAAGGCCTGGAGAACGTCGCTGCGCGAGGTCTGTTCCGCCGGCGAGCCGCTCAACCCCGAGATCATCGAGCATGTGCAGAAGGTCTGGGATCGCACGGTGCGTGAGGCCTACGGCCAGACCGAGACCACCGTGCAGATCGCCTGCTTCCCGGGCGAGGTAGTGAAGCCGGGCTCGATGGGAAAGGAGGCACCGGGCTACCGCATCCGGCTGCTGGATCTCGACGAGCAGGACGTGGAGGAGGGCGAGGTCTGCATTGCGCTCGAGCCCGCGCCGGTCGGGCTGATGCGCGGCTACCAGAACGACGATGGCTCGTTTGCCCCGCTTGGGCGCACGGCCTATCGCACCGGAGACGTCGCGACGCGGGACGCCGATGGCTACTTCACCTATGTCGGGCGTGCAGACGATGTGTTCAAAGCGTCCGACTATCGGATCAGCCCGTTCGAGCTGGAAAGCGCGCTGATCGAGCATCCCGCGGTGGCCGAGGCGGCGGTGGTGCCGGCACCCGATCCGATACGCCTCGCGGTGCCGAAGGCCTATGTCACGCTGACGGCCAACAGCTTGCCCGACCGCGCGACCGCGCTGTCCATTTTCCTGCACCTGCGGGAAACGCTGGCACCGTTCAAGCGCGTCCGGCGACTGGAATTTTCCGATCTGCCGAAGACAATATCGGGGAAGATCCGCCGTGTGGAACTGCGCCAGGCGGAGGAGGCCCGGGCGAAGGAGGGCACGCGCGGCGGCGGAGAGTTCCGCGAGGAGGACTTTCCGGAGCTGCGCGGCGCATGACCTGGTCCATCGTCGCGCACGACCCCGCCACCGACGCCGTCGCGGTTGCCGTCGCCACCAGAGCCTTTGCGGTCGGGGCGTCCTGCCCGTTCGTCCGCTCGGGCGTAGGCGATCAACCGCCGGGCGACAGCGATGGCGCTATCGCGTCGATGAATCACACTGCGGCGGCCTTGTCGAGATAGTTGGCGGCCTCGGGTTCACAGATCCAACCCGTCCCTCCGCAACTCACTCATGAAGCCCGTGCGCTCCCGGGATGCACCTGCGTGAAAGGGTTTGGCGGAAATGGTTGCACCAGTGTTAAGCAGAATATCCGTGCTGATCGCGGCAGGGCGGTCAAGCTCGTCAGACAGCGAGCCGGGTTGCTTGATGAACTCGGCGATATCGTAATCGGAGTGCACATGATGATCGCCGCGTGCGCGTGAACCGTACAGCACCGCGCGCTCCAACCGATCGCCGTAGGCTTCGGCAAGAGCCGTGCGGAAGCGGGTCAAGGCTGAGTCCTGCGTAAGACTGTTTGGCATGATGTTCTCTGTTGCAGGCCATCTGTCAGAATGTGGCACTGAAATCGACTGCCGAAGAAGGGGCCGACCAGAAGTTTTGCGTGGTCGCCTCAACCCACGTCGTGCCGCTGCCCACTCACTCCGATGCGTAGCGCGTTGAGGCGTTCCAGCGCGGCCAGCGCACGTTCGCCATTGGCGGCGGCAAGCGCCAGCACGACCGCTTCCAGTCCAACCAGCGTGCCGCCATGGAGCGCCACGCGCTGACGCTTCCCGCGCGGGATCGCCAGCACCACATCGGCAAACCGTGCCAGCGCGCTCTCCGCCGCCTCGGAGACCAGCACGATCGGCAGGCGTAGCCGCCGCGCCTCCCCGAACAGCCCGGTCACCTCGCGATAGGCCCGGCCATAGGCCAAGGCCAGCACCGCGTCGCCGGCACGCAGGTCCAGCATCCGGTCCGCCAGCATGATCCCGGTCACGTTGAGGCACATGCTGCGCCGCCCCGCCCGTGCCAGCAGCGTCGCCGCATACTGCGCCAGCGCGGCCGATGGTCCGATGCCGAAGACGACGATCCGCTCGGCTGCGTGCAGCACCGGCAGCGCCCGGCCCAACTGCTCGCGGAACGCGGGCGAGCGAAGCGCTCGTCAGTGCCTCCGCGTGGGTCTCGAGCACCATGTCGAGTGCCAGCGTCGCGTCCTGGCCAAGGTCCTCCAGGGTCCGGCGCATATTGTCGGCCGGCGTCGCACCCCGTTCGAGCGAGGCCACCAGGGCCTGCTTGAGTTCGGCGAGGCCGGCATAGCCCAGCGCCTGCACGGTACGGATCACGGTGGCGTCGGATGTGCCGGTGCTGGCCGCCAGGTCCATCGCCGAACTTGCCAATGCCGCCGCCGGATTCTGCACGATGAAGCGCGCCACGCGCTGCCCTGCCGCCCCCAGCGATCCGCCAAGCCGCGAAACCCGCGCCGACAGCGTCTCCGGCGACATGGCCAAATTGTCATTCACGATCCCGCGTCCTCGTCTTGCCGGCGATCGTCCATGTAGCATATACCGCGCAGCCAAGATATACGTAGCATTTACTACAAGCGCCGAGGAACATCAATGGACATCGGCTGGACCCATGCGGCCCCCTCCATCCTGGCCGCCTTCCTTGCTTCCCTGGTCGAATGCATCGAGGCCCTGACCATCGTCCTCGCCGTCGGCAGCGTGCGTGGCTGGCGCAGCGCGCTTGGCGGCAGCGGCGCCGCATTGGTCGTGCTTCTGGCGATCGTCGCGGTCCTCGGCCCGGCCTTGGCGCGCATTCCGCTCCACACCATCCAGATCGCTGTCGGGGCGCTCTTGTTGCTGTTCGGCCTGCGCTGGCTGCGCAAGTCGATATTACGCGCAGCGGGCGTCATTCCGCTGCATGACGAGGCCGCCGCGTTCGCCAAGGAGACGGCCCGCCTGCGCGCCATCGGGGGCACCGGGGCGTGGGACATGGCGGCCGTCGCAGCCAGCTTCCAGATCACCATGCTGGAGGGCATCGAGGTGGTGTTCATCGTCATCGCCATCGGTGCGAGCGGCGCCGGTCTGCTGCTGCCGGCCAGCCTCGGCGCCGTCGCCGCCTTGCTGCTGGTGATCGTGCTCGGCGTCACCGTACATCGTCCGCTCGCAAACGTGCCGGAAAACAGCCTGAAGTTCGTCGTCGGCGTGCTGCTCTCGGCGTTCGGCACGTTCTGGGTCGGGGAGGGCCTCGCCATCCCCTGGCCGGGCGGCGACTGGGCCATCCCGGTGCTGATTGCCGGTTTCCTGCTGACGGCCGCACTGACCATGGGGCTCTGCCGCGGCAGGCTGAACCGGAGCCTTCCCATCGTCGCCGGTGTGGAGAACGCGTGATGCGCTGGCTCGGACCAATTTTCCGCGAAATCTTCGGCTTGTTCGTCGATGACGGCAGCCTGGCGTTGATCATCCTGTGCTGGCTGACGGCCGTCGCGCTGCTGCTGCCGCTGGTCCCGGTGCCACTCGCCTGGCGTGGCGCCGCATTGTTCGCCGGTCTTGCCATCACCTTGGCCTGGAGTTGCCTCCGCCATATCGCGCGCCTCGAGCGCCACACCTGATTGCAGGAGAACCGCATCATGCGCGCCACGCCCGTCGAATTCACCAAGGTTCCCGAAATCACCCTCGGTTTCTGGATCATCAAGATCTTCGCGACGACGCTTGGCGAGACCGGCGGCGATACCGTTACCATGACGCTCAACTGGGGCTATCTCGCGGGGACCGCCCTGTTCCTTGGCCTGCTCGTCGCGCTGGTCATCGCGCAGGTCATTGCGAAGAAGTTTCATCCGTTGCTCTATTGGGCCACGATCGTCGCCTCCACCACCTTCGGCACCACCATGGCCGACTTCGCCGACCGCTCGCTCGGCATCGGCTACACCGGCGGCACGTCGCTGCTGCTCGCCTGCCTCGTGGCCGTGCTCGGCCTTTGGTACTGGTCGCAGGGCACCGTCTCGGTGAACACCGTCAGCACGCCGAAGGTCGAGGCGTTCTACTGGGCGGCCATCACCTTCTCGCAGACGCTCGGCACGGCGCTCGGCGACTGGATGGCCGACACCGGCGGACTGGGCTTCGAGGGCGGAGCGCTCGTCTTCGCCGCGGGGCTGGCGGTGATTGCCGCGCTTTACTTCTGGACGAACGTGTCGCGCGTGATGCTGTTCTGGGCGGCCTTCATCCTCACCCGGCCGTTCGGCGCGACCGTCGGCGATTTCCTGGACAAGCCGATGAACCAAGGCGGCCTCGCGCTCAGCCGACCGCTCGCATCGGCGGTGATCGCCGCAGCCATCATCCTGTGTCTGATCATGCTGCCGCAACGGCCGGGCCGGCACCCGGAGGCCCTGGAGCAAGCGTAACCGGCTCGACTGGGGCGGCTCAGCCGTCCCAGACCTGGCTCGGCATCGGCAGGCCGGCGAAATCGGCATCCACCGGCGGCCGGTCGGGTGCGATGCCGGCCATGCCCAGCAGCATGATCCACTGCCGCACATGCTGGCCGACATGCCAGGTCGTGCGCTCGAGGTACTCGTGCAGGGCCTGCTCGCCGTAATACGTCTGCACCCGGTCGCGCCCCGACTTGTCCGCCTTCGCCGTCCCACCACGCGGCAAGCCGCCGCTGCACGTCCGCCCCGTAGGCGACGATGTCGGCGGTGCCCGCCATCCCGTCGGGCGGGCGCGAGGTCAGCCCCTCATACGTCAGCGATGCACCGGCCGCGACCTCCAGGAATGCTTCGGGGATGCGGAAGATGTGGTGGCCGAGCACGCGGTAGCTGCGCGGGCGGTTCGGCACCTCGGTGTCCAGCCGGTCGTCCGGCATCTGCGGGATCAGGCGGAGTGCGGCCGACAGGAACCCGTCCAGGCGGGCGATCAGTTGGGCCGGCGACAGGACCGGACCGGTTGCCTCGTCCAGGCCGAGGAACTTGACCACGTGGGCGATGTTCTGCGCGAACACGTAGTCGTCGCCGCGCGACAGCACGGGGACCGAGCGGGCGCCCAGCCGCCTCAGCTCATCGAGCCCGGTGGGGTGTTCCAGCACGTTGATGGATTCGAACTCGATCGCACGGACCGAGAGAAACTCTTTGAGTTTCAGGCAGCTGGTTCATCCAGGCTGCCAGAACACCTTCAGTGCGACGGGGTCCATGGGCTGGGTTCCGTGTTGTCGGGGATGGCAGGGTGCTTCGTGCGGGGCCTTGCGTCAACTGGGGGAGGGCAGGGGGTGTTCGATCGAGTCTCACGAGCCGTGTGGGGAGACGGTGGATCGTTTGGTGAGACGGCAAATGGTGCGTCCGTGCTTGTGGCGACGGCCTGATATCTTTACGCGGAGGACGGCGGAGAGCCGCGAAGGGGAGGCACTCGGTTACGTGGCGCAGCCAGTTCGCGGCATGGCGCACCCCTTCGTCGCATGGCGCCTCCCCCCTCGCCAGGCCGGGAAGGCCGGCCACCCGTCCTCGCATGCGGGAGGGGGAGAGACCGTGGGTGGCCGGCCTTCGCCGGCTCATCCTGAGGGCCGCCATGACGCGGGGCTACGGCCCTGCCCCCGCACCCGCCGCATCGAGCGCCAGCAGCGCGGGGGTGCGGCCGGCGACCAGCGCTCGCACCAGATAATCCTCCGGCGGGCCGAACGAGGGGTTGTCGGGCAGCCGGCCAAGCTGGCGGATCAGCGCGGCACGCCGAGGATAGTTCAGCGCATACGCCTCGGCCTCGGCCGCCGGGTCGGGCACCGGCTCGGCGGGCGGCTCCGGCGCCGGCGCGGGAGGTGGCGGAGGCGGCGGCAGGTCCTCGGCCGCGAGCGGGGCGCCGGTGAGCGCCTGGGCCATCAGCCCCGCGGCGCAATGCTCGGTCCAGGCGGCCCGGTCGAGGGCGGCGGCGTTCGCCTCGATCTTCTGCCGCGCCGCCTGCAGGCGCAGCAGCATCCGCAGCGCGCTCTGCGACTGGCGCATCATGCTGGCCGACTGCGCGGAGCATTGCAGGAATTGCGCGAGCGGCATCACGGGGTCGCGGGCCAGCCGCAGGCACTCCATCGCCTGGGCGTTGGCGGCGACAAACTGGCCGGCGAGGTGGGCCTCCGCGGCGTTGGCGGGCAGCAGCCCGGCGACTTGCGCGATGGCGGCGTTGTCGCGGTGGGCGAGGTCGTCGGGTGTGTCGGTGACCGGCGGCGGGAGGGAGGTGTGGAGGGTGTGGATGAGCTGGTAGTAGGCGTCGCGGGGGAGCTGGAGGCTGAGGTCGGGGCGGTCGGGAGTGGGATTGGGTGTCCATGAGGGCGAATGTAGTAGTTATTATATATAACTGTCAATGTTTGTAGAACAGACTAAAGATCCCGGATGAAGGCCTGCCAGGACCCGTTAGGGTGGTGGCAACCTGCGTAGAAGAGTAGGTGCGCACAAGCGACGCGGCTCAGATGCTTGATCTAGATCAAGGAGACAGGGAGCGAATGGGGTACCCGCACGTACCTGCAGGCGCGCAAGAATAGGGCACCTGTATGTCATCGAGCTTTGTCCTAGCGACAACTGACGTCGATAAATTCCGGGCGGCTGTTCGACCAATGAACGGGGACATGACGATCACTGGCCGAGGGCAGTTCTCGGCCAGCGTCACGCGCATTGAAGCACACAACCTGTGGATGCAGCTTTCAGGGGAACGTTTGCCGCGAGCCTGGGAAGTGACGATCCCTGCAACGCGCACTGCGATCCTGTTCGGCACTGAGCCGGGACCCACGATAGGCTGGCGTGGTGTCGAAATCGCTGCCAACGAGGTGATTCCGGCGCATGCGGGCGTAAGTGGGTGGCACACCCTATCGGGGGCGGCAAACTGGGGAAGTATGTCGCTGCCAAACGATCGCTTGGCCGAAGCCAGCATTGCCCTGTTGGGGCGCGACGTGACCCCATCACGTGATGCCGTGGCCCTTGCCGTGCCACCGCTTGCGCTCCGGCGGCTCCGCCGCTTGCATGCAGCAGCAGGACGGTTGGCCCATACCGCGCCCGAGATCATCGACAATCCTGACGCTGCACGCGGCCTGGAACAGGCTCTTACGGAGGCAATGCTGGCGTGCCTGGTTGCGACGGGTGTCCGGGAGGACACGGCGGCCCGACGTCGTCACGCGGCGATCATCAGGCGCTTCCTTGCCTGGACGGACGTACGCGCCGACCAGGTGCTTTATCTGCCCGAGATCTGCAAAGCGCTCGGCGTGAATTGGCGAACATTACATCTTTGTTGCCAGGAGCAGTTCGGAGCGAGTCCGAAACGGTACCTGTTGCTGCGGCGTCTTCAACTCGCGCGGCAGGCTCTGCGAACTGCTGACCCTGCGACGGGTAGCGTGACTGAGATCGCGACCCAGTACGGGTTCTGGGAGCTTGGACGATTCGCCGCGTACTACAGGCGTGCTTTTGGCGAGTCTCCCTCCACCACGTTAGGTGCGTGCCGGCGCAGCGCTTCCGGACACCAATTTGCAGAAACTGCATAGCCCGCTCCGCGGTCGGGATGGTGGAATATTCTGCGGTCTGTGCGTTCACCCAAGGCGCGCGGCTGGAGGAGTTTCCCATGAAAGCAGTCAAGCTGATCTTCGCAATCGCGTTGTCAGGTATCGCCTTTGCGAACAATGCGTCCCACTGCGTCGCTCAGCAGATAACCGGTGTCCTGGGTTCGCCCAGCGCGACGATCACGCTCGACGGCAAGCAACTCCCGCCGCCCGATCCGAAATTCGGCGGGGTGATCAAGGAGCGAGCCTCGGAATCAACGCCTTGGTGGGCTCCCCGCGTCGTGCCGCCGAAGGGGGCGCCCAACGTTCTGCTCATCATGACGGATGATGCCGGCTTCAGTGCACCGGGGACCTTTGGCGGTGTTGTCCCGACCCCGGCGCTGGATCGCATCGCCAACGCGGGGTTGCGTTACACGAATTTCCACTCAACCTCGCTGTGCTCGCCGACCCGGGCGGCCTTGATCACGGGCCGCAATCACCACGTCGCCGGCTTTGGGGTCGTGGATGAGATTGGGACCGGATATCCCGGCTATGACTCGATCATTTTGCGCGCCAACGGCACCATCGGCACCATTCTGAAGGAGAACGGATACGCGACCTCGTGGTTCGGCAAGGACCACAACACACCCTCTTATCAGGCAACCCAGGCCGGGCCGTTCGATCAATGGCCGATTGGCATGGGCTTCGAGTATTTCTATGGCTTTGTCGGCGGCGACGCGAGCCAGTGGGAACCGAACCTGTTTCGCAATACGACCCCGATCTATCCCTTCCAGGGTAATCCCGGCTGGAATCTCACGACCGCCATGGCCGACGAAGCTATCCAGTATGTGAAACAACTGAAGGAAATCGCGCCCGGCAAACCGTTCCTCGTCTATTACGTCCCAGGGGGCACCCACGCACCGCACAATCCGACGGCGGAATGGATCAAAAAGATCGGCGACATGCATCTCTTCGACGGCGGCTGGAACAAGCTGCGGGAGACAATCTTCGCCAATCAGAAGCGGCTCGGCATCATGCCTGAGAATGCGAAACTGACCGCGTGGCCGGATACGTTACCGCAATGGGACTCCCTCGGACCGGTCGAAATGAAGCTCTTCACCAAGCAGGCGGATGTCTATGGAGCCTATCTGGCCTACACTGATCATGAAATTGGCCGCGTCATCCAGGCAGTTGAAGATCTCGGCGAACTCAACAACACCCTGATCATCTATATCAGTGGCGACAACGGCGCGAGCGCGGAAGGCATGCTCAATGGCACGCCGAACGAGTTCACCACCTTCAATGGCGTGGAGGTGCCGGTGGCCGACCAGTTTCTCTGGTATCCATTCTGGGGATCGGAGCGGACCTATCCGCATTTTGCCGCACCCTGGGCCTGGGCATTCGATGCGCCGTTCCAATGGGTGAAGCAGGTGGCGTCACACTTCGGCGGGACGGCCCAAGGCATGGCCATGTCCTGGGCCGGCCACATCAATGATGCGGGCGGCGTCCGCCGTCAGTTCCACCACATCATCGACATCGCCCCGACGATCCTCGACGCGACCGGCATTCCGCAGCCCGAGACCATCAATGGCATCGCGCAGCGTCCGATGGACGGTGTGAGCATGACGTACACGTGGGACAAGGCGAACGCCAATGCCCCGTCCCGGCGCACGACGCAGTATTTCGAGATGCTCGGTAATCGCGCCATCTATCACGACGGGTGGGTAGCGGCCACCACGCCAGTGACCCTTCCTTGGGCGCTGAGCACGGCCACGCCTCCGGACGTGATCACCGGATACAACTGGGAACTTTATAACGTCAAAGATACGACGTGCCGTTCAAGTTCACCGGCAAGATCGACAAACTGACCTTCGCACTCGATCCGGGGCAGTCGGCGGGGAAGCCGTAACAGCCCCGCCGATGCCCAAAAAGGTGCTCATCCTTGCAGCGCTGGCCGAAGGTATGACGGGATTGGCACTGCTGTTGGTTCCGTCGTTCGTTGGGCGGCTGTTGTTCGGCGAGGATCTGACCGGCATCGGCATACTGGCCGGGCGTGTCACCGGCATCGCCCTGATCGCACTGGGCGTTGCGTGCTGGCCCGGGCCGCCGACGGCCGGCATGTTGATCTATAGCGCGGCGGTCGCCTTGTATTTCTTCTATATCGGCTCGCTAGGCGGTCTGACTGGCATCCTCCTTTGGCCTGCTGCCGTCCTGCACCTTGTGCTGACGGCACTCTTATTGTTTGCCCGCAGAACTCCATGGCAATTCGCTCATCGAACTCATCAGCGACATTGACAAGCGGCAATCCGACCATCTTGCAGTTGAAAGGAATCCATCATGCAAAGCCGACGCAACCTCGTGATTGCAACATCCGCCCTCGTTGCAGCGGGCATCTCGACCCGCGCGCTCGCCGATGATGCCGAAGCCGTGGACTACCTGCTCGTGCAAACGTCAAAGGGGCTGGCCTTCGACAAGGCGACAAACACGTTGAGCCTGATCGACGTTAGCCCGGTCACGTTGTTCTTCTCCGATCGGCCGGAACGCATCGCCGGCAATATGAAGACCAGCGCGTTTATTCCGTTCTGGAGCCACGGCAAAGACAGCTTTGCCAAGAATCCGCCGAATGCGGATGTCTCCATCATCGATGGTGACAGCATGCACCAGGTGGTCGTGGTGCTGCAGGATCCGGCCCTGGAAGGCGATACCCTGCACTACAAGGTCAAGGTGCTGCAGGGCGATATGCCGGCCAAGGGCGCCGACGTGTTGGTGTTCATTGATATCATTGGAATGCCTCGGACGCCGATGTCGTTCGCCGGCGTGGGCCGGCATACTTATCGGCGCGCGTGGTATCGATGAGTCAGTGAGGAGTGAGTGAGGGAGAGTTCGATGCTTGCGAAAGCTACGATTGGGCTATGGGCCGGGCTCGTGGCCCTCATTGCCGTTCCGCTGTCAGGAACTGCACAGACCGCACCACCGGACGACGCACTCAAGCAGATCGGTGTCGCGTCGAACGCCGAGCCTGAGATCGTTCCGTCGCTCATTGTGCTCAATGCGCGCGGCGCGACGCTGCAGGGTTCAACCCTCACACTGTCAGGCGCCGCGTCAAGCGCTATCATCTTCGCCGACCGGCCGGTTCGTGCGGCAGGTCATGCGCTAACGACGGACTTGCTGGAGGAGTGAAACTCGGGGAACGAAAGCTTCGGCAAGGACCCACCAAACGCGACCGTGTCCGTCGTGAACAAGGATGCATCCTTGACGAGGGATGCCGTCGTTGTGCTGACGTCACCAAAGCTCGATGGTGACAAATTGACGTTGACCGTAAAGGTGCTGGAAGGCGATCTGGCGGGGGCCGACGGAGCCGCAGCGGTGTTCATCGACATAATCGGCCTTCCGTTTACGCCACTGTCGTTTGCAGGCGTGGCGCGTCGCACCGCCCGTCGCGCCGCGTTTTACTCGGCTGCCGCCCATCCCTACCCTTATCCTTACCCATATCCTTATCCGCCGCCAGCGCCGTATCCGGCGTGTGGCTACTACCCCTATCCGCCCTGTTACTAATCGACATGATGGCCGTGGTCGGGTTGCGTCGGTGCAGAGCCGACTTCTGGAGGACACTGTGAAGTCGAAAAGGGTTTTGCCGTTGCTGGCACTGGGCGTCCTTGCGCTCGAAAGCGCCTGCTCGTCCTCAGTCAAGGTCGGCCCGGAGGCCGTTGCCGGGCTCACGCCAGATGGAACCGTGGACATGAACCAGGTGCAGGTGGCGTATATCGGCAATGCGGCGGCGGAAGCGGCACGCTGTACTACCATGGCGGCGCCTACCCGTTCACAGTCGGCGGTCTCGGTGTCGGCGGCATCGGCGCTTCGACGGTCGACGGCGAAGGCGAGGTCTATAAGCTACGCAATCTGTCGCAGTTTGCCGGCTCATATGCACAAGCAAGTTATGGCTTCGTCGTCGGCGCGACAAGCAGCGGTGATCTGTGGATGCAGAACGAGGCGGGTGTGATTATGCATCTGAAGGCGAAGCGCACCGGGCTAATGCTAAGCTTGGGCGGAGATGCCGTAGTCATAAGCATGCAGTGAACGCCCCTAAAGCGTCCCTTTTCCTATCATCTCCATAGTTGACCGCGACCGGCCACCGCGAAAAGCCGGCCTATCCTGATTGATCAGGAGCATCGTACACACGAAGGTTACCGCGGAACGCACACCGAGAGCCACCAAACGCACGCAGCGCAACCCTGCCTTCCTCAGTGCCCCTCGCCGCAACCTCCGCACCCCCCCGCGCCAACCCTTCCCTTCCCACACCACATGCCGTACCGACTAGCCCCATGCTCCGCTACCTCCGCCGCAACAAATCGCTCGCCGTCGGCATCGTGCTGCTGTCGCTGCTCGCGCTGTTCGTCATCGTCGGCAACCTGACGGTGGACACCGACCAGGCCCGCCCGCTGTCCGTCCGCGCGCTCCAGCCGCCGTCGTGGGCACACCCGTTCGGCACCGACCGCCAGGGCCGCGACCTGCTGGCGGCGATGGTCGCCGGCACGCCGCTCACCCTGAAGATCGGCTTCATCGCCGGCATCCTGGGTGTCGGCATCGGCACCGTGCTGGCGTTCCCGCTCGAAGCCCGCAACGTGACCAAGACGTTCGGCGGCGGCCTGCTGGACCGCGACCACACATTGGCGCTCGAGGACTTCTCATTTGCGATCGACGCCGAACGTCCCTCGATCACGGCCATCGTCGGTGAAAGCGGCAGCGGCAAGACGACTTTGGCACGGCTGCTGCTGGGGCTCGTCGGGCCGACATCGGGCCAGGTGCTCTACCAGGGACGCGACGTGCATGCACTGTCCGGCACGGAACGGCGCGCATTCCGTCGCGACGTTCAGGCGATCTTCCAGGACCCGTACGGCGTTTACAATCCGTTCTACCGCGTGGATCACGTGCTCACGACGCCGGTGGCAAAATTCCGCCTTGCCAAATCCAAATCGCAGGCGCGCGGCCTGATCGAGAACGCATTGCGCGCGGTCGGCCTATCCATAATGCGAACGGTCACCGCTGACTACGAGTTGGCGATCGTCTTCAATAATTTAGTCAGTGCGGCACGTCGAAATGGCTTCTCTAGAATTGACACCTGCGTCCCATGGAATGCCGCAATGCCAGTGCCCAGCCGCAGGAAACCATTGCCAAAGCCGGAGGTAAGCACGATTTGCGTCGGGATGCCGGTCGTCAGGATTTCATTGAGTACGTCGAGGCCGTCCTTTTCTGGCATGATCATGTCGATAATTACGATATCCGGTCGATATTCGAGAAACACCTCGGTTGCTGCAAGTGGGTCGTTGATCGCCTTGAATTCTATGCCCAGCGCTCTCGCGACGAAACCAACAATTCTCGTGATACCGGCTTGGTCATCGATCATAAGAAGTTTTTTAGCCATATACTCCTCAGATTTACGCCGGTCGGAAGCGCATCGATGTCAAGCGAGTAACCATTGATGTCGTTCCGGTCTCGTTGCACCGTAGTCGCCTGCGCGATGTCCATCGACAATTCGAGCATCGGAAATTTAACTTCCCTGAAAGCCGTAGGATCGGCTAGATGGGCACGATTTGTCGGCCGCTCAACCCAGGGTGATGAGGTTATCGTGAGGACTTTATTCTCTACAGCGTCTGTGCATCCCCGCCACCGGTTCGACTATTGGCATGAAGCGGCCTGCAAGTACATTGTTGACCACGATGCCAAACCGGAATCCAGGGAGAATTTCTACGCCGACCTTCAGTGCAGTACGCATGCTGACGTTGGCCTCCTCCTTTTTGAGAACTCACCAATGGTGGTCCGGCACACGGCCCGCCAAGCGTCCATTAGCGCCGATGAATATCTTGTCTGCCGACAAGTATCTGGAATGCTTACGCTCCAGCAGGACGGTCGCGATGTTGTCCTCGAACCGGACCACATGACACTGCTTGATCCATTGCGGCCATACTCCGGGAAGTTCTTCGCGGATTCCAAATTGCTAGTTCTGAGAATCCCCCGCCGCCCGCTTGAGGCCCGTATTGGCAAGACGCTAGAGATGACTGCCTGCTCCATCAATCCATCGCAGCCTGAGAGCAAGCTGGCATCAGCGTTTCTGGCGATGCTGCCGGCGCATTGTGCCAGCGTAAATTCGACTGCTGACAAGCTTATAGAGAATCAGGTGCTGGACTTGGTTGCCGTGTCGCTTGCGAAGACGATAGAAGGGCGCGCCGCGCGTGTCTCATCCGCCCGATCGCTGGTCCTTATGAAAGTGCGTGCCGCGATCGAGGCACGACTAACTGACCCGGCTCTCGATGTCGGAACAGTCGCTGCAGTTGCCGGCGTCAGCAGACGGTACGCCAATACGGTGTTGGCCGACCAAGTACATCGGTCATGCATTCCATTCAAGCAAGACGTATTGAACGTTGCCGACGGGCGCTAGAGGACCCGTTGCAATCACACCGAACAATCAGCGAGATCGCGTATGGTTGGGGTTTTTCTGATATGACCCATTTTGGCCGAAAGTTCAGGGCGACCTATGGTGTTACGCCTAGAGAGTATCGCAGGGGCGTAAGGGTCAGGTGATCAGCTTCGCCGTCTAGTGGGCTACTGCCTGCGGCGTCCGCCGGATCGTATGCTTGTGTGCAAGATTCTCGCCGGGAACATTCTTAATCCCTGTATGGAATTGAAGGGCTACCGCCTGTCAAACGCACAACCAAGCGCAGCAATGCAAAGCATTGTAGCGTTGGCTATATCGGCGCCCGCAGCCCGGATTCTTGTGTGAACTCGTTGAACGTGGCCTTCAGATAACAAACATCTTGCTGGCCGCACCTGGTTCACTGGGGTAATTTCTCGATGATCTCCCCGGACGAAGTGTTCGCCCACTCCTCGGTGAACAACCCTCCCGACAACCACGGCACCACCGCCAGCGCCGCCAGAGGGGGCCACATCCGCCATAGCGCATCGTTCGGCGGCACCCGCACAGCGGAATGCACACCGAGAGCCCCCAACCGTGCGCGCAATGCAACCTTCCCATCCTCAGTGCCCCTCGGCGCACCCTCCGTGGCCCTCCGCGCGAACCCTTCCCTTCCCGCACCACATGCCGTACCGAATAGCCCAATGCTCCGCTACCTCCGCCGCAACAAATCGCTCGCCGTCGGCATCGTGCTGCTGTCGCTGCTCGCGCTGTTCGTCATCATCGGCAACCTGACGGTGGACACCGACCTGGCCCGCCCGCTGTCCGTGCGCGCGCTCCAGCCGCCGTCGTGGGCGCATCCGTTCGGCACCGACCGCCAGGGGCGCGACCTGCTGGCGGCGATGGTCGCCGGCACGCCGCTCACCCTGAAGATCGGCTTCATCGCCGGCTTCCTGGGCGTCGGCATCGGCACCGTGCTGGCGTTCATCGCCGGCTACTACCGCGGCATGACCGACACGCTGATCCGCGGCATCGCCGACATCGGCCTGACGGTGCCCGGCCTGCTGGTGCTGATCATCATCGCCGTCTCGGTGCGCGGCGGGCTGACGGTGAACCAGATGGCGATCGTCGTCGCATCGCTCGCCTGGCTCAACCCGACGCGCACGATCCGCTCGCAGGTGCTGACGTTGCGCGAGCGCGGCTACGTGGAGGTGGCGCGGCTCAACGGCATGAGCGGGCCGGAGATCATCCTGCGCGAGATGATGCCCAACCTGCTGCCGTATCTCGCGGCGACATTGGTCAATGCGGTGTCCGCCGCGATCCTCGCCTCGATCGGCCTGGAGGTGCTGGGCCTTGGCCCGCTGGAATCGCCGACCTTGGGGATGACGCTGTACTGGATCAACTTCAACGCCGCGATCCTGAACGGCTGGTGGTGGTGGTGGACCGCGCCGATCGTCATCATCCTGATCGTGTTCCTCGGCCTGTTCTTCCTGACCGTGGGGCTCGACGAGATCGCCAACCCGCGCCTGCGGCAATCGGCATGAACGCGGCGGTGCTGCGGGTCGAGGGCCTGCGCGTCGCCTACGACCATCCGCTTGGCGTGGTGCGCGCGGTGGACGATGTGTCGTTCAGCCTGCGCGCGCATGAACGGTTCGGCCTGGCGGGGGAATCCGGCTCGGGAAAATCCACCATGGCGCTTGCGATCCTGCGCCTGATCCGCCCGCCGGGACGCATCGACGGCGGCGAGGTGTGGCTGGACGACGTCGCGCTGTCGTCGCTGTCGGACGATGCGATGCGGCGGCTGCGGCTGGCCGGCATCGCACTGGTGCCGCAGGGTTCGATGAACGCGCTCAATCCGGTGCTGCGCATCCAGGCACAGATCGCCGATGCGCTGGGCGATCACGGCGTGGCGCTGTCGCAGCACGAGCTTGCGGCGCGCGTGCGCGATCTGCTCGGCCAGGTGGGTCTGTCGCCCGAGGTGGCGGAGATGTATCCGCACGAACTCTCCGGCGGGATGAAGCAGCGCGCCTGCATCGCGATCGCGATCTGCCTGCGCCCCAAGGTCATCATCGCCGATGAACCGACCAGCGCGCTCGATGTCGTGGTGCAGCGCCAGGTGATGGCGACGCTCGGGCGCGTGCAGCAGGCGCTGGGCGCGGCGGTGGTGCTGGTCGGGCACGACATGGGACTGATGGCGCAGTTCGTCGACCGTCTGGGCGTGATGTATGCCGGCCGCCTGGTGGAGATCGCGCCGATCGCCGAGATCATCGCCGCGCCGAGGCATCCCTACACGCAGATGCTGATCGCCAGCCTGCCGTCGCTGGAGCGCAAGGGCATGATGCAGGGCATCCCCGGCCTGGCGCCGCTGCTGCGCGACCTGCCGCCCGGCTGCGCCTTCCATCCGCGCTGTCCGCGTGCGGTGGAGCGGTGCCGCGTCGAGCGACCGGTGCTGCGCGAGGTCGCGGCGGACACGCAGGCGGCGTGCCATCTTGCGTGACGTGGTGTTTGTCATCGTCGCTCTTTTCGTCATCCCCGCGAAAGCGGGGACCCAGCCGCGCGCCTGGGTCCCCGCTTTCGCGGGGATGACGATCAAGGGCGGGGACGAAAAATAAGTGGCGCTCCGCATGACGATCGCTGCTCGAGGCTCGCCATGTAACCAAAACCTTCGGCGGCGGCCTGCTGGATCGCGACCACACCGTGGCGCTCGAGGACTTCTCGTTCGCGATCGACTCCGCAGCAGCCCTCGATCACCGCCATCGTCGGCGAAAGCGGCAGCGGCAAGACGACGCTGGCGCGGCTGCTGCTGGGGCTCGTCGCGCCGACATCGGGCCAGGTGCTCTACCAGGGACGCGACCTGCATGCACTGTCGGGCACCGAACGGCGCGCATTCCGTCGCGACGTGCAGGCGATCTTCCAGGACCCGTACGGCGTTTACAATCCGTTCTACCGCGTGGACCACGTGCTCACGACGCCGGTGGCCAAATTCCGCCTCGCCAAGTCCAGATCGCAGGCGCGCTCCCTGATCGAGGACGCGTTGCGCGCGGTCGGCCTGCGCCCCGAGGAGATCCTCGGCCGCTTTCCGCACCAGCTCAGCGGCGGCCAGCGCCAGCGCGTGATGGTCGCGCGCGCGCTGTTGCTGCGCCCGCATTTGATCGTCGCCGACGAGCCGGTCTCGATGGTGGACGCATCGCTGCGCGCGACCATCCTGGGCTCGCTGCGCGCGCTCAACCAGGAGCGCGGGATTTCGATCATCTACATCACGCACGACCTCGCCACCGCGTATCAGGTCGCGGACAACATCATCGTGCTGTATCGCGCTTCGGTGGCCGAGGCGGGCGATGTCGAACGCGTGGTGAAGGCGCCGCAGCATCCTTACACGCAACTGCTGGTCGCCTCGATCCCGCAGGTCAGCACCGAACGAAGCTGGCTCGACGAACCGCAGGTGAGGCAGCTGGAACACGTGCCGGCCGGCAGCTGCAAATTTGTCGCGCGCTGTCCGGTGTCGATGCCGATCTGCCAGCAATCCGCGCCGCCGCTGTTCCGGACCGAGGCCCGGCGGGTTGTCGCCTGCTATCAATACGCTGACGCCGGCGGCACGCAGCCCGATGCGCTGGCCAGCGTGTTGGCCGGCAGGTGATGCCGGAGCTGCCTGACATTGCCGGACTGGCCCGCGTGTCGGCGGAGGATTGGCGTGCCCTGCACCATCGGCTCGCGGCGATCGGCGTCGATTCCGCAAGCATCGCGCCAATCCTGGCACTGTGCGTGCAGTATCCGGAAGACGACAGGGATCCGATCCGCCTATGGCACCTGCGCCGGCGCAGTGACACCGCGGCGCTGGCGATGCGGCTGCTGATGTTCGGCGATGCGCTGACCGCGGCGGAGTCCATCACGGCGCTCGGCGAGACTCTGTCATCGGCTCTTATCGGCAGCGGGATTGCTGCAGGCCAACGGGGATGCCGTGCGCTGCGTGCTGCGCCTCGGCATGGCCGAGGATTTCTATCTGTTCGCCGATGACCTCGCGCCGGGTGGCGACGCCGTCATGGGAATGCGCGAGACCACCGTTCCGTTGTGGCGTGCGGTATCGCCGGCGCGGGCGCTCGGCCGTGCGCTGGACCTCGGCTGCGGCGCCGGCGCCATCGCGCTGCTGCTGAGCCGCCATGCCGGATTGGTCGTCGCCACGGACATCAATCCGCGCGCGGTCGCGTTGGCGCGCATCAACGTCGCGCTCAACGCCGCGGACAATGTGGACGTGCGCGAGGGCGACCTGTTCGCTCCGGTCGCCGGCGAGACATTCGATCTGATCGCCACGCACCCGCCCTATATCGCGCTGCCCGACGGCGCGCCGTCCGTCACGAACCTGCATGGCGGCCCGCGTGGCGACGAGCTGGCGTGCCGGCTGCTGGCCGGACTGACGCCGCATCTGGCGCCGGGCGGCCGGGCGGTGGTGCAGGCGCACTGGCCGCTGCGCCAGGGGGAAACGCAGGTGCTGCGCATCCGCGACGCCGCCGGCCCGGATCTGGACCTGCTGGTCCTGCGGCTCGGTGCGACCGGCGCGGATGAACTGGCGACGTTCTGGGGCCAGCAGCAGCAGCACAGCGCATCGGCGGTGGCGCGCATCCGCGACCACTACGCCCGGCTTGGCCTGGTCGGCACCGAAGCGAGCCTCAGCGTCCTGCGGCGTGGCAGCACCACGCCTGGCTGGACCGCCGCGCTGGAGGTGCCGCCGGGGTCCGTGCCGCTCATCACCGCGGATCGGATCGACCGGCTCCTGCGGAGCTGCGATCTGCTGCACGGCACTGATGCGGCACTGCTCGCGTCACGGCTGCGCCTGCCGGAAGGCGCGTCGCTTGCGACGGTCGAAACGCCTCCCGGTGCCGGTGCGACCCGGAAGATGCTGTTGCCGCCGCCCAGCACACTGCGCGGGGCGCTGGACGTGACGCCGGAAACGGAGCTTGTTCTGACCGCGGTGCAAAGGGCACCGACGGTTGGCGAGTTCGGTCAAGGACTGGCGGCGGTGCGGGAGGCTTTGGCCCACGGCATGCTGGAACCGGTACCGGCTTGAAAGAGGCTCCAGATGGCAAACACCCCAGTGCGGCTCGAGCGTTCAGGCGATGTGGGCTTGATCATCGTCGATCATCCACCGGTGAACGCCCTGTCGCTTCCCGTGCGCGAGGGTCTGGTCGCGGCACTCGCCGAACTTGCCGCCGATGCGGGCCTGCGCGCCGCGATCATCGCCTGCGAGGGACGCACCTTCATCGCCGGCGCGGATATCGGCGAATTCGATCACGGACTGCCAGGGCCAGCGGTCAGCGCCGTGCTGCACGCGTTCGACTCCAGTCGCAAGCCGATCGTCGCGGCGATCCACGGCACCGCGCTCGGCGGCGGCTACGAACTCGCGCTGGTCTGCCACGCGCGCATTATCGCGCCGGATGGCTCCGTCGGCTTTCCGGAAGTGCGCATCGGCCTGATCCCGGGCGCCGGCGGCACGCAGCGCACGCCGCGACTGGCCGGACCGCTGGTCGCGCTCGACATGGTCACCAGCGGACGCAGCGTGCCGGCGGACGAGGCGATGGCGCTGGGCCTGGTGGACGAGGTCGCCACCGATCCGCGCCACGCCGCGATCCTCCGCGCGCGTCATCTGGCGGATGCCGGGCTGCTGCCGCGCGTCGGCGAACGCGGCATCCCGGCCTACGACCGCGCGGCGTTCGAGGCAGCGGTCGCAGCGGTGCACCGCAGGGCGCGTGGCGCGCTGGCGCCGGTGCGCGCGGCGGAGGCGGTGGAGATCGCGCTGACCACGCCCCTGGAGGAGGGGCTGGCGCGCGAACAGGCGATCACCGAGGCACTGCACCACGGCCCGCAGTCAAAGGCCCTGCGGCATCTGTTCTACGCCGAACGTCGCGCCGTGCGCATGCCGGGTGCCGTCGCCCTGGCCGGTCCGCCGCGTCGGCGTGGTCGGCGGCGGCACCATGGGTTCCGGCATCGCCGTGGCGTTCTCCGATGCCGGCCTGGACGTGACGCTGGTGGAGGTCGGCGAACCGCAGGCGCAGGCCGCCGAACGCCGCGTGCGCGCGATCTACGATCGGCAGTTGCACGGCGGCCGCCTGACCGGACGCCTCCATGCGGAGCGAACCGGGCGCATCCGCTACGCCACGGAACTGCAAAGCCTGCGCGACGCCGACCTCGTCATCGAGGCGGTGGTCGAGGACCTGGCGGCGAAGCAGACGGTGTTCCGCGCGCTGTCCGGACTGGTGCGGCGCGACGCGGTGCTGGCGTCCAACACGTCATATCTCGACATCGACCGGATGGCCGACGAGGTGGACGCGCCGGAGCGGGTGATCGGCCTGCATTTCTTCTCGCCGGCGCACGTGATGCGCCTGGTCGAGGTCGTGCGTCCGCGCCGGGCGCTGCCGGAGGTGATCGCCACCGCGCTCGCCACGGTCCGTCGGTTGCGCAAGCAGGCCGTGCTCGCCGGGGTGAGCGATGGTTTCATCGGCAACCGCATCCTGGGAAGGTCGCGCGCGCAGTGCGAATACGCGCTGGAGGATGGCGCCTTGCCGCAGGAGGTGGATGCGGCGCTGGAAGCCTACGGTTTCGCGATGGGCATCTTCGCGGTGTTCGACATGGCCGGCCTGGATGTGGACTGGGCCGACCGCAAGCGGAAGGCGGCGACGCGCGACCCGCGCGAACGCACCGTGCCGGTGTACGAATGGATCTGCGAGCGCGGACATTTCGGCCAGAAGACCGGGCGCGGCTTCTACATCCACCAGGACGGCAAGCGGCTGCCCGATCCGGAGGTGACCGCGCTGGTCGAGCGTGCCTCGGCTGAACGCGGGATCACGCGCCGCGCGGTCCCCGCCGAGGAGATCCAGCAGCGCGTGCACGCGGCGATGGTGAACGAGGGTGCGCGCGTGCTGTCCGAGGACATCGCCGCGCGCCCGTCCGATATCGACGTGGTGCTGGTGCACGGCTACGGCTATCCCGCCTGGCGCGGCGGGCCGATGCACGAGGCCGATGCGATCGGCATTCCGGAGATGCTGCGGCGCGTCGAGGCGCTGCACGCCGCGAGCGGCCTCGGCTGGGAGCCGGCGCCGCTGCTGCGCGAGATGGCGGCGGCGGGGAAGCGGTTCGCCGACCTGAACGGGTGAGCGCGCGGGGTTTCACCCCGAACCCCACCAGAGGCTCCGCCTCTGGACTCCGCCAAGGGCGGAGCCCTTGGCACCGACTTACGAGATTTTGCCGCGAGCAAGGCGAGACCTCCGGCGCATCGAATTCCGAATCCTTCGCAATCACCAAATCCGCTTCACGCCATATTGGTCGAACACCACATCCGGCGTGATGATCAGAATGTTCTCCATCAGGCTTTGGGCGATCATTATCCGGTCGAAAGGATCGCGATGATGCAGCGGCAGACTCGCGGCTTGCAGAGCGTGTTCAACGCTGATCGGCAGCTGATTGAACCCATGCGCTTCGATGACCTTCACGAAGGTACTGGCCAACCCAGCGAATTCAGGCTGTTTGCCGGACCGCCACTTCGTCATGATCTCCCAGGCGCTGGCGGCGCTGACGAACGTCTCGTCGGCGTTTTCGATCGCGTGCCGGGCTACATCCGTAATGTCAGTACCTCGATCCCACCAATAGAATGCGCACGAGTCCATGAGCAGGCGCATCATTCGGCGTAGAACTGCTTGGTTTCCTCATCGCTTAAAGGGGAAAATGCCTCGCGTCCGACAGGCCGAAAATTCCCCGCATTTAGACCATAAATCGGTCGCTTCTTTGGGCCGATGTAGAGGAGTTTGACTATCGGCGTATTGTTCTTGGTGATGATCACCGTCTCACCCTGTTCCGCCAAGGCTATCAGCTTCGAAAGCTGGTTTTTGGCGTCGTAAATGCTCACTTCGTGTCCCATTCGGTCATCCATCTAGCTAACTGTCTGGCTAACTAGATATCGTCCAGGCAGGTCTGTCAAGCACAGTTGGCCAAGCACAGTTGGCCAGCGCGATTTGGCGTGATGGCACTACCATGGCGTGTGGTCTGCGCTGACCGGACGGGAACACGGCGCCCGATATCCATGCCCGGCAATCTCTCTTCATGTAGCCACACCGCAAAATCGCGAGATAAGGGCGCCCAAGGAGAACCGCCATGCCCACCACCATCGCTGCCCGCACCTGGACCCCCGATACCTGGCGCGACTGCCCGATCCGTCAGGTCCCCGCCTATCCGGACCCGGAAAAGCTCGCCTCGATGGAGGCGCGGATCGCCAAGTACCCGCCGCTGGTGTTCGCCGGCGAGGCGCGGCGGCTGAAGGCGCACCTGGCGCTCGCCGCCGAGGGCAAGGCGTTCGTGCTGCAAGGCGGCGACTGCGCCGAGAGTTTTTCGGATTTCACCGCCAACATCATCCGCGACACGTTCCGCGTGCTGCTGCAGATGGCCGTCGTGCTGACCTTCGGCGCGTCCCTGCCGGTGGTGAAGATGGGCCGCATGGCCGGCCAGTTCGCCAAGCCGCGCTCGTCGGACAACGAGACGCAGGGCGACGTCACGCTGCCGTCCTATCGCGGCGACATCGTCAACGGACCGGAGTTCACCGCCGGCGTCGCGCATCCCCGATCCGGCGCGCATGGAGTTCGGCTACTTCCAGTCCGCCAGCACGCTGAACCTGCTGCGCGCGTTCGCTTCCGGCGGCTATGCCGACCTGCACGAGGTGCATCGCTGGAACCTGGAGTTCGCCGCGCGCTCGCCGCTGGCGGCACGCTACCAGGACCTGGCGCACCGCATCGACGAGACGCTGTCGTTCATGGCGGCCTGCGGCATGACCAGCACCACCACGCGCGACATGCGCGAGACCGACTTCTACATCAGCCACGAGGCGCTGCTGCTGCCCTATGAACAGGCGCTGACCCGGATCGATTCCACGACCGGCGACTGGTACGGCTGCTCGGCGCATTTCCTGTGGATCGGCGACCGCACGCGCCAGCTGGAAGGCGCGCATGTCGAGTTCCTGCGCGGCGTGAAGAACCCGCTCGGCATGAAGATCGGCCCGACCCAGGAACCGGACGATCTGCTGCGCATCCTCGAGGTGCTCAACCCGGCGAACGAACCCGGCCGCATCACGCTGATCAGCCGCATGGGGCACGACAAGGTGGGCGCGCGCCTGCCGCCGTTGCTGCGCGCGGTGGAGCGTGCCGGGGCGAAGGTGGTGTGGCTGTGCGATCCGATGCACGGCAACACGATCTCCACCGTGGCCAAGCTGAAGACGCGCAATTTCGATTCGATCCTGTCGGAGGTGCGCAGCTTCTTCGACATCCACGCCGCGGAGGGCACCTGGGCCGGCGGCGTGCATGTCGAGATGACCGGGCAGGACGTCACCGAATGCACCGGCGGGGCGCATCGGCTCACCGAGGCGGATTTGACCGAGCGCTACGAGACGTTCTGCGATCCGCGGCTGAACGCCGAGCAGTCGCTGGAACTGGCGTTCCTGGTGGCCGAGGAACTGAAGCAGCGGCGTGCGCCGATCGGGCAGGTGCAGGTGGCGGCGCAGTAGATCGCCGGCGGCAGGTGGCGACACTCCCCCTCCCCTTTGCGGGAGGGGGTTGGGGGAGGGGACGAAAACGGTACTGGCGCGGCCCCCTCCCCCCAACCCCCTCCCGCAAGGGGAGGGGGAGACGTGGAACGGCATACGCGACCTCGCCGCGGATATCGCGGCGCGGACCGACAGCTACTTCAACCGCACGCGCCAGATCGTCGCGCGGTTCGGCGACAAGCGCGTGACCTACGCGGTGTTCATGCGCCGCCCGGTGATCTCCGCGCCGCGGCTGATGACCGAATGGCTGGAGGCTGTCGCCGCCGCGCGCGGCACCGGGTTCGACATCGATCTGACGTATGCGGAGGGCGAGCTGGGTCGGCGCGGGCGAGCCGCTCGCCTATATCAGCGGCAGCCTGGAGCATCTGTCCGATCTCGAGACGATCCTGCTGCAGAAGATCGGCCCGGCCTCGGTGGCGGCGCACAACGCGTATCAGATGTGCCTTGCCTTGCCGGATGTCGCGTTCCTGGCGATGGAGGCACGCCACTGCGCCGGCGCCGAGATGCAGGACATGATGGCGTACGCGGCCTCGGTCGGCAGCAATGCGGCAAAGCGGGAAGGGGCGAAGGGCTTCGTCGGCAACGCCAATGACGGCACCGCGCACTGGTTCGGTGCGCCGCGCGGATTTGGCACGATGCCGCATTCGCTGATCGGCTATGCCGGCTCCACGTTGCGCGCGGCCGAGATGTTCCGCGAGACGTTCCCCGACGAACCGATGACCGTGCTGGCAGACTACTTCGGCCGCGAGGTTTCCGATGCGCTGGCGGTGTGCGCGCGGTTCCCCGATCTCGTTGCCGGATCGGGGCGGCTGTCGTTCCGGCTGGACACGCATGGCGGACGCTTCATGGAAGGGCTGGACCCGGCCGAGAGCTACGCGGTGCTGGAGCGCCACGCGCCCGGCGCGATCCGCCGTTATCGCAGCGAGACGGAGCTGCGTTATCTGGTCGGCACCGGCGTTTCCGCCGCCTGCCATCTGGCGGCATGCGCGAGGCGCTCGATGCGGCGGGGTATCCCCGCGCGCGGATCGTGGCCTCGTCGGGATTTGGCGTCGAGAAGTGCCGCGTGATGGCCGATGCCAAGGCGCCGATCGACGTGGTGGGCACCGGCAGCTTCATCCCCGACGCCTGGCACGAGACCTATGCGACGGCCGACATCGTCGAATACGACGGGGTGCCGATGGTGAAGGTCGGCCGCGAGTTCCTGCTGCGGAAGGGTGGTGCGCGGGGCAAGGCGGGTAGCTAAAGCATTTTCATCGCCATTGGAAAAAGCCACACAAGATGCCTACCCCTCCCCCGTCATGGCCGGCCTTGAGCCGGCCATCCACGACTTCATGTCGCCGACTGTTATAAAGACATGGATGGCCGGCGCCAAACCCGGCCATGACGGTTTCGGAATACCGGCGCTACCGCGTCCCCGTGGTCTGGCGAAGCTGAGCGCCATACGGTCGTCCCGTTGACTTCGCCTATTGCCACCCCATAACGTCCGAAGCACGGCGTGCCGGGACGCCGGTCGGCAACAACAAAGGCCCGGTCAGACAGGTTCAGGGAGCAGGGGGCGGTGGCCAACATCATGCGTTCTGCGTCGCGTCGCGACGTGTTGAAGATCGGCGGACTGGCGGCGGCGGGCGGCATGCTCGGCGCGGGCCAGGGACGCGCGGCCCCGAGCCTCAGCTTCATGCACGAAAGCTCGTTCATCCAGACCTACGACGACTTCTTCAAGAAGACGCTGGTCCCGGAATACCAGAAGGCGACCGGCATCGCCGTGGACTACCAGTTGATCAGCGTCGGCAGCCTGCAGACCCGCATGGCCACCGCCGCGGAGACCGGCTCCGGGCCAGACATGACGCTCACCTTTTTCAACTGGCCGTTCCTGTTCGACGACAAGCTGGTGGATGTCAGCGACATCGCCGAGGGGATCGGCAAGAAAGGTGGCGGCTGGTACAATTCGGCCAAGGAGGCGGTGATCGTCAACGGCAAGTGGAAGGCGATCCCGTTCGGCAATGTCGGCCAGATCATGAACTGGCGGAGCGACTGGTTCGCCGAGGTGGGCGTGAAGGACTTTCCCGACACCTGGGACGAACTGCTGGAAGCCGGCATCAAGTTGAAGAAGGCGGACCATCCGTTTGGCTTCGAATTGGGACATGGGTTCGGCGACAACCATGGCTGGTTGTATCCGCTGCTATGGTCGTACGGCGCGCGCGAGGTCGAACCGGACGGCAAGACCATCGTGATCGATTCCGACGAAACAGCGCGGGCGGTCGATTTCTGCCGCAAGTTCTTTCTGGCGACCACGCTGGAGGACTGCCTGGGCTGGACCGACGTCAGCAACAACAAGGCTTGGATGAGCGAGCAGATCTCCTGCACCAACAATGCAGAGAGCATTTTGTGGTTTGCCAAGAAGCAGTTCCCCGATATTGCCAAGGTGACCGAGCAGTCGCTGAACCCGCAAGGGCCGAAGGGGCGGTTCCACATCCTCGCGCCGTGGAGCCATGCGATCTACAGCTTCTCGCAGAACCAGCAGGCGTCGAAGGATTTCCTGGTCTGGATGATGGATCCGAAGCAGGTCGAACGCTGGTATGCATCGGCCGACAGCTATTACGCGCCCTATCTGCACGCCTATGACGACGCGCCGCTGTGGCACGTGGAGCCGCGCAATCTGCCGTATCGCGATTCGCTCAAGACGTCGCACTTGCCGGGATGGCCGGCGCCGATCGGCCGGCCGCAGTCGGAGAGCGTGGCGAAATACGTGGTCGTGGATATGTTCGCCAAGGCTTGCGCCGGCAAGTCCACCAAGGAGGTGATTGCCGATGCGGATGCACAGCTCAAGCAGATCTTCAAGTCGGCCTGATGACGGAGTCGGGTCCGGCCATGGAAAAATCCTCCCCCTCCCCTTGCGGGAGGGGGGCGGGGGGAGGGGTTAGGCGCCACGAATTCAAGTTCGGTGCGTTTGCCAACGCCTTGTCTTCTGTGGAAGCGACCCCTCCCCCCAACCCCCTCCCACAAGGGGAGGGGGAGGATTGCGCCTGAGCATGTCGGCGCACACCCAGACGCTGCCCCGCGCGACGACCCGCCCGCGAGCGGCGCTGAGCCTGCGGCGCTGGACCGAGCGCGAGGCGGTGTTCAGCTGGCTCATGGTCACCCCGCCGGTGCTGTTCCTGCTCGCACTGGTCGGCTACCCGTTCATCTACGGCATCTGGCTCAGCCTGGAGAACCGACCGGTCGCCAAGCCCGGCGTGTTCATCGGGCTGGACAACTTCATCGCCAATTTCCACGATCCGGTGTTCTGGCAGGTGGCACAGAACACGTTTGTATATACGTTCGCGGCCACCGCACTGAAGATGGCCGGTGGGCTCGCGCTGGCGCTGGTGATGAACCAGGACTTCCGGTTCAAGAACCTGATCCGCGCGATCATGCTGCTGCCGTTCATCGTGCCGACGGTGCTGTCCACCATCGCGTGGATGTGGATCCTGGACCCCTCGTTCAGCGTGGTGAACTGGTTCCTGATCCGCTGGGGCATCGCCAATCCGGGTCCGTCCTGGCTTGGCAACCCCAGGCTGGCGATGTTCTCGCTGATCATGGTGAACACCTGGCGCGGCCTGCCGTTCTACGCGATCACGCTGCTTGCCGGCCTGCAGACCATCTCGCCGGAACTGTATGAGGCCGCGACCATCGACGGTGCGACCACCTTCGCCCGCTTCCGCTACGTCACGCTGCCATTGCTGAAGCCGGTGATCTTCATCGTCACCATGTTCTCGGTGATCTTCACGTTCTCCGACTTCCAGCTTGTCTATGTGCTGACGCGCGGCGGACCGGCGAACGCGACGCACCTGTTTGCCACCTATGCGTTCGACGTGGCGATGGGCGGCGGCCAGTTCGGGCTCGGCGCCTCGATCGCGCTGTCGATGCTGCCGCCGCTGGCGCTGCTGATCGCCGGCATGGCGTGGTACATGCGCGGTGAAAAGACATGATCGTCGAACACCGCGGCTGGCGGGTGAGGGGACTCAAGCTCTGGCTGCCGCTCGGCTTCTTCCTGGTGTTCACGCTGTTCCCGTTCTACTGGATGGCGATCACCTCGCTGAAGCCGAACAGTGAGCTGTACAGCCGGAAGATCATGCCGCTGATCGTCTACCATCCGACGCTCGAGCATTTCGTGAACCTGCTGACCGAGACCAGTTTTCTCACGTGGACCTACAACACGATGCTGGTCGCGGTGGTCTCCACTGCGATCTCGTTGGTGTTCGGCGTCATGCTCGCCTATCCGTTGGCGCGCATGCGGTTTGCGGGGGCCGCACTGGTCTCGTTCGCCATCGCCGCGACGTATCTGGTGCCGCAGCCGCTGCTGTTCATCCCGCTGGCCGATATCATCAACCGCCTCGGGCTCGGCGACACGCTGACGTCGGTGATCCTGACCTATCCGACGCTGCTGGTACCGTTCTGCGCCTGGCTGCTGATGGGCTATTTCAAATCCGTGCCGCACGAGCTGGAGGATGCCGCGCGCATCGACGGCGCGACGCGGCTGCAGACGATGTTCCGCATCTTCCTGCCGCTGTGCACTCCGGGTTTCATCTCCGCCGGAATCTTCGCATTCACGCTGGCGCAGAACGAGTTCCTCTATGCGCTGATCTTCCTCACCAAGACCGATGTGCGCACGGTGCCGGTGGGTGCGATCGCGGAACTGGTGCGCGGCGACGTGTTCTACTGGGGTCAGCTGATGGCCGCGGCGCTGCTGGGATCCATTCCGGTCGCAATCATCTATTCGTTCTTCGTCGAACATTACGTCGCGGGGCTGACCTCCGGCGGGGTCAAGGCCTGACCGCAACAATTCGTCATTCCCGCGTAAGCGGGAATCCAGACACGTGGCTGTCCTTGGGTTCCCGCTTTCGCGGGAATGACGAACGGTCGGTTGCTTCCGCCGCATAGCGTGTCTAGCTTGCCGGCATGAGTGATCTCTTCGCCCCGGAAGGTGGTTGGCGCGTGCGCATCCTCGATTTGTCGGGCGGTGCTCAGGACAACATCGTTGAGGAGATCGACGGCTTCGAGACGCTGATGCAGGCGAACGCGTTCGCGCGCCGCTACGTGCGCGATTCAGTGGAGCGGTGTCGTGCGCCGGGAATGACAACGAAGGAAGTGCTGGAGGCGTGGTTCGCGTTCGGCGAGGACGCCGAGGTGATCGATGCCGGCGATGCCGGATGGCGCAGCGCGACCGAACTCGGAGACTTCGTGGACAACATGGCGGGCACCGAGGACAGGGATTGGCGGGCGCTCGATCCGCGGCGGATCGATGTGGATGACGAGGATGAGTGAGTCGTTGCGGCTTTTGGCATGATCAAGGTCCGTTTCGCCGCGAGTCCCGCCGGCCACCTGAAACTCGGAAGCGCGCGCGTCGCCTTGGCGAACTTCCTGTTCGTGCGCCGGTTCGGCGGTCATTTCCTGCTGCGCTTCGACGACACCGAGCGCGAGACCTGCAAGCCTGACTGCGCCGAGGTGATCGCCGCGGACCTGCGATGGCTTGGCATCGATTGGGACGAAACCATCAATCAATCGGACCGGCATGCGTTGTATGCGGCCGCCGCGGAACGATTGACCCAGAGTGGCCGGCTGTATCCCTGCTTCGAGTCCGATGAAGAGCTGCGGTCGAAACGCGACCAGCGGCTGAAGCGTGGGCAGCCGGCGGTGTATGACCGCGCCATGCTGCGTCTTACGCCGGCGCAGCGCGCGTCGGCGGAGGCTGGCGGCAAGCGCCCATACTGGCGCTTTTTGCTCTCCGACCGTGTCGTGGAATGGCGCGACATGGTGCTCGGTCATTGTGAAGTGAAGCTGCCAGCGGTTTCCGATCCGGTCGTGATCCGCGCCGACGGAACCCTGCTGAATACATTCACCTCGGCGATCGACGACATCGATACCGGCATCAGTCATCTGATCCGCACCGAGGGCCAGATCACCAGGACCGCCATCCAGTTCGACATCCTGTTGGCGCTTGGCGCCGATCCGCGATCCATCGACGCGGCACATCTGCCGATGCTGACGGACGCCGGTGGTGACCGGCCGTCGAAGCGGCTGGATCGGCTCACGCTTCGCATCCTGCGCAACGATGGCATCGAACCCGCTGCCATCGCCGCGCATCTGGCGCGCACCGGAATGCAGGACGATCAGCCGCCGTCGCTGGTCGAGCTGACGGAACGTTTCGACCTTGCGCATTTCGGCGCAAGCTTTGACGCAACGCGCCTGCTGGCATTGAATCGCCGCGCACTGCGGCATCAGCCGTTTGCCGCTGTGGCCGACCGCCTGCCGTCCGGTGCAACCGAGGCGTTCTGGCTGGCGGTGCGCGGCAATCTCGATCGCCTGACCGAGGCACGCGGCTGGTGGGATGTGGTCGCCGGGACCATCGTGCCGCCGGTGATCGCAGGCGAACGCGAATTCCTGCATGCTGCGCTTGAGAATTTGCCGCAGGAACCATGGAGCACCGCGGTCTGGACTGTCTGGAGCGATGCGGTGACGCGGGCGACCGGACGTGACGGGGATGCGCTTGTGTTGCCGTTGCGCCTGGCGCTTACCGGCGAGGCCGAAGGGCCGGGGCTGGACGATCTACTGCCGTTGATTGGCCGCGTGCGCGCGGCGAATCGACTGCAAATTGCCGCAAGCTGAGCAACGAGGTGCGTCATGGCCGCATATGAGTTCGTCACCGTCGACGTCTTCACCGACCGGCGCTTCGGCGGCAATCCGCTTGCGGTCTTTCCCGATGCGCGCGGGTTGAGCGCGGAACAGATGCAGGCGCTGGCGGCCGAGTTCAATCTGTCCGAGACGACATTCGTGCTGCCGCCCGAGAACCCGCAGAACCACGCGCGGGTGCGCATCTTCACCACCCGTGCCGAACTGCCGTTCGCGGGGCATCCGAATGTCGGCACCGGCTATGTGCTGGCGCGGCGGATGGACAACCCGCCCGAACATCTGGTGTTCGAGGAACTCGCCGGTCTCGTGCGTGTGCACCTCCTGCGCGATGCCAACGGCGCGATTGGCGGCGCGCGCATCTCGGCGCCGCGCGCTCTGTCGATCGACATCGGCATTCCGGAGGAGGTGGTGGCCGCCTGCGCGGGACTGCAGCCCGAGGATATCGCGACCAACGCACACACGCCCCTGGTGGCATCCGTCGGCATTCCGTTCGTCATCGCCGAGGTTGCAAATGTGGAAGCACTGTCGCGCGCCAGCCCGGACCTTGCCGCGTTCCGTTCCGCCGCGGCGCAGTTTCCGAGCTTGGCGGGCCACTTCGCGCTGCATCTTTATGCCTGGCGCGAGGGCGATGCGACACGGCTTCGGGCGCGCATGTTCGCCCCGCTCGGTGGCACGCTGGAGGACCCCGCGACAGGCAGCGCCAATGCCGCGCTGGCGGGTCTGCTGACTTCGCTGGCGCCCGGCGAGAACGTCGATCTCACCTACGATATCGAGCAGGGGATCGAGATGGGCCGCCCCAGCCAGATCATCGCCACAGCACGCAAGACGGCGGAAGGCCCGGTGCTGGCGACTGTGGCCGGCAGCTGCGTCCCGGTGATGCGGGGGACGGTGGAAATGTAGAGGAGCGCATACGCAAGTCTCTGTTCACGGCTAGGTCATACCCACCGACGTACCGAATGGCTCTCCGTCCGCACGGCTGCACCCAATCGTCATGGTCGGCCCTGTGCCGGCCATCCACGTCTTTCCCTTACGATGCTGCAAAGACGTGGATGGCGGGGCCAAGCCCCGCCATGACGTATGGCACACGTATGGCACCGGATGCGTCATTCATTTCGCCGGTTGGTATTAGAATTCAAGACGATAAAGACGGACCCACAGATCCGGTTCTGCCCTTGCTTCTTTCTTGACGTTGAAGCGATCGCTGCCGTCCAACGACATTACCTTTGTTGTGCGCCATAGCGACGGCTTTCGCGCCAGCTGCTGGCGGAACTCCTCCGTCGCCCAGATCTGACCGGGCAGCACATGGGGCTCCACCCTGCTCGCGCACAGAACTGCGTCTCCCCCCACGATCATCGGCGGTCCATCGCCGGCGCCGACCTGCATCTGCACCTCGCCGTAGTGCAGGGCTATGCGAAGGAGAGGCTGACCGGTGGCCTGGTACACGTCGTCCATAATATGCCGGGCGGTCTGCGCCAGAGTCAGCGGATCGTCGTGGGCGATCAACACGGAATCGCCAGACCCGGTCTCCGCGACGGCCGCCCCGCGGGCCCAGTGGCGTACGGCATCTTCCAATGCTTGCCGGACCGGGGCAGCGGCGCGAGCGTGCATCAGGCGGCCAAACCCGTACACGTCCCCTTTGAGTACGCAAAACGTGTGCACGCTGATGGGACTGGCCGCACTCTCCATTTCGCGCCATGGTCGGGCATAGCCCACACTGTTCGCGCGGTCGACACGCTGCAGATAGGTGGGATTCAGCCGTCCGATTACGTCGTGCAGGACCGGGTGGAGCAGGTAGTGCGTGGCCTGCGGGAGCATCCCGTCCGGTTCGAGAGTCGCCTCGCCTGGCCGCAGGAACCGCTGTGCCCACTCGCCGCGCACGCGGTCGTAATGGACGTAACCGAGCAGGCCCACCCGGTAGAGCGCACAGAAGACGTGCTTCTCCTCGCCGCCCGTCGCGAGGCTATGCTCGACGAAGAGCGTTTCAATCTCCTCGCGGGTCAGCACATTGCCGGGGAGACGCCGCAGCAGCTGTTCGAGCTCCAGGTTGCCGATATGCGGTGCGATCTCGGCCAGATACTCGTAGGCGATTTCGGTGGCGGCCTGGTGCACGACTTCCTTGAAGCGGAGCTCGCTTCGCCGCTCATGTGGACGGAGCGCGGCCAGACGTTCGCCGATGGTCATCAAGTCGCGCGGGCGGAGCAGCGTGTGCCGGCAGATGAACTCAAAGCCTCCCTCTTCTTCGCGCGTGTATGCGTCGATGACCGTCGTCCGCCCCACGAAGGCCTCGAGCGGATCAGTGCGCAGCCTCTCCGGACTCGCCAGCATGTCGCTCTTCAACAGCCGCACGTTGTTGAAAAAGATCTCGCGGAGGCTCTGGGGGGAGTATGCGATATCGACCGCGCTGCCGCGGTACTGCTGGGCCATGACGGTCGTCTTCGCAAGACGCGCGTAGGCTTCCTTGCGGACGGCGGCAAAGACCTTGATGTGATGATTGATCCGGCGAAGCTGATAGGCGACCTCCACCAGGCCGAGCTGCGCGAAGTGCCACACGTTTGGCGATAGCTCGCCGGTAACGCTCGGATGGCTCGTGGGGCCTTCGACGTGCTTGTTGAAGTACTCATCGACGCCATCGATGAAGATCGCCACCGGCGAGGTGATCGCGCGCAGGCGCGGCACCAGATGGCCGTCGGTGTCGGTGCCGCAACGTTGCAGCTCGCTCGGCGTGAATTCGAGCAGTCGGACGAAGTGGTCGATGACGCCGTGGAGCTGTTCGTCTGCAATGAGGCTGGCCAGAGCGGGACCGACCTTGAGCTCGCGCACCGCGCCGAGGTGTTTCAGAGTCCCGAGAGCGATCGCTGTGAGCCAGATTTTTGACCACGGAAGGGGCGACACGATGAAAAAGGCGAGGAGCTCCCGGCTGAAGATCTTGTCGCCGATCGGTTTGTCGAGGAGGGCGCCGGCGGGAAGGCAGGCGGCCCGCCCCTCACGCTGGTAGAGAATGCGCTTGGCCTTGAGCAGCAAGGTCTTGCCGAATCCCTTGGTGCCGATGACGATGAACTTGTCGTCCCGATCCGAGCGCAGAAAACCTTCGATTTCAGGGGTGCGATGCAGCAGGGATTCGTTGAAATCCTCCGCCACCTGGATGTCGTCCGCATCCACGGTCCAGGCACGCATGCGGTCCCCCCGTGTAGGCCGGGAGACTAGCTGAAGCCGTGGGTGGGGAGCAAGAACCGACAGCGTTCGGCTCCCTGTCGTGGTGATGGCGTTGTTCCTGGCGTCGCCCCGGTTCACCGCATTTGCCGCAGATGGGGCCGCCGGCGATCCTGGAGATCCGGGCGCCGGATGGTCACCCGGCATTCGGCACGGGGATGTCAAAACCATTCAGGATTACCGAGACGAAACAGTAATGACCGACCAGATAGATCAACTCGTTGATGCCACGCTGCCCGAATAGCCCCCGCGCCCTTTCGTAAATCGGTGCGCCAAGGACGCCGCCCACCAGCAGGGAAGTTGCCGCGTCATAGGCGGTCTCGGTCTCATTGGATAAGCCAGCCGGCTTCCGGGGTGTCCGCTGGCGGAATGAATGGCAGGCGTATAGGCTTTCTCCGACGCGGCCGGACGGGTCTCAGGCGCCCCCGCTAGGGGCTTACGCGCCACCATGGGGACAAGGTCTCAGGCCCGGATAAAGGCAAGCAGGTCAGAATTGATCGTTTCAGCTTCGGTCGTGGGCATGCCGTGGGGGAAGCCCTTGTAGGTCTTGAGCGTGCCGTTCTTGAGTAGTTTTGCCGACAAGGGCCCGGCATCGGCATAGGGGACGATCTGGTCGTCGTCGCCATGCATCACCAGCACCGGCACCGTGATCTTCTTGAGATCGTCTGTGAAATCGGTCTGCGAGAAGGCGACGATGCCGTCATAATGCGCCTTGGCGCCGCCCATCATGCCCTGGCGCCACCAATTCTGGATGATCGCCTCCGACGCTTTCACGCCCGGCCGGTTGAAGCCGTAGAACGGTCCGGCAGGCAGGTCGCGATAGAATTGTGCGCGGTTGGCAGCAAGCTGCGCCTGCAGCCCGTCGAACACCTCCTTCGGCAGGCCGCCGGGATTGCTCGCTGTCTTCACCATGATGGGCGGCACCGCGCTGATCAGGACCGCCTTGGCGACCCGGCTCTCGCCATGGCGGCCGAGATAGCGCGCGACCTCGCCGCCGCCGGTGGAATGGCCAACATGCACCGCGCCCTTCAGATCGAGATGCGCGGTCAACGCCGCCAGATCATCGGCATAGTGGTCCATGTCGTGGCCGCCGCTGGTCTGGCTAGAGCGCCCATGGCCGCGCCGGTCATGGGCGATCACGCGGAAGCCCTTACCCAGGAAGAACAACATCTGCGTGTCCCAATCGTCCGCTGAGAGCGGCCAACCGTGGCTGAACACGATCGGCTGGCCCGAACCCCAGTCCTTGTAGAAAATCTCGGTGCCGTCATTGGTGGTGATAGTGCTGCTGGCCATGGTTTTGCTTCCTTCGTGGATGGCCGGCACAAGGCCGGCTATGACGATCGGGACGATGGGGACGTTGGACGATGGTGAGGAAGGCCCTTCACTGCCGGACGCTCGCCCGACCCAGCGAGGATGCGACCATGGCGATCAGCGCGCTGCGCAAGAAGTGTCGCATGCTCTCTCCGTTGCCGCCGGTCTCGATGTGCCGGTCTGGAAGCCATGGACGGTATCCAGGCCGGCTCTTCCGCGTCAACAAACCACATTTCCTCGTCGTGGCTGGGCTTGACCCAGGCCATCCGTCGCGCGACAAGTGCGGCCATGACGACCCGGAGCAATCAGGAGCATCCATGCGACCATCCGGCCGAACTCCCGACGCACTGCGCCCGATCTCGTTGACGCCGGGCTTCGCGCGTCACGCCGAGGGCTCGTGCCTGATCCGCATGGGCAATACGGAAGTGCTGTGCGCCGCAAGTGTGGAAGGCCGCGTGCCGCCGTTCATGCGCAACTCCGGTCAGGGGTGGGTGACGGCTGAATACGGCATGCTGCCGCGCGCCACCCACACGCGCGGCGAACGCGAGGCCGCTCGCGGCAAGCAATCCGGGCGTACGCAGGAGATCCAGCGCCTGATCGGCCGCGCGCTGCGTGCCGTGGTGGACCGTTCTGCGATGGGCGAGATCACCGTGACGCTCGACTGCGACGTGCTGAACGCCGATGGCGGCACGCGCTGTGCGGCGATCACCGGCGCCTGGGTCGCGCTGAGCCTCGCCTTCCGTCACATGTTGCGGATGAACGTCATCAAGAAACTTCCTCTCGTTGGCCAGGTGGCGGCGGTGTCGTGCGGAATATGCGGCGGCGAGCCGGTGCTGGACCTGGACTACGCGGAGGATTCGGCTGCCGATGCCGATGCCAACTTCGTGCTGACCGATACCGGCGGCATCGTCGAAATCCAGGGCACGGCGGAACGGGCGGCGTTCAGCGAAGGGCAGTTTCTCGCCATGCTCGGCCTTGCGCGCCAGGGCGTCGCATCGTTGTTCGAGGCACAGCGCAAGGCGGTCGACGAGGCGTGATGGCGCGCAATCTGGAACGCGGCAGCCGCCTGGTTCTGGCGAGCCACAATCCCGGAAAGCTCGCGGAACTCACAGATCTGTTGCGGCCATATGGCATTGCGGCGATTTCCGCGGGGTCACTCGGCTTGCCGGAACCCGAGGAGGACGCGCCCGACTTCGCCGGCAACGCGCGGATCAAAGCACTCGCCGCCGCACGGGCGATCGGCTTGCCGGCGTTGGCGGACGATTCCGGCTTCTGCGTCGCCGCATTGAACGGCGCCCCGGGTGTGCATTCGGCGCGCTGGGCCGGCCCGGGCAAGGATTTCTCCCATGCGATGCAGCGGGTGAACCGGGAGGCGGCCGATGCGCGGGACCGGCGGGCCTGGTTCGTCGCCGCGCTCTGCCTCGCCTGGCCGGACAACCATACCGAGACGTTCGTTGGACGTGTGGACGGACAGATGACCTGGCCGCCGCGTGGAACGAAAGGCTTCGGTTACGACCCGATGTTCGTTCCCGCTGGCGCGGTGACGACTTTCGGGGAGATGGACAGGGCGGAGAAGCACGCGCTCAGTCATCGGGCACGGGCGTTCGCTCAGCTCATGCGCGCATGCCTACTTGCCGATGCAGAACCGGGCGAACAGCGTGTCGAGGATGTCCTCCACGCCGACGCTGCCGGTGATGCGCCCGATCGCCCGTAGCGCCAGACGCAGGTCCTCGGCCCGCAACTCCTGGAGTTCGGCGATGCCCGCGTCGGTGAGCCGGGCCGCGGCTTCCTGCAACGCCGCACGGTGCCTGGCCTGCGTGAGGGGCGGCGGGCCGGCGCTTTCGGTCAGGGATCGCGCCGCCTCGCCAAGGCGCGCGCGAAGGGTCTCCAGGCCATCGCCGGTCAGCGCACTGACGCCGATTGCGTCCGGCGGGGCGCGCTCGGCCGAGGTCCAGCTTGTTCGCGACGCGGAGGTGAGGGGCGGATATGTGTGACTCCCCCTCCCCTTGCGGGAGGGGGTTGGGGGGAGGGGGCCGTGCCAGGTACCGGTTCGGCCCCCTCCCCCCAACCCCCTCCCGCAAGGGGAGGGGGAGTGTTGTCTTCCTCGCCTGCCTCGGTCACCACAACCACAAGATCGGCATCGGCTGCCCGCGCAAGGGCGCGGCGCACGCCCTCTGCCTCGATTGCGTCGGTACTTGCCCGCAGGCCTGCCGTGTCCACGAGGGTGACCGGCACACCACCGAACACCACCCGCGTCTCCAGCGCGTCGCGCGTCGTCCCCGGGACTGCCGAGACAATGGCAACGTCCCGCTCGGCGAGTGCATTCACCAGCGAGGATTTCCCGACGTTCGGCCGCCCGGTAACGGCGAACACCAGGCCCTCGCGCAGCCGCTCGCCGCGCCGCCCATCGTTAAGGTGCGCAGCCACTTCGCTCCGTAGCGCCGCCAGTTCCTCGACCACCGCCACCTCGACCTCCGGCGGCAGGTCCTCGTCCGGGAAGTCGATCAGCGCCTCCTGCTGCGCCAACAGAATGCGCAGCCGGTCGGCCCAGTCGCGATAGATCATGCCCAGCGCGCCATCGAGCTGCCGCAGCGCCTGTCGCCGCTGCGCCGCCGTCTCGGCAGCCACCAGATCGTGCACCGCCTCGGCTTCGGTGAGGTCCATCTTGCCGTTGAGGAAGGCGCGGCGGGTGAATTCTCCGGCTTCCGCCGGCCGGGCGCCGAGCCGAACGAGCGCCTCCGCGACCCCGTCTATGACTGCCCGCCCGCCGTGCAGGAAAAGCTCGACAGAGTCCTCGCCGGTATAGCTGCCTGGTCCGGGCAGCCACACCACCATGGCCTGGTCGAGCTCCGCCCCGTCGCCATCCCGCAGCCGGCGGAGCGCGGCGCGGCGCGGCGGCGGCACGCGCCCGCACAGCGCCGCCAATGTGGCACGGCTCGCCGGCCCGCTGATCCGCATGACCGCGATGGCGGCGTACCCGGCGCCGGACGCGACGGCGAATATGGTATCGGCTTCCATCCCTCCCTGATCCCTGTCATTGGCCACACGCCACCCCCATGTCCGCCCAACACCAACGGAGCGCAATGCCATGGCCGAGGCCGCCAACCTGCTGCGCCACGAGACCTCGCCCTACCTGCTGCAGCATGCCGACAACCCGGTGCACTGGCGGCCGTGGGGCGCGGCGGCGCTGGAGGAGGCACGGGAGACCAATCGCCCGATCCTGCTCTCGATCGGCTATGCGGCCTGCCACTGGTGCCATGTCATGGCGCACGAATCATTCGAGGATCCCGCGACCGCGGCGCTGATGAACGCGCATTTCGTCAATATCAAGGTCGACCGCGAGGAGCGTCCGGACATCGACCACCTGTATATGTCGGCGCTGCACGCGCTGGGCGAGCAGGGCGGTTGGCCGTTGACCATGTTCATCGCGCCGGACGGTGCGCCGTTCTGGGGCGGCACCTATTTCCCGCCCGAGCCGCGCTGGGGCAAGCCGTCGTTCAATCAGGTGCTGTTCGGCGTGTCGGAGGCTTGGCGCGCCGGCGACGACATGGTGAAGAACCGCACCGCTGCATTGCGCCGCGTGCTGGCCGCCATGTCGCAGCCCAATCCGGGCGATCTGCCGGCGCCCGTGCATCTCGACGCCGTGGCCGATGCGCTGCTGCGCATGAACGATCCGGAGCAGGGCGGGCTGAAGGGGGCGATGAAATTTCCCAACCCACCGATTTTCCGGTTTCTTTGGCAGAACGCATTCCGCACCGGGCAGGCCGAGGGCCAGGACGCGCTGCACCTCATGCTTCAGCGGATGTCGCAGGGCGGCATCTACGACCACCTCGGCGGCGGCTATTCGCGGTATTCCACCGACACCTTCTGGCTGGTGCCGCATTTCGAGAAGATGCTGTACGACAACGCGCAACTGCTCGAGCTGCTGGCGCTGGCGCATGCGCACCGACCCGATCCGCTGTACGCGCAGCGCGCCGTCGAGACCGTCGGGTGGATGACGCGCGACATGACGGCCGCAGATGTCGATGGCCGTGCCGCGTTCGCTGCGTCCGAGGACGCCGACAGCGAGGGTGAGGAGGGGCGATTCTATGTCTGGACCGAGGCCGAGGTGGACGGATTGCTCGGCGATGCCGCCGCCGCGTTCAAGCAGGCCTACGACGTCACTCCGGGCGGCAACTGGGAGGGACACACAATCCTGCGCCGCGTGACGCCAGCCGGGACGCCGGAGCAGGAGAGCGCACTGGCCCGCGCGCGGCAGGTGCTGTTCGATGCGCGTGCGCGCCGCGTCCGGCCCGGGCGCGACGACAAGGTGTTGGCGGACTGGAACGGGCTGGCGATCGCCGCCCTGGCGCGTGCATCGGCGGTGTTCGGCCGGCCGGAGTGGCTGACGCGCGCCGAGCAGGCGCAGGATTTCATCCTTGCGGAGATGTCGGCGCCCGATGGACGGGTGCAGCACGCCTGGCGGCTGGGGCGGGTAACCGCTGCCGGCCTGCTGGACGATCAGGCCGCGATGGCGCGGGCCTCGCTCGCGCTGTTCGAGGCGACCGGCGATCCGGCGCGCCTGGCACAGGCCGTGCGGTTCGCGGATGCGGCGCGAGCGGCGTTTCCCGACGGACATGGCGGCTACTGCACCACGGCGGCCGATGCGACGGATGTGCCGCTCGTGCGGCTGCGCACCGCTGTCGACACCGCGACGCCGTCCGGCAACGGCGTCCTGGCGGAGGTGTTCGCCCGGCTCTGGCACCTGACCGGGGATCGCGCGTGGCGTGGGCGTGCCGAAGCGCTGCTGCGGGCGTTCACCGGCAAGCCGGATCAGCTCGCGGCCATGCCGTCGCTGCTGACGGCTGCCGATCTGCTGGAGGAGGCCGCCACGGTTGTTATCGCGGGCGACCAACAACATCAGCGCGCCACGGAGCTGTTGTCTGTGGCACTTGGAGCGCCCGACCCGGCCGTTGTCGTGCTGCGCGCGCCGAGACCCGATGCGCTACCGGCTGGCCATCCCGCGTTCGGCATGGTGGGTGGGGCAGGGGGCGCCACTGCGTATGTCTGCCGCCGGAGCGTGTGTGGGCTGCCGATTGTCGATGGTGAGGCGCTGGCGGCGGCGTTGTCAGCCCGGGGGTAGTGCGCGGATTCACGAGCCAGAAGCGATCGAGCGAGGATGGTGGTGTCGTAGTGCCACCGTGACGAACCGGCCGGCCGGCGTCACAATTCCCGCCGGTCGGCAATCGACCGACGGGGAAGGGAGCCAACGCCATGCCGCCGCTCGACAAGGTGTACGACTACAGCCAGTACGGTGGCCTGCTGGTCGCGAAGCAGGACAAGGTGATGACGATCACCCTGAACGCGCCGGAGTCGATGAACGCGTTCTCGGCCGAGATGCACTACTCGATGTCGCGCATCTGGGAGGACGTCCACGACGACCCGGAGGTGAACGTGGTCGTGCTGACCGGCGCGGGGCGGGCGTTCTCCGCGGGTGGCAACGTGATCGCGATGCAGCAGAAGATCGACCGGCCGGAGTTGTGGGACGCCACCAGTCTGCCGGAAGCGAAACGGATCATATTCCGCATGCTTGAGTGCGACAAGCCGGTGATCGCGCGGGTCAACGGCCATGCCGTGGGGCTGGGCGCCACGGTGGCGCTGATGTGCGACATCATCATCGCGGCCGAGGACGGCGAGGATCGGCGATCCGCACGTGAACGCCGGCCTGGTGGCGGGCGACGGCGGGGCACTGATATGGCCGCAGTTGATCGGCTTCGCGCGGGCCAAGGAGTATCTGTTCACCGGCGATCTGATGACCGCGGCCGAGGCGCATCGGATCGGGCTGATCAACCATGTGGTGCCGGCCGAGCGAACTGGATGAGAAGGTCTACGGTCTGGCGCGCCGGCTGGCCGCTGGGGCGATGAAGTCGATCCGGTGGACGAAGCAGGTGATCAACATTCCGTTGCGGCAGATCGCGCATGCAACGATGGATCTTAGCCTCAGTCTGGAGACGCAGTCGAATATGTCGAAGGATCACCAGGAGGCGGTGTCGGCATTCGGTGCGAAACGGCGGCCGGAGTTCACTGGGGGATAGGCGCCGTGGGGCGGTGGATGGCGGCACGAGGGAGATTGGTCTCACCGTCTACCGCCCGACACGCTGAATTAGCCTGCGATGGAGCGATTACCAGTATTGACGATCCATCTCGTTGCAATGCGGCCTACCAATTGGCGCGCATCGATTAGGTCTATTGGCGTGGACGGTGGCCAGCTTTGCCACGTGTCATCCTTCCAATTTCAGACGCTCAAGGGAGGATCTTGTGTCGTGACAAAGTCGTCCATGAATGCGTCTGTACCACTGGCGACACAGCGAGTCTTGCAAATGCACATCTCGGAGCTATGAGATGGCATGCGAGTTGCGAGCCCCGACCAATGACCTGCCGTCGCCGCTTGTTCCTTCCGTCATGGCCGGGCTTGTTCCGGCCATGACGGTGCAAGAGCAGCGGGGCAAGCCAACAGTAGCCGTGCCTCGTATTACTGAGACTGTCACTGCCGTGAAGGTGTCGTATACATGCGTTGATTTCGCGAAGGTCTGGCACTGAACCATGCCCGGAATGGATGAGGGCCGGAAATAGATTGGCAGCGCGTGCAGCTCTGACGGGTCGACGCATCGGTCGCTGTTCCAACCCATGATCAGGCAGCCGTCACTCTTCAGGAGCAGATGGCAGACCCGCAGTGCCTCGTTCTGATCTCGCACACTGTTGAGGCCGAAGCCGAAGACCCCGCTCAGCACGATAGTGTCGAACGATGAGGGGTGCCAATGATCCTGGGCATCTCGGATGTCGCCGATCACATGCCGTTCCGGAGCGCCCCATCGCGCAACGGTCGGGTCGATATCAATAGTCCAGCACTCCGCGCCATGCGCCGCAAACAACGCTGGATAGTGCTTGGTGTATTTGCGCACAACCAATGAACAGCACCTTGCCGCCGCGACGCGCGACAGCGGGGATCAAATCACGCTCCATGTAGATACGATCCGGGCGACGGGCAATCCAAAGATCTCCAAACCACGCGTGGAGGCGGCGGCGTGCGCCTCGCGGCAAAAGCATGCGCGCCACCCGGCGCCACAGACGGCGTCTTGCCCGCTCGTCGACATCCACCAAACAATCCATTCCTATCCCTTTATCCTGATGGCAAACCCTGCCTCCATCCATGAGTCACTCCTTATGGTTTTCGTGGTGTTCGAGTTGGAAACAGGCGGCCACGTGGTGCGATGTACCCATGTCGAACGGACATCCGTGGACTTCTTGGCGGGGTAAGTCTGCTACCTAACTCCCCCGCAAGGTTCGCGGAATTCGCGAGTGGTAGCTTTTGGTTGCCCGTGATGTGAGCCGATCAGAGCGCACGTCTGCATGCCGGGTAGCAAAGCGCGATGGTTTCAGCTCGCTCTGTGGGGCAATTGGAGCTGATCGCGTACTAAAGGTAGAAGTCGGCGGGTTTGAACTCGACCTTGCTTGGGCATCCCGAGGCGATGGCAAACTGCATGCGCCGCACACTGGCGCGCACCTGCGTGCCGAGCGTGAGGAGGTAGCGACGAATAATCCGGGCGGAGGCATCAGCCAACTCAGTAAGGCGCAAACCGAGACAGTGCAAGGTAGCCACGAGAACATAGGGAATGGCCGAGAACTGCATGCGAACGTGATTGGCCTGGATGGTGGCGGCGGAGGCGCGATCGGCGAACAGCTCGTACTGCTCGGCAACGTGGTTCTCAGCTCCTCGTAGATGTCGCAGCGGCCACCCGCCTTCGTCGGAGGCGATGCTCCCGCAACCGAATCCGGCCACTTCCGAACTTCGGTCGACCGCGACAAGATCGAACAGCTTTGGCACACACTCTGTCTGCGTCGGGGCGTACCTCGGTTCTAGACAACGACGCTCGCGGACGTTCAGCCCCGATGCACCTCCCGCGGTTCAGAAGTTCAGGACCACGTGGGTGTGATTATGGTGCCACTACGTTCCGGTCGTATAATTGCTTCACTTAGCTTGGCTGGAATGAAATGACGTGACCGAGTTTTTGCACATGCTGATACAATATTTGGTCAATGCAATCGTATTTGGCATCATAGGAGGTGCTCTATGTATCGTTTTGATATTGCGTCTTTTGCATAGGACGGAGTCCGTGCAAACCGACAGGGACGCGCTTGCGGTTTCGAATGCTCCGGTTCGGGAGGCATGATGAATTGGAGCGCACGAGCGGGGCTCTTTTCCTATGAGAGGGCACCCATTCCGACACTGGTGGCCTGACCGTCTTCGGAGGCCGGGCGATGTTGACCGCGATCCACCGCGCCTCGTCCACGGTCATATGGCGCGAGCCGACGCCCTGCGGCTGATCATCGCCACAGGTGTAGGCAACCGGCTGTCCATTCGCGTCCTTGACGCACCAGCCGCCCGGAGCGCGCTCGATCGACCAGGGTAGCGGGAAGTGACGCGGCATGGGTGAGAACGTAGCGGCAACATGGCGCGTTGCAAGAGTTGCTAAATGCTGTGTAGGAGACAACTCAACATTTCGGTCTGAATCACCCGCCGAAAAGCAACGGGACGCTACCGCAAGGTCGGATGCCTCATCACCAATCGAATACGGAGCGCATATGCGCAGCGTCCTCATTGCAGCCGCTGTTATCATAGGATTGGGTTCAGTCGTCCAAGCTGACATCGTCGATCTCGGCAGAGCCGGCCCTTGGCACGTCGCAGGAGGAAAGAACGCTGACGATCGTCGCAGTTGTGCGATCGCCACCGACTTGCCCGGGCAGCGAGTTCTCGTGATCAAGATAATTGAAGGCGAACAAGGGGTGATCTTCCAATTGACCTCGCCAGGCTGGCATGTGCCCGATGGGAAGCAGTTGCCGTTGCAGCTGTCGATTGATCGAGAACCGCCTTGGAGTGAACTCGCCGATGGGCAAAAGGATCCAGTGGAGTTCAGCCTTGCCGAACAAACCGACGTAGAGCGGTTCCTGCACGACTTTGAGGTAGGCAACAAGTTGCGTGTGGCTTTCCCAAATGGCTCCGAGTTGCCTTGGGACATCTCACTCCTCAATTCAGGGAAGGCGCTGAAGTACTTCACACTCTGCCTCAAAATTGCCTACGACGCCGGGGTACGCGGTCCGTCTGATACCCAGCCATTTGGACAATAAGCGTGCAACGCGACGCGGCAGGAGGGCCCAGTAGATGATCGTCCCGTGCGCGGAACTAGCCCGGAGGAGGTGCCTCGCCCTGATCCCCGCCCGATGCCCCTGATCTCCATTCCGGCCCCTTGTGCCCCGGTACCCCAAGGGGAAAGTGCTGCGACCATCGTGTGCCACGAACATACCAACAGCGATGGAGGTGTGGAGCTGTGTGAGAGATGAGGGTGGCCCCTCGAAACCGGCTGTCAGGAGCGGGCTTCAAACCACCTCAAGCTGCTGTCGTAAAGAGCGATGGTGGTGAGCGTTGAGGAAAAGGCGGGACTTGATCCCGTCAGGTAAGATGCAAGGAGACGAGCGTAAGCGAACCGCTGATGACGTGTCGAAAAGTGCATGGATGGCGTCGGAACCGGGTGGGGCTTCGTTCCCGGGATAAGTCTGGGAGATACCTGCTCACTGCCCAGACGGCGTCCGGCATGAAGGCGGCGTGAACTTGTATCAGGCTCTTGTGTGGAACGTGGGAACCTGTCGCTCCGATGCGAAGGGAGAGGTCCAAGTGGAAGCACCACGAGGACCCGAGTACCGATGCGGAGCACAGGGGCGGAGTTGCGCGTAGTAGGGTTGAAGGCGCTGTAATGGCGCTGGAGCGAAGGGGCAACGCTGTTCAGCTTTATCAGGCGGTCAACCGGTAACGGGAGGAGCCTATGGGCAAGGCAAAGCCGTTCGACATTCCGAAGCGGGAAGTTTGGGAGGCCTTCAAACGAGTGAAGGCCAATCAGGGAGCGGCTGGAGTGGATGGACAGTCGATCCAGGACTTCGAGGATTGCTGACGAACAACCTCTACAAGCTCTGGAATCGGATGTCGTCGGGCAGCTACATGCCGCCGCCAGTGCGCCGGGTGGACATCCGAAAGCGTCCGGCGGGACACGGCCGCTGGGGATTCCGACGGTCGCGGACCGTGTCGGCCAGGAGGTTGTTCGCCGATACCTGGAGCCGTTGCTGGAACCTGTGTTCCATGCGGACTCCGTATGGATATCGACCCCGGCGTTCGGCGATCGACGCGGTCCAGACCGCGCGTCAGCGATGCTGGCGGTATGACTGGGTCGTGGACATCGACATCAAAGGCTTCTTCGACAGTATCGATCATGAGTTGCTGCTACGGGCTGTGCGCAAGCACACGACTTGTCCCTGGGTGCTGCTCTACATCGAACGCTGGTTGAGGGCGCCGGTGATGATGGAGGACGGTAGTCTTGTGCCGCGGGATCAGGGAACGCCACAAGGAGGGGTGATCAGCCCGCTGCCTGGCCAACCTGTTTCTGCACTACGTGTTCGATGTCTGGCTGACGCGGGCAATGCCCGGGATACCGTTCGAACGGTATGCCGACGACTGTGCGCCACGACGGCGCGAAGAGGAGGCTCTGATGTAACGCAGCCAAATCGAAGCAGCCTTGCTGCACAAGAGATGAGGGTCGGCCCCTCGGACTCGGATTGCAGGATCAGGGTTCAAACCGCCGTAAGCTGCTCCGGCACAATGGCCAGGGTGGTGAGCGTTACGGAAAAGGCGGGGATAACCCGTCAGGTGTGCGCTGGTAAGACGAACGCGAGTGAACCGTTGATGACGTGTCGAAAGCGTTGGGACGTCGCCGAAACCAGGCTCCAGTTGTTGGCCTGGGACACAGCTCGGAGGGAGCCTGCCGACTGGCCGAGCGGCGACCGGCATGAAGACGGCGTGAGACCAGCGAGAGGCTCTTGTGCGGAACGTGGGAACCTGTTGCCTCGATGCCAAGGGAGACCTCCAAGCGGCAGAACCGCAAGGAGCCGAGTACCAATGCGAGGCGCAGGGACGGACGGGCCCGTAGTAGTGATGAAGCCTGGTAACGCAGGTGGAGCGAAGGGACCCGACACACCAGCCAAAGACTTCGGCCAACTCGAGAGGGGAGGAGCCGGTGTCTGAGGCGAAGCCTTATGACATACCGAAGCAACTCGTTTGGGAAGCCTACCAACGGGTGAAGGCGAACCGCGGTGCTGCGGGGGTGGATGGGATATCCCTGGCGGCGTTCGAACAGAACTTGAAGGGCAACCTGTATAAGATCTGGAATCGAATGTCGTCTGGCTCATATCATCCGCCACCCGTGCGGCTCGTCGAGATACCGAAGGACACGGGCGGCACGCGCCCACTCGGCATACCGACCATTTCCGATCGCGTGGCGCAGACGGTCGCCAAGATGGTTCTGGAACCACTGGTGGAACCGCGGTTCCACCCGGATTCCTACGGCTATCGACCCGGCCGTTCGGCGCTCGACGCAGTGGGGGTGGCACGGAAACGTTGCTGGGAGACCGATTGGGTCATCGATCTGGATATCAGGTCTTTCTTTGATTCCATTCCGCATGATCTCGTCGAACGTGCCGTGGCTCATCACACTGATCTTGCTTGGGTCCGACTGTATGTTGGACGGTGGCTTCGTGCCCCCGTCGAGCGTCCGGACGGGACTCGCGAGGAACGGACGAAAGGCACCCCGCAAGGAGGCGTCGCCAGTCCGCTGCTCGCCAACCTGTTCCTGCACTACGCGTTCGACCTGTGGATGCATCGGAGCTATCCGGGCGTTCGGTTCGAGCGATATGCTGACGATGCGATCGTCCATTGCAGGAGCGAGGAGGAAGCCCGGTCGGTGCTGGAGGCCATCCGGGGTCGATTGGCAGAATGCGGCCTGGAGCTTCACCCTGAGAAGACCAGGATCGTCTACTGCAAGGATGACGACCGGCCGGGGCAACACGAGCACATCAAGTTCGACTTCCTCGGCTACACCTTCCAACCTCGACGTGCGAAGAACCGGTGGGGGCGTTTCTTTATCAGCTTCCTGCCGGCCATCAGCAACAAGGCCGCCACAGCGATCCGGCAAACCATTCGCGAATGGCGAATGGCATCCACCAGGAACAACCAGCGCCTGGAGGATCTGGCTCGCTTTACCAACCCGGTGGTGCAGGGCTGGATGAACTACTATGGGCGGTTTTACCGCTCGAAGTGCATTCAGGTGCTCCGCAACTTCAACGGGGCTCTTGCTCAATGGGCGCGACGGAAGTTCAAGCGGTTCAAGCGTCGGGAACGCGCATCCATGCACTGGCTGGGATGCATCGCGCGGCGGGACCCTAACTTATTTGTTCTGTGGAAGCTCGGCGTGCGGCCGGAGGCTGGCGTGTAGGAGCCGGATGAGGCGAGAGTTCCACGTCCGGATCTGAGAGAGCGGAGGGGTGCGATTCCCCTCCGCTACTCGACTTGTCTGCCACTGCCGGACCGAACGTGAGGCCCAGGCGCTGCGTCAGGTGCTGGACCGCAGGTTCAGCGAATGCGGGTTGGTGCTCCATCCGGAGAAGACCAAGTTGGTCTACTGCAAGGACACCAACCGCAAACGCGACTATGGGGCCATCCAGTTCGACTTCCTCGGCTATACGTTCCGGCCGCGGCTGGCGAAGTGGAAAGGCGGGCTGTTCGGGGTATCCTATCTTCCGGCGGCTGGCCCGAAGGCACTGAAGGCGATCCGTCAGACGATCCGGGGATGGACGTTGCAAACCCGGAGCGACAAGGCGCTCGACGATCTGGCGCGGATGTTCAACCCGTATATCCGCGGCTGGATCAACTACTACAGCCACTTCTACAAGTCGGCGTTGTATCCGACGTTGCGCCGGATCGACGTCTTTCTCATCCGATGGGCACGACGCAAGTTCAAACGCCTGAGGCAGCAGCCGAAGGGCGCACGAGGCTGGCTGGCACGGGTGGTCCGATCATCGCCGGACTTGTTTGCCCATTGGCCGCTTCTGTATGGCCAAGGCCGGACACTGGGAGCCGTATGAGCTGAGAGGTTCACGTACGGTTCTGGGAGCGCGCGGGGGTGAAATTCCCCCGCGCGACTTGCTTGCCGTCGCGCGGCTCCGCCGCGTTCAGCAGGATCGGCTGGACGTCCGGGCGCAAGCCAGCCAGCAGGACGTGCACAGATGCAAGGGCACGGGTCGAGAGAGCAATTACCGGACCCCCCTGATCCCTCGACTAGTCGGCCCCCTTGCTGGACCCCTCGCTCACCTCGGATCCGCGATCGTTCTGTGTCCCTGCTGACATTATTGGGGCCATTTCCCGCGGTCGGCCCGACTGCGGATAAATCTCTTAGTTTTCAGTGCTTTACATTGGTGGGCGCAGTAGGACTTGAACCTACGGCCCGCTGATTAAGAGTCACGTGCTTGGGCATCACCAGCCATCACCAATCAGCGCACCACGTCCGGCAAGAGCCGCAGAATAGGCTTGCAAACGCTGGTATGTTACGTCAGGTTATGAACCATGGGTAACAGGCCATAACACCCCATCGGTGTTACCCGAGTGTTACCCACGGGAGAACACCTGATGCCAACGGTCAAACTGACGGATGCGGCGGTTCAACGACTGAAGGCGCCACCTGGCGCCCGTGTGGACTACTTCGATGCTGCTTTCCCGGGGCTGGCGCTGCGCGTCACCGGCGCGGTCGACCAGCGGCCGGAGCGGCGGACCTGGACGCTGTTCTATCGGTTCGGCGGCAAGCAGCGGCGCCTGACATTCGAGCCCGGATACCCGGCGCTTGGCCTGGCAGAGGCCCGGCAGGCGGCAACCAGGCACAACTGCAGATCAGGGCCGGGGTCGACCCCGCAGCCGCCAAGGTCGCGGCCAAGGAAAAGGCGGCGCGCGCGCCGGACACGATCGCGAACGTGGTCGAGATGTTCATCCGGCTGGACCTGGAGCGGAGAAAGCGGGCGCCGCGCTACATTGCCGACACGCGGAGGAATTTCGACAACCACGTGCTGCCGCGTTGGGCGGACCGCGACATCACGACGATCACCCGCCGCGACGTGATCGAGCTGCTTGACGCGGTGATGGACGGCGGGAACCGTCGCCAAGGACGCCGACGGGAAGCGCCGAAAGCTGCCGGGCGGCCCGATCATCGCCAACCGCATGCTTGCCGCGATCCGGGCCTTGTTCAACTGGGCGCTGCGCCGCGGCATGATCGACGCCACGCCGGCCGCGCTGGTGGAGGCGCCGGGCGAGGAAACGGCGCGCGCTCGGACACTGACCGCCGACGAGATCCGGGCCATCTGGACGCGCTTCGGCGCCCTCGGATATCCGTTCGGGCCGTTCTTCCAGCTGGCGCTGATCACCGGCCAGCGGCGCGAGGAAGTCGCCCGGATGCGGTGGGCGGACCTCGATCTGGACGCGGGATCTGGACCCTGCCCGCCGAAGCGACCAAGGCCGCGCGCGCTCACGTGGTGCCGCTCTCACCGCTTGCGATCGACATCCTGAAGGCGCTGCCCCGCAAGACTGTCACCGATGGCCGCGGTGACGAAGCCGAGCCCTTACGTCTTCACCACGGCCGGCGACGCGTCCGATCTCCGGCTTCAGCAAGGCGAAGACCCGACTCGACCAGCCATCGCCAAGGCACGCGACGGCGTCGCCCTGGCGCCTTGGACGATCCACGACCTGCGACGCACCGCCGCGACCGAGATGGGTCGGCTCGGCGTGTCGCGGTTCATCATCGGCAAGGTGCTGAACCACGCCGATCGGAGCGTCACCGGGATCTATGACCGCCATGCGTACCTACAGGAGAAGCGGCAGGCACTGGACGTTTGGGCGCAGCGGTTGAGCGAGCTGACAGTGCCGCCGCCATCACGCTTGCGCCTGGCGAGCTGACGCGCGTGGCAGGCGACGTGGAGGACGGCCGTAGGGCGGTGCTCGCCAGGCTGAACGAGCAAGCTGATGTATTGCATCGGCATTATCTGGCAACAAGAAACCCGCTCTTCGCCTGGGAAGCAGTTCGCCTATTCGCCAGGTTCGCCAGCCGGTGGCCGGTGCCGTATCCGCCCTGGGTGAACGCCTACCTGGGCACGGCCGCCAACACGCTGATCGATCTCGCCGAGGGCATCGACTCTAATCGCGATGGACGTTGCAATGCCGGCCAGCGATGCCACTGATGCGCAGTTCAAGGAGTATCTACGAAGTGTCCACGCGGAAGAGGAAAGGCGAACGCTTGA
>CAWABH010000059.1:0-8976 GCA_963780095.1 uncultured Alphaproteobacteria bacterium
CGACAAGCCTGAGATATGCCCGCGAGGGGAGGGATAGGCTTGGCTACAAGCCGAGAAGCGTACTTATCGCGCCACATACTTAGATGCCTGTAAGGTATCCGAAGCAGCGTAGGGCAGGGGTCTCGGCAGCCGTTCGAACTTATGGGCCCTTGGCGGATTCGATTCGCGTCTTGCCGGTGATCATTTCGTATGCAGCGCTTCGGCCAGATCCCATCCTGCCGACAGAAGGGGCGGGCCTCGCCGGCCAGCAGCACAGTCTCGTCCACGCGGCAACGTGTTCAGCCGTAGCGGATCGGCGTGAATCGACTGTCTTTGCACGTTAATGTGAGAAATCAGGTGCAGAGCAATGTTCCTATCTTGTTCTCAGACTTCCGTGTGGCTACTGTCTGGCGATGCTGTTCCAACCGCCCCAAGAGGAACTGTCGGACGAGGAGGTCGCGGCGGTGCTGCGCCAGTCCATTGCCTGCGCCGGGCGGCTTCCACGCCATGCCGATGTGTCACTCGCTGGCGTATGCGCCGAGCATCTGGTGGATGGCCTCCGTGCTGCGGGGCTGATCGTGGCGCGGCCGGTGCAGTGGCGGCTTCATCCGTGACAGGTCTATCCTCCTGCGGTGATGATCCGCCCGACGCCCTGGAATACCCCTCCTACGGCGTCAGCACCGGTGAAGTCCGCATCTTGTCGCCGTCTCCGGCGATGACCTTCGTCGGAACAGCCGCACTGGTCTTCATGTAAGCGCCGAGACCGCCGCAATAATAGCTGTTGCAAATGTCGGCGCGCAGCGAGCGGTCCAGCGTGCAGCCCTGTTTACCGTGAAATATGCAAGAGTCCCGATATGCAACCGCCGGCACGCGATCGAGATAGAGCCGCAGTACGGCGCGCTCATCCATGTCCGGCCTAGCGATGCGCACACGCGCCATGGTCCGGTCATCCAGGAAGGCATCGTTGCCGCCATTCCTGCAGCACCAGCCCTTGCAGAGAGAACAGGCGGTCCGTGCCACGCTGGCCGCGAAACCGGAAGGCTCAGGTCGCAGGGACGAGGCGAGACGCTCCGGATGCTTTGCCTTTCGCAATTCTTGGAATGTCTCGATCAGGTGCTCGCGCAGCCAGCGCACACGGTTGGCCGGTGTCGGAACCAGAACCATATCGCTGCGCGGCACCATCACTGGCAGACTGTCGTCGTCAACGATGTCGCGTCGGCGCATTGAATCGTTCCCTTATAGATCACAACGCATTATCGCAACACGGCAATGCGACGCCTACTGCGTCTCCTCCAGCCACTTCGGCAGGCGTTCCAGCGCGTCCTTACGTGCGGGCTCGTTGGTCCCGACGTGCGCCAGGCCGCTCGGAGTCGAGACAGCGCGGGTGCGCACCTTCACCGGGCGGTTGGGAGCATCGAAGTCGTGATAGGTGCCCGGGTAGGCAACGAAGGTGATCTCGTCCGGAAACCGCGCGGCCAGGTCGTGGCAGGGCGGGGCAGGGGTCCAGTCGTCGTCGTCGCCCATCAGGATCAACATCGGCGCGGACGGCTTCCAGCTCGGATCCTCATTCGCCGACGGGCAACCGGGATAGAACGCTGCGAATCGCCGGAACAGGCCGGAAGGCAGACCGGCGGCCAAGCGCGCCGTCTCCAGCACAGTGCTGCCGCCGTTCGACCACCCGATGAGTGCCACACCCCCGGGTGGGGTGCCGGGGCGCGCTGCCAGCCACTGGGCGGCGTCGATCGCATCGTCGCGGCGCAGCCCTGCGGGAGTCACCTCGCGCTCCTTGGTGGAGCATTGCGAGCCCAGCCCCCGGGAGCCGAAGCTGTCCGGCAGGAGGACGATGTGGCCGGCCTTGGCCAAGAGAACTGCCCACTGGCCGTCGCGGGACGGGAAGGGGCCTCCGCAGCCATGCAGCGCCACGACAGGGGGAGCTTTCGTGGCACCCTCAGGCAACACCAGCGCGGCCTCGAGGTTCACGCCGTGGGGGCCCGGCACGCTGACACGCTCGACGTGGACTCCTGCGGCCTGAAGAAACGCGAGCAGCGCCAAAAATGGGTTACCCAAAATACACACCAAGGCTAGCCGTCTGGTCACGGAATTGTGATTTTGGGCCTGCAGCCGTACCTTTCGTACGCTCGTTGCGCCATCTGGCACGGAGGTGCCACATGCCGTTCGATAATCCAAACAATGATCCCTTTGGGGACGTTCAAATCCTGATCGACGCACGCAGTCGTGTCGGGCACCCCGATCGCTGGCTGAAAGGCAATTTCAAAGATGGCGACCGCCACTGCCTTGTAGCGGCAGTCGCTTTGGCATGTGGGAATTGTGCATTCAGAAATCCCGGCAAATTGGAGCGGAAGCTGTGCCGGATTTTGGCTTGTCAGCTTTCGTTTGAGGATCGGTGGTGGGGACTTCTTCTTTGCGTTGCGCCGAGGCAACGGCTCATAGCATTCAACGATGGCCCAAGGACACGCCATGAGGACGTGATGGCGCTGTTTGACAGAGCCATCGAGCGGCTTGCGATCAAGGTTCCAGTCTGCGTTGCTTCACACGGCTGGCAATCAACCAACGCATCCTGACCGTCCAGACACCTTTGGACAAGTCTCAGCAAGCCGCAAAATCCCGGTTGCGGATGATCGTGCCCGATGGCCGCTGCACCAATTCCAATGTCACCAGTGTGCCGTTGATGGGTTCCACCAACATCGGCAGCGATCCGGCCATCCCTTGAATGATCAGGATCGCCAACCATGGTTGGAGGCGGTAGCAGGCTGGATCGATGAGCGCCTGGCCGCGGGCGAGCCGGGCATCATCACGTGCTCAAACCTGAAGCGCGCCTATCGCCGGATAACCGTGGGCGACCGCAAGGGGGTCACGTTGGTGTATCTGCAGGGCGACGAGCCGCTGATCGCCGCGCGGATCAGCCAACGCAAGCATCGCTATATGCCAGCCTCGCTGCTCCACAGTCAGTTCGAGACGCTGGAGGAGCCGGCTGAGGATGAGCACGCGGTCCTAGTCCCGCTGCACGGGTCCGTCGCGGAGACCGTGATCGGCCTGCTGCACAAGATCGCAGCGCTTCAGGGCCACGGAGACGCTGCCGACGTTAAGACAGCAGTAGCTTCTCCAATTGCAGGGAGGCAGGCATGAGCGAAGCAGAAGAGTCGGCCAACGGACCGGATTTCAGGCAAGGGATCGTCGCGGCGGAACTGGCCGACGGGGCCATGCTGCTGGGGCATGTCGGTGAAGCACCGGCACTGCTCGTCCGGCGCGGTGCCGACCTGCTGGCGATCGGCGCAACGTGCACTCATTACGGCGGGCCGTTGGCCGCGGGGCTGATTGTTGGCGATACGGTCCGGTGCCCCTGGCATCATGCGTGTTTCAGCTTGCGCACCGGCGCGGCGTTGCGTCCGCCCGCGCTGAACGGCCTGCCTTGCTGGCGTGTTGAACAGCGCGATGGCATGGCATTCGTGCGCGAGGAGCTGCAGCTGGCGGCGCCGCCATCGCGACCCGCCGCCGGGCTGCCAGCTTCGATCGTCATCGTCGGCGGCGGCGCCGCAGGTCTCGCGACCGCGGAGACGCTGCGGGGCAAAGGCTATGCTGGCTCCATCACACTGTTAAGCGCCGATGCGGCACCGCCGTGTGACCGACCCAACCTGTCGAAGGACTACCTCGCCGGGACTGCCGAGGCAGACTGGATCCCATTGCGTATGCCAGAGTTCTACCAAAAGCATAACATCGATCTGCGACTTGACACGCGCGTCACTGCGATCGAACCGGGTGCACATGCGGTATTGCTGGCTGACGGCAGGCGCGTGATCTATGGCGCACTGCTGCTTGCCACCGGCGCCGAACCGATCAGGCTTGATGTCGCGGGAGCCTCGCTGCCACACGTTCACATGCTGCGCACACTTGCCGACAGCGATGCATTGATCGCGCGCGCGGGCACCGTGCGGCGCTGCGTGGTGGTCGGTGCGAGTTTCATTGGCCTGGAAGTGGCCGCCTCATTGCGCACGCGGGGACTGGAGGTGCACGTGGTCGCACCTGAGGAGCGTCCCATGGAGCGGCTCATGGGCGCGGCAATCGGCGACATGGTACGCGCTATCCATGAATCGCACGGAGTCAGCTTCCATCTCGGTGCGACGGTCACGGCGATCGCGCAAGACTCCGTGACGCTTTCGACCGGGGAGCAGCTTGCGGCCGACCTGGTCGTCGTCGGCATCGGTGTGCGTCCGGCGCTGGCGCTTGCGACGCAGGCGGGCCTCACCGTCGATCGTGGGGTGATGGTGGACGAACTCCTGCAGACAAGCGCGGCGGACATTTACGCTGCCGGCGACATTGCGCGCTGGCCCGACAAGCTGACCGGACAGCGCATCCGCGTCGAGCACTGGGTCGTCGCACAGCGCCAGGGCCAGGTCGCCGCATGCAACATGCTCGGCCAACAGCAACGCTTCGACGCGGTGCCGTTCTTCTGGAGCCAGCACTACGACACGACCATTGCCTATGTCGGCCACGCCGAGCAGTGGGACCGGCTCGATATTGATGGCGATCCGGTCGCACACGACTGCACGGTGAGCTTCTGGCGTGACGGCAGGAAGCTCGCCATGGCGACAGTCGGTCGTGACCGGGACAGCCTGCGGGCCGAAGTGGCGTTCGAACAGGAGCTTGATGCATGACCACGCATGCGGTTCCTGCAAGCCACGTTCGGCTGAAGCGCGTATACGAGCCCCCATCACCTGAGGATGGTGTGCGGGTGCTGGTCGATCGGCTGTGGCCGCGCGGGTTGCGCAAAGCAGACGCTGCCGTCGGTCGGTGGATGAAGGACATCGCCCCAAGCACCGAACTGCGGCAGTGGTTCGGCCACGACCCGGAACGCTGGCAGGAATTTCGTCACCGCTACGCCCGGGAACTGCAGCAACACGCGACTGCCATCGACGAACTGCGCGAGATGGCCCGACATGACACGATTACGCTGGTGTTTGGCGCGCGCGACGAAGAGCACAACGATGCCGTCGCGCTGCGCGAGTTTCTCCTGCGGCCACTTGGTGGCAGATCCTGAGCATTTGTTCACGACTGAATGGAGAGAAAGGTGCCCAACAGAATGTATCCCCCCGCCACACGCGAATTAGCGCAGCAGCGCCGCGAACTTGCCTCTGCGCAACAGACGGCGTTCGACGCCTTCGGCAAGGCGGTGTTCGCCGATGGCGCCTTGTCCGCCAAGATGAAGCAGATCATCGCAGTGGCGGTGGCACACGTCACACAGTGCCCATATTGCATCAAGGGGCACACCAAAGCGGCGCGGAGGGCCGGAGCGACGCCGCAGGAGCTGATGGAGACGGTCTGGGTGGCAGCCGAAATGCGCGCCGGCGCCGCCTATGCGCATGCCGCGCTTATGCTGGACACGCTGAACTCGGAATCGGGTGGCGGCTAGATCGAGCGAGCGTGCGCGTGGCCCTTTGTGGAAGCTCCGGAGCACGTAGGGAGATTGAAAATGCGGAAGACCAGCGCATTACCGGGATTGATCTTTGTTGTCATTGTCGGCATCGGCGCGGCATTCGCATACCTCGTCTATGACAACTCGTCTTATGGCGAAAGCCTGTCGATAGCGGTTGTGGCCTTCGTCATTGCAGTCGTTGCGTCTTACTCGATCAAGATCGCAGATCAATGGGATAGGACGGTGGTCTTGCGGCTGGGACGCTTTCGATCTCTGGAGGGGCCGGGATTGTTCTTTATAATCCCGATCATCGAGACGGTGCCTTATTGGATCGACACGCGCGTAATTACCAGTTCCTTCAAGGCGGAAAAGACACTCACCAAAGACACGGTGCCGGTGGATGTCGATGCTGTGCTATTTTGGAAAGTCGTTGACCCCAAAAAGGCGGCGCTCGATGTTGCCGACTATGACAGTGCCATCAACTGGGCTTCCCAAACGGCTCTCCGAGACGTGATTGGCAAGACAATGCTTTCGGACATGCTGGAAGGCCGAGAAAAGATCAGCAACGAGCTTCAGAAGATCATCGACATTCGAACCGAGCCTTGGGGCATCAATGTCATCTCGGTTGAAGTTAAGGACGTTCTTATTCCGGCTGCCCTCGAGGATGCGATGTCCATGCAGGCCCAAGCGGAGCGGGAACGTCAGGCGCGGGTGATTCTGGAGATTCGGAGAAACAGGTGGCGGAAAAATTTGCGGAAGCGGCGAGGACCTATGTCAACGATCCGGTTGCGTTGCATCTCAGGGCAATGAACATGCTCTATGAGGGCTTGAAGCAGAATTCCACGATTGTCATTGTACCGAGTTCGGCCGTGGATACGATGCAGCTTGGCGGCCTGGCCGGCCTAACGGCGCTTACTATGGGATTGGGTCGAGACCGTGCAGCCCAAGGGAAGGAAGGCACGCAGCCCGGCCCGTGGTCTGGACCCGATGCTGCGAAAGCCGTCGTTGCACAATAGCTCAGCCCTCCCACGATGCGATCTGACGGGGAATTTCGCTGGGGCAATCGGAGGGCAGGATCGCGTGTTTCCGCGGAACCGAAACCCTATGAACGAAGGCTATCATGTGCGCCGAGCTCTGCGGAGGGTGTAGGTCTGAGGCCTGCATTTGCGGAATCGGGGGGCTCATTGAGGGATAGGTTCAAAACTTCAAATCTTGCGCCACATATGTGCGAGCGACGGCTGGGAGATGAGCAAGAGAAGCGACACAGGATTTTGCATCTCCAGCAGCCTCGGCTCGCCATCCGTGGCGCAAGGGACACTGGCCGCCGATCCCGCGAGCGAGAGCGATGAGTTTTCCTTCATCATTGCGGTCAGGCCACCCTTCCGATTGGATCTGACGGTTCGGGCGCTTCGCCGCCGTCCGATAAACGAAGCGGATCGCTGGGACGGTTCCGTATACAGGCGGACGATCCATGTTGGTCGAATCCCCTGTAGGACTTCGCCGTGATGCAGGTCGGGTTCGATGATACGCCCCGGCTCCGTGTCTGTGTGTCTGGCGCGTGCGGCTGTGCACGCGTCGGTGCAGCAGGGCGTCGCGTGCTGAACCACGTGCTTCGTCTCGGTATTGACCTCACCGGATTCTATGCTGTGGCAACCGCGGAGCCCCCGCTCGATGATCTGGCAAATCGGTTTCGAGGCATGAGACCGCCGCGGTTCCCTTCGGTATTCGAAGCTCTGGTGAACGGCGTCGCATGCCAGCAGCTCAGCCTGCAATCTGGCGTTACACTGCTTAACAGGCTCGTCGACGCATTCGGCCGGTCTCCAGGACCACCCGAGGAGGGAGGAGGGAAGGCGTGTCCCCAACCACAGGTTCTCGCCGCTGTTGACACGGGCTTGTTGCAGGCCCTCGGCTTCAGCCGTGCCAAAAGTCTCGCCATCTGCGAAATGGCGATCGCTGCTGCCAGGGGAGAGCTCGAGTACGAGATCCTCGCAAACCTTGATGATGCAGCAGCCTGCACGAGATTGGAGGAGCTGCGTGGCGTTGGCCGCTGGACGCCGGAATATGTTCTCCTTCGCGGCTGCGGGCGCCTCAATATCTTTCCTGGGGACGATGTAGGGGCACGGAACAATCTGGAGAAGTGGGGAGTGTCCAGATGGGGTGGACGACCCCCTATCGGCATCGGTGTGCCACAGTACGGGTTGTCAGAACCTGTAGAAAGGGAGCCGCCCGCGATGAGTATTACCATGATCGGCCTGGATACCGCCAAGTCTGTCTTCCAGGTGCACGCTGTGAACGAGAGCGGCAAGGTGGAGATCAGGCGGAAGCTGCAAAGGGGCGAGCTGATTCCATTCTTCGAGAAGCAGGAGGCCCGCATTGTCATCCTGGAAGCCTGCGGCGCGGCCCACCACTGGGCCCGGATGCTGACCGGGCTGGGACATGACGTGAAGCTGATCGCGCCTGAGGCGGTGCGACCGTTCGTGAAGAAGGGTAAGAAGAACGATGCCGCCGACGCGGCGGCGCTGTGCGCGGCCGCATCACGACCCGATGTGAAGTTCGTGCCAGCGAAGAGTTTAGAGCAGCAGGGCGTGCTGGCGTTGCATTCGGCGCGATCTCTGCTGGTCAAGCAGCAGACTATGTTAGCGAACGCCATGCGTAGCCTGGCGGCCGAGTTCGGCCTGACCGTTCCGAAGGGCATTGGCAAACTCGGGGAACTCATGGAGCTCGTCGACGCCGATGCGACGTTCCCGAAGAGAGCACTGCAGGCAGTCAGGGGATTGCTCGACCACTGCGGCGCACTGGCTGAAAGCATCGAGACATTTGAGGCGGAGATTGTCGCTCACGCGCGGCACGATAAAACCGCGCGCCGCCTGGCCACGATCCCCGGCATCGGTCCGATCACTGCGTCCCTGATCGCGGCGACAGTCGCCGATATCGGTGTGTTCAAAAGTGCAAGGCAGTTCGCCGCCTGGCTCGGTCTAGTGCCGCGACAGCATTCCACCGGCGGGAAGACCCGGCTTGGGCGGATCACCAAAGCGGGCAACCGGGAGATACGCACGTTGCTGGTGCTCGGAGCCACGTCAATGATCAACCGCGCTGCACATTGGAATAGCGCAGCCGGGGTCTGGCTCAGAGGAGTTCTGGAACGCCGCCCGGTGAGGCTGGCAACCGTGGCGCTGGCGAACAAGATGGCGCGCATCGCATGGGCGTTGATGACGCGCAAAGAGGTCTACCACGCGACAGGACGCATCATCGCCTCAGCGGAAGCTGCAGCGTGACGTTCTGCCGCAAGACGGTAGGCGACGGGCGCAAGCTCGACTGATCCGTCAGGAAACGCTTGCAAGCGTGATGGGAAAAGGCTGTGGTCAAGAACAGCTCGGGCAATACCGGCCATTCTCTTGTGCCTTGAGCACGCTGTCCAGATCGGTGCCCGACACGTCCGCGCACACCCATGATGGCCAGCGGCACGCGCCGCACGACAGGCCGGACATAAGGGCGCAACTGACCGGATCCTTCGTCAACGCCGATCAAGCTTCTTAGCCCATTCGTGACGAACCGGAAGGGACCAG
>CAWABH010000060.1:0-5703 GCA_963780095.1 uncultured Alphaproteobacteria bacterium
GAATCGGGCGAGGTCCGGCTGTCCATTGCCCCAGACCTGCCTGTAGCAGCAATTGATACCGTTCGCCCGCCACGGCTTGCCGCTCGGGTCGGTGACAGCCCCGTTCGCCACCTGGAAGATGCCGCTGGGAGGACGTGGTGCTATCGCTGCTTCCGTGCAGACCGCGCGGTGATCGGACCTGCGCGGTGCTCAAACCCCCAAGCGTCTGCATCAATGCGGCGCCCAGCAGCGCGCGCCGAGGTATATAGCCCGTCAAGTGCCGCGCCACTATGTCCCCAACACGCGGTAGACCGAACTCCGAGCGATGCCGAGACGCTTCGCGATCGCCGCGGGTCCCAACTCGGCCCGCAATTGCCTGATCTGCGCCGCGTCGATGCTGACGGGTCGGCCCTTGTATTTGCCGGCAGCCTTCGCCTTGGCGATGCCCTCGCGCTGCCGCTCCAGCATGATCTCCCGCTCCCAGGTCGCCACGCCCGCCAGGATCGTCAGCATGAGCTTGCTGGTCGGGTTGCGGGTGTCCAGCCGCTCGCCGCCCATCGACAGGACCACCAGGCCGATGCCACGCTTCGACAGATCCGCCTCGATGGACAGCAGCTCGGCCGTGCTGCGCGCCAGCCGGTCCGGCTTGGTCACTGTCAGCACGTCGCCATCGCGAAGGAAGCTCAGGCACTCGGCGAGTTTCGCCCGCTTGGCGGTGCTCGATACCTGCTCGCCGAAGATGCGTTCGGCGCCGGCCGCCTTGAGGTCGCGTTCCTGCGCCGCCAGCCCGGCGGCCTGATCTGTCGTGCTGGTCCGTGCATATCCTACGTTCATCGCCGCGCCGCCGTCGTTTCGTCCGATTTGCATTCAAGACATTATGCGACACTGCGTCCGATAAATCTATTGCTATTTTATTCGGACGCGATTTGCGGGGTTTTGCAGCCATCGTGGATTGTCCTTTGTGGGCTCGCCCTATTCGGACGCTGAATTCCGAGACCGGCTTCGGGTTGGAAAGTGCGTGCAGGTCAAATACTCGTGCGACAGTAACCGATTTAGGATCCTAGCCTATTTATACCCCTCTGAACCGCGAAATTTGGAGGCAGGCTATGGCTCGCGAGCACCTGACGGGCGCCTTCAACAAGGCCAAGGGCTCCGTGAAGCAAGCCGTCGGCAAGCTGATCGGCAGCAGGAAGTTGCAGGCCGAAGGCAAGGCGGATAGGGCGAAGGGCACTATCCAAAACGTTGCAGGCGATGTGAAAGACAGGGCACGCAGCGCGACCAAATAGCCCGACCAGTTCTTCCTCCTCCAGAATAGGTGCGCGCAAGTCGCGATGATCTGCATGACTGCGCCAGCCTCGCTCGTCGTCGGCGCGGGCATGAGCCTACTGTTGAGCTTGGGTTTGGTCCCCCTTCTGCGGCATCTCTGAGCGCAGTGCGGAGGGCAGCGGCCGCAGGTGCATGTACTCCATCGGCAGATCGCCGTCCGCGTACCACTTCCCCCGCTTGAAGATCTCGCCAATGACGCGCAGCGCCTCGTGCAGTGTTCCGGCGCATCGGACATCTGCGTGCCGCCGCCATTCGGGTGATGCGCCCAAAGCGCCTGACAGACTGCCGTGCGCGGCGTCGGATCGGCGAAGGCGTCCATCATACCAGGGTGCGACAGGCACCGCGACATGAAGTCGGACTCGCCTTCCTGTCCGTCCGGACAGGGCATCATCGTGTCGCCCTTCATCGCCATTATCCGATGCTCCCGGCTCCGGCTGCGCCGGCACGCGGCTCGTGGATGGGATGCATGGTGGCGCCTCTCCGGGCGCGCCGCGGGGCGAAGGCCACGGCATGTGGCGGCATGGCCTACGGTCGATCGAGGCGATTGAGCGCCGCCGGAAGATGACGGCCGAGATGCGGAGGCGATCCAGAGCCCGGGCATGTCAGGCGGTCCGTGGCCCCTCCGGCGTGCGAGGGCCGGTGCTGGCGCCGCCGTGCGATTCCCGCGTCACGGCAGGGCCGCGGCGTTGCTGACGGCCACGCTTCTTGTCCAGATCGTGCGAGACGGCGGCGCTCAAGGCGCAGGTCAGCGCGGCCTGGCGCGGCCAGGGACGCGCGGAGGCCGGTCAGGTCACTGGTTGCCGTCATAGCGTTCCGAATTGCGTGCCGGGCAACCCGTTCAGCGTCGGGCATGTGAGCTACCTCACCGCGAACCCCACTACGATATTGGTATCCAGCGGCGTGGCACACCCCGCGCTGAACGGAACGGAGAAAATGCCGAAAGTTACGGTTTTCAAGATCAAGTGCTTCGACGCATTCGTGGGCGAGGAGCGCATTCTGAGGTGCATGGCCACCCGATCGGGAGCTAGACTACTGGGCGACGGGTTCGAAATCATCGAAGGCACGGCTATTGAGGTTGACGCATCGCAGCTAGAACGCGGCGAGCCGTGGACGGGGGTCGGTTTTCATGCGCCAGGCTCAGCTCAGGCGGCCGGCTCCGTGAATATCCGATAGACGCTGCTACGGGGCACCTTCAGCCGCTTGTCGATGTGCGTCACGATCAGAGCGACGTAAGGTCAGTTATCGGCGTCAATCCGGCGGCCCGGACAGATGCGGGCTCCGCACGGCGATCCCGACAGGTGCCGGGCGCCCCAGCTACTTCACCAGCTCCAGCACACGAGGGCCGTGCTGGAGCCGCCACCCCGATCAGGTTCGCGACGGACCGATGTTCGGAAACAAGGCCTCGATACGCGCAAGCACCTGCCGGGCCTTCCCTCGCAATCGCGCCGCAGCTCGCATATCTGCCGCCCGCGCTCCATGCTTCCAGGGTGCCGCCCGGCAACGCGCCAACCCTTCCGCTGTCCTGGCGCCGGTCGAGGCCCCGCCGTGCTTATGCGGCCATTCGGCATCCAGGTGCTCGGCAGCCTGCCCTGTTGCCTTCCGACGTGCTCCACACCGCGGCGCCCGGTGCGCCGCAACAAGCCCACATTCGGCCACGCACCGCCGATGGGAAGAATTGTCATACCGCAAAGCGCAGCGCAGCGCAACGGATGGAAGGCAATGACATCAAAATTGGCAAACCGCATTTTATAAGACGGTCTCTCTGTTTTCGCTTGATGCCGGCCCAGGGGCCGTGCCGACAACCCTATTCCTTAAAGGCGCACGCTCCACTGAGTGCGCGCCTCTTTTCGGTTTCTGCCCAGTGCCAGTCTTCTGTCCGCCGATGGTGTCGTGCGGCTGCATTGATTTCGAAACGCGAGCGCATGCAGCGACACCGACGCCCGGCCCTCTTCCTGGCTACTCCGAATTATCCTGCCTGCTCGAGCTCAAAAATCGTTGGTGCAAACGCGCGCATAGTGCTCACAAATTGTTTCGCGCATTGAGAAACGCGAGGCGTCAAGGGAAATACCCACCGTCTCAGTCCGTTGGTGGTGTTCAGGTCTAGACCACTTTGTCAGGGGGTGCATCATCGCGAATGCGCATCAGGACTCTCGAATCTCGTGAACTCTAGTCGGGAAGCCATCCGTCGCGCCGCTGTCATAAATGGTTCATACAAGTCGGCGTGAACAATTGCTCAACGACAAAAGTTGCAGCCCTCTGAAGTATTTCATATCAGGGAGAGGCCCAGCCAATTACGGCCCGGCTGTCAACAACAAATCAATGAGGGGATGTCTATGCTGAAATCTTTCGGTACCGCCGCGGCGATGTTCATTGCATCCCACGCGGCATTTGCCCAATCGGGTCCAGGCGAAGTACGATTTGATCTGGAGCCAAATCCGGCATTCCTTGCGTGTCTAGCGCCCGGTGCGCCGGCGGCACATGTTATCGTTAAGCGCGGCAATCTTAATGATACCTTACTTCTGCGCGCGACGGGGCTTAAGCCAAACTTGCAGTTCGACATGTTCACGGTGCAACGCTCACCGCTCGACGCTAACGGCAAGCCGGTGGCGAACTTCAAGGGCTTCGGAATGGCGTGGTACCAGAGCGACATCGAGGCTGATGAGAATGGAGAGGCTAAGGTCCTGATCAAGACAATCTTGCTGGACCAGATCTTCGGCTTCGATGCCGATCCTGTACCGGGATCCAATCCGCCGAAGACAGTGTTGCCGCCCACCAACACGTTCCATCTCGGCTTCTGGTTTAACAATCCGGATGATGCCGCGCCGTGCGGGTTCGATGTCACCAAGCCAACGCCGTTCAATGGTGAACACCACGCAGGCCCACTGGCGATGATTTCGCTGCCAGTTGCGCCAAACAATCTGGGCCCGCTTTGCTCCAGGCCAACCGGTGATGCGGCAGCAGCGGACTCCGGGGTTGATCCGACTGATCCGACCAAATTTGCTTGCAATCCGTAAAGTCTGGCAGGGGAAGCTCCAGCATTGAGCTTCCCGAAGCCGGTGGAGCCGGCACCCAGCGACGCCGATTCTATGCGGGCGGATCGTGGGGCGATCGTTGCGGCAATGGCCCGGGCAGCAGCACGGCTATGGCAGCTGGATCGAGATCGACTTCGACAGCGGCACGGCCACGCAGTTCGGGGCTGGCCCGCACAATTGGGCCGGCATGCCGGCTGAGACGCAGGGCGCGAACACGCCGGTATCCGGCTCTCCCGTGAGCGTGTCGAGCGGCACGGATTGGTCGCGGCCGCACGAGTTGGGAAACCGGGCGTCGGCGCGTAAACACCGACCTATGCCGGAAACGGTGACAGGACGGTGTATGCCCCTGGCCGGTCAGGAACCGCGCACGCGCACCGTCATCCCACGATCCCGATCAGCCAACGGCGTCCGCTGACATCGACCACGAACCCCGCCGCCTTTGGATCGGCGCGCCCCTTGTCAAACCTGTCCGCTTGGGTCCCGCTGATGCTGTAGACGCCGCAGGTCGGGCAGCGGATGTCGCGGCGGTCGCCCGCGATCACCGGCAGGCGTTCGGCATTGGCGCCGCAGTGCGGGCAGACCATGACGTCGCCTTCCCGTTGCACTGATGCGTGCCGGCTCTACAGCGAAAGGCTCGGCCAATCGTTTGATCTGGATCAACAGAACCCGCGCGGCTGACGCTTTTGACGGCCCGTTAACGCGCACCCGCTATCCGGGGCGGCAGCATGGCGAACAAGCCGAGAGCCACAGCGAGGATCACGATCGATAGGACAATCACGACCGGGCTGTATGGGATTATTGGCACTGAGCGTCTCCGTGTTGCTGAAGGATGAAGGCACGTCGTCGCCGACGTCGCCTGCGACCAGGCGCATCGATGGGGATAACCGATGAGCGACGCCCCTCTCCATCATGGAGCCGTCTACGAGGCCGGCCATGCGGTGATGGCGCGTCGGCTGGGGGGCGAGGATCCATTCAATCAAGATCGACCTCGCCGATCCGCATGAACCTGCGGAGGTGAACCTGCGGTGTTGGCCAAATGGACCACCCAGTCCCGATGATGATTATCGCGTCGCCTGCAGTTCCGAGGAATGCTTAGGCGCGTTCGGTTTTGACTTTGGCGACTGTAATCTTATGGGTCTCGGAAAGACCGCGATCGTATGGTTGCAATCGTGCTGGAGAAGTTCCCGGATGATGGGCGGCCCAGGACCATTTCCGCACTAACCTGAATAGGTCGGGCAGTGGTTCGAGCAGCCGAACGTCCGATCAGCCGTCGTCGAGCTGGTCGACGCGCTGATGCGCGAGGGGCAGATCAGCGGGACTGAGGCGGAGGCGATAATCGACCGGCACTTAGCCTGAGGTCTGCGCG
>CAWABH010000061.1:0-52673 GCA_963780095.1 uncultured Alphaproteobacteria bacterium
CGCGGGGATTACGAGTAATGTGCGGCAATGACAGGTGATGTGAGGAACCTACGATGCCCCTGCTCTACGAACAGCGCGGTTCAGTCGCGATCCTGACCTTCAGCCGTCCCGAGGCGCGCAACGCCTGGTGCGAGGAGTTCCAGGCCGGTTTCCGCCAGCGTCTGCCGGAATTGGAGGCCGACCCCGAGATCCGCTGCGTCATCCTGACCGGCGACGAAGAGGGCGGCGCGTTCAGTGCCGGCGCCGACCTGAAGAACCCGCGCACGCACACAATGGACTCGATCGCCGCGTTCATCGAGGACCTGCCGAACCGGCGGCGCGCGCATCCGATCCCGATGCTGACCGACTTCGCCAAGCCGATCATCGCCGCGGTGAACGGCTATGCCGTCGGGATCGGCTGCATCGTCACCTACTGCTGCGACATGATCGTCGCCTCCGACCGCGCCGAGTGGCGGCTGCCGCAGAGCGGCCTCGGCATCATTCCCGCGCAGGGCGGCGCCGTGCGGCTGGCGCGCTGGGTCGGCAAAGGGCTGGCGATGCGCGCGGCGTTCGGCTTCCCGCTGAAGGCCGAGGAGGCGTATCGCATTGGCCTGGCGCAATGGCTGGTACCGCACGGCGAACTGATGGCACGGGCCATGGAGGTAGCCGAGCACATCGCCTCGCTGCCGCCGCTTGCGGCGCGGCTGGTGAAGGAATCGCTGAACCGCGGCATGGACGTGCCGTTGGGCGATGCGGTGTTGGGTGACCTCTATCGCTTCGCCACCCTCGAGCTGACCGAGGACAAGCAGGAAGCACACCAGGCCTGGCGCGAACGCCGCAAGCCGCGGTTCAAGGGACGCTGAACAAAGGAGGTTCCGGTGCCTCAGTCGATCCGAGCGGTCGTCGTCGATCCGTCAAGCGACGCCAGGCTTGTGTTGCGGGACGTCGAACTGCCGCCTGCCGCGCCCAACGACGTCACCCTACGTGTCACGGCGATCTCGCTGAACCGCGGCGAGGTCAACCGCGCCCTCTCGGCGTCCGAAGCCGGCGCGCGGCCCGGCTGGGATTTCTCCGGCGTGGTCGAGACGACCGCGCCGGACGGCAGCGGTCCGCCCGCGGGGACGCGCGTGGTCGGCATGCTGCCGACCGGCGCCTGGGCGGAACGCCTGCGCGCGCCGAGCAACGCGGTCGCGGCACTTCCGGACGGCGTTTCCGATGCACAGGCCGCGACGCTGCCGGTCGCGGGCCTGACAGCATTGCACGCGCTGCGACAGGGCGGCTTGCTGCTCGGCCGCAAGGTGCTGATCGACGGCGCCACTGGTGGAGTCGGGCATCTCGCGGTGCAACTCGCCGCCACGTCCGGTGCAACCGTGTATGGTCATGTGCGGCGTCCCGAACAAAAGGCGATGATCGCCGACTGGTGCGGTGACCGCGTCATCGTCGCGTCCGATCTGCGCGCCGCCGCGTCGAGCGGGCCGTATCACCTCATCCTGGATTCGATCGGCGGCTCGGCGCTGTCGGCGGCGCTGACGATGCTGCAGCCCAACGGCACCTGCGTGCATTTCGGTGTCTCGGAGTCGCCGACATCCACGATCGAGAGCGGAGCGTTCTTCCGCCAGGGCGGCGTGAAGCTCTACGGCCTGATCCTGTTCCACGAGTTGCGGCAGGTGGAGCCCGCCGGACCAGGGCTTGCCGTGCTGGCGCAGGAGGTTGCGCAGCGCAGGCTGCGCCCGCACATCGAGATCGAGGCTCCCTGGACGGACATCGCCGGCATCGCTCGCCGCCTGCTCGCCCGCGAATTCCTGGGCAAGGCCGTGCTGCACGTCAACTGAGCAACTCAGCCGACGCGGAGCAGACGAAAACCTTCGGCGCGCAACCACGGAATGGCGATCGCGGCATGCGGCGTCAATTGATCGACCAGATTCCAGAACCGCTTGCGATGGTTCAGGTGCTTCAAGTGCGCCACTTCGTGCGCGGCGACATAGTCCTGCACAAACTCGGGTGTCATCACGAGGCGCCAGCTGAACGCGATCGAGCCGTCAGAGGCGCAACTCCCCCAGCGGCTCCGCGTGTCCTTCACCGCGATGCGCCGCGCCGCAATGCCGAGGGTCGCGGTCTTCGCGGCAACGAGCACGGACAGTCGCCGCAGCGCCTCGGCGCGCAAAAAGTCCTGCACGCGACGGCGCAGGAATTCCGGCGCGCCGGTGACATGCAGTTCGCCATCCTGCAACCACGCGCCACCACGCAATAGCTGCATATGGCGAATCCGATGCGGCACGCCGCTGATCGGTACGAGCGTGCCGTCGGCAAATGGCAATGCATCTGGCAGTGCAGCGAGCCGGTTGGCGACCCAGTCCGCATGATTCATCAGCAAGGCGACACCGGCACCGCGGCCTGCACGCATCGGCAGCGTGATGACCACTCCGCCGCCACACGGATCGATGCGCAGACTGACGCGTCGCGCGCGACGATTGCGTCGCCATTCGACACGCGTCGGCCCACCCGGCAGCGCAAGCAACTCCGATCGCGGCAACTCCATTCTGTACAGAAACGACAGATGCGGCCAATTCGTCAACCTGTCTCTGCGTTGAAAGCGTCTTCTAAGCGGCCTTCGCCAGTTGCACGCCGCATGCATCGAAAGCGGCGAACAGCCTGGCCTGCTGTTCACCGGTCAGTTTGAGATGCGGCGGACACATGTTAAGCCACGCCGCATCGCCGGTATGGCGCGCCATCAGCGCCTTCAGCGCCGGAATCGGCGCGGGCGCGGACACGATCGCCCGGCGCGTCGCACTCAGCCTCTCATGCGCCTGCGCGCCGATATCGGTGTTCCAGTTGGCATAGACTTCGGCGGCGATCGGCGAATTGACGTTGGCCGCGGCGGTGATGCAGCCCGCACTGCCGAGCAGCAGCAACGGACGCAGCAGTGTATCGTCGCCGGCGTAAACCTCGAACCCGTCCTTCGCGAAGTTCTCCACATAGGCGCGGCCGTTGTCGTAGTTGCCGCTGCTGTCCTTCACGCCCTTCAGCGTGCCGGGAAATGCCTTCAGCAGGCGCGCGATCAGATCGACGCTGAACGGCACAGCCGATTGCTGCGGGAAATTGTAAAGGTAGTATTTGATGCCGGTGCCGACGCGATTGATCACCTCGCTGAAATATGCGAACAGCCCGTCATCGGTCGGGTTCTTGTAATAGAACGGCGGCAGCAGCAGCGCGGCCCGGCAACCGACATCGGCAGCCTGCTTGGTCAGCATCACGGTGTCGGTCAGTGCCGGCGTGCCGGTGCCCGGCATCATCTTCGCCGCCGGAATGCCGCGCGTGACGAGCCCCTGCAATATGTCGATGCGTTCGCGCATGCCGATGCTGTTCGCCTCGCCGGTGGTGCCGAGCACGCCCAGATTGTTGCAGCCGTTCGCCAGCAGCCAGCGGCAATGCGCCGCCATGCGATCCAGATCGACGGACAGATCGGCACGCATCGGCGTCAGCACCGCGGCATTCACCCCACCGAACAGCGCATCCTTCATCATCACTCTTTCTCCTTTGATGGGCGTCTGGCGCGCGGCATGCGTCCCGGCCAGTCGGCGATATGGTTTTCCAGCGGACCGGCCTTGCGTTCGCTGATGGCACGGCCGCGCACCGATATCCCCGCCTCGTGCACGGTATCGGGATCGCCGGAGACCAGCGGATGCCACCACGCCAGATCCTTGCCGTCCGCCAGCCGCCGATAGGCACATGACGGCGGCAGCCAGTCGATCGCCCGCACCTCTGCCGGTGTCAGGGCAACGCAGTCGGGCACGCGCCGGCGGCGATGCGCGTAGTCGCCGCAGCGGCAGCTATTCAGGTCAAGCAGACGACAGGCGACGTTGGTGAATGACAGCGCGCCGGTGTCATCGTCGCGCAGCTTGTGCAGACAGCAGCGGCCGCAACCGTCGCAGAGCGATTCCCACTCGTCGCGGTTCATCTGCTCCAGGCTCTTCGCCTTCCAGAACGGCACCGGCGCATCCATGGCGTCGGAGACTACCGGTGGCAGCGGTCAGTGGCCAGTGGTCAAGCGTGTTAGCTGTCTGCGAGGTTCGAACATCGCGGCGCCTGCGCATTTCCCTCTCCGCCCTTGGGGGCGGAGAGGGTCAGGGTGAGGTGGGGGCCGCTTCCGGCGTCCGAAGCACGACCTGCAGGACACCGCCGATATTTCCCATCACCTCGTTGTTCCGGAACCGGATGACCCGGTAGCCAAGACCGGTAAGTTCACGGATCACGCGACATCGGCGGCATCGCGGCGCAGACGGCGTGCCGTGATGGTCCGTTGTCGCCGCAGCATAGGCCCCACCTCTCCCCGGCCCTCTCCGCCCCTGGGGCGGAGAGGGAGTTTGCGCCGACGCTCGTTCAGATGTGTGCATGCTTGCGAGCGTCTGTGACAGTGCTCCACAGGGTTATTTATTCCGCCGCCGCTGCGTCATTGTCCTTGCGTGACACATACAGGCGACCTGTCCTGAATGAGAACCATAGGCGCCGGTTGCTCAGGAAGTCCTGGCCGATCGCAGCCTCGCGGAATCGACGTCCGCCGCCCAGCGACGGTGGGTCCTTCGCAAGTACGACGATGTTCGCGTTGTGCACCGTGATCGGACCGATCCGTACTGTCTGAAACCGATGGACGCGCACCTGCGTGTCATCGCCGGCGACAACGTGAAGCTTCAGGATCCGGTCATTCGACAACGCCTGTTCGCTCAGGCCAAGTCGCTGCATCATCCGTGGCGTGATCGTCGTGTTGGAAGCGCCTGTGTCGACCACGGCGGTTTCTTCAATGCCATCGATCTCGAACGGGATCTCCAACCAGCCCGTCCGAGTGGATATCCCATCGATCGGTGTCGCCGTCTCATCCCAAGGTGGCTCCGGGCGCCCACACCGGCGAACGCGGTACAGCGTGAGTGCACGGTTCGGCTCGTCTATATCGAGGTCGTAATCCCCCAGAATGTCCAAGCCGACCACACCGTCAATTCCCGGATATCCAGCGAGGGAATTCACCGGTAAGCGGTCCACTGAAAGCGGCGCGCCGCCCAACATCATGCTGTCGATGTTGGCGTCAGTCCTCATTGATCCGCCGGCCATGCCGACCATGACTGTAGCGGTTCGCCCATCCCTGGCCACGTTCAGCCGTTGGACCGTCGCCTCGGCGAGCAGGCTCTTCCCCGCTCCGGTGTCAAATAGCATCTTGATCGCGTGACCATTGACGGTGACCGGGACCGTGAACAACCGGTTCCTGGGCTCCAGCGGCACCTGAGCGACCTTCACGAGATCGCACCCGGATCCTTGCGCGCACCCGGTCAGAATGAGCAGGCAGAGCAATATCGTGAGAGGCCATTGTCCCCACGCGACGACCGCCAAGCGTAACGAACCTCGACGCGTCAACACGGCCAGCAACCGCAGGTGCGTTCACTGCAGGAATTGACGGCTACCGTGGCGGCGGCAGGTTCTGCTGCTTGACCGGCGCGGGCGGCTGCAACTGAGTCGGTGCGCTGGCGGCAGGCTGCGACGACTGGTAGGACAGCGGCGGAGGCGGGCTCGCTGCCTGTTTTATCTCGGCAGTGCCGTAGCGCGTCAGCACCTCGCGCAGCGGGTCAGCGCCTGGATTGGATGCCTGCATGTCGACCACGATCTGGCGCGTGGCCAGATCGCGGCCGTAATAGGCGCGGTTCGCCTCGGTTTTCGCGCCCATGATGCTGCCTTCCAGCGTGATCCCGCCATACAGGCCACGCGACTGGGTGAAAGCGATGATGTCGGCGCCCAGTGCCCCGGTGGTGGAGCCCTGGATGCCGGCCCCCAGCGTGGCGACCGCGATCGAGGCGTCGGCGCCCAGCTTGAAGTTGGCGTCCATTACCGCCCCTAGCCCTTTCTCGGTCATGATCAGCATGACGAACTGGCTGTCCTGCAGGCCGATCTGCAGGCCGAAGCTGCCGCTGCCCATGCCGATGAACGCCGGATAGGACCAGGTGTCGTTGCCGGCGCGCGCCAGCAGGGTGCATGCACCGCCCGAGCCGCCGAAGAACAGGCCCACCTTGAAGACCCGTGGGCAGATCATCACGCCGCGGGCTCGGCCAAGCAATTTACGCGGGTCGTCGGACAGCGACGACGTTGCCATTTCTTGCAGCGCCAGGGTCGAGCGGTCCACCAGGGTCTGTTCGTCACCCTGCGCGTGCGCGCTGCGCGGCGCGAGCAGGGGCAGCACGGCGAGCGCTGCTACGGCCAGCAGGATGCGTATCATGATCCTCTCCTCGGTTTCGGGACACGGCGGGCGCCCGATTCGCTGACCCATACTACCTTTCGAGCCGATTCGTGGAGGCATTGTGGCGCTGGTCGAACCCAGGCGGCTCAATAACCAGGAAGCTCGTTGACACACACGACGCGCCACCCGTCCGGGCTTCGCTCCAGGCGAGTCAGCGAGAGATTCTGCACCACCAGATGCAGTGCGCTGTCGGGACCGATCCGCAGGCAGTGCGCAACCGCGGCACGGATCGCCCCGCCATGGCTGACCATGACCACGTCCTGGTCCTGATACTGGGCGGCAAGACGCTCCAGCGCGGCGCCGACCCGTTCGATGACCTCGGGCATCGTCTCGCCACCCGGTGGACGCTCATGTCCGGCGAGTGGCCAGAAGGCATGCTTCGGCAGGGTCAGCCGCGTCGGTAACTCGGCATGCGGCAGGCCCTGCCATTCGCCCAGGCTCTGCTCGATCAGGTCCGGCTCGACCTCGGGCTCGGCGTGCGGATAGCCGGCGGCGAAGATCGCCTCGGCGGTGCGGCGAGTGCGCGACAACGGGGTTACCTTCCAGACCGCCGGCCGCGGCAACCTGGCGGCCAGCGCCCGATACATTGGCGTCTGTTCGAGCAGACTCGTCTCGCAGAGCGGCACGTCCATGATGCCATACAGGATGGCGCGCGCATTCTCGTCGACGATCGCATGGCGGATCAGCCAGAACCGGGTTTCCGTCATTGCGGTATTCTCCCCCGCCCCTCGCGGGAGGGGGGAAGGAGGCGGGGGAGAAGCGATCCGCGCATCATTCGCCGATGCTCAGCAGGGCGCCGCGCAGCCGGGCTTGGCGAAACTGGCGGGCGAACAGCAGTGCCGCTCCCGCCAGCCAGACCGCGTTCAGTGCGAAGGCCGCAAGCAGATGGTCCCACCGCACCACCCCGTCCAGCAGTACGCCGCGCATTCCCTCGAACACGTGCGCCGACGGCAGGGCGAGCGCAACCGGCTGAAGTGCCCGCGGCAACACGGAAACAGGGTAGAATACCGCGGAGAATGGCGTCAGGCCGAACAGTACCGACCAGGCCAGCGCCTCCGCGCCGGCGCCGTGGCGCAGGATCAGCGAGACCACCCCCAGCGCCACCGCCCAGCCCATGATCATGAGGTTCATGAAGAACAGCACAACGACCGGACCGAGCGCGAACAGATTAAAGGCGTAGAGCAGCCAGGCGACGCCGATTGCCGGCAACACGCCCCCCAGCATGCGGACCACCGAAATAAGCACCAGTGCGGCCACCAGTTCCCAGGGCCGCATGGGGCTGACGAAGAGATGGCCGAGGTTGCGCGACCACATCTCCTCCATGAAGCTGATCGCGACGCCCATCTGGCTGCGCAGGGCCACTTCCCACAGCAGCACGCCGCCGAGCAGCGTTGCGCCGGCGACCGCGGCCGTGCTGCCCATCCTCGAGGCCAGGAAACTCGCGGTGAAACCCCAGATGCACATCTGCAGCACCGGCCAATAGGCCAGTTCCAGCAGGCGTGGCCACGAGCGGCGGTACAGCGCGAGATGGCGGTACGTCAGGCCCCAGATCCGGCGAGCGGAGGCGCGCGTCACACAGGCGCTCCGGCACGCGCACGCCCTCGGTTGCGGGCGATGTCCAGGAACACCTCCTCCATGTCCTCGCGTCCGTAGCGGTCCAGCAACTCCTGCGGACTGCCGCGATCGACGATGCGGCCCTGCTTCAGCATCAGCACATACGAGCAGAGCCGCTCCACCTCGGCCATGTTGTGCGAAGCCAGCAGGAGCGTGGCGCCGCTCTCGTCGCGGTAGCGTTCCAGCCAGGTACGCACCCAGTCGCCGGTGTCGGGGTCCAGACTGGCGGTGGGTTCGTCGAGCAGCAGCAGTTCCGGCCGGTTGATCAGCGCCTTGGCGAGTGCCACGCGGGTCTTCTGTCCCGCCGACAGCTTGCCGGCGGGGCGGTCGAGCAGTTCGCCCAGGTCCAGTTCCCTGGCGAGGTCGGCGATGCGGCGCTCCAGGCCGGCGACGTTATAGAGATGGCCGTAGACCCGCAGGTTCTCCGCCACCGACAGGCGCTGCGGCAGGGATACGTAGGGCGACGAAAAGTTCATCCGCGCCAGGGCGGCGAAGCGGTCGCGCGCCATGTCGTGACCGAGCACCTCGATGGTGCCGGCGGTGGGGATCAGCAGGCCGAGCAGCATGCCGATGGTGGTGGTCTTGCCGGCGCCATTGCCGCCGAGCAGGCCGACCGTGGCGCCGGCGCGGACGGTGAAGTCGATGGCATCGACCGCCAGCGTCTCGCCGTAGCGTTTGGTCAGGTCGTGCACCCGGATGGCGTCCATCGCGGCGGCATAGGCCCACCGCGCCGAGCCGCCAAGGGCAGCGGGACGGTTGGGGAAGGCGCAGTCGCTTCTTTAGGGCCTGTCGTCAATTAGCCGGTTTCGGCTGGTTGGCGCCGCCCGGACGCTGTGTGGTTTGGCCGGTAAGTCGCAATTGCCACACTCAACCGTCAATCGTCGCCGGGTGCTGCATAGCCGATTCCGGCGCGTCAGTTTCTTCGATTCATAGGCGGTCAGCTTGCTGGAGGCTGACCGATGATGCGGCGGTTCGGACTGCGCGACGATCAGTGGGAACGGATCAAGGACCTGTTGCCCGGGCGCGAAGGCTCGGTCGGGGTGACCGCGGCGGACAATCGGTTGTTCGTCGAGGCCGTGCTCTATCGTTATCGTACCGGGATGCCATGGCGCGATCTGCCGGCGCGGTTTGGTGACGGAGTTCAGGTGCACAGGCGGTTCAGCCGTTGGGCCGAAAGCGGTGTCTGGGAGCGGGTGTTTCAACATCTCGCAGCAACGCCGACAGCGAATATGCGATGATCGACGGTCCTATTGTGCGCGCCCATCAGCATAGCGCCGGAGCCAAAAAAAGCCGGCGAGGACCAGGCGATCGGGCGCTCGCGCGGCGGACTGAGCACCAAGATCCATACACTGGTCGATGCGCTCGGCAATCCGCTCGGCTTCTTCCTGACCGGCGGTGAAGCGCACGACCTCGTGGGAGCGGACCACCTCCTGCCCACGATGGAGGCCGCTACGCTGATCGCCGATAAGGCGTTCGACGCCGACGCACGCGTCCTTGAGCCGCTGACCGCCCCCGGCAAAACGGCGGTGATCCCGCCGCGGCCCAACCGGTCCTCCCTACGCAACTATGACCGACAGCTTTATGGCGAGCGCCATCTGATCGAGAACTTCTTCGCCAAGATCAAGCAGTTTCGTGCGATCGCCACCCGCTACGAGAAGACCGCGCGCAACTCCTGGCCGCCGTTCAGCTCGTCGCCAGCGTCGTTTGGCTTAATTGACGACAGGCCCTAGTGCCCGAAGCGAAGCAACTGAGTCGATTGACGGCCGTGGTGCCGCACGTTTGTTGTTATCCTACTGTGTTCCTCGTCATCCCCTGGTCGCGAGAACGCTCTCAGGAGCGACTGGCAGCCAAGGGCCGTATCAAACCAGCACCTGCCTGTAGAGCGCCGTCATCTCGCCATAGGCGCGTTCGGCCCCGGTCTTGTTGTAGACCATCCCGTCGCTCACGCACCAACCGTGCTGGCAGCCTTCATAGACCTCGATCTTGGCAGGCAGATTGGCGGCGGCGAAAGCATCGCGCAGCTTGTCCTTGGCGTCGGGCTGACGCTGGTCGTCGTTGGTGGCGATACCGAAATAGTAGCGCGCCTTCAATTTGGGAATGAGCAGATGCGGGCTGTCGGGCTTGTCGGTGACCAGGTTGCCGCCGTGAAGCGAGACGCCGGCGCCGACACGGCCCGGAACCGCCGCCGCGGCTAAGACAGTGTAAGGGCCGCCCATGCAGTAGCCCACCACCCCGATCCTGGCCGCGGTCTTCACCTGCGGTAACGTGTCGAGGAAAGTGATGTAGGTCGTCGCGTCGCGGGACTTGGTCTCGTTGTTCAGTGGCGCCATCAGGTCAACGAGCTTGGCGCGGTCCTCCGGCTTGCCAAAATCGAACGGCCCACTCAGCACCGGCGCCTTACGGGTTCGATAAAATGGGTTGGGGACGACGACCGTGTATCCTTCGGCGGCCAGACGCTTCCCCATATCGCGGAACACGGGACGTAGGCCGAGCGCATCGGTGAAGATCACCACCCCAGGCCAGTGTCCGTCACCGGTGGGATGGAACAGAGCCGCGTCGCAGCTTCCATCCGCCGTCTTGATGATGACGTCGCTCTCGGACACGGCTGCATCGGCCGCGATGGCGGAAAGCGACGCGATGGTGCCCGCGCCCAACGCCAGCCCGCCAAATCCGCGACGTGAAAGACCGTAATCCCTGGTCTTTTCAAAGGGCACTACGTCATCTTGCATGGCTTCGCTCCGCGATGAGGTTTGTTTGACAGCCGACTACCCAGAGACTGCCCGCGGCGTCATCGCAGGCTGGTCCTCCAACTCGGTGCCACTGATCGGGTTCGTGACCAGCAGCAGGTAAAACAATGCTCCCATGACCGCCATCCCGGCGCCGATGAGAAGCGCCAGCACGAAGGAGCCGGTCACATCGACGATAATGCCGGTCACGATGGGTGAGCACGTGCCGCCAAGATAGCCGCCAAAATTCTGAATGCTGCCGCTGGAGGCGATGTAGTCGGGCGGCGCTGCGGCGGTGACGATCGCCCAGATCGAGGCGGAAGCAACCCCGCTCAGAAGATAGGCGAGCGAGACGTAGCTCATGACCGCCGTCTCGCTGGTTGCATATGCCGTCGCGATGGTCAGCGCCGCGGTTCCAAGCAGGCCGCAGATGATCGGGATCTTACGGCTGTTCAGCGGCGTGAAGCCGTGCGCCCGCCAGCAGATCCGATGCATAGCCGCCGAACAACGAACCTATGATGCCAAAAACCGGCGGAATCGCCGCAAAGATGCCGGTGCGGGCGATGCTCATGTGGTGCTGGATTTCGAGGAAGCCCGGCAGCCAGGCGTAGTAAACCCATGTCAGGTAGCCGCCACCGAAATTCCCCAGGATCATGCCCCACGTGGTGCGGCATTTGAACAACCGACCCCACTGCTTGAGGCCGACCGGCGACGATGTGCGGGCGGTGTCTCCCGAGCGGATATAGTTCCTGTCCTCGTCAGTTCCGTATTGATCGGCGTCCCGATAGAACACGAACCATGCGAGCGCGACGATAAGTCCGACAACTCCCATCACGATGAACATGATGCGCCAGCCATACGCCAGCATCAGCCAGGTCAGAACGGGCGGCGCTATCGCCGTGCCGATGCTGGGCGCCGAATTGAAAATGCCGGTGGGAAAGCCTCGCTCCTTGACATGAAACCAGTTGCTGACGACCCGTGCGCCGGTCGGAAACTGTGGTGATTCCCCGATGCCAAGACCGATGCGCGCGGCAAAGAACTGGGCGTAGCTGGTCACGAAGCCCGCCGCTCCCTGCGCCACGGACCAGATGACCAGTCCGACACCAAGCAGGATGCGCGGGCCGACACGGTCGACCAAAATGCCCGCGGGCAGCTGCGAGAAAGCATAGCTCATGAGGAACGCCGACAGCAGCACCCCCATCACTGTTGCGCTGAGGCCGAGTTCCTGGCGAACTTCGATATTGGCGATCGAGAGTGCGGACCGGTCCAGATAGTTTACGATCCCGCTTGCAACGAGCAGTAGCAAGGCGACGATCTGCATGCGCCGCATCTGCGGCGACGGCTTGAACGTTGACATTGTTTCCTCCGGCACGACTTCCGCCGGGATCCAATCGACGACCAACCTCCGCCAAGGTCAAGCAGCGCCTCGCCGTCCTTGGCGGCGTTGTAATGCACCTGCCTGCCGCAATGAATGACGAAGCTGCCGGACGCCCCGGGTCAACCTCCAGGACCGCCATCACGTCGAAGCGTGAGGCGGGTCAGGAACTGATTCGGTTGTTTCCCCGCAACTCCTATGCAGCAACCGAACGTCGGCCGGCGACGTAACGCACGCCATCAGTTTCCGTGTGTTCCTCGTGCATGGTGCCGGCCGGCACGGTACATGAATCGCCCGGACCATAGGTATGGCGATCTTCGCCGAAGACGAGCGTAATGGATCCGTCCAGCACGAAGACACGCGCATCAAACCCGTGGGCGTGCGCCTCGCGATGCTCGCCGGGCTTGATTTCGCCTTCGCTGACCTCATAACCCTCCCGACGAAGCTCGGCCTCGAATTCGGCTCTGTTCATGGCGTACACCCCTGTCTGCGGCGAAGAATTCTAGGCGTTGGCTGCCGGCGAGGTCAAACTTGCGTCCAACCCGTCCGCAGCGTTTCTCCATTCCGCGCTGCCGCCGAATTTCCGTGAGGAGAAACCGCCGCGTGGCCCATCAATCATTACGGCTTACGCACTTGTGTATTGCTCAATCGAAAGGAGCCGGGTATGTCACGGCTCCAGATGGGCTGGTAGCTCAGAGTCAGAGCGCACGCTTGATAAGCGTGATGTCGGGGGTTCAAGTCCTTCCCGGCCCACCATCCGGCGCGGCAGGGCTACTCACCTTGTCGGATTCGGTCGCTGTTCTCGTATGATCGGTCGATACCGACCGCACGCCGACATGTCGCCCTCGGGTCGCATCCATCCGGGCAGGCTGCTAAGTTGTACGCCCATGATCGATCTCATCGCGGCACCCGCCACCCTGCCCCCCAATCAGCGTGTCTATGCCATCGGCGACGTCCATGGCTGCCTGGAACGGCTTGCCGCGATGCATGCGCTGATCGCCCACGACCTGGCGGAGCGACCGGTAGCGGAGCCCTTGCTCTTGCATCTCGGGGACTATGTCGATCGGGGAGCCGACAGCGCCGGGGTGGTTGCGCGGCTTGCCGGAGGTGCGGGCACGCCGGACATACGGACCGTCAACCTGATGGGCAATCACGAGCACATGATGCTGGCCGCGATCGCCTCCGGCGAGGCGGAAGCGGTGGAGCTGTGGTTGGCCAACGGCGGCACCGAATCGCTGCTGAGTTGGGGTGTCCCGCGCTCGGCACAGCCGAAGGACTGGGCCAGCTACCTGCCCGGCCAGCATCTGTTGTTTCTGCGCGACCTTGCTGTGTGCCATGAGGCCGGCGGCTACCTGTTCGTGCACGCCGGAGTTCGCCCCGGCATCCCGCTCGAACGGCAGAGCCGCCACGATCTGATGTGGATCCGGGAACCCTTCCTGTCATCGAATGGCTCGCTCGGCGCCGTCGTCGTGCACGGACACACGCCCAGACACGAGCCCGTCGTGCGGCCGAACCGAATCGGTATTGACACCGGGGCGGTCATGGGCGGCGCGCTGACCTGCGTTGTGCTGGAGGACGACCGGCTGGGATTCATCACCACCTGACGAGCTTCTTCCGGCTTTGCTTGCACGCCCCGGAGCATCAGGTTACGGCGTTCCCATGAACAAGATTCCCGCCGCCAAGCCCGCACATTCCGAACCGGAAGCCGATCTGGCTGCCGCCGTGCGCCTGCTTGGCCGCACGAATGTTCTCGTGGTGGGCGATGTGATGCTGGACCGTTACGTCTACGGCCAGGTCGAGCGCATCAGCCCGGAAGCTCCGGTGCCCATCCTGACGATCGACCGCGAGCTTTCCATGCCGGGCGGCGCGGGAAATGTGGTGCGCAACCTGACCGCCCTCGGCGCGGCCGTCGCATTCATCTCGGTGGTGGGCGACGACCAGGCCGGCTCGGACCTGACCGGCCTGATCGGCGGCCAGCCCAACGTGGAGCCCTGGCTGCTGGTGCAGGGCGGACGCATCACCACACTGAAGACCCGCTATTTGTCGGCCGGCCAGCAGTTGCTGCGTGCCGACCGCGAGGAAACGTCGCCGGTGCAGCCGCGACTGGCCGAACGCATGGTGCGGATCGCGCGCGACGCCATGGCGGCAACCTCACTCACCGTGCTGTCCGACTACCGGAAAGGTCTGCTGACCGGCGAAGTGCCGGCGCAGCTCATTGCCGCGGCCAGGGAGGCGGGCCGGCCGGTCATCATCGATCCGAAGGGGCCGGATTACTCGCGCTATGCCGGCGCCGACATCATCATGCCGAACCGGGCCGATCTTGCCGAAGCCACCGGCATGCGGGTGGACAGCGAGGCCGCGATCGTTGCCGCCGCGACGGCGCTCCGCCAGCGGCACGGCTTCAGCGCGGTGGTTGTGACCCGCGGCAATGACGGAGTGACCCTGGTCGACGGTTCCGGCGCGCGGCATTTTCCGGCCGAAGCAGCCGAGGTCTACGACGTCGCGGGCGCCGGCGATACCGCGGTGGCGACGCTGGCGGCAGCACTGGCGGCGCGGCTGGAGCTGCCGGTCGCGGTGCGGCTGGCCAATATCGCGGCCGGCGTCGTGGTGGGAAAGGTGGGCACCGCGGTGGCGCGCGAGTCGGACCTGCTGGCCGCGCTGTCGCCGCAGGGAAGTGCGCTGCGCAAGATCGTCTCGCGCGAGGCAGCGATCGAACATGTGCAGCGCTGGCATCATAAGGGCTGGCGCGTCGGCTTCACCAATGGCTGCTTCGACCTGCTGCATCCGGGCCATCTGCATCTGCTGGAGGAGGCGCGCGAGGCCTGCGATCGACTGGTGGTTGGCCTGAACTCCGATCCCAGCGTACGTCGGCTGAAGGGGGCCGGTCGACCGGTTCAGCCGGAAGCCGCCCGGGCCGCGGTGCTCGCGAGCCTGGCCAGCGTCGATCTGGTCACCGTGTTCGAGGAGGACACGCCGGAAGCGCTGATCGCCGCGCTGCACCCGGACATGCTGGTCAAGGGCGCGAACTACACGCTGGATCAGGTGGTTGGCGCAGATCTGGTGCGCGGGTGGGGCGGTGCCGTGATGCTGGCGGATCTCGTGCCCGGCCATTCCACAGCCGCCACGGTCGAGCGGATCCGGGGCTGAGGTTCGCCACGCGTGGCAGACCCCCTCCCTGCCCTCCCCCGCTTCGCGGTCCCTCACCGCTTCGCGGTAGCGGGGGAGGGTAAGGGAGGGGGTCACTCCACGCGGAGCGCGACGCGCAGATCAGCCACCCCGGCCGGGTCCTCGAGCGTCGCCAGCCGTGCCGCCGCCAGCAGTGCGAAGTGGCGCAGCAGCGCGCGCCGGCGGGCGCCAGAGAGCGGATGCGCTGGCGCGTCTCGCACCAGCTCCGCCTCCAGCCCCGCGGCAACGATCAGGCCAGTCTCCGCCGGCAGCAGCTCCTGCGGGAAGTCGACATCGACGGCGAAGAAAAGCTCATCGGCGAACGCGCGGTAGCCCTGCCACTTGAAGTCGGTCAGAAAGTCGCGTGGCCCAGACTTCACCTCGATGCAGGCGAAGCAACCATCCGGGCGCAGCGCAAGAATGTCGGCGCGCCGGCCGCTCGGCAGCGGAACCTCGTGCAGCGGCGCCCAGCCGAGCCGCAGGCAAAGCCTCGCCACAGCACGGCGAATGACCAGCGAACGTTCCGGGGCGCTTGCCTCCATCAGGCGAGTAGCGCGTCGATCGCCTGGGCGAGCTTCACGTCGTTGTCGGTCAGGCCGCCGGCATCGTGGGTCGAGAGTTCGATGCGCACGCGGTTATAGACGTTAGACCAGTCGGGATGATGGTTCTGGCTCTCGGCCAGCAGCGCGACGCGGTTCATGAACGCCCACGCCTCGCTGAAGTCGCGGAACTTGAAGTTGCGCTCGATAGCCTCCTTGCCGCTCACCGGTGACCAGCCCGGCAGCTTGCCCGCCAAGGCCGCACGTTCGCCATCCGTCAGTCGTGTTGGCATCGGTAACCTCCTGAAACGGCTCGATTGATTGACACCGCCTGTGCCGCCGACCAGCATGGCGGTCGACCGGCACAATAACACCGATCGTGGGGGGAAACCGATGGCCGATACCATGGCGGCCCAGCACACCGCCATCCATGGACACGTCGCGGCGCGCATCGATCGCCTGCCCCTGACGCGCGTGCAATGGCAGCTTGCGATCATGGTCGAGATCACCTGGGGCTTCATCATCTTCGACACCGACGGGATCGGCGCCCGGCTGTATCCCTTCGTCTGGCGCCCCAACCACATCATCGATGTCTATCAGTACGCCGTGATCCAGGGATTGCAGGTGGGCGCCGGCATCGTGCTGGGCGTCTACCTGATGAGCTGGGTCGCCGACCGCTACGGCCGCCGGCCGGCCATCCTGCTCGCCACCCTGCTCGGGCGGCATCTGCATCTGGCCGTTCGCCTACGTCACCAATTTCTGGGGCATGGTGGTGCTGTCGGTGCTCAGCACGCTCGGCGTCGGCGGCATCGTGGCGACGCACTCGGTGTACTTGTCCGAGATGATCTCCCCGGTGGCGCGCAACAAGGTGCTGCTGGCCTCGCAGGGCGTCACCGCACTGGTTGCGGTGAGCGTCAACATGCTGGCGTTCTGGCTCATCCCCAGCCACTGGCAGGCGTTCCTGTGGGTCAGCGCATTCATCGAGATCGTGGTCCTGCTGCCGTGGCTTTACTGGAAGCTGCCGGAGTCGCCGCGCTGGCTTGAGGCGCATGGCCGACACGAGGAAGCCGACCGCGCCGTCACGGAATACGAACGCCTGGTGCAACAGTACAACAGCGCGCCATTGGCCGAACCGCGCGGCGCCGACAATCCCGTGGTCATGGCCGGAAGCGGCGCCTGGAAGGAGCTGTTCACCAGCCCGCAGTACCGCCGACGCACCTGGGTGCTGATCGCCGTCTGGATGCTCGGATACGCGGGCCTGATCTACGGGGTCGGCGCCTTCCTGGCGGTTTACATGGTGGACCACGGCGCGACGGCGCATGAAGTGTTCCTGACCATCGCCGTGGCCTACGCCGCGCTGTTCGTGGCATTCCAGATCAACGCGCGCCTCGGCGAGGGTGTGGAACGGCGCGATGTCATCGCCGTGATGGCGCTGCTGTTCGCGGCGTGCTGGATGGTGGCCTGGGCGGTGCCCAGCCTCGCTCGTCATCGCGGTCTGCTACATCTTCAGCCGGATCGGCACCGGGTTGTTCCTGTTCAATCTGTACAACTACACGGCGGTGGCCTATCCCGACGCGCATCCGCTCGGTCGCGTTCGCCTGGACCGACGGTCTCGGGCATCTCGGCGCCTGGGGTGGGGTGACGTTGCTCGGTCCGCTGTACGCATTGGGACCGAACCACCTGGGCTGGATTCTGTGGATCGTGATGCCCGGTGCACTGCTGCCGGCTGCGCTAATCCGCGCGCTCGGCATCAGGCAGTCCGGGGCTGTGCTGGAACAGGTGTCCACATGACGACGGAATTCGGCGCGCCGCCGAGCGCCGACGACATCGCAGAACTGGCGGAGCGTGCGTTCGCGGCGATACCGCAGCGGCTGACGCAGCACGTCCATGGTGTCGGCATCTCCGTCGAGGAACTGCCGGACGACGAGACGCTGGACGAGCTGGGGATCGAATCGGCCTGGGACCTCACCGGGCTGTATCGCGGCATCCCGCTGACCGAGCGCAGCGTGTCCGACATCGCCCGCCAGCCGGATCTGATATTTCTCTACCGCCAGCCGATCCTGCTGGAATGGGTCGAGACCGGCGAGGACCTCTACCGTCTGGTGCGCAACGTGCTGGTGCACGAGATCGCGCACCATTTCGGTTTCAGCGACGCGGACATCGAGGCGCTGGAGCGGGAGATGGAAGTAACGCGCGGCGCGAACCAGTGGCCTTGGATGACCGCCCGTCCCTTTCGTCATGGCCGGGCTGTCCAGGCTGTCCCGGTGATGACGGTGGACGAGCAGCGTGAGAGAGTCGAACCAAGGGCGCCGATTCAGCGGCGCACGCGGCCTTTCTTCCGCGCGCACGCGGTCGAGGCGACGCAGCAGGCGGACTATCCGGGCGGGCCTGCCCTGCGCGGCCAAGTAGACAGGGGGAAGCGCCAGGTCCCCGTGGTAACCATTGCGGGAATGCTCATCGTCTCCGCGCAGGCCAGCGGTGCAGGACAAGGCCGCTGGCCGCGCCGAGGCCCAGGCGCGTCGCGACCGCGCGGCCATGCGAGTAGGCCCGTGTATACCGAGAAATGAGGCTTCGCGAGCGGCCCGAGCAGAGCGGAGGCGCATCCTGCACGAGCGCGTGTTGAAGATGTCCGGCAGCCCAAGGCGGCCTTCCGGCGAAAGGCGAGGCCGGCATCGACGAGCGTGCAGCGCCTCCTGGAACCCTTCAGCGAATCGCCGACCGCTGCTGCCAACTCATCGGAGAATTCGCGGCCGATCGCGGCACCGACGGCAACGCTGGCGCGCCGAGCGCTCGGCGGCCACGCGCGCAAGTGCGACTGCGCGCCGAGGGCGCCGACGCAGAACTCGCGGCCGCGCCCAGCGCGGCCGAGTACCGGACGACGACGAGCGGCCGCACAGGGCGCGACAACGCGCGAGCAGACGGCGCAGCGAAGCGGCGCTGGCGGAGCCGTTGGACCAACTGCCGTCCCGGTCCGCCGAGGCGTAGGTGCAGACGGAGTGTTTCCTTGCAGGCATCTGAGGTTCCGCGTGCGGTGGCTGCGGCCATGTCGATCGCCTCGGCGCTTGGCCTGCAGTCGCGACGCGGGTCGTTCTTCAGAATTCCAATAAGCTCACCGTGCGCCTGCTGCCTGTGTGACGTTCCTTGCCCGAATCGCACCTCTAGCGCGAGCACGTGGCGCAGTTCGAAGTTGAGCTTGCCCAACGGCTCGCCGAGATGCGCGGAGCCCTGTGGCTGCTCTTGAGCCTCGTGTGGGGCCGCGCTGCTTACGAGCGTGACAGCTTCGTGGTCACGCTGTGGACCTACTACTCATCGATGACGCCTCGAGAAGTCGCACCAGCCGATTACGCGAAGGCGCTCAAGCGGCTGCATGGCGGCATGCGGAACCTCGATGTCACGACGCCCCACTTCACGGATCAAGTCGCAGAAGCTCAGCAACTCGTGGCGAGCCGCGACCGAACTCCGGCGCTCGCCGACGCCGACCGGGAGCTCCTCGGCATCACGTTAAGAAGCATAAGACGAACGATCGCCGACCGCGGCGCCGTCGAGCAACTGCTGCACGGCGAGCCGCACCCGGGCAACTTGCTCAGCACGAAGAACGGACCGCTGTTCATCGACCTTGAGACGTGTTGCCACGGGCCAATCGAATTCGACCTCGCCCATGTGCCCGAAGAGGTCATCGAGCACTATCAGGACGTTGATCAAGAACTGCTCAACGAGTGCCGGGTCCTGGTTCTTGCGATGGTCGCAGCGTGGCGCTGGGATGCACGCGACCGGTTCCCGAACGGGCCGCGAGTAGCCCGAGAACTCGTCAGCACCCTACGCAAGGGGCCACCATGGCCAGCGCTCGACGTGTTGATGCGGCGATTAGCTGGTCCGTAGGCGCAAGCACTGCTGGCCCTATGGTCGGCGACGTTTTCGTTTGGCGGCAAAGACCGCTTTCGACCCAGAGCGGTCATCGGAAAGGCACCCGAAATCATCCTCATCCGCGCCGACCATGGCCGAATAGCCGATAACGTCGGCGACCAGGATAGCGGCCAGACGGCGATCTGCCTCACCCATGCCCATCAGCCTCGGCAAATCCGCGGTCGAAACCAACCGATGGGCACATTGAGGTGCCCGACCGGCTGACCGATACTGTCCGCCCATGTGCGGCCGCTATGCATCCTTCCTGCCCGCCGAGGCGCTGCGGGCACTGTTCCAGACGGTGAACCCGACGCCGAATTGGGGGCCGACCTGGAACATGGCCCCGACGCGCGATGCCCCGGTCGTGCGGCTGCATCCGGAGACGCGGGCGCGGCATCTCGACCTGCTGCGCTGGGGGCTGGTGCCACACTGGGCGAAGGACCCGAAGTCGGTGCGCCAGCCGATCAACGCGCGGGCGGAGACCGTCGCCACCGCGCCGATGTTCCGCGATGCGCTCGCGCGGCGGCGGTGCCTGGTGCCGGCGGACGTGTTCTACGAGTGGCAGGCGACGGGTGGTGCCAAGCAGCCGCACGCCATCGCGCGCGCGGACGGCCAGCCGATGGTGTTCGCCGGCCTGTGGGAGGGATGGCGCGGCGCCGATGGAACGGTGCTGCGCAGCTTCACCATCGTCACGACGAACGCCAATTCGGTGCTGCGGCCGATCCACGAACGCATGCCGGTGATCCTCGAACCGCCCGACTGGCCGACGTGGCTGGGCGAGACAGAGGGGGATGCCCCCGCGCTGCTGCGCCCCTCCGGCACGGACCTGCGCGTCTGGCGGATCGGCACGGCGGTGAACAACGTCCGCAACGACAGCGAGGCGCTGCTGCAGGCTGTCTGAGACCGACCGACGAATTGAACGATGCATTGACACCTCAATCGTCATGGCCGGGCCTGTCCCGGCCATCCACGTCTTTGCTGCTGGCACCAAGGAAAGACGTGGATGGCCGGCACAAGGTCGGCCATGACGGTGTCGTCAGACCGTCTCGATCTCCAGCGGGAACAGCGCGTCGGGATCCGGCGTCCGCAGCAGATGGTACACGTTGAACCGATACGCCGGCCCCAGCGAAACTTCCGGCGGCGTGAAGGGGAACGCGAGGTTGCCTGCGGTGGACAGCCTTCCAGTGTAGCCGTGATGCAGCAGGTACTGCTTCAGCGTTCGCACCACCTCGGCCGCACGTTCGGCGGTTGGCGCAATGCATTCGCCCATGATGAACACTTCGCCGGGTGGCGGTTCGCCCGCCGGCGCCGCCATGCGCACACCGTCCACGCCATAGACGCGGAAGCGCAGCGTGTAGTCCTCGGGCGCGTCTTCGCACACAAGGTCCCGCACCACGGTCGCCACCGCCGGCAGGATTTCCCTGTGTTGCGCGATGAAGCGAGGATCGGCCGCGCCTGCCAGCAGTACCGCGCGCTCGCCGATCCGCCGGGCGCCCTCGATCTTCACGCATGGATCGCTCGACTCGCGCCATGTCGCACCGGTGACGCGGCATCGCCTGTCGTCCACCGCGGCGTAGTCGGCGCCGCTCAGGTCCAGCCGGCCCTCCGGTTCGTAGACCGTGTAAGGATCGGCCTGCTCGTACAGGCTGTGCGCCGCCACCGACACGGGCGTCGCGCGCCGCTGCCCGGCCATGCTTTCCAGCACGAACCCCTCGTCATCCAACGTTGCCAAAATAGAATCGCGTCCGCCCGGCACGCAGCACAGCGATGCGCATTCGATGATCTTCGCCATGTGCACCGCCAGCCCGGTCGGAAACCCAAGCATGGTGGGCAGCGAGGCGAAGATCGCCGTGTCGCACGCGCGGCCGGCGATCAGCACGTCGACGTCCTCGGCCAGTGCGCGACGGAACGGGCCCATGCCCATTTGCCCGACGATATGCGCGGCCTCGGTCACCTCCTCCTCGGTCAGCGCCGGCATGTCGTCGATGCCGCTCACCGCGCCGGCGCGCACGGCCGCACGCAGCGCGTCGCGCGCGAGATCGGCGCGCAGCACGCCGAGGCGGAAATGCAGCCCCTCGGCGCGCGCGATATCGCGGACGATGGCGAGCGTCGCTGCCAGATGCGGTTCGGCGCCCGCGGACCCGGCGGAACCGATGACCAGCGGCACGTCGATCGAGCGCGCGCCCAGCAGCGCCTTCCGCAGATCGCGTCGCGTTGCCGCCGGTGCTGTCGCCATCTCGCCTTTGCCGAGATAGGTGGGACCGATATCGATCGAGCCCATGTCGCAGCCGATCAGATCCGGCTTGCGCGCGAGGCCGGCATTGAATGCCGGTGTGGGAATGCCGTAGCCAAGCTGCCCCGATGCGCCGAGGAAACGCATCGGCCGCCGTGTGCGGCGCACGTCGTCAAGGATGCGGCCGGAGGCGCTCATATCTCCACCCCCAACAGCGGTGCGTGCTGTTGCGCGCCGTACACGTCGCGATCGCCCGGATCACCCGCCATGATCGGACGCGCCAGAACGATCTTGATGGCACGGCCGACCGGATATGGAATCACCGTCACATCATCCGCCGGCAACCCATACAGCACGCCGATACTTTCGCGGGAGAGCGCCGGCGACTGCGCGACGCGGTGGTAGTCCGCATCGTTCGCGAACATCAGATCCAGCGTCAGCCGGCGCGGACCGGCGTTCTTGCTGCGGATCACCTGGGCGATCTCGGACAGCTTCATGGGAACCGTCTCCGCAGGAAGTCGAGGATGTCGGCGGCGCAGCGGTCCGGGACGATATCGCAGATGTTGTGCGGCAGCCCGTCGTAGGCGATCAGTTCGCAGTCGGGGATCTTTGCACGCATGATCTCATAGTTCTCGGTCCCGCCGACGGTTTCGGCGCCGGGCATCACCAGGAGCGTCGGGCATTTGATGCGCGGCAGTTCATCGGCCCACCACAGCGTGGTCATCAACCCGACGAAGCGGCCGATATAGGCGGTGTCGTTCTTCGCCGCCTCGTCGAGGAACCATTCGATGTGGCCGCGATCATGGCCGGGCGGGAAGCGGTCCTCGATCGTGGCGGCCAGAAAGTTGCGCAACCCGTCGCGCGCGACGCGCGGCAGCCAGGTGTGCGCCTGGCTGTGCTTCAGGCCCGGCGTCGAACCGAACAGCATCAGACTGCGCACGCGCTCGGGCGATGCCATCGCCAGGTTCTGCGCCACGTAGCCGCCGGCGGAGTTTCCGACGATATGCACGGCGGCCTCGCAGCCGAGGTGGTCCAGCAGTTCGCGCACGTCCTGCACCAACCGGTCCATCGAGAGCGGCGGTTGTTCCGGAGGCACCTGTGACTCGCCGTGGCCACGCAAGTCCATGCGCACCACTCGGTAGTGGCGGCAAAGCGCCGGCACCGCGGCATACCAGCGCTTCGACGAACCCATTGCCGCGTGCAGCAGCAGGAGCGTCTGCGCTGGCGTCCAAGGGTCGGTGAAATCGTCGATTGTATAGGCGATGCGGTTTCCGTCGCTCGCAAGGAATGTCCGTTGCATGCCCGTGAGGTCCTCCGTTGCCTGCGACATGATCTGAAAGCGGATTCCGTTTGGCGTCATGGCGTCCGGCTACGCAAGATGCGATTTCCGTCCAACGGGATCGGATCAGAGACCCTACCCGATTTGCTGATCCGGACATATGGGCCGCGCTTCATGGGGTCTGGATCGGCTCTTGTCACGTCATGGCCGGGCTTGTCCCGGCCATCTGTCGCGGCTCCAGTGCGGGAGGAGATGGCCGGGACAAGCCCGGCCATGACGGTAAAACGGCAGTGCAGAAATTTGAGGCAATGTTGCTTCCCCAGATCGTCGAAAATAATCCCCGCGCCCGACACAGGCAGAGACAGTCATCCCGGTCTGTGCAACTCAGCACGCGGCCGCGTCACGGTGCGTCGGCCGCGCTTGAACACCGCCAGCGGATGGCGGATCTCCGCCACGGCCTGCTCCGGCGTCGTCGCGTCCAGCACCGCGATGTCCGCCGGATTTCCCACTGCGATCCCATAGTCCTGCAGGTTCATCAGCCGGGCGGAACGCTCGGTCAGCATGGCGAAGCACTCGCGCAGCCGAGACGCCTGGCCGATTTGGCAGACATTGGCCTGCAGGTTCGCCATCCGCAGCAGCGAGCCGTCGCCGAACGGCGTGAACGGATTGAGCACGTTGTTGGTGGACAAGGAGCAGTTGACGCCGTGTTCGACCAGCAGGTTCACGTCCGCCACGCCGCGGCGCACGTTGTATTCCTGATCGCGGCCCATCATGAACAGCTCGGTCGCCGGCAGCACCGTCACCGCCACCCCGGCGTCGGCGATGCGCCGAGCCAGCGCGCGGAGATCGGAAATCGGCATGGTGGACAGCTTGCACATATGCCCGACCGCGACACGCCCGCCGAGCCGGTATTTCTCGGTGAGTTCGCAGACCAGGTGGATGTCCATGTCGTCCGGGGAATTTCCGGAGTCGAGGTGCATGTCGATATCCACATCGAATTCGCGCGCAAGATCGAAGATGCGGTGGATCTGGCCGGCATGGTCCGGGTCATAGTTCGGCGCCGCGCCGATCACCTTCGCGCCACGCTTCAGTCCCTCGACCAGCAACGCGTCCGATCGAGGATTGTCGGTCAGCCCCTCCTGCGGAAACACACACACCTCGATTTCGATCGCCCAGGCGTAGTCGCGCCGCAGCGCATCGATCGCCTCGAAGCCGCGCATCTCCACGCCACCATCCAGCTCCAGATGCGTGCGCATCCGCGTCGCACCGTGGCTGATGCATTTCTCCAGCGTGCGGCTGGCGCGCGCATACACGTCCTCGACCGAGAACGTGTGCTTCACCGCGGCCACACGCTGCATCGAATTGGCCTGCCGCCCGTTCTCCGGCGCGCAGCGGTCGATGATGCAGGATTTGTCCAAGTGAATGTGCGTCTCGACGAAGCCGGCGCAGGCTAGACAGCCGTTCGCGTCGAAGACCGCGCCATCGGCCTGCAAAGCGGGCTCAATCGCGACAATCCTGCCGCCCGTTATGCCGATATCAACCGGCGGCGCTTCCGGCGCGTGCGAAAGCCTTGCATTGCGGACGATCAGATCCATCGCGGATTACTCCTCCACCGCTGCGATGCTGGCGCGGCGGAGAAGGTGGCGCAACCCAACGGCCCTTAAACCGGTCCATCCTCGATGCGCTTGCTCGTTGTCGTGGGGCCGCAGCGGGCAAACACCCAAGATCACGGAAATCTGATCTAATGGGTATCCAATGTTTGATTCAGATCAAGGCATTGCGCGGCTAGAGGGTAGATGAAGAACATGGCCGGCGCCAGATCACCCGCCTTGGCGCTGCGGTCGGCTCCTCACGGAGGCGGCAATGGCAACACTCCAACCCAATTGGCCGATCGGCCTGCCAACCCCCAAGGCGCTGCAGACAGCGACCGAGGCGTTGTCCCGACACTACGCCCTGCCTGAAACAATGCTGCACCCGGTGGTCGCCAGTCAGGCTCTTGAACTTGCCTATCTGCTGTCCGCCTACGGTCTGGTCCCAGAGGAACTCCCGGAGGCACCGCAGCTCGTGGCAGCGAATTCGGACATCACGATGGATACAGCCGGGAAATTGCTGCGTGCCGGACGGGTACGCAACCGACGGCTTGGCGCCAGCCAACCTGTCCTGGCGGATACCTCCGTCGATACGATGAACTGACAATACCGGTGAGGATCTGTAGCTGAATAACACCAATGACCTTCCGTCACCGCTCGTTCCCTCAGTCATGGCCGGGGGCGTGTACCAGTCATCGGTAGCGGTGCCAGGGCGGGAGGAGATGGCCGGGACAAGTCCGGCCATGACGGCGCAAAGCACTGGCCTCAGTTGTTTCTCGGCAATTCCTAAGGCGTCTGCGGCGCCACGTTCCAGATGTCGGCGGCGTATTCCCGAATTGCCCGGTCGGAAGAAAACCAGCCCATCCGCGCTGTGTTCAGCACGCTGGCGCGCCACCACGCGCCCGAGTCGCGCCAGCGCTCGGCCACCTGCATCTGAGCGGCGACATATGCGTCGAAATCCGCCGTGACCAGGAAGTAGTCGTGATCAGTCAGCAGATCCACCAGCTCGCGGTAGCGTTGCGGCTCGTCAGGCGAGAACACGCCTGACCCGATGGTGTCCAGCACTGCCTGCAATAGCGGCGAGGCGGCGATGGTATCGCGTGCGCTCAGCCCGTGCCGCCGGCGCTCCTCCGCCTGCTCCGCCGTCAGGCCGAATATAAAGATGTTCTCGTTGCCGACCCTGTCGAGAATCTCAATATTGGCGCCATCCAACGTGCCGATGGTTAGAGCCCCGTTCAGCGCAAGCTTCATGTTGCCGGTGCCGGAAGCCTCCATGCCAGCGGTGGAGATCTGTTCCGACAGGTCGGTCGCAGGGATGATGACCTCCGCCATGCTGACATTGTAGTTTGGTAGGAACACCACCTTTAGCAGCCCGCGCACCGCAGGATCGTCGTTGACCACACGTGCCACGTCGTGCACCAGCTTGATGATCAGCTTTGCCCGATGGTAGGTGGCCGCTGCCTTCCCGGCGAAGATCTTGACCCGCGGTATCCAGTCGCGCGTCGGATGCGTGCGAATTTCGTTGTACAGCGCGATGGTCTGCATGACGTTCAGCAACTGTCGCTTGTACTCGTGGATGCGCTTGATGTGCACGTCGAACAGCGCCGCGGGATCGACCCTGATCCCCACCCTTTCGCTCACGAGCCGCGCCAGCGCCGCCTTGTTGGCGTGGCGGATGGCAGCGAGCCTGTCGTGCAGGCCGGTGTCCTCGGCGTGCGCGGCGAAATCGTCGAGCACCAGCGGATCGTCGAGCACACGCTGTCCGACCACGTTGACCAGCAACTTGGTCAGACCGGGATTTGCCTCGAACAGCCAGCGGCGGAACGTGATGCCGTTCGTCTTGTTGACGATCCGCTCCGGGTAGAGCGTGTGCAGATCGTGGAACACTGTCTTGCGCATCAGCTCGGTGTGCAGCGCCGAAACGCCGTTCACCTTGTGCGAGCCGATAAATGCGAGCGTGCTCATGCGCACGTGCCGACCGCCGGTATCGTCGATCAGCGATACCGCCTCGGGCGGCGGCGTGTCGCTTCGGTCGGAGTTGCGCAGTGAATCGAGGTGCACGTGGTTGATCTGATGTATGATCTGCATGTGGCGCGGTAGCAGTCGCTCGATCAGCGGCACCGGCCAGCTCTCCAGCGCCTCGGGAAGCAGCGTGTGGTTGGTGTAGGAGATCGTGCCGACGGTGATGCGCCACGCCTCCTCCCAGGGCAGGCCATGGACATCGACCAGTATCCGCATCAGCTCGGCAACGGCGATTGCCGGATGCGTGTCATTCATCTGGATCGCTGCCTTGTCGGCGAGCGTGCGGATGTCGCCATGCTGGTCCACATGGCGGCCTGTCAGGTCTCTCAGCGAGGCCGCGGTGAAGAAATACTCCTGCCGCAGACGCAACTCCTGTCCGGACGCAGAGTTGTCGCTGGGATACAGCACCTGCGAGATCGCGTTTGCCCGCGCGCGCCCCGCCAGTGCTCCGACATGGTCGCCCTTGTTGAACGTGTCGAGATGCAACGGGTCCGCCGCACGGGCCGACCATAGCCGCAGGGTGTTGGCATAGTGACCGCGCCAGCCGACGAGGGGCGTGTCATAGGCAACCGCCGCCACCGTCTCGCCCGGGTGCCAGATCGAGAATGTGGTTCCGTCCGGCCGCGCCCGCGTTTCCACCGTGCCGCCGAAGCCTATGGTGTGGTTTACGTCGGGCCGGGCCACCTCCCAGGGATTGCCAAACGATAGCCAGTCCTCGGGATACTCACGTTGCCAACCGTCCTGGATGACCTGCCGGAACAGTCCATTGTTGTACCGAATGCCGTAGCCGTGCGCGGCAATGGACAGCGTCGCCATGCTCTCCATGAAACAGGCCGCAAGACGTCCGAGGCCACCGTTGCCCAGTGCCGCGTCAGGCTCGACTTCGCGCAGCCGGTCGAAATCGACGCCAAGCTCGCCGAGTGCGACGCGCATGTGTTCGGTGAGGCCGAGATTGTTCAGCGCGTCGAACAGCAGCCTGCCGATCAGGAATTCGAGCGAGAGGTAATAGACCCGCTTGCCCTGGGATGTGTAGTTGGTCCGCGTCGATGCCATCCATCGCTCGATGATATGGTCACGGACCGCGAGCGCGGTCGCGATGAACCAGTCGCGGTCGGTGGCCACGATCGGGTCGCGGCCGACCGCGTAGGTCAGCTTGGCAACCACGGTTCGGCGCAGCGTGGCGACGTCCTCGTCTTCCGAGGGCAAGATTATCCGCGACGCATCCGCGCTGGATATGATCGCCGAACTCATGGGGCTGGCTGTCGGCGTGAATAATATATGGACATTTTGTCGTGCTGCCTGGAGGTCCGATAGCCCGCGTTTGTCGGTCCCGAACCAACAATAATGAGTTAATGCAGCCGATCAGGCGAGGAACCCACGTACCGCCTGAAGAAACACCTCAAGACGATCGTGGTGCACCCAGTGGCCGGCACCATCTACGCCCAGCACGCGCGCGTCAAGGAAATAGCCGGCGCGGCCGTCTGCCGCCGGGTCCTTCGCCCAGCTCTCGCGGCCGTGGACCAGCAGCGTCGGGCAGGCGATACGCGACCACAGCGCGGCGATCTCCTCGCGGGGCATGTCGTAGGGCGGCCAGACGCGGACGTAGTTGTCGAACTTCCAGCTATAGGTCCCGTCCTCGTTCTGGTTCACGCCGTGCTGCGTGAGGTGCCGTGCCTGTTCGGCGGAAAGATGCGGGTTCTCCTCCTGCATGCGACGCAGCGCATCCTCGATCGACGCGTAGCGCCGCGGCAGCCGACCGGAGAGCGAGCGCTGTTCGTCGATCCAGGCGCGCATGCGTTCGTCGATCGATCTTCCTGGTTTCTCGCCAGGCGGGCGCGGCCCGGGGCCGAGGCCTTCGATCACCGCGAGGCGGTGCACAGCCGCGGGATAGATGCCGGCATAGCGCAATGCGATGTTGCCCCCGAGCGAATGGGCGATAATGGCGACCGGCGCCAACTCCTGCTGATGGATGAGCTGGGCGAGGTCATAGATGTAGTTCGCCATCGTGTAGTGGCCGGATGCGGACCAGGCGGAATCACCGTGTCCGCGCAGGTCGGGTGCAATGATGTGGTACTGATCGCGCAGGGCGGCAGCCACCCAGTCCCAGTTGCGGCAATGGTCGCGCCCGCCATGCACCAGGATCAGCGGCGGCGCGGACGGGTTGCCCCAGTCCACGTAGTGCAGTCGCAGCCGCTGCGAGAAATAGACGCGGGACGTCGGTCCGGATGCTTCAAGGGTCATGCGCCTATACCCCTCCCCCTACCCCCTCCCGCAAGGGGAGGGGGAATGCCGTTACTAACTCCCTCTCCCCTTGGGGGAGAGGGTTCGGGTGAGGGGTGCTCCACAATCTCTACCCAATAGGCGGCCGCCTCTTGTGCCAGTCGGTGCCGCGCTCGTACGCGGCCGCTACTCGCAGTACCGTCGCATCGTCAAAATACCGGCCGACGAACTGCACCGAAAGCGGCAACCCCGCATCCGACAAGCCGGCCATCATGGCGAGCGCGGGATGGCCGGTCACGTTGAACGGCGTGCGTGCCTGGCGCGGATAGGTTCGGGCGGTCTCGACCGCATCCTCGATTCGACTCGCCGGATCCATGGAACTTGCGCACAACAACACGTCGAAATCGCGGAACAACTCTTCCACCGCCGCGATCATCTGAAACCGTCGACGCTGCGCCCCGACATAGTCACCGGCATTCATGAATGCGCCCGGCATCAGCCGCCGGCGCGAGAGTTGGCCATAGTCGCCCGGGCGCGAGCGCAGCCAGGGCGCATGGATCGACCAGGCCTCGCTGCACAGGATCACCCGGTTCACCGCGGCGAACTCGTTGAGCGACGGCAGCGTGACGGTGCGCACCTCCGCCCCCTCGGCCTGCAGTACGCGCGCCGCATCCTCCACTGCCGCCGTCACCTCGGGATGCGCCGGTTTGTCGATCTCGTGGAAATGGCGGACGAAACCCACCCGCAGATCCCTCACGCCGCGATCCAGCATGCGGCCGAAGGACCGCGCGCTCGTGGCCGCACTTCCGGGGTCGGCCGGATCGTGGCCGGCGATCGCATCGAGCAGCAGAGCGCTGTCCGCGACCGTGCGGGTCAGCGGGCCAACATGATCGAGCGTGTAAGAGAGCGGAAATACGCCGCGCCGGGACACCAGGCCGTAGGTCGGCTTCAATCCGACAATGCCGCAGGCGCTGGCGGGGTTGCGCACCGAACCGCCGGTGTCCGAGCCGAGCGCCAGCGGGAACAGCCCGGCGCACACGCCCGCGCCGGAGCCCGACGATGACCCACCCGGATGATGATCGGGATTCCATGGGTTGCGCGCGGGTGGGAACGGCAGATCGAAGCTGGGGCCGCCGATGGCGAATTCGTGGGTCGAAAGCTTGCCCAGGATGATCGCGCCGGCCTGCCGCAGCTTCGCGATCACGACCGCATCGGCCTTTGCGACATTGTCGAGCAGGATCTTCGAATGGCACGTGGTCGGCAGCCCGGCGACATCGATGATGTCCTTCACGCCGACCGGAACCCCGTGCAGGGGTCCGCGCACGCGTCCCGCGGCGATCTCCGCTTCGGCGGCGCGGGCCGCATCCATCGCCGCATCGGCATCGAGCCGGGTGAAGGCATGCAGCTTCGGATCGAGCCGCTCGATCCGGGCGAGCAGCGCTGTCAGCAACTCGACCGGAGAGAGGCGGCCGCCAGCGAATGCGCGCGCGGCCTCCGCGGCACCCAGCCAGTGCAGTTCGCTCACAGCCCGGTTCCCGTGCGCATCGGCGGCCAAGGTTCGGCGGCTGGATCAGTGGGCCAGGCGATTGCGTCCGTGTTGCCCAGTGCCTGTTCCGCCGCGACTGCGACATCGTCGGGGAACTCTGCAAGCGCTTTGTCCAGGCCGGCGGCCCGCGCGAGCTTCGCGATCAGTTCCTTGTCCATGGCCTTCTCCTGACAGCACCGCCCGATCATGCGACCGTGTGTGCCCAGGTGGAAGACGGACAGAAAGGAGGCGGTGCAGCCCAGGACCACACCGCCGCAAGGAGGCCGCGCACCGACTACGGGGCGCGGCGTCGGGGAGGAAACAGGGCACCGGCCGAAGCCGGGTCCGCGAGGCCAATATGGGCCGAAAAGCGTTAATGAATCGGTAAAGGCGGCGTGTGGCCCGCCGGAATGTCGGTGTGCGATGATCAAATCTGCACGAAGCCGGAGGTGCACCAATGTCCGCCCCGCCCGAACGAACCGGCCCGCTGGTCGGTCTCAAGGTGCTCGAGATCGGCCACTACATCGCCGCCCCCTTCTGCGCGCGCATCCTGGCCGATCTCGGCGCCGAGGTCATCAAGATCGAGCCGCCCGGAGGAGATCCGTTCAGAGGCTGGGGTGCCTCGGTGGACGGCAACTCGGTGTGGTTCAGCGTGCATGGGCGCAACAAGCTCTCAGTCGTTCTGGACCTGAAGCGGGAGCGCGACATCGTGCTGCGACTTGCCGCGCGCGCGGACGTCCTGGTGGAGAATTTGCGCGCCGGCGGCCTCGAACGGCTCGGGCTCGGCGCTGAGGCTCTGCACGCCGCCAATCCACGCCTGGTGATCGCGCGCATCTCCGGCTACGGCCAGGAGGGGCCGTATCGGGACAAGCCGGCGTTCGGCGCGATCGGCGAGGCGATCGGCGGCATCCGGCACCTCACCGCGCATCCTGCCGGCAGTTCCGACCTGCCGCCGCCGCGCTGTGGCATCTCGATCAGCGACGATCTGGCCGGACTTTATGCCGCGATCGGGCTCCTGTCGGCGCTGTGGCAGCGCGATGCCGCGGGAACCGGGCGCGGGCGGGTGATCGACGTGAACCTGGTCGATTCAGTGTTCAGCCTGATGGAAGGGATGCTGCCGGAATACGCTATGGATGGACGCATCCGCCAGCCCGTAGGTGCCGCGATCGAAACCGCCGCGCCAACCAACACGTATCCCTGCGCCGATGGCAAATGGCTCTGCATCGCCGGCAACTCGGACCTGATCTTTGCGCGTCTCATGGAAGCGATCGGTCGACCGGAACTCGCCCGTGACCCCGTCTATGCCAGGAATGCCGATCGTTGCGCGCACCGCGACGCGCTCGATGCCGCGATCACCGCCTGGACCCGCACCCTGCCGGCGAAGCTGGCCGAGGAGCTGTTGGATGCGGCCGATGTACCCTGCTCGCGCCTTTACGACATTGCCGATTGCGCCAGCGATCCGCATTTCCTCGAGCGCGGGTCGGTGCAGGCGGTGGATGATCCGTTGATCGGACGCACCTTGCATCCCGGCCCGGCGATCCGGTTGGATGGCGATCCGCCCGAGGCGGCAATCGGCTGGCCCGGACCGGCGGCCGGCGCGCACACCGACTACGTGCTGCGCACGCTGCTCGGCCTGCCGGAATAGCGGGCCCTAGCCCTCAGGCGGCATCCTCGCGGCGGTCGCGCACCCGGACGTAGGCCAGTTGCGCATGGTCCTCGCAATACGGCTTCCCCGGCACCGATGCGGCGTCGCAGAAGCAGAAGCTGCGGGTGCCCGGTTCGCCGATCGGCCAGCAGCAGGTAATGATGCGCCCATAGGGCCGCGGCGGGGGAGGCAGTGCGCGTGGCGGCTGCGGCACTGGTGTCGGCCTGGGCGCCAGCGGCGGAGGGCTGGGCATCATCACCTGGCCCGATATGCCGACCAGGCTGGTGCTGGAAAGCGGCGGCAAGGTAGGCCCGGCAACGCGCCGCGGCGCCGAGCGGCGCGGCGGCCTGCCCTCGCCCGATCCGTCGCGACGGATTGGCGATGGCCGGGCCGGAAGATCCAGCCGGTGCGCCTTGCCGACCACGGCGTTTTTCGAAACCCCAAGCCGCCTGCCGATCTCGGCGGTTGAATGCCCTTCATCCCACAGTGCCCGCAGGCGAACGATCGTTTCCTCGGCCCACTCCATGTCGTGGTCCTCCCACCGCGTAACCACAATATACGGTATACGCCTGCGGGCGGCCGTCAACACACCAATCGCACAGAACCACAAAAACTTGTGGACAACTGGGGCAGGCACCACAATCAGTTGGGTATTGGGCTGCCAAGGCCCGAGATTCCGCCAGATTGACGAGTGTCACTCTCCACGGAATGCTACCGGATGAGTGGAGCCCAGCGATACTCATCTCGATCGACGCGCATCGTCCCGCCGTCGACCGGGGCGCCAACGCAGTGGATTTTGGTCATGCGGGCGCCCGGCCCCTGCAGCGGATTGCCGCGAGGGCGGTCTAACGACTGGAAACCCCGGGACGTACGGCTAATGCGATGCCGTATGCTCGCGTGCGGCCGACGTCGGCTGTGCGCTCGGGGGCGCTATCGTCCCCGTCGGCTTGTCGGCGCTGGCTTCCATAGAGGCGTCGTCGCCTTCCGCCATGTTCTTCTTGAAGGACTTGATGCCCTTCGCGAAGTCGCCCATCAGGCTGCTGACCTTGCCGCTCCCGAACAGGAGCAACACGACCAGCAAGACCACCATCCAGTGCCAAATGCTGAAGCTACCCATAAGTCCTCCAAGCGCACGCCATTCTAATGGTCCCAGCGTCCACTTGCAACGACATGGCGCGGTCGGGAGATGGATGCAAGCGCTTTCCATCGCCCAGCCCCGAACGCCAATCCGGAAACCCCACGCAAGGTTTCTTGCAGGTCCATCGCAGGATTGATTGCGAGGAAGTGTGGCGGCAGGTATCGTTGCTGTTCGGCAGGCAATCCCGTCCACTCGGTAGCAAACAATGACGGACTCCTGCCGCAGGGGTGGGGGCGTTGCGGCCTGGTCCATTGCGCTCCCATGAAATTGGGCGGCCGTCTCGCAGGAGACGTCCCGCCCTCAGGCAGAAAGGCAGCGCGTCGATGCCCAAGGGCACCGTTAAGTGGTTCAACCCGACAAAAGGCTACGGCTTCATCGCTCCGGAAACCGGCGGAAAGGATGTGTTTGTACATATCAGCGCCGTGCAGAAGGCGGGACTGAGGAGTCTGAACGAGGGTCAGAAGATCGGCTTCGAGGTCGAACAGCAGCAGAACGGTCGTTCCGCCGCAGTGAACCTCAGCCAGTCGGACTAGGTTTTCGGCTGACGGCGGCTGGGGTCGGAGGTTCGGAACCAGCCGTCCGCCTGACTGGGCCCGCCCCGGGGTCGCGCGGTTTGTCACTGCGTGGCGCGCGTATACGCGCGCGTTGTTCACCACATTGCGCCTGGCCAGCGGCTTGACAGCCTCGCTTTGACCATCGATCCAGGCTTGCGCGGCTCGCTTGCGGCGTCTAGGCAGCGACTGGAAGGAACCGGCAACCGATGAGCCATACCCAGGAGTCAACTCGCCGCAGCTCCGCTCCGCGGGCCGCCCTGGATGCCGACGACGTCCGCGCCGCCTACAAACGATGGGCCGGAATCTACGACGTCGTGTTCGGCGGCGTATCCGCAATCGGTCGGCGCCGCGCCGTCGAGCTGGCCAACCGCATGCCCGGCAGCCGCGTGCTCGAAGTGGGCGTGGGGACCGGCCTTGCGCTGCCGCACTATCTGCCGATGAAGCGGATCACCGGCATCGACCTCTCCGCCGAGATGCTGGCCCAGGCCCGCAAGCGCGTGTCGGAGCTGCGGCTCGGCAACGTCGAGGCGTTGCACGAGATGGACGCGGAGGCGACCGACTTCGAGGACGGCGCGTTCGACATCGCGGTGGCGATGTTCGTGGCGTCGGTGGTGCCGCATCCGCGCGCCCTGCTCGCCGAGATGCGCCGCGTGGTACGGCCGGGCGGCAACATCCTGTTCGTCAGCCACTTCCGCGCCGAGAAGGGCCCGCGCTGGTGGGTCGAGCGCGCCATGGCCTCGGCGTCGCGCGCGATCGGGTGGCATCCGGATTTTGCCATGGAGGAGCTGTTCGCGCCCGAGGACCTGGTTCGCAGCCTCTCGACACCAGTGTTTCCATTCGGCCTGTTCACCCTGGTGCGGCTCAGGAATTGACGCTCCGCCGAGGGCGCGGCCCCAGGCTGAGTGGCGATGCGATCCCATGCTGACGAGTTGTGGAGAGCGGACCTTGATCTCGCGCACTTGGTCCGGTAGGCCGATATTCCTGCGGGCCGGCCAGGGGCGGGTCCGGATGGGGGACCGAAGCGGGATGGATTGGCCGATGTTGCGATGGAGGCGGCTGCTCGCCGCGTTAACGGCGATGATGGGAGTTCCCGGCGGGGTGGCGCTGGCTCAGGCGCTCGGCGCGCCTCGGCCATGGGAGATGGGCATGCAGGCGGCTGCTGGGCCGCTGAAGCAGGCGCAGATCAATCTGCACGATCTCGTGCTGGTCATCATCACCCTGATCACGCTGTTCGTCGCCGGCCTGCTGGGCTGGGTGATGTGGCGCTACAACGCCAGGCGCAATCCGGTGCCGAGCCGCACCGCTCACCACACGTTGCTCGAGATTGCCTGGACGGTGATCCCGGTGCTGATCCTGGTGATCATTGCCATCCCGTCGTTCCGTCTGATCTACTACGAGGACAAGCCGCGCGACGCCGACCTGACGGTCAAGGTGACCGGGCATCAATGGTACTGGGAATATTCCTACCCGGACAAGAACAACATCGACTTTTCGAGCTACATCATCCCGGATGATCAGCTCAAGCCCGGCCAGCTTCGCCTGCTGGAGGTGGACAACCAGCTTGTCGTGCCCGCCGGCAAGACCATCCGCGTGCTGCAGACGAGCACGGATGTCATCCATAGCTGGTTCATTCCCTCGCTCGGCGCCCAGCGCTATGCGATTCCGGGGCGGACGATCGAGACCTGGTTCCGCGCCGACAAGCCCGGCGTGTTCTACGGCCAGTGCAACCAGATCTGCGGCACCAATCACAGCCGCATGCCGATCGTCGTACGCGCCGTAACGCCGGAGGAGTTCGACGCCTGGCTGGCCGAGGCGAAAACCAAATTCTCGGATGCGGCGCCGGCGACGCAGCCGGCACGGGCGAATGGCGAACCGCGCGTTCTGGCCGCGGCGGAAGTTCAGCGCTGACCTGACAGGTCTGTGCGTGAAGGAGACGGACGATGTCGGCAACCACCCACGACGATGCCCACGGTCATCATGATCACAAGCCCAGCTTCTTCGTTCGCTGGCTGTGCAGCACCAACCACAAGGACATCGGCACGCTCTATCTGTGCTTCGCGGTGTTCGGCGGCGTGGTCGGCGGCATCCTGTCGGAGATCATGCGCGCGCAGCTCAACGCCCCTGGCAACACCATCGTCACCAACGGGCAGGTGTGGAATACGATCGTCACGTCGCATGGGCTGCTGATGATCTTCTTCTCGGTCATGCCGGCGACGTTCGGCGGCTTCGGGAATTGGTTCGTGCCGTTGATGATCGGCGCGCCGGACATGGCGTTCCCGCGTCTGAACAACATCAGCTTCTGGTTGCTGCCGCCAGCGTTCCTGCTGATCGTCACAGGCCTGTTCCTGGGCGAGTCGGGCACCGGCTGGACACTTTATCCGCCGCTCGCGAACGCAACCTACGAGCCGGGCATCGGCATGGACTGCACGCTGTTCGCGCTGCATCTGGCCGGCATCAGTTCGCTGCTCGGCGCCATCAACTTCATCACCACCATCTTCAACATGCGCGCTCCCGGCATGACGCTGCACAAGATGCCGCTGTTCGTCTGGGGCGAACTGATCACGGCGTTCCTGCTGCTGCTGGCGATCCCGGTCCTGGCCGGCGCGATCACCATGGTGATCTGCGACCGCAATTTCGGCACCTCGTTCTTCGACCCGGCAGGCGGCGGCGATCCGGTGCTGTTCCAGCACCTGTTCTGGTTCTTCGGCCACCCCGAGGTCTACATCATGATCGTGCCGGGCTTCGGCATCGTCAGCCACGTGATCTCGACCTTCAGCCGCAAGCCGATCTTCGGCTATCTGGGCATGGCCTACGCCATGGTGGCGATCGGCGTGATCGGCTTCGTGGTGTGGGCGCACCACATGTTCATCTCGGGGATCGACGTGGACACGCGCGCCTATTTCATGGCGGCGACAATGGTCATCGCCGTGCCTACCGGCATCAAGATCTTCTCCTGGATCGCCACGATGTGGGGCGGCTCGATCGAATTGAAGACGCCGATGCTGTTTGCGATCGGCTTCATCTTCCTGTTCACGATCGGCGGCGTCACCGGCGTGGTGCTGGCGAATGCCGGCATCGACCAGATCGTGCACAACACCTATTACGTGGTGGCGCATTTCCACTACGTGCTGTCGCTGGCCGCGGTGTTCACGATCTTCGCCGGCTTCTACTACTGGATCGGCAAGATGTCGGGCCATCAGTACCCGGAGTTCTGGGGCAAGGTGCATTTCTGGCTCACCTTTATCGGCGCCAATCTCGCCTTCTTTCCGCAGCACTTCCTCGGCCTGTCGGGCATGCCGCGCCGCTACCCTGACTATCCCGCGGCGTTCGCCGGATGGAATTTTGTCTCTTCGATCGGTGCCTATATCGGCGGGGTTGCGCTGCTGGTGTTCTTCTATGTGCTCTACCGCACCTTCACCTCGAAGGAGCACGTGGCGGACAACTACTGGGGCGAGGGCGCGACGACACTGGAATGGACCCTGTCCTCGCCGCCGCCGTTCCATACCTATGCGGAACTGCCGCGCATTCGCTGACCGATGAGCGAGGCGGTAACAAACGGGACGGCCGAACTCAGCGACTGGATCGCGCTGCTCAAGCCACGGGTGATGACGCTGGTGGTGTTCACCGGACTGATCGGCCTGCTGATCGCGCCGGGCCATCTGCATCCGGTGCTGGGCTTCACCGCGGTGCTGTGCATCGCGGTCGCGGCGGGCGCGTGCGGCGCGATCAACATGTGGTACGACCGGGACATCGACGCGGTGATGCGGCGAACGCGCAATCGGCCGATCCCCGCGGGACGCATCGAGCCGGGCGCGGCGCTCGGCTACGGCGTTACTCTGGCGATCGGTTCGGTCATCGTGATGGGCCTCGCGGTGAACCTGATCACGGCGGCGGTCCTGGCGCTGTCGATCGCGTTCTATGTCTTTGTCTATACAATGTGGCTGAAGCGGCGCACGCCGCAGAACATCGTCATCGGCGGCGCGGCGGGGGCGTTTCCGCCGGTGATCGGCTGGGCCGCGGTGACCGGCTCGGTCGATCTGGTGCCGCTGATCCTGTTCGCCATCGTGTTCGTCTGGACGCCGCCGCATTTCTGGTCGCTGGCGCTGTTCGCCAACGCCGACTACCGGCGCGCCGGCGTGCCGATGCTGCCCGTGGTGGCGGGCGCCAGGGAGACGCGACGGCAGATCGTCATATACACGCTGCTGCTGGTGCCGCTGTCGCTGGCGCCGTGGCTGATCGGATTCTCGGGCCTGGTGTATGGCCTGGCCGCGATTGTGCTCGGCGTCGGGTTTTTGGTCGGCGTGTGGCGAGTGGCGACCGATCGGCAGGATGCGTCCGGCGTCAGCCAGACCAATGACGCGCCGGCAAGGGCGGCGTTCAAATATTCTATCCTGTACCTGTTCGCCCTGTTCGCAGCGCTTGCCGTGGATCGGCTGGCGGGGTGAGCAGGGCGTGGCGCTCGACCCGGATGAGATGCGCCGGCGACGCGTGCGCAACTGGGCGATGCTTGTGGTGCTGGTGGCGCTGTCCGCGCTGTTCTATGCCATCACCATCGTCAAGATGACGAAGTCGTAGCATGCGATCTTCCCCCGTCATGGCCGGGCTTGTCCCGGCCATCACCAACGGCAGGCTGCCGCGACAGATGGCCGGGTCAAGCCCGGCCATGACGGCTAACGTTACGTCGTGCGGATGAACAACCGCACATTCGGCATCACGCTTGCGGCGGTCGCGGTCGCCATGGTCGGCGTCTCGTTCGCCGCCATTCCGCTGTATCGCGTGTTCTGCTCATTCACCGGCTATGCCGGCACACCGCAGATCGGCGCCTCGGTCGCGCCCGGCGCGACGCGCCAGCTCATCACGGTCCGCTTCAATGCCAACACGAACCCCAACCTGCCCTGGGATTTCGCCCCTCTGCAGGAGGAAATCCGCCTGCCGCTCGGCGAGGAGCAGCTTGCCTTCTACACCGCGCGCAATCTGGCGCAGACGCCGGTCACCGGCGTCGCGCTCTACAACGTCACGCCGGATACGGTGGGGAAATATTTCCACAAGACCGCCTGCTTCTGCTTCAACCAGCAGACGCTGGCGGCCGGCCAGTCAGATGGAGTTCCCGCTGAGCTTCTGGGTCGATCCCGCGATCGCCAAGGATCCCGAACACGGCCGACATCCACACGATCACGCTCTCCTACACGTTCTTCCGCACGCTCGACGACGCGGCGAAGGCCGGCGCACTGGCGCAGGCAGGGCCGCATGTCGGCCCGCTGACGCGGCAGACCCCTTGAACCGGCGGGCGATTTGGGGATGATGCGGCAGCCGTTTCGAGGCAGATTCCTCGGCAAAACTGGAATGGGTTCGGCATGAGCAGCGACGCGCACGGCACCACGACTATCGAGAGTTCGGGGCTCAAGCAGCCGTACCACCTGGTCGATCCAAGCCCCTGGCCGATCATTGGCGCGGTCGGCGGCCTGCTGACGGTTCTCGGCATCATCTTCGCCGCGCATTTCGGCAGCTACATCACACTGATCGCCGGCGCCGTCGTTGTGCTCGGCACGATGTTCTTCTGGTGGCGTGACGTGATCCGCGAAAGCCGCACGCCGGGATTGCACACGCCCGTGGTGCGGCTCGGCCTGCGCTACGGCATGCTGTTCTTCATCACCAGCGAGGTGATGTTCTTCGTCGGCTTCTTCTGGGCATTCTTCAACTTCGCCCTGTTCCCCGACGTGCAGGGCAACGGCGAGACGGTGTGGCCACCATCGACCATCCACACCTTCGATCCGTTCCACATCCCGTTCCTCAACACGATGATCCTGCTGCTGTCGGGCACCACGATCACCTGGGCGCATCACGGCCTGCTGGAGAACGACAGGAAGACCCTGGTGGTCGGGCTTGGCCTCACCATACTGCTCGGCCTCAGCTTCACGATGTGCCAGGCGATCGAATATTCCGATGCGCCGTTTCATTTCGCCGGCGGTGGGGTCTATCCGTCCACCTTCTTCCTCGCCACCGGCTTTCACGGTTTCCACGTGATTGTCGGCACCTGCTTCCTGATTGTCTGCTGGTTCCGCGCCCGCGCCGGTCAATTCACGCCCGACCGGCATTTCGGCTTCGAGGCGGCAGCCTGGTACTGGCATTTCGTCGACGTGGTCTGGCTGTTTCTGTTCACCTGCATCTACTGGTGGGGTGCGAGTTCGGTGGTCGCGACGCGCTGACGCAGCGATCGTTGGCACAGCCGGCCGCTTCGATCCTGTATGTGGCGCTGGCCTGCCGCTGCCCTCGCTGTGGGAAAGGGCGGCTGTTCCGCAACCTGCTGGAAGTGCGCGACGCGTGCGATGTCTGCGGTCTCGACCTGCGCTCCCATGATGCCGGCGACGGAGCCACAGTCGGTGTGATCCTCGTGCTCGGCGCCATCGTGGTCGGGCTGGCCTTTTGGGTGGAGTTTCGCTTTTCCCCGCCGCTCTGGCTGCACGCCATCCTTTGGCCGGTGGTGACGGTGCCGCTCGCCGTTCTGATGATGCGCCCGGCCAAGGCGGCGCTCGTGGCGTTGCAGTACCGTCATCGTTCCTCCGAGATGGGTTTGTGACCGCGCGGCTGCGCCTGCTGTTATGGCCCGGCATCATGGCAGCTGTGATGCTTGCCGTGCTGCTGGGGCTTGGCACCTGGCAGGTGGAGCGTCTGCACTGGAAGCGGGCGTTGCTGGCGCAGATCGCGCATGCCGAGGCGGCGCCGGCCGTGCCGATGCCGAGGGATCCCGAGCCTTTCACGAAGGTGCAGGTGACGGGGCGTCTGCGCGGCGATCTGTCCGCTTCATATGGCGCCGAAGTGCGCGACACGGCGGCGGGTCCGCTGCTTGGCACGGCCCTGATCGTCCCGCTGGAACTCGAGGACGGCGATGATGTCCTGGTGGACCGCGGCTGGGTGCCGGAGCAACGTCCGCAGGGCATCGCGCTGCCGAACGGCGACGTGACGGTGGAAGGCTATGTGCGGCCTGGCGACAAACCGGGTCTGTTCAGCGCAAGGGACAACCCCACAACCCGGCAGTTCTACACGCTTGATCCGGCCGCCATCGGCGCGGCGCTTGGTCTTCCCCGCGTGGCCCCGTTCATTCTGGTAGTCATGGGGCCGATGCCTCCGGAACGCTTTCCTGATCCGGCAAGGCATTTGCCGCAGCTGCCGAACAACCATCTGTCCTATGCGATCACATGGTATGGGCTGGCTGTCGCGCTGCTGGTGATCTTTGTTCTCTGGGCTAGAAAGGTGCTGATCGCATGATAACCGGAACAAGTCCGGTCATGACGATGGAAGGCCGGGCTAGCGCCCGGGACCATACATGACCGCCTATGACCGGCTGGCCACCCGTTTCGCCCGCATAGCGACGATCGGGGAGGCATCTTCGGTGCTGGGCTGGGACGCGGCGACGATGATGCCGCCCGGCGGGAGTGCGGCCCGCGGTGATCAGCTTGCCGTGCTGGCCGGGATGTCGCATTCGCTGCTCGTCGCCCCGGTCGTGGGCGACGATCTTGCCGCGGCGGAAGCCATCGCGGAGCCCGATCCTTGGTCGGCCGCCAACCTCCGGCTGATGCGCCACGCCTATACGCGCGCGACGGCGATGCCGCCCGATCTGGTCGAGGCACAGGCACGCGCCAATTCCGCCTGCGAGAAGGTGTGGCGCGACGCGCGGCGGCAATCGGACTTCGCGCTGGTGCGGCCACATCTCGTGGAGGTGGTCCGGCTGACGCGTGAGGCGGCTGCCGCGCTGGCGCCGGCGCTGGGCCTCAACCCGTACGACGCGCTCATGGACGGCTTCCAGCGCGGCATGCGCGTGGCCGACATCATTCCGGTATTCGCCGAGTACGAGGCGTTCCTGCGCCAGACGTTGCCGCAGGCGGAGGAGCGGCAGGCCCGCAGCCCGGCACCGGTCCGGCCGCCGGGTCCATTCCCTGTCGCGGTCGCAGGAGGCTCTGTGCCGGCGTCTCGCCGAGCGGATGGGCCTGGACTTCAATCATGCAAGGCTCGATCGATCGGCCCATCCGTTCTCCGGCGGCACGCGGACCGACGTGCGCATCACCTCGCGCTACGATGAAGCCGATTTCACCCAGGCCGTGCTCGCGGTGGTGCACGAGACCGGGCATGCGCTTTACGAGCGCGGCCTGCCTGCGTCGCATGCGCGCCAGTTGGTGGGCGAGGCGGCCGGCATGGCGGCGCATGAAAGCCAGTCGCTCATCGTCGAGATGCAGGCCTGCCGGTCGGACGCATTCCTGACGTGGCTCGGTCCGCAACTGCACGCGGCCTTCGGCGGCGATCCCGCGCCGTACCAGCCGGAGAACCTTGCGCGGCTGTGGCGTCGGATCGAGCGTGGCTTCATCCGCGTGGACGCCGATGAGATGACCTACCCCGCGCACGTCATCCTGCGCTTCCGGCTGGAGCAGGCGCTGATCGCGGGCACGCTGTCGGTGGCGGACCTGCCGGGTGCCTGGAACGAGGGTTTCCAGGCACTTCTCGGCATGGTCCCACCGGACGACGCGCGCGGCTGCCTGCAGGACATTCATTGGTATGACGGCGCGTTCGGCTATTTCCCGAGCTACACGCTGGGCGCGATGGCGGCAGCGCAGTTGATGGCGGCGTCGCGCCGGGATGTCCCCACCCTGGACCCCGCGCTGGGCGAAGGCGACCTGTCGCCCCTGCTCGGCTGGCTGCGCGCGAAGGTCCATGGCAAGGGCAGCCTGCTGGAGTTCAATCCGTTGCTGCAGGAAGCGACAGGCAGGCCGCTGGATCCGTCGTATTTCAAGCGGCATCTGACGGCGCGATATCTGCAGTAGCCGACCAGGAGAGCAATGAAAACGATCCGTGCGGGCCTGCTTGCGGCCCTGTGTGCTGCCCTTTCGGCCTGCGCTGCTCCACCGTCGCCGGCGCCTCCCGCACCCGCTTCCAAGCCGCCGGAGACGATCGACGGCGAGTATCGCGGCACCAGCACGCGGTTTCAGGCGCAGAGCCGCACCTGCCCGCATCCCGGCCTCGTACGGCTGGAGGTGATCAATAGCCAGTTTCAGTTCCGCTGGGACGCGAGGACCTGGGTCGACGCGGCGATCGCGCCCGACGGCAACGTCGCCGGCAGCGCCGAACGCATCACCCTGGTTGGCAAGCAGGCCGGTCCGAAGATCGAAGGCGATGTCACCGATGGCGACTGCGGCCTGCACTTCACCGTCACCCGCTCTTCTGCGGACGATGCCGGTAGCACTGCCCATTGAGAGCGGTCGCATGCGCGGACGGATCGTGACCGTGACCGTGAATGACACGATGCAGCAGGGCTACCGTTATGAGCGGACCGCGCCGGCTGGGCGCAATTTCGATCCCGGCTTCGAGCCCGAGCTGACGCCGCGGCAAATGCTTCATCTCGGTGTGTTCTGCGGCAAGTACATGACCGATGCGCGCGGTGAGTTTCCGAAAAGCTGGTTCGTCGGTGCGAGGCTGGCGGCGGGTCGTCGCGACTGTTCACTCAACCTGTTCGGGGTTGACGCCAGCCAGAAGCTGTCAGTCTGGCGTGCGAAGGGGTGGATCCACCCCGACGACCCGCGTGGCTGGTTCCAATGGTATTGCCGCTATTACATGGGCCGTCGGATGCCCGAGGAAGATCGGCGACAGATCCGGCGATGGAAGGCGATGCGCAGGCACATCCGCCAGATCGAACGGAACTGCGAAGCGGGCGACCTGAGCTGCCGCCGGCGTCAGCGGCAGGCTCTCTTGCACTGGGCCTACGACAGCCGAAAGTTCTGACGCGCTGCTTTGCGCAGTGCGACGCCCATCAGTCCAGCGAGATTTCAGTTATATCGCACATGGTCTAGTTTGCCGGCCATGCGCTACAACTCCACCCGCGGGCGGGCGCCCGTGCGCGACTTCGCCGGCGTGTTGCTGGCAGGCCTCGCCGAGGATGGCGGCCTTTATGTACCGGAGGCCTGGCCGCACTTCACGGCGGCAGACTGGCGCGCGCTGCGTGGCCTGCCGTACCCGGCACTCGCCGCGCGGGTGATGCAGCCTTACGTCGGCGATGCGATCCCGTTCGCGACGCTGCAGGCACTCTGCGGTGACGCCTATGCCGGCTTCGGTCATCCCGCCGTCGTGCCGCTGATCCAACTCGACACCGCCCTGTTCGTGCAGGAACTGTTCCACGGTCCGACGCTCGCCTTCAAGGACATGGCGCTGCAACTGCTTGGCCGCCTGTTCAACCACGTGCTGACCGAGCGCGACGCGCGCGTGACGATCGTAGGCGCCACCTCGGGAGACACCGGCTCCGCGGCGATCGAGGCATTCGCCGGACGCGACCGCGTGGACATCATGATCCTGCACCCGCACGGCCGTACCAGCGAGGTGCAGCGGCGTCAGATGACGACAGTTCACGCCCCCAATGTCGGCAACGTCGCAATCGAGGGAACATTCGACGACTGCCAGGACCTGGTGAAAGAGATGTTCGCCGATGCGCCGTTTCGTCAGGAGATGAACCTGTCGGCGGTGAACTCGATCAACTGGGGGCGCATCGCCGCGCAGGTTCCCTATTACGTCGCCGCCGCGCTCGCACTTGGTGCGCCGGATCGCGAGGTGGCGTTCAGCGTGCCGACCGGCAACTTCGGCAACATCCTGGCCGCGTGGGTTGCGCGGCGAATGGGGCTGCCGGTGACGCGGCTCATCGCAGGTTCGAACCGCAACGATATCCTTGCGCGCTTCCTCGCGTCGAACGATATGTCCATCGCCGAAGTGGAGCCGAGCCTGTCGCCCAGCATGGACATCCAGGTCAGTTCCAATTTCGAGCGCCTGCTGTTCGAATTGCTGGATCGCGACGCGGGCGCCACCGCCGAGGCCATGACCGACTTTCGCACGACGGGGAAGATGGCGGTGCCGGAAGTGGCATGGCAGCGCTGCCGCACGGTGTTTCACGGCTTCCGTCTGGATGATGACGGGACCACCGAGGAGATCGCGCGACTGCACGAGACGGCTGGCTATATAGCGGATCCGCACACCGCCATCGGCATCGCGGCCGCGCGCGCCAATCCGCCCGGGCATGGCGTGGCGACGATCGCGATGGCGACCGCGCATCCGGCGAAGTTCCCCGAGGCGATCGAGCGCGCCACCGGCATACGCCCCGCTCTGCCGCCGCGGCTTGCCGATCTGTTCGACCGGCAGGAACGCTTCACAGTGCTGCCGAACGACCTCGCCGCGGTGGAGGCGCAGGTGCGCGCGCTGACCCGGCGCAACGTTTGACACTCGGCGAGGCCGGGTCCTAGCGTTTGCGGCTTCGTGTGTTGCAGCAATCAGGGAGGGATCGCCATGAGCCTCAGTCTCGACGGCGTGCGCGTGCTCGAGTTGGCGCGCTACCAGGCAGGTCCGCGCGGCGGCATGATCCTGTCGGATCTGGGGGCGGAGGTCATCAAGATCGAACGGCCGGGCGGCGAGGAGACGCGCAGGCACGCGCCGATGGTGCGCGGTCAGAGCATCTATTTCACCGTCTATAACCGCGGCAAGAAGAGCATCTGCCTGGACCTGCGGAATCCGCGCGGCAAGGAGATTTTTTCCGAACTTGTCAAGACTGCTGACATCGTGCTGGAGAATTTTCGCCAGGGCACGATGAAGGCGATGGGCTTCGATTACGAGCGGCTGCGCGCGTTGAACCGCGGCATCATCCTTGTTTCGGTATCCGGCTTCGGTCAGTACGGTCCCTATATCGATCGTCCGGCATTCGATCCGCTCGGCCAGGCGATGAGCGGGCTGATGACGCTGACCGGGAAGCCGGTCGGCCAGCCGCTCGGTACCGCTTCGTCGGTCGTTGATCGCTACACCGCGCTGCACGCGACGATCGGCGCGCTGGCCGCGTTGCGCCACCGCGACCGCACGGGCGAAGGCCAGATGGTCGACGTCTGCCTTTTGGATTCCGCACTGACCATGGTGGAGATCCCGACATCGTACTACCTCGCGACCGGCGAGGAAGGTGGCGAGGGCGGACGGCCACCGTATCGCGCGAAGGACGGCTGGGTGGTGATATCAGCCGGTGGGCGCGAGATGGCGGCGCGGCTGATGCAACTGGTTTCAGGTGAAACCTCCGGCAGCGTCGAACCTCTTACCGGCGGGCAGGGCGGCGGCGATGCCCGCAAGGCACTGGAGGCGTGGTGCGCCGATCGGCCGGTGGAGACGATCTGCTCGGCGCTGATGGACATCGGCGTGCCGGTGGCGCCGGTGCGGACGATCCCCGAAGTCGCGAGGGACCCGCACCTGTGGGAACGCGAGATGCTGGTGAAGATGGAGGACGCCGTCGCCGGCGAACTCTACGTGCCCGGCGTGACCGTGAAGATGTCGCACACCCCAGGCCGCGTGGGTCCGGTGCCGACACCCGGACAGCACACCGACGAAGTGCTTGGGCGCCTGCTGGGCTACGACCGCGATACACTCGGCGCGCTGCGACAGACCGGCGTGATCGCATGAGCGAAACCGTAGCGATCATCGGTGCGGGCATCGGCGGCATTTACCTTATCGCCGAGCTGGGTATCGCCGGGCACAAATTGCGACTGCACGATCTCGACGACACGCGGCTTGCAGATATCCGCGCGCATGGTGGTTTGGACGTGGAAGGTGAGCCCGGCGGGTTCGCTGCGGTCGAGCATGTGACAACAGACCTGCGCACCGCCGTGGACGGCGTCGATGTTATTATCGTCGTGACCGGCGGCAATGCGCAGGCGACGGTGGCACGATCGCTGGCTCCGCTGCTGCGCGACGGCCAGCTGATCCTGTTGATCCAGGGCAACACCGGCGGATCGCTGATCGTGCGCCGCGCGCTGAACTCGGCGGGTTGTCGCGCGGATGTCGATGTCGCCGAGATGGACAACTATCCGTATTCCTGCTGGCGGCTCGGGCCGACGCGGATACGTCCCATCGTGAAGAAGCGCTGGCTGCAGATCGCGGCATTCCCCGGCCGACGCATCACGGCGATCTTCCCGCGCCTGTCGTCGTTGTTCCCGCATGCTGTCGCGGCGCCGACCGTCGTGCACACCGGCTTCACCAATGCGAACGCGATGCTGCATGTGGCCAACTGTGTTGCCAACGCGGGCAAGATCGATCGAGGCGAGGCCTACAAGTTTTATGCCGAAGGCGTGACGCCGTCGGTCGCGCGCGTGTACGAAGCGATCAACGCCGAGCGCGTTGCGGTCGCCGCGGCACTGGGGGCGTCAGTGCCGACGCTGGCCGACTGGTTCGATCGTGTCTACGGCGTGCGCGGGGCAACACTGGTCGAAAGCTGCCAGCTTCTCACCACGAACAGCGACGGACCGTATCAGGCCACCGGAACGCCGAAGTCACTCGACCACAAATACATCACCGAGGACGTTCCCGTTGGCTTGATGCCGATGAGCGCGCTGGGGGCCGCTTCCGGTGTGGCGACGCCAGCGATCGATGCGTTGATTGCGCTGGTGCGTGCGATGACCGGAAAGGACTTTGCCGCCGAGGCGCGCACACCGGAGCGCATGGGCCTTGCGGGCATGAATGCGTCACAGATCAGGCGTGTTGTAGAGACGGGATCCGCATAGATGCTGTTCAGTTGCCTGCCATCCGACGCCCGCATCCCAGGCCGCTTCCCGGGCCCGCCTCACCCGCGCGGCAAACACTTCACCGTCGATATTCATTGCCACGTGCTGACCGAATCAGCCGAGGAGATGTTCCGGGCCGCCGGTCTGGTCGAACGACGGCCACGCGACGTGTTCGCCAATCCGCGCACACGCGAGGTCAACAAACAGCAGGCCGAACGAACCCGCATCCAGTTTACATCGGTGGAGAAGCGCCTCGCCGACATGGACGTGATGGGGGTCGACATCCAGGCGCTGACGCCCGCGCCGAACCAGACCTATTACGACACGCCGCCCGACCTCGGCATCGCCACCGCGCGTGCGATCAATGATAATATCGCCGACATCGTCGCCCGCCATCCGGATCGCTTCGTCGGTCTGGGTACGGTGCCGTTCCAGGCTCCCGAACTGGCTGTCGCAGAACTCGAACGGCTGCACAGATCGCTGGGGCTGCGCGGCATCGAGATCGCGACCAATGTCGCCGGCGAGGACCTGTCAGCCGAACGCTTCCGTAGGATCTTCGCCAAGGCCGAGGAGCTTGGGCTGACGATCTTCATGCACCCCACCGGTTTCACCGAGGCTCGCCGGTTCGCCGAACATTACTTCACCAATGTGATTGGCAATCCGCTCGACACCACGGTTGCCGTGCATCACCTGATCTTCGGTGGCGTGCTCGAGGAATGCCCCAACCTGAAGCTGGTGCTCGCGCATGGCGGCGGCTACCTGCCGGCCTATGCGGGCCGCATCGACCATGCCGCCAGCGCGCGTCCCGATTGCTGCGAGCAGATCCGCGCGATGCCAACCAGCTATCTGAAGCGGCTTTACTTCGACTCGCTTGTCTATACGCATGCGCAGTTGGAATATCTCGTGCGGCAGTACGGTGCCGACCATGTTCTGATGGGCACGGACTATCCCGCCGACATGGGCGAAATCGATCCGATTGGCTTCATTGAAGGCGCGGCCGGTTTGAGCGCGGAGGAGCGGGCGGCCATCCTCGGTTTGAATGCCGCGCGGCTGCTGGGCATCGCGGTTCCGGCCCCAATCGTCGTCCCCGCGAAAGCGGGAACCCGGTAAAGCCCGCACTCACGGCTACGTTGCAAACCCCATCGCCTCGTCGTACGCCCGCCGGACCTCCTCGGGTTGCCCGACGAGGAACGGGAATTCTCGGCGCGGAGCCGTGCCGGGACGCTCGCCTCCGGCTTCGACTTCCTCGCGCGTCAGGCCCTCGATGAATTGGCTTCGCCCGATAATGGGCAGCGTAATGCAGCGATTGACCTCCGGGTCGCGCACAATCGCCTTGGGTTCGCCACCGGCAGCGACGGTCTCGAGGTCCTGAAAGAAGCGCTGCCGCATCATGATGATGCCGCGGTCGCTCCGCCCGAGATGCTCGCGCCGCCGATCGGTGATCGCCCCTTGCCCGACCCAGCCGACAAAATCCTGGTTCATGATGTGGCTGGTGATCCAGCGGCCCGTCGCCGCATCGGTCACCGGTGCGTGCCAGCAGGGAATGCTGTCCTGCACAAACGGCTCGCGATCCTTGGGCACGCGAGTGAAGAACCAGCCGATGCTCAGCGTATTGGTATCGTCGATCGGCACGCGCCATTCGAAGTGATTGCCGGTGAACAGCGCGTTCGGCCACAGGCAGACACGGCCGACCGTCCAGAGCTGGCTCGCTTCGTCCGAATCCTCGCGTACGCGGCGATAGACCAGCCCGTACTCGAATTCATCGAACGCCAGCTTGAGATGGCGTGGCGAATACGCCCCGTTGTGCCCCGCCAACCGTCCACCCCAGTTGTCGTGCATCCACTCGAAATGCACGGGGTCGATCGAGTTCTCCTGGCATTGGAACCAGTTGCATGGCACCACGGAAAGCACGATCTGGACAAAGCCATGGTTCCAGGTGAACGGCTCCCAATTCGGCAGCAGCGGTGCGGGATCGGGGCCGAGATACGCCCAGATCAGACCCGCCTTCGCCTCCACGCGATAGGCCTTGATTCGGATTTGATCGCGGAAGCGCACCTCCGGTGCGTCGATGTCCTCGAACGGCTGTTCGCGGCAGGCGCCGGTTTCATCAAACCGCCAGCCGTGATAGCTGCAACGCAGCCCGCACGCCTCGACGATACCATAGGAAAGATCGGCACTCCGATGCGGGCAATGGCGCTCCAGCAATCCGTAGCGCCCGGAAAGATCCTTGTACAACACAAGGTCTTCGCCCAGCAGCCGCACCGGCTTGGGGGCGCCGTCGGCCAGTTCCGAGACCGCGGCGATCGGCTGCCAGTAGCGACGCAGTAGCGCGCCCATCTGCGTCCCGGGGCCGACCTCGGTCAGCAGTTTGTTGCGTGCTTCACTGAGCATCGTGTGTCACCCGATCAGGCGAGCTTCACCAGCTTCTGCATGCAGCGGATATCCTGCTCCGGCGCGATCGGCGTGCCGCGGTTGCGCATGGCGGTACGCGACACCTCGCCGACATAAATGTCGCCGCGCGAGTCGATCGCCACGCCGTGCGGCGCTATGAACTGGCTTGCCCGCTCGCGCGTCGCGTCGCCCAGTCGCGCCAGCGGCTTGCCCTCGTGCGTCATGATGCTTACCCGCGGGCCGATGCCGGGCGACTTCGCGTTCACCGCCATCCCCGGCCCGCTTTCGCCGACATAGGCGAGCGGATTGCGACCGCGCGTCATGCACAGCCCGCATGGGCGGTGCATGTTGTTCCACTGCGCGTGGTATTTTCCCTTCCCGTCGAATACCTGCACGCGATGGTTCTCGCGGTCGGCCACGTACACCCAGCCGTCCTCGTCGCAGCAGATATTGTGCACGATGTTGAACGCGCCCGGGTCGGTGCCCGGCTCGCCCCAGGAAAACTGCAGCTTCCCATTCGGCGAATACTTGTGCACGCGCGCGTTGCCATAGCCGTCGGAGACGTAGAGGTCACCCTCGGGCGAAAGCGCGGTATGCGTGCAACGATTGAACGGATCGCCGCCCATGTACGGCGCCGGCTCGCCCGGCACGCCGATCTCCAGCAGCATCTTTCCCTCGAGTGTCATCCGCCGCACCGTGTGGTCGCCGTCATCGGTGCAGTAGATCGTATCGTCCGGCGCGATGTGCACACCGTGCGGCCGGCGGAACAGCCCCTCGCCCCAGGAACGCAGAAAATTGCCGTCGCGGTCGAACACCATCATCGGATGCTCGCTGCGCGCGAATACGTAGACATTGTCCTTGCTGTCCACGCCCACCGCGGCAACTTCGCCGTAGTGCCAGCCGTCCGGCAGTTTCCCCCAGTTCTCGATGACCTCGTAACGATACTCGCCTGAGCCGACAATGATTGACATGGCTGCCTCCCTTACGCCGCCCTGGCCCGCGTCTCCTTCGGCGTGTGCCGGTCGAGAAATGCCAGCACGCGACGCAACTGCTCATTCAGATGCTCGGGGCCGCGCCAGTCCTCCAGCACCTCGATGCCCGGCAACAATTGCGCGAGTTCCGCCGATGTGACCGCAGGATGCGGCTTGTCGATGCCGGGAAGCAGGAAGGTCGGCACCGTGCAGCGGCGGCAGAACTCGCGGCTGACGCAGAACACGAAGTCGTGGTCCCACATGTTCCTGCCAAACGCGGCGATCTTGGCATCGTCGAGCTGTGGGCGCTCCGCCTTCTGCTCCGTCGCCCATTCGGCAAAACTCTCCGGAAAATACTCCGGATGATCGGGGTGCAGCCCGATCGGGTTCTGCAGCACCGCCGCGGTCACACGGTCGGGCGCCATCTCGCACAGCTTGAGGCAGAAGCTGCCGCCGATGCAGCCGCCCAGCGTGTGGAACCGATAAAAGCCAAGATGGTCCATCAGTGCGAGATGATCGGCGGCGTAGGTGTGCCAGCCATGATCGGCCTCGATCGCGGTGCGCGAACGGCCGGCGTTGCGCTGGTCCATCGCGATGACCCGGTAGCTGCCGGCGAGCGATCGCGTCCAGTCGCTCCACGGCCGCGGCGGGCCACCCGCCGGGTCGTGCCACATCTCGGCGCGCGAGCGCATGCCGCCTGGCGCGAACAACAGGATGGGATAGCCCTGGCCATATTCCTCGTAATGGATCTCGCCGTCCGGGCGCTTCAGCACGGGCATGGTGGACTCCTCTCCTTGCGGTTTTGCGCTAGCCTAACAGACCATCCGCGAGGAGGACCAGCATGAGCGAAACCCAGCACGGCAGCTTCACCTTCGCCGACTTCCGGCTGCAGAACGGCGAGGTGATGCCGGAGGTCACCATAGCCTACTGCACGCGCGGCCAGCTCACACCAGACGGGCGCAATGCGGTCCTGGTGACGCACGGCTATACCAGCGGCCAGCGGATGATCGAATCGGGCGCGGGTTCGTCCGAGGGTGCATGGAGCACATTGGTCGGCCCCGGTGCGCCGATCGACACCGACCGCTGCTTTGTCGTGTGTTCGAACATGCTGGGGTCCAGTTACGGATCAACCAACGCGGCGTCGCGCGATCCGCGCACCGGACGGCCGTACGGGTCAAAGTTCCCGCACATCACCCTGACCGACATCGTCACCGCGCAGCACCGCCTGCTGGAGCACCTCGGCGTGCGCCATCTGCGCGCGGTGGTCGGTCCCTCCTACGGCGGATTCCAGGCCTTTCAATGGGCGGTGACTTTCCCGAATGCCATGGATGCGATCGTGCCCGTGGTGTCTTCGCCGCGTGCGCAAAGCCAGGATCGCGTGGCAAGACTGCTTGCCCGCTTCGAGCGCGATCCGAACTGGAATGGCGGAGATTACTACGACACGCCGGGCATGGGCGCGACGTTGCTCGCGTTGCGCGTCGAGACACTGAAGGGCTACGGCATGAGCGCCGACCGCGAGGCCGAAATCACGCGCGCGGCGACTGCATGGGCCAACGAGTTCGACGCGAATTCGCTGCTGATCCTCGGCAGGGCGATGGAATTGTACGACGTGACGCCGGAGCTCGCGCGGATCCGTGTGCCGGTGCTGTATGTGCTGTCGCGCACCGACGCGCTGTTCCCGCCGTGCCTTGCGCCCGGCGTGATGGACAGTTTGCGCAAGGCCCGCGTCGATGCAACGTATTTCGAGATCGACAGCGACAAGGGGCATTTGGCCTCCGGCGCGGACGCAGCGAAATGGGCGCCGGCGTTGCGGGAATTCATGGCACGGCTCTAGTTCACCAGACCATCATAAGTTTGCCAAGCCGTCATGGCCGGGCTTGGCCCGGCCACCCACGTCTTTGCTGTGATTGTAACGGACCGGCGTGGATGGCCGGGTCACGCCCGGCCATGACGGATGATGAAGCGATGC
>CAWABH010000062.1:0-7591 GCA_963780095.1 uncultured Alphaproteobacteria bacterium
GCCCTATTTCCTGAGCCTGCACTACACTGCGCCGCACTGGCCCTGGTCTACACCGTCGAATGAGGCGGCAGCACGGGTCCGGGAGCTCGACCGGAACGAGTTGCTTGCGGGCGGATCAATCAAGATCTACGCCGAGATGATGCAGATCCTCGATCGCGGCATCGGCGAAGTGATCGACGCGGTTCGCCAATGCGGCGAGAATACCCTGGTGCTGTTCACCAGCGACAATGGCGGGGAGCGCTATTCAAAGATCTGGCCATTCGTTGGACGAAAGTTCGATTTACTGGAGGGCGGATTGCGCGTGCCGCAAATTGCATGGTGGCCTGGCAGTATCCCGGAGGGCAGCGTAACCGATCAAGTATGCATCACCATGGATTTGACGGCGACATGTCTGGAAGCGGCAGGCGTCGCGCCCGATCAACGCTATCCGCTAGACGGGGAAAGTCTTTTGCATCTGATGACAGACAGAAACCCGACCTGGGAACGAACTCTATACTGGCGCATGGCCAATCGCCGCCAGCGCGCTGTGCGCCGAGGCGATTGGAAGTATCTCAAGGTGAATGACCGCGAACTGCTGTTCGACCTCGGGTTTGACGTTCGCGAACGCGACGACCACGCCGCGCGCAATTCGGAATGTTTAGGAGAGTTACGCGCGCTCTGGGAAAAATGGAACGCGGAGATGCTGCCAATAGGAGACTATGAGATACCATCGGTCTCAGGCCTAACCGATATGTTGTGGTGAGTTCGGTCGGCTATGGCCGGCGCGATGCCTAAATCGTGGTGCAGATAGCGATAAACCTTCCGCTTCGTCCACACACCATACTATTTTGGAGGATACCTGCGCGGGGAGACAATGGGCACTCGGTGAGCCGCAATTTCAGATCGATCATCCGGGCGTCATTACGAACATGATAGCGGCGGCTGTCGGAACCGAGCGAGCCGAAGATGCTGAAGCCCGATACGTACTGCGGTCCGATGGACATGCCTGTCCTGGGCTGCTGGAATGAGCTTGATCCCATGAGCCAGACACCCCAGCGCCGCCCCTATGTCAGCCGCACTGCTTCCTTCGCCAGCGGCGCCGACTCGCCGGTGCAGGTGCTGGAGGAATGCCTGGCCGAGATCGACCGGCGGGAGGCTGGGGTCGGCGCCTTCACTGTGATCGACGCCGCGGCCGCCCGGGCCGCAGCCGAGGCCTCGGCGGAACGCTGGCGAGCGGGCACGCCACGTTCGTCGATCGACGGCATGCCAGTCGGCGTGAAGGACATGATCGACACCGCGGACATGGTCACCGGCATGGGTTCGCCGCTGTTCGACGGCTACCGCCCGCGGTTCGACGCTGCCAGCGTGCAGGGGCTGCGCGAATCCGGTGCGGTCATCCTCGGCAAGACCGTCACCACAGAATTCGCCTCCACCCACCCGAGGGGGACGCGCAACCCCTGGGACCTGACCCGCACGCCCGGCGGCAGCAGCAGTGGATCGGCGGCGGCGGTCGGCTGCGGCATGATGTGCGGCGGTCTCGGCACGCAGGTGGTCGGCTCCATCCTGCGACCCTCGGGCTTCTGCGGGGCATATGGGTTCAAGCCCTCAGTGGGCGGGATCAACCGCGGCGGCAGCCTGGACTACCTCAGCCAGAGCGTCACCGGCACGATTGCTGCGAGCCTTGCGGATGCCTGGGCGATGGCCCGCGCGGTCGCCGGTCGGGTGGGCGGCGATCCGGGCTACCCCGGCCTGAGTGGTCCGCTGACGCTGCCACCATCGCGGCGACCGGCAAGGCTCGCGCTGTTGCGCACCGCCGGGTGGCCGATCCTGGCCGCGCCCGCGCGCGCGTCGTTGGAGACGGCGCTGGACCGGCTGCGCGGAGTTGGCGTGACCATGCTGACGCCGGAGGACTGCCCCGCGCTCGCCGCGGTGGAAGCCGCGACGGCAGAGGCGCTCCAGATCACCATGGGCATCAACGCCTGGGAGTGGCGCTGGCCGCTCGGCAGCTTCGTGGCGCGCGATGCCTCGGTGCTGAGCCCGAGCGCGCTGGAGCGGCACCGGCGGTCGCAGGCGATGACGCAGGCGGAGTATGCGGCGTTGCTGGCCCGGCGTGAGGCGGCACGGGCGGCCTACGCGGCGCTGGCCGGACAAGTCGATGCGGTGGTCAGTGTCACCGCGCCGGGAGCGGCACCGGTCGGCCTGGAGACCACGGGCAACCCGATCTTCGTCGTGCCCGGCTCCATGCTGGGCGCACCGGGCGTCAGCCTGCCAGTACTGGAGGATGGCGGCCTGCCGCTCGGGCTACAGGTATTGGGCTTCCCGCAAGGCGACGCGGATGTGTTCGCGGTAGCCAGGTGGATCGAGGATGCGCTGCACGGGTAGGCGCTGGAGCTTGCTTGTAGCAAGCATCAAGATGCGAAGACCGTCCGCGTACAATGCCCGCATCGCGGCTCCTCGGCGTCGGGCGCCCGCCGAGCCTTTATCTGAAAGGTAGTCATGCCCGTCCGCGTCATCGGAATGATCGGTGTTACGCCGCCAGCACACAGCTCGACCCTGCTCGTCATCGAGGGCGCGATTTCGCCGTCATTTATCGTCGACTTTGCAAAGGCACACGAGGCCGCAGGCTTCGATATGGCGCTCGTCGGCTATACCTCGTCATCGGCGGAGGGCTTCCTCGTGGCGATGCACGCGGCGGGCCGCACCGAACGGCTATCGTATCTGGTCGCTCATCGGCCCGGCTTCGTGGCGCCCACCTTGTTCGCGCGCAAGGTCGCAACCATCGACCAACTGACCGGCGGCCGTATCGCGCTGCACGTGATCACCGGCAAGACCGATGCCGAACAGGAAGGTGACGGCGATTTCGCACCCAAGGCCGAGCGCTATCAGAGGGCGCAGGAGTATCTGCATCTGGTGAAACGCACCTGGGCATCGGACGCGCCATTCGACTTCGAGGGCCGGTTCTATCGGGTTCGCGGCGCTCACTCCGATGTACGCCCCCTGCAGACGCCACATCCGTTGATCATGTTCGGCGGCGCCTCGGAGGGTGCGCTTGAGATGGGTGCAGCCGAGTGCGACGTGTTCGCCATCTATGCCGAACCACGTGCGACGACCGCCGAGCGGATTGCCGAATTCCGTGCACGCGCTGCCAGGCACGGCCGCGCGGTTGGCTTCAATATGTCGGTCCGGCCCATCATCGCCGCCACGGAAGGCGCGGCCTGGGACAAGGCGAAGCGTATCCTCAGCGGCATGACAGGCGCGCTGGGATGGTCCCGGCAGGAGCGCGAGGGTGTCCGCGCACCAGTCGACAATGCGGGCCGGCGCCAGTTCGCCCTGGCCCAGGAGAAGGACGTGCACGACGAGCGGCTTTGGATGGGCATCACCAAGGCGACCGGCGCGCTGGGCAACACGTCATGTCTGGTGGGCACCGCGGAACAGGTGGCTGATTCGCTGCTCGCCTATTATCGTCTCGGCGTCTCGTCGTTCCTGATACGCGGCTTTGATCCAGTCAGCGACACGATCGAGTTCGGCCGCGAGCTGATCCCGCGCCTCAAGGCCGCGGCGCTCGAGATCGATCAACGGCAGCTCGCCGACGCCAGTTGATGAGGCAACGGAAGAAACTCGTCGTGGCAGGAAAATCGGCGAATGACGCAATACATCTCCCACCCGAATGGCCACGCTGCACGGGGTTGGTGACAGCGGACGGCGATCGCTTTCACTACCGCTTCAAGCGGGAGTAGCGGTTCGAGGTCCCGAGCCGGGACGTTGAACGCTGTTCAAGATGAGCCCTCTTCATGAAGAACCTTGCGGGCGATGTCGGCGACCGCAATGTCCCAGGGAATGTCCGGCTGGCGCCTGAGAGCGGCGACAACTTGCTGGTGCAGACTTGGACGGCAAGGGGATTGAAGCCGCGTCTTCCGCCGCCTTCGCTCGGATTGTGTCCAGCGCCTTGTTCGTCAGAGCGCGTGTCAGGACATGCCGAGCGTGCTGCTCCAGCACCTCGTTGCCCGGCACAACCTTGCCGATACCGTGCTCCGCCAGCTTGCGCTCGAGGAACCGGACAAACACATCAGCGGGCATGGCGTTGAGCTCGACGCGGCGATGACGAAGGAAGCTGATCTCCTTCGTGCTTGCACCGTGAGCCGACAGGGTGGCAGCACGCGCGGACCAGTCTCCCGATGTCTCGACGGGCTCGGAATCCAGCCTCAGCGCCTCGACGTCGGAGAGCCGCAATCCAAGGTCAACAATGTGCACGTCATTGTGGAAGCGATAGCGGCGACCGTCGGAACCGAGCGTGCCGAAGATGCTGAAGCCCGACACATCGAAGTCGTGCGCGACGAGCACCTTGTCAATGCGAGGGGCGAGGCGATCCAGCAGGAGGCGTGCGGCCGTCGTGGACATGCCCTTGGTCGACATGATGGCGATGTCGAACCGCTCGGCGATCCGCGCTTGCGCCAGCAGCGCGTTGAACCCCTCTTTCTCAACGAACAGGACGGCGGAATATCTGTTTTCCGGGCCCGTCGTCGGGGCCAGCGAACCGGCGTCCAATGAAAGAGGCGCTTGGGGCATAGGCCTCTCGCCGAGATACTGACGCACTTCAACCGTGCCGAGTGGCACATTGCGGTCGGTGTGTGGTTCGATGAAGTTGCCGCGATCGTCGAATACGACGTCCCAGGTGGATGTCGCCTCAGGATGTTGCTCGACATAATCAGGTAGGAGCGTCTGGGTGAAGTAGCGATCGTCGAGCTTCGGCCTGCCGGTCAGCTCCAGAATGCGCCTCCGCGCCGCGTACATCACCTGCCGTGCATTGGCGGGAAGGCGGCCACCTCCGCTGGCGGTGTGATAGGCGTCGGCCATCACCCGCCAGGCAGCATCCTTGATGCTCATGCCCCCGGGCGGTTTGCCCATCGCGCGGTACGCTGCGCTGCACGCCTTCCGCAGCACTGTGGCGATCGCCTCGCTATAAGGCGCCAGGGCCGGCTCCTTCCCGTCGGTCGCAAGCTCGATATGCGGCGAGATGATGCCGAGCGTGATTCGGTAGTCGGCGGCACGCGGCCCCGAGACGCCCCGTTCCAGGCCACAACCCCGGACGACCAGCCCGGCCGAGACGGAGGCCGCAAGGATCGTCGCCGCCGACGGCGTGCGGTTCAGCAGCAGTCGGAGCGTTGCGGAGCCGTCGCCGCGTTTCTCCGGGCGATCGCATTGCGCCCACGCTTCCACGACGAACGGGATCTCGGCGCCGCGCGCCCGCACGATCCCTGCGTGGCACGCGTAGCTACAATTCGCGACCGTATGCCGCCGGCCCAATTGCTCCGAGCAATTTCGGATCAACGGGTCTCGTTCCCTGACGCAGCCGATCAAGGACCGCCGTCACCTCGTCGCGGTCGAGTTCGCGGGCAGCCCGATCGTCGTCCAGCGTGAAGCCGAGTTCACGGCAGAGGCGTGCAACCGTGGTGTCGGCGGGCGTCACCTGCAGCATGAGCTGGTGCAAATCGCGAGGCGAATACCACCAGGGTGACGATGGACCACGGTACTCATTGCCGTGGCTGGCGATCGCGATGGCTTCGCGTGCCAAATAGCCATCGTCCTCGCCATCATATTGTGGCAGGAGCGGGCCAAGTGTGATGTGGACGCGCAATCCTGGTTTGAACGGCACCGGCTGATCCTTGGATATCGCCGTCGTGCCATATGCCGTGTCCACTGCCAGGGTCAGGTGATGACCACGCGTCTCGACCGCAAGCTCGCCTTCTGAAGCTGCGACCGCACCAACGACCACCCTAAGCCCATTGCCCAGCATCCCGCGCAGCGGCAGGCGTCGCCGCTTGCGCGACAGGAGCGGCCGGTTGACGGCGAACAACCGAGGCACGTCCACCGGATCAAGGCCCGGTCCGTCGTCGGCGATGATCCAGCCTCTGCCGGCCTGTTTGAGTGTCGCCTGCGCACCCTCGTCGAGCGCGTTGTCGACCAACTCCCGCAAGACAATCTGGCGCAGGTTTTCGGGTTGGCAGCCCGCCTTCTGCGGTAGCGTCGCCGCGTCGACGAATAGCCGCCAGTCCTCCCGTTCGAATAGCAGTGCCGCATTGTCGCGCGCACGCTGCTGGCGCTTTCGCTCCGCCGCCGGCGTGCCTGGTCGGCGACCGGATGTCACAGTTCGTACGTGCGATTGACCTTGTTGACTCTCGGTGACGGCTGCGACGGGTGGCGCGCGCTTAGGGCGCTGCATTGCCGGCCTCCGTCGCACTGGTGCGTCGGATCGACCGGCGGTTTCGTTGGCGTCGGTAGTCCGTCTGCGGTGCAGAGGGAGAGGCTGCGATCTCCTCGCCGATGCCTTTCTCCGGCCCTTCAACACCGCCGAACCAATTGGTTCGCTGTTGACCCCACTCGACCGGGAATGGCTCCAGCAGGGCTGGCAGCCCAAGTTCCTCGGGCTGCCGCCCGTCGAGGATCGCTTCAACAATATCGGGCGCCAGCAGGGTCAGACGCAGGATGCTGCCGACATAGCCTCGGTCGATCTTCTCGGCGGCCGCGATCTCGCTGATGGAGGCATAGCGTCCATCGTCCAGCATCCGCTTCCAGCGGAACGCGCGGGCCAGCGCCTTCACCATGGCCGGGTCGGCATGCGTGGCGATCGAGGCAGAGGGGGCACACCCGGCGGGTCGGACAATCGTCTTTCGCCCCGGTCGTGGCCGGATCGCCAGCGGAACGTGCACGGTGATGCTGCCCATCCCGCTCATGCGGCCGCCGCCACTGCATCATCGCGCGCGGCACCGAGATCGCGCACCAGGCTGGTCAAGCCGGCGATGCGCAGACGGATGTCCGCGCCGGCAGGGCCGATCTCCACGCGCTCCACCAACAGCCGGATGATCCGCGCCTGCTCGGCGGGAAACAGCTCATCCCACAGCGGATCCAGCCGCTCCAGTGCCTCGCGCGCGTCGTCCTCGGTCAGTTCAGGCAGCTCGGCGCGCGCCGCCATCCACGTCCCCACGACGATCTCAGGCTGACGCAGCAGCGCCCTGACCTGGGCGATCACCGCGGTCTCGATCTCCGCAGCGGACACGCGCCGGATGACGTTGTCAGCGCCATCGCCCTTCAGCACCGATTGGCTGAAACGTAGTAGCGATAGAGTTTCCCGCGCCGGCGCGTATGCGTCGGCGACATGGCGCGTCCATCGACACCGAAGATCAGGCCGCGGAGCAGTGCAGGTGATTGCGCTCGGTTCTTGTTGGCGCGCGCCCGCGGACTTTCCTGCAGGATCCGGTGCACGCGGTCCCACAACTCCCGTGAGACGATCGCCTCGGTGCTCGCCCGGATAGACGTTGCCCTTGTGCACCACTTCGCCGACATAGGTCCGGTTGTTCAGCAGCTTGTAGATGTCGGCCTTGTTGATCGGCTTGCCGCGCTTCGTGGTCACGCCCTCGGACCGCAGCACCTTCGTCAGCTTCGTGCCCGAGCCGATCTCCGCGAAACCCGTCGAAGATCCGCCGGACGGTCGCGGCCTCTACCTCGTTCACCACGAGCTTGCGATCTCGCACGTCGTAGCCGAGCGGCACGCTGCCGCCCATCCACATCCCCCGTGCCCGTGACGCCGCGAACTTGTCGCGGATGCGTTCGCCGA
>CAWABH010000063.1:0-8859 GCA_963780095.1 uncultured Alphaproteobacteria bacterium
GTGCATCGGGTGACGATCGAAAACAAGCGGCAGGCGTCCGCGGGCTGCCGGATTATGCCCCACGCAGAAGCCGCCGAGGGCACAAAGAAGGATTTGCAACCCGCTCCGCGCGAAGCGCTATATCGTCCTTCTCTGCGCCCTCTGTGCCCCTCGGCGCACTCTGTGTCGAATAAGCCAGCCGCCCTCAATCTCCGTCGTGCGACTTACGCACCATGTTCAAGCGATCGCCATGCCGCCCATAGGCCTGACAGTTGTGAGACGCCCGGTTACGTGACTATCCTCCAGCGTGGCGGCCGAATTGGCCGTCCGTTCGGGGGAATACCAGTGAGCAGGTGATACCCTGCGCCGTCCCGATAAAGTTCCCCCAAGAAGACAAGCTGAAGAAAGTCCAAGGGAGGATACGTCACCATGAACACCAATCATCCTTTGCGTACAGGTTGGTCCCGCCGCGACGTGCTTCGCGGCAGCGCGGCCGCGATGATGGGCGCCTACGGTCTGGCTCCGCGCTACGGCCTTGCCGCCGATATTCCCGTACGAGTACGACGGGTCGAAGTTCCAGATGGCGGCGCCGGAAGCCAATCCGAAGCACGGGCGGCGTGCTGCGCTACGGCATCCTCAATCGCCCGCCGCATTTCGACGTGCATCAGTCGGGCACGGTCGGCAACATCGGCACCCAGGGATGCATGTTCGACAACCTGATCCGGCGCGATCCACGCGACAGCGGCAAGAGCATCGTCCCCGATCTGGCGCATAGCTGGGAAATCGCCAAGGACGGCAAGACCTACACGTTCCACCTGCGCCAGGGCGTGCAGTTCCACGACGGGACCGACTTCACGTCCGCCGACATAAAGGCGACCTACGACCGCATCTGCAAGCCGCCGCCCGGCATCAGCATCCCGCGCAGCGCGCTGTTCACCGCGGTCAAGGAGATCAATGCGCCGGACAAGTACACCATCGAATTCAAGCTGGCCGCGCCGCGCTCGGTCAATTTCATGATGTCCGCCTTCGCCAGCGGCTGGAACGTCATCTTCAGCAAGAAGACACTCGAGGAGAACAACTACGACCTGCGCAGGGTGCTTCAACATCCCCGGTACCGGCCCCTACAAGACGCAGCGGCGGGTCGAGAACGAGATCTGGGTGATGGAGAGGAACCACGAACTACTGGAACAAGGGCCTGCCCTACCTCGACGGCATCGAGTTCTACAATCTGTTGCCGTTCTCGCCGGAACTGGGAGCGGCCATCCTGTCGGGGCGGGTGGACTACGCCCGCGCGCTCGACCCCGGCACCGCCCGCAAGGCGGCGACGATGCCAGGCCTGTCCACCGCGAAATTCTACCAGAGCGTAATCCACGCGACCTGGATCAATGCCAAGCGGCAAGCCGTTCGATGATCCGCGCGTCAGGCGCGCCCTGCATCTGCTGTTCGACAAGCAGGTCCTGGTGGACGTCGTGAAGGACGTCTCGCCGCTGATGATCGGAGGCTTCATCTACCCGTTCTCCGAGTTCGCCACGCCGACGGACCAGCTTGTCAAGCGAGTCGGCTATCAGGACGACTCCGACGCCGCGATCAAGGAGGCGAAGTCGCTGTTGGCCGCCGCGGGCCAGGGCAGCGGCATGCGGCCGCTGGATTTCATGGTGCGCGACCTCAACCATCACAAGCTGTTCGGCGTCGCCATCCAGGAGATGCTGCGGGCGGTGGGTATCCAGTGCAACCTGCGGACGGCCGTTGAATTGGTGTGGTTCGGCGACGCGGCGGCCGGCAACTACGATCTGGCCATCGGCGCCATCGTTTCGTCGCTGCTCGACCCGTCCGACTACTTCAATGCGTGGTACCGCACCGGTGGGCCGCAGAACTACTCGTTCTGGCACAACGCCGAGTTTGACGAACTGCTGGATCAGATCGACACCGAGGTCGATGCCGGCAAGCGCCTGGCGATGATCCGTCGGGCGGAGGACATCATGGAGCAGGACCCGCCGCTGGTGCCGGTCGCGTGGGAGAACATCCTCGATGTCTGGTACAACTACGTGAAGGGCCACAATCCGAAGGACTATTTCGGGATCTACGATGTGGTCCGGTTCGATACGTTCTGGCTGGATAAGGCCTGAAAGCCACCTCGCCTCGCCTGGCTTTGTGAAGCAAGGGCACTTCCGCCGTCTCCCCTGGCATCGCATGATGCCAGGACAGTGTCACCACGCGCGAGGCCGTATCGATGCTCGCTCCGATCGTCATCGCCGACAGCATCACCCGCGTCTGGGCCTGGAAGTCGCCGGCGCGGTCGTCATCAACGCCTCGCACGGTGGCGTCTATGCCGCCTATCTCGCGGCGAAGCTCCACGCCGCCGCGGCGATATTCAACGACGCTGGCGTCGGTCGCGACCGCGCCGGCATCGGCGGCCTCGATTACCTGCAGGACATCGGCATCGCCGCCGCGACCGTCGGCCATGACAGCGCACGGATCGGCGACGGCGCCGACATGATGGCATCCGGCATCGTCACGCATGCGAACGGGTTGGCCGCGGCGTTGGGGGTAAGCCCCTGGCCAGTGCTGCCGCGACGCTGCCGCCGCACTGCAGCAGGCACAGCAGAGAGGTCGCGCGCCACCGGAAGCGTTGGAGGGCGCGTTCCTGCTCATCGCCGAAGCGCCACAGGTCTGGCGCGCCGACTTCGCCTCGCTCGTCCTGCCGGAGCACAGGGACGCGATCGTCGTCACCGGTTCGCATGGCGGGCTGCTCGGCGGCAGGCCGGAGACCGCGCTCAAATACGACGTGCTCGGTGCCCTCTACAACGACGCCGGGATCGGCAAGGACGCAGCCGGCGTTTCGCGTCTGCCGGCGCTCGACGCAGCGGCATCGCGGCCGCAACGGTCGCAGCGGCAAGCGCCCGCATCGGCGATGCTCGCTCAACCTACGAGGACGGTATCGTCAGCCGGGTCAACGCAACCGCAGCGGCATTCGGCCTTCGCGCAGGCATGAGCGCCCGCGAATTCGTGGCCGTGCTGCGCCGCGCATTGCCGCATAAGGAGAAACCATGAGCACCACGCTGCAAAATCGCCCGTCAGGCACGATGACCGGGGGACGCGCGCTGGCGGAGATGCTGCGCCTCTGGGCGCCGGGCGAATGTTCGGCATGGGCGGGTTCCAGCTTCTGCCGTTCTACGATGCGGTCGGGTTGGTCGGCCTGCATCACCACCTGATCAACGACGAACGCTGTGGCGCGTTCGCCGCCGACGCGTACGCACGCGTTACCAACCGCCCCGGCATCTGCGACGGCACGCTCGGCACCGGCGCCACCAACCGGGTCACCGGCCTCGTCGAATTGCTGAATGGCGGCATCCCCATCGTCGCGATCGCCGGCGACACCAACCGCGCGCATTCCTGGAAGAACATGACCCAGGAGTGCCGACAGGTCGAAATCCTCAAACCCGCGGTCAAGGAGCTGATACGCGTCGAGATGACCAGCCGCATCCCCGAACTGGTGCGGCGTGCGTTTGCGGCGGCGACCTCGGGGCGCCCGGGGCCGGTGCTGCTCGACGTGCCCGAGGATGTCGCCCACGGCACCCACGATTTCGCCGCCGAAGACTTCGTCACCGATGAAGCGACGCTGAAGGCGCCGGCCCGGCGCATCCGCCCCGACCGGACCGATGTCGAGCGCGCCGCGAGGCTGATCGCAAAAGCCAAACGGCCGTTACTGCTGACCGGCGGCGGCATCCATTTGTCCGAGGCTTGGGGCGCACTGACCCGCTTCGCCGAGGCTCAGTCTATCCCGGTTGCGCACACGATGACCGGCAAGGGCGGCATCGCCTGCACGAAGATCTGTCGGTCGGCCTGTTCGGCCGCTATTCGCGCATCGCCAACGACCTGATCGGGGCGTCGGACTGCCTGATCGTCGTGGGTGCAAGCTCGGCGAGATCGCCACCAAGCGCTTCGCGCTTGCCGCCTTCCCACATCCCGGTGATCCATCTCGACATCGTCGCCGAAGAGCTCGGCCGCTGCATTCCCGCCGAGATCGCGCTGTGGGGCGATGCGCGCGCCGGGCTCGAGGACTTCACCGATGCGCTGTCGGACAGCGGCGTGGCTGCCCGCGCGGCAAGGGCCGACTATGTCGCCGAGGTCGCGCCGCGCATGAAGGCCTGGGAAGACGATGCCGCGCCGCGGCTCAATTCGCGCGACCGGCCGGTGCACATGGCACGCCTCTGCCGCGAGTTGAACAGGACCTTCCGGCCGACGCGATCCTCGTCGCCGACGGCGGGTTCGCCGGGCATTGGACCGGGCTGCTCTACGATACCAAGACTGCCGGACGCACGTTCATCCCGGATCGCGGCTTCGCCTCGATCGGCTACGGGCTGCCGGGCGGCATGGCGTCGCCCTCGCCGCGCCCGACCGGCCGGTCGTCGCGATCAGCGGCGATGGCGGTTTCAACATGACGCTTGGCGAACTCGAGACCGCGCGCCGCACCAGCTGCGGTCTCACGGTGATCGTCGTCAACAACGCGGCCTCCGGCTACGTCAAGGCGTTGCAGCACGCGATGATGGGTGGGCGCTACCAGTCCGCCGACCTTCAGGAGATGGACTACGCGGCGATCGCCCGCACGATGGGGTGCGGCGGCATCCGCGTCGAAGACCCCGAGGCGTTCCCGCGCTGCGGCAAGGCATGGAGGAACGCGACCGCCCGACGGTCATCGACGTCGTCGTCACCCGCGACCCCGCGCAGATCTCGCCGCCGTCGACAACCGCACGGTGGAGATCAAGCGAGGCGATCGGGTAGCCTGACGCCTGGTAACGGTGGGATGGATTTATCGAGACCACGCGGCCGTCACAGTGGGTCGCGGCTTCCGAAGGATATGACCGGAACAGCCTCACATGCCAGCGCCTCGCGAGGGACCGTCACAACGCCAGCCTACGAGTTCGTGCGAGTGAAACTCCATTCCCTCATACAAACCCGCCAACCGAAGCGAGAGCCCCGCCCTCGGCAGATCGACGGTCGCATCAACGCCGGTCAGCAACATGGCCCCGCGCAGGTCAAGACGTCCGTCGCCTCCCCGCGCGTAAACCATGACTTGCGCTTCATCCTGCGATATGAGCACATGATGTCTGATCGTCTCGGTCGCGTCATAGTCGCGCAGCTTCAGGCCCTGGTCGATCCATGCCGTGCTTTTCGAGAGCACCTCGAACACCACGGTCGGCTCCTGCGCCTGGACGGCACTTGGGACGAAGCGGCCACAGTCGACGAGCGCGTCGGTAGGCCGCGCGTTTCCGGTCCCCGTCGCCACCTTCACGTCTGGCCCGCAGGCGCGGCACCGGCCACCGCGCAGTTGCGCCGCCAACTCATGCCGCAGGTTGTTGGCGATGACATCGTGCGCCAGCGTTCCACCGCCCATGGCGTAAACCTCGCCATCCACCAATTCGTAACGGATCGGCTGCTTGCCCTCCCAGTCGAGGTAGGCATCCCAGGTCCAGGGCTTGCGCTGTGGCTCCGCCATCGTCCAACTCCGCCATGCGGATTTCCTAATAGCCTGGGCGGGAGGTCCGGGAAACCGGTCGTTGCTGGCCGCCGGGCACTTCCGGCTCTTGCACAGATCCCGGGCACGCCACGATAGCACGCCCGCGCACGACGGGCTGCAGCGGCATCCGCGTCGAAGACCCGGCGGTTCGGCAAGGCATGGAGGAACTCGCGACCGCCCGACGGTCATCGACGTCGTCGTCATCCGCGACCCCGCGCAGATGCTCCCCGCGGTCGACAACCGCACGGTGGAGATCAAGCGAGGCGATCCGGTGGCCTGACGCCGCGGTGCACACAAGGCGCACCCGATCTTATCAGGCCGATTCTTCGTCATGCGGCCGATTGCCGATCGAGCAGCGGAAGCGTTTGACCGTCCAGCCCGGGTGTCGGTCCTGCCACTGCGGGGCTATAGTCATGCCCTCCATCTGACAGGGCGATATGCCAACGAACGGCCGTTCGAGCGGTATGGTGATGTGGCAGGCGCCTCCGGAGAGCGCACAGACCAGGAACGACAGATAGACCGGCATTCCAACCTCCACTGAAGGCTGCTGAATGACGGCATAGACTATTCCTGGAGAGGACACTGTGACCCTGCGCACAGGGAACCACAGGAATCACGACCGACGGCCATGTCATTCGTTTGCAAGCTCGCGGAGCGCGCTCGGCTGCACGGTGAAACCACCGGCCGCGAACGGCCGATCGTTGACCATGAGAAGCACCAGGCATGCGGCGATCGCCGTCGAGAAGATGAACAGATTGACCGCCGTCGTGATCCATCGATCGACGTGCACCATGGCGATGATCAGCAGAATCAACGTATCGAGGATGACGACGACAAGCCACTGGACCGACGAAATGGCCGTCCGGCTCAGCAGTACACGGCTGCGTCTGGCTTCCAGGGCGCGCTCGACCGCGGCGACAGCGCGTTGCTGGATGACCTGCTGGCCAGGACCCGCGGGGCGGAACGCAAGCAGGGCGCTCATCGCATCGGTCAGGCGGCGGCCGGCAAGCTGGAACGACTCGCGGCCATCGCCGGAAAGTCCTCGGCCTCGACGAAGCTGAGATAGGTATGAATGGCGCCTTTCAGCGTGGTCCGCACATCGTCTGGCAACGCATTGGCCAGCAAGGTCGACTCGCGGATTGCGCTCGCCTCCTGCGCGACGAGCGAGTTCGCACGGTCCAGATTTGTCCAGACGCGAGTGGCGAGGAATGCGATCAGCAGGCCCGCGATCACTGATACGGGGGTCATCATCGTCGGCGTGGTCGCCTTCAAAGCGCTTGCAATCGGTCGCGCCGCGACCGCCATCCCAGCGGCAAGGACAGCAGCTGCCAAGGCGTAGCAGGAGCCGAACACCAGAAAGGCGATTGCCGCGACCGACTGCGATTCAATCCATTCGATCATCTGCCATCCTGTCGGGTCGGCTATCGCTGCTCGGGCCATGCATCATGTCACGATGTCATGGGAATTCGGCACGATTGGCTTGTTTCACTCATTCGCTGTACTGGCTTGCGGACAGACGCGCGGAACGCCCAGCGGAGGAATGCCCGAATGACAAGTGCCGAGACCGGGCCCAACGCCCAGCAGGTCGAGAGTCCGGAACAGCCCCATCGCACAGACATGGGTCAAGCTGCAATCGCGCCTGGACCGGTTGTTCCAGCCGCTCACCGAGGTCGTTCTCGAGCATGCGGCACCGCAACCGGGGGAGCATGCGATCGATATCGGCTGCGGTTGCGGCGCCACTGTGCTCGAATTGGCCCGCCGTGTCGGCACGGGCGGTGATGTATCGGCATCGACATCTCCGCACCTATGCTGAACCTCGCCCGCCAACGCGCCACGGAAGCCGGATACAGCCCAGCACCGCGCCTGGTGCAGGTCGATATGTCCACCTATGGCTTCCCGTCGCAGGCGTTCGATCTCGCCTTCTCGCGGTTCGGCGTGATGTTCTTCGCCGATCCGGTGGCAGCGTTCGCCAATTTGCGCGCGGCATTAAAGCCGGCGGGACGGCTGGTGTTCGTCTGCTTCCGCCCGCTGACGGAAAATCGGTGGGTGCTCGAACCACTGACGGCGGTGCAGAACCTGCTGCCGCCCAGCCCGGCACCTGGCCCCGAAGAGCCCGGCCAGTTCGCCTTCGCCGATCCCGACCGCGTGCGAAGGATCCTGGCAGCAGCAGGTTTTCGCGACGTCACCCTCACTAGGCACGATCCGGACATGAAACTTGGCGATGCCGATCAGGCAGCCGACATCTCCAGCCAGATCGGCCCGATCGCGCGCGCCCTGGCCGGCGCACCCGAAAGCCTCAGGACGGCGGTCATCGAGGCCCTTGCCACCGCTTATCGCCAGCTCGGCGGACCGGGCGGCATCACGCTCCCCGGCGCCAATTGGATTGTTGCGGCGAAGGTCTGACGCCGTACGGAGGAAAGCCATGCCGCACGAACTGCGGTTTTCCGTGCTTGTGCTGCCGAACGTGCCGTGGGCCGAGCTTCTGCGCCGCTGCCGGCAGGTCGAGGAGCTCGGCTTCGACGCCGTCGGCCTGGCGCGATCATCTCGTCGATTGGGCCGGCGGCAAAGGGCCGTGGTTCGAGCTGTGGACGCAGCTTGCCGCGATCGCCATGGCGACCTCGCGCATCCGCCTGGCGACCCTGGTGGCGCAGATTCCGCTCCGCAATCCGGCGCTGTTCGCGTTGCAGGCGCTGACCGCCGACCATATTTCCGGCGGCCGGCTCGATCTTGGCATCGGCACCGGGCTGGAGATCGATCCGTCGTACCGGATGATGGGGATCGAGAACTGGACCGCGAAGGAACGCGTCGCGCGGTTCGGCGAATATGTCGAGATCGTCGATCGGCTGCTGTGCAGCGAGCGAACGCACTATCAGGGACGCTACTACAAGGTCGACGGCGCGGCACTGCTGCCGCGCCCGGTGCAGTCGCCGCGCCCGCCAATCATGATCGCCGCGATGGGGCCGGTGATGCTGCGACACGCCGCGCGGCATGCCGACATCTGGAACAGCATGAGTTTCGCGAAGACCTTCGAGGCGCAGATCGAGGAGACGCGCCACCGCATCGCGGCGATCGACGCGCGCTGCGCGGCGATCGGGCGCGATCCCGCCAGCCTGCGCCGGTCCTATCTGATGTTCGACCCGACGGCGCGCGTTCGAGCGGCGGCGTCATCAGGTACTACGAGTTCGAGGAGACCTTCGCGCAGATGGTGCAACAGGTGATCGCGCCTCGGCATTTCGGATGTCGCGCTCTATTATCCTATGTCGGACCGGCAAAACCCATGTTCGAGCGTATCGCGCGTGAAGTACTGCCCGCGCTGAAGGCGGCGGTCTGCTGATCGGCCTCGCTGCCGTGCTGTCGGGCCG
>CAWABH010000064.1:0-48225 GCA_963780095.1 uncultured Alphaproteobacteria bacterium
AGATTGCGCGGCCTGTGGCAGAAGACGGCCCGGCTTGAATATGGCAGCGACATCATCCCGTCGCTTCCCCCCGCCGTATCCGGACAGCTTGCCTTTCGCCATGTGGGACCCGCTCTTCACTGCCCGCACGGTGGTCAATTCAAGGACGTGTTGCCGCCGCGGGACGATCCCGACGATCGGATCGAACTGGAACAGCTGGAGGCGTTGCTCGGCATTGTCGACACTGAAACGCTACGCAGCGTCTGGGATGCCTGGGGGCGCATCCTGGACCACGGCGTTCCGCGTTCGCCGGCCGGCGGCACAGCCACACTGATCATCGACAGGCTGCCATTCTTCCTTCGGGATCATTTGCAGGACTGCTACCTCGAAGCACTCGGCTGGTCATTCGCCCGGCCATCGGAGGCCCGGGTGTCCATCAGCGCCGACGATGCCGACACGTTCGCGCGTGCTTCCGAGGCCCACATCGAGGAGCGCGGCAGCGGATTCTCGGCGCTGCTGCGTCGCCTGCTTCCCGGTGGATGACCGGAGGAGGGCCCTGCCGCGACCGTCGCGCCCGCGCGCCAGCGAAGCCTCGACATCCCCTGCGGCCCGTGATGGACTGCTTCGCGTCCCGCATCAGGTATCAGCAGTCGCCTCCGTCAGTCAGAATCCGCGGTCGTGCGCGCCGGCTTTCGGGTCGCCGCGCCAAAAGGCGTTGAGGAACACCACACCAAATGGCACCCGCCGAAGGCTCCAACACGATGCGCGATCCCATCCAGCGCGATCCGATGCAGAGAGCACGCCGGACGAGCGATCGCGGACTCCGCGCGATGGTTGGTGTCGGAACCGCGATCCTGGTCGTTGCCGCCCTGGGCATCGCACAGCCCGTCTTTGCGCCGCTGACATTCGCGCTCTTCATCATCGCGATCGTCTGGCCCTTGCAGGAGCGTCTGCAGACGCGCGCTGCCAAAGCTTCTGGCTCTCGCGCTGAGCATGCTCGCGACCATCGTGGTCATCGGCGCCTTCGCCTGGGTGATCACCTGGGGACTGAACCGGGTAGGACGCTACATCGTCGCAGACATCGCCCGGTTCCAGCTTCTCTATAACCAGATGACCGAGTGGCTCGAAGGGCATGGCATCGTGGTCGAGAGCATCTGGACCGAGCACTTCAACGTCGGCTGGGTGCTGCAACTCTTCCAGGAAATCACCACAAGGGTGAACGGCACGCTGAGCTTCTCGCTCGTTGCGTTGATCTACGTCATCCTCGGCCTCATGGAAGTCGACGACGCGGCCCGCAGGCTGCGCGCCATGAAGAACCAGGAAGCCGGACGGGTGCTGCTGGCCGGCGGCGCCCGGACCGCCGCGAAGTTCCGCAGATACCTGCTGGTCCGCTCACTCATGAGCGTGGTGACAGGCATTCTGGTATGGGGGTTCATCTCGCTCTGCGGACTTCCGCTCGCGCAGGAATGGGGCGTGATCGCCTTCGCGCTCAACTACATCCCATTCATCGGCCCGCTGGTCGCAACGGTTCTGCCGACACTGTTCGCCGTCGCGCAGTTCGACGCCTGGCAGAACGCGATCCTGGTCTTTGGATGTCTGAACCTGATCCAGTTCCTTGTCGGCAGCTACCTCGAGCCTCGCATCGCCGGCAGCATTCTGTCGATGTCGCCGTTCATGGTGCTGTTCGCCGTCTTCTTCTGGACCTTCCTGTGGGGCATCGCCGGCGCGTTCATCGGCGTTCCCATCGTGATCGCGGTCCTGACCATCTGCGAACAGCATGCGTCGAGCCGCTGGGTGGCGGAGCTTTTCGGAGCCCGCGCCGTCACGCGGGACTGATGGGCCGCCGGCCAGCCGGCAACCCAAGGGAGACCACCGATGACGCCGATTCTCGACCCGCGTGACGGCGACATCGAGGACGATGCTGCCAGCACCAAACGGCGATCGATGTTGTCGTTGGCGGGCACCCTGCTTGCGGAGATCAGCCTTCCGAAGCTCGCAATTGCCTGGATGCTGCTGATCGGCTTTCCCGGTCTGCTGCTTGGAGCGGCGCCGCTGCTGGTCTCGATCTGGATCGCCGCGATCTGGTCCAACGCCGCGAACATCTTTTACGAAATCTTGCCGGCGTTGCTGCTGCCGCTGCTGGTGGCGATCGGCTGGTTCGCAGGCCGGCCACTCCTGCGGCTCGCCGAAAGCAGCTTTTGGTCGTTGAACGCCCTGGCCGTCCAGCCCGTCTATATCGTGTTTCGCGAAGGGGTCCGACACCTCGCCGAACGGCTGCTTGCGCGTCGGATGAACGAGACCCGACGCGCCGCCGTTCGTGCAGCGTCCGCGGGCGTGTCGGGCTTTGTGATCGGCGGTCTGGGGCTCGGCGTCATCGTCCTGGTGTGGCCCGCTACGCGATGGGTCGGGAGCCTGGCGGATCTCACGTTGTCGCACCGGGTGGTGTTTGTCGTGTTGGCGAACAGCGTTGTGCTCATATCCGGCTATTTTGCGGTGGCAGCGCTGATCTGGGGAATCGCCGACGCGACGATGGCCCAGCCGCGGGACTTTCGTGCCTTCGCCGCACCGGCAGCTGGCAGTCGAACGTGGCGTGTTGCGCATCTGTCGGACATCCACACCGTCGGCGAGCGCTACGGATTTCGCATCGAGAGCGGAAGGTCCGGTCCGCGCGGCAACGAGAGGCTGAGACGGACACTGGCACGGCTGGATGAGATCCATGCGGCGCACCCGCTGGACATTGTCCTGATAACGGGTGACCTGACCGATGCCGGCCGCTCCGCGGAGTGGGCCGAATTTTTCGGCGCATTGGCCGCGTATCCGCGACTGGCCGGACTGGTGGTTGCGTTGCCGGGCAACCACGACGTCAACGTTGTGGATCGCGCGAGCCCTGCGCGGATGGACCTGCCGATGAGTCCGACGAAGCGGCTGCGTCAGCTGCGGACGATCTCCGCGCTCGGAATGCTGCAAGGCACGCGGCTTCGGGTCGTGGAGAGCGAGGCCGGTCGAACTCGGCGGCACTGTGGCCGATGCGCTGAGACCGCATGCGGCCGACATGGCCGCCTTTGCGGACAACGGATCAGCACGCCTGTCGAGATCGCTGGCCGGGGTGTGGGCGACGATCTTTCCCATGGTTCTGCCGCCGGACACGGACGATGGGCTGGGGATCATCGTGCTGAACTCGAACGCCGAGACGCATTTTTCGTTTACCAACGCGCTTGGCCTGGTTTCGGCCGAACAGGCCCGCGCCTTTAGGATTGCCACGGAACTATACCCGCGCGCCTGCTGGATCGTGGGCCTGCACCACCACGTCATCGAATACCCTCGTCCCGCAAAGGCATTGTCCGAGCGCATCGGGACGGCTCTCATCAACGGCAGTTGGTTCGTCCGTCAGCTGCAGCACCTCGCCGCCCACGTCGTGATCATGCACGGTCATCGGCATATCGATTGGATCGGGGAGTGCGGGGGCCTCCTGATCGTATCCGCGCCTTCCCCGGTCATGGAGGCGACCGATTGCCTGGAAACGTATTTCTACGTGCATACGCTTGCCGTTGGCGCGGATGAACGGCTCAGGCTGCTGGAACCTGAGCGTATCAGCGTGTGCGGGCAGCAGGTCGTCGACGAAGCATGGATGTAATGTTACTGCAGAGTGTGCCTGCGCTGTCGAGTACGACTGGATGGACCCTCTCCCGCATCGCTGCCGCGACGCGACCTCTCCCACTTCGTGGGCGAGGTGTACGGGTTCAAGTCAGCCCGAAAATGCCATGGCTAAAAGGCGCGGAGGCAATCGCTCAAATTGCGGACCTCTGGGCCGATGCTATCCTTCGGCATCGCTGCAGGTGCCAGTCCTGCCAGGGAAGCGGCGCGCACGTCACTTGGACTCATGCCGAGTTCCTGGCGGAAAGCGCGGCTGAAGCCCGATGCGTCGGCGAAACATAGCTCCTCGGCGATCACCGCGATACGCTTGATGTTCGAAACATCGCACAGGGCAACGTGGCCCTCCAACAGGCGCTGGCGCTGGATATAGCGGGCCACACCGCTCTCGCCTTCCAAAAGACGATATAGCTGCGACCGCGAGGTGCCCACTTCACGGCAGAGCATGTCAGGCCCCAGGGACGGCGAGCGCAGGTGTCTGCGGACGGCTCGCCGCATCCTTTCCAAACGGCCTAGACCGATCTGGCTTGTGGCGGCGGCTAACCGATCGGGAGACGGCACGATGCAGGCCCCGACCATGGCGCGAACGGCGCCAGTCAGCCGGGGCAGATCCTCAGGTGTCAAATCCGGAAGGTTCCGCTCCAGCAGGAGCATGTAATCGGCAAGCAACCGTCCCAGGGGCGTGTTCAGCACCGTCCCCCGCACCGCATCAAGCATTGGCGCAAGCTCGCAGAAACTGTCTCGCGGCAAGTAAAACTGAAGTCGCTCGTCCGTCGAATACGGAGTGAAACCAGACACGCCAGGCTTCGAATTGATCCGGCGCCGAAAGTGAGTGGGTGGCGAACCTCTCGGGTGTCATTGTGTCCTGACTGCGTCACTCCAACGCAAAGCCTGACGTGAGTGACAAGAACAGTTGAACCAATGGCCGAAAATGAAATTTAGCACTCGGCGCAGGCGGTAGCCAGTCAGCTGGGTAGCGGGTCGAGCAGCATCGCTATTTGCGGCGTACGCATTTGGCACAGCCACGATCCTGCGCGCCGGGAGGACCTTGCTGGCAGCGGATTGTCGTGATGTGCTGTCCGATGGTGTTGTCCGACCCTCTCGAGGATGAAGTCGGCAACGGTCCGGAAATTTGCGGCGCGAGTCTCCGGATCGGCCGCGGGAGGGGAGAGCCGATGCGATCGGGCGGGTCCATGCACGCACAGATCGGGACGCTCATCATTGCGACGAGCGCCATCCAGCTCGCCAACGGTTTCTTCGGTACCTTCTTCTCCCTGCGGGTGGCGATCGAGAACTTCGACGCAACCATGGCGGGCCTGGTGCTCAGCAGTTATTTCGTCGGCTTCACGCTGGGCGCGACGCGTTGCGGACGGATCATCGAACGGGTTGGGCACATCCGCGCCTACGCGGCGTTTGCTGGTCTGGTCGCCGCGGCGACCGCGGTCATGCCGCTCCTGGTCGGACCGTTGCCCTGGCTGGTCCTGCGCGCGGTCGTCGGGTTCGGCTGCGCCGGAGTCTTCGTCACGACCGAGAGCTGGCTGAACGCCAAGGCCGAGCCGTCGGAGCGCGGGCGGGTCTTTGCAATCTACATGGTGGGCACCTTCCTGGCCCTTGCGGCGGGACAGCTTCTGATCAGCTGGGCTGACATCGAAACGGCAGCGCCGTTCAACGCAATCGTTGCCCTGTTCGCGCTGGCGCTGGTCGTGGTGAGCACGGCCCGGGCCGAGCCTCCGCGCGTCAGCGCTGCCGCGAAACTGCCCTACGGCCAGCTGTCCCGCGCAGCACCCGTCGCCGTCGTCGGCTGTGTGCTGAGCGGACTCGTCGCGGGCGCCTTCTACGCGCTGGTTCCGGCGTGGATGCAGGGCGAGGGCATCGAGCGCTCGACGATCGCGCTTTTCATGCTGGTGGCCGTTCTTGGCGGGCTGGCTTTCCAAATTCCCGTCGGCCGCCTATCGGACCGCTTCGACCGGCGCATCGTGCTGGCCGCACTCGGCCTCGGCTTCGCCGCCATCGCGGTCGTTCTGATTCTCCTGCCGCACTCCATGCCGGTGGTGCTGCCCGCCGCCGCCCTGCTCGGCGGCTTCATGTCGACCCTCTACCCCGTCTGCGTGGCACACGCACACGACCGGATGCCGGCCGATCGGGTCGTTGCGGTCAGTGGCCGCCTGATCCTGGTGAGCGGGTTCGGCTCGGTGCTTGGCCCGCTCGTCGGCGCGATCCTCATGGCGCGCTTCGGCATCGACGGGGTGTTCTACTTCATGGCTGCCGCGGCACTCCTCCTGGCGCTCGTCGCCGGGGCCGGACACCTGATGGCAGCGGCGCCGCGGCATCTGGAGCGGACTTTCGGCATCCTTGCACCGCAGGCGGCGGCGCTCGCGCATGATCAACTCGGCGGTTCGGGCGACGCCTCGATACCGGCTTCCCTAGAGGCGGCTTCCAAAGATCGCTGATCCCGCACGCATTTTGCAGATTTTGATGTACACAACCCGGGCGGCAGCCCTTTGCTGCCCACACCTGGCTTTTATGCCGCGTAATGGTTCATTTGTAGATCGTCATGCGATGAAAGCCGAAAGGTGCGACGACCGACGATGGCCAATCTTCGTCCTCCACCCGTTCGACTGCCATCGAACGAATGGCTTCCGGCTTCCGACGATCAAGAGCCCACACATCACGCGTGGTGTCGCCACCGCGGCACCAGGTGCCGGCGCACGTAACATTACATTTGGGGAATAGTGAGGGTCGATTGGGATCCGTTCCTCATCCTGCCCGCTCCAGACTACTGACGGTTCGCCGGAAAGTTCTGGAGAGCCCTGTGTGGCATCGGGGGGCATGGTTTGGGTGCATCTGGAGTTCCACAGTTGCCAGGGTCGGCCTGACCAGTCATGGGTGCAGCGGACATGGCTCCACTACCACCCATGTTATTCATGCTGCCCGGTGGGCCTGAGGCGCCTGGACTGGACCTGGTGCCCATGTTGCCGCTGGTCTGTGCGTAGGCGAGGGGTGCCAGCGCTACAAATGCCGTCACCAAAATGATACGCCGCATTCTTTCCTCCTTGGCTTATCGGTAGCAAGCTTTCGGCTGGTCGGGAGTACCGCAATTCTGGGGATCGTTCGGTCCTGGATTGAGGTAGGTCGGTTGACCACTGCCGTAACCCGGTTGCCCACCACCGTAGTACCTGCTGCTGACCGCCGGAGTACGGTGGCGGTCCGGACGTATAGTAACTTGGCGGATAGGAACGGTATGGGTAGCCGTAGCCATATCCGTACCCGTAGCCATATGGACCGTAGTAGCATCCTGATAGAAGAAGCAATGACAAAAGGACCAAGTATCGCATTCGTGCCTCCCTAATGAGCCGCGGCTGGTAATTCTTGCGCCGTCTTCATGTCCCAATTATGACGCTCTGGAATGGCGCTCACACGTCGCAACAACGCCGCACGGCTTGGCAGCACGGGCCAGTTGTTCTTCGCTGTCCCCTCAAGTAGCGACGGTATTCTCTTGTCATTGCATCGACCTCCCGTTGGACGGCAGACTTTGACCGCCCCTTTCTGAGACGGCGACACATTCCGAGCCGGGGTGGCGTCGGGCTCAAGTTTGGTGCAGGCTCAGCCGGCGATAATTTATTCGAGGAAACGTGCATGCTCAGATTCGCGGCGGTGTTGGTGCTTCCCTTTGCATTGGTGGCCTGCGCAAGCCAGGTGCAGAACAAGGAGGACATGCTGGCTGCTGCAGGTTTCACGCTGGTGCCGGCGAACACGCCACAGCGTCAAGCTTCGTTGACGGCCCTGCCGCCGCACAAATTCGTCCGCCAGGTGCGTGGCAACAATGTGATCTACACCTACGCTGACCCAACGATCTGCGACTGCCTATATGTCGGCAATCAGGCTGCGTATGGCCGCTACCGCGAGAATGTATTCCAGAAGCAGATTGCCGATGAGCAGCAGATGACCGCCCAGATTTACCAGATGGATTGGGGCCCCTGGGGTCCAGGCTGGTATTACTAGCGAATTGTCAGGCTGGCTGGAATCATTCAGACCGCGCCTCGGGTCTTCCCCATCATGGCCGGCCCACGGGTCGGGCCAAAGGCCTGCCCGAAAGATAGTCTCTGGCCAGCGATGCGCTCTCTGCCGTTCGGATCGGGGCGACCACGATTTTGACAGAGGAGCAAGACTGTGCTCCAGAACAACAAAGGCCCGGCCGCAGCTGTGATGCCGGTCTGGTTTGCGCGGCGGGATACTGCGGCGGTTTGAACCGAGGCGGTCCCGGTATCGAGGCCAGCAACTGAGTAACAGGCACTCCGAACTTTGCGGACCAAAGTGCGCGTAGTCTTCACCGCCGATGATTTCGGCCTTTCGGAATCCGTCAACGAGGCGGTCGAACGAGCGCACCGCGACGGTATTTTGGATGCCGCGAGCCTCATGGTCGCCGGCCCGGCCGCCGCGGATGCGGTGCGGCGGGCGCGGGCGAACCCGTCCCTTCGCGTCGGCCTGCATCTGGTGGCGATCGACGGTCCCGCCGTGCTGCCGGCAGCGGAAATTCCCGATCTGGTCGACGCACAGGGACAGTTTCCCGCGGACCAGTTTCGACTCGGCGTGAACTACTTCTTCCGCCCGCGCGTCCGCCGGCAGCTCGCCGCGGAAATCCGCGCACAATTCGCGGCGTTCGCCGCCACCGGGCTGTCGCTCGACCATGCCAATGCGCACAAGCACATGCACCTGCATCCGACGGTAGGCCGGCTGATGATCGACATCGGCCGGGCGTTCGGACTGCGGGCAGTGCGTGTTCCGGCCGAACCTCCCGCTGTGGTCGCGCGGTGCGGCACGCGCGTCGGTCCGGGCGGCCATGCCCTGTATCACTGGACAAGACTGCTTCGGCGACAGGCGCACGCCGCCGCGATGGCGACGAACGATCACTGCTTCGGACTGGCGTGGAGCGGGCATATGACGGTGGATCGCGTGCGCCGCCTGATGGCGGCGCTGCCAGAGGGAACGAGCGAGATTTACTTCCATCCCGCGGTGGCGCGCGACGCGACCTTGCAGCAGCGCATGGCGGACTACGAGCACGAGGCCGAACTGGCCACGCTGCTCGATCGAACCCTGATCGAGGAATGCCCGACACATGCCACGAGCCAATAGATCACGTAATCGGCAGCACGGCCGGCAACGGCGTGCAATCGATTTGGCATTGCCCACTCATGCCAACTGAGGGGATAATGCACCGCACGAGGTCACTGGATTGGCCACCATTGGCTCGGCAATCGCAAAGAATGCCGTGCGGACGGAATTGGGGACTATGGAAGCTGGGGTCGATCTGGTCGGAACCATACCGCTGTTCGGGCGGTTGGACCCTCCGCTGCGCAAGCGGATCGAAGGCATCAGCGAATTGGTGACCGCCGAGCAAGGCGAGGTGCTGTCCCAACAGGGAGCCATGCCGAGATTTCTGCACATCCTGCTGGAGGGCCAGGTGGCTTTGACCAGCGCTATGGCCAATGGCACCGCGACATTGGTCACGGTGGTTCAGCCGGTTGGGCATTTCGTCCTGGGTTCGGTCCTGGCCGAACTGCCGTATCAAATGACGGCGCGCGCGGTCATTCGGTCCACGCGTGCTCGCCATCGAGGCCTCGCCGTTGCGGCAACTGGTCGAACGCGAGCTTTCGCTCGCGAATGTGCTGCTGCGCTCGGTGTCGCATGAGGTTCGCAGCATGGTGCGACAGGTGCGTGATCTGAAGCTGCGCAGCGCGACGCAGCGGCTCGGCTGCTACCTGCTGGCGCGGGTGCAGGACCGTGAGGCCCGCAAGGCGGACTTCCGTCTGCCATTCGACAAGGGATTGCTGGCGGCCCAGATCGGCTGTCGGCAGGAGAACCTGTCACGCGCATTCGCGGCACTCCGCGAGCATGGCGTGGAAACCCACGGGTTGCGCGTCATCCTGCATGACGTCCCGCGGCTGAAGGCATTGGCGGTGCCGGACGAACCGAGCGACCCGGAGCCGGTTTAGCGGCCTTGCAGAATGCAGAAGGAAGATTCAACGCTGAGGCGCTGAGGAGAATCGAATGGCACTGCGCGCGGAGCGCAATCATGCTTCGTCGGTGTCTCTGCGTTGAATCTTCCTTCTTGCCAGAGGCTCGCATTCACCGCCCCAGCGTCGGCATCACGTACTCCGCGCCACGCCGCGCGCCGCCCGGCCAGCGCTGCGTGACCGCCTTGTAGCGCGTGTAGAAACGCACGCCTTCCGGGCCATAGATGTGATGGTCGCCGAACAGCGAGTGCTTCCAGCCGCCGAAGCTGTGGAACGCCATCGGCACCGGAATCGGCACGTTGATGCCGACCATGCCGATGTTGATGCCGGCGGCGAAGTCGCGCGCGGCGCCGCCGTCGGCGGTGAAGATCGCGACGCCGTTACCGTATTCGTGCGCGTTCACCATGCGCACCGCGCCCGCCATGTCAGGCGTGCGCACCACGCCGAGCACCGGGCCGAAGATCTCGTCCTTGTAGATACGCATGTCGGTACTGACGTGGTCGAACAGCGAGCCGCCCAGGAAGTAACCGTTCTCGTAGCCCTGCAGTGACAGGCCGCGGCCGTCCACGACAAGCTTCGCGCCCTCCTTCACGCCGAGGTCGATGTAGCTCTGTACCTTTTCGCGGTGCTCGCGCGTCACCAGCGGGCCCATCTCGGCGTCGGGATCGGTGCCGGGGCCGATCTTCAGCGCGCGCACGCGCGGCTCCAGCTTCTGCACCAGCCTGTCGCCGGCCGAACCGACCGCGACCGCGACGGACACCGCCATGCAGCGCTCTCCGGCTGCGCCGTAGGCCGAGCCCATCAGGGCGTCCACCGCGTCGTCGATGTCGGCATCGGGCATCACCACCAGGTGGTTCTTTGCCCCGCCCAGCGCCTGCACGCGCTTGCCGTGCGACGTGCCGCCTCGATAGATGGTCTCGGCGATCGCGGTGGAACCGACGAAGCTGATCGCGGCGATGTCGGGGTGCGCCAGGATCGCTTCGACCGCCTCGCGCGCACCCTGCACCACCGAGAACACGCCATCCGGCACACCCGCCTCGGCCAGCAGCGCTGCGAGCTTCAGGCTGGCCGATGGGTCCTTCTCGGACGGCTTCAGGATGAAGCAGTTGCCGCAGGCCAGCGCCACCGGGATCATCCACAGTGGCACCATGAGGGGAAAATTGAACGGCGTGATGCCGGCCACCACGCCGAGCGGCTGACGGATCGACCACGCATCGATGCCGGTGCCGACGGCTTCGGTGAACTCGCCCTTCAGCAGATGCGGGATACCGCAGGCGAACTCGACCACCTCCAGGCCGCGCTGCACCTCGCCATCGGCGTCGGACAGGACCTTGCCGTGTTCGGCGGTGATGATCGCGGAAAGCTCTTTGCGGTCGCGCTCGAGCAGTTCCTTCAGCTTGAACATGACGCGGGCGCGGCGCAGCGGCGGCGTGGCGGCCCAGGCCGGCCATGCGGCGGCGGCGGCAACGGCGGCCTTGTTCACTTCGGCCGCATCGGCCAGGGCGACGCGGGCGGTGACCTCGCCGGCGGCGGGATCGTAGACGTCGCCGAACCTGCCGCTGGTGCCGGCGACCGCTTTCCCGCCGATGAAATGGCCGATTTCCCGCATGTCTGCCTCCCTTGGGAACGCCAGTTGCCCGACGGAATGGCGCATCGCCTCCCCATGTCATGGCCGGGCTTGTCCCGGCCATCCACGCCGGCACTGGTGCCGTAACGGATGGCCGGGACAAGCCCGGCCATGACAGTGAACGCACGGCGACGGACCAATCCTTTGGGTGGTTGATAATTAGGACGAATTAGCGTTGTCGGCTAGAGATCGACAACGGAGGCACACCATGCGCGCACGCGATCTTGGACTGGCCTGCGGCTCGCTGCCCCCCGGCAAGCGCAACAGCATCGCCGATGTGCCCGGCGTGGCGGTGGGGCACGCGACGCTGATCGAAGCCGACGTGCGGACCGGGGTCACCGCGGTGCTGCCGCATGACGGCGATCTTTTCCGGGACAAGCCGGTCGCGGCCGCGGTGGTGCTGAACGGCTTCGGCAAGAGCGTCGGGCTGATGCAGCTGAACGAGTTGGGCACGCTGGAGACGCCGATCCTGCTGACCAACACGTTTGCGGTCGGCGTGTGCGCGACGGCGCTGATCCGGCGGGCGATTGCGGCCGATCCGGAGATCGGCCGGCAGACCTCGACGGTCAATCCGGTCGTGCTGGAATGCAACGACGGTTACCTGAATGACATCCAGGCGATGGCGGTGACCGAGGCGCACGCTGATGCGGCAATCGCGGCGGCCGGGGAGGATTTTCCCACCGGCGCGGTGGGCGCCGGCACCGGGATGAGCTGCTTCGGGCTGAAGGGCGGCATCGGCAGCGCCTCCCGCCGGGTGCGGCTGGACGGGGCGACGTATCACCTGGGCGCGCTGGTGCTGGCGAATTTCGGCCGCGCCGGGGATCTACGCCTGCCGGATGGGCGGCGGGTGGATTCGGCGTCGCGGCCGATGCCCGACGCCGGTTCCTGCATCATCGTCATCGGAACCGATATCCCGCTTGGCCATCGCCAATTGGGCCGGGTGGCGCGCCGCGCCGGCGTGGGGCTGGCCTGGTGTGGCTCGTTCTGGGGCAATGGCAGTGGCGACATCGCCCTGGCATTCACCATAGCCAACCGTCTGCCGCACGAGGCGGATCAGGACCTGCTCGAACACCGCATGCTGGCGGAGAGCCGGATCGACCGGCTGCTCCAGGCCGCCGCCGAAGCGACGCAGGAGGCGGTGCTGGATGCGCTGGCCGCGGCGGAGACGATGGTGGGTCGGCATGGCCACCAGCGGATCGGGCTGGCGGAGTTTTTGGATCGTTGAGACTGAGCAGTCGGTGGCCAGCTAGGGATCAGTTCGTGAAGGTCGCGCCCCGGTACTTAAAGGGTTCAGGCGGCATCTGGTAGAAGGTGGCGCGGATTATATTCGGCGCGGGGGCTCGCGCTTAACGTTCATGTCTGATTCCGGCGTGATCCCCAAAGGTGTGGTAATATCTTACCACTCACCTAACGCCTTGACCCCACCACGCTTTTCCCCCATACCCCGCCGCCAACCCGCAGGACACCTCCCCGATGCAGAAGACCACCATTTCGCTCAAGCCCGCGGAGGTGAAGAAGGACTGGGTGCTGATCGACGCCGATGGTGTCGTGCTCGGCCGCCTGGCCGTCGTCATCGCCAACCATCTGCGCGGCAAGCACAAGCCGCAGTTCACGCCACATGTCGACTGCGGCGACAACGTCGTTGTGGTCAACGCGGCGAAGGTGCGGGTCACCGGCAACAAGCCTGACCAGTCGATTTTCTACTATCACACCGGTTATGCCGGCGGCATCAAGGGCCGCACCATCCGCCAGCGCCTGGACAGCCAGCATCCCGAGCGCGTGCTGGAGAAGGCGGTGGAGCGCATGATCACCCGCGGCCCGCTGCAGCGGAAGCAGATGAAGCACCTGTACCTCTATGCCGGCGCCGAGCACAAGCACACGGCGCAGCAGCCGATACCGCTCGACGTCGCTGCCATGAACCCGAAGAACAAGCGAGGCTGATCGCGCATGTCCGGAACCCAGACCCGCACCCTCGCTGACCTCGCGGATATCGTCGCCGCCCAGCAGGCTGCCGTCGGCATCGTGCCGGCGACCACCGACCGGCCTAAGGTAGAACCGAGGCGTGATGCACTCGGCCGTTCCTATGCCACGGGCCGGCGCAAGAACGCGGTCGCGCGCGTGTGGATCAAACCCGGGAAGGGCGAGATCACCGTGAACAGCAAGAAGGTTGTGCAGTACTTCGCCCGCCCCGTGCTGCGCATGCTGCTCACCCAGCCCTTCCTGGTGGCCGACCGCTACAATCAGTTCGACGTGTTCTGCACCGTCACCGGCGGCGGGCTCTCAGGCCAGGCCGGCGCGGTGCGCCATGGCATCTCGCGCGCGTTGACCTACTACGAGCCGGACCTGCGCGGCATCCTGAAGGTTGCCGGCTTCCTGACCCGCGATTCCCGCGTGGTCGAGCGCAAGAAATACGGCAAGGCGAAAGCCCGACGAAGCTTCCAGTTCAGCAAGCGGTAGTTCGTCAGCGATAGCCAGACATGGCCCGGGCGCCTTCCGGCCATCCGTCGTGGCATGGTGCTGGTTGGGATGGCCGGGACACGCCCGGCCATGACAGTATGTCGGAGATCCGAGATGGCTACCAAGCCCAGCGTGTTCATCGACGGCGAGGCCGGGACGACAGGGCTCGGCATCCGCGACCGTCTGCGCGCGTTGCCCGACATTGAACTCAGAAGCCTGCCCGCCGCCCACCGCCGCGATCCCGCCGCACGGCGCGACATCATGGCCGAGGTGGACCTCGTCGTGCTCTGCCTGCCCGACGATGCGGCACGCGAGGCGGTGGCGCTTGCCGATGGGCTGGGCCACGCCGCGCCGAAGTTGCTCGATGCCAGCACGGCGCATCGGGTGCATCCGGACTGGGCGTATGGATTCCCGGAAATGCAACAGGGTCAGGCGGAGCGCATCGCCGGCGCGCGGAAGGTCGCCAATCCCGGCTGCTATCCCACCGGGGCGATCGGCCTGATCCGCCCGCTGGTGGATGCCGGAATCATCCCGCCCGACCATCCGATCACGGTCAACGCGGTCAGCGGCTATTCCGGCGGTGGGCGGTCGATGATCGAGGCCCACGAGCATGACGGCGGCCCGGCCTTCGAACTCTATGGGCTGAACCTCGCTCACAAGCACATCCCGGAAACGCAGCTCTATTGCGGCCTTTCTCGCCGGCCGATCTTTGCGCCGTCGGTGGGCCACTACCGCCAGGGCATGCTGGTCTCGGTGCCGCTGCACCTCGACACCCTGCACGGCGAGCCAACCGGCGCCGATCTGCATGCGGTGCTCGAAGCGCGCTACCGTGGCTGCGAGTTCGTCCATGTCACCGCTGCCCCGGCGGACGGCAAGCTGGAGCCGCAGGCGCTGAACGAGACGAACCTGCTGGAACTCTTTGTGCATGCCAATGAGAAGCATCGCCAGGCGGTCCTGGTCGCGCGGCTCGACAACCTCGGCAAGGGCGCGTCCGGCGCGGCGGTGCAGAACCTCCGGCTGATGCTCGACCTTCCCGTCAGCGCCCCGCTGCGGGAGACGGTGAATGCCTGAGCCGTTCACCGGCCACGGCCCGATCTACACGTTGGACGGCGTCACGCCGAAGGTGGCGCCGGACGCTTTCATAGCCCCGACCGCGGCCGTGATCGGCGATGTCGAGATCGGTTCCGAAACCGGTGTCTGGTTCCACTGCCTGGTGCGCGGGGATCTGTGCCACGTCCGCATCGGCGCGCGCACCAACATACAGGATGGCGCCATCATCCATGTCGATTCGGGCGGCCTCGCCGCGATCATCGGCGACGATGTCACGGTCGGCCACAACGCGGTCATCCACGCCTGCACGCTGAAGAACCGAGCCTTCGTCGGCATCTCCGCGACCGTGCTGGACGGCGCGGTGATCGAGGAAGGCGGCATGCTCGGTGCCGGCGGTCTGCTCACGCCCGGCAAGGTTATCGGCCGCAACGAGTTGTGGATCGGCGCGCCGGCCAAGCTGCTGCGCGTGATGAGCGACGAGGAGCGGCGGAAATTCGATCGCAACGCGGTGGTCTATCGCGAATTGGCCGCCCGCTTCCGCGCCGGCTTGAGCAGCGCGACATAGGGTTCGCGCTTGCCTTCGCATTTCCCTCTCCGCCCTTGGGGGCGGAGAGGGTCAGGGTGAGGTGGGGGATTCATCCAGCGTACACAGCACGCCGTCGATAGCTTCGAGCTGGTCCAGAAACAGGTGACGCGGTAGCCACGCCCAGCAAGCCCACCTCACCCCAACCCTCTCCGCCCAGGTGGCGGAGAGGGAGCTCACACTGTCACTCTAACGGATTGCTCCAAGCTTCCCCATCTTCTCGGGGACAAAGGAAAGTGGGAGCGACCATGCTCTTCCGTCTCGCGACCATCTTGGCGTGCCTGGCAATCGCCGCCTGTGCCGTGCAGCCGCCGCCGGACACCGCGTCGGTCCCGCCCGGCGCATTCGGTCTTTTCGACAATGACGTGACTGCGGCGAATCAGGCGTCGTGGGCGTTTGCCATACCGGTGCGTACACGGAACAGTCCAGTCGATGCCGCCAGGGCGTCCGCCGCGGTGGATTATCTGGCCGGCGAACTCAGCAGCAACCCGCGCTGGGTGACGCTGTCGCCACTGACCAAGATGAAGATGCTGGAGGCGCGCGCGGACGTGCGCCGGGTCCTGGGCATCAGGCCCGATGCGCCGTCGCAGCTCGTGACGAATGGTCTGCTGCAGTTTGCATGGCTTTGGCAGTACGGGGATGCGCCCACCGCGATGCAGGTTCTCAGGGCGCCGATATTTACGCTGTCGCCGGAGCAGACACTGCAGGTGCTGAGCAACATGCCCTACATCCAATCGGCGAACATCGCGACCTTGGATGCAGCGAACCAGATGCTGCCGGGCGGGGATATGGCGGCGCAACGTTGAGACTTGCCAGCGCCGCCCCTGCGGGCGTACGGTTGTGCCCAACGCAAACAAGGTGTTGGGGGATATCGTCATGCTCGGCCATGTTCGCCGGCTGGTACCGGCGTTGTTCGCGGGCCTTTTGGTTTGTGCGGGTTACCTGCCGGCTTCGGCCGCCGACCCGGACATTGACCGTCTGGTGCAAAGTCCGCCCGGCAAGGACTGGGTGACCAACGGCGGCAGCCTGACGAACCAGCGCTATTCGACGCTGAAACAGATCGACACCAGCAACGTCAAGCAACTCAAGGGAGCCTGGATGACCCGTCTGAAGGGCTCCGGGTACGGCGGCAAATATTCGCTGGAAGCGACGCCTCTCGTGAAGGACGGCATCATGTATGTCGTCACCGGCAACGACGACGTGTTCGCGTTGGACGCCAAGACGGGCCAGTTCGTGTGGGAGCGCTGGTCAGGCATCGACCAGAAGCTCACCAGCGTCTGCTGCGGCTGGGACAATCGCGGTGTGGCGTTGGGCGAGGGGATGGTGTTCCTCGGCCAGCTCGACGCCAATGTCGTGGCGCTCGACGCCAAGACCGGCAAGGAGGTGTGGAAGACACCGATCGAGGTCTGGCAGGACGGCTACGGCATCACCAGCGCGCCGCTGTATTATGACGGCATCGTCTACAGCGGCATCACCGGCGGCGAATACGGCATACGCGGCCGCCTGACCGCGCTCGACGCCAAAACGGGAAAAATCCTGTGGCGGTTCTACACGCTGCCTGCGCCGGGCGATGTCGGCGGCGACAGCTGGCCGGCCGGCACCGATCATTACATGCATGGCGGCGCGTCGATCTGGAACACGCCGGCGCTCGATCCGCAGCTCGGACTGATCTACTTCTCGGCCGGCAATTGCGGCCCGGATTACGACGGGTCGATGCGCCCGGGTGACAATCTCTTCTGCGCGTCGGTTGTCGCGGTGAACGCGAAGACCGGCCAATACGCCTGGCACTTCCAGGAGGTGCACCACGACATCTGGGATTACGACGCGGCGAGCCCGGCGGTGCTGTTCGACACCGTCATCAATGGCCAGCCGCGCAAGGGCATTGCGCAGGCCGGACGCACCGGCTGGGTCTACATTCTCGACCGCACCAACGGCAAGCCGCTGGTCGGCATCGAGGAGCGAGCGGTGCCGCAGGAGCCGCGGCAATTTACCGCGAAGACGCAGCCCTATCCGGTCGGCGACGCGACCGTGCCGCAATGCGCCCAGCCGCTGGAGGAATACGGAAAGGCCGGCTGCATCTTCGAGGCCTTCTGGGACGAGCCGGTTCTGGTCCAGCCATCGGGCATCGGCGGTACCAACTGGTCGCCCATGTCGTACAATCCGGACACCGGGCTGTTCTATGTTCCCGGCACCGTCCGCACCAGCGCCTTTGCGCGCTACGGGGATCAGTACAAGAAAGGCAAGCAGTATAACGGAGGCACACAGGCGGCGCCGATCGGCTCGCCCATGAGCGGTACCTGGACCGCGATCGGCGGCACTACCAACAAGATTGCCTGGCAGAAGAATGTGCCGTTCCGCGTCGGCAGCGGTGGCGGATCGACCACGACGGCCGGCGGCCTCGTCTTTCACGGGGATCCCGGCGGGACAATCCAGGCTCGCGATGCAAAGTCCGGCGAACTGCTCTGGGAGTTCCAGACCGGTTTTGGCGCGGAGGCAACGCCAATGGTCTACGAGGTCGATGGGGACCAGTACATCGCCATCGCAGCCGGCGGCAATCAGGGAGTCGGCAGCGCCAATGGCGATGCAGTGTGGACGTTCTCGTTGAAGGGGCAGTTGAACCCGTTGTGGCCACCGCCCGCGCCGCCGACCATCGCGGGACCCGCCAGCGGACCGATCGCCGATAATGCCGACACGGTCAAAATCGGCGACCAGAATATCGAGTTTGGCTACTTTCCGAAGCGAGACCGCATCAAGGCGGGGACCTCTGTGACCTTCACCAATGCGGGCGACACGCCGCATACGGCGACATCGTTTGACAACGGGAAGATCGGCGACTGGGACACCGGGCCGCTGAATTCGGGCCAGTCGAAGACGATCACGTTCGATAAGCCCGGCAACTACTATTACATCTGCATGCCGCACCCGTGGATGTACGGCCAGGTCATCGTCGAGCCGTGACTTGGGTCTAACCCAATGACCTTCCATCGCCACTCGTTCGTTCCGTCATGGCCGGGCTTGTCCCGGCCATCCGTCGTGGCGGGGTGCCGCTTCAGATGGCCGGGACAAGCCCGGCCATGACGGTGGAAGAGCGTCCAATCAACAAACCTTCGGGGGACACCTCCATGCTCAGTCACGGTCGCCTAATCGCATCGGCGTTGTTCGCGGGCTTCCTGATTTGTGCGTGTTACCTGCCGGCTTCGGCCGCCGACCCGGACATTGACCGGATGGTAAGGAGTCCGGCCGGCAAGGACTGGGTGACCAACGGCGGCAGCATCATGAACCAGCGCTACTCGACGCTGAAGCAGATCGACACCACGAACGTCAAGCAGCTCAAGGGCGCCTGGATGACCAGGCTCAAGGGCTCCGGATTCGGCGGCAAATACTCGGCCGAGGCAACGCCGCTGGTCAGGGACGGGATCATGTACGTCGTGACTGGCAACGACGACGTATTCGCGATGAACGCCAAGACAGGCGAGATCCTCTGGGAGCGCTGGTCGGGACTCGACCAGAAGATCTCCACCGTCTGCTGCGGCTGGCTCAACCGCGGACTGGCGATGGGCGAGGGGATGCTGTTCCTGGGCCAGCTCGACGCCAATGTCGTCGCGCTCGACATCAAGACCGGCAAGGAAGTGTGGAAATCGCCCATCGAGGACTGGAAGAACGGCTACGGCGTCACCGCTGCCCCGCTGTACTATGAGGGCATTGTCTACAGCGGCATGACCGGCGGCGAATTCGGCGTCCGCGGACGCGAGACCGCGCTCGATGCCAAGACCGGCAAGATCCTGTGGCGGGCGTATACATTGCCGGCGCCCGGCGAGACCGGCAGCGAGTCCTGGCCGGCGGAAACGTCGCACTCGATGCGTGGCGGAGCATCGATCTGGAACACGCCGGCGCTCGATCCGACACTTGGCCTGGCGTATTTCGCGACCGGCAACTGCGGTCCGGACTATGACGGATCGATGCGCGAGGGCGACAACCTGTTCTGCGCCTCGATCATGGCGATCGACGCAAAGACCGGTGTGTATCGCTGGCACTTCCAGGAGGTGCACCACGACATCTGGGACTATGACGCAGCCAGTCCGGTGGTGCTGTTCGACACCGTCATCGACGGCCAGCCGCGCAAGGCGGCGGCACAGGCCGGGCGCACCGGCTGGGTCTATATCGTGGACCGCACCAACGGCAAGCCGCTGATCGGCATCGAGGAAAAGCCGGTGCCGCAGGAGCCGCGGCAGAAGACGGCGAAGACGCAGCCGATTCCGGTGGGCGATCCCACTGTGCCGCAATGCGCGGAACTGCTGCCCGGCTACGACAAGGCCGGCTGCCTGTTCCAGCCATTCTGGGACACACCGGTGCTCGTGCAGCCCTCGGGCATCGGCGGCACCAACTGGTCGCCGATGCCGTACAGCCCTGACACCGGCATGCTCTACGTGGACGGCACCGTGCGCACCAGCGTGTTTGCCCGTTACTCGCAGGACTGGAAGAACGGCATGCGCTATGTCGGCGGCACCCAGGCGGCGCCGATCGGCTCCGCGATGAGCGGCACGTTCACGGCGCTCAACGCCACCACCAACAAGATCGCCTGGCAGCAGAAGCTGCCGTATCGCATGGGCGGCAACGGCGGCGGGCTGGTAACCGCGGGCGGACTGCTGCTGCGCGGCTCGCCGGATGGCAACATCGTTGCCCAGGATGCGAAGACCGGCGAGGTGCTGTGGCAGTTCCAGACCGGCTTCGGCGCCGATGCGCCGCCGATGACCTATGAGGTGGACGGCCAGCAGTACATCGCCATCGTGGCCGGCGGCAACTCGGTCCATGGCAGCGCGTTCGGCGATGCGGTCTGGACGTTCGCGCTGGACGGCAAGCTCCAGCCGTTGTGGCCGCCGCCGCCGCCGGCGACAGTGGCCGGACCGACCGGAGCAATCGCGGATGGCGTGGACACGGTGCGGATCGGCGACAACAACGTCGAGTATTCCTACTGGCCGGCGCGCATGCGGGTGAAGCGCGGTGCCCAGGTGAACTTCATCAATGCCGGCGATATTCCGCATAGCGCGACAGAAGCCCAGACCGGCGTAACGGCAGCGGCGGCAACAGCGGGCAAGTGGGACACCGGTATACTGGCCAAGGGGCAGTCAAAGACGGTCACCTTCGACAAGCCCGGCACCTACTATTTCATCTGCACGCCGCACCCGTGGATGTACGGTCAGGTCATCGTCGAGCCGTGATCGGTAGCCCTGAGCGTCAGTCGATGTCCCGCCATTCGACCCGGCTGACGCCAGGGATCGCCGCCAGCACGCGCACCAGTCCGGACGACCAGTCAGGATAGGCGCCCTTGTAACGCCCGCTGCAGGTAACGCGCGTTGCAGAATCCGGCGTCAGTTCCACGCTGCGTGACCGCAGTTTGAACCCACGCTCAGCAAGCAGCGCGAAAACCACTGGTTCATGCGATCCGGCAGTCGAGAATGTGACGGCGATCGTGCCGCGTCGCCCGGTCACGATGCCGGCCTCCACATATTGCAGCAGCCACAGGGTTGCCAGCGCGATGACCGTGGCGGCGACGCCGAGACCCAATTGGCCACCGCCGAAGCACAGGCCGATGACAGTCATCAGCCAGATCGTCGCGGCCGTGGTGACACCGAGCACAAGATCGCCTCGGCGCAAAATGGCGCCACCGCCGATGAACCCGATGCCCGTGAGGATCCCCAGCGGAAGCCGCATCATGTCGAGCCGGACGATCGACACCTGCGTGTCGGGCATATGAACGACCAGCCAGTTGGCCTGGATCATCGCGACGGCGGCCGCGACCGTCACCAGCACCGTGGTCCGCAAGCCTGCACGATGCGCGTGCATCCCGCGATCCAGACCGATGAGAAATCCCGCCGCAACGGCGAGCGCCAGGCGGACTACGATGTCGGTCCAGGACAGCGTCGCGGTCATGGCATTGACACCACGCCCTGCCTACGCAAATCGCCTTTGCCGCACCCTTTCAGTCGGTGCGATGCTCGGCGTTCCGCTTGCGGGTCGCGGCAGCCTTCTTCGCGGACGCCGAACGCGCCGCGGGTGACCGTGAGGCAGAGGCACTGCCGCCGATCCGACCGCCTTTGCGGGCGGACACATGGCTATCCGGGACGCCGGGACCCGAGCCCGCTCTTGTTGCCGCCGCCGCTTTCCTTGTTGACTGTCGCCCACGCGCGGCGCTCGGCTTCTTCTTCGGCAACGCCGCGCTGCTCGTAGCCCTCGGCGATGTGATCGGCCTTCGATCCTGTTTGCCGGTGGGCTTGGATTTGTCTCCGCGCGGCATCGTCGGCATCCCGTAATGGCTTTGTCTGGTGAACGCATTGTGCGTGCGGCGGTTCACGGTTCGCCGGATGTTCGCCGACACGTGAAGCGGCCACCTTCGACCGGTTGAGCACCCTGTCTGCATATAAAATGGTCTAACGCAGCTTATTCCAGGGCCTGATCGCCTACGAATGGCTCATTTGGAGCCTGTTTCAGCAACTGGGGCGCCATAGATCGCTTTTTCCGCCTGGACAACAGGCGGATGGTTATGCTGCGCTGCAATAGAGCACAGGCTCCGCTTGCAGGAGGCATGAATGAAAGCGCCGATCCACCGGTCCGTCCGTCGAGCCGCCCTCGCGTGCGCGTGGGCGCCACTGCTGGCGTGGGCCGCACCGCAGCAATCCAGTGCCGAGTCAGTCGTCACCGTCGCGATGACCGCCGGCGACATTCCCAACACCACCGGCAACCCGGACCAGGGCTTCGAGGGTTTCCGCTTCGTCGGCTACAACCTCTACGACGGGCTGGCGCTATGGGACCTGTCGCGCAGCGACAAGCCGTCCGACATCAAGCCGGGCCTCGCCACGTCCTGGGAAGTCGATCCGAACAACCACCTCCGCTGGATTTACCACCTGCGCCAGGGCGTGAAGTGGCATGACGGCTGCCCGTTCACCGCCGATGACGTGGTGTGGAATATGGCGCGCATCACCGACGACAAGGCGCCCCAATTCTACACGCTGCAGATGGCGTTGACACGCGCCTATACCACCAACTTCGCGTCGGTCGAGAAGATCGACGACAGCACGGTCGCGATCAACACCAAGGTCGTGGAATCGCTGTTCCCCTACCAGATGAGTTACCTGCTGATGATCAGCCGGTGCCGGGCGGAGGCGCTGCACTACGACTGGAACGCCTATGCCGAGCATCCCTCGGGCACCGGACCGTTCCGCGCCGAGCGGTACGTGGCGCATGAGCGGTTCGAGCTGGTGCCGAACAAGGAGTATTGGGATCCGAAGCGCATCGCCAAATACGACCGGCTGGTGCTGCTGCCGATGCCGGAAGCCGCCACGCGCACCGCGGCGCTGCTCACCGGTCAGGTGAACTTCGTCGAGGCGCCGTCACCCGATGCCATCCCGCGGCTGAAAAGCGCTGGCATGCAGATCATCACCAACACCTACCCGCACAACTGGCCCTACATCCTGAACTTCGTGCGGGGTCCGATGACCGACATCCGCGTCCGCCGCGCCGCCAATTACGCGCTGAACCGCGCGGAGTTCGTCGAATTGCTCGGCGGCACCGCGATCGAGGACTACGCCACCATGCCGCCGACCTCGCCGTGGTACGGCCATCCGATCAAGTACGAGTTCAACCAGGCGAAGGCGAAGGAACTGCTGAAGGAGGCCGGCTGCCTGCCGTGCAAGATCACGCTGGCGATCTCCACCTCCGGCTCGGGTCAGATGCAGCCGCTGCCGATGAACGAGCTGGTCAAGTCGCAGCTCGAGGAAGTCGGGTTCCAGGTCGACTTCAAGGTGATGGACTGGAACTCGCTGATCGAGATCGGTCGTTCCGGCGTGCCGAAGTATCCCGAGATCGATGGCTACAACGGTTCGCGTGCCCTGCTTGACCCGGTCAGCGCGCTGATCAAGCCGGTGGGGAAGTTGTACTGGTCGCCCGCCGGTGCCAACTGGGGCCACTTCTACGACCCGGAGATCGAGGCGCTGGTCGGCCAGATCTTCAACGAGTTCGATGCCGACAAGCGCCTCGCGATGTTGATCAAGCTGCATGAGCTCGAGAGCGATCGCGCGCAGATGATCTGGGTGGTGCACGATCTGAACCCGCGCGCATTGTCGCCCAAGCTGCACGGCTTCGTGCAGGCGCAGAACTGGTTCCAGGACCTGACGCCGATCACGGTCGATCCATGACGGGTTCTGGTCTCACCGTCACCCCCGCGAAGTCGGCGGCCCAGTTCCAACTGGCTTTCCGCTTTTGCGGGGGTGACGGGAACTTCTAATGCTGGCCTATATCTCCCGCCGTATTCTGCTCGCCATCCCGATCGCCTTCGGCGTCAGCGTGGTGTGCTTCTCCCTGGTCTACCTCGCCCCCGGCGATCCGCTCTCGACCATCCTGCCCTCTGACGCTACGGCGGAGATGGTAGACCAGATCAGGCGCGCCTACGGCCTGGATCGCCCATTGCCGATCCAGTACCTGCTCTGGCTCGGCCACGTGCTCACCGGTGACTTCGGCATGTCGATCTCGACACGCCGTCCGGTGATCCTCGAAGTCACCGGCGCGCTCTCCAACACGTTCATGCTGACCAGCTTCGCGGTGCCGCTGGCGTTCATCATCGGTTACACGATGGGCGCCATCGCCGGCTGCTTTCCGGGCCGCGCCGTAGATCGCATCGTCACCGGTGCCGCGGTGGTGGGGGTCAGCCTGCCGAACTACTGGCTCGGAATCGTGCTGGTGATCGTGTTCGCGGTCGAGCTCATGGTGCTGCCGGCGACCGGCATGGGGCCGAAAGGCTCAGACCAGTTCAGCATCTTTCGCTGGTCCGACGCGCAGTATCTGGTGCTGCCCGTCGTGACGCTTTCGATGATCCCGGTCGGTATCATCGCGCGTACCACGCGCGCCGCGGTCGCCGAAGTGCTGAACCAGGACTTCGTGACGACATTGCGCGCCAAGGGGCTAGGCGAGATCGCCGTCATCCGCCACGTGCTGAAGAATTCGGCGCCGCAGGTCCTGGCGGTGATGGGGCTGCAGTTCGGCTATCTAATGGGCGGTTCGATCCTGGTGGAGACGGTGTTCACCTGGCCCGGCAGCGGCTTCATGTTATCGAAGGCGATCATCAACCGCGACATCCCGGTGCTGCAGGGAACCATCCTGTTCCTTGCTATGATCTTCGTCGCCACCAACCTCGTCGTCGATCTGCTGCAGTCGGTCATCGACCCGCGCATCCGCCGGGCCTGAGCAGGAGAGACGCGATGTCACAGACTGCCTCGCTCCCGGTCGGCATCCGCTTCGACGACGACGCGCCACCGGCGTTGCGAGTGCGCGGCTATTGGAGTTCGGTCGGCTATCGGCTGCGGCACGATCCCGCGACGCTGTTCTTCGGCCTGGTCGTGCTGCTGATCGTGCTGGCGGCGATCTTCGCCCCGTTGCTCGCACCGTTTGATCCCTACAAGGAAAGCGTCGTGCTGCGGCTGAAGCCGTTCGGCTACCGCGGCCATCCGCTCGGCACCGACGAACTGGGCCGTGACCTGCTGAGCCGTTTGATCTACGGCGGGCGATCGTCGCTGCTGATGGGACTGGTTCCGGTCTGCATTGCCGTCGTGCTCGGCGGCACGCTCGGCGTGATCGGCGGTTTCGCCGGACGGCGGGTGAACGCCGCGATCATGCGCACGATGGACGTGTTCTATGCATTTCCTTCGGTGTTGCTGGCGGTTGCGATCTCGGGTGCGATGGGTGGCGGCATGGCGAACGGAATGGCGGCGCTGGCGCTGGTGTTCATCCCGGCGATGTGCCGCGTTGCAGAGACCGCGACGGCACAGGTGCGCAGCCTGGACTTCATCGAGGCGGCGCGCGCAACCGGCGCCGGCACGTTCACCATCATCCGCTACCACGTGCTTGGCAACGTGCTGGGCCCCGTCTTCATCTATGCATCGAGCCTGGTCTCGGTCAGCATTCTTCTAGCGTCGGGCCTGTCGTTTCTCGGCCTGGGCGTGAAGCCGCCGACGCCCGACTGGGGCCTGATGCTGAGCACATTGCGTCAGTCGATCTACGTCGCGCCGCTGTCCTGCGCGCTGCCGGGCGCGGCGATCTTCGTTACCTCGATCTGCTTCAACCTGGTCAGTGACGGGATCCGCTCGGCGATGGATGTGCGGTTGTGAGCGGCGTGGCAGCCGACGCGCGCGATGTCGGCGGCCCCGCCCAGCCCCTGCTGATCGCGCGCGATCTGTCCAAGCATTTCCATGTGCGCGGCGGCAGCAAGTCCGCGCGCGTGCGTGCCGTGGACGGCGTGTCGTTTACACTGTTCAAAGGCGAGACACTCGGCATCGTCGGTGAATCGGGCTGCGGTAAATCGACGCTGGCGCGGCTGGTGCTGCACCTGCTCGATCGCGATGGCGGCGAATTGATCTTCGACGGCGAGCCGGTCGGCGCACCGCGCGGCATCACCGTGGCGGCGCTGCGCCGGCACGTGCAGATGGTCTTCCAGGACAGCTATTCCTCGCTCAACCCGCGCATGCCGGTCCAGGATTCGGTCGCGTTCGGACCGTTCGTGCACGGTCGGAGGAAACCGGACGCACGGCGTGTCGCGCGCGACATGCTGGTGAAGGTCGGACTCAATCCCGACCTGTTCGGGCAGCGCTATCCGCACGAACTGTCGGGCGGGCAGAAGCAGCGGGTCAACATCGCCCGCGCATTGGCGATCGAGCCGCGCATGGTGATCCTGGACGAGGCGGTCTCCGCGCTCGACAAGTCGGTCGAGGCGCAGGTGCTGAACCTGCTGCGCGCGCTGAAGGCGCAGTTCAACCTGACCTATCTGTTCATCAGCCACGATTTGAATGTGGTGCGCTATGTCAGTGACCGGGTGCTGGTGATGTATCTCGGGCGCGTCGTGGAACTGGGTCCGTCCGAGGATATCTTCACCCGCCCACTGCATCCTTATACGCGCGCGCTGCTTGGTTCGCGTCCGTCGATGGATCCCGCGAACCGCATCGAGGAACCGCCGATCACTGGCGATCCTCCGAGCCCGATCGATCCGCCCAGCGGCTGTCGCTTCCACACGCGCTGTCCGTTTGCCGAGGATGTGTGCGCCGCGAAATCGCCGGAGCTTGGCGCGTGGCTGGAGCGGGGATCGCATGTCGCTGCCTGCCATATGCTGGACGCCGGCTCCGGCCATTCAGTGGCGCCGGCATGAGCACGTCCACCGCCGCTTCAATCGTCATGGCCGGGCCTGTCCCGGCCATCGCCATCGGCACAAATGCCGCGACGGATGGCCGGGACACGCCCGGCCATGACGGTGGGCGAGCGCTGGTCGAGGTGAGCGACCTCTCCGTCCGTTTCGTCACGCGCGAGGCGACGGTGCATGCGGTGAACGGTGTAAGTTTCAGCGTGCGCCCTGGCGAGGTGCTGTGCATCCTCGGTGAATCGGGCTCCGGCAAGAGCGTCACCTTGCGCGCCATGCTGCGCCTGCTGCCGCCGCGCCGCACGCGCATCGAGGGCGCGATCCGCATCGATGGCCAGGACGTGCTGGCGCTCGACAAGCGCCGGCTGCGCGAGCTGCGTGGCGGCCTGGTGTCGATGATCTTCCAGGAGCCGATGACGGCGCTCGATCCGGTTTACACGATCGGCGCGCAGATTGCCGAGACGGTGCTGCGGCACAAGGGCGGCAGTCGCGCCGCGGCCCGCGCGAGGGCACTCGAACTGCTGGAACTGGTGAAGATACCATCCGCCGAGCGAAGGCTGGACAACTACCCGCACGAACTGTCCGGCGGGCTGCGCCAGCGGGCGATGATCGCCATGGCATTGTCGTGCGGACCGCGCCTGTTGCTGGCCGACGAGCCGACGACGGCGCTCGATGCCACCGTGCAGATCCAGGTGCTGATCCTGCTCCGCAAACTGCAGCGCGAACTCGGCATGGGCACGATCTTCGTCACCCACGACCTCGGCGTGGCTTCCGAGATCGCCGATCGCATCGCGGTGATGTACGCCGGCCGCATCGTCGAGGAAGGTCCGGTGGCCGAAGTGTTGAGCGCGCCGCTGCATCCTTACACGCAAGGCCTGCTGGCATCGACAGTGCACGGCCAAAGCCGCGACCACGAAATCGAGGCGATCCCTGGAAGTCCGCCCGACCTGCGCCGTCTGCCTGCCGGGTGCGCATTCGCGCCGCGCTGTAGCCATGTGCAGCCGGAATGTCGCGCCGCGGTGCCAGCGCCGCGCTATCCGTCGCAAGGACGCATGGCGCGTTGCCTGCGCGTCGCCGATGCGACACTGGCGGCCGCGGAATGATTCTTCTCGCGTTGTCGTCCCCGCTTTCGCGGGAATGACGAATGAGGTGTAATGCGCCGCATCGTCATCAAAGGCGCCGGAGGTAGGGCTCTGGCCTGACGAGCTGCCACGGTTCTATCTTTCCATTTGGAAATAGCCAGCCAAGGAGGATCCAGCCATGCCACCCGAGCTCGACGAGGACGCACTCGAGTTCATGATCGCCCGCGCTGGCCTTTCCCCGACTGCCGAGCAGATGGCCGGCCTGAAGGCGGCCTATCCGCATATCGCGGCGATGGCCGCGAACGTGCGCAAGCCGCGCGGCCGCATGGCCGAACCCGTGCTGACCTACGGCTTCGCCGAGGAGGACCTGGCATGAGCAGCATCCCCACGATTGCCGAAGCCGCGAAGCTGATCGCCGCGAAGAAGCTATCGCCGGTGGAGCTGACGCGCGCCTGTCTCGACCGCGTTCACTCGCTGGATCGCGAGCTGCACAGCTTCGTCCTGCTGACCGAGGAACGCGCGCTCGCCGATGCGCGCGCAGCCGAGACTGCGATCATGGCGAACGGCCCGAGCGGTCCGTTGCACGGCATTCCCATCGGCTTGAAGGACATCGTCGATACCAAAGGCATTCGCACGACGTGCCATTCGAAGATCCTGCGCGACAACATTCCTGACACCGATGCGACCTGTGCGGCAAAACTCGCCGGAGCCGGCACGGTGCTGATGGGCAAGACGGCGACGCACGAGTTCGCCGATGGCGGGCCGTCCTTTGACCTGCCGTGGCCGCCGGCACGCAATCCCTGGAACACCGAGCATTTCACGGCAGGATCGAGCAGCGGCACCGGCGCCGGCGTGGCTGCCGGACTTATCCTGGGCGGGATCGGCACCGACACCGGCGGCTCGATCCGCGGGCCGGCGGCGCTGTGCGGCATCGCCGGCATCAAGGCGACGTATGGTCTGGTCAGCCGCGCCGGCGTGGCACCCGCGGCGTTCACGCTGGACCATATCGGTCCGATGGCGTGGACCGCGGAGGACTGCGCGCTGATGCTGCAGGCGCTCGCCGGGCACGATCCGCGCGACCCGGCCAGCGCATCGCGGCCGATCCCCGACTACACCGCGTTGCTTGGCGCCGGCATCAAGGGCATGCGCGTCGGCGTGATCCACCATTTCCATGAGGTTGATCACAAGGTCAGCGCAGGCACGCAGCGCGGCATCGACGCGGCGATCGCCACGTTCCGCGATCTTGGCGCCGAGATCAGCGAAGTCACGCTGTCGCCACTGCAGGACTGGCACGCCTGCGGCACGCTGATCTCGCTCACCGAGCGTGCATCGGCTTACGAGGAATGGGCCCGCACCCGGCTCGGCGATTTCGGCGCGCGCGTGCAGCAGCGGCTGCTGATGGGCGCGTTGGTGTCCGGCGTTGATTACGTGCAGGCGGTGCGACGGCGACGCGAGTTGCGCGCCGAATTGCAGGCGGCGATGGCCGGGCTGGATATCGTGCTGACCGCGGCACAGCCGCAGGAGGCACCGAAGATCGACTCGGTCCCGGAGTGGGATGTCGGTCAGAAGCCCGGCTTCACCATGCCGTTCAACGTGTCGGGCTATCCGGCGATGTCGATCTGCTCGGGCTTCGGCGAGGGCGATCTGCCGGTGGCGATCCAGCTTGTCGGCAAGCCATTCCAGGAGCCGACGCTGTTCCGCGTGGCCGATGCATTTGAAAAGGCGACGCCGTTCCGTGCCCGACGCCCGGCACTGTCGGCCGCCCTGGTCGCCGCCTGAACGAAGGAAAACGCCATGGCCCAACATCAACTTCGCGCCGCGCCGGAGACCGTCCGTATCGGCGTGTTCGACGCGACCTTCCCGCCGGTCCTGACCATCGAATCCGGCGATCGTGTCGTGGTGCAGTGCGTTTCTGGCCGCGAGGAGGTCATGCCGCCGGCAAGCGCCGGCCTGACCGTGCCGCCGGAATTGTCCGCCATCATCGCCGCCAATCCGGGCTCGCGCGCGGGGCATATCGTCACCGGCCCGATCGCCATCGCCGGCGCCGAACCGGGCGACATGCTGGAGATCCGCATCGAGAAGATCGAGCCCGGCGCCGACTGGGGCTACAACATGATCCGCCCGCTCGCGGGCACGCTGCCCGAGGATTTCCACGAGACGGTGATCAGCCATATCCCGGTGGATCGCGCCCGCGGCGTGTGCTCGCTGCCCTGGGGGACGGAGTTGCCGCTGGCGCCGTTCTTCGGCGTGATGGGCGTGGCGCCGCCGCCCGCCTTTGGCACGATCGCCTCGAAGGAGCCGCGCGTCCATGGCGGCAACATGGACAACAAGGAACTTACGGCCGGCAGCACGCTGTATCTACCGGTGTGGGTACAAGGCGCCAACTTCTCGGTGGGCGACGGCCACGGCATGCAGGGCGACGGCGAGGTCTGCGTCACCGCGTTGGAAATGTGCCTGACCGGGACGTTCACGTTCGTGCTGCACAAGGGCGGCGGTCCGTCGCGGCCGCTGCTGCGCCAGCCCAAGGCGGAGACGCCGACCTACTTCATCAGCATGGGGCTGAACGAGGACCTCGACCAGGCGATGAAGCAGGCGCTACGGGAAATGATTTCATTCATTTGTTCGCGCAGCAACCTGTCGCGCGAGCAGGCGTATCAGTTCTGCTCGCTGGCGGTGGATTTCCACGTGACGCAGACGGTGAACGGCGAGAAGGGCATTCACGGCATGCTGCGCAAGGGACTGCTGTTCTGAGCGGTCCGCGCGGTCCGGCCCCAGGCCTGCACAGTTCCCTCTCCGCCCTTGGGGGCGGAGAGGGTCAGGGTGAGGTGGGGGACTCGTGCAACGAATGCAGCACGACCTGCCAAACTCCGTCGGTGTTTTCCATCACCTTGTGATCTCGTTCGACCCCCACCTCACCCCGGCCCTCTCCGTCCCGCAGGGGCGGAGAGGGAGTCTATGACGGCGAGTGCCGCGGATGATGATGCGCGCCGACATGGTCTATCAGTACCCGATCTGGGCCGTCGGGCTGTCGCTTGTCATCGCGGCGGTTGTCGCGACGATGCTTCTGGAGATCGGGGTGCGGCGCTTTGTGTCGGCCGAAGTCCGGCGCCAGCACAACGACATCGCCGCGGCAATCCTGTCGATCATCGGTGTGACCTATGCCGTGCTCCTGGCGTTCGTCGCCACCGTCGCCTGGGAGGGCTTCAACAAGGCCAAGGCGGCAAGCCATTCGGAAGCTGCTGTCATTCTCGACGTCTTTGAGGCGGCCGACGGCTTCACCAACCCGGCAAGGGCAGACCTGATCGATCGTTTGAGACGCTATACACGGACTGTCATTACAGTCGAATGGCCGGCCCAGGCGGCAGGCCATGCGGACCGCTCGGGTGACATCCACCTTGACGAGATGCATCAGCTTGCGCTCGGCCTGCAGCCGTCTGACCAGGCGCAAGGCAACTTTCACGCGCTGCTGTTGCAGTCACTGGCACGGTTGCATGACGCCAGGGAGGAAAGACTGTTGGCGGCAGAAACCACAATTCCCGAAATCGTCTGGATTGTGGTGATCGTTGGCGGCACGATCACCATTGTCTTCGGTTCGTTCCTGGGAGCACCCAGCGTTCGAATGCACCTCGCCATGTGCGCCATGCTGGCCGTGTCCGGCGTGCTGGTGCTGGTGCTGATCATCGCACTGAGCAATCCGTTCCGAGGCGACTTTCGTGTCTCGACGGCCCCGTTCGACTACGTCCTGTCGCGGATCGGGCCACCATCCTGACGCCACGTCACCGCCGCCTCAGCTCAGCCGCACCTTCACATAACTCCCCGGCGCATCCTCGATCACCTTCAGCTTGCCGTCGCCGGGCACCCGCGCGGGCACCTGCTCCTTCCCAAGAGCGCTAACCCACCGATGCCAATCAGGCCACCAGGAGCCGGCGATCTCGGTGGCGCCCTTGAACCATGCCTCCGGGTCGGGCGGCAGATCCTTGTTGATCCAGTGACTGTACTTGCCGCCCTCCGGCGGGTTCACCACACCCGCGATATGACCGGATGCCGCCAGCACGAACCGCTTCGGCCCGCTCAGCAGTTGCGTACCGCGATAGGTCGATTTCCACGGTGCGATGTGATCCTCGCGCGTGGACAGGAAATACGCCGGGGTCTTGATCTTCGTCAGGTCGATCGGCACGCCCGCCAGGCTGATCCCGCCAGGCACCGCCAGCAGGTTCTCCTGGTACATCTTGCGCAGGTAGAAGCTGTGCATGCGCGCCGGCATCCGCGTCGAATCCGCATTCCAGTACAAGCAGGTCGAACGGGAACGGGTCGTTGCCGAGCAGGTAGTTGTTCACCACGAACGACCAGATCAGGTCGTTGGCCCGCAGCATGTTGAACGTCGTCGCCATCTCGGAGCCTTCGAGATAGCCGCGCTTGCTCATCTTCTCCTCGAGCGACTTCAGCTGCTCCTCGTCGATGAACACGCCAAGCTCGCCGGCTTCCGCGAAGTCCATCATGGTGACGAAGAACGTGGCGGACTTGATCCTGTCGTCGCCCTTGGTCGCCATGTAGGCCAGCGTGCTCGCCAGCAGCGTGCCGCCGAGGCAGTAACCGATCGCGTTGACATCGCGCTCGCCGGTCGCTTTCTCGATCGCATCCAGCGCCGCGAGGTAGCCGTCCGTCATGTAGTCCTCGAAGCCCTTTTCGGCGAGCTTCCCGTCCGGGTTCACCCAGGAGATCACGAACACCGTGTGGCCTTGCGACACGGCCCAGCGCACCAGGCTGTTCCGTGGCCGAAGATCGAGGATGTAGAACTTGTTGATCCAGGGCGGACCAATCAGCAGCGGCCGCTTCAGCACCTTGTCCGTTGTCGGGGTGTACTGAATAAGCTGCATCAGCTCGTTCTGATAGACGACTTTGCCCGGCGATACGCCGATATTCTCGCCCAGTTTGAAGGCGTCCATATCGGTCATCTTGATATGCAGCTTGCCCTTGCCGCGCTCGAGATCGCTCAGCAGGTTGCTCAGGCCCTTCAGCAGATTCTCCCCGCCGGTCTCTGCGGTCTTGCGCAGCACCTCGGGATTGGTCATCAGGAAGTTCGACGGACTCATCGCATCGATGAACTGCCGCGAGTAGAAATCCACCTTCTGGGCGGTCTTCGCATCCAGCCCGTCAGCCTGCTTCACCACGTCCTGCACAAAACGCGCGGACAGCAGGTAGGACTGCTTGATGAAGTCGAAGACCTCGTTCTCTTTCCACGCATCGTCCTTGAAGCGGCGATCGGTCGAGGACGAGTCGATCACCGTTTCGGCGTCCATGCCCATGATGCGCCGCGCGGTGTTCTGCCAGAGCGTCATGTAGTCCTGCCAGAAGCCGAGTTGCGCCGCCATGATACCGGCGGGGTTCGCCATCAGCTTGGCGGTCATCTCCATGAAGGCGCTGCCGATGTTGAACGGATCGGGCGCATGCTCCTCGCTCGCCTGACGCTTGAGCCATTCGCCCACGATGCGCTGGGAGCGTTCGGCGATATCGGCCATCGAACGACCGATCTCCGCCGGGTCGGGCAGCTTGAACCCGGCGACTTCGGGCTTCTCGATCTCGGCCATACGCGTCCTTTCCGTCGGCACCACCACAAGCTACATCAATGCGACAAGGCCTGGAGCGGATTCGGCTATGTTGATCAGCGACAGTGGCGGGCAACCTAGGGGTGCACGAGACCGGGTTCAAGCCAATCGGGACACGGTATTGGGCACCTCTGGCCTGCGCTCCCATATCGGACCGGCCATCCCGGCGGCGCTCGGGCTGCTGCTCGCGGGCTGTTCGTCGTTTCCGTCATCGATGAACCCGGTGACCTGGTGGCACGATCTCCAGGGGGGCAAGATTGCCGAGGAGAGGCCGCCGCCGCCCGGTGCGGACCAGCCCTATCCTAACCTGGCAACGGTGCCGCCCAAGCCGGCGGAGCCGGATCGCGCTGCCCTTGCCAATATTGCCAATGCGCTGATCGCCGACCGCACCAACACGCAGCACGCCGATGCGGCGGCGCCGATCACCGATCCGTCCTTGCCGAGTGCGTCGCCGGCCTTGTTCGGCAAGGGGACCGTGCCGCCGCCCCCGCCCCCGCCGCCACCTGGAACGCCCACAGCGAGCGCCTCATTGCCGGCAGCGGATGCGCCGCCCGCCCCGCCATCGCCTGCGCAGCCATCGCCCAGCCAGGCATCGCCTGCGCCCGGCCCGGCGCCCGCGCCGGCCAAGGCGCCGGTCGCCGCCGTCCAGAGCGCGGCGCTGCCGCCGCCCGCTGCCTCGGCACCGCCCGCCGCCGATGCGACACCAGCCGCGCCCGCGGCCGCCACTCCCGCGACCACCACCCCTGCTACCACTGCCCCTGCGACCACCGCGCCGCTTGCGCCGCCTGGCGCTTCAGCGCAGCCGACAGCCGAGGCGGCTCCGGCCCCGCCCTTACCAACCACGCCGCCGCCGCCGGCGAACCTCTCAAGCGGTGCGCAGGCGGCGCCGCCGTCGGCTGCAACCGCCGCTCCGGCCCCGCCTGCTTCGCCGCCCTCCGCCAATACGGCCAACATCGTCAGCGTGACGTTTGTCGACGGCTCGGCCGATTTGCCGTCAACGGCGGCCAGCACGTTGAAAGCGTTGGCTGCGCGTCGCGGGACCGGCATCATCGCGGTCACCGGCTATGGCGACGCCAACTCGAACAACCCGGATGCCCAGTCGGCTGCGCTCAAGCTTGGCCTGTCGCGCGCCCAGGCGATGGCTGCGGCGCTCACATCGGCCGGCGTGCCGGGCTCGGCCGTGCAGGTCGATGCGGAAGCAATCGGTCGCGGCGGCGCGGCGCGTCTGGTACAATAGGTCCTTAATCCGCGAGACCCAGCATGAGTTCCGATTCCCCCGGTGAGTTCCACCGCATCCGCCGCCTGCCGCCGTATGTCTTTGCCGAGGTGAACACGGCCAAGGCGCGCGCCCGCGGCGCCGGCGAGGACATCATCGACCTCGGGATGGGCAATCCCGACAGTCCCACGCCGCCGCATATCGTCGCCAAGCTGGTGGAGGCGGTGCAGGACCCGCGCACCCATCGCTACTCCGTCAGCAAGGGCATCCCCGGGCTGCGGCGCGCGCTCGCGGGCTACTACCAGCGGCGCTTCGATGTCGGTCTGGACCCGGAAACGGAGGTGATCGCTACGCTCGGGTCCAAGGAGGGCCTGGCCAATTTGGCCTCGGCGATCACCAGCCCGGGCGATACGATCCTGGTGCCCAACCCGTCCTATCCGATCCATCAGTTCGGCTTTATTATTGCCGGCGCGGCGGTCCGCTCGGTTCCGGCCACACCGGACGAGGAGATGCTGCGCGCGCTGGACCGCGCGGTGCGGCATTCGGTCCCGAAGCCGACTGCGCTGATCGTCAATTTTCCTTCGAATCCAACGGCTTATCTCGCAGACCTCGACTTCTACCGCGAGATCGTCGCCTTCGCCCGCCGGCACGAGATCTGGATCATGTCCGACCTTGCCTATGCCGAGATCTACTTCGGCGACAAGGCGCCGCCGTCGCTGCTGCAGGTGCCGGGAGCGAAGGAGATCGCGGTCGAGTTCACCAGCCTGTCCAAGACCTATTCGATGCCGGGCTGGCGTATGGGGTTCGCCGCCGGCAATCCGCGGCTGATCAATGCGCTGACGCGGATGAAGTCGTATCTCGACTATGGCGCCTTCACGCCGATCCAGGTCGCCGCGACGGCCGCGCTGAACGGGCCGCAGGACTGCGTGGACCAGATCCGTGGGCTGTACCGCGAGCGCCGCGACGTGCTGATCCGCGGCCTGGCATCGGCCGGCTGGGATGTGCCGAGCCCGGAGGGGTCGATGTTCGCCTGGGCGCCGATCCCGGCTCGCTTCGCCGGATTGGGCAGCGTCGAGTTCTCCAAGCTGCTGCTGGCGCGCGCCAAGGTGGCTGTGTCGCCGGGGCTCGGCTTCGGCGAGCACGGCGAGGGATATGTGCGGATCGCGCTGGTGGAGAACACGCATCGGCTGCGCCAGGCGGTCCGCAGCATCCGCGCGTTCATGCAGGCGGGGACGAACCAGGCCGTGCTGGCAGAGACTGCCACGCCCTGAGTTAAGCCTTGCTGCTTGCGGCTGCCGCCTCGAGGCGTTGTTCCAGCGCGGCCCGCTTGTCGCCAAACAACTGATCCAGGTTGAATGGGCAATCGGCCGGCCGGGCGCGAGGCGGAACACCATCGTAATTGGCCGTCTCGAGTTGTTCGAGTGCGTCACGATAATGCCGTGCGAGATCGATCCTTCGCCGCATGGATGGCGCAAACCGACGTGCGGCATCATTTTGAAAGGCGACAAATTCTCCGCGCCAATGTCCGACGGATGGACTGCTGGGCCAGCCGTGGACCTTGAGCAGGTGCACCATCATCTGATGCAGATAACTCTGGACAGCATGGAGTTCCGACAGCCCCACGTCCTCGATCTCCTCGATGACATGCTCCCAGTCCACTTCGTTCACCCGCTCGCCGCGCGCGACGCGGCGCAGCAGGCTGGCCTGGTGTTCCGACCAGGCGAGAGCGTCGCGGTCGTAGAGATCGTCCGGCATGGCAAGATGGTATCGGATGCCGGGTCGCTGCGCCCCTCGGGTCGGTAGCCGCGCATGATTGTGCTGGCCAAGCTGCTTCTGGCCTGCGCCGAGGTCGGCGTATCCCCAGCGCTCGGCTTCGGCGAGGGCTACGTGCGCATCGCGCTGGTGCAGAACACGCACCGCCTGCGCCAGGCGGTCCTTAGCAACCGCACCTTCACGCAGAGTGGGACAACTCAGTCGGAACCCGCGGTAGCAAGTGCGGCGGCATCATGACAGCGGCGGTGGAGCGTCGAGGCTCGCTTGCAGCGCCGATCCAGGCCCGGTCAGGAGCTGATCCAAGGTGAACGGGCACGTCTCCGGCGATGGGAGCGGCTCTCGACCATCATAGCTGGCGGCCGACACTTGTTCTCGCGCGAGGCGATACAGCCGGTCCGGATCGATTTTTTGCCGCATCGAGGGGGCGAAACGCTGCGCGGCATCGGCCTGGAACGATACGATTTCGCCGCGCCAATGCCCGACCGCCGGGCTCTCCGGCCAGCCGTGCACCTTGAGCAGATGAACCAGCATGAGACGCAGATAGCTTTGGACCGCATTGAGGTGCGACAGGCCCACGTCTTCGATCTCCTCGACAACGTGTTCCCAGTCCACCTCGTTCACCCGCTCGCCGCGCGCGACGCGGCGCAGCAGGTCGGCCTGGTATCGGGACCAGGCGAGGATGTCGCGATCGTAGAGATCGTCTGGCATGGCGAGATGGTATCGGATGCCGGGTCGCTGCGCTACCCGGATCGGTAGCCGCGCCTGATCGTGCTGGCCTGGGACGAGTGCCTTCCCGGTCACAGCCGACGGGCGGAGCTGCTGCGCTGCATGCTCACTGCGCCGGCAGACGACGGAGACAACGCAGAAGCTCCCGCGCGCCAAGCTGGCGGATGACGGAACGCGGTTCGGACCCGGCCAGCCTGTCGTGACGCCGTCGATCTACAAGGCGGAGATCATCGCCCAGTATCGGCAGATGGAGTTCGACGGCCTGGTCGAAGATGCCGACGCGATGGCGAAAGCCACCATCGTTGAGCGCAACGCGCGCGATCCAAGCCGGCTCGACGTGCTATGGGCGCCCTACCTGGTCAGCGGCTTGCGCATCGTCGCGCTGCTCAATCAGTTCCGCTTGCTGTCGGCCGCAGGCCAACACAGCTGCACATGTTGGTATCGCAGCCTGACGATTGATTAAATTGGCTGCTCATCGCGGTGCGCCTGCGACGACTTCCGTTGGCAGCGCCTCAGCGAATTATTTCAAGGCACAGTAGACTACATAGGACTGAACGTGATCTCTTCGAAGCGTTACGCTAGTGCCAGGAGGCCCATTGGGACGCTGGACTGCAACATTCTCATGGTTCGCCTACGCCATACTGGAGCAGTTGATATCGACGTCGGTCAGATTCGGTCTAGCCATGAGGTCTTCGTCAAGAACGACTGGCGCGGTCCCAGATCAATCATAGTCCGCTTCTCCCGATCGTCCGGAGGTTCAGGCGGATACCTGACTGTGCCGTGATTGCGATCATCGATCAAGAAAGCGCTCCGCTTGACATGTCGAAGCATACATTGCTCGACGTGGGTCGTCCACCATTGCAAGCACAAAATGACTGTTCGTCTGCAGCAGCCTGCTTACGAATTCAGCGAAAGATTACCGCGTATGCTCACCTCGTATCGCTGTTCCACCCTTCGCCGAACATAGAATGATCCTGCTCGCTGCGATCAGGTGCTGGATGCCAAACGTCGCCCATGCGCCAGATCCACGGTACGGCGACGTGCCTCAATAGCCGTAGCGATGGCGCTATCGCCTCCGGCAGATTCGGCTACATCGTCAGAGTGGCTGCCTGACCTCGGTTCATAAGTCGCGACATGACCCATGGCCATCTGACAGCGAAGTCTCCATGCACTCGATGCCTTGTATCGCTCAGCATAGCTGGCGACCACGTGAATCACCGTCATGGCTACGAGCGAGCCGCGCCAGATTGGCATCGATCGCACGGACATCGACCGCACGGGCTCGAGAGCTTCTCAGCGGTCCATCAAGGAGATCAACCGATGCCAGCTATCCCCACGGTCGGCGGCGTGGCCTATTTCTGGGCCGGCGGCCGACAGCTTCGTGTGCGCGGCGACTTCAAGGTGCAGCCCAACAACTTCCAGTGGGAAGGCGTGGCCGGCCAGGATGGCGTGCATGGCCGCAAGCGCGTGCCTGTCATCCCCACGGTGGAAGCGAACATTTCCGATGACGGCACGCTGTCGCTACAGGACCTTGTGGCGATGGTGGATGCAACGGTCACCGTCGAGCTGGATAACGGCAAAACCTACATCTATCAGCAGGCATGGTATTCCGGCCTCGCCCAGCTCGACACCGGCGAAGGGCAGATCGGCGTCAAGTTCGAGGCGCTGACCGCGTATGAGGAACCTGCATTGTGTTCGAAGCGCGCTGAGGCGGCGGAGGGGCAAGCTCGTCCTTGGGATTGCGGACACGGGCCGGATGTGGCGGAGCCGCTCCTTCACGCCTTCGCCTCAGCCTTGGACTGCTGGCGGCTGCGCTGCTGCCTGCGCCGTAGGTCGCGCAGCATGGACGCTCGCAGCACACGATTGATCCGCGTCTGATATCCAGGGCCTTGGCCCTGAAAATAGGCGAGCACGTCCGCGTCGATGCGCAGGCTCTTCAGCTGCTTCACTGGCCGGTAGAACCGTCCCCGCAGAGCGCGAGACCAATCCACAACCTCCGGCGCGTCGGGATCGCTCGTGTTGATATCGGCATCCGGCATGGCGGCAGCACTCGCGAGCCGCGCGAGCTGCTCGGGATCCATGGCATCACGCGCAGACCTGAGAGCTTCAGAATGCGCCTTCTTCGTAAGTTTTGCGCTCATGCGGAGTAGCCTTCCTCACGCTGATAATGCGGCCGACCTCGGTACCGTCCGGCTGCTCGATGGGTTCCGTGTGCACAACGAACAGCACGACCAGTCCACCTGCGCTGCCGACCGTCTGCCAGCGATTCCCATCTGGATGCGGGTCCGGCTTCGACATGGCCAGCGGATCGTTTTCCAACACCGGCACGCCGTCCACCAACGCGAGGCCCCGATGCTCACGCCGGTTCCTGGCATCCTTGTCGGGATCCCACGTCCATTCTGCCACTGGCTCTGGCGAGGTTATGTAGCTACGCAATCGTAGCGCATAATGGCCCTCCGCGAAAGGCGCAAACATTGAGCTTCACGGACCGGGCGCTGCTATGGTCCACCATGCAACCATCGACGTGACCCAATCAGGAATCTCGACCCGATGCCAACTCTTCCCGCCTTGCAGCACCGAGCCTCGCGCCCATGACCCACCCCCTGTCCGTCGCGGTCGCCGGCCTAGGCACTGTGGGCGGCGGCGTCCTGAAGCTGCTGCGCGACAACGCCGACATCATCACCGCGCGTGCCGGCCGGCCGATCGCGGTCACCGCCGTATCCGCCCGCGACCGCACCCGCGACCGCGGCGTATCGCTGTCAGGCCTGCGCTGGTACGAAGACCCGGTGGCGCTCGCCGCCGATCCCGCGGTTGAGGTGGTGGTCGAGCTGATCGGCGGCTCGGACGGCGCCGCGCATGCCCTGGTCCAGGCGGCGATTGCCGCCGGCAAGCCGGTGGTCACCGCCAACAAGGCGCTGCTGGCGGTGCATGGCGCGGCACTCGCCGCCGCCGCCGAGGAGCGCGGCGTGACCCTGGCGTTCGAAGCGGCGGTGGCCGGAGGCATCCCGGTGATCAAGGCGCTGCGGGAAGGGCTCGCCGCCAACCGCATTCTCCGGATTGCCGGCATCCTGAACGGCACGTGCAACTACATCCTGACGCAGATGCGCGAGCGCGGGCGCGAGTTCGCCGAGGTGCTCGCCGATGCGCAGAAGCTCGGCTACGCGGAGGCCGACCCGTCGTTCGACATCGACGGCATCGACGCCGCCCACAAGCTCGCGATCCTGGCAGCGCTGGCCTTCGGCCGTCCCGTCGCGTTCGATGCGGTGCATGTCGAGGGCATCCGTGCGGTGTCCGCGCTCGACATCGCGTTCGCCACCGAACTCGGCTACCGCATCAAGCTGCTCGGCATCGCGCGGCACGTGGCGGCGGGCATCGAGGCCCGCGTGCATCCCTGCATGGTGCCGCAATCCGCACCGATCGCGCGGGTGGATGGCGTGTTCAACGCCGTCGTGGCGGAGGGCGACTTCGTCGGCCGCGTCATGCTGGAAGGCCGCGGGGCCGGCGAGGGGCCGACCGCGTCGGCCGTGGTCGCCGACCTGATCGACATTGCGCGCAACCGCCATACGCCGGTCTGGGGCGCCGCCTCGGCGGAGCTGTCGAATGCGCCGTCGGTACCCATGAGCGCGCACATCGGCGCGTATTACCTGCGCCTGATGGTGGTGGATCGTCCGGGTGTCATCGCCGATGTCACCGCGGTGCTGCGCGATCTCGGCGTGTCGCTGGAGTCGATGCTGCAGCGTGGGCGTTCACCCGGCGAGGCGGTGCCGGTGGTCCTGGTGACCCACGAGACGCAGGAAAGCGCGATGCGCGAGGCACTGGCGCGGATCGCCGCACTGAATGCCGTGCTGGAGGCTCCGACGATGATCCGGATCGAACCGGAGTAGCCGTCGCCGCCGAAATTGCGTCGCTAAAGCTCTATGACGCCGCCGCGCAGTCCCTTCGCCACCGCCTCGGCCCGGCTGGTGGCCTCCAGCTTGGCGAACAGCGCCTCCAGGTGGAACTTCACGGTGTGCACGGAGATGCCGAGCTCGCGCGCCACCGCCTTGTTGCTCATGCCCTGACCAACCAGGGTCAGGATTTCAGCCTCGCGCGGCGTCAGCGGTGGCGCGGCTTCGTCACCGGCCGCGCGAAAGCCGTCAGGCGGAAACCCACCCGGCGCCCGAACCAGGAGGCCGGCAGCCACCGCCCGCAGCGCCGGATCGAGCTGCGCCGCGGTGACCTCGCGCGGCAGCACGCCAGCCGGCTGTTCGCCGCGCACGGCATCGCTGGTCAGCACCACGACCGGTGCCTCCGCTTCGGGCGGCGGAGTGGCGTCGCGCGCAAGGTCGCAGAGCACCACATCGGGCGCTTCGGTCACAACCAGGTGGCCCGCGCCCTCCACCATGGCAGCGAGCCCCCGCCTGCGCACCGTATCGCCGGTGTGCAGCAGAACTCGCAGTGTGGCGGGACTCGCCGGCTCGTTCATTTCCTGGTGGGGTGAGCGCCGATCACGACAGTCACCAGCTGCACCGCGCCGGCGCGCAGCAGTTTCAGCGTGGCCGGCTCACCAATGCGGTCCGGCCCCAGCGTCGCAGCCAGGCCGCGTGCACGGCCGGTGTGCCTGCCGTCCACTTCCAGGATGATATCGCCGGGCAGCACGCCGGCCTGCTCCGCGGGTGCGCCGGGAGCGAGCCCCACCACCATCATCCCGCGGTCGCGTCCAGCGGCCTCACGCATGCGCTCCGGCACCAGTACGTGCTGCAAGCCCACACCGAGCCAGCCGCGCGCGATGCGGCCGTCGGTGAGCAGCGGATCGACCACCCGCTCGACCGTGGCCGCAGGAATCGCCAGGGCGCGCCGGCGCGGGCCGGAGGTGGACATGCCGATCAGCCTGCCGCCGAGGGTCAGCACCGGGCCGCCCTCGTCCGAGCCAAGCCGCGCGTCGAGCCGCAGCAGCGTGTCGATGCGCCCGCCCGCCATGCTGTGCCAGGCCGGGCCGGTGGCGTGCACCATGCCGAGGCGGCCGGTCGGTGCACCCGCCGCATCGGCGCCGACGAGCAGGACAAGCGAGCCCGCGCGGACGGACGTGCCGGCTTCGGGAAGGCCGCCGCCGAGGCCCTGCGCAAGCCGCAGCACGGCGACGTTGGTCCCGGGATCGCGTCCGGCCAGGCGCGCCGGCATCTCCGCGCCGTTGCGTACCACGGTGAAGTCCGTTCCGTCCGGGAGCACCTGCTCCGACGTCACCACCACGTCGTCGCGCCACAGGATGCCGCTGCGATCGCGACGTCCGGTGCGGATGGCGACGGTGAACGACGCTGCCGCGGCAAGCCGGTCCGCCAATGCTTCTGAAAACTGCTCGAGTGTATCGGTGGTCATCAAATCTCTCCTGTGCCTTACAGCGCGGCACCCTGCATCATCCGCTCGGATGGCGGCATCGGCTGGATGACCGGTGCGCACCCCGGCCGCATGGCCAGGTGGGAGCCAGCAGGTCCGCCTACCATCTGGTGCGCCCCAAGGGGGTTTGCATGCCGCTCGATGCCACCGGCGCTCTGCCGCCAGACGAACTCGATCCCTATTCCGCGCAGATCGTGAATGCCTTCGAGCGGGTCGGCCCCGCCGTCGTGCATGTCATCGCATTCGGCGCCGAGGGCAAGCCGCGCGGGCAGGGGTCCGGGGTGATCTTCACGCCGGACGGCTATGCGCTGACCAACTCCCACGTGGTCGCCGGCGCGGCGCGGCTGCGTGCCTCGTTCACCGACGGGCAGGTGCTGGACGCGACCTTGGTGGGCGAGGATCCGGACACCGACACGGCGGTGCTGCGGCTGTCCGGCAACGGGCTGCCGCACGCCGAGCTTGGCCGCTCCGGGACGCTGAAGGTGGGGCAGCTGGTGGCGGCGATCGGCAATCCGCTCGGCTTCCAGTGCACCGTCACGGCGGGCATTGTCAGCGCACTGGGCCGCACGCTGCGCACGCGGTCCGGTCGGAACCTGGAAAGCGTGATCCAGACCGACGCGCCGCTGAACCCCGGCAATTCCGGCGGCCCGCTGGTGTCCGGCGCGGGGCGCGTGGTCGGCATCAACACCGCGACGATCATGCCGGCGCAGGGCATCTGCTTCGCCATCGGCATCGACACAGCAATCTGGGTCGCGACGCGAATCATGCGCGACGGGCGCGTGCGGCGGTCGCGGCTTGGTGTGTCCGGACAGACCGTGCCGATCGACACGCGCATCCGCCGGTTCCACCAGTTGTCGCAGGCGAGCGGTGTGCTGGTGCTGGAAGCGCAGGCAGGCGGGACCTGCAGCGAGTGCCGGGGTACAGCCTGGCGACGTGATCGTGGCATTCGACGAGGCGCCGGTTGCCGGGGTGGACGATCTGCATCGCGCGCTGACGGTGGAGTGCGCCGGACGGCCGGTGGCGTTGAGTGTGCTGCGGCGGGCGGAGAAGCTGTCGCTGATGGCGACGCCCGAGGAGGCCTGATAAGTGGGCCGCCGTTCAACCAGACAATACCGACGTGAGCGGCTCAATGGTCATCACGCTACTGACACACCGCTGTCAGCAGGCCAGAGTTATGGTCGAGCACAGCAAGTGACGGGAGCGACATGGATCGACACGCCCAAGGCATCCTGCTGATCACGCTTTCGGCTGTTGCGTACAGTTCGGCCGGATTCTTCACCCGCCTCATTCACCTGGACGCCTGGACGATGCTGTTCTGGCGGGGACTATTCGCGGGCTTGATGATCCTTTGCGTCATCGTCGCGCGGGAACGGCGTAGTACGTGGCCGGCGATCCGAGCGATCGGTCGTCCTGGCCTCGCTGCGGCCCTTTGCTCGACCGCCGCGACGCTTTTCTACATCAATGCCCTTCGCAGGACATCGGTGGCCGATGTCGCCGTAATCTTTGCCGCGGCGCCATTCCTCACCGCTGGCCTCGGCTGGCTGTGGCTCGGTTTGACAGAGGCTTGGACCACGCTCGCCGCGATCCTCGTCGCCATGGTGGGTGTCGGCATCATGGTTGGCGGCGCAACAGCCGATGGACATCTGACCGGCGATCTCCTGGCGTTTGGCATGGCCCTGTGCATGGCAGTCATGATGCTGATCATTCGCCAGCGGCACGAGACGCCCATGCTGCCGGCGGCGTGTCTGTCGGCTCTGCTGTGTCCGATCGTGGTCTGGCCATTAGCAGCGCCGTTCGAAATCGCCACGGGCGACATGCTGAAGCTCTTTCTGTTCGGAACGATGCAGTTCGGCCTGGGGTTGGTGCTTCTGACCGTGGGTGGGCAGATGATTTCCGCCACCGAGAACGCACTGATCAACACGCTGGAGACGCCGCTCGCGGTCGCATGGGTGTGGGTCTGCTTTGCCGAAACGCCATCCATCACCAGCTTCGTCGGCGGCATCATCGTCATGGTGGCCGTCGCCGGGCATGTTTGGCACAGCAATCGGTCGAGAGTTGCCATCGCTACCACGGGCGCGAAGCAGATCGCCGAAATGAAGTGGGCGTCCATCGACAAGGGGTAGTTAGCGGAGTGTCAGGTTCGCACGACGTTGTTGTCGAGCAACTCGCTCCGCGCAGAGCGGTCGAGACCGCCAGCCACACTGCTCCAGCGCCTATCGGCTGTCCCGTCTGTGAAGGCTGCGCGATGCGGTGTCATCAGCATATCGGACAGTTCGTGGAACGGGTGGCGCGACAGCTGGCGAACCGGCTCCCTACGGGTACTCATATTGCCACCAAACATCGCTGATGACCCCGATCGTACGATCCCGATCGTACCGGGACGCAGATTCGGAGGCGCTCGCTCCTTAGATCGTCGGTTGAATGTTCTGGTTCAGCCGAAACAGGTTGGTCGGGTCGTACTTGTTCTTCAGGGCGACCAGCCGTCCATAGTTGCCGCTATAGGCGGCCCTGATCCGCGTCGCTTCCTCCGCGTCCAGGTGATTGACATAAACTTCGCCGGCCGCGAAGGGTTCCACTGCTGCCCAGAACTCGCGGGTCCACTGGATATGACGTGCTGACTTCTCCGAGATCGAGCCACTGCGAGATGATGTCATAATCCCACTGGTCATCGCGAAGCCCGAAAGCGGTCTCATTCCGGTCTACCCGGCTCGCGGCGCCATGGACATGAAAAAATCCGACCATCGACATTGGGGACGGCATGGTGGCGGCCCGATCCACCAGGATATCCAATACATCGTCCCCAAGTTGCTTCAAGAAGCTCGACTTCCAGTACCGTTGAACGCCGCCATACGGAAACGCAGCATCCAACATGGTGTTCAGTTGCACATACGACATCGGACCAATGGTATCGGCAAGAGGTGATCCGAACTTACGGACCGGTGCGACCAGCAGTTCCCCCTCGGCAACAGGCCCGATATAGCCCACGACGATGGCAACAACTGGGGCACCCTCGGGCGAGGTCATCAGCGCAGCAAAGGCGGTCAGTTCGTCGGGACAAGTACGCGCATAATCGCGATAAAAACGGAGTACTTCTCTGGCCTTGGCCATTGGATGGACGACCATACCCGCCAGAACCGGACCAACGGGATGGAGCCGATATTCAAACGACGTGACAATACCGAAATTTCCACCGCCACCCCGCAGCCCCCAGAAAAGGTCCGAATTCTCAGTTGCGCTGGCCGTCAGAAACCGTCCTTCAGCCGTGATGATGTCTGCGGACAGCAGGTTGTCGCAACTGAGGCCGTGCTTGCCCATGAGCCAGCCCAGGCCACCACCCAACGTCAATCCGGCGATGCCGGTCGTCGAGACGACCCCACCGGTGCTGGCCAGCCCGAAGGCTTGCGTCTCACGGTTGTAGTCGCCCCAGGTGAGGCCCGCCTGGGCGCGGGCGGTGCGTTGAACCGGATCGACCCTCACCCCTTTCATCGGAGAGAGATCGATCGTCAGGCCGCCATCGCAGACCGCGTTGCCCGTGATGTTGTGACCCCCTCCCCGGACGGACACCAGCAGGTCGTTGGCGCGGGCGAAGTTCACGGCCTCGATGACATCTGCGACGCCAGCGCAGCGCGCGATCAGCGCCGGTCTCTTGTCGATCATGCCGTTCCAGACCTTGCGGGCGTCGTCATAACCAGCGTCGGTGTGACGGAGCAACTTGCCGCGCAAGCTTGCCTCGAATGCGGCGACCTCCGTCGCCTCGATCATAGTCTGCGTACCGGCTGCCGTGGTTACTCCCAGACTTCCAATCATGACCTGTCCCCCTGATCGGCTCGGAAACGAAGTTCAACTACATCGACCGGATGCCTGCGTCTGCCGGGGCTCAATATGCCGATCCGAACTTCGCCGGTAAGGCCGAGCGGCTTGACCAAGCGTAGTATACAATCATGACGCCGACTTCCACCAACCTGAGACGCGGCATGGTTATAACGATAATCGGCAGGAAATGCCCTCATGAGTACGAGCTTCGGACGAGGCCTGCATGCGGCGCCAGGGCGGGCTGTCAGCCTTTCAGCTTACGACCGCTACCTTGGTCGTTGGTCTCGGCTGTCTGTTCCAGACGTGCCTGCCGCCGCTAAGATAGTGCAAGGCCGCCTTCGAGCCGGTCGGCAGGTTCTCGTCGTTCGAGGCTGCGAGGCTTTGGGCATCGTGCACTCGGCCAGCCTGTCGCTGCACGATCTCGTCACCATCGCCGTGAGCGCTCGACGTACCGCCGCTCGTCGAGCGTTCGCCGTGCGGCTCGTCCATGCGCTTGCCGTCGAAGGTCTGGTGGCATCCAAAACACACCGTGGTCAGCTTGACCGGAGCCTCTGTGCGTTCATTGAAAGCGCACTGCCGGCTGTTCTCCAGCGATACGGATATCATTTTGGCAGTGAGACGTATGAACGGCGACGCTCACTGGATCGTCTCCACACGATGATCGACGAACTTCTCCAACCTCTGGAATCGACATTTCCGCCCGGAGTACGGGGATTGCATGCTGGATAACCTATCTGGCGCCGGACCTTTGCCAGCAAGGTCCCGTGTCATGGTGGTGTAGGGCCACACCTGGCCGACTTTGCCTGCCTATTGGATCATTCCAGAGCTTTCCAGCCTGTCGCGACCGACTAGTAGAAATGCATTCCGCACCCCACATAGGGCAGTGCGAACCGGACTGAATTTGGCACCCGGTCGCCGGAGAAGGCCTTGGCTCGCCTACTGACTGCCCCGCTGGCGTGCTGCCGTTGGGAGCTTGAGCGCCGTCATATGACGCCGCCTTCGAACTTCGCCTTGCGGATTATCGTTGAGGAGGACCGCAAGCTGGTTCGGGGCCTGAATGCCAACTATGCCGATACTCCCCCGAATGGGGGCCTGGACGCGGCTGAGCGCGGCGCGTGGCTCGATGTCCTGGGATTGCAATTTACCGGACACGGGTGGCCTCGCTCCGGCGGCACGGAAGCCACCCGGCGGTCCGTGGCAGAGTTGCAGCACGCAATGGTCGCGTCCGGATGGAAAGTCGATTCATTCGCCGTGACCGCATAGCGGGGGTCTGCTGGCCGCCATGCCAGCGCCTCCCAGTCTCAGCGATGTGCCGAGCAGTCACCCTATTCGGTCTGCTTCTCATCGCGGGGTGCCAACATAGGCGGCCAGACTTTATGACGCGTGTGTTGCAAGACTGTACTGCCGGCGATCAATGGGCCTGTGATTTGCTTGACTCCCTGGCGAAAGCGCGAATACCCGGAGGTTCAGTACGATCGGAGGGCGCTCGCGGTCCCTGAGATGCGGCGGAGTGCATGCAAGCTTCCCGCGCTGTCCGGGATCGGCGGACTTGATCCACGACAGCGATCATCTCTTGCTCGGTCACGCCGTCGCTCTTCATCACGAGCCTTATCAGTGGGTCGTGCAGCAGCCAGGGAAACCTCATCGCATCGTCTGATCTTGCACACATGGCGACGACCTCCGACCAATGTGAAAGACCAGCCTAGGCGGCATCCTATGTCAGGATGTTGTCGGAATGGTGACAGGTTGTTGCATTCATCGTAACCCCTATCCCGCCCGCTAGGGCACGGTCAGACAGGTTGACCGCTGGCCTCGGTAGTCGACAAGACGCCAGTGTCGGCGGTGTCGTGAACGGATCACTCAGGCAAAGCGTGCAGGGCGCCACATTGGGCGCACGCCGACCATTCGGCGACAGGCTGTGGCGACTGAACGCGGCGCCCCGAATCCCGAGATCGTGGCTTGCCAACAAATCCATCTTAAGCGTAATCCCGAACGGCTGGCAGTCCGCCGTGATCGCACCGGGAGGCCCTACACGATGGCGACATTCCCACCAGAGACCTTGCACGAGTTGCGTGACCGTAAGGAAGTGGCGATCCGCA
>CAWABH010000065.1:0-14847 GCA_963780095.1 uncultured Alphaproteobacteria bacterium
TCGCGTCAGGTAAAGTTGCAGCCGTTCGTCCTGGCTCCGTTCACTTATCAATTCATTCCCCAGCGACAAGACGAACGGTACACCGGCAGGTGCTTCCAGCAAGGCGTCGTCGGTTTCTGCGCGGTCCTGACCCGGCTGCCGAGGGTGATGACCCAGTGATCCACTGGGTTCCGCCGTATGTGGGTCTTCGTACGGACGACATGGATGGCGGGGGCGGAATTCGGCTGATTGCGAGCCCGTCCAGCTGCCAGAATTGGGCCTCCGCGGGAAACCCCTCATCGAGCGATTGCCGAGGCATCACGTCGAAGACGGAGCGGAACCAACCGCGCCATGCTTCGAGTTGATCCGGCGCCGGCAATGAATGGGTGGCAAATCGCTCGGGCGTCATCTGTCCTAACCGGGTCATTCCGTCGGGAAGCGTAAAGTCGGTCGCAAGAACATCCAGACGATTATCTGGGGAATACGTAGCACTCGGCGCACACGATGGCCAGTCTGCTGGCAACATTTGAGTTCATCCAGGATCAGCGGGTCGTGGCAGTTACATCAACAACGTAACCAGACAGTCTTGCCGGCCGGGAAAATCGCCAGCAGAGCAAGGGCCGCCAGCACCGCGAAGCAAATCTTGAGCGACCGCAGTCGTGCTTCCGTGTTGATGCGAACCGCCTCGATTACTTGTTCGGGCGTGGCCGTCGTGCGCTCCAATATCCCGAGCAGCCTGTCGTTACTCACGAACGTGGCGTCATCCAGATCGACCTGCGATTTGAGGTCTTTCGGAATGATGGGGTTGTCGACGAGGTTCCGTCGCGATATTCGCGCTCAAGACGCCGATCAGGAGCGCACCGGCGATGGCCGTGCCAAGGCCCCCGGCAAGATTGTTGGCTGTGCCGCGCAGCGAGCCCACATCGCCGGCCAGCTCTTTCGGAGCGGCCGTGGCCAGAACGTTGAACAGCAGCGTCACCAGCGCACCCGTCCCGAGACCGACAACTATCAGGCCGAGAACCACCGTGACAGTTTCCCATTCGTTGCGGACGATCACAGCCAAGAATGCCAATCCACCGGCCACCACCGCGAAAGCGAATTGAGCGATGTGACGTGAGCTGAGACGATCGAACAGGCGCAACACAAGGACGGCCGCGGCAAAGATTGACAGCGAGTAGGGGATGATCGCCAGCGCCGTCTGCAAGCTGCTGCGTCCCTGGACAATCTGGATGTAGAGCGGGATCAGGAACGTCACCGCCGACCCGAGCACCACGACGACGAACATCAAAAATACGGCGGACCACTGCTGCAGCGTCTCGATTACCTGCAACGCGATCAGTGGCATCTTCTGCGCGGCTCGGCGCTTGCTTCCTGGACCAGGCAAAGAAGGCCTGACCGAGCACGATCCCGATTACGATCATGGCAGGCGCGGGCGACAGACCAAGCAGGCCAAACGGCGCCGCGGGCTTCACCAGCAGCAGGCCCCACCTGTTGATATTGTTGAAGCCGAGGCTGATGAGCATGATTGCCAATGCGGCCAGAACTAACCCGACCCTGTCGATTTCCAAATCGCGCTGACCGTCCACCGGCTTCAGGCGCGAGCCCAGCACGAAGACGCAGCAGGCGAGGATCACCGAGAGCCCGAACGAGTAGCGCCAGCCGATCAACGTGCCCAAAGAGCCCGCGACCAGAAACGCCAACACGCCGCCGACGGCCTCCGAGGCGCCAAGCCAGCCCAAGGCCTGCGCCTGCTGTCTGCCTTGATAGTTTGCGGCGAGCAGCACAACCAGGGTGGGAACGAGCGCCGCAGCCGCCGCTCCAGCTATGGCCTGAGCGACGATCAGCATGGCCGCGTTTGGACTGAGTGCCATGATCAACATCGCCACGCCGAACAAGGCCACCGCCCCGTGAAACACGGGTCGCGTGCCCCAGAGCGCGCAGATCCTGGCGCCCAGCATCACGAACGCAGCAACAAAGAGCGAGTAGGTGACGATCGCCGTGCCCACGGTGGTCGGCGACGTATCGAAACTGGCGACGATCCCCCCGATGGAGACGGACAAAGCGTTGACGTTGAAAGACATAAGCACCTGTGTCATCGCGGTGACGATCAGCGGCAGCCAAGACCCTTGCGGCGAAGATTCCGCATGAGTGACCGAAGCGGTTTTGATGTCTTGATTCGGCGATGTCGTCACGAGCGACCTCCAGATTGTCAGCAGCGGTATGAGCCGATGGCGCTACTGTTGAGGGTGATGTTCCGCGCTATCGCACTTCAGAATGGAGCAAGCAACCTGAGAGGCAGCGTTTATCCCAGCCGGCGTGCACGATTTTGCCGACGGTGTTTTAATCATGCTGTTGACGCTATCCAAACCGGTTTCCGCACGACCAGGTATGTCGTCGGCAGGCACCTCGTGCCACATCGTGATGGCCGGCGAAGCATGCCCCGGCCTTCGCCGGGGCATGCTTCGCCGGCCATCACGATGTAGATGCGACCGTTGCTTTACTTGGAGCACTTGTTCCGCAGCGGATCCTTACCTGCCGCCACAGTGCTTCAATTTGAATCCGAGACGATTTGATGATCTCGTATCCTTACGTTCCCGTCATGGCCGGCCCGCGCGGTGATACGGATGGCCCGCTGCGATCGAACGCGCGCGGAATACCTGCTCTGCCAGCATCGCGCGCGCGAGGAAATGCGGCCAGGTCAGCCGTCCGAGCGACAGCACGTAGTTGGCGCGGGCGATTACCGGCGCATCCAGGCCCTCCGCGCCACCGACCACGAAACAGACCGGCCGGCTTGTGCCCAGCCAGCGCTCCAGCAGACGAGCCAAGGCCTCGCTGTCCGGCGCCTCGCCGCCGTGATCGAGTGCGACGACAAACGCGGCAGCGGGCAGGGCGGCAAGCAGCGCCGCGCCCTCGCGCCGCTTCACCTCCACGGGCGCGCCCCGCGCCTCAGGCACCTCGGTGACGGCAAACTTCGGCCGCAGCCGCGCGTTGTAGCGGACGAACAAGTCGGCCTCCGGGCCTTCGCGCAGCCGTCCCACGGCGATCAGACGCAGCATCCGCGCAGCACCTATATTCGCTCCATGGACACACCCGATACCACAGACAACGCCTGTGCCGGCCTGAGCGATGGCGACCGCGCCAGGCTCGCCGAGGCCGCACGCATCCTGGTCGACGCTCGCGGCATCGTCATCCGCACGAGCGAGTGGTGCGGCAGCAGGCTCCACGGACTCGGCCGGCGGTTCGCCGATCTCGGCCCGCATCTGCTGGGCGAGGACTGGCAGTCGCGGTACCAGACGCTGGTCGAAGGCGCGCTGCGCAACGCCTACCGGATAGGCACGCTGGGCCTGAATCCCGGGAACGGCCGCCGGCCTCACCGCAGGCTCAGCAGGCTGGTCGCCGCGGCGACGGGCGGTGCCAGCGGCTTCGTCGGCGCGCCGGGGATCGCTGCCGATCTGCCGTTCACGACCTGTCTGATGATGCGCTCGATTGCCGCCATCGCCCGCTCGCACGGCGAAGACCTGACATCCGCGGACACCCGGCAGGCCTGCATCGAGGTGTTCGCCTTCGGTGGTCCGGAGATCGCCGCCGCCAGGTCGCCGCGCGCTTCGGCGCAGTGCTGTCGCAGAAGTACCTGGCGCAGACGGTGCCGCTGATCGGCGCCGCGGCGGGCAGCACGCTGAACTACGTTTTCATGGACTACTACCAGCGGATGGCGCGGGTGCATTTCACGCTCCGTGAACTGGAGCGGAACCACGATCCGGATGCTGTGCGCGCCTGCTTCGACGGTCTGCTCCGGTCGGCGCGATCGCGGCGGGGCAGGGTGCCCACCCGGCTCTTGCGGGCTGATGCCGGGATGCTGGACCATGCGCCTCCAGGAGACGGGGGGCAGGGATGGACTGGCAGACGCAGCAGGGCACGTTCGATGCCGGCGATCTGACACTGCAATCGGGCGCGGTGCTGCGAGGCGCGCGATTGTCGTGGAAGGCGCACGGCACGCTGTCGCCGACGCGCGACAACCTCATCGTCTATCCCACCAGCTACAGCGCGCAGCACCCCGACCTGGAATGGCTGATCGGTCCGGACGGACGGCGTGCTCGATCCGACGCGCTGGTTCGTCGTCATCGCCGACATGTTCGGCAACGGGCTTTCCTCCAGCCCATCGAATACCCCGGACTATCGGTCGTTGGTCACCATCTTCGACAACGTGCAGACCCAGCGCCGGGCGCTACGCGATATGTTCGGCATCGAACGCGTTGCCTGCGTCTATGGCTGGTCGATGGGCGCGTTGCAGGCCTACCACTGGGCGGCACAGTTCCCCGATGCGGTGGATCGCATCGTGGTGAACTGCGGCGTCGCGCGCACCGCGGTGCACAATCAGGTGTTCCTGCGCGGCCTGATGGCGACGTTGGAAGCCGCGCCCGAGCACATCGGCGATGGGCGCTTCTCCGCCGAACCGCACGCCGCGAAGCGCGCCTTCGGCCGTATCTATGCTGGCTGGGCGCTGAGCCAGGATTTCTATCGCGCCAACCTGCATCTCGCCGCCGGACCGCAACCCAACCTCGGCGCGCCGGACCTCGAGACATTCCTGCGCACTGATTGGGAGGATCGGTTCGGCGCGCGCCCCGCCGCCAACCTCTACGCACAACTGCGCACATGGGATGCGGCCGACATCAGCACCAACCCGTTGTACGACGGCGATCTGCCGCGCGCATTGCGGGCGATCCAGGCGCGTGTTCTGTTGATGCCGGGCGAGACGGACCTCTATTTCCGTGTCGCCGACAACGCGGCCGAGCTACCATTTCTGGCCAATGCCGAACTCAAGCCGATCCCCAGCATCTGGGGTCATCGCGCCGGCAACCCGGTACCCAATCCGGAAGATGCCCGCTTCGTCAAACACGCCGTGCGGGACTGGCTCGCGCGGTAGCACATCAGGAGAACGGAAATGGCTACTGTCACGATGAGCAATCCGCAGAATGTGCGCGCTCCGACGGGCTACACCCATGGACTGCTGCTTGAAGGCGTGGAGCGGCGGCTGATCATTTCGGGCCAGGTCGGCGTGGCGCAGGACGGCTCGGTGCCAAGCACGGGTGAGGGTCAGATCGCACAGGCGTTCGCCAATCTGCGCGCGGTGCTGGAGGCCAATGACATGAGTATCACCAATCTGGTGACGACCACGGTGTTCCTGACCGACCGGTCGCTGCTCGCCTCGTTCCGTGCCGCGCGCGATTCGGTCTATGCCGGGCATGCGCCGTGTTCGACGCTGCTGTTCGTCGCTGGCCTCGCCGATCCGCGGTTCATGGTGGAGATCGAGGCGGAGGCGGTGGCGTAGAGACGTCGGCGCTGGCCCGGCCTGTCCCTTCGACATTTGCACATTGCGACGCAAATTCCCTCTCCGCCCCTTGGGGCGGAGAGGGAGATTGCTCGGACGTTCGTGCTATGAGTGCGTAGGCTAACTAAGTCGCGGCCATCCTGTTCCATGCATCGAGCGCGGCAATCTTATACGCCTCGGCCAGCGTCGGATAATTGAAGGTGTTCTCGATGAAATAGTCCAGCGTGCCTTTCAGGTTCAGCACCGCCTGGCCGATATGGATCAGTTCGGTGGCGCCCTCGCCGACGATGTGCACCCCGAGCAGCCGGCGCGTTCGTAGCGAGAACAGCATCTTCATCATGCCGGCATTCAGCCCCATGATGTGGCCGCGCGACGTCTCGCGGAAGCGCGCGATGCCGCACTCGTAAGGGATGCAGCGCTCGCGCGCCTCGTGTTCGCTCATTCCGACCGTGGAGATCTCCGGCACCGAGAAGATGCCGTAAGGGAAGAACTCCGGTGCATTCGGCGCGGGCACGCCGAAGGCGTGGCAGGCGGCGATGCGGCCCTGTTCCATTGAGGTGGACGCCAGGCTCGGAAATCCGATCGCGTCGCCGGCACAGTAGATATGCGGCACCGCGGTCTGGAAAGTCCGCGGATCGACCTTCAGCCGGCCTCGCTCGTCGGGCGTGATGCCGCAGGCATCGAGGTTGAGCACATCCGTCGCGCCGACGCGGCTGGCGGTGTAGAGCACCATCTCCATGCCGTTCGTACGGGCGACCATGCATTTCGCCACATCTTTGGCGCCGATATATGGACCCGGCTCGCAGCACGCCCGGACGCCGCCCGGCTGTTCGACGATGCCATGCAGAGCCTCACGCAAGGAGTCAACGGCCCGCTGATTGTGCGTTACCCGTTCGAGAACTATAGATGGATTGTTGACGTGGGAGGCGGCAATGGCGCACTGCTTATTCCAGTGATTGAGCGCCATCCGGAGATGCGCCTGACGGTTTTTGATCTCCCGCACGTCGCTGAGGCGGCTCGCTTGCGCATCGAGGCGGCGGGTCTGTCCGATCGATGCGAGGCCGTGGGCGGCGATGCATTTGTCGAAGTGCCGTCAGGTGCTGACGCCTATGTGTTGAAAGGTGTTATTCACGACTGGGAGGACAAGGAGGCCATCGCCATTTTGCGCACCTGTCGCGCAGCCATGTCGGACGAGTCCAAGCTGCTGCTCATAGATCGTATTCTCCCCGAGAGGATCGATCCTGATGATGCACTCACCCGAGCAAAGTTCATCCACGATATAAAAATGTTCGTTAATCCGGGGGGACGCGAGCGCACCGAGGCGGAATTTCGTAAGCTGCTGGGTCAGGCAGGCCTGCAACTCAAGCGTGTCATTGCAATGCCAAGTCCGCAGTCAGTGATGGAGATTGAACCCGAGAAAGGGTTCCGAGCTTAGAGGAGAGAAGCGATGACCCAGGCCCTGTCAGGCATCCGCGTGATCGACATGACGCACAACCAGGCGGGTCCCGCCTGTGCTCAGATCCTGGGTTTCCTCGGTGCCGATGTGATCAAGCTGGAGGAACCGAAGGGCGGCGACGTCGCGCGCACCAACATGCGTGACAGGACCGACAGCGACAGCCTTTTCTTCCTGATCCTGAATGCCAACAAGCGCAGCCTGACGCTGAACCTGAAGTCGGACGAGGGCAAGCAGCTGTTCAAACAGGTGATCGCCGAGTCGGACGTGCTGGTGGAGAATTTCGGGCCCGGCGCGCTCGATCGGTTGGGGCTTGGCTACGAGGTCCTGTCGAAGCTGAACCCGCGGCTGATCTACGCGACGATCAAAGGCTTCGGCACATATGGGCCATACAGCGGATTCAAAAGCTTCGAGCCGATCGCGCAGGCAATGGGCGGCGCGATGAGCGTCACCGGCTTCCCCGAGAACCCGCCGACTTATGTCTATCCGGCGATCGGCGACTCCGGCACCGGCATGCACATGGCGATCGGCATCCTGGCCGCGTTGCAGCAGCGCCACGCGACCGGAAAGGGGCAGCATGTCGAGGTGTCGATGCAGGATGCGGTGGTGAACCTGATCCGCGTCAGCCTGCGCGATCATCAGCGCTTTGGCCATCCGATGCCGCGCAACGGCAACCAGCTTGGCCGCACCGTGCCCGGCACGACGTACGCCTGTGCGCCGGGTGGGGCAAATGACTACGTGTTCATTCATGCGCAGCCGCAGATGTGGAAGGCACTGATCAACGTGATGGGCCAGCCGGAGTTGGCGGACGATCCGCGCTTCAACTCGGCTGATGGGCGCTGGGAGAATCGCACGGCGCTGAATGCGATCGTCGAGGCGTGGACGCGCCAGCGCAGCAAGCATGAGGTGCTGCGGTTGATGGGCGACGCGGGCGTGCCATGCGGTGCCACGCTGGACACCGGCGAGGTGCTGGCGGATCCGCATCTGCGGGCGCGCGACATGATCGTCGATGTCGACTATCCGACACGTGGGACGTACCAGACGGTCGGCTGCCCCGTGAAACTTTCGGATTCACCAGCCGATGTCACGCGCCCGCCATTGTTGGGCGAGCACACGGCAGAAGTGCTAGGCGCGTTGTGCGGCGTGACGCCGGAGGATGTGCAGCGGTTGCGTGAGAAGGGGGTCGTGTAAGGGATGAGGAACGAAGGTTGCGGTCGCCGCTCAGAAGTGTCACGTGTGGTCCGTGAGCCAGGTCAGTTATCCCTCGTCTAGCCCAATCGATAGAAGCAGGCTGCGCGCAGTGCGGTCATTGTGCCGTCGCCATCACGTGCGTCGGCTCGATCTTTTCGGCTCAGCCGTCACAGGCCATTTCGATCTGGCGCGTAGCGACCTCGACATGCTCGTGACATTCGACGATCTGCCACCTGGCCGCTATGCGGATGCCTATTTCGAACTCAAGAGCGACCTTGAGCGATTATTCGGCCGTGACGTGGACCTCGTCACGGCTGCTGCGCTGCAAAACCCCTTTTTCCGACGCGAGGTGGAGACGCACCGGCAGACTCTGTTCGCGGCAGAATGACACCAGAGGCCGCAAAACTGCTGTGGGACGCATGCCTTGCGGCTGATCGTGTTGCGCGCATTACGGCCAATAAAACCTTTGCAGATTACCTCGCGGACGAAGTGCTGCGATGGGCCGTGGAGCGCCAGTTCACGATTATCGGCGAGTCACTGTCCGGTCTGCGTCGCAGCGATCCTGAACTGGCAGGCCAGATCCCGGACCTCGCACGCATTGTAGCCTTTCGCAATGTCCTGATCCACGGTTACGCCGTGGTTGATGATCGCCTGGTGTGGGGTGTCGTAGAGGGTGATCTCGAGTTACTGCGGGCAGCACTGACGAGGCTGATGAAGGACGCGCCTGATCACGATTAAATGCCAGATCTACTAATCAGTCAGCAATATAGGCTACAGATGGTGCCCGGAAGAAGGATCTGACAAGTGCCGGGTCGGCCTGAACGGCCTGCAAGTCCGCGTCAATGCGGTCTTGCAGCAACTCGCCGAAGGCGAGTGGGCTTTTGGCTGTGCCGGTGCGTTTGACATAATTCCACACCAGTTCATCCGGATTCAATTCTGGCGCATAGCCCGGTAGGAAGTGTAGCTCCAGTTTGCCGTTCGTTAACTCGACGTAGTCTCGCACCATCTTTGCCTTGTGAGCGGGAAGACTATCCAACACCAGAAACAGCGGTTTCCTCCGCCAGCGCATCATGTGCTTGAGCAACGCGACAAACAGCTCCGCGGTCATCCCGCCCTTATAGGTCACAAACCAGAAGGCGCCCTTGGCATTGACCGCGGAAGCCGCCGAGATCGACTGCCGGTTGCCCGGCAGCTCAACGATCGGCGTGTGTCCCCTCATCCCCCAGGTCTTGCCCTGCACAGCATCGGCACGAAACCCAAATTCATCCCAGAAATAGATCTCCGCCCCTGCACGTTTTGCCCGCGCAGCCAGCTGCGGATAGATCTCGCGCTTCCAAGCCTCAATCGCCGCTGGATCACGCTCGTAGGCGCGTTTCAGCGGTTTTTGCGGCGTCAAATTCAGGCTCGCCAGCAGCTTGCCAACAGACGCGAGGCTGAGTTCAATACCAAATCGTTCGACAATCAACGCGGCGACAATTTGCCAAGTCCACAGACCAAAATCGAAGCCATACTGCCGGGGGTCTTTGCCGTTGATCCAACGGAACACCTGCCGCTTTTGCCTCTCCGTTAACTTGGGAGGGCGACCCGTCCCTTTGCTTGAAAGGAGAGGGTCACCGCGTCCGCCACGCCCGACCTTACGCAGCCATTTGTAAATCGTCGTGCGGCAGAACCCATAGGAGGCAATCACCGCGCTGGGAGCCTCGCCCTCCTGCACGCGCTCGACCGCCATCCGCCGGATCTCCTCCAGCGTCTTGTGATCTAGTGTCCGGCCGTCTCGAACCATACTCCCAATATATGGCAAACCTCGGCAAAGTACAAGGGGTTTGTAGCCTAAATTCCTGACCGTTTAATAATTCCTGCTGAACCGATCGATCCGCTTTCCTTCGTTTGATGCACCGTAGACCATCCCCTGCGCATCGACCGACACGCCTTCCGGCCCGATCTTGTCGCCGTCCGGCCGTGGAATGAAGTACCTGACCGAACCATCCGCGGCGTTGCCGACGCGGATGCCGTGGCGGCAGCCGGGGTCCGAGGTTCAACCCGTCTTGTCGGTCGTCTGCGAAATCGGCGACGTAGATCACGTCGTTTCCATCGACATACACTCCGCTCGGGCGGCCGAACTGCTTCCAGTCAGCGATGAATTTGCCATTCGCATCGAACACCTGAATCCGGTTGTTTGACCGGTCCGCGACATAGACACGCTCCTGCAAATCCACCGCGATGGCGTGCGGCGTATCGAATTCTCCTGGCGCGGTGCCCTTCTTCCCCCACGCCGTGATGAGCTTGCCGGCTTTGGAAAACTTGACGACACGCGCGTTGGAATCTCCACCATGGCCATCGGCGACGAAGATGTCACCATTGCGCGCGATGGCCACCCCGGTCGGCCGATTGAAAAAGCCCGGAGCGTCACCCGGCATTCCCGCGTGGCCCAGTGTCATCAACACCTTGCCAGTCGGGCTGAACTTGACGACCACATGGCCCTTGCCATTTTTGCCATCGGCGTCGGCGACCCACACATTCCCCTCGTGGTCCACCGTGATTCCGTGCGGAAAGACGAACATGCCGGCGCCGAAGCTGGCCAGCAGCTTGCCGGACGGATCGAAATGCAGGATCGGCGACAGGTTTGAACTGGAACAGGTTTCACCGCCACAGCGCTCGAAAACCCAGACGCTCTTGCCGTCGCGATCCATCGCCACCGCGGTCGTCCCGCCCCACGCGCGCCCCGCGGGAAGCTGGCCAAATGACGTGGCCGCCCCAAACGGGTCGGGCAGGTCGATGCTGGGTTGGGTCGCGTCCTGCGCGCGCGCCGCGCCCGTCGTTGCTCCGGCGACGGCCATGGCGGCCGCAAAAGCTATCGCTGTCAACTTGGCACGTCGCATTTCCGTCCCCTGCTCTTCAGTTATGTCCATAGCGGATTGCGACCGACTCTAACGTCTATCGGGCTCGCGGCAAAACGGTGACTGATCTACCGTTCGGGCGACGTAGCCAGGAGCCACGAGGATGTTCGAAGGGTTTACCCGCACCGAGATCGACACCAGCGGCGCGCGCATCCATCTGCGCCACGGTGGCAATGGACCACCGCTGCTGCTGTTGCACGGCAAACCGCTGACCCATCTCTCATGGCACGGTGTGGCAAATCGTCTGGCCGAGCATTTTCATGTCGTCTGCCCCGATCTGCGCGGCTACGGAGACAGCGTCGGCCCCGAGGATGGCGGCGAAAACCATATCAACTACTCGTTCCGGGCGATGGCGCTGGATCAGGTCGAGGTCATGGAGCGTCTTGGCTATCGCGAGTTCATGGTTGCAGGCCACGACCGCGGCGCGCGGACGACTGCCCGCATGTGCCTCGATCATCCCGACCGGGTCAGGCGTGCCGCGCTCGTGGACATACTGCCCAACTATCACATCTGGACGCATACCTCGAAGCAATGGGCGACGAAATCCTGGCATTGGCTGTTCATGATCCAGCCCTACGACATGCCGGAACGCATGATGGCCCGTGTTCCGCCGGCGTTTTACATGGAAAAGAAATTGTCAAAACCTGGCATCGGGCTTGGTTTCTTTCATCCGGAGGCGTTTGCCGAATACGTCCGCTGCTTCAACTGGAAGACCATCCGCGGTTCATGCGAGGATTACCGTGCGTGCGCCAGTTGCGACTTCGAGATGGATGAGGCCGACTACCAGGCCGGGCGCAAGATCGAGGTTCCGCTACTGGTGACCTGGGGATCCAGGAGCCACACCGGCTCGGTCCACGGCGACGTTCTGTCAGTGTGGCGCGACTACGCAACCAACGCGACGGGCGGGCCGATCGATTGCGGCCACTATGTGCCGGAGGAAGCCCCGGACGCCGTTTACCATGCGGCATTTCCGGGTCTGAGGCGGGATCGTCTCAGCCGCTGAAGCGGCTGCCCGCCTTGCGATACGGGGCGGCTCGATAAATCGGATCCGTCCGACTGCGCATCCGGCTCAGCAGGCGTTGGATGTGCGCCGCCGTGATTCGAACCTTGAACTGCCTCGACATGCGGGCAGCCAGCTCATCGTTGGACAGGCTTTCGTTCAGGAGCTGAACGAGATAGTCTGCATGCTCGGAATCAAAGATCAAGGATTGCGGCATGGGGTTGACGTAAGGCAGGACAGACGGCGGCGCAAGGGCCGCGCCAATTTTCGCTTTGACGGTGCGACCAATGGTCTTGCTGATTGGACTGCATCGATGATGCGTCGTTTCCCGTGACCAAAGGACATCGCACCATTCAAGGCAACGTCAGGAAGGAAGCGTAAATGAGCGATGATCCGACCCCGGCCCCCGACTCCGAATCGACCGATATTGCTGAGGATCTCATCGAGCAGGATGAGTGGGCAAATTGCTGGATATGCGAGGGCGTATTCCGGCGTCGGACACAAACCAAGCGGTATTGCACGATTTGCCACCGCGGCTTCTGTGAGGGGTGGCACGGGAATTTTGCGCTTGGCCGAGGGACCTGCCTGATGTGCATCGCTAAGGAAATTGGATCGCCCCTGGGCAATTAGTCCTATTGATGTGCCTGTGGCCGCAACCGCGCAGCGAGGTTACCTCCGCTCCGCCAGGTTGCGCTCGACGAAGAACATCCGGACCAGTCGGTCTTCGCCACCGAGCGCCTCGCCAAGGACGCGGAAGGCGAAAAACGGAACGAGCACCAGCAGCATGATGACGTAGCCGGCGAGCGTTTCGTCCAGCCGGGGGCCAAAGAGATCCCCGAGCGAGGCAGCGATCGACCGGTGGTGGAACGTGCCGACGACGGCTTCCTCGATTATGGTCAGGACTATCAGCAGCACCAGGAAGGCGGCCGCCTTATGCATTGTCGGCCAGATCAGCGGGCGCGTCTTGGTGCGCTCGCCAATCTCATCGCATTGCCGATCAGCATGAATTTGGCCAGCACCGCAGCCTTGACGATGGCAATGCCCCATGGAGCGAATGCAATGCCTTCGGTATGCAGTACAGCGGCCTTCATCATGATCACCGCGCCGAGCGTGATGTAAAGGTAGACGGTGATTACCGCGAACTCCTTGAGCTCGTGCATCGCACGTTGGTGCAGCGTCGGTTTCGCGTCGATCTCGGTTTCCAGGATGGCCTCCTGCCGCGTGGCTTGCGTTGCGCCCTATTGCGTCGGCAATAGCGTCGACTGGCCTGCCTTCGTCACCGGCGGTGGGTTCCACTTCCCGGTCAATGCATCGCTTTTGGGCGCGTAGAGTCGCATTGTCAGATTGAACGCTCCCTTCGGCGCCGGCAGCCAGTTCGCCTCCTTGTCGGTGCCAGGGCTGGCGTTCTGGAAGTAGAGATCCAACGAGCCGTCCGGGTCATATTTGAACGGCATCCAGCTACTGACAGCAAACCGGTTGAGGCTGTTCGCCACCTGGAAGCCCTCGGCGTCATACAGCGTCACGGACCAGAAGGCGTTCACCGGCGGCGTCGCACCTTTGTCAAAGTGGAGGACATAGGCATTGCCCCCGTCCAACGGCTTGCCTGTCTCGTCCGCGATGTTGAGCGGATAGATCGCGTCCTCCGGCAGGTTCGCGCCAAGACCAAATTGAGTGATGATCGCGCGCTTCAGGTAGTAGTTACCGTAAACGCCCATCGTGTCGGTGTTCATCGACCAGCCGTTTGCGACGCGGGCAAGGCTGGGGACCTTCCATGCCATCAACTTCGAGGCATCTTGAGGCGCGGTCTCCAACCCGGCCTTGATCGCCGGATCGACCTTGTCGATGTCGAAGCTCCTGCCTCTCTCGATCCCGATCCGCTGCATCTGAGCAAGGATCGGTTGATCGGTGATGTGGGGCGGCTGCAGCTTCAGGATTTCCGCCGCGTAGGCGAAGAACTTGCCGGCTGGCATCGCATCGACAGCGACCTTCGGGGGTGTCTTCATATCGACGCTGGGATCGACGGTACCGACGACTGGTTGAGCGGGCTTGCCCCAGCCGGACAGCGGGGTGGCCTTGAAGTCCGACTGTATCGCGTTCACCGCTGCATAGTCGGCTGGCCCATCGGTCTTGGTGCGGCCGATGATCCAGACATAAGGGGTGGGTGCGTCGATGCGCGTGACACCGTCCGGCACCGATCCTGTCCAGCCAGGGAGCGCCAACAGGAAGTTCGCCGCCTGGGAGTACCGGTGGTCCGCCAGCCAGGCGAGGCGAACACGTCGGTCCACATGTCGAGCATGGGCAGAAGATAGTAGCGCCCGTGCGTGTCCGGGACCGAGACGATCACCGGCTCCTTCGTCAGATCGAGCCAGGCGCTGGAGTACACGCGTGTCGAAGTTCGGCCGGACTACAGCCTTCATGTCCGCCGTCGGGTATGCACGGATGTTGGCGAACGCATTCATCGGCGCGCTAAGACCCTCGGCTTTGGCAACGTTGGTCAACTGCTTCCGCGTAAGGTCCATTGTGACAAGCGAATAAAGATACGTGTAAGCCGTTACGCCGATCGCATGCGCATCTTGCTCGTTGATCGGCTCGGCTGCCCGTGCAGCAGGCGAGGCGTTGAGCGCGAGAGTGCCAGCGAGGAGCGGGATGCTGGCCATTATCCAAAGTCGAAATGCGGGGTTTGCATGCCCACTCCTTTCCGTTTCTGATCCCGAGCGGCACGCTGCGGCCGCGATGATGGAGCTGCGTTTGGTGTCACACCGGTCGCATCCAGGTCCGGCCTCTCGAATTCCCCTGCTCAGCTGATCGACCAGGCTACGCGATGCGGCAGCGGTCTACGGTCCGGTGAGGGAATATCGATGCCCCTGCCAGCGCCAGCTCCCATCCAGCGCCCCTTGAGGGTGACCCACCGGTCGCCACGACACCGTCATGGTCGGCGAGCGCCAGCCACGAACTCTAAATCGACCGACATTGGTCAGGATCTTATCGAGCAGGATGC
>CAWABH010000066.1:0-11618 GCA_963780095.1 uncultured Alphaproteobacteria bacterium
GGCGTTGCCTCATGCCGTTCGTACGGGCGACCATGCATTTCGCCACATCTTTGGCGCCGATATATGGACCCGGCTCGCAGCACGCCCGGACGCCGCCCGGCTGTTCGACGATGCCATGCAGAGCCTCACGCAAGGAGTTAACGGCCCGCTGATTGTGCGTTACCCGTTCGAGAACTATAGATGGATTGTTGACGTGGGAGGCGGCAATGGCGCACTGCTTATTCCAGTGATTGAGCGCCATCCGGAGATGCGCCTGACGGTTTTTGATCTCCCGCACGTCGCTGAGGCGGCTCGCTTGCGCATCGAGGCGGCGGGTCTGTCCGATCGATGCGAGGCCGTGGGCGGCGATGCATTTGTCGAAGTGCCGTCAGGTGCTGACGCCTATGTGTTGAAAGGTGTTATTCACGACTGGGAGGACAAGGAGGCCATCGCCATTTTGCGCACCTGTCGCGCAGCCATGTCGGACGAGTTCAAGCTGCTGCTCATAGATCGTATTCTCCCCGAGAGGATCGATCCTGATGATGCACTCACCCGAGCAAAGTTCATCCACGATATAAAAATGTTCGTTAATCCGGGGGGACGCGAGCGCACCGAGGCGGAATTTCGTAAGCTGCTGGGTCAGGCAGGCCTGCAACTCAAGCGTGTCATTGCAATGCCGAGTCCGCAGTCAGTGATGGAGATTGAACCCGAGAAAGGGTTCCGAGCTTAGAGGAGAGCAAGCGATGACCCAGGCCCTGTCAGGCATCCGCGTGATCGACATGACGCACAACCAGGCGGGTCCCGCCTGTGCTCAGATCCTGGGTTTCCTCGGTGCCGATGTGATCAAGCTGGAGGAACCGAAGGGCGGCGACGTCGCGCGCACCAACATGCGTGACAGGACCGACAGCGACAGCCTTTTCTTCCTGATCCTGAATGCCAACAAGCGCAGCCTGACGCTGAACCTGAAGTCGGACGAGGGCAAGCAGCTGTTCAAACAGGTGATCGCCGAGTTGGACGTGCTGGTGGAGAATTTCGGGCCCGGCGCGCTCGATCGGTTGGGGCTTGGCTACGAGGTCCTGTCGAAGCTGAACCCGCGGCTGATCTACGCGACGATCAAAGGCTTCGGCACATATGGGCCATACAGCGGATTCAAAAGCTTCGAGCCGATCGCGCAGGCAATGGGCGGCGCGATGAGCGTCACCGGCTTCCCCGAGAACCCGCCGACTTATGTCTATCCGGCGATCGGCGACTCCGGCACCGGCATGCACATGGCGATCGGCATCCTGGCCGCGTTGCAGCAGCGCCACGCGACCGGAAAGGGGCAGCATGTCGAGGTGTCGATGCAGGATGCGGTGGTGAACCTGATCCGCGTCAGCCTGCGCGATCATCAGCGCTTTGGCCATCCGATGCCGCGCAACGGCAACCAGCTTGGCCGCACCGTGCCCGGCACGACGTACGCCTGTGCGCCGGGTGGGGCAAATGACTACGTGTTCATTCATGCGCAGCCGCAGATGTGGAAGGCACTGATCAACGTGATGGGCCAGCCGGAGTTGGCGGACGATCCGCGCTTCAACTCGGCTGATGGGCGCTGGGAGAATTGCACGGCGCTGAATGCGATCGTCGAGGCGTGGACGCGCCAGCGCAGCAAGCATGAGGTGCTGCGGTTGATGGGCGACGCGGGCGTGCCATGCGGTGCCACGCTGGACACCGGCGAGGTGCTGGCGGATCCGCATCTGCGGGCGCGCGACATGATCGTCGATGTCGACTATCCGACGCGTGGGACGTACCAGACGGTCGGCTGCCCCGTGAAACTTTCGGATTCACCAGCCGATGTCACGCGCCCGCCATTGTTGGGCGAGCACACGGCAGAAGTGCTAGGCGCGTTGTGCGGCGTGACGCCGGAGGATGTGCAGCGGTTGCGTGAGAAGGGGGTCGTGTAAGGGATGAGGAACGAAGGTTGCGGTCGCCGCTCAGAAGTGTCACGTGTGGTCCGTGAGCCAGGTCAGTTATCCCTCGTCTAGCCCAATCGATAGAAGCAGGCTGCGCGCAGTGCGGTCATTGTGCCGTCGCCATCACGTGCGTCGGCTCGATCTTTTCGGCTCAGCCGTCACAGGCCATTTCGATCTGGCGCGTAGCGACCTCGACATGCTCGTGACATTCGACGATCTGCCACCTGGCCGCTATGCGGATGCCTATTTCGGACTCAAGAGCGACCTTGAGCGATTATTCGGCCGTGACGTGGACCTCGTCACGGCTGCTGCGCTGCAAAACCCCTTTTTCCGACGCGAGGTGGAGACGCACCGGCAGACTCTGTTCGCGGCAGAATGACACCAGAGGCCGCAAAACTGCTGTGGGACGCATGCCTTGCGGCTGATCGTGTTGCGCGCATTACGGCCAATAAAACCTTTGCAGATTACCTCGCGGACGAAGTGCTGCGATGGGCCGTGGAGCGCCAGTTCACGATTATCGGCGAGTCACTGTCCGGTCTGCGTCGCAGCGATCCTGAACTGGCAGGCCAGATCCCGGACCTCGCACGCATTGTAGCCTTTCGCAATGTCCTGATCCACGGTTACGCCGTGGTTGATGATCGCCTGGTGTGGGGTGTCGTAGAGGGTGATCTCGAGTTACTGCGGGCAGCACTGACGAGGCTGATGAAGGACGCGCCTGATCACGATTAAATGCCAGATCTAATTCCTGCTGAACCGATCGATCCGCTTTCCTTCGTTTGATGCACCGTAGACCATCCCCTGCGCATCGACCGACACGCCTTCCGGCCCGATCTTGTCGCCGTCCGGCCGTGGAATGAAGTACTTGACCGAACCATCCGCGGCGTTGCCGACGCGGATGCCGTGGCGGCAGCCGGGGTCCGAGGTTCAACCCGTCTTGTCGGTCGTCTGCGAATCGGCGACGTAGATCACGTCGTTTCCATCGACATACACTCCGCTCGGGCGGCCGAACTGCTTCCAGTCAGCGATGAATTTGCCATTCGCATCGAACACCTGAATCCGGTTGTTTGACCGGTCCGCGACATAGACACGCTCCTGCAAATCCACCGCGATGGCGTGCGGCGTATCGAATTCTCCTGGCGCGGTGCCCTTCTTCCCCCACGCCGTGATGAGCTTGCCGGCTTTGGAAAACTTGACGACACGCGCGTTGGAATCTCCACCATGGCCATCGGCGACGAAGATGTCACCATTGCGCGCGATGGCCACCCCGGTCGGCCGATTGAAAAAGCCCGGAGCGTCACCCGGCATTCCCGCGTGGCCCAGTGTCATCAACACCTTGCCAGTCGGGCTGAACTTGACGACCACATGGCCCTTGCCATTTTTGCCATCGGCGTCGGCGACCCACACATTCCCCTCGTGGTCCACCGTGATTCCGTGCGGAAAGACGAACATGCCGGCGCCGAAGCTGGCCAGCAGCTTGCCGGACGGATCGAAATGCAGGATCGGCGACAGGTTTGAACTGGAACAGGTTTCACCGCCACAGCGCTCGAAAACCCAGACGCTCTTGCCGTCGCGATCCATCGCCACCGCGGTCGTCCCGCCCCACGCGCGCCCCGCGGGAAGCTGGCCAAATGACGTGGCCGCCCCAAACGGGTCGGGCAGGTCGATGCTGGGTTGGGTCGCGTCCTGCGCGCGCGCCGCGCCCGTCGTTGCTCCGGCGACGGCCATGGCGGCCGCAAAAGCTATCGCTGTCAACTTGGCACGTCGCATTTCCGTCCCCTGCTCTTCAGTTATGTCCATAGCGGATTGCGACCGACTCTAACGTCTATCGGGCTCGCGGCAAAACGGTGACTGATCTACCGTTCGGGCGACGTAGCCAGGAGCCACGAGGATGTTCGAAGGGTTTACCCGCACCGAGATCGACACCAGCGGCGCGCGCATCCATCTGCGCCACGGTGGCAATGGACCACCGCTGCTGCTGTTGCACGGCAACCCGCTGACCCATCTCTCATGGCACGGTGTGGCAAATCGTCTGGCCGAGCATTTTCATGTCGTCTGCCCCGATCTGCGCGGCTACGGAGACAGCGTCGGCCCCGAGGATGGCGGCGAAAACCATATCAACTACTCGTTCCGGGCGATGGCGCTGGATCAGGTCGAGGTCATGGAGCGTCTTGGCTATCGCGAGTTCATGGTTGCAGGCCACGACCGCGGCGCGCGGACGACTGCCCGCATGTGCCTCGATCATCCCGACCGGGTCAGGCGTGCCGCGCTCGTGGACATACTGCCCAACTATCACATCTGGACGCATACCTCGAAGCAATGGGCGACGAAATCCTGGCATTGGCTGTTCATGATCCAGCCCTACGACATGCCGGAACGCATGATGGCCCGTGTTCCGCCGGCGTTTTACATGGAAAAGAAATTGTCAAAACCTGGCATCGGGCTTGGTTTCTTTCATCCGGAGGCGTTTGCCGAATACGTCCGCTGCTTCAACTGGAAGACCATCCGCGGTTCATGCGAGGATTACCGTGCGTGCGCCAGTTGCGACTTCGAGATGGATGAGGCCGACTACCAGGCCGGGCGCAAGATCGAGGTTCCGCTACTGGTGACCTGGGGATCCAGGAGCCACACCGGCTCGGTCCACGGCGACGTTCTGTCAGTGTGGCGCGACTACGCAACCAACGCGACGGGCGGGCCGATCGATTGCGGCCACTATGTGCCGGAGGAAGCCCCGGACGCCGTTTACCCTCATGCGGCATTTCCGGGTCTGAGGCGGGATCGTCTCAGCCGCTGAAGCGGCTGCCCGCCTTGCGATACGGGGCGGCTCGATAAATCGGATCCGTCCGACTGCGCATCCGGCTCAGCAGGCGTTGGATGTGCGCCGCCGTGATTCGAACCTTGAACTGCCTCGACATGCGGGCAGCCAGCTCATCGTTGGACAGGCTTTCGTTCAGGAGCTGAACGAGATAGTCTGCATGCTCGGAATCAAAGATCAAGGATTGCGGCATGGGGTTGACGTAAGGCAGGACAGACGGCGGCGCAAGGGCCGCGCCAATTTTCGCTTTGACGGTGCGACCAATGGTCTTGCTGATTGGACTGCATCGATGATGCGTCGTTTCCCGTGACCAAAGGACATCGCACCATTCAAGGCAACGTCAGGAAGGAAGCGTAAATGAGCGATGATCCGACCCCGGCCCCCGACTCCGAATTGACCGATATTGCTGAGGATCTCATTGAGCAGGATGAGTGGGCAAATTGCTGGATATGCGAGGGCGTATTCCGGCGTCGGACACAAACCAAGCGGTATTGCACGATTTGCCACCGCGGCTTCTGTGAGGGGTGGCACGGGAATTTTGCGCTTGGCCGAGGGACCTGCCTGATGTGCATCGCTAAGGAAATTGGATCGCCCCTGGGCAATTAGTCCTATTGATGTGCCTGTGGCCGCAACCGCGCAGCGAGGTTACCTCCGCTCCGCCAGGTTGCGCTCGACGAAGAACATCCGGACCAGTCGGTCTTCGCCACCGAGCGCCTCGCCAAGGACGCGGAAGGCGAAAAACGGAACGAGCACCAGCAGCATGATGACGTAGCCGGCGAGCGTTTCGTCCAGCCGGGGGCCAAAGAGATCCCCGAGCGAGGCAGCGATCGACCGGTGGTGGAACGTGCCGACGACGGCTTCCTCGATTATGGTCAGGACTATCAGCAGCACCAGGAAGGCGGCCGCCTTATGCATTGTCGGCCAGATCAGCGGGCGCGTCTTGGTGCGCTCGCCGAATTCCATCGCATTGCCGATCAGCATGAATTTGGCCAGCACCGCAGCCTTGACGATGGCAATGCCCCATGGAGCGAATGCAATGCCTTCGGTATGCAGGCACAGCGGCCTTCATCATGATCACCGCGCCGAGCGTGATGTAAAGGTAGACGGTGATTACCGCGAACTCCTTGAGCTCGTGCATCGCACGTTGGTGCAGCGTCGGTTTCGCGTCGATCTCGGTTTCCAGGATGGCCTCCTGCCGCGTGGCTTGCGTTGCGCCCTATTGCGTCGGCAATAGCGTCGACTGGCCTGCCTTCGTCACCGGCGGTGGGTTCCACTTCCCGGTCAATGCATCGCTTTTGGGCGCGTAGAGTTGCATTGTCAGATTGAACGCTCCCTTCGGCGCCGGCAGCCAGTTCGCCTCCTTGTCGGTGCCAGGGCTGGCGTTCTGGAAGTAGAGGTCGAACGAGCCGTCCGGGTCATATTTGAACGGCATCCAGCTACTGACAGCAAACCGGTTGAGGCTGTTCGCCACCTGGAAGCCCTCGGCGTCATACAGCGTCACGGACCAGAAGGCGTTCACCGGCGGCGTCGCACCTTTGTCAAAGTGGAGGACATAGGCATTGCCCCCGTCCAACGGCTTGCCTGTCTCGTCCGCGATGTTGAGCGGATAGATCGCGTCCTCCGGCAGGTTCGCGCCAAGACCAAATTGAGTGATGATCGCGCGCTTCAGGTAGTAGTTACCGTAAACGCCCATCGTGTCGGTGTTCATCGACCAGCCGTTTGCGACGCGGGCAAGGCTGGGGACCTTCCATGCCATCAACTTCGAGGCATCTTGAGGCGCGGTCTCCAACCCGGCCTTGATCGCCGGATCGACCTTGTCGATGTCGAAGCTCCTGCCTCTCTCGATCCCGATCCGCTGCATCTGAGCAAGGATCGGTTGATCGGTGATGTGGGGCGGCTGCAGCTTCAGGATTTCCGCCGCGTAGGCGAAGAACTTGCCGGCTGGCATCGCATCGACAGCGACCTTCGGGGTGTCTTCATATCGACGCTGGGATCGACGGTACCGACGACTGGTTGAGCGGGCTTGCCCCAGCCGGACAGCGGGGTGGCCTTGAAGTCCGACTGTATCGCGTTCACCGCTGCATAGTCGGCTGGCCCATCGGTCTTGGTGCGGCCGATGATCGAGAGATAAGGGGTGGGTCGTCGACGCGCGTGACACTGTCCGGCACCGATCCTGTGCAGCCAGGGAGCGCCACAGGAAGTTCGCCGCCTGAGGTACCGGTGGTCCGCCAGCCAGGCGAGGCGGACACGTCGTCACTGTCCAGCATGGGCAGAAGATAGTAGCGCCCGTGCGCGTCCGGGACCGAGACGATCACGGTCCTCGTCAGATCGAGCCAGGCACTGGAGGACAGCGTGTCGAAGTTCGGCGGACTACAGCCTTCATGTCCGCCGTCGGGCACGCCACGGATGCTCGCGTACGCATCATCGGTGCGTCAACACCTCGGCTTGGAACGTTGGTCCAGATGCCTCTGCGTAAGGTCCATCGTGACAAGCGAATAAAGCACGGGGCAGCTGTTACGCCTCATTGATGCGCATTCCGCCGTCATCGGCTCGGCTGCTGCTAGCAGGCGTGGCCAGGCGAGCGCCAGCGAGGAGCGGGAGACGCTGGCCATCATCGAAGCGAAATGCGGGGTTTGACATTTGCCCACTCCTTTCTCTATTTCTGATTTCCGAGCAGCGCGCTGCGGCCGCGATGACTGGAGGCTGCGTTTGGTGTCACACCGTTGTCGCATCCAGTCCAGCCTCTTGAATTCCCCTACTAAGCTGATCGACCAGGCTACGCAAATCCGGCAGCGGAATTCTGCGGTCCGGTGAGGGAATTCGATGCCCATACCAGCGCCGGCGGCGCGGCGCTGTGGTTAAAGCCTCGTCAGGTCGCCCATCTCCCGGAGCATAATCATGTCCGATGTGCAGTCCGGCAAGCCGCTGCTGATCATGGCCGAGGACGTGGAAGGCGAGGCACACTTGATACACCAGACCTGTTGGTTCCGGCTCCGCCGGCTTAGGGCCTACTATGTGATCTACGCACCAGACGACACGGTGACGTCGATCGCATATTCGACGATTATGCGGGCGCCCCCAAATCCAACAGACGCGGGCTCGCGTGGACCCGAGACGATGCGTTGCAAGACGTCGGTGAGGTAGGCGAGTGGCTCGACGGCGTTGAGCTTGCAGGTCTAAATCAAGGTATTGGCAATCGCCCAATGAGACCGGGCCCCGCCATCCGAGCCGGGGCAATAATGCCGGGTTTCTGACATTCGAAGCCGTTATCACCTATCCGTTTCATCCGTTGGCCGGGCAGACGGTGTTGGTGGTTGGCGACTACGAGCATAGCGGCATCCACCACCTCCTGATCCGACAACCGCAGGGCGGATTCTATGAAGTTCCCGATTGGATGTTCGCCCCGTCGGCAAGCACCCTCGCAATTGTCGTCGTTCCACGACTTCCCGTCGGACAGCTGGTCCTGCTGCGTGGCTTGGTGGATCGTCTCATAGCCTGTCCCTCAGAAAATCGATATCCCCCGGAGGGATCGGACATGAAGCTGTTGCTTCGCGCGCAAATGGAACTGTTTGCCTCACCGGCGCGGCCGCCGGAGCTGATCAGCTCCGAGCGCCAGAAGGCGATAACACTGTTGCGGGCGCTGAGCGGCGATAAATCAGGCCGGCGTTCCGGCAAGCGGCGGCGAACGGGAGCCCGGCAATGAGTAAGATCATGCCCGAGCACCTCGCTCGCGCCGCCATCGTGTACATGCAGCGATCCACAGCGTACAAGTCGTCAACAACCTGGAGAGCCAGCGGCGGCAGTATGGCTTGACCGATCGGGCCCGCCAGCTGGGATGGGTCGGACGTCGAGGTGATCGACGATGATCTTGGCCGATCGGGCGGCAGGCGCACGGCGGCCGGGCTTCGAGAAGCTTCTCGCCGCGATCTGCGAGGGCCGCGTCGGCGCCGTGCTGTCGCTGGAGGCCTCCCGGCTGGCGCGCAACGGCCGCGACTGGCATACGCTTCTGGAGTTCTGCGGCCTGGTCGGCACACTGATCGTCGACGAGGATGGGGTCTACGACGCGGCCTCGCCCAACGACCGGCTTCTGCTCGGCATGAAGGGCACAATGAGCGAGATGGAGCTTTCGGTCTTCCGGCAGCGCTCGATCGAGGCGATGAGGCAGAAGGCACGCCGGGGCGAGCTCTTCCTCACCGTGGCGGTCGGCTATATGAAGGCCACGGCACTGCATCGAGAAGGATGGGGGACCCGCGCGTCCGAGGCCGCCATCGCGCTGGTGTTCGCAAGTTCACGGAGCTTCAGACGATTCGTCAGGTCCTGGTGTGGTGCCGGCAGGAGAAGATCCTCTTGCCCGCTCTGGGTGGAGGGCAAGGGCGCGGCCGCTGACCGGAGTCATCTGGCGTCTTGCCCGTCTATCCGACGGTCCATCCCAACCAACCCGGTCTATGCTGGCGCCTACGCGTTCGGCCGCCGGACCGCGGGCGACGATCGAGAACGGGCGCAAGCGGGTCGTGCCAGGAGCATGCAGCGCGACTGGCGGCAGCTGGGAGGTTTTGATCCGTGACCACCATGGAGGGCTACATTTCCTGGGCCGAGTTCGAGAAGGAATGGCAACAGCTGATCGCCGACAACGCCAACGGCAAGCGGTTCCTGAGCCGCGGTGCTGTGCGCCCCGGAGAAGCCCTGTTGCCCGGCCTGCTCCGCTGTGCCCGGTGCGGTCGACGCCTGCATGTTCAATACACCGGCAAGGGCGGCAATACGCAACGATATGTCTGCCGCGGCGCCTTCAGCGCCAAAGCGGTCGATAACTGCATCGGATTCGGCGGCATGCGGATCGATCGAACTGTCGCGCAAGAAGTCCCTGATAGGCCGCTTCGGTATCGAGGCCGCGCTTGCCGCAATGCAATCCCACAATGAGCGCCAGAGCGACAAGCGCCAGCAGATCGAGAACGCTATTCAGCAGGCCCAGTTCGAGGCCGCTCCAGCACCAATACGACGCCGTCGATCCGGACAATCGCCGCGGTTGCCGGTGAGCTGGAGCGGCGTTGGAACGAGAAGCTGGTTAGATTGCGCCGATCTGGAGATGCAGCTCGACAACCTCAGCCAAACCGAGCAAACCCCAGCCCTTTCCGCCGAAGATCGTGCCAGGCTGATGACCTTGGGCAAGGACTTGGCCAAGGCCTGGAACAGTCCGGGTGTATGAGCCGAGACGCGCAAGAAGATGATTCAGGCTGCTCATCAAAGAAGCTATCGTCGATGTCGTCGATGATACCTTGGCGCTTGTCATCCATTGGCAGGGCGGCGATCACACAGAGATGAAGGTCAAGAAGAACAAAGTCGGCCAAACTCGATGGACGACGGACGCCGGTGTCGTCGATCTGGTTCGTGTCCTCGCGCGGCAATTGCCGGACAATGTAATCGCAGGCCGATCCTGAACCGCTCCGGAAAGACGACGGCGCATGGTGCCAGCTGGACGCGCACTCATGTTCGCGGTCTTCGAAACACCCATGGTATTCTGGTTTATCGCGCTGGCGAACGCACCGAGCGAGGCGAGGTCACGCTCGACGAAGCGGCCGAAACTCTGAAGGTGAGCCGTGCGACAGCCTACCGAATGGTGACCAACGGCGTGCTTCCCGGGTGGCAGCTTTGCACCGGCGCGCCCTGGATAATTCGGCTTGTTGACCTGCGCTGGACGACGTGCGCCGTGACGCCGAGGCGAGGCGGTCACGGCGCCCGATATCTGACGATCCTCTGCAAAATTCGCTGATTTTATAAGGACATCGCCAGATGGGCAGTATGACGCGCCAACGTCGGATCCGGCGAACAGTGAGTTCTTTCTCGTAATGGTTACGGGACGGATGGCGCGCTCGACGGCGTTCAAATCGATCTCCAGGCCGCCGTCGTCGAGATACAGGATCAAACCGTCCAATGCCGCAAGGCGTAGCGCATCGCTTTGCCAGGTCTGACCAGCCGGGCACGCGCGGCAGATGCTCCTGTAGCCATATGTGCAGCGCGTCGACCAGCGGTCGACTTCGCCGCTGACGAACGGCTTTGCGCACATCGGGCGAACAGGCCACGGATGTCACCTTCGATCTCGTACAGCTTGGCAATGCGCGCCAGCGCTTCAGCCGCGAGCGGTGATTGGGTAGAAGTGGTAGATCTCGTAGAACGGGCGCCGCAGTGCGCCCAGCAAAAAGCCAGCTGGATTGACGCATCCTTGTGCGCGTCGACCAGGCTGCTGAAATCCGGCATAGCCATCCACCTGGAGCGTGCCTTTGAATTCGGCCAAGTGGGTGGCCGGGTGCTCGCCCCTGCGATCTGCGGAGTACACATAGGCTGCTGCGGGGTGAGTGGGACCCGTCCAGGGCCGATCATCGACTGCATAACACCAGAGCCGGCCGGTCTTGGTCTTCCCCCTGCCGCGATCGACTTGGGGGCGTTGCCGGCCGGTTCATGTCCGGGCTGGGCAGTCACCTGTGGTGGCACGTGTCGGTCCTGTCCGGTGGTCCCGGCCCCTGGCGCTGCCTGCGCTCGATAAGTCGGACTCAGATGCATGGCTCGATGGCCACGTGGTTGGGGCGCCCGTGTCGTGTCTCGCTCAGCCGGCCAAGATGAGGACTCAATGCCACCTCAATACCAAATCATCGCGCGTCGTGCAGTTTCCTAAGGCATCCTCGGAATATCGGCACCATTCTGTCGGTCTTCACCAGGCGGTTCCGGGAGATCGCCGCCCCGCGATGCTACCCGAGGTTACTGGGGAGGAAAGTCATGATCGCAGACGAACCACGTCCAGCTTCGGGATACCTCTTGGAAGCTGCACTGCCCATCGTGGCGCCGCTTATGACGCCGATTCCTGCTGTCTCTGCTCGCGGCACTAG